>CAVORS010000001.1:0-103885 GCA_963698635.1 uncultured beta proteobacterium
CATCGCAACGGCCTCGACCGAAGCTGGCCAGCTTCGAACGGCTGCAACACAGTGCCCCCGCGCCCCAGGGTACCGCCAAGCCGGAGAGTCCCGGCTTCTTCGACCGCGCCACCCACGAACACAGCCCGCCGGACAGGCCCTTGGTCTCCAGGCGCGCCGGGCTTCGGGCAGCAACTCGATCGCTCCATCCTCGAGCTGGTCCAGGAGCAGGCGCACCGCCTGCAGAGCATGGGCGACGAACTCGACACCGTGCGCGCCAGCCTCAACGAACGCAAGCTGATCGAGCGCGCCAAAGGCCTGCTGATGGCCCACCGCAGCCTGAGCGAAGAAGCGGCCCACAAAACCATGAGGCAAATGGCCATGAACCAGAACCGGCGCGTGGTCGACGTGGCAGAGGCCGTGCTGGCCATGGCCGAAGTGCTCCCGGAACCGAAGCGCTGAAGACGTGCATGCTGCACCGCACAAAAACAGTGCTCGCCAGCGCTGCATCGCACCATTTCGAGGCTTGAGACCGCGGCAGCGCCTCAGCGGCCAACTGCGGCCCAAAAGCGCTGCGAGGCACGGCGTCGAAATCGCTGAAATCCCAGACAAATCAACGGGCTTCCGACCGACCCCGGCTCAACAGGCAAAAAGCTGGCACGATCCCTGCTTAATCACTGACAAAGGCGACGTGCCAACGACGGCACACCGCTCAGGTCTTTCCAGACCACACGGACAACGGCGTCCATCACCCGCAGGCTATCGGCCTGCCTGTTGATGGACGCCGTTTTTGTTTGGGTCTGGCCCCGGTTGTCTTTCTGCCTTCAGGAGTTGTCCATGTCCGCTGCCACCAACCACTCCGAACCGCCGCCGCTTCGCCACCCAGGCCCTGGCCCT
The DNA here is from genome assembly GCA_963698635.1 of uncultured beta proteobacterium. Taxonomy (GTDB): domain Bacteria; phylum Pseudomonadota; class Gammaproteobacteria; order Burkholderiales; family Burkholderiaceae_C; genus Hydrogenophaga. The sequence goes on from CAVORS010000001.1 coordinate 877, forward strand.
GGCGGGAGCCACCACCCTCGGCCTGCCCGCTCTGGCCGCCAAGGCAGCCGCCCCGAGAAAGAACAGCTCAAATTCGGCTTCATCAAGCTCACCGACTGCGCGCCGCTGGTGGTCGCCTACGAAAAAGGCTACTTCGAAGACGAAGGCCTCAACGTGCAGCTGGAAGCCCAGGCCAACTGGAAGGTGTTGCTCGACCGCGTGATCGACGGCCAGCTCGACGGCGCCCACATGCTGGCCGGCCAGCCCCTGGGCGCCACCATCGGCTACGGCACCAAGGCCGACATCGTCACCGCCTTCAGCATGGACCTGAACGGCAACGGCATCACGGTGTCCAACGCCGTGTGGGCCGAGATGAAGCCCCACCTGCCCATGAAAGACGGCAAGGTCGGTGCACCCGATCAAGGCCGACGCCCTGAAGAAGGTGGTCGACGCCTGGAAGAAGGAAGGCAAGCCTTTCAAGATGGGCATGGTGTTCCCGGTGTCCACCCACAACTACGAGCTGCGCTACTGGCTCGCCGCTGGCGGCCTGAACCCCGGCTACTACACCTCCAGCGACATCTCGGGCACCTCCAAGGCCGACGTGCTGCTGTCGGTGACGCCGCCGCCCCAGATGCCCAACACCATGGAGTCGGGCACCATCCACGGCTACTGCGTGGGCGAGCCCTGGAACCAGCAGGCGGTGTTCAAGGGCATTGGCGTGCCGGTGATCACCGACAACGAGATCTGGAAGAACAACCCCGAAAAAGTGTTCGGCGTCACCGCCGACTGGGCCAAGGCCAACCCCAACACCCACATCGCCGTGGTCAAGGCGCTGATCCGCGCCGGCCAGTGGCTCGACGCCTCCATGGCCAACCGCATCGAGGCGGTGAAGATGCTCTCCAAGTCGCAATACGTGGGCGCCGATGCAGCGGTCATCGCCAACAGCATGACCGGCACCTTCGAATTCGAAAAGGGCGACAAGCGCCCCGCGCCCGACTTCAACGTCTTCTTCCGCAACTACGCCACCTACCCCTTCTACAGCGACGCCATCTGGTACCTCACGCAGATGCGCCGCTGGGGCCAGATCACCGAGAGCCAAGCCCGACAGCTGGTACATGGACATCGCCAAGAAGGTCTACCAGCCGGCCGTCTACCTCGAAGCCGCCAACGCACTGGTCGCCGAAGGCAAGATCAAGGCCACCGACCTGCCCAAGACCGACGGCTTCAAGGGCGTGCAGACCGGCTTCATCGACGGCGTCGACTACGACGGCCGCAAGCCCAACGACTACCTCGCCAAATTCAAGATCGGCCTGAAAGCCGCTGACAAGGTCTGAACACCATGGAACTCGTCAACAAACTCTTTGGCAGCGGGGCAGCCGCCCTGCGCGATCCCCGCGAACTGGGCCGCGCATTCGTGATGTCGGTCGGCGTGCCGGTGGTCGCCTTCGTCATCTTCCTGGCGCTGTGGTCGGTCGCGGCCTCGCGCATCCAGACCAGCCTGGGCGCGGTGCCCGGCCCGGCCCAGGTGGCCGAACAGGCGGTGGTGCTGGTGAAGGAGCACTTCTCCGAGCGCGAACGCGAAGCGGCCTTCTACGAGCGCCAGATCCAGCGCAACAAGGAGCGCATCGCCGAAGACCCGACCTACGAGCCGCGCAACTTCCAGTGGACCGGCAAGCGCACCTACCTCGACCAGATCGTGACCAGCCTCTACACCGTGTTTGTGGGCTTTCTGCTCGCCACGGTGGTGGCCGTGCCGCTGGGCATTCTGGCGGGCACCTCGAAGATCGTGCAGGCCGCGATCAACCCGATGGTGCAGCTGTTTCGCCCGGTCTCGCCGCTGGCCTGGCTGCCCATCGTGACGCTGATCGTGAGCGCGGTGTACGTGACCACCGGTGAGCCCATGTTCCAGAAATCGTTCCTGATCTCGGCCATCACGGTGACGCTGTGCTCGCTGTGGACCACCCTGATCAACACCGCCATCGGCGTGACCTCGGTCGACAAGGACCTGGTCAACGTGGGCAAGGTGCTGCAGCTGCCGCTGGCCACCCGCGTGCGCAAGATCATCCTGCCGTCGGCCCTGCCCTTCATCTTCACCGGCATGCGCCTGTCGCTGGGCGTGGGCTGGATGGTGCTGATCGCCGCCGAAATGCTGGCGCAGAACCCGGGCCTGGGCAAGTTCGTCTGGGACGAATTCCAGAACGGCAGCTCCGATTCGCTGAGCCGGATCATGGTGGCGGTGTTCACCATCGGCCTGATCGGCTACGCCCTCGACCGCCTGATGCAGGTGCTGCAAAACCTCGTGGTGCCCCGCTGAAGCGCACCCCACGACACGAACCCACAGGACGCTGCCATGAACCTCGCCCTCAAATCCCTGCCCGACGCGAGACGACAGCGCCACGCACAAGCCCACCCTGGTGGCCGTGCCCGACGCCGCTGCGCTGGAGCTGAAAAACGTCTGCAAAGGCTATGGCTCGGGCGCCGACCGCTCCGAGATCCTGAAGAACCTGAACCTGCGCGTGGAGCCGGGCGAGTTCGTGGCCATCGTCGGTTTCTCCGGCAGCGGCAAGACCACGCTGGTCAGCCTGCTCGCGGGCCTGATCAGCGCCGACAGCGGCGAGGTGCTCGAAGAACGGCCAGGCCATCACCGGCCCCGGCCCGGACCGCGGCATCGTGTTCCAGAGCTACTCGCTGATGCCCTGGCTCAGCGTGCGCGACAACGTGGCGCTGGCGGTGGACCGCGTGTTCGCCAGCGAAAGCGCGGCCGAGCGCGCCGAGCGCGTCAAGCGCTACGTGTCCATGGTGGGCCTCACGCCCGCCATCGACAAGAAGCCCGGCCCAGCTCTCGGGCGGCATGCGCCAGCGCGTGTCGGTGGCGCGCGCCCTGGCCACCGACCCCGATGTGTTGCTGCTCGACGAGCCGCTCTCGGCGCTCGACGCCCTGACCCGCGCCAACCTGCAGGACGAGATCGTGCGCATCTGGAGCGAAGACACCAAGACCGTGGTGCTCATCACCAACGACGTGGACGAGGCCCTGATGATGGCCGACCGCATCATCCCGCTCGACATCGGCCCCGGCGCCACGCTCGGCCCTTCGTTCATGGTCGACATCCCCCGCCCGCGCGACCGCCGCGCCATGAACCACGACGCGCGCTTCCAGCAGCTGCGCGCCGAGATCACGCAGTACCTGATCGGCCTGTCGCACAAGCACGCCGCCAGCCAGGGCGGCAACGTGATCCAGCTGCCCACGCTCACCCCGCGCAGCGTCGACGGAAAAGCCACCAGCCCCACCCTGGCCAGCCGCTTCGCCCTGCGCCACGCCGCGCTGGCCGAGCGCATCGAAGCCGCCGTCGAGCCGTGCCCGAAGCCATCACGCATCGACACCCCGCTGGCCGCCACCAGCGCCGACGACCGCTTCGTCGACTTCTCGCAGGTCATCAAGGTCTACCCCACGCCCAAAGGCCCGCAAACCGTGGTCGATGGCTTTGACCTGAAGATCCGCAAGGGCGAGTTCATTTCGGTCATCGGCCACTCGGGCTGCGGCAAGTCCACCGTGCTGTCGATGATGGCCGGGCTGACCGACATCACCGAAGGCGTGATCGTGCTCGATGGCCGCGAAGTGGCCGATGCCGGCCCCGACCGCGGCCTGGTGTTCCAGGCGCCCAGCCTGGTGCCCTGGCTCAGCGCGTTCGACAACGTGATGCTGGGCGTGGCCCGCGTGTTTCCCGCACGCCAGCGAGGCCGAGCGCCGCGACACCGTGGGCTACTACCTCAACCGCGTGGGCCTGGGCTCTTCGATGCAGAAGAAGGCTTCGGAGCTGTCCAACGGCATGAAGCAGCGCGTGGGCATTGCGCGCGCCTTCGCGCTCAACCCCAAGATGCTGCTGCTCGACGAGCCCTTCGGCATGCTGGATTCGCTCACCCGCTGGGACCTGCAGGAGGTCCTGATGGAGGTGTGGTCGCGCAGCCAGGTGACCGCCATGATGGTCACCCACGACGTGGACGAGGCCATTCTGCTGGCCGACCGCGTGGTGATGATGACCAACGGCCCGCGCGCCAGGATCGGCAAGATCATGGACGTGCCCCTGCCCCGCCCGCGCACCCGCGAAGCCCTGCTGCAACACCCGCGCTACTACGAGCTGCGCGAAGAACTCATCGGCTTCCTCGAAGACTGCGGCAGCCAGCACTGAGCGGCGCCACGCACCTCGACCCCAATCCCACTCAGGAACACTACCATGAAAAAGATGAACCTCGTGATGATCGGCAACGGCATGGCCGGTGTGCGCACGCTCGAAGAGCTGATCAAGATCGCGCCCGAGTTCTACAACATCACCGTCTTCGGCGCCGAGCCGCACCCCAACTACAACCGCATCCTGCTCTCGCCGGTGCTGGCCGGGGAGCAGACGCTGGAAGAGATCGTGCTCAACGACTGGAGCTGGTACACCGACAACGGCGTCACGCTGCACGCCGGCTGGACCGTGACCTCGGTGGACCGCGTCAAGCGCATCGTGCACGCCAGCAAGCGCCAGCGGCGAAACCATGGAAGCGCCTTACGACCGCCTGATCATGGCCACCGGCTCCAACCCCTTCATGCTGCCCATCCCGGGCAAAGACCTGCAAGGCGTGCTCGCCTACCGCGACATCGCCGACACCCAGGCCATGATCGACGCGGCCACAGACCTACAAGCACGCCGTGGTCATCGGCGGCGGCCTGCTCGGCCTGGAGGCGGCCAACGGCCTGATGAAGCGCGGCATGAGCGTGAGCGTGGTGCACGTGGGGCCCTGGCTGATGGAGCGCCAGCTCGACGACGTGTCGGGCAAGCTGCTGCAGAAATCGCTGGAAGAGCGCGGCATGCAGTTCCTCATGGGCGCGCAGACGCAGGAGCTGGTGGGCGGCGACAGACGGCCGCGTCAAGGCGGTGAAGTTCAAGGACGGCAGCGAAGTGGCGGCCGACCTGGTCGTCATGGCCGTGGGCATCCGCCCCAACACCGCGCTGGCCGAATCCATGCGCCTGCATGTGAACAAGGGCATCGTCGTCAACGACACCATGCAGACCACCACCGACCCGCGCATCTACGCGGTCGGCGAATGCGCGGCCCACCGCGGCATCGCCTACGGCCTGGTCGCGCCGCTGTTTGAGCAGGGCAAGGTGCTGGCCACCCACCTGGCCGAGTTCGGCATCGGCCGCTACACCGGCTCGCTCACCTCGACCAAACTCAAGGTCACGGGCATCGACCTGTTCTCGGCCGGCAACTTCATGGGCGACGACGGCAGCGAAGAAATCGTGATGAGCGACCCATCGGCTGGCGTGTACAAGAAGCTGATCATCAAGGACGACAAGCTGATCGGCGCCTGCCTCTACGGCGACACGGTCGACGGCTCCTGGTATTTCAAGCTGCTGCGCGAAGGCCGCACGGTGCACGACATCCGCGACAAGCTGATGTTCGGCGAAAGCCACCTGGGCGACGCCGGTCACCAGGGCGTGAGCAAGGCCGCCGCCATGGCCGACAGCGACGAAGTCTGCGGTTGCAACGGCGTCACCAAAGGCACGATCTGCAAGGCCATCAAGGAAAAAGGCCTGTTCACGCTGGACGAAGTGAAGAAGCACACCAAGGCCAGCGCGAGCTGCGGTTCCTGCACCGGCCTGGTGGAGCAGATTCTGATGTTCACCGCCGGCGGCGACTACTCGGCCACGCCGAAGAAGAAGGCCATCTGCGCCTGCACCGAACACAGCCACCAGGACGTGCGCGACGCCATCGCCAAAGAGAAGCTGCTGACCATCGCCGACACGTTCGCGACGCTCAACTGGAAGACGCCCAACGGCTGCCCCACCTGCCGTCCGGCCGTCAACTACTACCTGATCAGCACCTGGCCCAAGGACGCCAAGGACGATCCGCAAAGCCGCTACATCAACGAGCGCAGCCACGCCAACATCCAGAAAGACGGCACCTACTCGGTGATCCCGCGCATGTGGGGCGGCGAGACCACGGCCGACGAACTGCGCCGCATCGCCGACGCGGTGGACAAGTACAAGATCCCCACCGTCAAGGTCACCGGCGGCCAGCGCATCGACTTGCTGGGCGTGAAAAAGGAAGACCTGCAGGCCGTGTGGAACGACATCGGCATGCCCAGCGGCCACGCCTACGCCAAGGCGCTTGCGCACGGTGAAGACCTGCGTGGGCTCCGAGTGGTGCCGCATGGGCACGCAGGACTCCACCCAGATGGGCAAAGACCTGGAGAAAGCCATGTGGCGCATGTACGCGCCGCACAAGGTCAAGTTCGCGGTCTCGGGTTGCCCGCGCAACTGCGCCGAGTCCGGCATCAAGGACGTGGGCGTGATCGGCGTGGACAGCGGCTGGGAAATGTACGTGGGCGGCAACGGCGGCATCAAGACCGAGGTGGCCCACTTCCTGGTCAAGGTGAAAACGGCCGAAGAAGTCATGGAATACACCGGCGCCTTCATGCAGCTCTACCGCCTGGAAGGCTGGTACCTGGAGCGCACGGTGCACTACATCAACCGCGTGGGTCTGGACTACGTGAAGAAAAAAATCCTGGACGACGCCGAAGGCCGCAAGGCGCTGTGGGCCGACCTGCAGGCCGCGCTCGAAGGCGAGCCCGATCCCTGGTTCGACACCCAGAAGGCGTCCGTGGACACACGCCAGTTCATCCCCATCAAAGCCATCACCACCGAGACTTCAACCGCCGGGAGCGCAGCATGAGCACGACCACCACCAACCACTGGACCTTGATCTGCAAGGTGGAAGACATCCCCGTGCTCGGTTCGCGCCGCGTGGCGCGCGAGGCCGGCCTCGAAGTGGCCGTGTTCCGCAACGACAAAGACGAGGTCTTCGCCCTGCTCGACCGCTGCCCCCACAAGGGCGGCCCGCTGAGCCAGGGCATCGTCTTCGGCACCAGCGTGGCCTGCCCGCTGCACAACTGGACGATTGGCCTGTGCGACGGCCAGGCCGCCGCGCCCGATGAAGGTTGCACGCCCCGCTTCGCGGTGAAGGTGGAAGACGGCGAGGTGTTTCTCGACGCCCACGAACTGGCCACCCACGCCACCGAAGAAACCCGCCCGGTCGCCGGCCCGGCCCGTCGCACCTTGTCGATCAACGTCGTCGCATGACCGAAGAAACCCGCTCCACCTGCCCCTACTGCGGTGTGGGTTGTGGCGTCATCATCGAGACCGAGGCCAACCAGATCGTGGGCGTCAAGGGCGACCCCGATCACCCGGCCAACTGGGGCAAGCTGTGCTCCAAGGGCGCCACGCTGCACCAGACCGCCACGCCCGACGTCACCCGGCAAACGCGCCTGCTGCAACCCATGCGCCGCTTCGAGCGCAGCGACGCGCCCACAGCCGGTTGACTGGGACGACGCCCTGGACATGGCCGCCCACCATTTTTCGCGCACCATCCGTGAGCACGGCCCCGACGCCGTGGGCTTTTACATCAGCGGCCAGTTGCTGACCGAGGACTACTACGTCTTCAACAAACTGGCCAAGGGCCTGATCGGCACCAACAACATCGACACCAATTCGCGCCTGTGCATGAGCAGCGCGGTGGCCGGCTACAAGGCCACGCTGGGCGCCGATGCGCCACCCGCCTGCTACGACGACCTGGACCAGGCCCAGTGCCTGTTCATCGTGGGCAGCAACGCCGCCTTTGCCCACCCCATCCTGTTTCGCCGCATCGAAGAGGCGAAGAAGAACAACCCGGCGATGAAGATCATCGTGGCCGACCCGCGCCGCACCGACACCGCCGGCATCGCCGACCTGTATCTGCCCCTGCTGCCCGGCAGCGATGTGATGCTGTTCCACGGCCTGCTGCACATCATGCTGTGGGAAGGCTGGACCAACGCCGACTACATCGCCGCCCACACCCACGGCTTTGACGAGCTCAAGGCCCTGGTGCGCGAGTGCACGCCCGAGCGGGTCTCCGAAGTCTGCGGCCTGAGCAAAGACGATTTGTTCACCGCAGCCAACGCTGGTTCGCCACGATCGCCAACGTCCACGCTCAGCCTCTACTGCCAGGGCCTGAACCAGAGCAGCAGCGGCACCGCCAAAAACGCCACCCTCATCAACCTGCACCTGGCCACCGGCCAGATCGGCAAACCCGGTGCCGGCCCCTTCAGCCTCACCGGCCAGCCCAACGCCATGGGCGGGCGCGAAGTGGGTGGTCTGTCCAACCTGCTCAGCGCCCACCGCGATCTGGCCAACCCCGAGCACCGCGCCGAAGTGGCCGGCTCTGGGGCGTGCCCGACGTGCCCGTCGAAGCCCGGCAAAGTCCGCCATCGAGATGTTCCAGGCCGCCGCCGACGGCGAAATCAAGGCCTGTGGATCGCCTGCACCAACCCGGCCCAGTCCATGCCCGACCAGGCCACCGTGCGCCGCGCATTGCAACGCGCCGAGTTCGTGGTCGTGCAGGAAGCCTTCGCCACCGCCGAGACCTGCGGCTACGCCGACCTGCTGCTGCCCGCCACCACCTGGGGCGAAAAGGAAGGCACGGTCACCAACAGCGAACGCCGCATCAGCCGCGTGCGCGCCGCCGTGCCCGCGCCGGGTGAAGCGCGCCACGACTGGCAGATCGTGGTCGATTTCGCGCACCGGCTGGCTGTCGATCCCGGCGAAAGGCAGCCCAACCGCTCTTCCCCTACCGCCACGCCCGAGACAGCCATCTGGCTGGAACACCGCGAATCCACCCGCGGCCGCGATCTCGACATCACCGGCCTCAGCTACGCCACGCTGGAGCAGCAAGGCCCGCAACAATGGCCCTTCCCCGAAGGCGCCACCCAGGGCAAAGCCCGGCTCTACGAAGACGGCATCTTCCCCACGCCCAGACGGCAAAGCCCGCTTTGCCGCCCTGCCGTTTGTGCCGCTCGCCGAACCCCGCGACAACCGCTACCCCTTCTCGCTCACCACCGGCCGCCTGCGCGACCAGTGGCACGGCATGACCCGCACCGGCACCCTCGGCCGCCTGTTTGGCCATGTGGCCGAACCCACGGTGCAGCTCCACCCGGCCGACATGGCCGCAGCGCGGCTGGAAAGACGGCGATCTGGTGCACCTCACCAGCAAACGCGGCTCCATCCTGGTGCCCGCAGAAGCTTCGGACAGCGTGGCAAAAAACCAGGCCTTCATGGCCATGCACTGGGGCGCCGAGTACCTGAGTGGCTGCAGCAGCACCGGCGAACCGCTGGCCGGCGTCAACGCCCTGACCACCTCGGCCCGTTGCCCCACCTCCAAACAACCCGAGCTCAAACACGCGGCCGTCAAGGTGCTCAAAGCCGAACTGCCCTGGACGCTGCTCGGCGTGGCCTGGCTGCCCGACGACCAGGCGCTGGCCGCCCGCGCAGGCGCTGCAAGCGCTTGATGCAGCCGCTTCCCGTTTGCCAGCCTGCGTGCCCTTTGGCCGCGAGCGCACCGGCCTGCTGTTCCGCGCCGCCGCGCACGAAGCCCCCGACGCCGGCCTTGATCGCCGAGATCGAAACGCTGCTCGCAGCTCGACGCGCCCGACACCCTGCGCTATGCCGACCGCCGGCTGCAGCAACACCGCGCGGTGCGCCTGCGCACCACCGGACCACGGGCGCCAGCTGGAAGCGCTTCCTGCTCGCGGGCGACACCTCGGCCGAGGTCTGGCTCAAGGCCCTGCTGCAAGACGAACTGCCCGCCGACGCCTATGGCCGCCTGCTGCTCATGCCCGGCGCCAAGGCCCCGGTCGCGGTGAAAGCCAGAGGCAAACAGGTCTGCACCTGCTTCAACGTCAGCGAAGAGGCGATCCAAGCCCAGCTGGCCAGCAGCGAAGGCAGCGACGAGCAGCGCTTTGCCGAGCTGCAAACCGGGCTGAAATGCGGCACCAACTGCGGCTCCTGCATCCCCGAGCTGCGGCGCCTGGTCAAGCCTCCGCCGCCCGTGGCTGGCCGCTTGATCGCGTTCGCATATAACCCACAGTCATCAAGATTGCCCGACAATCGGCAGCCATGGGAATCAGTCACTACATCAAAGAAATCGGGCGCGGCAAAGACGGCGCCCGTGCGCTCAACCGCGAGCAGGCCACCGACCTGATGGGCCAGGTGCTCGACGGCGCGCGTCACCGACCTGGAACTGGGCGCCTTTTGCATCGCCATGCGCATCAAGGGCGAAACCGACGAGGAAATGGCCGGCTTCCTCGACGCCACCCACCAGCGCCTGAACAAGGTGCCCGACAACGGCCGCACCACCGTGGTGCTGCCCACCTACAACGGTGCGCGCAAGCTGCCGGTGCTGACGCCCCTTGCTGGCGCTGCTGCTGGCGCGCCAGGGTGTGGCCGGTCGTGGTGCACGGCACGCCCACCGAAGACAAGCGCGTCACCGCGGAGGCGGTTTTTGCCGCGCTGGGCATGTCGCCGCGCCACACCGTGCGCCCGCTGGCCGCCCGGCGAAGCTGGCCTACATCCCGACCGAGGTGCTGTGCCCGGGCCTGAAGACCCTGCTCGACGTGCGCCGCACCGTCGGCCTGCGCAACCCGGCCCACAGCCTGGTCAAGCTCATGAACCCCTGCGCCGGCCAGGCCCTGATCGTGGGCAGCTACACCCACCCCGAATACGCCGACTCCATGGCCGCCACCTTCGCCCTCACCGGTGCCCACGCCATGCTGCTGCGCGGCACCGAAGGCGAGCCCGTGGCCGATGCGCGCCGCTGCCCGCGCATGGAGGCCTTTCGAGACGGCGAGCGCCACCTGCTGCAGGCCGCCCAGGAAGGCTCCCTCACCGCCCTGCCCGACCTGCCCAAAGACACCAGCGCCGAGGTCACGGCCGCCTACATCAGCGCCGTGCTTGCTCGGTGAAAACCCTGTGCCCACGCCCATATCGCTGCAGGTGGAACACATCTTGCGGGAGGTGCAGCACCATGAGACCTCAAGCCATGCCCACTGATACCCCCCAGGCCTTCCTGCCCGGTACCGTGACCCTGGTGGGCGCCGGCCCGGGCGACCCGGAACTGCTCACCCTCAAGGCGGTGCGCGCCATCGCTTCGGCCACCGTGCTGCTGGTCGACGACCTGGTCAACGAAGCCGTGCTGGTCCACGCCTCGCCCAAGGCGCGCATCGTGCCCGTGGGCAAGCGCGGCGGCTGCAAGAGCACGCCCCAGGCCTTCATCGAAAAGCTCATGCTCATGGCCGCGCGCGAAGGCGAAGTGGTGGTGCGGCTCAAAGGCGGCGACCCCTTCATCTTTGGCCGGGGCGGCGAAGAAGTGGAATACCTGCAGAGCGAAGGCATCCCGGTGCAGGTGGTCAACGGCATCACCGCCGGCCTGGGCGGCATGACCTCGCTCGGCGTGCCCCTCACCCACCGCGAACATGCCCACGGCGTGGTCTTCGTCACCGGCCATGCCAAACCCGGCATCACCCCGAATCGCGCGGCACCGACTGGCAGGCCCTGGCCGCCACCGCGCGCGACGCCAAACTCACCCTGGTGATCTACATGGGCGTCTCGGGCGCCGCCCAGATCCAGCAAGACCTGCTCACCGGCCTGCCCGCCAGCACCCCGCTGGCCATCATCCAGCACGCCACCCTGCCCCAGCAGCGCCACGCCGTCAGCACGCTGGGCGCGCTCACCGACACCCTCGCCCGCGAACAACTCGGCAGCCCCGCCGTGATCGTGATCGGCGATGTGGTGCGCGGCATCGCGGCGATCAGCCAACCCGGCGCTCTCGCAACGCGGCCTGACCCGCCAGCATTCAGCGGCCGCAGGCCGCCCGCTACACTCCGCGCAAGCTCAACAAAACGGCGGCCCGCAGCCGCCAGCGGAGGAAACCCGTGCTCGACAAACTCAACGAACTCACCGAAAGCCACGGCGCACTGCAGCCCGGGCAAAGGCATGGTCACCGGCGTGATCGCGCTGGTGCTGGGCATGCTGTGTTTTCTCGGCGTGCTCGCCTTTCATTTCCCGCAGTACCTGACCACGCCCGAGCTGCGCAAGAGCTACGACGTGGACACTGATCCGCCAGGTCATGTTCGTGGCCATGGTGATCGCCGGCGGCCTGAGCCTGGTCAACATCCTGTTCAACCGCTCGCGCTGGCTGGCCGCGGGCGCCTTCCTGTTCGTGGCGCTCACCGCCTTGCTGGGCGGCAGCAAGGTGCCGGTGAACGATTTCGCCGACGGCACGCCCTACATCGGCCTCGACTGGTTCATCCTCGATCTGCTGGGCTCGGCGCTGATCTTCATCTTCATCGAGAAGCTGTTTGCCCTGCGCAAAGACCAGCCCGTGTTTCGCCCCGAGTGGCAGACCGATGTGCACCACTTCATCGTCAACCACATGGTGATCGGCTTCATGCTGCTGGCCACCAACCTGCTGGTGCACAAGCTGTTTGGCTGGGCGTCGAGCGACGGCATCCGCGGCTGGTTCGGCGCCCTGCCGTTCTGGGCCGGCCTGCCGCTGATCATCCTGGTGGCCGATCTGGTGCAGTACTGGACCCACCGGGCCTACCACGAGGTGCCCGTGTTGTGGCGCCTGCACGCCGTGCACCACAGCGCCAAACACATGGACTGGATGGCCGGTTCGCGCCAGCACATCCTTGAAATCCTGATCACCCGCACCCTGGTGCTCGCCCCCATCTTCACGCTGGGTTTCTCCAAGGACGTGATCGACGCCTACATCATCGTGGTCGGCTTCCAGGCCGTGTTCAACCACGCCAACGTGAGCGTCCGCCTGGGCCCGCTGCGCTACCTCATCGTCACCCCCAACTTCCACCACTGGCACCACAGCCAGGACCAGGAAGCGCTGGACAAGAACTACGCGGCCCACTTCGCCTTCCTGGACTACCTGTTTGGCACCGCCGTGAAAAGCACCAAGCTCTGGCCCGAGCAATACGGGGTGCTGGGCGACTACGTGCCCAACGGCTTCTGGAAGCAGGTGAAGTTTCCGTTTGTCTGGAAAGGCTGATGAGCGTGCACGATTTTGATGCGGTGGTGATCGGCGCAGGCGCCGCCGGCCTGTTTTGCGCCGGCGTGGCAGGCCAGCGCGGCCTCAAGGTGCTGGTGCTCGACCACAGCGACAAGGTGGCCGAAAAGGTGCGCATCTCGGGCGGCGGCCGCGCCAACTTCACCAACCGCGACATCGATGTGCGCCAGCCCCACAAGCACTTCGTCAGCGAGAACCCCAACTTCTGCCGCTCGGCGCTCTCGCGCTACACGCCGCAAGATTTCGTCGCGCTGGTGCAGAAACACGGCATCCCCTTCCACGAAAAACACAAGGGCCAGCTCTTCTGCGACCGCTCGGCCGAAGACCTGATCAACATGCTGCTGGCCGAGTGCGATGCCGGCGGCGTGCAGCGCTGGCAACCCTGCGGCGTGAAAGCCGTTCGCGTGGCGGCCGATGGCTCGTACGAACTCGACACCGACCGCGGCACGGTCACCAGCCACAGCGTGGTCATCGCCACCGGCGGCCTGTCCATCCCCAAGATCGGCGCCACCGATTTCGGTTACCGCATCGCCAAACAGTTTGGCTTGCGGCTGGTCGAGCAGCGCCCCGGCCTGGTGCCGCTCACCTTCGACGCCGACGCCTGGGCGCCCTACATCCCGCTGGCCGGGCTCTCCCTGCCCGTGGAGATCGAAACCGGCACCAAGAAGACCCGCATGGCCTTCAGCGAAGACCTGCTGTTCACCCACCGCGGCCTCTCGGGCCCGGCCGTGCTGCAGATTTCCAGCTACTGGCAGGAAGGCACACCGATCCGCCTGAACCTGGCGCCCGAGGTGGACCTGCCCGAGGCCCTGGCCCAGGCCAAAGCCCGCTCCCGCAAACTCATCGCCAACGAACTCGCCACCCTGGTGCCCAGCCGCCTGGCCGATGCCTGGACGCAGCAAGACCCCGACTGGCAAAAACCCATCAGCGACGCCAGCGACAAGGCCCTGGCCCGACTGGCCGAGCGCTTCGCCCGCTGGGAAATCACGCCCAACGGCAGCGAGGGCTACCGCAAGGCCGAAGTGACCCTGGGCGGCGTGGACACGCGCGATCTGTCGTCGCAAACCATGGAGTCCAGACAACCCGGCCTGTATTTCATCGGCGAAGTGGTGGATGTGACCGGCTGGCTGGGCGGCTACAACTTCCAGTGGGCCTGGGCCAGCGCCCACGCCTGCGCGCAGCGCCTTGCCCGCCTGATCAGCCCTCGGTGACACTCGCGCCAGCGCGCGGTGCCCATCCAGTCCCTCAAGGCGCGGGCGCCGGGCTCCGACACCCGAAGCGCTCGGGAGCCCGGGCTGCGCAGCAGCCACCCTTGGGTCAGGCAATGGGCGCAAATCAAGGCACCCAAGCCGCCCGGCCACATGGCTTCGCCGCTCGCTCCAGTCCAGACAAGGCAGACAAACCGGGCGAGCACGAACGCCCCCTCAACGCCTCGTGCGCCCTCCGACACACCCAGACGCTGCAAGGCGACGTCCAGCCCGTCGCCCGGCAAGCACTGCGCATTGCCCTGCAACACCACGGCCGATGCCTCGACCAGGTGATCGGCCACGGCCATGCCCAAGCGTCCCGCCAGATGGTCGTAACAGATCGCGCGCCGTGCGCAAGGCTTGCTCGCGGGGCCCGACCTTCACAGGTCGCAACCGGTGGGCATCGACACCTGCATCAGCTGCTCGATCAGCGACGCCACCTCGGCCGAGGCCAGGCGGTGGTAGCGGTGGCGGCCCTGCTTCTCCATGTGCAAGAAACCCGGCCTCCAGCAGCAGCGCCAGATGCCGGCTGGCCGTGGCGGGTGACACACCAGCGACCAGCGCCAGCTCCCGCGCCGTGAGCGCCCGGCCATCCATCAGCGCCAGCAGCATCGCCGCGCGGGCGGGCTCACCCATGAGCGCGGCGGTGTGGGCGACCTGGTTGGTGTTCATGGGACCAGTGTGCCGCAATGCGGGCGCCCAACGCTTCGTTCCGCAACGAAGCTGTTGCGCGTTCGACCCGTGCAACCATGATGCGGGCTTCGCACCCAACCATGGAACCCAACCATGAACATCACCTGCTTCATCCGCTACGAAATCGATCCCTTCCAGCTCGACCACTTCCGCACCTATGCCGACAACTGGGGCCGCATCATTCCCCGCTGCGGCGGCCATCTGGTGGGCTACTTTCTGCCCCACGAAGGCAGCAACTTCGAAGCCTGGGGCCTGATCGCCTTTGACAGCCTGGCGGCCTACGAGGCCTATCGCGAACGCCTGCGCGCCGACCCCGAAGGGCAGTGCCAATTTCGAATTCGCGCAGACCAGTCGCTTCATCCTGCGCGAGGAACGCCGTTTCACCCGAGGTGGTGCAATCGACCTTCGAGCGGCCCGCGCTCTGCGCCTGAGCGGCGACAGGCCTGGTCCGTCAAGCGCCCTGCAACGAACTGTGGCCCGAAACGACGACGCCTCCGGACGGCACCGAGCAGAGCACAGCCAGTGCACCTGTCTGCGCGCTTCCAACCGTGGAACAACTTGCCATCGTCCTGTGTCAAGGCTATAATCCAAGGCTTTGCTGGCAAACCCCCGTCGGCCAATACTAGTTAATAGACGGGGAAACTTTGCAGAAACGACGGCTGGGCCCGATCTCCCGGTCATCCTCTTTCCGCACAATCTGGAATTTCTTCTTTAATGACGACCATCCGTGTAAAAGACAACGAGCCCTTTGACGTCGCTCTCCGCCGCTTCAAGCGCACCATCGAAAAACTCGGCCTGCTGACCGACTTGCGCGCCCGCGAGTTCTACGAGAAGCCCACCGCCGAGCGCAAGCGCAAGAAAGCCGCCGCCGTCAAGCGCCACTACAAGCGCGTGCGCTCCATGCAGCTGCCCAAGAAGTTGTACTGATCCTTCCCGATCAGTCGCTTCGAAAAAACCCGCCAGGGACGCCAGGCGGGTTTTTTTACGCCTGTAGCTTGCCGGGAAGCCTGGCCCGCAGCGCATCCGCAGCGGCCGACAAGCCTGCCAGCAGGTCCGCGCGCAGCGGGTGTTCCGACCGCCAGGCGGGCAACACCACCGCCACGTGAAAGGGAATGCTCACCGAAAACGGGCGCACCTCCAGGCCCTGGCCGCGCAGCTCCAGCGCCGTCAGCGGATTGACGATGGCCACACCCAGGCCCTGGCGCACCAGCGCACACACCGACACCGCGCTGGGCGACTCGATGTGCAGATGCCGGCCGCACCCCTGCGCCGCTCGAACACCGCGTCGATCTGCTGCCGGTAGGGGTCGGTGGGCGCCAGGCTCACAAAGGCCTGGTCGGCGAAATCCTCCGGCGTCAGCACCGCGCGCGACGCCAGCGCGTGGCCGCGCGGCAACACACACACCTCGTCCACCTCCAGCAAGGTGCTGCAGCGTCGGTGGCCGGTGGCGCCTCGCGGCGCTCGGTCAGGCCCAGGTCAAACCGCTGCTCGGTCAGCGCGGCTTCCAGCCCGGGCGACTCCAGCGGCGTGATGCTCACGCCCGCCTCCGGCTGCAACGGCCACAAAGCGCCGGATCGCATCGGGCAACAGGGCATGGGCCAGGGCGGGCAGACAGGCCAGGTGCAGCCGCCCCTGGGCGTAATCGCGCAACGAGGCCGCCGTGGCCGCGATGCGGTCCAGCCCCACATACGACAGCTCCACCTCTTCCAGCAAGGCCATGCGCACGCACCGTGGGCCTCAGGCGCCCCTTCACGCGCTCAAACAGCACGATGCCCAGCACCTGCTCCAGCCGGGCCAGTTCGCGGCTCACGGTGGGCTGTGAGGTGTGCAAGGCCTCGGCCGCGCGCGTCACATGGCCGGCGTTCATCACGGCCCGGAACACCTCAATCTGGCGGTGGGTCAATTTCATATCAAAATTGAATGATCTACAAAATTAAAGCATTTTTCAATATACCTCTGAATTGAGATGATGCGCACCATGAATCCCTTTGCTCCCACCCTGCTCCGCACTCTCGCCGACCAGCACGGCACCCCCCTGTGGGTCTACGACGCCGCACACCATCCGCCAGCGCATCAACGATCTGAAGCGCTTCGATACCGTGCGCTTCGCCCAGAAAGCCAACTCCAACCTGCACCTGCTGCGCCTGATGCGCGAGCAAGGCGTGGTGGTGGATGCGGTCTCGCGCGGCGAAATCCAGCGGGCCCTGGCGGCCGGCTTCACCGCCGCACCCAATGCCCAAGGCGCCTCCGGCATCGTCTTCACCGCCGACCTGTTTGACCACGCCACCCTGGACACCGTGGTGGAGCACCAGATCCCGGTCAACGCCGGCTCCATCGACATGCTGGGCCAGCTGGGCCAGCGCTCGCCCGGCCACCGCGTCTGGCTGCGCATCAACCCCGGCTTTGGCCACGGCCACAGCAACAAGACCAACACCGGCGGCGAACACAGCAAACACGGCATCTGGCACACCGAGCTGCCCGCCGCCCTGGCGGCGGTGAAGCAGCATGGCCTGCACCTGGTCGGCCTGCACATGCACATCGGCTCCGGCGTGGACTACGGCCACCTGCAGGAAGTCTGCGCGGCCATGGTGGCGCTGGTGAAAGACAGCGGCGCCGATCTGGAGGCCATTTCGGCCGGCGGCGGCCTGTCCATCCCCTACCAGGCCGACGAGCCCCGCATCGACACCGACCACTACTTCAGCCTCTGGGACGCCGCACGCCAGCGCCATCGCCAGCCACCTGGGTCACGACGGTGCACCTGGAGCTGGAACCCGGCCGCTACCTGGTGGCCGAAGCGGGCGTGTTGCTGGCCGAGGTGCGCGCCACCAAATACCAGGGCGGCCAGCATTTCACCCTGGTCGACGCCGGCTTCTCCGACCTGATGCGCCCCTCGATGTACGGCGCCTTCCACGGCATGAGCGTGATCCCCGCCGACGGCGAAGAGCCGCCCGCTGCGCGCCACCGTGGTGGCCGGCCCGCTGTGCGAATCGGGCGACGTGTTCACCCAGGGTGAAGGCGGCGTGGTGTTCACCCGCGACCTGCCCGAAGCCCGGGTGGGCGACCTGCTGGTGCTGCACGACGCAGGGGCCTATGGCGCCTCGATGTCGAGCAACTACAACAGCCGCCCGCTGATCGCCGAGGTGCTGGTCGACGGCGACTCACACCGCCTGATCCGCCGCCGGCAGACCATCGACGAATTGCTGGCGCTGGAAAACGTCTAAAGCCCGCCGAACCCATGCGCCCCGAACTCATGGCCTTGCTGGCCGCCACCTGCTGGGCCACCGCGAGCACGTTTTCCGTCGGTCCCACGCAGCGCCTGGGCGCCATCGGCTTCAGCCGCCTGCGCATGGCCTTTGCCACGCTGCTGCTCTGGGCCCTGGCGCTGGCCAGCGGCGGCTGGCACAGCCTGCACGCCTCGGCCATGGGCTTGCTGGCGCTGTCGGGCCTGATCGGCATCTTTGTCGGTGACACCGCCCTGTTCGCCTGCATGAACCGCCTGGGGCCCCGGCGCTCGGGCGTGCTGTTCGCCTGCCATGCCCTGTTCTCCGCGCTGCTGGCCTGGGTCTGGCTGGGTGAGGTCTTGTGGGGCTGGGCCCTGCTGGGCAGCGCCATGCTGATGGGCGGCGTGATGATCGCCATTCTGTGGGGCAAACGCAGCAACGAGGCCCACCTGTGGGAGCAGACCAGAGGGCCGCTGGCGGTGGCCGTGGCGCTGGGTTTGCTCGCAGCCCTGTGCCAGTCGCTGGCCACCCTGATGCTCAAACCGCTGATGACCACCGGCATCGACCCCATCGCGGCGTCTGCCGTGCGCACCACCCTGGCCTGCGCGGCCCACGGCGTGCTGTGGGCCTCGGGCTGGAAACCCGCCCGCTCGGGCGGACCGATCACGCTGCGCGACGCCGGCCTGGTGTTCCTGGGCGCGGCCATTGCCATGGCCCTGGGCATGACCCTGATCCTGCAAGCCCTGCACGAAGGTCAGGCCGGCATCGTGGCGATCTTCTCTTCGGTGTCGCCCATCGTGATCCTGCCACTGCTGTGGCTGATCTACCGCCGCCGACCGGCCGTCGGCGCATGGGTCGGCGCTTCACTGGCCATCGCAGGCACGGCCCTGATCCTGGGCCACACCTGAGCGCCCGACGGCTCAACCCGCCAGCGCGGCCTTCACGGCGGCCGACACCTGGCCCATGTCGGCCTTGCCCGCCAGGCGCGTTTTCACAGCGCCCATCACCTTGCCCATGTCACCCGGGCCCGAAGCGCCCAGCTCGGCCACGATGGCCTTGACGGCCGCGGTCACTTCTTCGGCCGACATGCGCGCGGGCAGATAGGCCTGCAACACCACCATTTCGGACTTTTTCCTTGTCCGCCAGGTCCATGCGATCGGCCTTGGTGAAGGCCTCGATGCTGTCCTTGCGCTGCTTGATCAGTTTGTCCACGATGGCGACCACCATGGCGTCGTCCAGCTCGACGCGCTCGTCCACTTCCTTTTGCTTCATCGCCGCGGTCAGCAAACGGATGGTGCCCAGGCGCTCGCTGTCCTTGGCGCGCATGGCGGCCTTCATGTCTTCGGTGATCTGTTCTTTGAGGCTCATGGCGGAATGGCTCTGGTGGTGTTTTCGTGAATGGGAGGGTGGATTGTGACGCAGACGCGGTCGTTCAGCTGCCCGCCACCTTCATGCGGTTGACCAGGATGGAACCCACGGTCTTGGCACCGTAGTTGTAGGCATCGGCGCCCACGGCTTCAATCCCCTTGAACATGTCCTTGAGGTTGCCCGCGATGGTGATTTCCTGCACCGGGAAGGCGATTTCGCCGTTTTCCACCCAGTAGCCCGAAGCGCCGCGCGAATAATCGCCGGTCACGTAGTTCACGCCCTGGCCCATCAGCTCGGTCACAAACAGGCCACGGCCGAGCTTCTTGAGCATGCCTGTCAGGTCGTCACCCGGCTGGGTCAGGCGGCTGGTCAGGGTGAGGTTGTGCGAGCCACCGGCATTGCCCGTGGTGCGCATGCCCAGCTTGCGCGCCGAGTAGGTGGACAGGAAATAGCCCTTGCACCTTGCCCGCGCTGAGCACCTTGCGGCGCTGGGTGCGCACGCCTTCGTCGTCAAACGGCGAGCTGCCTTTGCCGCCCACGATGAAGCGGGTCGTCCAGAATGTCCAGGTGCTTGGCCATCACACGCTTGCCCAGGCTGTCGCCCAGAAAAGTGGTCTTGCGGTACAGCGCACCACCGCTGGTGGCCTGCACGTAGGCGCCCAGCAGGCCGGCGGCCAGCGGCGACTCGAACAGCACCGGGCATTCGGTGGTCGCGATCTTGCGGCCATTCAGGCGCGCCAGCGTGCGCTCGGCGGCGTATCGGCCCACGGCCTGCGGGCTGGCCAGGTCGGCCGGCGAGCGGGTGGAGCTGTACCAGTGGTCGCGCTGCATGTTGGCGCCCTTGCCCGCAATGGGGGCCACCGACAGGCTGTGGCGCGAGCTGGCGTAGCCGCCGCTGAAAATGCCGGCGCGGTTGCGTTCGCCGCCGCGCATGTGGGCGGCGAAAAAGTGCGATTGCTGGGCCGAGACGCCTGCGCCTTCGCTGTTGTTGATTTTTTTGCTGGTGGCAAAAGCCGCCGCTTCGCAGGCCAGCGCGATGTTGCAGGGCTTCTTCGGAGCTGATGTTCCAGGGGTGGAACAGGTCCAGATCGGTCCACTCGTCGGCCACGTCCTGCTCGTCGGGCAGACCCGCCACCGGGTCTTCGGCCGTGAAGCGGGCGATGTCGTAGGCGGCCTGAACCGTCTGGCGCACCGCAGCGGCGGAGAAGTCCGAGGTCGAGGCATTGCCGCGCTTGTGGCCCAGGTACACCGTCACGCCCAGCGACTTGTCGCGGTTGCGCTCCACGTTTTCCAGCTCGCCCTTGCGCACCGAAACGCTCAGGCCCGCGCCCTCCGACACCTCGGCCCCCGCGTCCACCGCACCCAGCTTGCGCGCATGGCTCAGCGCCAGATCGGTCAGCTCCTCAAACTGGCCTCGCGCGTACTGAAAACCCGGCAAAGGCTGTGAGCTGGAGGGCTGATCGGGCGTCTCGGCAGGGCCGGAACGGCGGGTCGAGGGGGTGTGGGAGGCTTTTTTCATGTCGGCGGCTATGATACTTGTCGCCCGCGCGACACCGCTGCATTGGCACCCGCAGTAGCCCTCTGTGCGCCTCAGCGCCGGCTGCCTCTACCCAGCTTCTTCGAAGAATCCATGTCCCGCAAACCCACCAAAGGCTATTTCGTCCGTGGCCAATTCGTTGCCGCCGGCAGCGAACTCGATCTGGAGCTCAAACGCGAGCTCAAGGGATCGGTGGACATGAGCAAGACCGACATGAAGCGCGAAAGCGACCGCCTGCAAGACCTGGGCGAGCAGCTGCTCACGCTCAACAGCAGCCTGTTCAACAAGCTGGTCGACGCCGAACACCTGTCCGAAAAGCTGGTGATCACGCTGAAAGACACCAAGCGCATCACCAACTTCGAAGGCCGCCGGCGCCAGATCCAGTTCATCGGCAAGCTCATGCGCAAGCTCGAAGACGAAGAGCATCGCCGCCATCGAAGCCGCCCTGGAAGAACAGCGCAAACCCTCGGCCGAAGCCACGCTGGCGCTTGCACCAGGCCGAACAATGGCGCGACCAGCTCGTGGCCGACGACGACGCCCTCACCGCGCTGGATGGAGCTGGCGCCCGCAGACCGATGTGCAACACCTGCGCACCCTCATCCGCCAGGCCCGCAAAGACGCCCAAGGCGTCAAGGAGCGCCCCGGCGAGGCGCAGCGCCACGGCAAGGCCTACCGCGAAGCTGTTCCAGCTGGTGCGCGCCACCCTGAACCCCGACGACACCAGCCAGGACGACACAGACGACAGTGCTCCGACGAGTAAGCCCATGAGCCACGACCGCAGCCGACACCCCGACCCCTGAACCGGTGCGCATCGGCATCGTGTCCATCAGCGACCGCGCCAGCGCCGGCATCTACGAAGACAAAGGCCTGCCCGCGCTGCAAGACTGGCTGACCCGCGCGCTGAAGAACCCGATCACCTTCGACGCCCGCCTCATCCCCGACGAACAGGCCCGCATCAGCGACACGCTGATCGAGCTGGTGGACGCAGGCTGCTCGCTGGTGCTCACCACCGGCGGCACCGGCCCGGCCCTGCGCGATGTCACGCCCGAGGCCACCCTGGCCGTGGCCCACAAGGAAATGCCGGGCTTCGGCGAGCAGATGCGCCAGATCAGCCTGGCCTTTGTGCCCACCGCCATCCTGTCGCGCCAGGTGGCCGTGATCCGCGACCAGAGCCTGATCATCAACCTGCCCGGCCAGCCCAAAGCCATCGCCGAAACGCTGGAAGGCCTGAAAAATGCCGATGGCACGCAAAAGATCAACGGCATCTTCGCCGCCGTGCCCTACTGCATCGACCTGATCGGCGGCCCCTACCTCGAAACCCACGACGAGCGTGTGCAAAGGCTTCCGACCCAAGTCGGCCGTGCGCCCTGCGCGCTGACCCCATTCTTCCAGAAAGCACTTCACCATGAAAATCACCAAAGACACCGTTGTCACCCTCACCTTCCGCGCCACCGATGCCCAGGGCAAAGTGCTGGAAGACGGCAAAGAGCCGCGCGCCTACCTGCACGGCGGCTACGGCAACACGCTGGCAGGCATCGAGAAGGCCCTGGAAGGGCAGGAAAAAGGTTACGAGACCACCTTGACCCTGGCCCCGGCCGACGCCTTTGGCGAGCGCGACGAAGACCTGGTCACCAGCATGCCCAAGAGCGAATTCCCGCCGGGCGTGAAGGTGGGTGGCCAGTTGCAGGGCCACGACGACCAGGGCAACCAGCAGGTCTTCACCGTCACCAAGATCAAAGGGCCCACCGTGCTGCTCGACGGCAACCACCCGCTGGCCGGGCAGACGCTGAAATTCGCGCTGAAGGTGCTGGACGTGCAGGCCGCCAGCGCCGAAGAAGTGTCCCACGGCCACGCGCACGGTGCCCACGGCCATCACCATTGATCCCCCCGCGCCGCGCCTGCGGCGCGTCACCCCCCAGGGGGCGGCACTGGCGGACTGGCAAAGCCGGATCCGCGGCGTCCGGGTCAGGCCCATCGCGGCAGACAGGCTCGAGCGGTGCACCTGCCGGCAGGAATCAGGTGGGCCTGGGCACGGGTGACCAGCGCAGCGCAGTCATGGCGGAGGCTCGGCACAGCCCTGCCGGGGCACATGGCGGCGACCTCCCAGCGCCGGTGACGGCGACGCCGGCGCAGGGGGAGCCTACTTCCCCACCAGCTGGTTCAGCTTCTCGGCCTCAAAGCACTCTTTGAGCGCCGCGTCGACCGGCAGGCAATCGCCGTCTTTCACACAATCGTTGAGCTTGCCGATGGCCTGCCAGAGCAAGGCGATCTGGTGGTCCTGCCCTGAGGCGCTGTCGATCAGACCGCGCATGGCCTGCGACAGCGGATCGTCGTCCTGCGTGATGCCGTAGGCCTGAAACTTGGGCTTCTGCTTCTTCGACCACATCCGGGCTCTCGTCCGGTCTTGCTCTGGATGATGCGCGCGGGAATGCCCACCGCCGTGGCGCCGGCGGGCACGGGCTTGATCACCACGGCATTGCTGCCGATCTTGGCGCCGTCGCCCACCTCGAAGCCGCCCAGCACCTTGGCGCCCGCGCTCACCACCACGTCCTTGCCCAGCGTGGGGTGGCGCTTGGTGCCCTTGTAGAGCGAGGTGCCGCCCAGGGTCACGCCCTGGTAAATCGTGCAGCCGTCGCCGATCTCGGCGGTCTCGCCCACCACAACGCCCATGGCATGGTCAAAAAACACCCGCTCACCCACCTTGGCGCCCGGGTGGATTTCGATGCCGGTGAGCCAGCGGGCGATGTGCGAAATGAAACGCCCCAGCCATTTGAAACCGTGGTTCCAGCACCAGTGGGCCGGGCGGTGCAGCCAGACAGCATGCAGGCCGGGGTAACAGGTGACCACCTCCCAGATGCTGCGCGCGGCGGGGTCGCGCTCAAGAACGCACTGGATATCGGATCGGATTCGGTCAAACATGGCGCGGAGTCTAGCGTTTGGCGGCGCGCTGCCGCTTGCAGCATGGCCTTGGCAACACCGCGCAGGATGTGGATTTCTTCCTCGCTCGGTGCAGCCCGGTTGAAAAGCTGGTTCAGGCGCGGCATCAGCTTCTTGGGCGCTTCGGGGTCCAGAAAATCCACGGCCACCAGGGCCTGCTCCAGGTGCGTCAACATGCCCGCCAGCGCCTTGGCATCGGCGGGCGGCTTGGCGGGCGTGGACGCTGGCAAGGCAAAGCCGCCCAGCGCCTGGCGCCAGTCGTAGGCGATCAGCTGCACGGCCGCCGCCAGATTGAGCGAGCCAAACTGCGGATCGGTGGGAATGGACAGGCAGGCGTGGCAGCGGTACACGTCTTCGTTGCGCATGCCAAAGCGCTCGGAGCCAAACAGAAAAGCCACACCACCCGGGCGCGGATGCATCGGCGCCCTGCACTCCCGAAGGCATCAGGCTGGCAAAGTGCTCACGCGGGGCGACGCGTGGGTGGGCCAAAGTCGCGCGGCGTCATGGCCGTGGCACACAAATGGTCCACGCCATCCAGCGCTTCGTCCAGCGTGTCGACGATGCGCGCCTTGGCCAGCACATCGTTGGCGCCGCTGGCGCGCTGGATGGTTTCTTCCCGGCGCAACACGTTGGCCCAGCGCGGCGCGACCAGCACCAGGTCGTCAAAACCCATGGTTTTCATGGCGCGGGCGGTGCCGCCCACATTGCCGGCGTGGCTGGTCTGGATCAGGATGAATCGGGTCAGCATAGGTCCCCCCGCGCCGCTTCGCGTCACCCCCCAGGGGGCAACACCAGCAGCCCAGCAAAGCTGGTTCTGCGGTGTTCGCTAAAAAGTCGACACCGCGCGCGGGGCAAGTCGTTAAAATAGCGCCTATTGTCGCTGCCCCCATCGCCGGGGCACTGCTGTTTGCTCTTCCACTGTCACGCGTCCTTCTCCGGGGCGCGCAAAGGTTCACAATTCATGTCGTCCACCCTCCACCCCATGCTCAACGTGGCCATCAAGGCCGCCCGTACCGCCGGTACCATCATCAACCGCGCCGCGCTGGACGTGGAGTCGGTCCGGGTGTCGGCCAAGCAGACCAACGACTTCGTGACCGAAGTTGATCAGGCCGCCGAAGCCGCCATCATCGACACGCTGCTCACCGCCTACCCCGATCACGCGATCTGGGCCGAAGAATCTGGACGACGCCCAGGCAAACACGGCGGCGCTGATCACGTCTGGATCATCGACCCGCTGGACGGCACCACCAACTTCATCCACGGCTTCCCGGTTTACTGCGTGAGCATCGCGCTCATGGTGGGCAACCGCCTGGAGCAGGCCGTGGTCTACGACCCCAGCCGCAACGACCTCTTCTGCGCCACCCGTGGCCGCGGCGCCTACCTCAACGACCGCCGCATCCGCGTGGCCAAGCGCGACTCGCTGCGCTCCACCCTGCTCTCCACCGGCTTCCCCTTCCGCCCGGGCGACTGCCTTCCAGACCTACATGAAGATGCTGGGCGAAATCATGCCCAAGTGCGCCGGCGTGCGCCGCCCGGGCTCGGCCGCGCTGGATCTGGCCTATGTGGCCGCCGGCTTCTCCGACGGCTTCTTTGAAATGGGCCTCTCGCCCTGGGATGTGGCCGCCGGCGCCTTGCTGGTCACCGAGGCCGGCGGCCTGGTGGGCAACTTCACGGGCGAGTCCAACTTCCTGGAACAAAAGGAATGCCTGGCCGCCAACCCGAAGATCTACGGCCAGCTGGTGAGCGTGATCGGCAAATACAGCAAGTTCGCCAGCGCCGGCGACAAGGCGGCGGTGCGCCAGAGGCCTGAGCCCGGCCGCAGCGGCAGCGGCACCGCAGCCGAAGCCGCAGAAGCCCGCAGACCAGGACGGCAAGCCGGCCGAGGGTGACGACTTCCCACCGACCGTGCACGCAGCGCCGTTTTGAAGGCCGCGCGTTCTGCGCCACGGGCGGCGACAAACGGACCGCGTTCGGCCTTGGTTCAGGTGCCTCGCACTATCCCAGCGGCAGCGTCCACCAGAAGGTGGCACCCCTGACCCGGGGTGGCCTCGGCCCAGATGCGGCCACCATGCCGCTCCACGATGCGCGCCACGATCGCCAGCCCGACACCGGTGCCCGGCACATCGCAGCCGGCATGCAAGCGCTGGAACAGGCCAAACAGCTTGCCCGCCCGCGCCATGTCAAAGCCCATGCCGTTGTCGCGTCAAATAGAAAGCGCTGCTTGCGCTCGTCAAACCCCAGCAGTCAGCCCGGGCTGCGGCTGGTGCCGTGAATATTTGAGCGCGTTGTCCATCAGGTTAGCGAGCACCTGGCGCAGCAGCGTCGCATCGCCCATGACCAGCGGCAGGGGCTCCACCTCGATCAGCGCCTCGGGATGGCCCGGCGCCAGCGACTCCTTCACCGACCGGCCAGTTGGCCCATGTCCACCGGCACGGCGTCGAGCTCGACCCGGACCACGCGCAGCATTTCCAGCATGTCGGTGATCATCTGCCCCATGTTGCGCGATGAGCGGGCAATGCGCTCGAACATGTCGCGTGCCGCTGTCACTCAGGCGCTCACTCTCTTCTTCGGCAATCAGCGAGGCAAACCCGTTCACCGAACGCAGCGGCGCCCGCAGATCGTGGGCGATGGAGTAGGAAATGGCTTCCATGTCTTTCATGGAGCGCTCCAGCTCGGCGGTGCGCTCGGCCACCCGCCGCTCCAGACTGGTGTTGAGCGAGTCGCACTTCCTCCTGTGCCGTCACCCTTTCGTGGATGTCGAGCAAGGTGCCGGACATGTAGAGCGCACGGCCACGTTCATCGCGCCTGTGCACCCGACCCCGGGCGTTCACCCACAGCCATTGGCCACTCTTGTGCCGCATGCGGAAATCACACTCGTAATAGGGCGACTCGCCTTTCAGATGCAGCCTCGACTGCCGCTCAGGACACGGCTCAGGTCATCCGGATGGACCCTTGCCTGCCAGGTGTCAATGGTGGAGGGCTGCAGCTCGCTCAGGGTATAGCCCAACATCTCTGCCCACCGCTCGCTGTAATCGGGCACTCCTGGGTCTCCAGGTTGTATTCCCAGATGCCCGGCCGGGTGGCCTCCAGCACCCATTGCAGGCGCTGACGCTCTTCGCGCAAGGCTTCCTGGGCATCAACATAAGAGGTGACATCGGTGTAGGTGCGAACAAAGCCGCCGTCGGGCAACTGGCGTGTGAGCACCTCCAGCATCACGCCCTCCGGCGTGCGGCGGACATACCGCGCCGGGGCGCAACGGCGCCTCCCGCGTGATGTAGGGCCGCGCCTCCGCTGGCAGCAATTCGAGCTTGAGCCCAAAGTCACCCCGCTCCACCTGAAACCTGAGCGACTCGACTCGTGCGTGGGTTGGCCCAGCAGAACCGACTCCGGCAGGTTCAGAAGCTCCAGCATGCGCTGGTTGTAGAAGCGCACACGACCAGCCGCATCCACCATGGTCAACCCCTGGTTGATGCTGTCAAAGGTCGACCTGCAAGGCCGCACTCTTTTCGCTCAGCAAGGCGCTGGTGGCCTGGAACTGCAAACGGGCCCGGCGCCGCTCGGCGTGCGCCCGTGAGGCCATCACCAGCTCGCGCACCGTGCCCAGCAACGGCTGAAGAAACTCCACCTCGCTGGCATCAAACCCGCCTTCGGCCGGTTGGCCAGCCCGACCATCGCCACCAGCCGCCCATTCAGGGCAACGGGCACCGCCAGGAAACTGTCCAGCGGCGGGTGTCCGGGTGGCAAGCCACCGCTTCGCGCGTCGCTCAACGGGTCGTTGCTGATGACCGTCTCACCGCGTGAGCAAAGCGTGTCCAAACAGGGTCTTGAGGTTGTCGAAACTCAACGCCAGTGCGCTCGCTGTCGTTCGACCAGCTGTGCGGGTTTCATCGTTCCAGGCGATGTTGGTGATGCGCCTGCATGCGCAAAAACGGCTGCTCCTGCGCATCGAACAAGCACTTCGCCGATGAATCCAAACCCGCTGTCGGTGACGTTCAGCAACGATGCCAGCAAGGCCTCAAAAGCCTTGCGTTTGTCTTCGGCCTCGATGAACACCGCCTGCGACTGCCGAATGGCCTGCAACATGCGGTGCTGGCGCTCCAGGCCTTGCTGGCCTCCAGGCGGTCGGTCACATCGGTCAGAAAACCATACCAGACCATCGCGCCATCGGCCTCGCGCTACGGTGGCTGGCCTCCACCTGAATCCAGCGCCGCCCCCGATTGGGAATGTCGGCCCTGAACACCGCGCGCAACACCGACAGGTCCTCACAGGTGCGGTCCATCAGGGCCAGGAGCCCGGGAAGGTCTTCCGGAATGATGTGGCTGAAGAACAACCGCTGATCCCTGATCACCTCGGCGGCATCCACGCCCAGCACGTCGAGCGATGAAGGGCTGACAAACGAGACCGAGGCCACCCCCTCTTTGCTGCGCCGCGCCCGGTA
Source organism: uncultured beta proteobacterium (assembly GCA_963698635.1). GTDB lineage: Bacteria > Pseudomonadota > Gammaproteobacteria > Burkholderiales > Burkholderiaceae_C > Hydrogenophaga. Next base: position 29,227 of record CAVORS010000001.1, read on the forward strand.
AATGGCGCCCGGCACATGGGCTGCAATGTTGTTGACAAAGCCCAGCTCGGTGGCCAAGGCTTGCTGCGCCATCTTCTCTTCGGTGATGTCTTGCACCACCCCGAATGCCACCGGAGCGACACCAGCGACCTCTGAACGGCCCATTCGGCTGCGCAACCACCTCAGCTCACCGTTAGGACGTGTCCAGCGGTATTGAACCTCGCGTCCATCCAGCGCCTCGCGAGCAGACAACCAGGCCGCCAGATCGTCCGGGTGAATGCCATGCCGCCCCTCTGACTGTGGCAGGACGTCTCTCGGCGCCATACCCGCTATTTCATAAAGGCCTTGTGACCACACAAGCTTTCGATCATTCTCGGCATTCGTCCAGTGCCCGACCCGTGCAAGCTTTTCCATGGCAGGGTGCAACTGAACCTGCCGCAACAGAATCAGGTTTGCCTGCGCAACATCGTCACTTCTTATGGCCGATGGCGATGCGGGCACGAACCCATTCGGCTCAGCGGTCAACAAGGTCAGCAAGCCCAGGCATTCACCATTGAGCTCAATCTCTGTCACGCGCACGCAAACCGCGCGGACAACCCCGCCGTCCGAAATCAGTTCGACCCATCGTGGATCCAGATCACCCACCGCATCAGCCGATCGCGGAAAACAGACCGCCGGTGAAAACGAAGCACCGTATGCGCTCAGACCGTGGCGTTTGACGCGGTCCCTGTCCACACCGGTTGCACGCACCCATGCTGCGTTGAGCGCCATCACCTCGCCATCGACCAAACGGGCCACACACATGGGACTGGGCGAGGCGTCAAAAACGGCCTCAAAAACCCCCAGCGGCACATTGGCGAGCGCCCGCGCTCCAGCAGCCGATGAGGGCTGTTGAAGTTGGGCCTCGGATGGCGCAGCCTCAGGTTCGGGAGCGGACATGTCTAGCTGAAGGCCTCAAAGTACGTGCAGGTGAACATCCTACGCATTGTGTCGCACCTTGAAGCCGAACAAAAGTCGGCACTGGCGCTCAAATGCCGCGCATTTTCAGCGATCAAGCGCTGTTTGGAGGCCTGTGCCTCTGCCCAGAGTTGCGCAGTCCAAGTGGAGCCCGCATGGTTCGTCCGATACAACCCTCCGGGCAAACATGGCGCCACAGGACCGATCCGTCCAGCCCATCGCCTCTGCCGGATTGGCCGGTATTCAACGATGTACCCGAAAGCAAGTTCTGTCGGCCACGCCACCCAAATTGGTGTCGCGCCAAGCTCCAGCTACAGCTTGACCGCCTCAAGCCCGTCGATCCAGGAACAATGAAGGTCGAAGCGCGGCATAATTTGAACGCATACGGTGTCGGCCCTCGCCATCAGCGCTGTCAGCAAAAACGTCTCCCGCCGGACAGGTATGCGATGCCCCTCGAGCCAAAGTCACCCATTCGGGGCAGATCAGCACCCAGCGGTGGAATTCAGACATCATGTCTTCCGCCCTCACATCCAGTGCCGAGACAAGAACACAGTGAAGTACAAGGAAGCATGGCGTTGAACCGCGAAGACAGCACAGGACCTCTGAAAAGCGAAACAATCGCCCAGCACACCCCCATGATGCAGCAGTACCTCACCATCAAGGCGGGGTATCCCAGACACGCTGGTGTTCTACCGCATGGGGGATTTCTACGAGGTGTTCTTCGGTGACGCCGAAAAGGCCGCGCGCCTGCTCGACATCACGCTCACCCAGCGCGGCCAGTCGGGTGGATCGCCGGTGGTCATGGCCGGCGTGCCGTTTCATGCGCTGGACAACTACCTGGCCCGCCTCATCAAGCTGGGCGAATCGGCGGCCATCTGCGAGCAGGTGGGCGATGTGGCCACGTCCAAGGGCCCGGTGGAGCGCAAGGTGGTGCGCGTGGTCACGCCGGGCACGCTCACCGACGCCGAGCTGCTGTCCGACAAGTCCGAAGCGCTGCTGATGGCGGTGCACCCCGGCGCGCGCACGGGCTGCGGCCTGGCCTGGATGTCGGTCACGCAGGGCATCGTGTTCCTGGCCCAGTGCGCCAGCGACGAGCTGGCCGACTGGATGGCCCGCGATCGCCCCGGGCGAGGTGCTGTACAGCGCCGAGGTGAGCCCCGCGTTTGAGAAATCCGTGCAGTCCCTGGCACGCCCAGTCCGCGTCCAACGGCACCCGCATGGTGGCCGTGTTGCGCCCGGCCTGGGCCTTCGACAGCGGGCTGGGCGAGCGCAAGCTGCTGGAGCAGTTGCAGACCGCCAGCCTCGCCGCCTGGGATGCACAGGACCTCACCGACGCCCATGCGGCAGCCGCCGCCCTGCTGGAATACGCCGAACACACCCAGGGCCGCGCCCTCACCCACGTCAAGAGCCTGCAGGTGGCGCGCAACGACGAGCTGATCGACCTGCCGCTCGACCACGCGCCGCAACCTCGAACTCACCCAAACGCTGCGCGGCGAAACCAGCCCCACCCTGCTCTCCCTGCTCGACGTCTGCCACACCGGCATGGGCAGCCGCCAGCTGCGCACCTGGCTGCTGGAGCCCCGCGCGACCGCGCTCGGGCCGCGCGAACGCGCCTGGCCGCCATCGGCCCGTTGCGCCAGGGCCTGGGCCAGCGCCTGCGCCAGTCGCTCAAAGGCGCCAGCGATGTCGAGCGCATCACCGCCCGCACCGCGCTGCGCCAGGTGCAGCCCGCGCGAACTGGTGGGCCTGGGCCTGACCCTGGCGCGCGCCGGCCGAGCTGTCGCCAAAGCGCTCGCACACGACAGCTGTCCGGCAGGTCAGACGCCGGCACTGCTGCACCAGCCTGGCGCAGCGACCTGCTGCCGCCCGAAGGCTGTGCGAAGCCTTGTTGCGCAGCGCCCTGCAAGCCGAGCCCGCTGCACTGGTGCGCGACGGCGGCGTCATCGCCGACGGCTTCGACGCCGAGCTCGACGAGTTGCGCGCCATCCAGAACAACTGCGACGCTTTCCTGATCGATCTCGAAACCCGCGAGCGCGAGCGCACCGGCATCAGCCAACCTGCGCGTGCAGTTCAACAAGGTGCACGGCTTCTACATCGAAGTCACGCAAGGCCAGGCGAGCAAGGTGCCCGACGACTACCGCCGCCGCCAGACGCTCAAAAACGCCGAGCGCTTCATCACGCCCGAGCTCAAGGCCTTTGAAGACAAGGCGCTGTCGGCCCAGGAGCGCGCCCTGGCCCGCGAGAAGTGGCTGTTCGAACAACTGCTCGATCAGTTGCAGGCCTTCATCCCCGCGCTCACCCGCCTGGCGCGCGCCTTCGCGGCGCTCGATGCCCTGTGTGCGCTGGCCGAGCGCTCGCTCACACTGCAGTGGAACGAGCCCGCAGTTTGTCAACGAGCCCTGCATCGAAATCCGTGGCGGGCGCCACCCCGTGGTGGAGGCGCGGCTCAACGAAACCACCGGCGGCAGCTTCATCGCCAACGACACGGTCATGGGCGCCAAGCAGCGCATGCAGGTCATCACCGGCCCCAACATGGGCGGCAAGAGCACCTACATGCGCCAGGTGGCGGTCATCGTGTTGCTCGCCAGCATGGGCAGCTACGTGCCGGCCGCCAGCTGCCGCCTCGGCCCCATCGACGCCATCCACACCCGCATCGGCGCAGCCGACGATCTGGCCAACGCCCAGTCGACCTTCATGGTGGAGATGACCGAGGCCGCGCAAATCCTCAACGCCGCCACGCCGCAAAGCCTGGTGCTGATGGACGAAATCGGCCGTGGCACCTCCACCTTCGACGGCCTGGCGCTGGCCGGCGGCATCGCCGCCCACCTGCACGACAAGGCCAAGGCCTTCACCCTGTTCGCCACCCACTACTTCGAGCTCACCGAGTTCCCCGCCCAACCACCACGCGGCGATCAACGTGCACGTGAGCGCGGTGGAAGGCAGCGGCAAAGCCAACATCGTCTTCCTGCACCAGATCGAGCCCGGCCCGGCCAGCCGCAGCTACGGCATCCAGGTGGCCCGCCTGGCCGGCGTGCCCACCTCGGTGGTGCAACACGCCCGCCACGCCCTGGCCGCGCTGGAAAACCAGAGCGCCCAAGAGCCGCGATCAGGTCGACCTGTTCGCCCCGCCGCCGGTGAGCGAAGCGCCCGAGGCCCACCCGTTGCAGACCGCCCTGCAAGGCATCGACCCCGACGCGCTGTCGCCGCGCGAAGCGCTGGAACAGCTCTACACCCTCAAAAAACTCGCCCAAAACCACCCCATGACTTACTGCGTCGCCGTCAAACTCAACGCCGGCATGGTGTTCCTCTCCGACTCGCGCACCAACGCCGGGCTCGACCAGATCAGCACCTTCCGGAAAATGATCGTCTACGAAAAGCCGGGCGATCGCTTCATGTGCCTGCTGTCGGCCGGCAACCTGTCGATTTCGCAGATCGGTGCGCGAAATCCTGCAGATCGAAGCAGCTCCCCGACCACGAGAGCGGCGAGCCCATCACCATCTGGAACGCCAAGAGCATGTTCGACGCCGCCCGCGTGCTCGGCTCGGCCGTGCGCCATGTGTACGAACGCGACGGCGAAGCGCTGCAAGGCGCGCAGGGGTGGACTTCAACGTGTCCATGATCTTTGGCGGCCAGATCGCCGGGCGAAGGCATGCGCCTGTTTCAGGTCTACTCGGCCGGCAACTTCATCGAAGCCACGGCCGAGACCCCGTTCTTCCAGGTCGGCGAGTCCAAGTACGGCAAGCCGGTGCTCGACCGCGTGATCACGCCGCAAACGCCCCTGGACGAAGCCGCCAAATGTGTGCTGGTCTCCATGGACTCCACGCTCAAGTCCAACCTCTCGGTGGGCCTGCCGCTGGACATGGTGGTCTACGAAGCCAACCAGCTGCAGAGCGACAAGATCACCTGCATCGACGAAAACAACCCCTACTTCCACATGCTGCACAGCAGCTGGGGCCAGAAGCTGCGCGAGGTGTTCGACAGCATCGAAGACCCCACCTGGGACGGCAGCCCGACCGACGTGCCGCTGATCTGCGACGAACTCGCGCCACCAGCCGCTGCGCAAAATCACCAACGCGAGCAGAAAAGCTGATCTGATCTGATCGGTCTTCGCCAGATACGCCCGCCGTCCGAGCTCAGCCGAACGCAGTTGCCAGCGCCCGTTGCGACCGCCCTCCATGTCCCTCATCATCTTTTCCCACGCCAACAGCTTCCCGGCCAGCACCTACGGCGTGCATGTTCAAGTCGCTGCGCGCCCGGGGTTTAGCCGTGCGTGCGCCCGACATGCTGGGCCACGACCCCAAGTACCCGGTCACCAGCAACTGGCCCCATCTGGTGCAGCAAGTGGCCGATTTCGCCAGCGCCGAAATCCAGAAGCAGGGCGAGCCGGCCTGGCTGGTCGGCCATTCGCTGGGCGGCTTCCTGAGCCTCATGTGCGCCGCACGCCACCCCGAGCTGGGCGGCCAGGCCGTGCGCGGCGTGGTGCTTGCTCGATTCGCCGGTGCTCGGCGGCTGGCGCGCCCGCACGCTGGAGCTGGCCAAGCGCACCCAGCTGGTGGGCTCCATCTCGCCGGGCAAGATCAGCCGCCGCCGCCGCAACAGCTGGCCCGATGCCGAGGCCGCCTTTCAGCACTTCGCCGGCAAGCCGGCCTTTGCGCGCTGGGACCCGCAGGTGCTGCGCGACTACATCGACCACGGCACCCACGACGTCGATGGCAAACGCATGCTCTGCTTCGACCGCGATGTCGAAACGCTGATCTACAACACGCTGCCCCACAACCTCGATCGGCTTGTTGCGCCGCCAACCCCTGCAATGCCCGGTGGGCTTCATCGGCGGCACCGCCTCGCAGGAAATGAAGCAGGTGGGCATGCAGCATGACCCACAAGGTGGTCGGGTCCCGACACCCCGAGCGCATGCTCATGGTCGAGGGCAGCCATCTGTTCCCGATGGAGAAACCCACCGGAGACCGCCGCGGCGATCGAACGCGTGTTGCAATCGATGCAGACTTCGAGCAACGATACCGCCAAGCGCGCATGAACCCGTCAGAACCCCAGTCGTCCTGCCCCGCCTCCAGCCTTTTGGACTGCGGCGCTGCTGGACAGCGAACCGCGGCACCGCCCTTGTGGGTGCGGTTGGGGTGTCGCCATCGCAGTGACCTTTCTCGCTTTCTGGTTGCGCCTACAGATCAGCGCACCGGAATCGGGCGCGCGCTTTGCAACCCTGACATGGCGACCGTCGTGTCGGCGCTGTTCGGCGGTGTCTCGGCCGGTTTGCTGAGCACGTTGCTGGGCATGCTGCTGGCCAACTTCTTCATGATTGCGCCGCTTGGTCAGATGGCCGTCAAGAACCCCATCGAAGCCTTCTGGCTCAACCTCACCTTCCTGGTGACCCAACTGGTGATGCTGGGTGCGATCTGGGTCATGCAGCAACGCAACCAGCGCATGCAGCGAGCTCACGCGACAACTCGGACGAGCAGCCAGCGGAAATTCCAGGACACCTTTGAGCATGCCGCCGCCGGCATCTCCCACGTGGGTCTGCAAGGCCAGTTGCTCGACTATCAACCAGACGTTCTGCCAGCTGGTGGGCTACAGCGAAGACGAGCTCAGAGCCATGTCTTTTCAGGACATCACCCACCCCGATGACATCGGCGCCGGACATGCGCCTTCTGGCACGAAACCCTGGCGGGAAAACGCACCCAGTATTCGCTGGAAAAACGCTACATCCACAAGGATGGCCACACCGTTTGGGCCCAGCTCACCGTGGCCCTGATGCGCAAGCCCGACGGCGAGCCCGACTATTTCATCTCGGTGGTGCAGGACATTTCAGCTGTCAAAGCCACCGAAGAGGCCCTGCGCACCAGCGAGCTGCTGATGCAGCCAGGCCCAGGATGTGGCGAAGTTTGTCACCTGGGAGGCTGATATCGTCACACGCCGTTTTCGACACCTTCGGCACGGCCAACTCGCGCTGGGGCTGACCGAGCAGTGAATTCGGCATCGAGCAGATTCTCGGCGCGGTGCATCCCGAGGACCACGAACGGCTCGAGACAGGAATGGGTGGCTGCGATCAAGGGAAAAGGCGGATACCACGGCACCTACAAAGGCAGCCCGGACTCCCCGGTTCGCTGGTTCAAGGTGAGCGCCCAATTTCGATCGGGACGCCGAGGGCCATGCCTACGCGCGCCTACGGCGTCACGCAAGACATCAGCACCCGCCAAGACTCGCCGAGCTTGAAATCCAGCGGCTCAACGCGTCGCTGGAACAGCGCATCCAGGAGCGCACCCGCGAACTCAAAGACGCCTACGCGGAGCTGGAAAGCTACTCCTATGCGGTGGCCCACGACCTGCGTTCGCCGCTGCGCATCATCAACGGCTTCGCCCAGGCGCTCGAAGGAAGACAACCCCGCTGAACCCGGAAAGCCTCGCCCACCTGCAGCGCATCAAAAGCTGCCAGCCAGAAGATGGGCCAACTGATCGACGGCTTGCTGCAAGCTGTCCCAGTACGCCCGGGGTGACAGGTAAGCGGCCACCCGGTCAACCTCAGCGCCATCGCCAGCCGGCTGCTCGAAGAACTGGCCAACGACGATCCCCAGCGCCAGGTCGACTGGGAGGTGGAACCCGACCTCATCGCTCAGGCCGACCCGTCGCTGATCGAAGCGCTGCTGCAGAACCTGCTGCACAACGCCTGGAAATACACAGCGCAAGCCGATGCAGCACGCATCCGCGTCTTCAACGAAATCGAAGGGCGCAGACCCACTATTGCGTCAGCGACAACGGTGCCGGGTTTGACATGGCGCGCGCAGACAAACTCTTTCAGCCGTTTCAGCGCCTGCACATGCCCCACGAGTTCGACGGTCTGGGCGTGGGTCTGGCCACCGCCCGGCGCATCGTGCTGCGCCACGGCGGCGACTTGCGCGGCTTCGGGGAACCCGGCGAAGGGCCCATGCTTCTGCTTCACCCTGCCCGGTGCCTGGCGCACACTGAGCGATGGCAGCGATCCCGCCCTCCGAACCACTCAGACAACGGCGGTGCGCAGGCGGGTAGCACGACCGCGCAAACCGTTCAGGGCAATGGCTTGTCCGTTTGGGATGGCTCGGTAGCTTCACCGTTGTCGGTCGCGGCTGCATCCACCGCTTCGGTACGCGGATCCATCTGCAGCACCGCCTGCGAGCCCCGCCCATGAGCACGAAGTCGGCCTTCTCTGCGGTCGGCATCGCCGCCGGCGCTGCCCTGAAGCGCTTGAGCGCATACAAGCGCCAGCGAGCCCATCACCGCCGTGTAGTACAGCATCAGGCTGGAAGGCCCGGCGACATCCATCACCACACCCGCCAGCACCGGCCCGATGGCCGCGCCGATGCCGTGGATCAGCAGCAGGCCGCCGGTGAACTCCACCAGCCGCGACGAGTCGATCACGTCGTTCACATGGGCCACGCACAGGCCGTAAATGGCAAAAATCAGACCGCCGAAACACCACCGCCAGCGGAATCAGCGAGTCGGCCAGGGGAATCAGGGCGTTCTCCGAATGCTCGGTCAGGGCAAACGCCAGGGCCGTGACCGCAGCGCCCAGGATGCAGACCCAGATCAACACCATGCGCCGATCGTGGCTGTCGGAATAATGGCCCACCGGCCACTGAAACACCGCCCCACCCAGAATCGTCGCCGCCATGAAACTGGCCACCTCGGCATCGGAGAAGCCCACCGCCTTGCCAAACACCGAGCTCATGCCGTAGAAAGCCCCGGTGATCAGGCCCGAGGCCATGGCTGCGGCCATGCCGATGGGCGAGGCCTCGTAGAGATTGCGCAAGCTGAGCGTGGGCGCATCCACCGGCGGCGGCTCGTCCACCTCGGTCATGGTGATGGGCAGCAGCGCGAACGAAAACATCACCGACACCATGGCAAACGGAACGAAACCCAGCCGGTCGCCCACCAGAATCAGCCACTGGCCCAGGGCCAGCGCCACGAAGTTGACCGCCATGTACACCGCAAACAGGCGGCCCGCGCAAGGCGTTGGGCGCCAGCGCGTTGAGCCAGCTCTCGATCACGATGTACAGGCCCACCATGCACACGCCGGTCACAAAGCGCAGCAGCCCCCAGAACCAGGGGTCCACCCAGAGCGCGTGCAGGATGGGCATGGTCGAGGCCAGCGAAGCCATGGCGGCAAAGGCGCGGATGTGCCCCACCCGCCGAATCACCACCGGGCAGGCGTAGGTGCCCGCCACAAAGCCCACAAAATAGGCCGACGTCACCAGGCCCAGCGTGATGCTGGAGAAATCGGCCAGGCCCGCGCGCAGGCCCAGCACCGAAAACAGCAAGCCCACCCCGACGACCAGCAAGCCCACGCCGGTCAGCAACGCCGACAGGCGCCACAGCAGCGGCCCCATCGAAGGATCCGGTCTCGAGTTGCGGTCTGCCCAGCTTCATGCGGTCCACTCTACCCAGCCCATGGAGGCTGTCAACAGGATCAGGCCGCCAAAGGCGATGCGGTACCAGGCGAACGGCACAAAGGTGTGGTTGCCCACAAAGCGCAGCAGCCACTTCACGCACACCCAGGCCGACAGCCACGACACCACCAGCCCCACGGCAAACAGCGGAATGTCGGCCGTGCTCAGCAGTTCGCGGTTTTTGTAGAGGTCGTAGACCGCCGCACCAAACAGCATGGGAATGGCCAGGAAGAAACTGAAGTCGGTGGCCGCCTTGCGGTTGAAGCCCAGCAGCATGGCGCCGATGATGGTGGCGCCCGAGCGGCTCACGCCGGGCACCAGCGCCGTGCACTGGATCAGGCCCACCTTCAAGCGCATCTGCCAGCCCACGCTGTCCACATCGTCCACGCTGCGTCCGGGCACCGCTGCTTTTGCAGCTGCTCGGCCCACAGAATCACGAAGCCGCCGACGATGAAGCCCAGCGCCACCACCAGCGGGTTGAACAGCGTGCCTTTGATGAAGTCGATGAACAGCACGCCCGCCAGCGCCGCCGGCAAAAAGCCGATCAGCACATTGAGCGTGAAGCGCTGCGCCTGCCGCTCGGTGGGCAGGCCCACCAGCGTTTGCCACAGCTTGGCCGCAGTACAGCGACACGATGGCCATGATCGCGCCGGTCTGGATCGACGATCTCAAACAGCTTGGTCTTCTCGCCCGGCATGTCCAGCAAGCGCCGCGGCCAGAATCAGATGCCCGGTGGACGAAATCGGCAAGAACTCGGTCAAGCCCTCCACCACGCCCATGATGGCGGCCTTGATCAACAACACTGTATCCATACCTGCACCGCACCAGGGCGGCTCACAAAAACGAACAGGCCAACCGTTGGCCTGACTCAGCCGCCTATGGTACCCGTTGGCCTGAGCAGGCACTCGGCGCCCGCCAGCCCAGCCGCTCAGCGCTTGACCGGGTCCAGCTGCAATCGCAAGCCGCCGGGCACCACCTTCAAGACCCCCGGCTGGTAGCCCAGGCCTTCGACCGTGCGCAAGTCTTCGGGCTTGAACTGGTGCACCACCAGGTCTTGCAGCAGCGTTTTCGGCGATCTGCGTGCCCGCGCCGCGCAGCTGCTGGGCATAGGCAGCCGGCACACCCGTCCACCTGGAAACCCTCCATGCGCACCTGGTCGAGCCGCACCGTCTGGTCGCTGGCCTGGTAGCGCAGGCCGTAGCTCAGCTCCATCTGCCCGCTCCAGGGGTTCTTGCTGTTGAGCACCGTGCTGGCCGCGTAGTTCAGCCGGGTGCCGATGCGGTTTTCTTCGGGCATCAGGCGCAGGCTCGGGCTCGCGACAGCGACACCTCGAACAGCTCCAGGTACTTCTTCTTCACCGGGAACTGCCTGGCCACCATGGCCAGCAGACGGCGTTTCGGAAATGTCCACCTGGCGCGGGCCCGCGCGCATGCCCGAACAAGCCGACAAGCGCCAGCCGACGCCACCAAAGCCCCAGCCAGCGTCACGCCCACTTCGACGATGCCATTGCTTCATGAGAAAACCTGTCCTCTCTGAAATGCTGAAAACCCGGTGTCGCACTGCAGCAACAGCCGGAACGCCTCCATTGTAGGAACCGGCTCGAACCCGCGTCAACGCCCGCCGTTCACGCCCGCCAGCCGACATTTCGCGCCACAGACCCGGCGATTCGTCGCAAGCCGCTGGCCGCCAGCGCCGCGCCAGCGCGCCACAGTCGCGCCCCACACCACGCCACAGCCCCCGGAGCCCCGCCATGCAAATGTCCCCCGTCATCGCCATCCACCTCAGCGCCGCGCTCGGCGCCCTGGCGCTCGGCCCGGTGGCCTTGTGGGCACGCCGGGGCCACCAGCGCCAGCGCATCGCCGCCACCCAGCGCCCCCGCCTGCACCGCGCCGCCGGCTACGCCTGGGTCACGCTGATGCTCATGACCGCCCTCTCGGCCATCTTCATCCGCGATTTCAAGCTGCCCAACATCGCCGGCTACACCCCCATTCACATCCTGGTGCCCGTGGTCTTCGGCAGCCTGTTCATGGCGTTTCGCGCCCTGTTTCGCCGCGACATCGACCGCCACCGCGGCTGGATGATGCCGCTGTACTTCAGCGCCTGCATCGGCGCCGGCGTCTTCACCCTGCTGCCCAACCGCTACCTCGGCCAACTGGTCTGGGGCCAGTGGCTGGGCCTGCTCTGAACGCCACCCCATTCACACGTTTCAGGAGACCACCATGACCACCGACTGTCACCCAAGCCACCACCCACGCTGCGAACGCCGCTCTTTCGCCCGAACTCGAGCGCCTGGCCCGCCAAGCGCGCCAAAGCCCGCCTGGGCTGGTTCGGCCACGCCAGCCGTCTACCTGATCGTGATCACCGGCCTGGCCCTGATCGGCTGGTGGCAAGGGCGCCTGTGGCCCGTGGGCCCCGCCCTGGGCTGGGGCCTGGGCCTGGCCATCCACGGCGCGCGGGTTTTCTTTGCCGACATGGGCGCTGGCCTGGGCGAACGCCTGGTGCAACGCGAACGCCAACGCCTGATCGGCGTGCATCACACTGAAAGAGGCACCGCCATGCTCAGCCAGATCCTCGCCCACACGCCCACCTGGGTGTTCGCCCTGTTCGCTGTCCTGGTGGCACTGGGTTTGAGCCAGATGCGCACCCGCGAGGTGCCGCTCTCCCGCGCCGCCATCTTGCCGCTGGTCATGGTCACCCTCTCGCTGGCGGGCACCCTCAACGCCTTTCCTGGCTCGCTGTGGGCCCTGGCCAGTTGGGCCGCGGTATTGACCGTCACCACTTGCTTTGCTCAGCATGAAGCCCATGGCAAGCGGCACCATGTTCCACGCCGCCAGCAAGCGCTTCACGCTGCCCGGCAGCGCCGTGCCACTGGCATTGATGATGGGCATCTTTTTCACCAAATACGCCGTGGGCGCCTCGCTGGGCATGCGCGCAGAACTGGCCCAGTTGCCCGCCTTCGCCGTCGGGGCCAGCGCCGTCTACGGCCTGTTCAGTGGCGTGTTCCTCGCGCGCGGCCTGCGCCTGTGGCGCCTGAGCCGCGCCGCCTGACCCCCATCCAAAGGAGTGCCCCCGGATGCTGAAAGCTGTTCTCATTCCGCTCGCCGTGATGGCCATGGCCATCGCAGCCGCCCTCTGGCTTGGTGGCCCGGGGCCCATCGCCCCCATGGCCAGCATCAACGAACCCTTTGCCAAGGTCGATTTTTCAGCCGTGCCGCCCAACAGCCACTACACCGCCCGCGACGGCACCCAGCTCGCCTGGCTGCACTACCCGCCCGCCAACCCCGGCAGCGCCACCCGCCGCGTCGTGCTGGTGCACGGCTCCTCGGCGCGCGGCCGATCCATGCACCCCATGGCCCAGGCGCTGGCCGCCGCCGGCTTCGACGTGGCCGCGCTCGATCTGCGCGGCCATGGCGACTCCGGCGAGCGTGGCCACATCGCCTACATCGGCCAGCTCGAAGACGACCTCGAAGACTTCATGACCACCCAGGCCTGGCCCGGCCCCACCACCTTGCTGGGCTTCTCCTCGGCGGCGGCTTTGTCTTGCGCTTCGCCGCCGACGCGCGCGCCAGCCTGTTCGACCGCTACCTGCTGCTCTCGCCTTTCCTGCACCAAGCCTCGCCCACCAAGCGCCCCGGCAACGATGACTGGGTCTCCATCGGCCTGCCGCGCATCGTGGGTTTGAGCATCCTCAACGCGCTCGGCATCACCGCCTTCAACCACCTGCCCACCCTGCGCTTCGGCCTCAACGATGTGGCCAGAGAACAGCTCACCGAGCAATACGACCATTCCCTGGCCACCAACTTCCGCCCCCACAGCGACTACGCGTCAGACATCCGCCGCATACAGCAACCCCTGCGCATCGTCGCCGGCACCGAAGACGAGCTGTTCGATGCCGCGCGCTTCGCCAGCGTTTTCAAAGAAGCCGGCCACGCCGTTCCAGTGACCCTGGTGCCCGGCGCCAACCACATGGGCCTCACGCTCGACGCCACCGCGCTGCAAGCCGTGGTCGCGGCGGCAAACCTAGAATGAACGCACCCCGTTCCACGACCGCCATGCCCTCGCCCGACTTGTTCAACCGCTGGCTGCCGCCCGAAACCCACCGCGGCCTGCTGCGCCGCGGCGCCATCGTCTGGGCCGTGGCGCTGGTGCATCGCGGTGATGAACTGGTTCAACAAACCCAGCTGCGGCTCGCTGCGCCGAAGCGCTGGTCTACAGCTACGCCATCAGCACCGCCATCTGGTTCTTCACCGACCCCCTGCGCATCGCCGCGCGCCGCTGGCTGCGCTCGAAGCCCCCAACTACTGGGCCTTGAACCTGCGCAGCGTGGCCTGGCTGCTCGTCGGCATCGTCGCTCGGCTACGCCCTCGGCACCTGGATCGGCGACCTCTACGCCGGCGTCTCCACCTGTCTCGCATGCTGACCGAATCGCCCAAGCGCTTCTGGGGCTTTCTGCTCAGCTCGCTGGCCATCAGCCTGGGCTTCTCTGTTTTTCTTCTACCAGCGCGAAAAAGCGCTCTCGCTGCAACGCCAGGCCACCGAAGCCCGCCTGCGCCTGCTGGAAACCCAGCTCGAACCCCACATGCTGTTCAACACGCTGGCCAACCTGCGCGCCCTGATCGCCACCGATCCGCCACGCGCCGTCGCGCATGCTCGACCGCCTCAACGACTACCTGCGCGCCACCCTGCGCGCCTCGCGCAGCGATGAAACCGCAGCAGCGCCCCCACACCCTGCAAGACGAGTTCGACCGGCTGGGCGACTACCTCGAACTCATGGCGGTGCGCATGGGCCCGCGCCTGCGCTACACGCTCAACCTGCCGCCCGAGCTCGCCCGCCACCCCCTGCCGCCGCTGCTGCTGCAACCGCTGGTGGAAAACGCCATTCGCCACGGCCTGGAGCCCCATGTGGACGGCGGCGAGCATCGACGTCATCGCCCAAGCCGACGGGACACGCGCTGGTGCTCACCGTGAACGACACCGGCGCGGGCTGCGCCAGCGAGCCCGGCCAGCGACCGGCCCGGCGCACGGCTTTGGCCTGGCCCAGGTGCGCGAGCGCCTGGTCACCGCCTTTGGCCCTGCGCCCAAAGGCAGCGATCGCCTGCAATGGCACAGCGCGCCCCACCAGGGCACCCGCATCCCCTGCGCCTGCCCCTCGACACCGCCGCCCTGACCACCACGCCATGAACACCGCCCCGACACCCCACCGCCCTGATCGCCGAAGACGAGCCTCTGCTCGCCGCCGCGCTGCAGGCCGAGCTGAAAAACGTGTGGCCCGAGCTGGCAGGTGGTGGCCGTGGTCGGCAACGGCCAGGCCGCCGTGGAACCAGGCGCTGGCCTTGAAGCCCGACGTGGTGTTCCTCGACATCCGCATGCCCGGCATGACCGGCCTGGAAGCCGCCGCCGAGCTGGCCGACGAATGGCCCGCCGACGAAGCGGGCGCCGCCTTTCCCGCGCTGGTGTTCGTCACCGCCTACGACGAATACGCCCTGCAGGCGTTTGAGGCGCAGGCCATGGACTACGTGTTGAAACCGGTGCAGACCGAGCGCCTGGCGCGCACCGCCCAGCGCCTGCAGGCGGCGCTGGCCCAGCGCGACAGCACCCGGCCACGGCCGGCCCGGCCGAGCCCGGCCATGGACGACCACCCTGGCCCAGTTGCGCGCCCTGCTCGCCGGGCCCCGAAGGCCGGCCGCGCCGCGAGCCGAGCGGCTCCAGGTGATCCAGGCCAGCGTGGGCAACAGCATCCGCATGGTGCCGGTGGACGAGGTGCTGGTGTTTGAGGCGGCCGACAAATACGTGCGCGTGCTCACCGCGTCCAGCGAATACCTGATCCGCACCGCGCTCAAAGAGCTGCTGCCCCAGCTCGACCCTGCCGTGTTCTGGCAGGTGCACCGGGGCACCGTGGTGCGGGCCGATGCCATCGACAGCGTGCAGCGCGACGAAGCCGGCCGCACCCGCCTCAGCCTGCGCGCCCGGAGCGGCGAGCAGTTCGCCGTCAGCCGGGTCTACGCACAGCGCTTTCGCGCCATGTAGCGCTGAGCGGCCCGTCACCGCATCAAGTCGTCGTCGCGGTGACCACGGTGATGCGCCGTGGTGGCCATGGCGGCGCTCCTGGCGATCCAGCCAGCGCTCATGGCGCGCGCGGCGGCGCTCTTCCCAGCGGCTGTGGCGGTCATGCCGGTAGTGGCGGTACGCCCCGGTACCCGTGGTCATCCACGATCACCACCGGCGCTGGCGCCACATACACCGGGCGCGGATGGCGGTGGCCGGGGTACACCACCACCGGCGCCTGCTCCACATACACCGGGCGCGGATGCACCACCACGCGCGGAGGCGGGGCATTTGACACGCCCACCGACACGCCGGGAGAATCCACCCCCACCGACCAATACACATCGCCGGGCATGGGCCTTGCTGGCACCCGCCGACAGCGCCCAGCCGCCGGCCGCCAGCGCGGCCATGGCCAGGCCGCGCGCCAAGCCCGACGAACGGCGCCAGGCCGAAAGCAACAGACATGGAATGTCTGTGTCTGTCATGTAAGGTCTCCTGTGATCGGCTTCCAGATCGGTCACCATGGCGCCATTACACGCAAACTGTGTAAAGACTGTGTGTTTGCCCGGTAAGGATTTCGTTGCCAAACGTAACGCTTCAAGGAGGCTCTGCCCGCCATGACCCACCCATCCACCGCCCTGCCACCCGTTGCCGCCGAAGTGCTCCACTACTGGCTGGCCGACGGCCTTGAAAACGACTGGCCCAGCGCCTCGCTGAGCCAACGCTGGTTCGGCGGTGGCGTCGAGCAAGACGCCGAGATCGATGCGCAGTTTGGCCCGCTGGTGGCCGCCGCGCTGGACGGCGATCTGATCGACTGGGAACACACCCCGCTCACCCGGCTGGCCCTGGTGATCGTGCTCGACCAGTTCACCCGCAACGTCTACCGCGGCGAGGCCAAGGCCTTTGCCGGCGACGGGCGGGCGCAGCAGCTGGTGCTGCAGTCCCTCGCGCTGGACCAGGACCAGGCGCTGCCCCGCGTGGGCCGCGTGTTCTTCTACATGCCGCTGATGCACGCCGAGAGCCTGGCCTTGCAAGACGAATGCGTGAGCCGGTTTGAAGCCCTGGTCAAGGGCAGCCCGCCCGAACTGAGCGAAACCTTGCAAGGCAACCTGCGGTTCGCCCGGGAGCACCGCGACATCATCCAGCGCTTTGGCCGCTTCCCCTACCGCAACGCGGTGCTGGGGCGCAAGAGCACGCCCGAAGAAATCGAGTTTCTGAAAAACGGGCCGCGCTTCGGCCAATAGCGGCCGGCAGAGCGCAGCCCAACAGCGCAAGGGCTCAAAGCTTCCGAGCCGGGCCCTCGGCCCTGTGGCGGCCCAACCGGTCAAGCAGCCGGTCAAAGCAATCGGTCAGAAGAAGCCGCAGAACAACACCGCGGCCGCCAGGGTCACCAAGCCCCCGGCACCAAACCACACCCCCACCGGCTGGCGGCCTGGGCCGCTCGAGCGGTCGGGCATGGGCCGGCTGGCCGCCCAAGTGCTCTCCAGCGAGCGGCGGGCACTGGCGCTCGACGGGGCGCATCCGAGCGCTCGAGCCCAGGCGCGTCGGGCTGCCCGGCATGGCCCAGGTGGCCCACAGCGAATGGGCCTGTGCGGCACAATGCCGCCCTGCTCCACAGCCGACTCCACATCGCGCCAGTTGATCAGCACGCGCACCGACGGCAGGAACACATCTTCGGCGTGGGTTTCCAGCCAGCGGGTGTGCTCGGCTTCGGGAAAGGTATCGGGAGTTGTCTTTTTTCATGAAGAGCGTGCTTTCGGGCAGAGGTTTCCCACAAGCGATACCTTAATCGAAAGCACTCACCGTTGAAACAATTTCCCACACCTCCCGTCAATCGGTTTGCGGGCGGTGAGCAATGCATCACCAGAAAGGGGCTCGGCGTGGAGTGGCCAAGCGATGTTCACACACCACAGGCGCCGGCCACACCGGCGCATCGCCCACCCCGGCACACACCTTCGACCCGGCCTCGAAATTATTCATTCACTTCACCCACGAAGTTCGACGAATGAGTTCAAGAAATTGTTGATTTTCATGGCTTCATGCACCATGATGAAGCCAAAATATCCACTCGAGTATCTATTCACAAACACGCCATGCCCTCCAGCGAAGCCCTCACCGAGCCCCTGCTCACCGCCCTGCGCCGGGCCGGCGGCCACGCCAGCAGCCCGCAGCTGCAGGCCGCGCTGGGCGTGAGCCAGCCCACGGTGTCGCGCGCTCTGCGCCCCTTGCTCGCCAGCGGCCAGGTGCTCAAGGTGGGTGCGGCGCGCGCGCAGCGCTACCTGCTGCCCCGCGCCATTGAGGGCGTGGGCGCCAGCATCCCCATCACCGAAATCCAGCCCAGCGGCCAGGCCCGCCCGTTTGGCCACCTGATCGCCCTGGCCGGCGGCGGCTTCTGGATGGAAGAAGCCCACGGCCGCAGCGCCTTCCACGACAGCCTGCCCTGGTTTCTGTACGACATGCGGCCCCAGGGCTTTCTGGGCCGGGGCTTCGCCGCCGGCCCACCCCAGCCTGCACCTGCCCGGCAACCTGCAACACTGGAACGACGACCACATCCTCAAGGCCCTGGTCAACGCCGGCGAAGACCAGCCCGGCAACCTCATCGTGGGCGCCGCGCCTTCGACCGCTACACCGGGAACGCTGCCCGCGCCACACGCGCAGCCACGCCCCGGTGAAGTGCTCGACCGGCCCGAAGCCGAATACCCCGGCTCGCCAGGCCGCGCTGGGCAGCAGCCTGCCCGGCTCCAGCGCCGGCGGCGAGCAGCCCAAGTTCAGCGCCGTGCGCCAGGGCCGCGCCGTGCTGGTGAAGTTTTCGCCGGCGGGCGACAGCCCGGCCGACCAGCGCTGGCGCGACCTGCTGCTGTGCGAAGCGCTGGCGCTGCACACCCTGGCCGAGGCCGGCATCGCCGCCGCGCCCACCGAGATCGTGCAGGCCGGCGGCCGCGTGTTCCTGCAAAGCCAGCGCTTCGACCGCACCGCCAAGGCCGCGTCGGCATGGTCTCGCTCGATGTGTACGACCGCCAGTACATCGGCCAGGGCACCAACTGGGTCGACACCGCCCAGCGCGTCGACTGCGCCGGCGCCGACCGCCTCAGCCCGGCCGATGTGGAAACCCTGTGCCTGCTCGATGCCTTCGGCGCCCTCATCGCCAACACCGACCGCCACCACGGCAACATCTCGCTGCTGCTGCAGGCCGAACGACCGCTGGCAACTCGCCCCCGCCTACGACATGCTGCCCATGCTCTACGCGCCCGTGGCCGGCGAGATCGTGCCCCGCGACTTCGCCGCCCAGCCCCCGCGCCCCAGCGTGCACACCCTGCACGTGTGGCCCCGCGCCCGAGAGCTGGCGCTGCGCTTCTGGCAAACCACCGCGCAAGACCCGCGCATCAGCGCACCATTCCGCGAACTCGCCCAAGCCAACGAGCGCCTGCTGGCGGGTTTGTAAACGCATGGCACGCCAGGTCTGAAATGAGTCAAAATGAACTACTTTTTTGAACACCTTTCAGTGAACGCCCTTCAGTGAACGCCTTTTAGCCCCATCGCTCGCCATGCTGCCCACCCCACCTCGAAAAGCCTCGCCCAACTTGCTCACATGGCCTGCCGCCGCGGCCCTGGTGCTCAGCCTGAGCGCCTGCGCCCAAGGCCCCGCAACGCACAAGACAACGCAGAGCGCAGCGCCCGTGACCCACAACTGCAAGCCGCAGGAAACCGTGGGTTTTTCTTGCGAGCTGCGCGATCACCGGTTGTTGTCGCTGTGCGCTTCGCCAGGCTTTGAGAAGTTTGACGGCTTGCCCAAAGACAACCCCGGCTATGCCTACCTGGTTGTCGGTTCGCAAGACGGAGCGGTGCAATACAGCTATCCGCCCAACCCGTACGACTACAAGCAACACATGTACAAGGGCGTACCAACCAACGGCATACCGCACATGTTCGTCGCCTCAGAACAAAGGCCCATTTCTTCACTTCGAGGCAAGACGATGTGACACCAATGCAGCCCGGGCAGCCTGGACGCCGAGAACCTGCCACCTGGCTGGAGCATCGACATGCAAGGCGAAGACATCCCCTTGTGTGCGCCTGCTCAACTTTGACACATCTCGATTCGAAGTATGGGCCGAAGATGATGTTCGTGGCGATGAGTCAATGGACAACGAGCCGACGAAGCACTGAGCAGTGAATCACGAAGTGAGCATTGACACATGGCAGACCCAAACATTCCCAACCTGACCAGCGCACAGCAACAGCGAGCGCGCCGAGTCGCTGTTGGTCGCGGCGCTACCGAAGCGGCATCACCGATCCCAAAGAGCTCGCCAACTTCATGGGGCAGGCGCAGCACGAAAGCCAGAACTTCACGCGTCTGGAAGAAAACCTCAACTACAGCGGCAGCAGGTCTGTGGGACACGTTCAAGGGAACAGTCAACGCCGCCCGCAACGGCTTGACCGAAAGCGAAGCCCAAGCGATCGACCAACATTCCTGACCGCAACAGAGCGGCACCAGGCCATGGCCGAACAGGTCTACGGCGGCGCCTGGGGGGAACGCAGAACCTGGGCAACACCGAGCCGGGCGATGGCTACACCTTCCGCGGGCGAGGCTACATCCAGCTGACGGGGCGCGGCAACTACGAACGCCTATGGCGCAGCGCTCACCGGGCTCGACCTGATCAACACCCCGAACTGGCTGCCGAGCCAGCACAACGCCGAAGCAGCTGGCAGCCAGCTACTGGAGAGACCGCGTTCAAGCCATGCGAGGCGCCCGCACCGACGTCACCGAAGCGGGCTCCATCATCAACACAGGCGCAGTCGGCGGCGACACGCCAAAGGCCTCGCCGACCGCCAAGCCAACGCCGCCGCCTGGGAAGCCGCGCTCAGCAAAGAAGGCTATCTGCAAGGAGTTCTGGAGCGCCACCCCGCCGCACCCACGGCCATCGAAACAACAGCGCCCACGCCCGCATCCGCACCCGCCCTGCAACAAGGCGCCCTCGAAGAACCCCTGCGCCTGCGGCCCGAGCTGCAACTCTCGCCCGAGAGCCTGCGCCTGCTGCAAGGCAGCGAGCAACAGGTTCGCCAGATCGCCGAGCGCCACCAACTGCCCTGGGACGCCGGGCTCGACAA
Organism: uncultured beta proteobacterium; assembly: GCA_963698635.1. Classification (GTDB taxonomy): domain Bacteria; phylum Pseudomonadota; class Gammaproteobacteria; order Burkholderiales; family Burkholderiaceae_C; genus Hydrogenophaga. The sequence goes on from CAVORS010000001.1 coordinate 49,748, forward strand.
CACCGTGGCCGCCGTGGCCAGCCAGGCGCGCCAGAGCGGCCTGAGCGGCATCACCCACCTCAACGTGACCGAGGGCGGCCAGATCCGCATGCGCGCAGTTCGACGGCCTCACCCTCAAAGAAGTCTTCGCTCGACGCCCGCGCGGCCGCCAACACCGATCCCGCAGCGCTCCATCGGCCAGCTGGCCCAGCTCGATGCCCAGCAACAGCAGCAGAGCAACAACTGAGCCCTGCAAACGCCGCCGCCCGAGCGCAGCAACGACGCAGCTTCCAGCCACCCACGCCACCGCCCTGAAGCGCCCGCGCTGGCGCTGCGACGCTCCGGGCAGCCGAGCAGCCCTGTGTCGCGGCCGCCCGAACTTCCGGCGAACGCGCCGCTGAAAACAGGGCCGCCGCCCCCTAGAATCAGCTCCATGAGCTCAAACACCCCCGCCAACGCCCCCCATAAAAACAACCCAACGCCGCCGACGCTTCCGCCGAAGGCGAGCACAAGGTCAGCAACTTCCTGCGCCAGATCATTGAAAAAGACATCGCGCAAGGCACCTACGCCAGCCGCCGCTGGGCCGGCGTGCCCGGTGGCGCCGACGTGCAAGGCAAGGGCCAGCCCGACCCCGCCAAGATCCGCACCCGCTTCCCCCCCGAGCCCAACGGCTACCTGCACATTGGCCACGCCAAAAGCATCTGCATCAACTTCGGCCTGGCCGAGGAATACGGCGGCGTGTGCCACCTGCGCTTTGACGACACCAACCCCGAAAAAGAAGACACCGAATACGTCAACAGCATCATCGACGCCGTGAAATGGCTGGGCTTCAGCTGGAACGGCGAGCCCGGCAAGGCCGAACCCCGATGCCCTGCCCTACCAGGCCAGCGACTACTTCGACTTCATGTACGAATGCGCGCTGTACCTGATCGGCGCCGGCCTGGCCTATGTGGACGAGCAAACCAGCGAACAGATGCGCATCAACCGGGGCGACTTCAACACCCCCGGCACCGACAGCCCCTTCCGCGCCCGCACCCCCGCCGAAAACCTCACCCGTTTTCAGGAAATGCGCGACGGCAAACACGAAGACGGCTCCATGGTCTTGCGCGCCAAGATCGACATGGCCTCGCCCAACATCAACCTGCGCGACCCCGCCATCTACCGCGTGCGCCGCGCCACCCACCACAACACCGGCGACAAATGGTGCATCTACCCGATGTACACCTTTGCCCACCCCATTGAAGACGCGCTCGAGCAAATCACCCACAGCCTGTGCACGCTCGAATTCGAAGACCAGCGCCCGTTTTACGACTGGCTGCTGGAAAAGCTCTGCGAAGGCGGCCTCTTCGCCAGCCCGCCCCCGCGCCAATACGAATTCGCCCGCCTCAACCTCACCTATGTGATCACCAGCAAGCGCAAGCTCGCCCAGCTCGTGTACGACCACAAGGTCAACGGCTGGGACGACCCGCGCATGCCCACCATCGTCGGCCTGCGCCGCCGCGGCTACACGCCCGAGAGCCTGCGCCTGTTTGCCGAGCGCATCGGCGTGACCAAGAGCGATTCGTGGATCGACTACTCCACGCTGGAAGGCTGCCTGCGCGAAGACCTGGAAAACAAAGCCCACCGCGGCATGGCCGTGCTCGACCCGGTCAAGTTGGTGCTCACCAACTGGGCAGAGGTCTTCGGCTCTGACGACTACACCGAAACCTGCGAACAACCCGCCCTGCCCCACAGCGCCGTTCCCGAAGGCACCGAGCCGCCACCCGCCCGCCAGTTCCAGATCGGCAAAGAGGTGTGGATCGAGCGCGAAGACTTTGAAGAAGTGCCGCCCAAGGGCTACAAGCGCCTGTTCCCCGGCAACGTGGTGCGCCTCAAAGGCGGCTACGTGATCGAGTGCACCGGCGCGGGCGCCAAAGACGCCGATGGCAACGTGATCGAAGTGCACGCCAAAGTGATCGCCAACACCAAGAGCGGCACCCCCGGCGCCGACAGCGTGAAAGCCAAAGCCGCCATCACCTGGGTGGGCGTGGCCGACGGCGTGCAAGCCGAAGTGCGCCTGTACGACCGCCTGTTCTCAGACCCGAACCCCGATGCGGGCGGGAAGGACTTCATTGAAGCGCTGAACCCCGACAGCTTGAAGGTCGTCACCGCCTTTGTGGAGCCTTCGCTGGCTTTGGCCCAGCCCGATCAGAAGTTCCAGTTTGAGCGGTTTGGGTATTTTGTGGCGGACCGGGTGGACCATGTGGCGGGGAGCAAGCCGGTTTTTAATCGGGTTGCGGGGTTGAAGGATAGTTGGGGGAAATGATCATGAATAGAATAATTGGCCCACACATATCATCTGAAACGTCGATGTGGTTGGATGCACCAAAATCCGCACAGGTATCCTTGTTTGACTCAGATATTGAGGAGAAGTATGCCTCTAGAGCCGACAGAATAGTTACTGAGACAAATCGAGAGAAGCTAAGAAATTTTGCTGAGCATTAAAAAGACCGGGCTACATGGATACCCGACCCTTCTACCAAAGAAGGAATAGGTGGGATGCCAAAAGGCAGTCTCAGTTGATTGAATCAATCCTGATAAATATCCCTATCCCCCCTCTATTTGTTTACGAAACTGAACCAGACAAATACGAAGTGATGGATGGTCAGCAGCGAATTTCAGCGATTAAGTCCTTTTATAGCAATGAACTAGTCCTAAAAGGACTTGAAAGATGGCCCGAGTTAAACGGAAGAACCTACACCAAACTCCCAGATGTAATCAAAGCGGGAATTGATCGTCGATCTATTTCATGGATCACCGTGCTAAATGAATCCTCACGAGACGAGGAAGAAGCATTTCAGCTAAAACAATTGGTATTTGAAAGGCTGAATACCGGGGGAATTAAACTTAGCGCACAAGAAATAAGAAATGCACTATACGCAAGCCCCTTTAACAATATGCTTCTTGATTTATCCAGACATGATTTGCACAGATCTGCATGGAACATTCCGGAATTTGAGAAGATCGAAGAAGAAGAAACCCCCGACTATCTTATTTCGAATCGCCTATACAGCGAGATGACCGACATTGAGGTCATTCTTAGGTTCTTCGCATTGAGACATGTGGATCACTACAGCAGCGGAATGCGATCTTTCTTAGACTCATATATGTTCAGGGCTAGAAGATTCGGTAGGGAAGAGCTTTTCAATCTGTCAAATCTCTATCTAGACACTCTTTCACTGGCAACCGAAATTTTCCAAAAGCAGCTATTTTTGCCATTTGACAGCAAGACAGGCACATGGAAAACCTCGAAGCAAAAAGCACTGGCTGATGCCATTTTGGTCGCACTAGCAAGCCTTCTTGGATCCAAAGAAGAACTGATCAAAAACCGGGAAAAGATATTGAAAGACGTAGAAGGTCATTTTTCCATAGAGGAAGAAAAACGCCTTCTAACTGGCCGCGGAAACACGAAGGGCGATGTACTTGCAAGGATTAGTCTAATGCAATCGACGTTCACTAAATACTGCAAATAGGATGTTGCCTCTCGCACTTAATCAATTTCAACATGAGCTTCGCAAAGCGCGATCGCTTTTCCATTTAAATGAGTGGGTTCGGGGCCAGCACATATCTCTACCTTCAGACTTTGAACTGGAAATCTCGCTCGCCGAGAGAAAAGAGTACTCCAGAGTTTTTGATCATTCAGGAGCTCTCACAAGGCTCTACTCGACTTATGAAAGATACATTTTCCAGCTGGTAGAGATTTCGTTAAAACTACTCTCCACATGCAAATATGACCTACTCACCGATAAAGAAGTAAAAGATCTATTTGAGAATTATCGTGTTCATTGTGGGTTTTGTCTTCAATATTTTTCTGAGCACAGACTGGAATCGATCGGAAGTCAAAAGCTACTCATATCAGCAACAAGAGCTGTGCGTGGCCGAAGGACAGAAACCCTTATCGCCGAGGCCTTTTTTTCAAATCTAAACAATCTGAGACTCACTGACTTAGTAAGCCTTTTGTCAAATGTAAAGATGAAGGAAGCGTCGAAATATCTTTCGACCCCTCCTTACATGAGAGACTTTCTAGATGGGGTTGGAAGCACGCTAGACGCCTACCTGAAAATCGTTTATTCAAAGGCGAAATGAGGTTGCTCACGGCACTGATCTCAAGACTTACTAGGCATATCAAGTTTGATAGAAATAGCTGATTTTTTAGAATTCCTGGAAAAGCGGCAACAGATCTTATTATTCGAAACATATTAAAATCAGAAGCAGTTGCGTTTTATTTGGCACTATTCACAACGCCTATAGAGCGAAAAATGTCGCAATCTTGCGCTCCAACGGCGGAACATCTTTCAACATGTGACCACGTCGTGCTGGAGTCAGGCGACGCAATCGTTATAACTAGAATTAACAGCATTTCCTGCGAAGATAATATTCTAGGCGCAACAACACCTGGAAACTTGGACTTAGTTGGATTAAGACTTGCATCAAAACCCTTATCGAGCGGTAGCGTCTATCGAGTGCTAGAGCCTGTAGCGAGTTTTCTAAATTAGTCACAGGGCATCGGGGTCAGATACCGTCTTGGAAGTCAAGCCGATTTCCCAAGAAGCGGACATCAAACGCGTTGCGTGACTTGAGTACGCCATGAATATGGCGCAGAACAATAACAGGCTCAGGTCTTGCCTTTTTCCTCGCACTTATACCCCAGGAAAAATTAGAGACCAGCCCTCAAAAGGAAGTGACTTAGAAGTGCGTCCAATTTGTGCCGGTGAAAGTTTTAGAAAGGAGATACTACGCAAAGAAATAGATCTACAGGAAGACACCAATATCATCAGAGCGCATCAATTATTTCGATAGTGCATGCCGCTATCAGCGGCTCACAAGAACACAAAAAGACTTCTATTAATTATCGCATCAGGGAGTAACATGAAAAAGAATCGTCTGACAATTTGTGCGTCTTTATCTGGTCGCCATTGATTTGACCGCTTGCGGCGGTGGCAGCGATTCGGAGCGCAGCACCGGGGGCTCTGTTGTCATGGGTCAAAACGGTGCGGTAGATGCAAGCTCGCAGGGCGCTTTTGCACAGCAAATGTTGGGTGCGGTCAATGCCGTTCGCGCAGCGGCGCGAAATTGTGGCGCAGAAGCAATGCCGGCGGTTCCTGCCGTCTCCTGGAACGCGCTATTGACCCAATCGGCAGCTGGGCATGCTCAAGATATGGCGGACAACGACTACGTGTCTCATACATCCCAGGATGGGCGAACGTACTTCGACCGAATCAGCGCAACGGGTTACCAGTCCAGCTATAGCAGCGAAGTGATTGGAGCAGGACAAACGTCGGTTTCTCAAGTGGTGAATGGCTGGGTGAAATCGCCCGGCCACTGCGTGGTTTTGATGTCGCCTTATGCCAAAGAGATGGGTGGCGGGCACGCTGTCAAGAAGGGCACAAAGTACGTGAATTACTGGGCCTTGAACGTTGGCTCGCCGTAATCTCAGAAGGTTTTGAAACCCGCACCGGTTCCAGCGCGCTGCGCATAAAGTTCCCCCAACTGCTTTGGATATGAATACGCAGAAGTTGCGCTATGGCATTGTCGGAGGGGCTGATTGCGTTCCCCTTTGGGCTGGCCGTTGGCGGTTACATGGTCAACGTTGCGTTTTGGGCGTCTCTGATGGGAACAGAGTGGGGAGCCTACAAGGCTGCTGTTTCGAGCGTTGTGATGATTGGGTTTGCTCTTGGTGTTTCTCTGTGCCCTAAAGCGGGGGAAGGTCAGGCCAAGGAAGACGAGGCAGACTCCTTCTACTAGGAAATTGGGGTCAGACTCCCATCGTCCAGGGCCAGGCTTGTGAAGGGTTCGGCAGCATCACATCAAACTTGGGGAATATGAATGAACCACACGCAAAGCAACATCGCCACCACAGGCAACGATTCGGACAAAAAGGCGCTCTCGGCCTTCATGGAGGCGCTGGTCATTCTCTCCAGAACACGAGACTACAACGCCGTTGCCGCGCCCTTCGCGGGCTTCAAGAACCTCAGCGAAGGCACAGAGGGCGACAGTTCAGGCGGCACTTTTCGTGTTCAGGGCGAGAAGATTTACAACGTGATCGTTCACTTCGAAATCACCCAAGACCCGCCGCATGCGTTCACACCGCAAGTGGGCAACCTGGGCCTGCTGTTTGAAACCGGCGCAGTGACGCTGCGGGATGTGCAAGAGCTGCTTGGCGATTGGTACCGCGACCCTGTTGACGGCGTGCAAGCGTCGTTCGCAGATGCCTACTTCAACCCGAAAACCATCGCGCCCGAGGCCGACTATCTCTTGTGCGCGTCAACGAGAGAAGACTTCGTTGAAACGCTCAAGCCAGGTTCGCCGGTTGAAATGATCAGCGCGTCCTGGCAAGACAACCGGTACGACACGGCCAACAGGCCCTGGTAACGCCAAGGCCCCGGCGGAGAAGACAGCGCCGCCTTCCACCCGCTAACGGCGGCATTCGGACACGAAGATTTCAACATCGGCCTTTGTTAGCACTTCGACGGGATTGAATATGACCTTTGCCACAATCAACGACATCTCGATTCATTACCAGCTTGAAGGCGACAAAGACGCCCCGGTCTTGATGCTGTGCAACTCGCTCGGCACCACCCTTGAGATGTGGGAGCCCCAGATGGCCACCCTGCTGACGCAGTTTCAGGTGTTGCGCTACGACGTGCGCGGGCATGGCCAGTCCGATGTGCCAGCGGGGCCCTACAGCATTGAGCAACTGGGCCGGGACGCCATCGCCCTGCTGGACCACCTTGGGTTGACCCGCGTTGATTTCTGCGGCCTCTCCATGGGTGGCATGACCGGCATGTGGCTGGGCACCCACCACCCTCATCGGCTCAAGCGGTTGGTGTTGTGCAACACGGCGGCCAAGCTGGGCACAGCCGATCTCTGGAATTCGCGCCTGGATGTGCTTCGCAAGGAAGGCATGGCGGGCCTGACGCCATCCATTCTTGACCGCTGGTTGACCCAGCCTTTTCAGCAGCGCGCGCCGCAGGTGGTTGAGCAGGTGCGCGGCATGTTGCTGGGCACCACACCGGCGGGCTATGAAGCCAATGTGAGGGCCATCATCGCGATGGACCAACGCCCGGACATCAACCGCATCCACGTGCCCACCCTGGTCATTGCCGGGCGCCACGACGGCTCCACGCCGCCAGAGCTGGGGCTGGAGATTCATCAACTGGTTTCTGGCTCACGCTATGTGGAGCTGGATGCGGCGCATTTGTCCAACTGGGAGCAGGCGCAAGCCTTTACCGCCGCGCTGATGGACTTTTTGAATCAAGGGTAGTCAGGGGTATGACGCTGGGGCAGGCCTTGCAATGCAACATCTCGGGCTGCGAAATTTGCGAAAGCGTGTCATTACGAGTCCTGATCCTGAAGTTGACCCCGTTTCGGCGCATGGCGATCACCACGGGCGGTAGATGGGCCAGATGCGCGTGCCGGCTCCTTTGATGTGCCACCCGTTCAGTTCCTTTCGTAGGGCGTCGGCATTCATGTCGGGTTGCTCGCCTTTGTCTTCGATGATCTTGAATATCCTCTCGCCCCTGGAGACGCGCTCCGCAATAAAAAAGGTGTGGAAGCTGACGACGCCGCAGAGGAAGAAATACCAACCAGCCTTCGGCGACAAGTCCACCATGAAGTCCACGGCATCTGGTAGATAGGCCTGGCGCCTCCCTCGTTTGCCGTTGCAACGGGCGTAGTGCATGGGGCCAACCATGCGCAAGAGTCGCATTTCTGCAGCGAGCAGGGAGAGGCTGTCGTGGTGCAACAGGCCTGCGTTCGCCCGATGTTGTCCGACCTCGTGATAGCGGTCGCAGCTCATGCTGCAGCTGCTGCAGGTGACGTTCGTTCATCGAAAAGGCCGTCAGGCCGTTGTTCATCACGAACGTGAGACACGTGTTCTTGCCTTTGGGCTCGGCCTCGCCTCTTTTGATGAGTTCGCCGCACCAGCTCTGCTCCCCGCCTCAGGGGAAACCGGCCTCGCGCAGACTCTTCGGCAATCGATCTACCGGTGTTGGTCTTGATGACTTCAAACATCGCCGCGAGTGTGCGGTTGGGCTGGTAGGCTTCGGCCAGAGGGTCAGGATGTAAATGAGCGCGTCCTGTTCGGCCGCCGGTCAGCGCGTTGAGGTCTTTCTTGAAAATGATGCTTTGCTCCATGCCTTTGGAGTAGCCACGGAGCAGCTTCTCGATGGCCTGGATGTCTGCGTCGGGCGCAACACCTGCCGGGGTAAATGGCCCGACCATGCCATCGCTGCAGGCTTCTCAAACCGGGCGTCAACAACGTCGCGCCAACCCTCCCACTCCTCGACCAAAGTTGAGTAGCCACGCTCAGTGCTCCTCAACGGCAAACCGTTTCCCACGAGGTTCATGCGCTCGGGGTGGTTCTTGTAGAAGATGAGATCGGCGGCCATGTCGGGGTCAGACAGCCCGCCTCCATGGCCGATTCGAAGACGACTTCCCAGGTCATCAGGGCATTGTTGAAATCGCGTCGAACCGATCTCGGGATAGGTGTTGATGGTGAATGTGGTGGCCATGGGTGAGCTCCTTTGCTTCAGGGCACCGCTAAACAAGTCCCGCACAGCGCCCGCATCCTCGCTCTGGGCGGTCTGCGGCGTTGCAAAGCCTCGCCATAGCTGAGGCTATGCCTGTGGTTTGCGTCTTGCAGCCCGCCCAGTCCGGGGGGCGTGCATCGAGGGGCTTGTTCAGCATCGCCTTGGACCTGGACGCGCGGCTGAACGCCAGAGCGGCGTCACTTTTTTTGCTGCGCACGACTGCGCGCTTTTTGCGGGGTACTGGCGTTGGCTCGCGCTCCCCGTTGTGCCGCTTTCTTTGCGGCAACCGTTTTTGTGGGTTTCACCGGGCTTGCATTTTTTGCCTTTTTCCGCAGCGCTCGGGCTTCCTTCACCAGTTCGGCGGCTTCGTCCGTCAGCCGAGTCTTTCTTCGGCCCGGCCGAAGGTCATCGGCTTTGTCGCTCAGAATCCGGGCCCGCTGCATCTTGTTCCTTGAACGCAGCATTTGGTTGTTGCGTCTGATTCTCGCGTTGCGCCTCTCTCTGTTCTTCCTATCGGGAAGTTCGATCACCGGCATTTCCGGCTCTTTGGCGGTGTAGGAGGAATAGTCTTGTGCGCACTGATCGGAAAGTTCGACGATCAGCTTCAGGCTCTCCGTGATTTGATCTTTGGCCTTGGAGAACTTTCTTGACGTTGAAGCTCACGTATTTTTCAGGGTTCGCCAGCACATAGTCGATGTTGTTGCGGTCCTCGCGCATCTGGTCGTACAGCTCTCTTCAGCCGCCGCATCTCTTTCTTGCGCATGCTGTTGCGCGAGCGCAGACTCGCCGTCCCATGGCAGCTCGAGTTCGTCGTAGGAACCAAGAACCACCTGGGTCGGCGTCGCCAGGCCTTTCGCGCCCTGCTTGGCCACTCTTTTGCCGGTTTCGAAGAGCTCCTCCAGGGTGCTGACGGGTCGCATGATTCCACCGCTCTGAAACGTAAAAATTTCGAGGCTGTAATCGGAAGACGAGCTGGAGCTGGACGCACTCCGTTTTGACAGAGCCTTTCGCCGGCCCGTATCGCGCGTTGATGCTGGCAGCGACCTCCACCTCCCGCTCCTGGCTGCTCGACACTATCTGGATCGAGCCGATGAACTCCACGCCTGTGTAGAGGTCGCTGCAGAAGTGCGTGCCATAGCGTTCGCGGAAACGGCGCTCATCCTTCAGTTGCAGCAGCTCCATGGCTTCGTCTTCGAGCTCGATGTCGCCACGCAGACTCATGGGTGCGTTGAGCGCCTTGAACGAAACGACGCAAAAAGTGGCTTCAGAAGTCACCTTGCATTTCTCTTCGAACTTGGCCTTGGCCGATCCGCCCGCGACACCCAGCCCCACACTCACGCTGGCGTCAATGCCCAGTGCTTGCTGAAACTCGTCGACAGAATGCACGACCGAGAAGTTGTATTCGGCGGAAACCTGGCCCTTGGCCATGGGCAGTTTCCCGATCTTGCCTTTGACGGCAGGCAGAATCTTGGGATCGCTCCCCAAGAGGTCGTAACCTCGTACCCAGCTCCATTCCAGGCAAAAATTCAACGATATCGATGGACATGGTCATGCTCCTTGTAGATGATTGCTGGCAGTCAGTTTGTGATGCAAGTGCGCATCAAGGCGCCTGCTGTTCGGGGGCCCGGTAGCCGCGAAGATGCCCATGTCGAAATCGGCGCATCCGGGACGGTTTTCCAAGCGTTTCAAGCGGTGTTTTCCTCGTGGTCAACACCACTCTTTGTTCACGCCGAGGGCGAAGAAGATGGAAGAAATTCTTGAGCCGTCGCGTGGAAAGCAAGGCCGCGACAACCCCGCTGAAACAGACTCTAGGCACCGCCTGCCTGGAGAACAACCCCCAATTTGGGGACAACCGTCCCCTACCTGGATGAGGTGCAGCAGACCACAGGTCTCGGAATCCATCATCGGGGGTCTCGTCTTTGCCTTCGCTCACCCACGGGTCAAACAGACAAGACCCCTCGTTGCCATTGGCGCAGTCGTCAGACTGGATTGCCCGCGGGTTCGTGCTTACAGCGGGTGAGCCGAAATGTCCGAAATGTCCGATATTGGCTGGGGCTGTATCACGCAGCCGATGATCCACGGCTGTCCAGGCGATCACAGGCGAGTCGATCAAACGGCCGCGCCAGTCCGCCGAAAACGGCAGGCGGTTGATCGCCGAGGCAACTTGCGAATAGCGCCAGGGACAAGGGTTGGCTCGGGCCCGCATCTGGGTCTGGGTCGGGATCCGATCAATAGCGAACGATGCAACGCTGACCGGCGTTGAACGCCGGAGACAGACAAGATGGCGATCCGCTAAAGTCCTCGCTTCAAACAACGAGGAGTCGAAATGCAGGGAAGAGTTCGGGGCATTGCTTTGCTGTTCGGTGCGGTGATCGCGCTGGCATTGACAGGTTGCGCATCAAAACCAGCCGCCAGATACAAGGAGCCAACAGCAGGGCTTTCCATTTCTGTGTCTGAGAACGGCATCAACTTCTGGAAAGACGTTAACGTTGACACGGGGGTTGTCGGCGGCAACATGCGGGTACTTGCCTACCGCAAAGACACATCGGGTTATTTCGCGCCAAAAACCCCGGAAGAGAAGCTGATCATGGAACCCCGGTTCCTGGCAGGCCAGCGCCTGAAGGGGGCCACCATGCCATTGGCGCCGCGGTTGTTCGCTGCGCTGCAACAGGAAACCTCGCTGCCGAAGGCTGGCAAGGCCAAGGTGACGCTGAACGCTGATCCACTGGAATCGGCAGATGTTCAGGTGATCCCATCCGTGCTGTTCACGCTTCAGGGCAACGGCATCGTCGCCTATGAAAGCGAGCTGATTTCGCGCTTTCTGGACAGCCAGGGAGAGCGCCATAAACGCGTGTACCGTTACATCGGTCGCATCGATCTGCCTTGGATCAGCGATGAGGCAAGCTGGTCTGCCAATGACCATGCCATGCTCAAAGCGCAAATCGATCGCAGCTTCATGGCATTGAGCAGGGTACTGGTTCGCGATGCGAACGGTGATTTTGAGAACGAGCGCCTTTCACCCTCGCCCAAAATCTTGAGCAAGCAAACTGGGCTCGTCACCATCAACACGGTCGAACTGGCCAAGTTCGATGATCTTCGCGTTCTGTACGACACCGTCAGATTCCCGGCAATACTCGACTATCTGATCGTCGTCGACGATGCGCCGGCCAACGTGATCTTCAACCGGTGACCGCCTGGCATCCTTTCCAAATTGAATGCATATTGGGGAAGTAACTGACCCGAAACGGCAAAGCATCGAGGCAGCGCTCCCATCAGCGCTGCGGGCTTCGGTCAGGCGGCCAGAGGCAAGGCCTTCAAAGAGGCGTGTGGATACGCGGGCTCGCGCCCTGAAACGACAGGATATGGGGCTTTTGCACCACGCCGGCGTCGATGTTGATGGCGCGGCGAATGGTTTCGTTGGCTTGCCAGCTGGCTGGCCCGCCCAGCACCACGTCCATGTAGACGACCATGGCCGCCGAGATGGAGCGCGACGCACTTTCCCAGAGAAAGTTGGGGGTGTGGTCTACGGCGTAGTAGTCGACCTTGCCGACCTTGAACATGGGCTTTTGAAAGGTGGTGGGCTTGGCAAAGTAGAAGCCCATGCCCTCGTCGCAGCTCACGTCGATGATGAGGCAGCCGGGCTTGAGGCAGGCGGCTTCGCTTTCATTGACGTACATGAACGGGTTGTCGGTGTCCTGGTAGGTGCCGTTGATGATGATTTCTGATTCGCTGATCAGCTCGGTGAGCGGGCGCGATGTGCCGTCGTGCTCCACCACGTGCATGCGCGCCTCACCTGGCTGGCCTTTCTGGATGCGCACGTAGTGGCAGTCGAGCACCTCTTCGCGCACCTCGTGGTCGGGCCGCTGGATGCAGATGGTGATGTCGCGAAAGCCGTGGGCCTTCAAGGCGTAGATGGCGCCCCGGCTGACCGCGCCAAAGCTGAAGATGATGGCCTTGCGCTGGTTGCCGTAGTGGCCGTCGATGCCTTTGAGCTGCAGCGCATGCAGCACGGCGCAGTAGCCGGCCATTTCGTTGTTCTTGTAGAAGGTGTGGCGGCCTTCCTGCCCGGCGGGGCCCCAGACGTACATGTCTTCAAAGGCGATCAGGGTCTGTTTGCGGTCGATGCCGGCCTGGGTGATGGCGCGTTGCTGCGCGCAGTGCACGTAGCCCCACAGCACGCCGCCCACTTTGAGCTCTTCCAGGTCGGCAAGCACGGGCTTGGCGACGATGACGTTGCCCATATCGGCGAGCAGCGAATGGCGGCTGGCGGTACCACCCGCCATTTGTGCCAGATCGGCGTCGGACACATCAAAGGGCTTGCCGTAGCCCTTTTCGAAAACCAGGCGGCGACGCAAGGCTTCGGGCAGGCGCAGCAAATGGTCGGGGTGAAGGGGAACGCGTTGTTCGTCGGTTTTTCTGGAGGTGCCGACAACACCGAAAGACATGGGATGCATGGGTTGTCCTGAGGGGGTGCATGGGCAGCCGAAGCTGCGGTGCGCAATGGCCTCGCGGCCAGACTCGGCGTCTGGCGCAGGCTTTGGGTTGCGCAAAAGAAAGCGAAAAAAGGCGCCCGCTCAACGCGTGAACCCAGCCGCAGACCCCTCAAACAGCGGGCCATCGATGGGGTTCCAAAAACGTGGAGCGGAACGAAGCAGCCTCAGCGCGTAACGCTGCAGGCTTGCTGTCTGAAGGGAGGCGATCCAGGGGAGGTGCGCAACGGCGGAAAACCGAAAAGCGGCGATGACAGCGCTGCCTGTGCGCGGTCAGGAAGGTGCCCATTGGGTGTGAACGAACAGGCCGACGATCTGCAACCACTATACGCCCCTGCCCTTTTTTGGCGAACCGGGCGTTGAGCAGGCGCCAACGCCGGCTTTCAGATTCGCTTCTCTGCGCGTTTGAAATCTGTGGACTTCAGCCGCACAATGAACCATGGTCTGGCTCAAAGGTTTCGCGCTTCTCGTTGCCTTGCTTGCGATCGCCGCAGCAGGGCTGTCGGCGTGGGGCGCCAGGCGCTGGGCGGCATCCACACAGGCCTTGACGGCGCGCCTGGAGGCGGGGCGCTTGCCTGCGGTGGCGGCGATTCCAACGCGCTACGATCCGCGCGAAATGGCAGGCTTGCCTGCGCCAGTGCGGCGCTTCTTCGAGGCCGCCTTGACACCGGGCCAGGCGATGGTGAGCGCGGCCACGGTGGAACACACAGGCACTTTCAACATGGCGGCCACGGGCGCTCCGCAATGGAAGGCATTCACTTCGCGCCAGCGGGTGGTGACGCGCCAGCCCGGTTTTTTGTGGAATGCGGAAATTGCCATGGCACCGGGCCTGGGGGTGCGGGTGCACGATGCCTATGTGCAGGGCCAGGGCCTGCTGCATGCGGCTGTGATGGGCTTGTTCCGCGTGGCAAATGTTGAAGGCGATGGCGAGATTGCCCGGGGCGAGCTGATGCGCTTCTTCGCCGAAGCCGCCTGGTACCCCACCGCCTTGTTGCCCAGCCAGGGTGTGCGCTGGGAAGCGGTGGACGCCAACACGGCGAAAGCCACCCTGTCCGATGGACCGCTTGCCCTCACGCTCCTGTTCGGGTTTGACGATGACGGCCTGATGACTTCGGTGCGCGCCGAGGCGCGCGGCCGCATGGTGGGCAAGGCGATGGAGATGGCGGCATGGGAGGGGCGCTGGTCCAACCACCAGCGGCGCAATGGCATGACGGTGCCGCTCACCGGCGAAGTGGCCTGGTTGCTGCCCGAGGGTCGCCAGCCCTACTGGCGCGGCACGGTCAACACCCTGGCATACGAATGGGCTGATTGAGGGGCGCGTGAGCTGGCGCCCCCATGAATGGGCGTTGAAGAGCGGGCTTCTCACAGCGCGTAGCCACAGCCCACCCGACGGAACGGCCAGCCTCTTGCCATGCGAACGGATACTTCGGGCAGACTCGCCTTTGTTGCCGTTCGAACACATGCCCCTTGCCCAGGAAGAACTCTATGAATGCCCAAACCGCTGCTTCCAATCACCTGGTTGAGATGGCGTTTTGCTCGGGCAAACCTTATCAAGACCCCTTCTTTGACGTGACGCTGGATGTCACATTCACCGAGCCCGGCGGCGGGCAACGTCACGTGCCTGCTTTTTGGGCGGGTGGCAACCGCTGGGTGGTGCGCTACGCCTCTGCGATTTTGGGGGCGCACCCCTACACCACCGTTTGCAGCGACACTGAAAACCGCGATCTGCACCAACAACAGGGCTCGGTCACGGTCACGCCGTACGAGGGCGACAACCCCTTGCTGCGCCATGGTGCGCCCAAAGTGGCCGCCGACAACCGCCATTTCAGCCATGCCGATGGAACGCCGTTTTTCTGGCTGGGCGACACCTGGTGGCTGGGTTTGACCAAGCGCCTGATTGGCCAGACGAATTTCAGACGCTGGCGAAAGACCGCCACGACAAAGGCTTCACGGTGGTGCAAATCGTGGCAGGCCTGTACCCGGACATGCCCGCGTTCGACCCCAGAGGCGCCAGCCTTGCGGGGTTCCCATGGGAGGCCGACTTCCATACGATCAACCCCGCCTTTTTTGATGAAGCCGACGCGCGCATCATGCACCTGGTGGACATGGGCTTGTGCCCCTGCATTCTGGGCACCTGGGGCTACTACCTGAACTGGCTGGGCACGGAAAAGATGAAGCTGCACTGGCGCTACATCATGGCCAGATGGGGCGCGCTGCCCGTGGTGTTCGCGGCCGCCGGGGAGCAGGTGATGCCCTGGTACCTCTCAGAAAACCGGGGCACCGAAGCGCATGGCTGAAGCAGGAATGGTCAGAGGTGGTTCGCTACATGCGCGAGATCAACGGCTTTCAAGCGCCTGATCACCACGCACCCTCAAACGAGTGCGTCGCAGCTGTGTGGACGATCCGGGTTTGCTGGATTTCGAGATGCAGCAGACCGGCCATGGGTCGCGCCACACGCCTTCCGCATGCGGCCAGGGCCACAGAAGGCTGGCACGGCCCAGCCGACGATGCCGGTCATCAGCGGCGAATCGCGCTACGAAGCGCTGGAAATCACACCCGGAGGTCACCACCGCCGATGCCCGGCAGGCTTTCTGGGCGCACCTGCTCAACAGCGGTTGCGCGGGCCACACCTATGGCGCCAACGGCGTGTGGCAGGTGAACCGCGAGAACGAGCCCTTTGGCAATTCGCCCAGTGGCCGCAACTGGGGCGTCACACCCTGGCGCCAGGCCATGCAGCTGCCCGGCTCCATCGCAACTGGCGCGGCGCAAAGGCGCTGTTGCTCACCTTGCCCTGGCACCGGCTTGAGCCGATTGCACTGCCTTCCATCAGCAAGCTGAGGCGGTTCTTGAAACGGCACTTCAGGCTGGATGTTTCAGCTTCGCGGTCCCAGCAGCCGGTGGCCGCCGCGGCCACGAGCGATGGTGATGTGGCCATCTTCTATTTTCTGAATGCCAAGCCCATCGCCATTGCGCAAGCGCACTTTTCTCAACCGTTTGATGGGTTCTGGTTCGATCCGGCGAGCGGAGAAACGGCCCCCATCAGGGACTTCCAACGGATGCACCAGAACCACACGCCGATGGCCCCGCCGGGCCACAACAGCGCCCATGACACCGACTGGGTCCTCGTCGTCCACAAGCGCGGGCAGGTCGACGGCCAAGGGGGGTCGAGGGTCAGGTCAACGACCAATGGCGCGAGCGCTGGTGTCTAGGGCGAGGGCTTGGGTTGTGATTTGACGGCCAGTGCGGTGGCGGTCAAATCGAGCAGCGCCTGTTTCGACGCCCGCGGCAAAAACAACGGCGCAAGCTGGAGAGGAAGAAACAACGCCGATTGCGGGCTCTGCGCCAACCCACCGATGCCACATGCTTGAAACCCGAACCAAGGCCCCAAGGGCGTGTTGAGGGTTCGACGGTCAAGGCGGCGTGGTGGGTGCACCCGCCCAGTGCTCTCCATGTGGTGTTCGCACCTGGCCCGTCTTCGAAAAGGCGCAGCCGGCAAGCGGCACGGCCCGCGCCGCCCAAGCCTGCCGCTGGTCCCGGTACACAAGCGCCATTCACTAGACAGCTGCCCATTCGAATACAAACGCATTTACAATATGTAACCTGTTAGTTCAAAAGCACTGTTCTCCCGCCCAAGTGAAAGGCCAGTAGTCCGATGGAACGACTGAAGCACGCAATCGCAATCGCCAGAGAAACCGCCCGACAAGACCTGGAGCAGGCTGGCAACGCAACGGGCAATGCATCGCCAAAGTCTGGTGTGGCAAGCGCCTCAAACGTCGAGGAACCCAAGCGCAACACTTGGTCGCTGGCCATACCGATGCTCCTTGGCCTGGTGGCGGTGATCGCCTTCTGGACCATGCGGCCCGACTCCGGTGCAGCGTCCATGCCTGCAACCGAGCAGCCCAGCCCGCCCTCGGAGCCCGCTGCCGCGCCGCAAGTCGCGATCGCCACCCCAGCCCAGCCCGTTGAAATGCCGCCCCCGACTGGCGTCGACACAGCGACGCCCGCGGGTGGGGCTGCGCCAGCCGTTGCCACCGAAGCGATATCACCCGAGAAGCCACCCGAGCTGCCGCTGGATGAACAGGTTGAAGCGGCGGTGGAAACCTGGCGGCAAGCTTGGTCGGCACGCGACATGGTGGCCTACCTGGACGCCTACAGCGAAACGTTCACCCCACCCAAGGGCGAGTCCTTCGAGAACTGGGTCGCCAGTCGCTACCGCAATGTGGGTGGGCGCAAATCCATTGACGTGCGGATCAACAACTTGCAGGTCGAACCTGTGGGTGACGACCGCGCCCGCGTGAGCTTCACGCAAGACTACGCCTCAGGCAGCTACCGCGAAACCGAACAGCCCAAGACGCTGGACATGGTCCGCGATGCCAGTGGCCGCTGGCGCATCAATGGTGAGTGGCAAGGCAAGCCCCCGCCGCTCCCTTCGACGAGCGCGTCCTGAACACTGAAGCCACCTGGATGCGGCCACCCATCAGCGGCCAGGCGTTGGCCAAACAGCGCCAAATTTCTTGCATTCGATTTGCGACGCGCCTGAAATCTGCCGACCATGGTTTCGCAATGCAACATGGTCTGGCCCCAGGGTTTCAATCGCTTGGGGGCCCTGCTCCTCTCTACTGGCCTGCGGCCGCGGGTTCCGGCTTGATCACGGTGATGGTTTCACGCAGCACGCCACCGCTTTCCACGCTACCGACCGATGCGCCTTCGCCCTTCACCATGCGTTCGCAGGCAGACCGGTCCACGGGGTTGGTGTGGACTTCGCAGCGGGACAGCGCATTGCGCTGCAACTCGGCAGGACGGTTGCCGCCTGAGAGTTCACCGTTCAGCGCAGCCTGGCGCGCCGCACCGGCCTCCTGCATGCACACCTCGCGCACCCCGCCCGCTTCGGCCTGGGACATGCAGGCCTGACGGTCGCTCTGATAGCGCGCGTCAATGGCGGCCTGATCAACCTCCGGTGCGGCCAAAGCCAGAGACGCCGCCGCTGCAAACGCGCCGGCCAGGGCAATCTTTGAGAACAATTTTGATTTCATGAAGTGACTCCTTGATGGGTGCGTGCGCCTATTGCATGGCTTTCGGCCAACGGCGTTTCGGGGCGCAGATGCGAACTGCATTTGGGGCAGCGCGTTGCACGAGAGCCCCCAAGAAATGTGGCTTTGCTGTAGCGACCCGAGGAATACGGCCCTTGCCTGACCTGGCCTCTTCCAGAAGGCAGACCTGGGCAGTTCGAAAAATGCGCGCAGCGGGCCAAAGTTCGCTGAACGAAGCGGCGGCGCCCAATTCAGTTCTCGACCTGCTCCGATTCACCGAGCTTGATCTTTCCTTCTTCGACATACCGACGAAAATCGTCGATGGGAATGGCAGTGGAACCATGCGTTTCACCATCCACCCAGCTCAAGGTTGCGTCAAGCTCTGTGACGGACACCTCCACCGGACCCTCGCGTATTTCCACGGCAGGGCCATCACCCTCGCGGTACTCGATCGTTTCAACAATGCGTGCTGTTTGAGCCATCTGTATCCCTTCCGAAAAATGATGAACCGTATGTAGCAGTGTGCGTCGATTGGCGAGTCCATGCAATCTTCCAGCCGCGCCATGCGCATTGATTGACACCTGCTTGCGCCGCCGAAATTTGCGCCGGGCATGGCACCGACCTGACCCTCATCAACAGGCAGGAACGCGCTGGCAGAGATCGTGTGAGTGCTGATTGCCATGGGCGCCGAGGTCTGTGAACGCTGGCGAGCGAAGCAACGCAGCCCAGTCATTCATGGAGATCCCATGAGACACATGCACAAAGCGCGGTGTGTTGCTGGCGTTGAGGCTTTGCAAGAGCTCCTCCGACACTTACCCGGCCTGTTTTTTCATCAGCGCACGCATGCGGTTGACGGCCACCAGAGCTTCGGTAGGCATGGTGTTCGGTGCGGGCACGTCTTCGACCACCGCGGTCTCCGGCCCTTCATAGACAGACGCGGTCTTCGCAAAACCCGGTACAACGATCCATGCGGCGGGAGCGAATTTGAAAGCGCTGCCGATCTGGCGCGAGGCTTGATGGCGCATGACGGTCCTCACTTCTTGATGGTGAGTTCGTCGTGAATGGTGTGGGCACCATCCGAATTGCGCGCGATGCTGATGGCCTCATCGATCTGGGCCTGGGTGTCGACCGCCCCGATCAGCCTCACCGATATCGCACACGGTTGTTGAAACCTGCGACAGCAGTTCGCGTCCGGAGGCGATGGTTGAAATTCAGCGGCGGCGCATTGCCCCATTGACCGGTTTGCCCGACAAGGCCCGCGATCACGAGGAACTGTCAGGCCCGCAACCGATCCATTTGCCTTTATCCTTTTCAGCCCACACCCAAAAGCCGACAAAAGACCATGAACACCCAGGAACAACGAGCCATTCTCACCATCGCCCTGCTGGCCGCCTTCGCCGATGGCAGCAAGGCCGATACCGAGCGCGAAGCGATCAAGAACATTGCCGATTCGCTCGGCCATGAAGCTGGCGGCGCAGGCATGGCGCAGCTGTACCAGGATGTGTTGCTCAAGCGGGTTTCGATGCCATCGGCGGTGCAGGCGCTGGCAGACCCCAGCCACAAACAGCTTGCCTACGAGATGGCCGTGTGCGTCTGCGATGCAGACGGCCGCAAGTCGCCAGCTGAAGCAGCGTTCTTGGCCGATCTGAAGCGCCAGCTGGCGCTGGTGGGGGCGGATACCGAACGCTTTGAGCAAGAAGAAGCGGCGCTGGTTGAGGCGTCTTCGGCCACGCTGGCCGTGGTGGCCCCATTGCCCGCAGCAGCCACGGCGCCGTCAACGCCGCCAGGTGCCGCCGGCCCCAGCGACGCCGAGCTGGACAAGCTCATCCTCAACGCTTCGCTGCTCAACGGCGCGCTGGAGCTGCTGCCCCAGTCGTGGGCCTCGATGGCCATCATTCCGCTGCAGGTGCGGTTGGTCTACAACATTGGCCAGGCCCACGGCGTGGCGCTCGACCAGGGGCACATCCGCGAATTCATCGCGGCGGCGGGCGTGGGCATGACTTCGCAATACATCGAACAATTCGGCCGCAAGCTGCTGGGCGGCCTGCTGGGCAAGGTGGCCGGGCGCATGGTGGGTGGCGTTGGGCGCGCCGCCACGGGCATGGCGTTCTCGTTCGCCACAACCTACGCCCTGGGCCAGCTGGCCAAGCGCTACTACGCCGGCGGGCGCGTGATGAACACCGCCTTGCTGCAGGAGACCTTTCAAAGCCTGCTGGCGCCCGCCAAGCAACTGCAAACCCAATACCTGCCGCAGATCCAGCAAACGGCGTCTACGCTGGACGCGGGCAAGGTGATGGCCATGGTGCGCGGTGGCCCCGCCGCCTGAACCGGCAAGGGTAAAAGCCTGGGCCTTGCGCTGACAGGCTCCGCCTCTGCGCGCAGCGCTCAAAGTGCACCGGTGTAAGACATGGGGCCCTCGTTCGACCAAGTGACACCTTCACCACTCTTCGAGCGAACCCCGTCGCACCACCATGTTGTTTCAAAAATCCGTCTCCCGTTTCGCCCTCGCGCTCACCTTCGCGCTCGCCTTCATCGCACCGACCTTCGCGGCCGAACCTGTCAGCACAGGCTGGGTGGGCAACACCGCCATCGGCGGCAAAGACACGGTGTCGTACTTCGACGCCAAGGTGCGCGAAAGCCATCAGGTGGTCGAAGGCGTCGAGCGCTTCGAGGTTCAGCACCTGGGCGCCACATGGCGTTTTGCCTCGCAAGCAAGTGCCGACAGGTTCGCCGCGAACCCGGGCGCCTACGTGCCCGAATACAACGGGTTTTGTTCGAATGCGCTGGCCTTGGGCGAAGGCCTGATCAGAACCGATGGGTCGGTCTGGGAGTTCTTTGGCGACAAGCTGCATCTCTTTTACGCAGAGCGCGGCCGCCAGCGCTGGCTAGATGGCGACTGGAAGGCCTACAACCGCGAAGCCGCCGAGGCCTGGGCTGCGATTGTCAAGAAAGGCTGAAGCTCGGCTTCGCATCAGCCGGCGGGTCTCAGTGCCGGAGCACCTGGCGGATCGTGGTGGCCAGTTCCGCAGCGACGAACTTGGCCACGTAGGCATCAGCGCCCACCGAGCTCACATGCGCCTCGTTGGCGGTGCCGGTCAGCGATGAATGGATCACGACCGGTATCGACTTGAAGCGCTGGTCTTGCTTGATGTTGCGCGTGAGCGTGAAGCCGTCCATCACGGGCATCTCCAGATCGGTCAGTATCAGTGCGACCTTGTCCAGCGCCGTCTTGCCTTCCGCCTGCGCTTGCGCTTCAATGGCTTGCAGGCGGTCCCAGGCCTCCTGTCCGGTTTTGGTCATGACAAAGGGCGTGCCCATGGCGGTCAGGCCCTGCTCGATCATCATGCGCGCCACGGGGGAGTCGTCGGCAGCAAGAATGATGGAGCCATGGGGCAGCTTCACCGAATCGCCCACCGATTCGGGCGTGATGACCTCCTCTGCCCTCGGCATGACATTGCGCAGGATCTGCTCCACGTCGAGCACCTGCACCAGGCGCGATTTTTCGGTGTCGCCATCGAGCTTGGCGATGCTGGTGACCAGTGAGCCACCATTGCCTTCTGCCGCCAACACATCGCTCCAGTTCAGCCGAACGATTTCGTCGACCTCTTCCACGGCAAAGGCCTGAGTGGTTCGCGCGTATTCGGTGACCAAAAGAATCGTGAGTCCGCGCTTGGGCACGCAACCCACGACGGCGGGCAAATCGATCACCGGAATGATTTGCCCCCGGATATTGGCCACGCCCAACACATGGGCGGGCGCGTTGGCCATCGCGGTGATGGTGGGCATCACCAGGATCTCGCGCACCTTGAAGACGTTGATGCCGAAGAGTTCACGGCGCTCGGTGCCCTGAGCATCGCCCAGACGGAACAGCAGCATTTCGAACTTGTTGTTGCCGGTGAGGTTGGTGCGCTCGTCGGCGTCGTGCAAAGCGGTGTTCATAAGCGAAGGGACGGGTTCTTTGGAGTGCCTCAGAATAAGTGCCGGCGGCGCCAGCCAAACCGCGCAAGAAGCCCTTTTTCGGGGCCCAGTTCGCGACTTAAGCCCCCAGCTCATCCGCGGTTTTCAGCGCCGATGACATCGCGCGTGTTCCCCTGCCCGAACCGGCCCGGGGCAAGGGTCGTTGAATGCGGGTGCGCCTCACTGGGCAATACGTTTGCAGCCCCGTCGGTCAGGGCGCGGCCTGAACATGAGCACAACCTGCCTCTGACCTCGGGCGATGCCCTGGCTGTGAGCCGCAGCGTGGTGCGGTGGCTGGCAGGCGAAGCCGCCGTTACCGGGTCGCACAAAGCGGGTCCAGCGGGCGCCTGCAAAAGCGCACGGCTGTTCCCTTTGGCATGGCTTGTCTGGTGCAGACAGCCACAGCACCGCCATCGTTTCCCGCATGACGCAACCTGAAGCGACCCCGCATTGGGAAGCACCGCCCACCGCTTCTGAAATCGGATGAGAGATACTCCTGGGTGTAATCTTCCCCCACCGGAATCATCGGCCGCCAGCCGAAGTGGATCACCCCAAGGATTTGTATGGATATCAATGGTTTTTTTCAGCAGTACTGGCCACTCATGCTGGTGGCGCTGTGGTTTGGCTACAAGTGGTGGAGCGCCCAACGGGTCAAGGCCATGCTGCCAGCGCTCAAGGAGAGCGGCGCAATACTCGTCGATGTGCGATCGGCGGCGGAGTTCGCCAGCGGCAACGCGCCAGGCTCTGTCAACATCCCGCTGCAGGAGCTGGGTACCCGGCTCAAAGAGATTCCCAACACGGTCCCTGTGGTGCTGTGCTGCGCCAGCGGCACGCGCAGCGGCATGGCCAAGATGGTGCTGAAGAAGAACGGCTACCAGCAGGTGTACAACGTTGGCAAGTGGCGAAATTTGCTCGGTTGACGCGGTCTGCACCAGCGGACACCATGCACCATTCGGCGGACAACTGGGTGCCTGAGCTCGGGCGAAACGGTGTGCGCGGATTGCTGCGAATGCGGGGCAGTGGCGCAGCTGTTCACGGCGCGCTGTGAACCCCAGGGCATGCGCCGAAGGCGCCGCAATAGGGGCGGAACAATCAATGCGCGCGTGCAGGCGCGGCTTGCTCCAGCCCGCGATCGGGCGATGGAGCCACCTCTGGTTGAACAGGCTGACCGGTTCGCTCGGCCTCCAGCGCCGCTGGAATGTTCATTTCGGTCATGACGGCGCCGTGCAGCGCACCAATGACGGTGCCATCGCGGCTGAGCATGAGCCGCTCTGGGTCGCCCAGCCGCTGGTTGCGTGACAGGTGGTCCAGCCAGCGGGTCTCGATGGCCTGTTGGTCTTCGGCCGAATACCCTGCCGCTTGCAGCGAGGGCCCGAGCTGGCTGCGCAACTGCTCTGCCTGGCGCTGTTGGTCAGGCGACAGTGGCACGGTGGCGGGTTCCAACGCGGGTTGCCGCTGCAGCGCCAGATCGATGCCCAGACCGCCTGAATAGTTTTCGATGGTGATGGCTTCGCCTTGTGCATTTCGAATGGAGAGCGTTGAAGCATTGAGCTCGTAATCGAAGCCCTGGCCAGGCGCGCCGCTCAACGCCTGCCCGCCCCAGAACACCGCGCCTTGCCCATCGCTGTCAACGATGGTGGCGCCCGCTTCCACGATGTAGAGGTCGTGGCCGGCCCCGCCCTCCAGCCGGTCGCGCCCGCCACCGCCCATGAGCACATCGTCGCCCATGCCACTCTTGAGCACATCATCGCCACCCAGGCCCAGCATCAGGTCATCGCGCGCGGCTTCGGCGCGCCGGGTGGGGATATCGAGCGTGGCCGAGCGGTCGTTGTCGGGGCGGTTGGCATGGCTGTGGTTCTGGCCAGCGACCAGTTCGCGACCCGGATCGATGTAGATGCTCTCAACGCCGAACCGGTCTTCGGTCAGGGCATGGGCAATTTCAGGGTGTTCCCGCCGCAGTTGCCCCAACAAGGCCGCGCGAGCGGGTTCCAGCGATGCTCGAATGCTCTGGGCCTGCCCGAACGCTGCGGTGACACCCGCATAGTCGCGGTTGGCTTCGGCCAGCAAATCGCGTGCCCCCGCCTGGCCGGTGAGGGTTTCGCCAAAGCGGCGTTCGACCTGCTGGATATGGTCGCGATGCAGCGTGGCCATTTGAAAGGCTTCGCGGGCTTCTTCCGGCGTCACGTTGGCAGGATCGTCGTACAGCCCGAACACTTCTGCCTCGATCAGCCGGCGTTTGCGCAGACCGGCTTCAAACTGGCTGTTGGAGCCCCAGCAGTTGTAGCGCAACTGGTACCAGGCCTCGGCGCGGTTGTCGTTTGCAATCGCGTCAAGCACGGGGTGGCCGTTCATGGCGCCCACGCCGCGGTTGTAGGTCACCGAGGTGATCGCCAGCTTTTCGTTCGACAGGGGCATGCCGGCCGCATTCGCGTGCACTTCATACACACTGGCCGAGGCCACCAGCAGCTGGTCCGACTCGGCCTCGGTCAAGGTGCGCCCGAAGGCCAGGCCCAACGCCGTGCGGCGTGCATCGCTGCCCGCGGCATCAATGCCCTGAATCTGGCGCCATTCGTCTGCACTCAATGGGATGCCTGAGGCCCGCCAGATGGCCTCGTTGTTGTTGCGGTTGAAGGTGTAGCCCCAACCGATGGTGGCCTTGCCGTCGCCCACATCCTGCGCGTTGGCATGCAGGGATTCGGTGGCAGCGATCAGCAGGCGCAGGCGCGCTGCGTAGGTGGCGGGGTCCAGCGTGTCGTATTGCATGGGTGGCTGTCTCAGGGGAACTGTCGGTGGTGTGCGGGAGGACCGCTGTTACTGCGTTGAAGCCCAATAGGCCTGGCAGGCGGCGCGCATGCTTGCCTGGCCCTGATCACCTTCGATGGGCTTGGTCTTGTGCATCAGCGCCTGATTGGCGATCAGATCGGTATCACCATTGGCCACCTTCACAGTTTCGGTGCGGCGCCAATCGATGGTCGCGGAGCGTTTGCGCGCGCTCACCAGGTAAATGCCCTCGCTGCGTCCGCTCTGGATGGTCATTACCGCGGTGCGCCCCACCACCTGGCCCACGATGGAGCGGGCCGCGCCCTCATCCATGCGAGAAAGCCCGGGCGATGCGGCGCTGTGTGTGCCGCATATCCGGTCACCTTTTTGCAGAAGACGCACCGTGAAACCGCCGCACTCGGTCGATGGCCTGCTCTTGTCGCACCAATCGACCGACCAGGTGCCCGAAAAGTCGGCCTGTGCCGCAGCGGCCGGGGCCAGGTGGCCCAACCCCAGCAGCAAAGCGGCGCCCAGGACGCGAAAAAAGGCGGCCCAACGGGAAAATTTCAAGTGAGAAAACATGATCAATTTTTAGTACAAATGGCACACCGCCGCATCGTACAAGATGGTCGCCGCCCAAACGACGCCAGGCCGGGAGTAGACACAAAATGATACTTTTCCGAGATGGTGCCGCAGCGGGCGGCAGGCCGGGTTGCCGCCCGCTGCGCCCAACCAGCCGGCGCTCCCTTTGCTTCAGCGGCTCAGGCTGCGCAAGAAGGCCGTCAGATCAGCGGCCTGTTGGTCGCTCAGCTGGAGCGGCCGCAGGATGCGCTCGCCGTCGGTGTGCAGCCGCTCTTCGGGCAGGTTCGGAATAGTGGTTCACCACCGCTTCCAGCGTGGCCACGCTGCCGTTGTGCATGTAGGGCGCGGTGTGGGTGAGCTGGCGCAGGCTGGGCACACGGAACTCGCCGAAGTGGCGCGGCTGCAGCGTGACGTGGCGGGTGCTCACGGCGCGCGGGTCTTGTTCGGCGCCGCGTCGTTGAAATGCGCCCAGGCGGTTGTAGGGGCTGGCGAGCAGTTTTTCCAGGCCCTTTGTAGCGTCCGCCGTCGACACCGCCCGGACAAAAAACGGTATGCCGATGTCGCCGAATTCGCCGTTGGTGAAGCTGGGGCCTGCGTGGCAGGTCGTGCAGCGGCCTTCGCCGAAAAACAGGCGCAGACCGCGCTGCGCGGCCAGCGGATAGTTGCGCGGCGTCGGCCAGATCGCCGCTGTGCAGCGCGTCGCGAAAGGCATCAAACGGGGTGCGCTCGGAGACCAGGGTGGCTCTGGTAGGCGGCCAGGGCTTTGCCCAGGTTCGACCACCAGCGTCGTTGTCGTCCGCGGGCAGCGGCGCCTGAAAGGCCTCGCGGTAGCCCGCGGCGAGATCGGGGGCGGCGCGCACGCGCTGCGCCAGCGCCGTTCACGGTCTGCTGCATCTCGCCATCGGAGAGCAGCGGCGTGAGACTGGCGGCCCACAGGGAGTCGTGGGCACCGTCCCAGCCCAGCCAGCGCCATTGGGCCGCGTCCAGAAGACTGGGGGTGTTGCGGTGGCCCTGGGTGCGGCCCATGGCGGTGGTGAGGCCGTCTTGAAAAGCGCGGTTGGGCTGGTGGCAACTGGCGCACGACAGCCGCTGGTTGGCCGAGAGGCGCACATCGAAAAACAGCGAAGCGCCCCAGGCCTGGGCGCGTTGGCTGGTTCAGCACACGGTTGGAGGCATCGGGCCGCGGCGCGGGTGGCCAGGGGCCGTGGGCAGCGATCTGGGCGCGCTCGGTGGGGGTGAAATCCAGCAAACCCCGCTCGGAGCCGGTGGGCTCTCGCCGCTCGCAGACCGGGCCGACCACGGCCACACGGGCCAGCGCACACAGGCCCGCCAAACATCTGCGCGACCAGCGCGCCGGGTGGTGCCGGCTCACTTCAGCGTGACCGACGGCGTCAAGCCTGTGGGCCACGCCGTTGAGCTCGGTGTCCAGCTTGAGTTCCCAGCGCCCGGCCATGTGCCAGACCATGCCCTCGACTTGCCACAGCGCCTTCGCCCAGCGGCTTGACGCTGGGCTGGTAGTTCATGCCATGGCGGTGTTCGGGCATGGTGGCGTCCACCCGCAGCAGCTTCGGCTGCCGCCGGACACAGCTCGACGCCGCATCACAAAAGGCTCGCCCACCTGCACCTGCGGCGGGCTCGGTGCTCCACCGGGCTTGCACCGGGCCCGCACTGGCCGAGGCAGGCGCATCGGGCGGCATGGGGCATTCGGCATGGGCGCGCCCAAGCGCACCAACCAATGGCCAGCGTCACCAGGCAGCGGCTGGCTCGGCGGAGGCTGCTCAAGTGGCGCCTCTCCGGTTTGAGCGGCATGGCCGCAAACAGGGCCTCGCCATTGCGGTAACCGATGCGCTCGGCCACATCGCGCGGCAGGTCGGCGAGCCAGGCGCGGGTCCAGTTGGCGTGTTCGACCACGTAGTACCAGCGCTCGGGCGTGAAGGTGTCGGTGCCGACCATGAAGCGATCGGGATGGGCCAGGAAAGCTTCGCGCCAGCCGCTGTCGACCTTGCCCATGGTGGCGTGGTCGCTGCGAAACGCGAGATCGCACCAGAGGTTCTTGTGTTTCGCCAACATGGCCTGCACCTTGGCCGGGCTGTCGAAACCGGAATGCGCCCAGAGAACGCGCGCGTCGGGGTCTTGCTTGAACTGGCGCTCGATGGCGTCGGCGTCGGAGTGCGAATGCAGAAACAGCTTGTGTTGTTTGGCCAGCTGCACCACGCGGCGCATCACGGGCAGATCGGCGTCTTTGCCGTAGATGTGGAATTCGCCAATGGCCACATAGCGGTACTTGGCCAGGCGCTGCTCCAGCATGGCGGGCACGGTGGCGTCGTGCATCCAGGTGCCGAGTTTCGCCGCGCCTGCGGTAGGGGCGCAACGAGGGCAGGATCAGATCGGGCGCTTCGTTGTAGAGCAGCTGCGTGCCGTCGTCGCTGCTGCTCGACACCATGGCCCGCTTGAGCCCCGCCTTGCGCAGGATGCGCCATCGCGTCTTTGGGCGGCAGGCGCTCCCAGGCGTCGTGGCTGTAGTGCAGGTGGGCATCAAAAATGGGCATGGGGTGCCACGTCGGCGGCCCGCAGCGGCCCGGCGGCCATCAACCCTGCGGCGGTGCCCAGCATCCAGCGGCGCCGGTTCATGGGCGGGGCGGTCGGTGCGTCTGGGTATTGACTCATGGGTAGGCTCCGGTTGGGTGGGCGTGCGCTTCGAAGGCGGCACCTCGCATGGCATCGTGCGACGGCCACATGTTAAGGAAGTTCCCAAAACCCCTGCGCGAGGCGCGGCCAACAGCCGCTTGCCCACCACCTCGCCCGGCGAGGACAATGGCTTCATTCAGCTTCCATTTCAGGAGACCGCTTTGTCACGCAGGAAAACACTGCCCCCAACCGATGACGTGAGCGATGTGGGAGAACCACAGGCGCCGTCCACCGTGTCCTCCCTGATCAGCCAGGCGTTGCTGCCACTGATCGCCAAGGTGCCGGCATCGGACGAAAGCCGCAGCGCCACCCCCGCCGACGATGCCCGACAAAAAGCCAACGCAGCAGCGGCCAAAGCCGCGATCACCGCGGGCACGCTGGCGCTGCCGCCAGGCGCGGTGGGCTGGCTCACGATCCTGCCGGAAATGGTGGGCGTCTGGAAAATCCAGAAACAGCTGGTGGCCGACATTGCCGCGCTCTACGGCAAGGAAGCCACGCTCACGCCCGAGCAGGTGATGTATTGCCTGTTCCAGCACACCGCGGCGCAAGGTGTGCGCGACCTGGTGGTGCGGGTGGGCCAGCGCACCCTGGTGCGCAGGGCATCGCCCATGCTGATCGGCACCTTGACGCGGCGTATCGGCACGAGCCTGGCCAAGCGAACAGCCGGCAAAGGTGTGGCCCGCTGGCTGCCGATCGTGGGGGCGGTGGGCATTGGCGCCTATGCCTACTTCGACACTGCACAAGTCGCGGCCACCGCCATCGAGCTGTTCGACGGCGTGATCGAGGTTGATGCGATCGAAGTCGACAAAAAATGACCACACCGAATCCCCCAGCGCCTCCCGGCATGCTCACCTCCCTCGCCGACTTGCGCGCGCTCTATGGCCCCACGGGCGCCCGGTCGGCCAAGAAGGCGCTGCCTGAGCTGGACGCCCATGCCAGGCGCTTCGTTGCCCTCTCACCCTTCGTGGTGATCGCCAGTGCACACGCCGAATCGGGCGAGCTCGATGCCTCGCCCAGAGGCGGCCAGGCGGGGTTCGTCCACGCCCTGGATGCGCACACGCTGTTGATCCCCGATGCGCCGGGCAACAACCGGCTGGACACACTGGAGAACATCGTGAGCCATGGCGGGCGCAGCGCGCCGGTCGGCCTGCTGTTCATGGTGCCCGGGGTCGACGAAACCTTGCGTGTCAACGGCCGCGCTGTGGTGTCCGTGAGCGAAGGCGAACGGCAGCTGTGCCTGGAAAGCGGGCGCGTGCCCAAGCTGGTCGTGCGCATCACGGTTGAAAGCGCCTACCTGCATTGCGCCAAGGCGTTCATGCGCTCAGGGCTCTGGGACGTGGCCAGCCAGGTGGACCGAAACACCGCCATGCCGAGCATGGGCGAGATGCTGCGCGACCAGTTGCGCGAATTCCATGGCGAAGCCGTTCAGGCCGAAACGCAGGACGAGATGGTGGCGCGCTACCGGCAATCGCTTTAAGCCACGGGGAACACAGCCACCATGGCCCGACGCAAACGCCTGCATCACCACGTTTACGTGGTCGAACTCTCCAAAGACGTGCTGCTTGAGCGCAAATTCAGACGCTGCAACCCTGGCTATGTGGATGGCAAGCCCTGCGTCTACGTGGGCATGACCGGGCTGGACCCGGATGTGCGGTTTGACAAACACATGGCGGGTATTCAGGCCAATGCCTACGTCACCAGATACGGCCTGCGCCTGCTGCCCGATCTCTTCGAAGGCTTCAACCCCATGAGCTACGAAGACGCCCAGGCGCGGGAAGTGGAAATCGGCATCGACCTGCGCTCGGCGGGCTTTGCGCGTCTGGCAGGCCTGAGCACCCGCCCTCTCAGCCGTGGGTATGGCCCACCACAAAACCGATCGCGGCCACCACCGCTGCCACCTGGGCTTGAATGCACTGCTCGGGCGTGGCGCGTGGGCTGTCGGGGTAGACCTCGGTGGTGGTGGTGTAGCGCGCACCGGTGATGCCCGCGCACAGGCCCCAGGCCTCGAAATCGTAGCGGATCACACCGCGCCCGAACAGGGGCGAGCCAATGAGTTGCGCCCTTGGCATCGGGCGGCGCGATGTGGGTCACGCGTTCCACCGCCTCGAATGATGGCCTGCTGAAAGGCGGGCTGCGGATGCTGCGTGTCGTCGACCAGGTAGAACCCGTCGGGAATGGTGCCGGGTTCAAACGGCAGGCCGTCGCGCGCGGCCAGGGCGGGGCGGAATTCGGACTCGTCGGTGTCGGTGGTTTCGTGCAGGTCAATGTGGGCCAGGAACTGGCCTTTGAGTGGCGCGCACCAGGCGCATCAGCGCCGCCGATTCCTGCGCGGGGCTGGCTTCGCGAAAGGACCGGTTGGGATCGATGGCGTCGAAGTTCCAGCGGTGAATGCGTTCATAGGCCCAGGGGCTCACACAAGGCACCACCAGCCAGTTGACTGCGCCTGCAAGGCCTTCGGCGCGCTGCCTCCAGAAACCGCAAGGCCCCATGCACACCACTGGTTTCATAGCCGTGCACGCCGCCGGTGACCAGCACACCAGGCAAGTCCCGCTCGCCATTGGCGGCTGCGCACTGCGCGCAATGGGTAGCGCTCATCGCCATAGACCACTTCACCATAGGTCTCCACATCAAAGCGTTCACGCACACGATCAAGGCGCTTGCAGCACATCGCTTGCATAGCTGCGGTGTCGCGCCTGCCGCGCACGCCACGCGGCCGCGCTCGGCGTCGCCCCAGGGCAGCCCGGTGGCCAATGCGGCGGCCAAGCAATCGGGTTGGGCTCATCACTGGTTTGGCCACCCGCTGGCGCAGGTCTTTCAGTTTGGCCTGCAAGCGCCGCTGGTTGTCGGCCCCATGCGCATCAGGATCTTGCGCCCGGCCGACTGCGCCTCCAGATCCGGATCCACAAATTCGTAGCGCACCCAGGGCCGCAGCGAGGGCACCGAACCTTTCACCTCCACCAGCGTCACGGCCGGCGAGCCTGGCGGGCACGGGCGTGTCGATCAGGTGGTCCAGCACCTGCACCAGCCGGTCGTTGAAATAGCCATTCGGAGAAACCCAGCTCTTCGTAGGCTTGTTGAAACAGCGGGTACAGCCCACGGTAGACGGCGACGGCCTGGGCCGAATCCACCGACTCGATCAGGCGCACCATGGGCACGTAACGCTGGCTGTTGGCGGGGTGAATGGTCTCAACACCGCCATCGCCCACCTGCGTGGAAAAACGTTGCGACGAGGGATTCACCGGCCACAAACGGGAAGCGGCTTGGGCGCGGGCGAGGTTGTCGACCGTGGCCACGCTCTTGCGCACAAAGCCGTCCAGCTGCAGATAGGTCAACAGGTCCTTGCGGCTGAACAGCGTCGCCAATTGCTCATTGACGAAAGCATCTGCGTCAGCCAGCGCTGGCAAGGCCGTCGGTGCCTCGCTGGGCGTGTCGGGCACCAACGCTTCGATCGGATTCTCAACCGCTGGCGTGGCCGCCGCTGCGGCCTCTTCGGCTGGCGGCATCGGGGCGGCGGGTGCGACGGCAGGCGGGGTGGCCTGGGTTTCGAGCGGGCTGAGCGGAACCGGTTCTGGCTGGAAATAGCGCCAGCCCAGGAAGGCGGTCAGGGCTGCGAGCGCCAGAGCAAGAAGGACGGATGGCAGTCGGGAGCTGGATGAAGTCATGGCCTCGTCACCTTGGTCGGGTTGGGGCTTTCCATCCTACCCCGACACCGCACTGGCCTCATCGCCAGGGGAGAAGCGCGCTTTCACATGGACGGCGAGGCACCAGCGCCAAATTGAGGCATCATCGACAAAAAACAAGTGCACAGGGAGCGATACAAATGGCAAAGCCATCGCGACGAAAGCGCAGCCGTCGCCACGGCCGCGGCGCTTTCCTTTTGAAAAACGGGTTGACGGCGGTTGTACTGGGCGCAGGTCTGTTGGCCGCCTCTGCCGTGCTGGGCGGCCCAGGCTCCGCTCAGGCGGCGCTGTCGACCGCACTCAGCATGCCAGCCTGGTGGGCCATTGGCGTGGGCGTTGTCCTGATCGCCGCCCATGGGCTTGCGGGCAAGGCGCCACAAGGGCCTTGAGCAACAGACGCTGACACCGCCCAAGGCCTCCGCGCGGCTCGATTCCAAAGCCATCATGGCCCTCATCGATCAGGCCGAGCGCGCCTTTGCGTTTTCCCAGATCGATCCCGACGAAGACACGCCGCCACCGCCGCCGCCCGGCGCAAAGCGCCAGGGTCGGTCCGTGGGGCCCTGCCGTGTTCGCGGCCATCGAATGGCGCCGCTTCGAGGCGGTCTGCGAAGCCCTGTTCACCCAGGCGGGTTTCGAGACCCGATCGCAGTCACTCGGCGCCGATGGCGGGGTCGATCTCTGGCTGCACTCCAAACACGCCAAGGGCCCGGCGGCTGTGGTGCGGTGCAAGCACTGGCAAGGCAAACCGGTGGGCGTCAAGGAAATGCAGGCGTTTCTGGGCGTCATGACCTCGCATGGCCTCAAACGCGGCACCTACGCCACCACCTCGAACTACACCCCCGAAGCCCAGACCTTCGCCGCCGCCAACGGCATCAACGCACTGAACGTTCAAGGCTTGCTGGCCCTGGTCGTGCAACGCACGCCCGAACAACAAACCGCCCTGCTCGCCATCGCTTTCGAAGGGGAATACTGGCGACCCACCTGCGCGAGTTGCGGTGTCAAGATGGTGGACCGCTTCGCCCGGGCAAGGCGGCGCGGCATTCTGGGGTTGTGCCAACTTCCCGAAGTGCCGACACACCATGCCCAAGCGCGACGGGCCGCTGCCGCACTGAGCGAAGGCATCGCGCACAATGAAGGCTTTGCGTACGGCCTCCCGCCATGAACCCAACGTCAAGCCCTCCAACATCTCCGCACCTTGCTGCCAGCAACCCCGTGATCGCCAGCTCTGGGCGCCGCCTGCGCCTGGCCGTCATCGGCGGCGGGCCGGGCTCTTTCATCGGCCCCACCCACCGCCAGGCCGCCCGGCTGGACGATCGCTACGAACTGGTGGCGGCCTGCCTGTCCAGCGACCCGGCCAGGACCGGTGAGCGCGGGCCAAGCCCTGGGCCTGCCAGCCGACCGCAGCTACCCCAGCGCGCAGGCGCTGTTCGACGCCGAAGCGGCGCGGGCCGACGGCGCCGACGTGGTGGCCATCATGACGCCCAACGACAGCCACTTCCCCTACGCCATGGCGGCGCTGGCCCAGGGCTTTGACGTGATCTGCGACAAGCCCATGACCAACACGCTGGCCGAAGCCGAGCAGTTGCGCCAGCGCGTGCAGGAAAGCGGGCCGCGTGTTTTGCCTGACCCACAACTACAGCGGCTACCCGCTGGTGCGCCAGGCCCGCGCCATGGTGGCCGACGGTGCAGCTGGGCGAGCATCCGGCTGGTGCAGGTGGAGTACGTGCAAGGCGGGCGGGCCAAGCCCGGGCCGGGCCGCACCGCCTGGAAAACCGACCCGGCGCGCGGCGGCGCCTCGCTGGTGATGGGCGACATCGGCACCCACGCCCACCAGCTGCTGCGCTTCATCACCGGCCTGGAGGTGGAACAGGTCGCCGCCGACGCCGGGCCCATCGTGCCCGGCAGCCAGGCCCACGACTACGCAGGCGCCCTGCTGCGCCTGAGCGGTGGCGCGCGCGGCAGCTTCTGGGTCACGCAGGCGGCGGCCGGCGTGGAAAACGCCTTGCGCATCCGCGTCAGCGGCTCGCTCGGCCACCCTGGAATGGGCGCAGGAGCACCCGCAGGTGCTGCACTTCAAACCGCTGGATGCACCGGCCCAAATCCGCACGCCCAACGGGCCCGGGCACCCTGCCGCTCGCCGCGCGGTCCAGCCGGGTGGCCGCAGGCCACCCCGAAGGCTTTCACGAAGCCTTTGCCAACCTGTATTCCGATGCCGCCGAAGCCATTGCCGCGCGTCGCGCCGGGCAAACGCCCGACCCGCTCGCCCTGCACTTTCCCAACGCCGACGACGGCTGGATGGGCTTGCGGTTTGTGGACGCGGTGATCCGTTCGAGCGCGGCGGACGGCTTGTGGACGCACTGTTTAGAAAGCGCCTGAAACGGCTTGTCGAAAAGGCCGCGCCACTTTCGTCGTGGAAACGCACGCCTCTCAGCCCGCACCTCAAGCACTGCTCACCGAGACACCATCACTCAGGAGACACCATGTCCACCGTCACCCTCCACCGCGTTCTGACCGCCCCACCCGAGCGCGTGTACCGCGCCTGTCTCGACGCCGAAGCGATGCCCAAATGGATGCCACCGCACGGCTTCACCTGCAAGGTGTTCGAACTGAATGCCAGCGTCGGGCGGACGCTACCGCATGCAATTCACCAACCTTGGCAACGGCCAGAGCCACGCCTTTGGCGGCATGTACCTGGAGCTGGTGCCCAATGAGCGCATCGTGCAACACCGACGTGTTTGAAGACACCAACCTGCCCGGTGAGATGCGCATCACCATCACCTTCAAAGCCGTGCCGTGCGGCACCGAGCTGCACATCGTGCAAGAAGGCATTCCAGAGGTGATTCCGGTTGAAGGCTGCTACCTCGGCTGGCAGCAATCGCTGCAGCTGCTGGCTCTGCTGGTCGAAGCCGAA
This sequence comes from uncultured beta proteobacterium, assembly GCA_963698635.1. Classification (GTDB taxonomy): domain Bacteria; phylum Pseudomonadota; class Gammaproteobacteria; order Burkholderiales; family Burkholderiaceae_C; genus Hydrogenophaga. The sequence continues at coordinate 84,395 of CAVORS010000001.1, forward strand.
ATTCCGGGCTGATGAACCGGGGCCTGTGAACACTGTTCTTCCAGGATGCGTTGCGGACCAAAAAAAGCCACGCGCAAGGCGCAAAACGCAGCCAGGACCGCCACCCGGTCAGTCTTCGCAACGCGGCGCATGGCATTTTTGACGACAACCCCAAGAGCATCGGGTGAAACTGGCCTCAGAGAGGTGGTGCCACAACCATCGAACGCAGACGCTGATGGGCTTCGCTCTCTGGGTCGAGCTTCACGCTTCGCTTCGCGCTGAGATAGTGCTCGGTGAACACGTCCAGGTACGCCGCCAGCGAATCCGACGCATGGTTTTCTCCCGCCAGAGCCAGGCAGAGTGCGGCGACTTCAGAGGTGCAAAAGTGGTCGTCCCGGCTGGAGCGGCGCAGCCGGTAGTTGGACACCACATCTGGGTGCAGACTGAGCACCGGCAGGGCGTCCAGATAAGGGCTCTTGCGGAACATCTTGCGCGCCTCCGACCAGGTGCCATCGAGCAGCACAAACAAAGGCCGCTTGCCTTGCCCCGAGCGGCCAGAAGCCACCTCGGTCACCACCCGACCGGGCGCCGCAAACTCGCCCGGGAACACCAGATAGGGTTGCCACTGCGGATCGCGCAACACCGCCAGCAAGCCAGGATCGACCGCCGTGCGCGACCAGCCAAAGGCGAAGGTGTCACTCACCACATCGGCCACCAGCCAACCTGTGTTGCTGGGCTTGAGCGCTTCGATATCGCCCATGATCAGGCACACGCCGGCACCCGTGCGAACACGGGGCTTCAGCGCGCAGATGCAGTGACTGACGACCAGTCGACAGCCTTCGCAACGTCCGCCACCTGAGCCCCGGGCCAGAAACGGTTTGGCGCTGGCGGCCAGGCGTGTGGTGCGCAGGCGGGCGACGGCGTGGGGTGCAGCGGCGACCATCATCCAGAGGTGTGCAAGGGCATGGCTCAAATGTAGAGGCAATGGCGAATGCCAGCGAAAAATGCCATCATCTCAAGCATGACCGCTTCCACCGACACCATCCACGGCTACCACGCCCATGTGTACTTCAACGCCGACACGCTGGCGCCAGGCCCGCGCGCTTTGCGAAGCCGCGGCCGCGAGATTTCCGTTGAAGATGGGCCGGGTGCATGAGAAGCCGGTGGGGCCGCACCCCGACTGGAGCTGCCAGCTCGCGTTCAAAGCGTCGCTGTTCGGCGAAGTGATTCCCTGGCTCACCCTGAACCGCAACGGCCTGGTGATCTTCATCCACCCCATCACTGGCCACGACCTGATCGACCACCGCGACCGCGCCATCTGGATGGGCGCGGTTCGCCCGCTGGACCTGAGCGTTTTGCCCGAGCACTCGGTGGACTACGACCTTTGAAAAAATGCAACCGTGGCATTCGACCCCGGCTTGGCTCAGGGCATCCGCGAAGCTATTGGACAACCGGCCGCCCTTTCGGATCACCGCATGTTCGGCGGTCTGGCGTTTTTGATCCATGGCCACATGTTCGCCGGCGTGCAGGCTCGCACACTGATGGCACCCAGGCCCTGGGCGCTACGCAGACCCCAGGGCGCTGAAACACGTGAGGGAAATGGACTTCACCGGCAAGCCACTGAAAGGCGATGTGTACGTGGCACCCGAAGACACCGCAGGAAAACCTGGCGCTGGCCAGGTGGTGAACCGGTGCGCCCATCTGGTCGCGACCTCGCCGCCCAGAAGGAACAGCGCCCTTAAGGCGCGCCATTGTGCAGAAAGATTGCAGGTCAAGCCACCTGCAACCGGATCCCGTCACCGCCAGCCGGCCACGATCTCACCCACTTCGGCAGCGGCTGCAAACCCGTGGCGCTGGAAAATCGCCAGCACCTCGTCCACGGTTGCCGCCGAGCATGCCACCAGCAAACCACCGCTGGTTTGCGGATCGCTCAGCAAGGCCTGGTCCACCGGCTGCAACGCCGCCGCCCAGCCTGCACCTCAGCGCCGTAAGCCGCCCAGTTGCGCCCGGAAGCCCCGGTGACCATGCCTTGCGCGGCAAGTTCGCGCACGCCCGGCAGCAGCGGCACCCGCGCCATGTCGATGCGGATCGCCGCCTTGGCGCCGCGCGCCATTTCCAGCGCGTGACCGGCCAGCCCAAAGCCGGTGATGTCGGTCAGCGCGTGCACGCCGTCGAGCTTGGAAAGGTCAGGACCCGGCGTGTTGAGCTTGGTGGTGTTGGCGATCATCTGCTCGTAGCCTTCGGCCGAGAGCGCATCCTTCTTCAGTGCCGCCGACAACACGCCCACGCCCAGTGGCTTGCCCAGAATCAGCCGGTCGCCCACCTTGGCATCGGCATTTTTCTTGACGTGCTTGGGATGGATCAAGCCCCAGCGCCACCAGGCCGTAAATCGGCTCCACCGAATCGATGGTGTGACCACCGGCGATCGGAATGCCCGCTTCGCGGCAAATGCTCTGACCGCCATCGAGAATCTTGCCGATGGTTTCGGTCGACAACACATTGATGGGCATGCCCACCAGCGCCAGCGCCATGATGGGTGTGCCGCCCATGGCGTAGACGTCGCTGATGGCGTTGGCCGCGGCGATGCGGCCAAAGTGGTACGGATCGTCCACGATGGGCATGAAAAAATCGGTGGTGGCGATCAGTGCCTGCTCGTCGTTGAGCTGGTAGACCGCCGCGTCGTCGGCCGTCTCGATGCCGACCAGCAGTTCCTTGGGAATGGGCATGGCGCTGGTGCCCTTCAGGATTTCGCTCAGCACGCCGGGCGCGATCTTGCAGCCGCAACCACCGCCGTGCGAGAGGCTGGTCAGGCGGGGTTGTCCGGCAGGACGGTGGGGTTCACGAGGGGTGTGGTCATGTTGGAAATGCTTCTTAAAGGGAAAGATCAAAGGAGGCTGCTGGCGGGGGCAGGCCATCGGAGGCCCGACAGGGCCTGGAGCAGTGCGGCCTTTTCGGCCGCCGGTTCAAACAACGCCGCGCGTGCCTCACATTGTGATTGCAGATCGCGCGAGCAGGCCACGGGGCTTGGCCATGTCCTTGCGGGCACGCTCGGAGCAGGCGCACCAGATCCGCAGCGTCGCCCGGCTGCGAAGTAGCCCGCGTAGTCCACACCCAGCATGCCCACATTGCCCGGCACCCGTGAGGCCAGCACCGGCGTACCGCTCAGCGCGGCCTCCATGATGACATGGGCGCCGCCCTCCATGCGGCTGGGGTGCACCAGCACATGGGCGCGCTGGATGCGCTGGCGCGTGGCCCCATGGGCCAGGCCACCGAGCCAGCGGTAGTGAGGGCAGTCTGCCATGGTTGCGCGCGCGGCCTGATCGAGCACGGGGTCGAGCGCGCGACCGATGTGGTCAAGCAAGATGCCTTCGTCGGCGCGCAAGCAAGCGGGCGGCATCGAACAGGGTTTGAGGCGACTTTTCTTCGCGCAGGTGCCCCACCATCACGGCGCGCAGATGCAGCTCGGATCTTGTCGAGCGTCTGGCGCTGCGTGCTCGATTGCAGCACCACGCGGCAACGCTTGCGCAGCGCAGCGGGCAGCGCCAGGGGACCCTGGTCTTGCAACACGATGAGACGCTCCGCGAGCTGCAACGAGCGCTGCGCGAGGCATCGGTCTGGATGTCGCGGTACAGGTCGGTGCCAGTCAGCGCCACGACCAGTGGTTTGCCAGGGCGCAATGTGCCGCCCATGCGGCAACGGCGTCGGCCGATCGCCGCGCATGCAAGGCCAGCAGGCCATCGTCGGCCTGGTCTTCCGGCGGTCTTGCCCGGTCCAGGTTTGCACGATGCGCACCCGATAATGACCCGACAGCATGCGCGCCCAGCGGCGCGCTGTCTGCCAGTTGCCGTTGTTGGCATCGGCCAATGCGGGGGTGACAAGGCACACAGAGGGGCAAAGGTTTCATGGGCTCAATATACGCACAGAATGTCGACACCGGATGGGCAGGCGGCCGAAGCGGCGCAGGCATGCGAGGGGCGGCCTTGGCCAGTGCCTTGCGCGATGCCCGCGATCGCGAACGCTGGGCCTGTTCGCAGCCTACGAAGCCGCTCTTGGGCCCAAGCTGCGCTGCCCGCAGTCGCACGAACTCAACCTGCCGCTGTGGGAACTTGGCCACATCGGCTGGTTCACCGACTGGTGGATCGCCCGCAACCCCGAGCGTGCGCTGGGCATCGATGCCGACCCATTTGTGGCCCGACTTCCCGCTCGCCGTGCCAACGCCGATGCGCTTTACGATTCGAGCAACGTCGCCCACGCCACGCGCTGGACGCTCGATCTGCCCGATGCCAGCGCTGTGCGCACCGAACTGCAAACCAGCCTTGATGAGACGCTGGCCTGGCTGAACACCGCGCAGCAAGACGACACCGCGCTGTACTTCTTCCGCCTGGCGCTGTTTCACGAAGACATGCACACAGAAGCCGCCACCTACATGGCGCAAACACTGGGTTTCGACCCTTTCAGCCATGGCGCCCAGGCGCACCCTTCGCCCAACATCGGCCCATGCAAGACGCTGCAACTGCCCGCCACCGAATGGCGCCTGGGCCGCAGCGGTGGCGGCTTCAGCTTCGACAACGAACGGGTGGGCGATACCGTGGCGTTGACGGCCACCGACATCGACAGCGCCCCTGTGAATTGGGCGCGCTACCTGCCGTTTGTCGAGAGCGGCGCGGCAGATCAGCGCAGCTTCTGGAGCGACGCCGGTTGGGCGTGGCGCCAAACCCAGGCCAGCGCTTCGCCGCGCTACCTGCGGCCCACTGCAACGGGCTGGGAGGTGCAGCGCTTTGGCGTCTGGGGCGCCTTGGATCTGGGTGCAAGCGCTGTGCATCTCACGTGCTTCGAAGCCGAAGCCTGGTGCCGCTGGGCCGGGCGCAGGCTCCCCAGCGAGGCCGAATGGGAGGCCGCTGCCCATCTGCTGCCCGAATTTCAATGGGGATCGGTCTGGGAGTGGACAGCAAGCGAATTCCGGCCATTCCCGGGTTTCGAGCCCCACCCCTACCGCGACTATGCAGCGCCCTGGTTCGATGGCAGGCCCGTGCTCAAAGGCGCCAGCCCTGCCACCGCGCCGCGCATGCGCCACCCGCGCTACCGCAACTTCTTTACGGCGGAACGCAACGACATCATGGCGGGCTTTCGCAGCGCGGCATTGTCCAGCCATCGTTAGATTCAGCCGATCAAGGTGCCACGGCGGCGGCAGTCAGGCCCTGCAAAGCCTTTTGCAGGTTGGGCACCACCGCGCAGGTCTCGGCGCCGTGGCGCTTGGCGATCCAGACAGGGTCGTTGTAGCCCACCCAAACCTGCGATGCGGCGTCTTCCCAGACCAGCGCCTTCAGGGGCAGGTCGATACCCACCGATTGGGCACAGGCCATGAAGGGCGTGCCACCTTGCGGGTTGCCAAAAATCAGCACCTCGGTGGGGCGCAGCGTCTGGCCGATCTTGGCCGCGCCTGCGGCATGGTCGATGCGCGCAAATATGTTGAGTCCTTTGTCTTTGGCTGTGGCCTCAAGCTTGTCCATGGTGGTCTTGGCGCTGTGCGGGCTCTTGACGGCGACCATGCCGTCGGCAGCGGATGCGACGGTCACAAGGGCACTCAACACCAAAGCGGCAATGGGGCGGATGACGGAATTCATGGGCAGTTCTCCAGTGGTTGATCGGGTTCAGAAAAATGGGGCATCAGGCCGGTGCCGAGAAAACGCCGAACCAAGCGGCGTCATCGGTCCATCGCGTGGCGGGGCCAAAGCCGGCCTCTCGCAACAAGGCTTCAAACGCTGAAGGCGTCCACTTGTAGGAGTTTTCGGTGTGCAAACGCTCGCCCTGGGCAAACGCCCGCTCGCCGCCGGCCCAGCGCACGGTCAAAGCCTCGCGCGCCTGCAAATGCATTTCAATGCGCGAACCGGCCACGTTGTAAAAGCTCGCGTGGTCCCACATCGCAGGCTTGAAATCGGTGCCCAGCCAACGGTTGACGTTGAGCAAAAGGTTGCGATTGAAGGCCGCGGTGACACCCAGCGCATCGTCGTAGGCGGGTTCCAGCACCTCGACGGGTTTCACAAGATCCACCCCGATCAGCAAGCCCCCGCCCGCTCCGCCGCCTTTGCACACCGCATGGGCCTGACGCAACAAAGCCAGGGCCTCTGAAGGCGAGAAATTGCCAATGCTCGACCCAGGGTAGAAGACTGTGCGCGGCGCCCCTTCCAACTGGTGCTCAGACAACCAGGCCTGCGCGGCACCGGGCAGCGCCAAGGACTGTGAAAAATCCAGCCCCAGACCCAGCATCGGCACACGCGGATGCCGTTGCTGCAAGGCGCCCAGCGCGCCCCGCAGGTAGGACACCGAAATATCGATCGCCACATAGGCCGCCGGCTTCAGCACCGGCAACAGACCCGCCGCCTTGGCACAACTGCCAGCACCCAGGTCGATCAACACGCTGTCAGGCGCCACGCAGTCGGCCATGGCCGCCCCGTGCTGGGCAAAGATGGCCGCTTCGGTGCGCGTGGGGTAGTACTCCGCCAGTTCGGTGATCGCGTCAAACAGGCGCGAACCCAAAGCGTCGTACAGAAACTTGGGGGAAATGTGCGCAGGGTGTGCCTGCAGCCCCACGGCCAGTTCTGCCCGCACCGCGCGGGGGTCTTCGCCGTGATGCTGGATCAAGGCTGGGGCATGGGAGAGATTGCCGGGCATGGGAACACTCAAAGGGGTGGAAGCACGAACCATAAGCTGAGTCGGCCCAGATCGAAAAACCTTACAGGGAGTTTCACTCTATGGCCAACCGCCGGCACAGCTCAAACTCGCGGTTTAATACCTACTCGTTCTCCATCCCCCTTAACCGGATACACCCATGATCAAAATGACCTCCAAAGGCACTGTTCGCGCACTCTTGACCTGCGCCGTGCTGACCCTCTCGACCCTGGCCCAGGCCCAACAGGTCTTCCGCGTCACCGCGATTCCCGACGAATCGCCCACCGAGCTGGCCCGCAAAGCCGAGCCACTGATGAAGTACCTGTCGTCCAAGCTCGACATGAAGGTGGAATTCACGCCCGTGACCGACTACGCCGCTTCGGTGGAAGCATTGGCCAACAAAAAAGTCGACATGGCCTGGTTCGGCGGCTTCACCTTTGTTCAGGCCAATGTGCGCTCGGGCGGCAAGGTGATTCCATTGGTGCAGCGCGCCGAAGACGAGGTCTTCAAATCGGTCTTCATCACCACCGATCCCGCCATCAACAGCCTGAGCGACCTCAAAGGCAAGGACGTGAGTTTCGGCTCGCAAAGCTCCACCTCGGGCCACCTGATGCCGCGCAGCTTCATCATGCAAGCGGGTCTGGACCCAGACAAAGACTTCAAGCGCGTGGCTTTCAGCGGCGCACACGACGCCACCATTGCCGCCGTGGCTTCGGGCAAGGTGCAGGCTGGCGCGCTGAACATCTCGGTGTGGAACAAGTTTGTGGACGAAAAGAAGGTCGACACCAGCAAAGTGCGCGTGTTCTTCACCACGCCTTCCTACTACGACTACAACTGGTCGGTGCACGCCGACATGCCGGCCGCCACGCGCGAGAAGCTGCAAGCCGCGTTCCTGGCGCTGGACAAGTCCACCCCCGAAGGCAAGGCCATTCTTGAGCTGCAACGCGCCAGCAAGTTCGTGCCCACCAAGGCCGACAACTACAAGGGCATCGAAGCCGCCGCTCGTGGCGCTGGTTTGCTGTAAACCTTGAAGCTGGAACTCCAAGACGTCGTCGCGCGCCACCCGGCCGCGCGGCCCGACGCCGTGCCTGCCTTGCGGGGCCTGAGCCTCACAGTGCAGAGCGGTGAACAGGTCGCCATCATCGGCCCATCGGGCGCAGGCAAAACCACCTTGCTGCAAATCATGGCCTGCGCCATGCCGCCGTCCGTGGCAGCGTGAAGGTTGCCGGTGAATTGCCTTGGGCCATGCCGCGCAGCGCTTTGCAGCGCCTGCGCGGGCGACTGGTGCTGGCGCCACAGGTGCCGCCGCTGCCGCCGCGCCAGCGCGTGGTCACGGCCTTGCTCGCGGCCCGCTTGCCCGCCATGGGCCTGTGGGCCAGCCTGCGCTCGCTGTTTTATCCCGCCGACATTCCGGCCGCGTTCGAAGCGCTGGAACAGTTCGACCTGGGCGACAAGATTTTTGAACGTGTGGACCGCCTCTCGGGCGGCGAGCGCCAACGCGTGGGCCTGGCCCGCGCCCTGCTCGCCCCTGCAGCGCTCTGGCTGGTCGACGAACCGCTGTCTGCGCTCGATCCCACGCGCTCACGCCAGGCCATGGAAAGCCTGACCGTCGCGGCCCGCCAACGCGGCGCCACCCTGATCAGCACGCTGCACCAGGTCGATGCCGCGCTGGCCCATTTCCCGCGCATCATCGGTCTGCGCGATGGGCGGGTGGCCTTTGATTTGCCGTCCGCCGAAGTCACGCGCGAACGCCTGGCACAGCTCTACGACCAGTTTGAAAACGAGCTGCGGGGTGAGGCAACGCCGCAGTTGGACGACACATCGCCGACTTCACCGCAACCCGTGGTGATGCATTGCCGGTGAACACCGCCGCACCCGATCGCGATCCGGCCTGGCTTGCGCGCCTGTTCTGGAGCAGCGCGGCACTGGTGGCGCTGTGGCCCCTGCTGGTAGCGACCGAATTCAAACCCTGGGTGCTGTGGGCGCCAGACAGCCTGCGCGTGAGCGGCAACTTCGTCGCCAGCTTCTGGCCACTGGCGCATGGCAGCGAGTTTCTCTGGCTCATGCTGGCCGAGACCTGGCGCACGGTGGCCATGGCCACAGCGGGTGTCACGCTGGCGCTGGTCCTGGCAATTCCACTGACGCTGCTGTCCACCCGCGTGATATCGATTTCGGCGCTGTCGGGACGCATGGCGCGCGGGCCGTTCTGGCTGCGGCAAAGCGTGCGCTGGTTGTTGATCGTCTTGCGCAGCGTGCCTGAACTGGTGTGGGCACTGGTGTTCGTTCGTGTGGTGGGCCTCGGGCCCACCGCGGGCGTACTGGCGATTGCACTCACCTACGGCGGCATGCTGGGCAAGGTGTATGGCGAAATTCTGGAAAGCGGCGAAACCCATGCCACTGAAACGCTGCTGCGCAACGGCGCGGGGCGCCTGCAAGCGTTTTTCTACGGCCTGCTGCCCGCCAGCGCTGCAGAGCTGACCAGCTACACCGTGTACCGTTGGGAGTGCGCCATCCGCTCTTCGGTCGTGCTTGGCTTCGTGGGCGCGGGTGGCTTGGGGCAGCAGATGGACAACTCCATGAAGATGTTCAACGGCGGCGAAGTGGCCACCATGCTGTTGATCTTCATGGCGCTGGTCGCGCTGGCCGACCAGGTCAGCGCATGGCTCAGAAAGGCGTTGGGATGAGGGAATCCCCCCTGCGCCGCTCCGCGTCTTCCCTCCGGAGGGGGAACCACGCCTGTGGCCCGGCGAAGCCGGTTCCACGGCGTGTGCTGGAACTGACGCTCTGCGCGAACACTGTCCACAATGATTGAGCCCATGACGCCAGTCCCACCCTCCGCAAAGCGCCGCCGCTGCCGCCACCCCTGTGGAACGCGCGCTGCAAGGCCTGCTGGATCACGGCGGGCCTGATCTCGCTGATCGTCGCCAGCTTCTGGTCGCTGGACTTGCAGTGGGCGCAGTTTCTCTCGCTGCAAGCCATGCGCGACATGGGTCGCTTCCTCGGTGAGTTTTTTCCGCCCGACACGTCACCGGCCTTCCTCGGCAAGGTGGCGGTGGGTGCCTGGGAAACGCTGGCCATGTCGGCACTGGGCACCGTGTTGGCGGCCATCGGTGGTTTGGCGTTGGCGCTGCCAGCGAGTCGGCTGGTCGCGGGCGAAAAGGCCTGGGCACGCAGCCCCACACGTTTGCTGCTCAACGCCTTGCGTGCCATTCCAGAGCTGGTGTGGGCGTCGCTGCTGTTGATTTCTGCGGGCCTTGGGCCTTTCGCTGGCACGCTGGCACTGGCACTGCACACCACCGGCGTGCTCGGCCGCCTGTTTGCTGAGAGCCTTGAAAACGCCCCCACGGGACCGGGCGACGCGCTGCGTGCCCAAGGCGTGGGCCAGGGCCGCGTGTTTCTTTACGCCACCTTGCCGCAGATCCTGCCCCAACTCATGAGCTACACGCTGTACCGCTGGGAAAACAACATCCGCGCGGCCGCCATTCTGGGCGTGGTCGGTGCGGGCGGACTGGGCCAGTTGCTGGCTTTCCACATGGGGCTTTTCCAGATGGGCAAAACCGCCACCATCCTTGGCGCCATGCTGCTGCTCGTGGCCATCGTGGATGCCGCCAGCCACCTTTCACGCCGCCTGCTCACGCGATAAACGTATGCCACTGCTGACCATCTCTCAAGCCTGGATAGTTCTGGCCATCGCGATCCTGATGGAAGTGGGCGGCACGACCAGCATGCGGCTGGCCGAGGGCTTCACCCGGCTCGGTCCGTCGCTGGCCATGGTGGGCTTTTACGCCTGCTCTTTCGCGCTCAACACCATGGTGATTCGCGTGTTGGGCCTGAGCGTGACCTACGGTGTGTGGTCCGGCGTGGGCACCGTGCTCACCGCCATGATCGGCATTTTCTATTTCAAAGAGCCCGCCACCGCTGTCAAGATGGTGAGCATCGGGCTGATCGTGATCGGCGTGATGGGCCTGCATTCGGCGTCGCGTGTCGGCAGCTGACCCTGACCATGACCCCCAACGAAATTTCCATCGAACGCTACCGCGACAAGGCCGACAGCTACGACGCCTCGGCCGAGTTCACCATGCCGCTGCGTCGGCGCACCATCGCCTTGCTGCAACTGCAACCCGGCGAGACAGTGATCGATGTGGGCGCAGGCACCGGGCTGAGCTACAGCCTGCTGCGCGACGGCGTGGGCGATACCGGACAGGTGTGGGGGTTCGAGCAAAGCCCCGAGATGTTTGCAGTGGGCGAGCAACGCGTTCAACGCGAGAAGTGGCCCAATGTGTTGCACCTGCAGGCGCCGGCCGAGACCGTGCGAGCTGCCGGGTTTGGCCGACGCGGTGCTCTTCAACTACACACACGACATTTGCCGCACGCCCGCTGCCGTGGACAACATCCTGCGACAGGTCAAACCCGGGCGCGCGTGGCCATGGCCGGCATCAAGTTTTTCCCTTGGTGGACAGGGCCGCTGAACGTGCTGGCCTGGCTGAAAAACCGGCCCTACAACGCCAAAGCGGCCGATCTGTGGGCGCCCTGGAGTCACGTGGCCGCCGCTTGCAGCGACTTCGAGTGGCACAGCACCCAGTGGGGCATGGGCTACATCGCCAGCGGCATCAAACGGGAGAGACACGCCATGAAACACAGCCTTTGCCCAACCATCAGACCGACGAGCTGGCCAAGCGTTACATGGCCGTTCGCTCGCAAACCCTGGCCCTTGCCGCGCCGCTGTCGGAGGCCGACTGCCAGGCGCAGTCCATGCCCGATGCGAGCCCCACCAAATGGCATCTCGCCCACGTCACCTGGTTTTTCGAAACCTTCATCCTCGAACGGTTCGAGCCAGATTTCGCGCCCTTCAACGCCGCGTTTCGGGTGCTGTTCAACAGCTACTACCAGACCGTGGGCGAGCAACACCCGCGCCCGCAGCGGGGTCTGATCACACGGCCCGACCTGTCCGAAGTGAAAGCCTACCGCGCCCATGTCGATGCGCGCATGGTGGCCTTGCTCAATGGGCCCGTGGCACCCGAGGTGGGCGAACTGCTGACGCTGGGTTTGCACCACGAGCAACAACATCAGGAGTTGCTGCTCACCGATATCAAGCACCTGCTGGCGCAAAGCCCGTTGAACCCGGTCTACAGCAGCCATTGGCCTTTGTGCCAAGTGGCCAGCGTGCCCCTTGAATGGGTGCGTTCGGAAGGCGGTGCGGTGGACATCGGTCACACCGGCCCAGGCTTCGCTTTCGACAACGAATCACCCCGCCACCGCGTCTGGTTGCAATCCGTATGCGCTTGGCAACCGTTTGATCACGAATGGCGAATGGGTCGACGTTCCTGAACAGCGGTGGCTACCAGGATCCGCGCTGGTGGATGTCGGCCGGGTGGGACTGGGTGCAAAGCCAGCGCATTCACGCACCCCTCTATTGGCAAGCCGATGGCGAAGGCAACTGGTCCACCTTCACCCTGCACGGCCGCGTGGCGGTTGATCCGCACACCCCGGTCTGCCACATCAGCTGGTTCGAAGCCGATGCCTACGCCCGCTGGCGCGCCGCGATGGACGGCCTGCCGATACGGTTGCCCACCGAAGCCGAATGGGAGCACGCCGCCCTCTCCATGGGGAATGCCTGGCACGCCAATGGCAACTTCCAGAACAGCCAGGCGCTGCACCCGCTGCCCCTCACCCGCGCCCAGCCCGGGCAACTGCAGCAAATGGGTGGCGACGCATGGGAGTGGACCGCCAGCAGCTACCTGCCCTACCCCGGTTACCGCGCCTGGGCCGGTGCCGTTGGCGAATACAACGGCAAATTCATGATCAACCAGATGGTGCTGCGCGGCGGCTCCTGCGCCACGCCGCGCGACCACATCCGCACCAGCTACCGCAACTTTTTCCCCACCGACGCGCGCTGGCAGTTCAGCGGCCTGCGCCTGGCGTTCGATCTTTAGACCACCCACCCGAGACCCTGCCCATGAACCGCGCCAGACCTTGACGCCTTTTGTCTGCTGCGCCAGCACTGCTCGCCAGCGGCCTGCCCCTGATGGCACACGCCGAAGTCAGCGCCGACCAGGGCCCACCCTTTCGCACCACCAGCGATGCCGGCGCCGAGAACCTGATGTTGATGGGCCACGACCCCGTCGCCTATTTCAAGGCCAACGAAGCGGTGGCCGGCAACCCCGCCATTCAGAGCGACTTCATGGGCGTCACCTGGCGCTTCTCCAGCGCCGAAAACCAGGCCGAATTCCTGCGCAGCCCCGAGACCTACATGCCGCAATTCGGCGGCTTCTGCAGCAATGGCATCAACTACGCCGTGCCCTGGGGCGCAGGCGGCGGCCCCAACACCTGGCGCATTTACCGGGGCAAGCTGTATGTCTTCGGTGGCCAGTCTTCACGCGACCAGTTCGAAATGGACACCGAGCTCAACCTGCAGCGCGCCCATGCCTACTGGAAAGACGAAATCGCCGGCTCCAATGCGGTGTTCGTTCGCTACAAACGGCTGGTGTTCCGCGTGCCCCATTACAAAAGCGACGCCGCCTTGCAAGCCGAATGGGAGGCCAAACTGGCAGCGGGCACGCTGCCGGTGATGCCAGGCCAGCCACAGGTGGTGCCGGCTGCGCCTTGAAGCTTTCGAGAGGGTGGTTTTCGGTCTGAGCTGAAGGACGCATTTCGACCCATCAGCGACATACGCTGTCGTCAAATCGTCACCCCAAAGCGGTCCGTCGATTCCGTACCAAGTCCGCCGAAGGTGGCACCCTGGGCGATTAAAGAAAAGCGCGGTGCTTGAGATTGTCTGAGGTTGCCTACTCGGGATCTGTCGCTTGCAGGTATCGGCCGGCACCCCAGCGGTACCGGAGGGCGACGTTTCTTCGCCATTCAGGTCGTCTCGATTCCGGAGCTGCGGGATCGGCTGTGTCCGGGCTTTGTGGAACCTCGGGTCGGAGCGCTGCTGCGCGAGGAAACTGGAAGTCGGCCACGACGACGCTCTTCAGGACTACATCGACCCTCAGCAGACCGCTGTCGAACCCGCCAATCGCTCGGTGGAGCTCCTGGCAACGAGCTTAGAGAAAAAAGAGCGTTTGAAAATCCTATACTCAACTTCAATTGACTTAGCCCAGTGTTGGATTAACTGTTCACATTGCCAAAGACCGTTGCTTGCACGGGATCTTTGCAGGCCTACCCGAGCGAAATTTCGAACATCTCACGCGTGGAGCATCGCATGGTTGGGGCGATCACTTCGGTAGTTGCACAAGCTGGGCGATGCGTTCGGCCAGCTGGTTACAGAACGCGACGGTCAGCAGGGATGAAGGCTTAAAGGCTGGCCGCAGGATGGCAAATGGGTAGGGCACCTTCGGCTCGAAGGGCCGAAATACCAGCGGGCCGTTATTGTCACGGTACAAGCCGGTAGCTGGCAGCGCTGATCGGATCGCAGATCTGGTACGCCAGGCCTTGTTCCACGAAGTCGAAATCCTGATATGAACGCGCGCAACACAAACCGTTGGTTGAAGAGCGCATTGGCTTGCGCAAAGGCGGCGCGGGTATCGATGGTCGGTGAAGTGTTCGTCATACAGGGCCGCCATGGGACGGCCATCGAGGTCGTTGGGTGAATGGTGCGTCGTTTTGCGAGCTGGGTCATCGGCCCGCATTGCGCAAAAGCAGGCCGATTCGATGGGTTCGACATGCAGCGACGACCGCTCAGTCGGAACCTCGGCGATACCAACGTCAAACTGCTGTGAAGCCACCCACTCGTGAACAGCGGTGGAACTGTTGCTCATCGAGCGAGACCTTTACTTCGGGACGGTGCTTCGACGAACTCGGAAATCAGTCTAGGTACGAGGAAGCTCGAGACCGCAGGCATACACGCCACGCGCAACTGTCCGGCCTTCAGTCGGGCCACTTCGCCCATCATGTCGGTGGCGCGACTGAAACCCTCCAGCACATAGTTGATTTCCTCGACGAAGAAGTGCGCTTCGGGCTTGGGCAGCTAAGCGGTTGCCCTTGCGCTCGAACAAGCACAAAACCGAGCTCACTCTCCATGTTGCTGAGCATGGCACTGAGCGCAGGCTGGGAACGGTGCAGTGTCTTGGCCGCTTCCGACACGGAACCGCAGCGCATAACTTCTCGGAACACCATCAATTGGCGCAATGACAGGTTGAGTGACATGGTTCCTCCCAAAGTTCGGTCACTAGTGAAGTATAAGGAAATATTTATAGCAACATAGAAATTTACAGTTTGACTCGATTGTTCGACCAAGATCATGATTCACCCGAACGACGATCAAATGAGGAGACAAGATGGAACGAAGCTTCAGGTATCTGCTGACCCTTTTGATCGGGGTCGTGGCCATCACCCAGTTCGTTCAGGTGTTCACGCGCTACGTGCTTCAGACCCCCGTCATGGGCTTGGAAGAAGCCACCGTGTTTCCTAGCCTTTGGCTGTACATGATGGGTGCTGCCAATGCATCTCGGGAGAACTCGCAGATTCGAGCCAACGTACTGGAAATATTCATCAAAAGCGATCGAGGTCACGCTCGGCTGGGCATTCTCACCGAAATCGTCAGCCTCATCGTGTGCGGCTGGCTGTTCCGTTGGGCCTGGGACTTCATGCGCTACTCGTGGCGCACTTGGCGCGAAAGCGTCACCCTGTATTGGCCCACGTTCTACGCCGATGTGGCATTGATCATCGGCTTGGTACTGGTGTTCCTCTTTACTCTACGAACGCTATGGAATCACATGCAGGTGCTTAGCTCATCGACGAAGGCTCGCCATGGTTGAAATAGCTCTGCTTTCGCTGCTGGTTTGATGCTGACATTCACCATCGGCGTGCCATTGCCGTTCTGTTTTGGTGCAGCACTGATGGTCATGAGCGTGGTCGGTGGTGTGACCATGAAAGGCACCATGGTTTGGGGCTTCGGCCAATTGGCCAATCCCATCTTGCTAGCGATCCCGCTCTTCATCCTGGCTGGAACACTTGATGAGCGTCAGCGGACTGGCAGCTTCACTGCTGCGCCTGGTGAACATCTTTATCGGTCATGTGCGCGGCGGCCTGGGCGTAGTGGCCACACTCAGCTGTGGGATCATCGGCGCGATCTCTGGCAGCGGCCTGACCGGTGTGGCTGCCATTGGGCCGCTTTTGATTCCCGAGATGGTGCGGCAAGGTTATCCACGTGGCTATTCCTCGGCCTTGGTGGCCTGTTCATCGGTGCTTGGGCTTGTTGATACCACCCAGCGTGACCATGATCGTCTTCGGCTGGGTCACTGACACGTCCATCCTCGCGGCGTTTCTTCGCCACGCTCGGCCCGGGTTTGTTGATCATGGTCAACCTCTCGGTGGTCAATCTCGTGATGGCCCGCAAGTTCGATCTGCAAGCTCGACGCCAAGCCCGACTATGGCCACGCTGGTGAGCGAGTCGCGTAAACGCACGGTTCACGCCTTTCCGGCATTGCTCATGCCCTTCATCATACTGGGCGGCATCTACGGCGGCATCTTGACGCCGACCGAAGCAGCGGCTGTGGCGGTGATCTATGCGGTACCAGTGGGGTTCTGGATCTACAAGGGCCTCACCTGGCGCACCATGCTCGACGCGGGTAAGGAGTCGGCCTCGGCAGTGGGCGCGCATCATGCTGATGATTCTTGTTCAGCCTGATCTTGAGCCAGATGTTCGTGCTGGAGTCCATTCCTCAGAAGCTGGTCAATGTGATCTTCGAGTTCACGCAGGACAAGTTTGTGATTTTGCTGCTGGTCAACCTGCTGCTGTTTGTGGTGGGCATGATCGTCAATGACATCACAGCCATCATCCTGATCGCACCATTGTTGCTGCCTTTGATGAAGGCCATTGGTATCGACCCGGTGCACTTCGCCGCCATCATCGGCGTCAACACCGCGCTCGGTGGCATCACGCCGCCATATGCCTCGATTCTTTACATGGGTGCCCGCGTCGGCGGAGCCCGCGTGGTCGAGGTGGTCGTGCCCGCGCTCAAGTTCTTGTTCTTTGCGTTCTTGCCCACGGTGCTGCTGACCACTTACTGGCCTGAACTGTCCCTGTTTTTCCCCCGCCTGTTTGGCTATTAACCCCTAGAGGAGACTTCCCATGAACCGTGTTCGCTTGTTGAAAATTGCTGCCGCTAGCCGCCTTGGTGGCTATGGGCTCGGTGGCCGCCGCCCAGAGCCTGAAGCTGAGCCATGTGCGCCCCCAGGGCAGCACCGCTGACAACGATGTGCGCGCGCTGGCCGCCGACTTGGCCAAGACCAGCGCAATCAAGATTGAGGTGTTCCCCGCCAACGCGCTGGGCGACTACACCGTGGTGCAAGAGCGGGTGGCGGTCGGCGCCATTGACATGGCCTTGCAACCTGCCGCCACCGCTGGCGATCGGCGCATGCAACTCGGCGTCTTTCCCTACCTTGCCAATGACTGGGCGGGTGCCCAGAAAGCGTTTGGCAAGGGCTCGCCATTGCGCGCCGCCATGGAAGACATGTTCCAGAAGCAAGGCGTGAAGGTGGTCGCTGCCTATCCCATGTACTTTGGTGGTATTGCGTTGAACAAGCCACCGGTCTCCGCCGGGCAACCCCGATGCGGCCAAGGGCCTGAAGCTGCGCGTGCCACCCATCAAGAGCTTCCAGTTGACTGGCAACGCCCTGGGCTACATCAGCGCACCGCTGCCGTTCTCTGAGGCCTTTACCGCTGTGCAAACCGGCGTGGTCGATGGCGTGTTGGGTTCGGGTGCCGAAGGCTACTACGCTTCGTTTCGTGACGTCACCAAGCACTACATCGTCGCAAATACTCATTTCGAGATCTGGTATCTCTTGATGAACGGCGAGAAGTACGCCGATTTGAAGGCCGCAGACCGCGCCGCTTTGGACAAAGCCACCGAGTCCTTCGAGTCCAACCGCTGGAGCAAAGCAGAGGCCGACCAAGCTGACAATGAGAAGAAGCTGGAGCAGGCGGGCGCTAAGTTGATTCGCTTGACCCCGGCCGAGTTGGCCGCCACTGCCGCCAAGGTACGCAAGACAGTCTGGCCAGAGATCATCAAGGACGTGGGTGAGTCCTTCGCCAAGCCGATTCTGGACAAAGTCGCCAACTGATGAATTTGAGGGCAGCAGCGTGAATACAAGCACTTCATGGGACTGCCTGGTCATCGGCGGCGGCGTTGTCGGCGCGTCCATCGGCTATGGTCTTGCCAAGGCGGGTGACCGTGTGCTGCTGCTCGACGAGGGCGACGACGCCTACCGTGCCGCACGCGGCAACTTCGGCCTGGTCTGGGTGCAAGGTAAGGGCTTGGAGAACCCAGCCTATGCCCGCTGGACCATTCAGTCCGCCGCTGCCTGGCCGGCTTTCGCCAGCGAGCTGGCCGACGAGACCGGCGTTGATGTGGAACTCCAGCAAATCGGAGGTCTGACCATGTGTCTCGCCGAGGACGAACTGCGCGCCAAGGCGGCGGCGTTCGGCCAATTGCGGCAAGACATGGGGGGCGACTATCCCTACGAGATCCTCGACGCCTCGGCAGTGCGGGCCCTGCTGCCCCATACTGGGCCCGACGTGGTGGGCGCCGTGTTTTGCCAGCAGGACGGCCATGTGAGCCCGCTCAAGTTGCTACGCGCGCTCATGCAGGCCTTCGCTCAGCGAGGTGGAAAGCTGATGTCGGGTGCCCGTGTGCAAACCATTGCTCAGATCGCAGGCGGTTTTCGCGTTACCTTGAGCGATGGTCAGCAGATCGAGGCTGGCCGAGTGGTCTTGACCGCTGGGCTGGGCAACCGAGTGCTTGCCCCCATGGTGGGTCTGAGCGCGCCGGTGCAACCCAACCGCGGGCAAATCTTGGTGAGCGAACGCCTGCAACCCTTTTTGACCCACCCCACGCTTTATGTGCGCCAGACCGGTGAAGGCGTGGTGCAGATTGGCGACTCCAAGGAAGACGTGGGGCTGGACGACGGCACCACGCTCGACCAACTCGCGCGCATCGCGCGCCGGGCCGTGCGCTGCTTTCCCTTGCTGGCGCAAGTCAACGTGGTGCGCACGTGGGGTGCGTTGCGCGTCATGACTTCCGACGGCTATCCCATTTACCAACAGTCCGAGACCTGCCCTGGTGCCTACGTGGTCACTTGCCACAGTGGCATCACGTTGGCGGCCACCCACGCTCAGGCGCTGGCCGCCTGGGTACGCGGCGGCCCGGAGCCCGAGGGCATTCAAGCCTTCAAAGCGGAGCGATTCGATGTTTAAACCAGCCACCTTTGCCGAAGCGACCTCCATCGAGCGCGTCGACATGTTTCTCAACGGCGAGCCGCTGCGTGTACCCGCACGGCAGACCCTCGCTGCCGCGTTGCTGGGCGCGAACGTGCACACCTTCCGCCATACCCCGGTTTCGGGGCAAGCTCGTGGACCGCTGTGCATGATGGGCGTGTGCTTCGAGTGCCTGGTCGAGATCGATGGTGTGCCCAACCAGCAAGCGTGCATGGTCGAGGTCGCTAACGGCATGCGGGTGCGTCTGTCTGAGGGCGCGCGCGCGCTGGAGGTCGAGCCATGAGTGCCACCTCCCAATCGACCCACGATCTGATCGTGATCGGCGCTGGCCCCGCAGGCATGTCGGCAGCGCTCGCCGCCGCCGAGCAGGGCGCTCGCGTGATGCTGCTGGATGAACAGCCTCGGCCAGGCGGGCAGATCTATCGCCACATCACGGCGGTTGATCCCCGGGTCGCTCAACAGCTTGGCCCCGACTACCAACACGGCGCAGGCCTGGCGCAGCGGCTTCAGCGCAGCGCGGTGGAGCAACGCTTCGGCGCGCTGGTGTGGGCTGTGGACCGCGACCTCACCGTGACCGCGCAACAGCAAGGTCGGTCTTTTCAGGTGCGGGCGCCGCAGCTCATCGC
>CAVORS010000002.1:0-142592 GCA_963698635.1 uncultured beta proteobacterium
CGCAACAAGGAATACGTGCAGGCGGCACGGGTGATTGGCGTGGCGCCGTTGCGCATCATGCGCCGTCATGTGCTGCCCAATGTGTTGGGGCCGGTCTTGGTTCTGGCCACCATCCAGGTCGCCACGGCCATCATCACCGAAGCCACGTTGTCGTTTCTCGGCGTGGGTGCCCCGCCCACCGCACCTTCGCTGGGCACGCTGATTCGCGTGGGCAACGACTACCTGTTTTCAGGCGAGTGGTGGATCACGGTGTTTCCCGGCGCAGTGCTGGTGGTGATTGCGTTCAGCGTGAATTTGCTGGGCGACTGGTTGCGCGACGCGCTCAACCCGAGGTTGAGGTAGAACCCCATGAGCCTGCTTGAAGTCAAAGACCTGGTGGTCGAATTTCCCCACCGACGCGGCACCCTGCGCGCGCTCGATGGCATGTCGTTTGACATTGCGCCAGGTGAAATCCTGGGCGTGGTCGGCGAGTCAGGTGCAGGCAAGTCGCTCACCGGCGCGTCCATCATTGGCTTGCTGGAGCCACCCGGGCGTATCGCTTCAGGAGAAATTTGGTTGCAGGGTGAGCGCATCGACCACCTGTCGCCAGAGGCCATGCGCCAGGTGCGCGGACGCAAGATCGGCGCAATTTTTCAAGATCCTCTGACGTCGCTCAACCCCTTGTTCTCTGTCGGCCAGCAACTGGTGGAAACCATCACCACGCACTTGCCCATGACGGCTGCCGAAGCCCGTCAACGCGCCATTCAGCTGCTGGGTGACACGGGTATTCCGGCGCCCGAGCAGCGCATGGACCATTTTCCACACCAGTTCTCCGGTGGCATGCGACAGCGGGTGGTGATTGCGCTGGCGCTGGCGGCCGAGCCCCAGCTCATCGTGGCCGACGAGCCCACGACGGCGCTCGATGTGTCGATCCAGGCGCAAATCATCGACCTGCTCAAGAGCGTTTGCAAAGAGCGTGGCGCAGCGGTCATGCTGATCACCCACGACATGGGTGTGATCGCTGAAACCTGCGACCGCGTGGCCGTGATGTACGCCGGGCGGGTGGCCGAGATTGGCCCGGTGCACGAGGTGATCAACCACCCGGCCCATCCCTACACCGCTGGCCTCATGGCCTGCATTCCCGACATGAGCGAAGACCGCGAACACCTGCACCAGATCGACGGCGCCATGCCGCGGCTCAACGCAATTCCCTCCGGCTGTGCGTTCAACCCGCGTTGTGACCGCGTCTTTGACCGTTGCCACCACGAACGGCCTGAACTGCAGGGCGCGGGCCCCACCCGTGCCGCTTGCTGGCTGCATGCCGGCGCTTCGGCGTTGGCGCCAGGGTTGGCGCCATGAGGGCGATCCAAAAAGCCATGCAGCGCCACGCTGAACAAAGCAGGCTGATGGACGAAGCGGGCGCCTCTGCCACGGCAGGCACAACACCTGAATCACCGCTGGAGACGCGCTCTGCCGATGAGCATCAGGGTGCAGTTTCTGTACCTGCTGCGATGGCCATGCCAGAGCCGGCACCCTTGGTGCGCGCCACCGATTTGGCCAAAACGTTCGATGTGTCAGCGCCCTGGCTCAACCGGGTGCTAGAGCGCCAGCCGCGCCAACTGCTGCACGCGGTTGATGGCGTGTCGTTTGACATTCAGCGCGGGCAGACGCTGGCGCTGGTGGGTGAGTCAGGTTGCGGCAAGAGCACGGTGGCCCGTCTGCTGGTGGGCTTGTACGACCCGACGCGCGGGGGCTTCGATTTGATGGTGAGGACGCGCATGCGGCTTTCAAGACGCCGGCAGGGCAGCCAATCGTTGCGCCGGCGCATCCAGATGATTTTCCAGGACCCTTTTGCGAGCCTGAACCCGCGCTGGACGGTTGAAGACATCGTGGCCGAGCCCCTGCGGGAACATGGCATCGAGACCGAGCCGGAGGCCCTGCGTGAGCGTGTGGGCAGCCTTGTTGAATTCGGTGGGGTTGTCGCCCGCAAGATCGCAACAAGTTTCCTCACCAGTTTTCAGGCGGCCAGCGTCAGCGCATTTCCATCGCCCGCGCGCTGGCCACGGAGCCGGAGTTTCTGGTGTGCGATGAGCCCACGTCGGCGCTGGACGTGAGTGTGCAGGCACAGGTGCTCAACCTCATGAAGGACCTGCAGCGCGAGCGGGGGCTGACCTACCTGTTCATCAGCCACAACCTGGCGGTGGTGCGCCATGTGAGTGACCATGTGGGCGTGATGTACCTTGGGCGGCTGGTGGAAGTGGCGCCCAAACACAGCCTGTTCGACAGCCCGCGCCACCCCTATACGCGCATGTTGCTGGACGCGATCCCGAAGCTGCACGACACGGGCAAGGCCCGCACGCCCGTCTCAGGCGAAGTGCCCAACCCGCTGAATCCGCCGCTGGGCTGCGCGTTCAATCCGCGCTGCGAACACGCCAACGAGCGGTGCCGCAACGAGCGACCCGTGTTGCAAATGTTTGGGGATGCCAAGGTGGCTTGCCACGCGGTGGAAGAAGGCCGGATTTGATCAGCGCCTGACGGGCGTTGGCGCGGACATTGGGCGCTCCCCTCCGCGAATGTCCTCCGGCCCGCTGCGCGGACCTCCTCCTTGACTTCGCTGCGGGAAGCGCCCAATGCCCTGATGAGCGGGTGGTGCGAGAGTCTCTAACCCAGGGCACCGCGGAACCGGCTTTGCCGGGCCGCCAGTGCCGTCCCCCTTTGGGGGAAGACGCGAAGCGGCGCAGGGGGACGCTTGTCAGTGCGCAGCGCGCACAGTCAAGCGTATCGCTTGCTCCTCAAGTTGTTTTTCATCTCCTTGAGCAGCGGCTGCAGCTTGCCGCCGCCAATGCGCAAAGCCAGGCAAGTGGCCACCACATCGATCACCATCAAGTGCATCAGCCGCGACGTCATGGGGCTGTAGCGGTCATAGCCTTCAGGGTGGTCGGCAGACAAATGGATGTGGCCGGCGATGGCCAGCGGTGAGCCACTGGCGGTGATGACGATGACGGTGGCGCCATGCTTGCGTGCAATATCGGCCGCATCCATCAGGTCGCGCGTGCGGCCCGAGTTGGAGACGATGACCAGGCAATCACCTGGGCCCAGCATGGAGGCGCTCATCACCTGCATGTGGCCATCGCTGTAGGCGATGGCGTTGATGCCCAGCCGGAAGAATTTGTGTTGTGCGTCTTGCGCCACGATGCCGGAATTGCCGGCGCCGTAGAACTCGATGCGGCCGCGGTTGTTGTAGGTGCTGACCAGGGCATCGACGGCCTTTTCGATCGCATGGGTGGAGGCGTCGTTGCGGTACTTCAGAAACGCTGCCACCGTGTTGTCGATCACCTTGACCAATACGTCGCCCACCTTGTCGTCCACGTCCACACTGCGGTGGATGAAAGGCACGCCTTCGCTCACCGTGCCGGCGAGCTTGAGCTTGAAATCGGACAGGCCGTCGTAGCCCATGCTGCGGCAAAAGCGCACCACCGTGGGCTTGCTCACATGGGAGCGTTCGGCCAGCTCCGACACCGGCAAACTGGCGAAAGTGCGCGGATCGAGCAACACGAGTTTGCCCACGCGTTGTTCGGCGGGTGCCAGCGAAGGCAAAGAGGCTTTGATACGGTCTAGCATGAAATGATCGTAACTCAGTTACAGTCAGAAGGGACTTCGCAGTAACCCTGATTTGAGACAATCGACCCCATGAACCAGCTAGACGCACTCAAAAGACTCACCACCGTTGTTGCCGATACGGGCGATTTCCACCAGCTCGCTGCATACGCGCCGCAAGACGCCACGACCAACCCGTCGCTGATCTTGAAAGCCGTGCAAAAGCCCGAATACGCGCCTTTGCTGGCCGACGCCGTGGCGAAATACGGCGCACAGGGCAAAGACGAGGTCATGAACCGTTTGCTGGTGCGTTTTGGCTGCGAGATCCTGAAACACATTCCCGGCCGCGTTTCTACCGAAGTGGACGCGCGTCTGAGCTTCGATACCGAAGCCACCGTGGCCCGCGCCCGTCGCATCATCGAGCTCTTCGCCGCCGAGGGCGTGGGCAAAGACCGCGTGCTGATCAAGATGGCCTCGACCTGGGAAGGTATTCAGGCCGCGGCTCAGCTGGAGCGCGAAGGCATCCACTGCAACCTGACCCTGTTGTTTTCTTTTGCCCAGGCCGTGGCCTGCGGCCAGGCCAAGGTGCAGCTGATTTCGCCCTTTGTGGGCCGCATCTACGACTGGTACAAGAAGAACGCCGGCGCCGCCTGGGACGAGGCCGCCATGGCCGGTGCCAACGACCCGGGTGTGCAGTCGGTGCGCACCATCTACAACTTCTACAAGAAGCACGGCATCGCCACCGAGGTGATGGGCGCGAGCTTCCGCAACGTGGGCCAGATCACGGCGCTGGCCGGTTGCGACCTGCTGACCATCAGCCCCGATCTCCTGTCCAAGCTGGCCGCCGACGAGGCGCCGCTGCCCCAGGCGCTGGACGCCGCAAGCTGCCCAGGCGATGGACATTCCGTTGGTGACCCACGACGAAGCCAGCTTCCGTTTCGCCCTGAACGAAGACGCCATGGCCACCGAAAAGCTGGCCGAAGGCATTCGCGCCTTTGTGGTCGATACCCACAAGCTCGAAGCCATGATGGGCTGAAGCACCCGCCTGACCCGCAGGATGCCCTGAGGGCAAAGGGTCTGGAAAAAAAAGACCCCGCGAGTCGCTTCGCGGGGCTTTTTGTTGGCTTTTGTCGGAGCGCTCAAACGCAGTCCAGACGCAGCATGAGGTGCCAGGCCAAGGCGCAAGGGCGCAGACAGTGGCATCGCCACGGCAAGCCCTTGCAACGCCGGCATGGCGCCTCAGGCAAGGACGCAATTACATGCCCATGCCGCCCATGCCGCCCATGCCACCCATGTCGCCGCCACCCATGGCAGGTGCGTCGTCTTTTGGCGTCTCGGCGATCATGCACTCGGTCGTCAGCATCAGGCTGGACACGGAAGCGGCGTTTTGCAGCGCGGTGCGGGTCACTTTCGTTGGGTCCAGGATACCCATTTCGATCATGTCGCCGTAGGTGTCGTTCGCGGCGTTGAAGCCGTGGTTGCCCTTGCCGGCCAGGATGGCGTTGACCACCACCGATGGCTCGCCACCGGCGTTGGCCACGATTTCGCGCAGAGGCGCTTCGATGGCCTTCAACACCAGCTTGATACCGGCGTCCTGGTCAGCGTTGTCACCCTTGATGACACCAGCGGCCTGACGGGCGCGCAGCAGCGCCACGCCACCACCGGCCACGATGCCTTCTTCCACAGCAGCGCGGGTCGCGTGCAGGGCGTCTTCCACGCGGGCTTTCTTTTCCTTCATCTCGACTTCGGTGGCTGCGCCAACCTTGATCACGGCAACACCGCCGGCCAGCTTGGCCACGCGCTCTTGCAGCTTCTCGCGGTCGTAGTCGCTGGTCGCTTCTTCGATCTGGATGCGCACCTGCTTGACGCGGGCTTCGATATCACCGGAGGCGCCAGCGCCGTCGATGATGGTCGTGTTTTCTTTGCCCACTTCGATGCTCTTGGCAGAACCCAGGTCGGCCAAGGTCACTTTTTCCAGCGTCAGGCCCACTTCTTCAGCGATCACTTTGCCGCCGGTCAGGATGGCGATGTCTTCCAGCATGGCTTTGCGGCGGTCGCCGAAGCCAGGTGCCTTGACGGCCACAACCTTCAGGATGCCACGGATGGTGTTGACCACCAGCGTTGCCAGGGCTTCGCCATCGACGTCTTCAGCAATGATCAGCAGCGGACGGCCGGCTTTGGCCACCTGCTCCAGCACGGGCAGCAGGTCACGGATGTTGGAGATCTTCTTGTCGAACAACAACACGAAGGGGTTCTCCAGAATCGCGGCTTGCTTCTCTGGGTTGTTGATGAAGTAGGGGCTCAGGTAGCCGCGGTCGAACTGCATGCCCTCGACCACGTCGAGTTCGTTTTGCAGCGATTTGCCGTCTTCCACGGTGATCACGCCTTCTTTGCCCACTTTGTCCATCGCATCGGCAATGATCTTGCCGATGGATTCGTCGCTGTTGGCGGAGATGGAACCCACCTGGGCAATTTCCTTGCTGGTGGTGGTGGCCTTGGAGGCCTTCTTCAGCTCGGCGATCAGGACTTCAACAGCCTTGTCGATGCCGCGCTTGAGGTCCATCGGGTTCATGCCGGCGGCCACGTACTTCATGCCTTCGCGCACGATGGCCTGGGCCAGCACGGTGGCGGTGGTGGTGCCGTCGCCAGCGTTGTCAGAGGTCTTGGAAGCGACTTCCTTGACCATCTGGGCGCCCATGTTCTGGAGCTTGTCTTTCAGTTCCACTTCCTTGGCCACGGACACACCGTCCTTGGTCACGGTAGGGGCGCCGAAGGAGCGCTCCAGTACCACGTTGCGGCCCTTGGGACCCAAGGTCACCTTGACCGCATTGGCCAGGATGTTCACGCCTTCGACCATGCGTGCGCGGGCTTCGCCGCCGAAAACTACGTCTTTTGCTGCCATGTTGAATTCTCCAAATGTTTAAAACGTTGCGAAACCAGGGCGGGTGTGCGCATCAGGCGCCAACTCGCCGGTTTTGCAAATTACTTGCCTTCAACGACTGCGAACAGGTCGTCTTCTTTCATGACCAGCAGCTCATCGCCGGCCACCTTGACGGTCTGGCCGCTGTACTTGCCAAACAGAACGCGGTCACCGACCTTGACGTTCATGGCGGCGAGTTCGCCTTTGTCGTTCTTCTTGCCTGGGCCAACAGCCAGCACTTCACCCTGGTCAGGCTTTTCAGCGGCTGCGTCGGGAATAAAGATGCCCGAGGCGGTCTTGGTTTCGCTGTCAATGCGCTTGACGATCACGCGATCGGCGAGTGGACGAAGGTTCATTGCTTCTCCTGAGATAGAACAGTGGATAAAAAAGGATTCACACAAGGCGGCGAAACGGCTCTGGCGAACGGCTTCAACGCCAGATGGTCGACATGGCGATGGGTGTTAGCACTCATCTCCAGTGAGTGCTAATGATAAGGGCGCCCCGGAGTTTTTCAAGAGCGCCGGTCCATTTTTCCTGCTTGGGCGGATGCGGAACGCCACTGATCTTTGACTTTTGCGCCATTGAACATTGCCTTTTGAGGGGCAGGAAGGAGCGAGCAGCGCTTTCGGGGCATTCTGCAGCTCGTTGAAATGCTGCCAATCTCGAGAAAACGCCAAAGTTTGTTACATCTTCTTTCGCCGTCGCATCAACACCGTTGGCAATGAGCGTGGGCGCCGAGATACCTGTGCGCGCGACTTTGTGGAGCAGAGTTTCGTGATCACGCCACAGAATGCATTGGATCTGTATGTGTTCGACATGCAGCTTCGGTCGGCGGTGATGGACGAGCAGGAAGTTGTCTGGCCGAGCTTCATGGGCGGTGGTTAGAACAAGCGGGGTCGCGAAGCGGTCCGCAGCTCATGATCAGCGTGGTCTGGCACTGAGTTGTTCCACAGCCGTGGTTGGTGGACTTCGGAAATCAGCCGCAGAGAACTTCAGAGTCGGCTGTGCAGGAGTCGCACTCGATCTCCTTTCTAGATTGGACCTGTCCCAAGCAGAGGAGGGGGCGTACGCAGCTTCGTCGGTGTCTATGCGGGACCTACTGGAAGTCGCGACATCGAGAAGCTATCGCTTGGGAGCATGTTCATAGCCTCGTTGAACTTTTCGTTTTAGAACGGCAGCAAGGAGTAAGTCTTTTTCGCGGCGTTACACGAACGGTTCTCAGCAAACTCTGCAGCGCAGTGCTGCAGGGTTTGCTGAGGGATTTGCTCTCACGAGGCGGGTTGTCGAGACTTGAAGTACCGCGCCTGCACACTTTTTCAGGCGAACCCTCTGTTTATCCAGTGTCAGCAGAAGGCTCCGCAGACTTCGATAACGAATCGCGATGTGAGAGTGAGTGTGACGTGCAGGGCGCGCTACCTGACAGCCATAAGATTTGCGACCACACAAACGACCGAAAGGTCGAGCTGTACGCTCTCAGTGAATGAGAGCCGAGGCTGTTGGACGATTCTGGCCCTGGCGGTACTGATCAGAAGGAGGCGGCTGAGCCCGCTCAACACTCAATGAAATTCACCAAGCTTGGTGGTTGAAGCACTGTGTTTTGTCAGGAGCTCACAGGTCAGTCTGATGTGCGCCTCCAGCGCCAGCGCTGCGCGTGCCTCCTGCCGTGCCACTGCTGCCTGGAAAATACTGGTGTGTTCAGCGTGTACATCGCGTTGAACCGTTTGTGTTGCGCCCATCTGTATGGCGACATGGCGGTAGCGCTCACCATGGCGGTAAAGAATACCCAACAAGTATTTGCTCCAGGGTGAGCGGTGGGCGGAAATCAGAGCCTCATGGAAGCGCTGGTTCGCCAGCTCCCAGCTCTTCGGCTCCAGCCCGCCCTCCTGTTGTTCGGCTTGGGTCAATGATCCGTATGCCTCGACCAGTTCAGCCTCCCATTGCGGTGTGCCCAGGCGGATGGACTGGCGCAGCGCATCGGTTTCCAGCATGACGCGCGTGTCGGTGAGATCTTTCAGATCACTGAGCGAAATCTCGCTGACACGGTAGCCACGCTGACCCTCGACGGTCACAAGTGCGTCTGAAACCAGCAGAGCCAAGGCTTCTCGCAGAGTGCCTGCGCCCACACCGTAACGGTCTTTCAGATGTTCCACACGCAAACGCTCGCCAGGGGCAAGGTCGCCACACACGATGTCCTGACGCAAGCTCAGGTATGCCCGCTCAGCCAAAGTGCGCGGGTTCTCGCTGACGGCGCGCACGACTTGAAGATTGAATTTTTCCAGGGGCAGCATGGTGAATGGGGCTTGCGTATGAATCAATCGGGCATCTGACCGGTCTGTTGTCTTTTGAGGCGGTAGGCCAATTGGGGGCGCGTCAGTCCAAGCAGCCGCGATGCTTCTGAAAGATTGCCTTTGCAACGATCCACAGCCATGGCCAATACTTTCGCCTCGAGTTGCTCAATAGGCACACCACTGTCCACGATGCGCTCACACAATTCCTCACGGTCTGACGGCTCGATGTGGGTCAGACGGCCTTGCTCATCAACACCGTCTTGCTGCACTGGCGACATGTTGGGAAACAGGTGTTCCAATTCCACTGTGCCGCCTTGGGCGGCCAGGATCACGCCTCGCTCGACCAGGTTCTCCAGTTCACGAACATTGCCAGGCCAGTCATGGTGCAACAGCGCCTGCAGCGCCCTGTCTCCAATCCCTGTGAGGCGCTTGTTGTGCAAAGCTGTGAACCGCGCCAACAAATGCTGTGCGAGCGGTTCGATGTCAGCGGCGCGCTCGCGCAGCGGCGGAATACCGATAGGGTAGACGTTGAGCCGGTACAGAAGATCCCGGCGAAAGCGGCCTTGTGCCACGGCGTCGTCAAGGTTCACATTGGTGGCCGTGACCACGCGCACGTTGACCTTGCGCGCGCTCTCGGCACCCACCCGTTCGATTTCGCTGTCCTGCAAAACCCGAAGCAGCTTGGCCTGCGCTGGCAGCGGCAAGTCGCCCACTTCGTCCAGAAACAGCGTGCCACCGTCGGCGCGCTCGAAGCGCCCGGCGCGCGCCGCATGGGCGCCAGTGAAGGCGCCCTTCTCCACACCAAACAGCTCGGCCTCGATCAATTCGGCGGGCAATGCCGCGCAGTTCACCGCGACAAATGCCCCTTCTGAACGGTCGGAGTGGGCATGCAAGGCGCGGGCGAAACGCTCCTTGCCGACCCCTGTTTCGCCGGTGAGCAGCACCGTCACCTGGGTTTGGGCTGCGCGCAGCATCAGGTCATGCGCATGCTGAAAGGCCGGTGAACGCCCGATCAACATTCCGCCCGAGGTGGCCGGCTCCAGCCGGGTCTTCAGCGCTTCAACCTGCTGGCTGAGAGCGTCCATTTTGTCGAGCAAGGAGTCGTCCTCGAAATACGGCAGGTAAGCATCACCATCAGGCCATTCATCGATGGGCTTTCCCACAATGTGGCAATGATCGTGTCCACAGGCGCCACACTTCACCTCCTTGAACAGGATCAGTTTGCCCATGAAGGCACTGGTGTAGCCGCTTGCGTAGCCCAGCAGGATCCAGCAAGCCGGCTCGTCAACCACGCCGTAGGCCAGGCGGTGCGCGTGGGCCTCCCAGGAATCGTCCCAACGGAACTCGCCCTCGTATTGCCCGGCCGCGATGTCCATTTTCAAGTGGAGCGGCGTGACACGCGCTGCGCCCTCGAGCATGTGCAACTGGGGGCCCACAAGAAACATGTCTTCCAGGCTTCGGTCACCGCGGGTCTGGCGGGCAAAACCCGCATCGTGCAGACCACTGGCGTAGCCCATCCGGGTCAGCAGCCGCCGGGTATGCACGGTACCCACCGAGGTGATCAAGTCATGGCGCAAGGCGCTGAGCGCGGCCGTGTGAAGCAGCAGCATGCGCCGCTCCCCCAGCCAGATCGCTCCGCTGCTGGGCTCAAAGCGCAACAGCTTGCGCAGATCAGCGTCCGGAGGGTAATGCAAGCTCGAATCCACTCTGTCTCCTGATAGCTCCGGCACGCCTGGCCAGATTCTCGATATTTTGATGGCATCGGCAACTTCTGGCCATCCAGATCAACCCGCCGTGGCACTTGATCATTTGATCAAAACCCGCTTTAGGCAGGCCATCATTTCATCAAATTCGACCGAATCGAGTGGAATTCACGCCAAGGGTTTCCACTGACGCTGGATGCGTGTGACACTCTCGATGGACCCAATTGCTTAGGGGTATTCCCTTAAATATCGAGATTTTTCCAGTGACAGAACGTATCCGGCACGGGCCCTGCAATGGAATCGGCACATACCGAGTTCGCCCATGCCCAAGTCACAACCCGCCCCCCTCGAAAAAACCCCAGCGCTGGACACCTCCAAGAGATTCGTTCGGGTGCTCGAGCGCCGAGCCGACGGACTGGTCAGTTTCGAGTTCTCCATCGGCTGGCCAGAGCTGGCGGTGGAGCTGATGCTGCCTGCCGCCGCATTCGACGAGTTCTGCGCCAACAACCAGGTGGTCTGGCGAGACAACTGAGCACCCCTCACCCACACGACAACAGGAGACAGACCCTATGAACATAGACCTGCAGGCGCGCGAAATCACCCCGCTGCGCAACACCTTTGCCCACGTCGCCAAATACATTGGCGATGAAAAGGCCGCCTCGCGCTACCAGGAGGCCACGTTCGGCGCCCAGCCGATGACCAACTTCCACTACCGGCCCACCTGGGACCCGGCGCATGAGATCTTCGACGCCTCGCGCAGCCGCGTCCAGCTCGACCGACTGGTACGTGCTGAAGGACCCGCGCCAGTTCTATTACGCCAACTGGACCATGACCCGCGCACGGCAGCAAGACGCGGTGGAGTCGAACTTCCAGTTCGTCGAATCAGCGCGGCATGGTGGCCATGATCCCCGACGCGGTGCGGGAAAAAGCGCTGGAGATCCTGCTGCCCCTGCGCCACGCCGCATGGGGCGCGAACATGAACAACGCCTCCATCGCCGCCTACGGCTTCGGCACCGCCTTCACCGCACCGGCCATGTTCCACGCCATGGACAACCTGGGCGTGGCGCAGTACCTGACCCGCCTGGGCCTGGCGCTGGCCGAACCCGAAGCGCTGGACGCGGGCAAACAGGCCTGGCTGGAAGCGCCTGAATGGCAGGGCCTGCGCCGCTACGTGGAAGACACGCTGGTGGTGCAAGACCCGTTCGAGCTGTTCGTGGCGCAGAACCTGGCGCTGGACGGCCTGCTCTACCCGTTGATCTACGGCAGCTTTGTCGACGATCACATCGCCCTGCAGGGCGGCACGGCCGTGGCCATGCTCACCGCCTTCATGCCCGAATGGCACGACGAAACGGCGCGCTGGATCGACGCCGTGGTGAAGACCGCGGCCGGCGAAAGCGACGCCAACCGCGCAGCTGATCGCGCAGTGGACCAAGGACTGGGCCGACCGCGCACAGGCCGCCCTCTCGCCCGTGGCCCGCCTGGCGCTCGGCGAGCACGGCGAAGCCGCCCTGACCGAAGCCCGCGACAAGCTCGACGCCCGCTGCCGCAAGGCCGGCGTGCTGGCCTGACCGATCTCCACCCCACAGCAGGAACACCCCATGTCCAACGTATTCATCGCCTTCCAGGACAACGAAGAGTCCCGCCCGGTGATCGAGGCCATCGCCGCCGACAACACCGAACGCCAAGGTCGTTCACTCGCCCGGCATGGTGAAGATCGACGCCCCCGGCAGCCTGACGATCCGGCGCGAAACCATCGAAGAGATCACCGGTCGCCCCTACGACCTGCAGGCCATCCACGTCAACCTGGTCACGCTCTCGGGCCACATCGACGAAGACGACGACCAGCTCACCCTGAGCTGGAAGCACTGAGATGAAGCACCCCCTGCGCCGCTTCGCGTCTTCCCCCTCTCCTGCGGGAGGGGGACGCATCCTGTGGACCGGCAGAGCCGGATCCACGGTTGCACTGGGCGAATACCGCGCGCGGACCTGTTAACCCAACGCCTTGAATTTCACCCTAGGAGACAAACATGGACACCCGTGTCACCAAGAAAAAGCTCGGCCTGAAAGAACGCTACGCCGCCATGACCCGCGGCCTGGGCTGGGAAACCACCTACCAGCCCATGGACAAGGTGTTCCCGTACGACAAGTACGAGGGCATCAAGATCCACGACTGGGACAAATGGGAAGACCCGTTCCGCCTCACCATGGACGCCTACTGGAAGTACCAGGGCGAGAAGGAGAAAAAGCTCTACGCCGTGATCGAGGCCTTTGCGCAGAACAACGGCCAGCTCGGTGTGACCGACGCGCGCTACATCAACGCGCTCAAGCTGTTCATCCAGGGCGTGACGCCGCTGGAGTACTACGCGCACCGCGGCTTCGCCCACGTGGGCCGCCAGTTCACCGGCGAGGGCGCGCGCGTCGCCGCACAGATGCAGAGCGTGGACGAGTTGCGCCACTACCAGACCGAGACGCACGCCATCAGCCACTACAACAAGTACTTCAATGGCATGCACCAGTCCAACCACTGGTTCGACCGGGTCTGGTACCTGTCGGTGCCCAAGAGCTTCTTCGAAGACGCGATTTCCGGTGGCCCGTTCGAGTTCCTGGTGGCCGTGAGTTTCTCGTTCGAATACGTGCTGACCAACCTGCTGTTCGTGCCCTTCATGAGCGGTGCGGCGCACAACGGCGACATGTCCACCGTGACCTTCGGCTTCAGCGCGCAGAGCGACGAAAGTCGCCACATGACGCTGGGCATCGAGTGCATCAAGTTCCTGCTGGAGCAAGACCCGGCCAACGTGCCCATCGTGCAGGGCTGGATCGACAAATGGTTCTGGCGCGGCTACCGCCTGCTCACCCTGGTGGCCATGATGCAGGACTACATGCTGCCCAAGCGCGTGATGAGCTGGAAAGAAGCCTGGGAGATGTACGCCGAAGAAAACGGCGGTGCGCTGTTCAAGGACCTGGCGCGCTACGGCATCCGCGAGCCCGCTGGCTGGAAGCAGGCCTGCGAAGGCAAGGACCACATCAGCCACCAGGCCTGGAACACCTTCTACAACTACAACGCCGCCGCGCCCTTCCACACCTGGGTGCCCAGCGAAGAAGAGATGCAGTGGCTGTCGGAGAAGTACCCCGACAGCTTCGACAAGTACTACCGCCCGCGCCTGGAGTACTTCCGCGAGCAGCAGCAAGCCGGCAACCGCTTCTACAACAAGACGCTGCCCATGCTGTGCACCACCTGCCAGATCCCGATGCTGTTCACCGAAGAAGGCGACCCGACCAAGATCTGCTACCGCGAGTCCGACTACTTCGGCAACAAGTACCACTTCTGCTCGGACCACTGCAAGACCATCTTCGACCACGAACCAGAGAAGTACGTGCAGAGCTGGCTGCCGGTGCACCAGATCTACCAGGGCAACTGCTTCAAGCCGGGCACCGACCCGACCGCCGAGGGCTTCGACCCGCTGATGGCCGTGCTCGACTACTACGAGATGAACGTGGGCCGGGACAACTTCGATTTCGAAGGTTCGGAAGACCAGAAGAACTTCGCCGCCTGGCGCGGCGAGGCTGTGAAAGGAGAAGCGAAATGAGCGTCGTTGCCCTCAAGCCCTACGACTTCCCGATGAAGGACGCTGCGCGAGAACTTCCCTGCGCCATTGCTCTACATCGGCTGGGAAGACCACCTGATGTTCTGCGCACCGTTCTGCCTGCCGCTGCCACCTGACACACCCTTTGGCGCCCTGTCTGCGGCGGTGCTGCCAGGCATCTACGGCTACCACCCCGACTTCGCCAAGATCGACTGGGACAAGGCCGAGTGGAAAAAGAACGGCGCAGCCATGGAAGCCCGATCCGGCCAAGTCGCTGGCCGACAACGGCCTGACGCACAAGGACGCGATCCGATTTCGCACACCCGGGTTGACTGGCATCAAAGGCAGCGGGAGCTAGACAGCTACCTCCCGCGCGCTGGACTGGGCTCCCCCGCGCCGCCTTCGGCTTCACCCCCTGAGGGGGGCGCTGCTGGCGGCCCGGCGGAGCCGGTTCCGCGGCCGCACAGCTGGGCCGCCTCTCGCTCACACCACCACATTGCATCCATGTACCAAGTCACCATCGAACCCCTGGGCGCCACCATCGACGTGGAGGAAGACCAGACCGTGCTCGACGCGGCGCTGCGTCAGGGCATCTACATTCCGCACGCCTGCGGGCACGGCCTGTGCGGCACTTGCAAGGTTCAGGTGCTGGAAGGCGAGGTGGATCATGGTGCGGCGAATCCGTTTGCGTTGATGGAGTTCGAGCGCGACGAAGGCAAGACGCTGGCCTGCTCCTGCACGTTGCAGAGCGACATCACCATTGAAGTGGACATGGAGGAAGAGCCCGACGCCGAGGTCATCCCGGTGCGCGACTTCAAGGCCACCGTCGAGCGCATCGAGACGCTCACGCCCACCATCAAGGCACTGCACCTGAAGCTTGACCACGCCCATGCATTTCCAGGCGGGCCAGTACGTGCAGCTGGCGATACCGGGCCTTGGGCAGAGCCGGGCCTTCTCTATTGCGAACGCGCCGGCCGACGTGCAGGCACGTGGCGTCATCGAGCTGCATGTGCGCCAGGTGCCCGGCGGCGCTGGCACCAGCTACCTGCACGAAACGCTGAAGGCCGGCGACAGCCTGCAGCTCACTGGCCCCTACGGCCGATTCTTCGTGCGCGCATCGGCACGGCAACCCATGATCTTCATGGCGGGAGGCTCGGGCTTATCGAGTCCACGCTCAATGATTCTGGATTTGCTGAGCAAAGGATCCACAGAACCCATCACCCTGATCTACGGCCAGCGCGCGCGTGAAGAGCTGTACCACGATGACCAGTTCCGCGCATTGGCCGAGCAGCACCCCAATTTCACCTACGTGCCTGCGCTGTCCAACGAACCAGAAGGGTCCGACTGGCAGGGTGCGCGCGGGTTTGTGCACGATGCCGCCAAAGCACATTTCCCCGACGGCTTTGCTGGCCACAAGGCCTATCTGTGCGGGCCACCGCCCATGGTCGAGGCCTGCATCGGCACGCTGATGCAGGGTCGGCTTTTCGAGCGCGATATCTACACCGAAAAATTCATCTCGGCGGCCGATGCCAACGCGCAGCGCAGCCCGCTGTTCAAGCGGGTTTGACCCGTTTTTTCGCACTGCGCGCATAGTCATGCACGACCTTCAGAAACGCAGCAAGCACCGGCGAAGGATCGGCCCGACGGTACAGACAGCTGAGCTCCAGGTCGGCCATGAACCGGCTGCTCAAAGGCCGGAACACCACACCCGGCAGGCGCAGACTGCTGGCCGAACGGGTGGTCACCACCATGCCGAATCCGCTGGCGACCAGCGCCACAGCGGTCAGCACGTCTTCCACTTCTTGCTCCACCTTCAACTCCGTTCGCTCCTGGCGAAAGGCCTCAGTCACCTCCTGAGCCAATCCGGGCATCGGCACATTGGGATAAAGAATGATGGGCTCGCCGCGCATGTCGGGGATGCGGATGCGTTCGCGCGACGCCAGCGGATGCGACTCGTGCAGTGCCACCACCAGCGGTTCGCGCAACACCGTCTCCACCACCAGATCCGGCTCCAGCGGCACCAGCCGGTTAAAGCCCACGCTGATGCGTCGCTCGCGCAGTGCCTGCAGTTGCTCGGCCTTGGTCAGGTTGTGCAACACGATCCGAACCTCCGGGCGCTCCGCGTGAAAGCGGGCCAGCATGCGCGGAATCACGTCCAGCACGCCAGAGCCAAACAGGCCCACATCGAGTTGCCCGGTGAGACCCTGTCCGGCGCGGCGCGTGCGTTCCTTGGCGCGCTGCGCCAGCAACAACAGATTGGGCACCTCGGCCAGCAAGGTTTGTCCGGCATCGGTGAGGTCCACGCCTTTGGCCGTGCGGACAAACAGGGGGGCCCCCATTTCGTCCTCCAGCGCCTTGATCTGACGGGACAAAGGCGGTTGCGCCATGTGCAAGCGCTCTGCAGCCCGACTGAAATTCCGCTCCTCGGCCACCGCCATGAAGTAACGCATGTCTTTCAAGTCCATAAGGCCATTTCCTTGTCCAAGTCGCTATACCTTGAAAGTATAGAGCGTGGAAAAAACAGTATTGGACGGCATAGCTGCTTCTGCCTATCGTTGGGGCTCAAGAACGAAGCCACCGGCAAAGACCGGGCCACCTGACCCCATCGCCGGACCACAACAGGAGACAAACATGAACCACATCGACGCACCAGACACGACCCCAACCGCATCAACGCCGAACCCCACGCGTCGCCGGGCGCTGCAATTGGGTGGCAGCCTGGCACTGCTCGGCATGCCCGGTGCCAAAGTGTTTGCCGCCACACCCATTCGCATCGGCTTCGTGAGCCCGCAGTCAGGCCCGCTCGCCGCCTTTGCCGAACCCGATGCTTTTGTGATGCAACAAGTGGCCAAGGCGGTGGCCGGTGGCGTGAAGATCGGCGGCACAAGCTTCCCGGTTGAAATCATCTACAAGGATTCGCAGTCCAACTCCAACCGCGCTGCCGACGCCACTGCCGAACTGATTTTCAAAGACAAGGTCGACCTGGTGGTCGCCGCATCCACGCCGGCCACCACCAATCCGGTGGCCGACCAATGCGAGCTCAACGGCGTGCCCTGCATCACCGCCGACACGCCCTGGCAGCCACACTTCTTTGGCCGCGGTGGTGACCCCAAAGTGGGTTTCGAGTGGACCAACCACTTCTTCTGGGGCCTGGAAGACATCATCGGCAGCTTCTCCTCACTGTGGTCCCAGCTGCCCACCAACAAGACCGTGGGGGCGCTCTGGCCCAACGACTCGGATGGCAACGCCTGGGCCGATCCCAAGCTGGGCTTCCCGCCAGCCCTGGCAGCCAAGGGTTTCAAGCTCGCCGACAAGGGCCGATTCCAGTTGCCTTCGGACAACTTCTCTGCCTTCATCGCCGAATACAAGAAGGCCGACGCGCAGATCCTGACCGGCGTGATTCCACCGCCGGACTTTGCCAACTTCTGGAACCAGGCTGGCCAGCAAGGCTACAAGCCGAAGATCGTCACCGTGGCCAAGGCCACGGAATTTCCCGCGGCCGTCGCCTCTTTTGGCGATCGCGGTGTCGGCCTCACGGTCGAGGTGTGGTGGTCACCGAACCACCCCTTCGGCTCCAGCCTGACCGGCGAAACGTCGGCGCAGTTCGCCGCCGCGTACACCAAGGCCACCCAAAAGCCCTGGACCATGCCCATGGCATTCAAGCACGCGCTGTTCGAAGTGGCCATCGATTCACTGAAACGCGCCGGCAGCCGCAAGCCCGAAGCCATCCGCGACGCCATCCGCGCCACCCGCCTCAACACCATTGTTGGCCCGATCGATTTCCGTACCGGTCCTGTGCCTTCCATCTGCAAGACACCGCTGGTCAGCGGACAGTGGAAGCGCGCAGGCAAAGGCCTGGAGTTGCTGGTGGTGGAAAACAGCCAGGCGCCCATGGTCAAGGTGCAGGACAAGCTGGACCTGCTTTCCTGAACGCTGCAGATCCTCGTGATGCCCACCTTGTCTCAACCCTTGCTGGACGTTCAACACGTGTCGAAGTCCTTCGGTGCGCTGAAGGTCACGGACGACGTGTCGCTCACCCTCCGGGCAGGGCAGGCGCTGGGCATCATTGGTCCCAACGGTGCGGGGAAAACCACGTTGTTCAACCTGATCTCGGGCAATCTGCAGCCCCAGCCAGGTGGCCGCATCGGGTTCGACGGTCAAGACATCACCGCGGCTGCGCCCCAGGCACGCTGTGCCGCCGGCATCGGGCGCACCTACCAGGTGCCCCACCCTTTCGGGCGCATGAGCGTGTTTGAAAACGTGCTCGTCGGGGCAACCTTCGGAACGGGGCGCCATGAGCACGATGCCAATGAGGTGGCGCGCCAGATTCTTCAGCGCACCGGCCTGGCCCGTCAGGCCGACAAGCTGGCCGGCGCCTTGCCCTTGCTGGATCGCAAGCGCCTCGAACTGGCGCGCGCATTGGCCACCGAGCCGCGCCTCTTGCTGCTGGACGAAATTGCCGGCGGCCTGACCGAACACGAAGTGGCCGAATTGATCGAAGTCATCCGCAGCATTCGAGCCGAAGGTGTGTCCATCATCTGGATCGAACACATCGTGCATGCCCTCATGGCGGTGGTGGACGAACTGGTGGTGCTGGACTTCGGACGCATCGTGATGCGAGGCGAGCCGGCCGAGGTCATGGCCAGCGCGGAAGTTCAGGCGATCTACATGGGCCTGGAGGTGGCGGCATGAGCGCAACCCTGCTCAGCACCCACGGGCTGACCGCACACTACGGCGATTTTCAGGCGCTGTATGGGATCGACTTGTCGCTGGCATCCGGTCAACTGCTCGCCATCATCGGTGCCAACGGCGCGGGCAAATCGACCTGCCTGCGCAGCTTGGCGGGCTTGATGCCGACACAGCGCCAGCAAATCGTTTTCGAGGGCGAGCCCATTGGGGATCTTCCCGCCCACAAAGTGCTGGAGCGGGGCATTGCACTGGTGCCCGAAGGCCGGCGCTTGTTCCCCAGTCTCTCGGTGGAAGAAAACCTGCTGGTGGGCGCGCATGCCCGGCGATCCGGTCCGTGGAACCTGGCGCGCGTGTATGGCTTGTTTCCGGCCTTGAAAGAGCGCCGCCAGACCCCGGCCACAACCCTCTCGGGTGGCCAGCAACAGATGGTCGCCATCGGCCGGGCGCTCATGAGCAACCCGAAGGTGTTGCTGTGCGATGAGTTGTCACTGGGCCTGGCCCCCATCGTGGTACGCGACATCTATGCCGGCTTGCCCGCGATTAGGGAAGAAGGCGTGGCGGTGGTGATTGTGGAGCAGGACATCGGACAGGCATTGCAAGTGGCCGATCAGGTCGTCTGCCTTCTGGAGGGTCGCGTGGCACTGACTGGCGAACCCGATGCCCTGACACGCGAGCAGATCTCGCAGGCCTACTTCGGAGTCTGAGCACATGACCGAATGGATCAACGTGGTGATGCAAGGCGTGCTCGTCGGCGGTCTCTATGCACTTTTCGCCACCGGGCTTTCGCTGTCTTTCGGCATCATGCGAACCATCAATATCGCGCATGGCGATGTGGCGGTGCTCGCCGGCTTTGGCGCGATCGCGCTGCACAACCTGCTGGGCTGGTCGCCTCTGCTGGTGACCTTGGCGGTGCTGCCCATCGCCGCCCTGCTGGGCTATGGGCTGCAACGACTGGTGCTGAACCGCACAGTGGGCGAAGACATCTTGCCGCCACTGCTGGTCACCTTTGGCCTGTCCATCGTGATCCAGAACGGCCTGCTGATGCTGTTTTCTGCCGACTCGCGCAGCCTGCCCATCGGCGAACTGTCGACGGCCAGCCTGGCCTTGTTCGACGGACTGGCTGTGGGTTACATGCCCTTGCTGGTGATGGGCGTCGCCGTCGCCCTGCTGCTGTCGCTGCAATGGTTTTTCTCGAATACGCGCATCGGCCGGTCTTTTCGCGCCACTTCCGACGACCCTGAAGTGGCGGGCCTCATGGGCATTGACCGGCACCACGTTTACGCACTCGCGATGGCGGTGGCGGTGGCCGCGACCGCCATTGCTGGCGTATTCCTGGCCATGCGCGCCAACATCGCGCCCACGGAAGGTCCGAGCCGTTTGCTGTATGCCTTCGAGGCGGTCATCATGGGTGGCATGGGCTCGCTCTGGGGCACGCTGCTGGGCGGCATTTTGCTGGGCGTTGCGCAGTCGGTGGCGCTCAAGATCGATCCGGGCTGGGGCATTCTGGGCGGCCACCTCGCCTTCTTTGCGGTGCTGCTGCTGCGTCCCAATGGCTTGCTGCCACGCACCCGAGAGCGCTAGGCGGACATGAAAATGAACACTTCGACCACGATCACCTCTGCACCGGCCACGGCCACGAAGGCCGGCCTGCAGGGCATCCCTCGTGGTGCCTGGCTGTTGCTGCCCCTTCTCGCGGTGCTGGCCAGCATGCCCTGGTGGGCAGAGCGCGATCTGCAGCGTCTGTGCGTGGAGTTCATGTACACGCTGGCTTTGGCGCAGATGTGGAATCTGCTGGTCGGCTACGGTGGTCTGGTCTCGATCGGGCAGCAGGCCTTTGTCGGGATCGGCGCTTACACATTGGTGGTGCTGGGCGCCCAATGGGGCATCCCTGCTTTCCTGGTCATTCCGCTCGCTGGTGGCATGGCGGCCTTGATCGCGGTGCCCATGGGCGCGCTGCTGTTTCGACTGCGCGGCGCCTATTTCGCCGTGGGCACCTGGGTGGCCGCTGAGGTGCTGCGCCTCCTGGTGGCCAACAACGCCTCGGTCGGCGCGGGGTCAGGCACCTCCGTCACGGCAGCGTTGCGCGGCATGTCGGCCAGCACCCGGGAAGTGGGCATGCTGTGGGTTTCTCTGGTACTGGGTCTGGGCAGCACCCTGGTGGTCTATCTCTGGCTGCGTTCGCGCTGGGGCTTGGCACTGAGCGCTGTGCGCGACAGCGAGCCAGCCGCAGCCAGCCTGGGCGTCTCGGTGAACCGGATCAAATGGTGGGTGTGGCTCACGGCGGCGGCCGGTTGCGGCATGGTCGGCGCGCTGGCCTACATGGCCAAGCTCAGGGTTGCACCCGAAGCGGCTTTTTCGCCGGAGTGGACCAGCACCGCTTTCTTCATCGTGG
The DNA here is from genome assembly GCA_963698635.1 of uncultured beta proteobacterium. Lineage (GTDB taxonomy): Bacteria > Pseudomonadota > Gammaproteobacteria > Burkholderiales > Burkholderiaceae_C > Hydrogenophaga. Next base: position 21,153 of record CAVORS010000002.1, read on the forward strand.
TGCTCGGTGGCATCGGAACCATTGAAGGCCCCATCGTCGGTGCCCTGCTCTTCTTCGCCTTGCGCGAGTTGCTGTCCGACTACGGCAGTGTCTACCTCATCGTGCTGGGCCTGGCAGCCATTGCGGTCATGCTGTTCAAACCGCGGGGCATCTGGGGCGCAGGAGGCTGGCAACTGTTTCCCGTGCGGCGCCTGTCGGGTCTGACCGACAACCCTGGAGCCAAAACCCACACAAAGGGTGAGCAGCCATGACAACCACCCATACCGCTGAACCGCTCACGCGAAAGGTATCCAGCGATGCTCTTTGACTCCCGTCCCAAGGTCAGCGTGCACCGTGGCTCAGACCGAGCGAGACCTACCTTTGCGCCACCAAGGAAAGCCTGTTTGCAGGGCATGTTGCGCCTCGGCCGCAAAGGCATTCCGGCGGGCTGCGTCAATGGCGGCTGCGGCGTGTGCAAGGTGCGCATTCTCGAAGGCGAGATCACGCCGCTCGGCCCGGTCAGCCGGGCGCACGTCACCGCCGAAGAAGAAGCCCAGGGCTGCACGCTGGCCTGCCGAGTGGCGCCCGCCAGCGCGGTGCGCCTGGAGGTGGCTGGCAAGATGGAAAAACCGTTTTCAAAAGGGCGACGCAGAGTCTGCGACAGCGAGCCCATTGTCACAACAGCAGTAACCAACTCACAGGAGACAAATCATGGGTGTGATGCGAATCGGGCATGCGAGCCTGAAAGTGATGGACATCGACGCAGCGGTCAAGCACTACGAAAACGTGCTGGGCCTCAAAACCACGATGAAAGACAAAGCCGGCAACGTCTACCTCAAGTGCTGGGACGAGTGGGACAAATACTCCCTCATCCTGACGCCATCGGACCAGGCCGGCCTGAACCACGTGGCCTACAAGGTCGAGAAGGAAAGCGATCTTGACGAACTCAAGACCAAGATCGAAGCATGGGGCACACCACGACCAAGATGCTGGACGAGGGCGCGCTGCCCTCCACCGGTCGCATGCTGCAGTTCAACCTGCCCAGCGGCCACGAAATGCGCCTGTACGCCACAAAGGAGTATGTGGGCACCGACGTCGGCACCACCAACCCGGACCCATGGCCCGATGGCCTCAAGGGCGCCGGCGCTCACTGGCTCGACCACCTGCTGCTGATGTGCGAAATGAACCCGGAGGCGGGTATCAACACGGTGGCCGACAACACCCGCTTCATGACCGAGGCGCTGGACTTCTTCCTGACCGAGCAGGTCCTGGTCGGGCCCGAACGGCGACATGAAGGCCGCCACCTGGATGGCCCGCACCACCACGCCGCACGACATCGCTTTCGTGGGCGGCCCCACGAGTGGCCTGCACCACATCGCCTTCTTCCTGGACTCATGGCACGACGTGCTCAAGGCGGCCGATGTGATGGCCAAGAACAAGGTGCGCATCGACGTTGCACCCACCCGCCACGGCATCACACGCGGCGAGACCATCTACTTCTTCGACCCGAGCGGCAACCGCAACGAGACCTTCGCCGGCCTGGGCTACCTGGCACAGCGCGACCGGCCCGTGACCACCTGGACGGAAGACATGCTGGGCAGCGGCATCTTCTATCACACGGGTGACCTGGTGGCTTCGTTCACCGACGTCTATACATGACCCCCCCCGCGCCGCGCCTGCGGCGCGTCACCCCCCTCAAGGGGGCATCACGAGCGGCCCGGCAAAGCCGGTTCCGCCGTGATCTGGGTTGAAGTCATCTCACTCAAACACGTTCTCTTCTCATGAAATCGTCCCACTCCGTTCCTTCTGCCGCGATCACGGCTCAGGCCGCATCGACGGCTTGCCACGCTGCGATCGCTCACGCCGAATCATTGGGCATACGCATCAACGTGGCCGTGACCGATGCCTCGGGCACGCTCGCGGCCTTCTTGCGCATGCCCAATGCCTTTCTGCATTCGATCGACATCGCCATCGACAAGGCCTACACGGCGGCCAGCTTTGGCTTTCCCACCAGCGGGTGGCCCGACATTCTGGCCGGCGACGAAGCGCTTCGCATCGGCATCGTGCACCGCGCCTCGCCTGGTGGTGTTCGGCGGCGGCTTGCCGGTGAAGGAAAACGGCACGCTGATCGGTGGCATTGGCGTCTCTGGCGGCTCGGCCGAGCAAGACGAAGCCTGTGCCCGCGCTGGCCTCGAAGCCCTGGGCCTCACCTGACTTTTTTGCAACTTCACGCTCTGAACATGAAACAGTTCCACAACTTCATCAACGGCGAATTCGTCGCCACCGGTAAGACCTTCGACAACCGCGCGCCGGTCAACAACCAGGTGATCGGCCAGGTGCACGAGGCCGGGCAAGCCGAGGTCGACGCGGCCGTGGCAGCGGCGCACGCAGCGATGAAGGGCGAATGGGGTCGCATGAGCGTGGTCAAACGCACCGAGCTCATGCATGCCGTGGCAGACGAGATCAACCGCCGCTTCGACGACTTCCTGGAAGCCGAACTGGCCGACACCGGCAAGCCACGCGGCGCTGGCTTCGCACATCGATATTCCCGCGCGGCGCCGCCAACTTCAAGGTGTTCGCCGACATCGTGAAGAACGCGCCCACCGAGAGTTTCCAGATGACCACGCCCGACGGCGGCACGGCCGTCAGCTATGCGGTGCGCTCACCGCTGGGTGTGGTCGCCGTGGTCTGCCCCTGGAACCTGCCGCTGCTGTTGATGACGTGGAAAGTCGGCCCGGCGCTGGCCTGCGGCAACACCGTGATCGTCAAGCCCTCGGAAGAAACGCCCGCCACCGCCACGCTGCTCGGCGAGGTGATGAATACGGTGGGCGTGCCCAAGGGCGTGTACCAGGTGCTGCACGGCTTCGGCCCCGGCTCGGCCGGCGAGTTCCTGACCAAACACCCCGGCGTCAATGGCATCACCTTCACCGGCGAAACCCGCACCGGCGAGGCCATCATGGCCGCAGCCGCCAAGGGCGTGCGCCCGGTGAGCGTTCGAGCTCGGCGGCAAGAACGCCGGCATCGTGTTCGCCGACGCCGACTTCGACAAGGCCGTGGCCGGCATCACGCGCAGCGCGTTCGAGAACTGCGGCCAGGTCTGCCTGGGCACCGAGCGGGTCTACGTGCAGCGGCCCATCTTCGACAAGTTCGTGAAGGCACTCAAGGCCAGCGCCGAGAAGCCCTGAAGGTCGGCCCCTCCGACGAACCCGGCGTGAATCTGGGTCCCCTGATTTCCGCCGAGCACAAGGCCAAGGTGCTGAGCTACTACGCCAAGGCCAAGGCCGAGGGCGCCACCGTGGTCACGGGCGGTGGAACGCCATCGATGGCGGGCGATTTCGCCGAAGGCCATTTCGTGCAGCCCACGATCTGGACCGGCTTGCCAGAAACATCCAGCGTGGTTCGCGAAGAGGTCTTCGGCCCCTGCTGCCACATCGCACCGTTCGACACCGAAGAAGAAGCCATCGCGTTGGCGAACGACACCGACTATGGCCTGGCCACCACGGTGTGGACGCAGGATCTGGGCACCGCACACCGCATGGGCGCGGCGATCGAGGTCGGCCTGTGCTGGATCAACAGCTGGTTCCTGCGCGACCTGCGCACCGCGTTTGGTGGCTCCAAGTCTTCCGGCATCGGCCGCGAAGGCGGCGTGCACTCGCTGGAGTTCTACACCGAACTGCGCAACGTGATGATCAAGCTGTAAGGGCCGTGGAGGTGACCACGCCTGCGCCGTGTCACCCCCTCAAGGAGGCGGCATGGGCGGCCCGGCAAAGCCGGTTCCACGATGCCCTCGATAAACGGTCCCTCGCGCGCCGCCGCGTCAACGAAACAAGGAGATACCCATGAATGCGCCCCATAACCCTGAAGTCGCCCGCAGCGTCCGCACGGGCAAGTTCAATACCAACGTGCACGACCTCGGCCAGGCAAAACCAGGGCAGCCGCCCGTGCTGTTCATCCATGGCTCAGGTCCGGGTGTGAGCGCGTGGGCCAACTGGCGGCTGGCGTTGCCGGTCATGGCCGAGCAGCGCCGCGTCATTGCGCCCGACATGGTGGGCTTCGGCTACACCGACCGACCTGAAGGCATCGACCTACACCATGGACACCTGGGTGCAGCAGGCGCTGGACCTGCTCGATGCGCTGGAGCTGCCGCAGGTGGATCTGGTGGGCAACAGCTTTGGCGGTGCGCTGGCACTGGCACTGGCCATCCGCGCACCCGAGCGCGTGCGTCGCCTGGTGCTCATGGGCTCGGTGGGTGTGCCGTTTCCCATCACACGTGGACTGGACGCCGTCTGGGGCTACCAGCCTTCGCTGGCCAACATGCGCAGCCTGCTCGACATCTTTGCGTACAGCCGCCAGCTCGTCACCGACGAACTCGCGCAACTGCGTTTCGATGCCAGCGTCCGCCCCGGATTCCAGGAGTCGTTCTCCGCCATGTTCCCGGCACCGCGCCAGCGCTGGGTCGACGCCATGGCCAGTCCCGAGGCCGCCATTCGCGCACTGCCTCACGAGACGCTGATCGTGCATGGCCGCGAAGACAAAGTGATTCCGCTGAGCAACTCGCTGACGCTCAGTCAGTGGATTCCCAGCAGCCAGTTGCATGTGTTCGGACATTGCGGCCACTGGACGCAGATCGAACACGCCGCACGCTTCGCCCGCCTGGTCAGCGACTTCCTGACCGAAGCCGACGCCGGCTGATCTTCTTCACCTCTCATCCACCAACAACACCATGGACACCTCCACCATTCAGAAGTACGGCGACGAGCTGTACCAGGCGCTGCAAAGCCGGCGGCCCATTGCACCCTTGACCGACCGCGAACCCGGTATCACGATTGACGACGCCTACCAGATCCAGCTGCGCATGATCCAGCGTCGGCTCGATGCTGGCGAACACGTGGTGGGCAAAAAGATCGGCGTCACCAGCAAAGTGGTGATGGACATGCTCAAGGTCAACCAGCCCGACTTCGGTCACCTGCTCTCGGGCATGGTGTTCAACGAGGGCGAGCCCCTGTCCATGGGCCAGTTCATCGCACCCAAGGCGGAAGCCGAGGTGGCCTTCATGCTGAGCGCGATCTTGACTGGCCCGGGCGTCACCGCTGCCGACGTGCTGCGGGCCACCGATTGCGTGATGCCTTGTTTCGAGATCGTCGATTCGCGCATCCACGACTGGAAGATCAAGATCCAGGACACCGTGGCCGACAACGCCTCCTGCGGCGTGCTCACGCTCGGCGGCGTGCGCAAGAGCCCGCGCCATATCGATCTGGCACTGGCCGGCATGGTGCTCGAGAAGAACGGCGAGGTCGTCAGCACCTCGGCGGGCGCCTCGGTGCAAGGCTCACCCGTCAACGCCGTGGCCTGGCTGGCCAACACGCTGGGCCGGCTCGGCATCAGCGCTCAAGGCAGGCGACGTGATCCTCTCAGGCTCGCAATCGCCACTGGTGCCCGTGGTTGCAGGCGACAGCCTGTATTGCAGCGTGGGCGGCCTGGGTGGCACATCGGTCCGATTTGTGGCGTAAGAGGAGAAAGAACAACATGAAACTCGATACCCCAACCATCGCCTCCCTGGCCGAGCATCTCGAAAACGCCGAACTGCAGGCCAAAGACGTCACCAAGATCACCGACGACCATCCCGACATGGACTGGGATGACGCCTATGCGATCCAGGACGCCATTCGCCAGCGCAAGGAGTCGCGCGGCCAAAAGACCGTGGGCCTGAAATGTGGCCTGACCTCGCACGCCAAGATGAAACAGATGGGCGTGACCACGCCGGTGTTCGGCTTCGTTTCCGACTACATGGCCGTGGCCGAAGGCAGCGACATCAAGATGTCTGAACTCATCCACCCCAAAGTGGAAGCCGAGATCTGCGTGGTACCGAAGACCGCCTTGCGCGGCCCCGGCTGCCACGTGGGCGCGGTGCTGGCCGCGATTGACTTTGTGGTGCCTGGCGTCGAGATCATCGACAGCCGCTACCGCGATTTCAAGTTCGACCTGAAGAGTGTGATCGCCGACAACACCTCGGCCTCGCGCTTCGTGGTCGGCGGGCGCGCGCGCAACGCCGACGAACTGGATCTGCGCACGCTCGGCGTGGTGCTGGAGAAAAACGGCGAGATCGTCGCCATGGCCGCAGGCGCTGCCGTGATGGGCCACCCGGCTGCCGCCATCGCCGCGCTGGCCAACCACCTGGGCGCGCGCGGTCAGGAGATTCCTGCGGGCACTTTCATCATGACCGGTGGCGTGACCGAAGCCATCTCCGTGAAGGCGGGCGACAGCATCAACGTGCGCTTCCAGGATCTGGGCACCGTCGGCATGCGATTCGTCTAATTTCCAAGGACCTGAAACATGAACAAAATCAAATGCGCCCTGATCGGGCCCGGCAACATCGGCACCGACCTGCTGGCCAAGCTGCAACGCAGCAAGGTGCTCGAACCCGTCTGGATGGTCGGCATCGACCCGAACTCTGATGGCCTGAAGCGCGCCAAGGAAATGGGCATCAAGACCACCGCCGATGGCGTGGACGGCCTGATCCCGCACATGAAGGCCGACGGCGTGCAGATCGTCTTCGACGCCACCAGCGCCTATGTGCACGCCGAGAACTCGCGCAAGGTCAACGCCCAGGGCGCGATGATGATCGACCTGACGCCCGCGGCCATCGGCCCCTACTGCGTGCCCCCGGTCAACCTGAAGCAGCACGTGGGCAAGCGCGAGATGAACGTCAACATGGTCACCTGCGGCGGCCAGGCCACCATCCCCATGGTCGCGGCGGTGAGCCGTGTGCAGGCGGTGGCCTATGGCGAGATCGTCGCCACCGTGTCCAGCAAGTCGGTCGGCCCGGGCACCCGCAAGAACATCGACGAATTCACGCGAACCACCGCCGGTGCAGTCGAGAAGGTGGGTGGCGCCAAGAAGGGCAAGGCCATCATCGTCATCAACCCGGCCGAGCCGCCGCTGATCATGCGCGACACGGTGCATTGCCTGACCGAAGAAGAGCCCGACCAGGCGGCGATCACGAAGTCGATCCACGACATGATCAAAGAGGTGCAGAAATACGTGCCGGGCTACAAGCTGGTCAACGGCCCGGTGTTCGACGGCAAGCGCGTCTCGGTCTTCATGGAGGTCGAAGGCCTGGGCGACTACCTGCCCAAGTACGCCGGCAACCTCGACATCATGACCGCCGCCGCTGCGCGCACCGCCGAGATGTTCGCCGAAGAGATGCTCAACGGCTCGCTGAAGCTCGAAGCCCGTGACCGCCTGAACCTGGAGGAATACAACCATGACCACACTCAAAGGCAAAAAGATCACCGTTCACGACATGACGCTGCGCGACGGCATGCACCCCAAGCGCCACCTGATGACGCTGGATCAGATGAAAACCATCGCCTGCGGCCTCGACGACGCCGGCATTCCCCTGATCGAGGTGACCCACGGCGATGGCCTCGGCGGCAGCTCGGTCAACTACGGCTTCCCGGCGCACAGCGACGAGGAATACCTGGGCGCCGTGATCCCGCTGATGAAGCAGGCCAAGGTCAGCGCCCTGCTGCTGCCCGGTATCGGCACCGTCGACCACCTGAAGATGGCCCACGGCCTGGGCGTGAACACCATCCGCGTGGCCACACACTGCACCGAGGCCGACGTGAGCGAGCAGCACATCAGCATTGCGCGCGCACAGCTCGACATGGACACCGTCGGCTTCCTGATGATGGCCCACATGAACAGCCCCGAGGGACTGGTCAAACAGGCCAAGCTGATGGAGAGCTACGGCGCCAACTGCATCTACGTCACCGACTCGGCCGGCCACCTGCTGCCCGAGACGGTGAAGGCGCGCGTGGGCGCGGTGCGCGAAGCGCTGAAACCCGAGACCGAGCTGGGTTTCCACGGCCACCACAACCTGGCCATGGGCGTGGCCAACAGCCTGGCCGCGATTGAAGTGGGCGCCAACCGCATCGACGCCGCCGCCGCCGGCCTGGGCGCTGGTGCCGGCAACACGCCGATGGAGGTGTTTGTGGCGGTCTGCGACCTGATGGGCATCGAGACCGGTGTGGACGTGTTCAAGATCCAGGACGTGGCCGAAGACCTGGTGGTGCCCATCATGGACTTCCCCATCCGCATCGACCGCGACGCGCTCACGCTGGGCTATGCCGGCGTCTACGGCAGCTTCCTGCTGTTCGCCAAACGCGCCGAAAAGAAATACGGCGTGCCGGCTCGCGACATCCTGGTCGAGATGGGGCGCCGCGGCATGGTCGGCGGCCAGGAAGACATGATCGAAGACACGGCGATGACCATGGCGCGCGAGCGCGGTCTCATGGCCAAAGCCGCCTGAAGGAGAGCACCATGCCGTTCGCACAAATCTACATGCTGGAAGGCCGCACCGAAGACCAGAAGCGCGCCGTGATCGAAAAGGTCACCGCCGCGCTGCAGGAAGCGGTGGGCGCACCCAAAGAAACCATCCGCGTCTGGATCCAGGACGTGCCCAAGCAAAACTGGGGCATTGCCGGGGTGTCGGCCAAGGATTTAGGCCGCTAGCTGCTCGGGGATCAGGCCGCTCTCGCGCGCCTTCTCTGGAGCGAGCTCAGGCGCACCTGACCGCCCCGTCAGGCTGGCTTCGGCCGGGCGAACGCTCCGGATGGTCGCGCGGTCGCACATGGGATTGTTCCGCGAATGACCGGTAGCGGCACAGGCGAACTTTCGGGCATCCCATGCGAATGCCTGGCGCCATTGTTCAAAAAGCTTTCCAGCTTCCCGTTTGGGCTGCACAGAAGCACACAGAAGCAACCACCGGGTCGTGAAATCCGCCAGGCAGCAACCCGCCTTGCGCAGGCATTCCATCGCGGGAATCCGTAGGCTGCCCGCAGCCGATCTCGATCCCGCAGGCGCAGCTGGTTCATATCCAACCATTGCAGCCCGTGTGGATTTCGATCACACCGACAACCCTACGGCCAACACTGCCGCGGGGGGCCTCAAAAATACCGACGCTGGCTGTTGTGCGGCGACTGCCGGAGCTCGGGTTTTTCGGATGAAAGAAAGACCACCAGAAGGGGGCAGGTTTGCACCGCAATCAGCCGTCTTTCAGGATGCCTCTGTGCTGGCTGTCGAAGTTGCGCCGGCCAATTGAGCCGTCTGTGCCACCGGATCGGGATCGAACCAGCGTGCCAACAAGTGGATGAGAATGACGCTGGCACAAATGGGCACCGCCATCGTCACCCAGACCATGGACATGCCCAGCGTGTCGGCGGTCAGCCGGCCCGAACGGCCCATGAACCCCTGACCCCAGGCACCGTTCCAGTTGAAGAAGCAGAAGTACAGCACCGGCAGCAGGAACACCAGCACCGCCAGCGTTTGCACCGCGCGCGCCACCCACTCCAAAGAGCGGGGCAACACGCTGTCGAGCAGAACCGCATCGGCCCGGTTGCGAAACGACATGGTGGCACCCAGCAAGCCGGCCCAGACCATCATGTAGCGCGCCACCTCCTCGGTCCAGATCGGCGGCGCATTGAAGCCGTAGCGGGCCAGAATCTGGACCACCATGGCCAGCAACATGACCACAATGCAGGCCGAAGCCACCCAGCGCACCGCGTTGTGCACGCGGGCGCTGAGCGCGGAGATCAGCGAACCGGCGCCCATGTCAGCGCGCGGCTTCCGCTGTGTCAACCCAGAACTTGACCGACTCTGGCGACATCAGGCCGGAGTTGTACGTCGAGCGCGAAAGTTTGCGGAAGGGCTCGCGCTCGGCCTTGCTCAGGCGGATCACCGAGACGCCGGCCTTCTCAAGGTCCTTGAGGGAGGATTCGGCTTGCGTGGCGACCCAGGCGCGGTTGACCGCGTTGGCCTTCTTCACCGCTTCATTGACCGTTGCACGGTCTTTGGCCGACAGACCGTCGTACCAGGCCTTGGACGCCATCACCGCGCGCTGCGCCACGATCACGCCGGCATCGGTGAAGTGCTTCACGAAGTCGGTCTGGCCAAACAGCACCGGCACGTTGGCGGTGTTCAGGTAGCCATCGATCACGCCGGTTTGCAGGCCGGCCGGCACTTCTTTCCATTGCACGATGGTGCCAGTGCTGCCCCAGGCCTTGTACAGCGCGATCTGCGCATCGTCCAGCGCGCGCATGCGCAGGTTGGCCATGTCGGCCGGCGTGCGCACCGTCTGCTTGGTCGTGATGATGCCGGACTGCGGACCGATTGGCACCAGCGCCAGCACCATGGTGTCGGTCTTGGCGAGCTGTGCATTGACTTTCTCGAAGACCTTGCCCTTCTCCAGCACGCGGTCCATGTGCGGCACGTCGTCAAAGATGTAGGGCAGGCGCACGCCATAGATCAGCGGGTCCACCTTGCCGATCGACTTCACGTCGGACAGCGCCATTTCCAGCAAGCCGGTCGAAATCTGATCGAACAGCTCCGCCTCTTCGCCCACCGAGCCGCGCGGCAGCTCACGGGTTTTCATGCCATTGGCGCTCAGGTGCGCAGAAAAAGCATTCACCCAGGCGTAGGAGCCCGACTTGTTGACATCGGGCGGCGTGTCCAGCGCGATCTTCACCTGCGCGCTCGCCAGCGAAGTGGCCACGCAACCGGCGGTCAGCACCGCCACACGGAAAAATTTCTTCATCATCATCTTTGTCTCCTTCGTTCAGATGTCATCAACCCACTTGCAAACCCACCATCCGCGGCAAAAACAGCGTGATGTCGGGCACCAAGACCAACACAAACAACAAAACCATCAACAGCACAATGAATGGCAGCGTGGCCCAGGCCAGGCGCCAATAGTTGGTCCCTGTCAACGCCGAGGTCACGACCAGGCACTTGCCCAGCGGCGGCGTGATCAGCCCGATGCACAGGTTGAAGCACAGCAGGATGCCCAGGTGCACAGGGTTGATGTCCTGGGCCAGCGCCTGGGGCGCAAACAGCGGCACCAGCAGGGTCAAGGCCACCGGCGTGTCCATGAACATGCCCACGATCAGGAACACGACCATCAGGAACAGCAGGTAGCGGATACCCGTCAACCCCAGGTCGTTGACCCAGGCCGCCAGCAACTCCGACCAGCCCATTTGACCGGCCAGGTAGCCCAGCAGGGAAATGGCGCACAGGATGATGAAGATGGTGCCCGTGAGCTGCGCGGTGGCTTCGACCGCTTCCCAGAAAATCTTCAGGGTCAGGCGCCGGTTGGCCAGACCGACCGCGCCCGCCACCACGGCCGCGATGGCCGAACCTTCGGTCGGCGTGGCCAGGCCCAGCACCAGGCTGCCCAGAATCACCACCGGCAAGATCAGCGCAGGCGCGGCCGCCTTGAAACTGGGCCAGAAGCGTGGCAGCGAGTCGTCTTTGCCGCCGGGGTGGTTGTGGCGGTGCGCCATCCAGGCGTTGAGCGCCATCAGGCTGGCGGCCAGCAACAGTCCGGGAACGATACCGGCCACAAACAGGGCAGCCACCGAGGTGCCGATCAGGCCGCCGTAGATGATCATGATGATGCTGGGCGGGATGATGGGCCCGATCATCGACGAAGCCACGGTGATGGCACCAGCGTAGTACTTGTCGTAACCCCGCTCAACCATGGCGGGAACGAAGGTCCGCGAGAGAGAGGCCGCGTCAGCGACAGCCGACCCCGAAATGCCGGCGAAGAACACGCTGGTCAGGATGTTGACATGGCCCAGCCCGCCCTTGAAGCGGCCCACCATGGACATCGAAAAATCGATCAGGGCGCGGGTCAGGCCCGCGCGCGTCATCAGCTCCGCGGTCAGGATGAACAGCGGCATGGCCATGAAGGCAAACACATCGAGCTGCGCAAAAATGCGCTGCGGGATGATGGACAGGTAGGGGGCTTTGTCCAACGCCAGAAACGCCAGGACAGACACCGACCCCATGAGGTAGGCAAATGCGGTTCCGCTGAGCAGAAGCACGAAGAAGGCGGCGAGAACGATCCACATGGTGTCGGGTCCTAAACAACGGTGGCCGCCGCGACGGAGCCGGGCTTGGCCCCTTGAACGGGCGGATGGCTGACAAAGGCCTGGAGCGACACATCCGAAGCGGCCAACGATTCGAGGTCGGGTCGCGGGCGGCGGGTCGCTTCATGTGATTCGAAAAAATCCTCCAGCGCCTGGCCAGCCCGCAACAAGGCCGCGTCGCCGTTGGGCTGCCCGAGCGCCTGCAGGCTGAAGGGCATCTGCCTGGGGTCCAGACCACATGGCAAGGTCACCGCCGGGCATCCCACCAGGCTCGGCCGGTAGGTTAACGCCAACCAACGGTAATAGATGTCCATTGTCACGCCCTCGATGGCCGCAGGAAATCCCTGGGTCCAGAGGAAAGGCGAGACCGGCGCCACCGGGGTCAGTATCAGATCGAATCCGGCCACCTTGGCGCGGTAAGCGCGCAGGATGCGGGTTTGCTCCAAATGCGCCCAGGCGCGGTCGCCCAGGTTCATGCGCTGGCCCAGCGCCACATTCGCTCGGATGTCCTCGCTCAGTTGCTCAGGCTGTCGATCGAACGCTGCCTGGAATCCGGCCATGAAGCTCTCGGCGCGCAACACGTCAAAACAACGGTCCTGCTCACCCAGCCGCATGTCCACCGCCTCACACAGCGCGACGTGCGGAGCGATGCGCCCAATGCGCTCGCGGAAGGTGGCGCGGATCTCGGGGTCGACCGGGCAGCCCGCCAAAATCCTCAGAAAAACCGATGCGCAGCGAAGCCAGATCGACGGGTTCAGTCGCCTCAAATGCCTGCGGTGATACGCCCCGGTTGAGCGGATCATCGGCGTCGGTGCCCACACAGGAGCGCAGCATCAGCAAGAGATCGGCCATGTTGCGCGCCATCGGGCCCAGCACCGAAATCGCGGACCAACCCAGCGGGCGCGTCGGGTGGGGCACCAGCCCGGGCGAAGGCCGAAAACCCACGATGCCGCACAAACCTGCGGGCAATCGCAGCGAGCCACCGGTATCTGAGCCGGTGCACAGGCTCACCAGGTCTGCCGCCAGCGCGGCGGCCGAACCGCCAGAAGAGCCGCCCGCAATCAGGTTGGCATTGAAAGGATTGCCCGTGGCGCCCCAGACCGGGTTGCGGCTGTTGCCGCCCGCCCCGTGCTCGGGCACATTGGTCTTGCCCACCACGATGGCGCCGGCACGGCGCAGGCCCGCAACCATCGGCGCGTCCTGTTCCGGTACATGGTCGCGAAACTGTGGCGACCCCCAGGTGGTCAACAGCTGGGCCGTGGGCTGCAAATCTTTCACGCCCAGGGTCAAGCCATCGAGCGGCCCCATGGCCTTTCCGGCACGGTAGCGCGTCTCGGACGCACGCGCCTCTTGCCGAGCACGCTCAAAGCAAGTCGCCGTGATGGCGTTGATCTTGGGGTTCAAACGCTCGATGCGCTCGATGCTGGCATCGACCAGGGTCACGGGCGAGAGTTCACCCCGCCGAAACTGGTCGATCGCAGCGACGGCCGAGAGGGCCGTTGCGGTCGCGTTGGCATCCATACGCGTGTCTCCAAATCTTGTAATTTGGTGCCGACTGTACGAGATGCGACGACATATCAAAAGTGAATTTTCAGGATATAACCATAACCATTGGTTATCTTTAAAAGCGGCTGGGTACCGCCTTCAGGCAGTCGAGAAAGGGCCGCAGCGCTGCGTTTTGCTCCATCTGGCCATGGCGCCAAAAACAACGCCCTTCGGCCAGCACCCCACCCAGCCGCAAGCCCAGTACCGACAAATCCCCCCGGGCCGCATGGCTCAGCGCCAGGGCCTCGGGAAACAGGCCCAAATAAGGCATGTCATTCATCAAGGCCAGGCTGAAAGGCAACGACTGGGCCTCGATCACGTCCGCTGGCGCGGCCATGCCCTGCTCGCTCCAAAAGGCATCGATCGCCCGCCGCGCGATCGACTGCTGGTCCGGCAGGATCCAGGGCCAGCTTGCGGTGTCGGACCATTGCAACCGGCGCCGTTTGGCCAAAGGATGATCACGCCCGCAGACCACCACGATGGGTTCCGTCGTCAGCACGGATTGCTCAAGATCAGGAAGCGCCTGGGGTTGCCAGACCCGGGCCACCGCCACGTCAATCTCGCCGCGGTCCAACAGCGGTCGCAGCGACATGAAATGTCCCTCGGTCACTGAAATCGACACACGGGGCGCCACGCGCTTGAACGCCGTCACCGCCTTGGCCACCAGGGTGGGCGCCAGCGAAGTGACCGCACCAATGCGCAAATGTCCGGCGCCGCCCAAGCTGAGCACTTCCAGTTCCAGCTCGGCACGCCTGAGCTGCTGCATCACTGCCTGCGCATGCGAAGCCAGTCGTTGGCCCACTTCGGTCAGGAACAAGCGGTTGCGCTCGCGGTAAATGACCGGCGCGCTCAGGGCGCTCTCAATCTCAGCGATCTGTTTGGAAATGGCGGGCTGTGTCACATGCAGCCGCTCGGCCACTTTGCTCACCAATTGCACCTCGGCCAATGCCGCCATGATGCGCAGGTGTTGCAGGCGCAAGCCCTGGCGAAAGTAGCGCGCGTTGGCGCCCATCGGATCGGTTCGCGCAGTCAATCTTGTGCACTCCCATGCTGTGTTGAAAAAGGACTACGTTCCTGTGATTCGCTTGGGCTCCGAGATGTAGGCCAACAGCTTTTCTGGCTCAAGGATTAGCGCCAGGTTGGCTTGAATACTCTCACACTGTTGAACTCACTTGCTTAAAGAATGCGCATGAGACATTGCTCAAGGGGTCAAATCTGGATGAAAGAACTTAGCCTAAAGGGGTCGGGTTTATGTGGAAATTGACAAACCAAGAAATTAGACGGGTGACGTCCCGACCTGCCGGCACATACCACTGGCGACGGGCCGGATCCCATCGGGCACCCAGCGCTTTGACCTGATCCTTGTCAGGGTAAGCCGTGACGAGGTAGGTGCCGTTCATGCTCCCAGCGCTTGGCCCGATGTGACATCCCCATCCCGCCAGGTTCTGACATCAGGAAATGCACGACCGCAGCCATCGCAAATGAGGGTCGTTGTTGAGCGCAGTTCAGCTTGCTCGATGCGCGAGATCTCGTGGTGGTAGCGGGTTCCGCTACAGGCGTGGCAACAGTTGATTGGCTTGGTGGGTGGCGGGTGCATTGGGGGAACTATCGGATCATCTTCGCGGCAGAGGGTCACTCGTCGAGAAAGCCTCTGCGCCCTGCAGAGGATCCCTCGCAAGGATGGCGTTCAGAAATGGATTTGCGGCTGATCGGGGTGGCCGCTCAGAACCAGCGCCAGAAGCGGCGCAGCCATTCAGATCGAGGCCGGAAGGGAGGTTGGTAGATCTGACGAAATTCGCGGTTCATGGGCTTCTCCTCATGGATACTGTGATTGTATCCAGCAATGATGCCGAACTTCCCTTTGCAGCTACTAGGCCATCTTTAGTGCACTTCGCAAGCCCAGAGCCATTCCCTACGACTCTGGCAAGAATGAGCCTACTCCCGCCTGGTACAGGTTTTAGAAGTCGATTCTTACTGCCAGTGGTGGAACAGCACCCTCAGCACTGTAGAACGCGTGAGTGCGATGATTTGTTGCCCGATGGGGAACCGATCTGCTCCCTTAGGCTGTGATTTCGATATCGGCCGAGTTAGTAGAAAGAGCCAAATCCCGTCACTGCGCCCAACGGTCACAAACGAAAACTGCAATTTCTGTGACGTCACAGACCCCGTCACAAACCTCGTCACAAAACAAAAACGCCCACATAAAGTGGGCGTTTACTGTCAGCGTCTTAGGCTGTTTTATTGGTTGCGGAGGCAAGATTTGAACTTGCGACCTTTGGGTTATGAGCCCAACGAGCTACCAGGCTGCTCCACTCCGCGTCAAGCCTTATATTCTATCACGCTTTTGCGTCTTCGGCCGCAGGTGTCGCAGTTTCTTCTGCGCGATCCACCAATTCAACCAAAGCCATAGGCGCGTTATCGCCCACGCGGTAACCCATCTTCAAGATACGGGTGTAACCACCAGGACGAGCGGCAAAGCGTGGTCCCAGTTCATTGAACAACTTCACAACCACGTCGCGGTCACGCAGACGGTCAAATGCCAAACGGCGATTGGCGACCGTGGCCGTCTTCGCCAAGGTGATCATGGGTTCCACAACGCGACGCAATTCTTTGGCCTTGGGAACCGTGGTCTTGATAACTTCGTGCGTGAGCAGCGAGTTCATCATGTTGCGCAACATGGCGAGGCGGTGCTCGCTGGTGCGGTTGAGTTTACGAAGTCCGTGTCCGTGACGCATTTTGATTTCCTTTTCAGTGTTTTGCCTGCAGCCGTATCAGGTACTGCAAGTTCGTCAGAGCCTGGTCACCGTGACCAGACGCTTCGATTTCAGTGCTTGTCCAGGCCAGCGGGTGGCCAGTTCTCAAGCTTCATGCCCAAAGTAAGGCCGCGCGATGCGAGCACTTCTTTGATTTCATTGAGCGACTTGCGACCCAGGTTGGGGGTTTTGAGCAGCTCATTTTCGGTGCGCTGAATCAGATCACCGATGTAATAGATGTTTTCAGCCTTCAAGCAATTGGCCGAGCGCACCGTCAGTTCAAGTTCATCAACAGGACGCAACAAGATCGGATCGAATTGCTGCGAACTGCGCTGAGCAGGCTGGTCAAAAGCAGACAGCTCCAGACCTTCCAATTGAGCAAACACTGCAAGTTGCTCGACCAGAATCTTGGCGGAAGCACGAACAGCCTCTTCAGGGCCGATGGAGCCGTTGGTCTCAATTTCCAGGACGAGTTTGTCGAGATCGGTACGCTGCTCAACACGGGCACTCTCAACGGTGTAGCTCACGCGCTTGATCGGCGAGAACGAGGCGTCGAGCACAATGCGGCCCAAAGAGCGGGACTGGTCATCATTGCGGCGCAGGCTGCCGGGCACATAGCCACGGCCTTTTTCCACTTTGACCTGCATGTCAAGCTTCGCACCAGCGGACAGCGTGGCAATCACGTGTTCAGGATTCACAATTTCAACATCGTGAGGGGTCTGGATATCGGCAGCAGTCACAACGCCTTCGCCATCCTTGCGCAAGCTCAGCGTTACTTCATCCCGGTTGTGGAGCTTGAACACCACGCCCTTGAGATTCAACAGCATGTTGACAACGTCTTCTTGTACGCCATCGATGGACGAGTACTCGTGTACAACACCGGCAATCGTCACTTCGGTCGGGGCATGACCCACCATGGAAGACAGCAAGACACGGCGAAGGGCGTTGCCCAGGGTGTGCCCGTAGCCACGCTCGAAAGGCTCGAGTGTGACCTTGGCGCGATTCGTCGAAACTTGTTCGACATTGATGGTTTTGGGCTTCAGCAGATTGTTCAGCATTCAGACTTCCTTCATTACCCTCAGCTCGTTACACCGATAAGGCAGACGGAGCACGGCCCGGCAACCCAGAATGGGCAGCCGGGAACGAAATTAACGGGAATACAGTTCGACGATCAACGACTCGTTGACATCGGAAGCAAACTCATCGCGGTCAGGTGACTTCTTGAACACGCCTTCGGCTTTGTCCACAGTCACTTCGACCCAAGCCGGGAAACCAATTTGCTTGGCCAACTCGAGCGCTTCAATCACGCGGGTCTGCTTCTTGGACTTTTCGCGCACAGCAATCACGTCCCCAGCCTTCACTTGGTAGGAAGGGATGTTGACTGACAAGCCATTCACAGTAATGGCTTTGTGCGAAACAATCTGACGGGCTTCTGCGCGGGTTGATGCAAAGCCCATGCGGAACACGACGTTGTCGAGACGCGCTTCCAACAAGAACAACAGATTGGCACCGGTGTTGCCGCGGCGGCGATCTGCCTCAGCAAAGTAGCGACGGAATTGGCGCTCCAACACACCATAGGTGCGTTTGACTTTTTGCTTCTCACGCAACTGCAGACCAAAGTCGGAGGTGCGCTGACCAGAAGTACGGCCGTGCTGGCCTGGCTTGGAGTCGAATTTGGCTTTGTCGCTGATGGAGCGGCGAGCGCTCTTCAGCAACAGGTCAGAGCCTTCACGGCGGGAGAGTTTGGCTTTGGGGCCGAGATAACGTGCCACGTAGTTTTCCTTTGGTGTTCTACCGCAACCGGCGCGCAGAGGCGGTCATTGCGGGAGCCGGCATCAACAGCGATCCGGCGGTGGGCTTAGCAAAAATGCCACCGCAGGCGACTGCGGTGGCGCTCGAAAAAAGCTTTTGATTATAGCGCGTCTTTGTGACGCGCCGGCGCCATCAGATGCGGCGACGCTTCTGCGGACGGCAACCGTTGTGCGGCACAGGCGTCACATCGGCAATCGAATTGATTCGAATGCCCAATGCACCCAAGGCGCGAACGGACGACTCGCGACCTGGACCTGGGCCCTTGATCTCGACGTCGAGGTTTTTGATACCTTGTTCGATGGCAGCGCGGCCAGCGACTTCGGATGCCACCTGAGCAGCAAAAGGCGTCGACTTGCGCGAACCTTTAAAGCCCTGACCACCCGATGATGCCCACGACAAAGCATTGCCTTGGCGATCGGTGATGGTAATGATGGTGTTGTTGAACGAAGCATGCACGTGTGCAATGCCATCTGCAATGTTCTTGCGGACTTTTTTGCGGACGCGGGCAGATGCGGCGCTATTGGGTGACTTGGCCATGAAATTCCTTCAATCCGATTACTTCTTCAGCGACAGAGCTGCTTTACGCGGACCTTTGCGCGTGCGCGCGTTGGTCTTGGTGCGCTGTCCACGCAGTGGCAAGCCACGACGGTGACGGAAACCGCGGTAGCAGCCAATGTCCATCAAACGCTTGATGTTCATGGTTGTCTCGCGGCGCAAGTCACCTTCGATCGTGAACAATCCGATCTGATCGCGAATTTTTTCGAGGTCTGCGTCGTCGAGATCCTTGATCTTCTTCGCGTAGTCAATGCCGCATGCTTCGCAAATCTTGCGCGCGCGGGTACGGCCAATGCCGAAGATTGCCGTCAAGCCGATTTCAGCGTGCTTGTGCGGCGGAATGTTGATGCCTGCAATACGAGCCATGATTTTCCTCTAGTCCTAACCGATCAGCCTTGACGCTGTTTGTGACGTGGATCGGTGCAGATAACCCGCACGATGCCATGACGCTTGATGACCTTACAGTTGCGGCACATTTTCTTGACCGAAGCTGAAACTCTCATAGTTTTCTCCTGGATATTCCAAAAATTCTTTACAGCGCTTCAAGTGTTTACGACTTGAAGTTGGCCTTTTTCAGCAGCGAATCGTACTGCTGAGACATCATGTAATTCTGAACCTGTGCCATGAAATCCATGGTCACCACCACGATGATCAACAACGAGGTGCCACCGAAGTAGAACGGCACGTTGTATTTCAGGATCAGAAATTCCGGCAACAAACAGACCGCAGTGATGTAAATCGCACCCACCATGGTCAGTCGCAACAAGATCTTGTCTATGTACCGAGCCGTCTGATCACCCGGACGAATGCCTGGAATGAATGCACCGCTCTTCTTCAGGTTGTCTGCGGTTTCCCTGCTGTTGAACACCAAGGCGGTGTAAAAGAAGCAGAAGAAAATAATGGCTGCGGCATACAAAGCCACGTAAATGGGCTGACCTGGTGACAAGGCAGAAGCGATATCACGCAACCAACGCGTCGAATCGCCCGTGCTGACCCAGCTCACCACCGTGGTCGGGAGCAAGATGATACTCGATGCAAAGATCGGCGGGATCACTCCAGCCATGTTCAGCTTCAAAGGAAGGTGCGACGATTGTCCGCCATACACTTTGTTGCCCACTTGGCGGCGAGCGTAATTCACCAGAATCTTGCGCTGCCCGCGTTCAACAAACACGACAAAATAGGTCACCAAACCAACCAGGATCACGATTGCAATCGCTGCCAGGATGTTCATCGCACCGGTTCTCACCAGTTCCAGCAATCCACCGATTGCATTGGGCAAGCCCGCAGCGATACCAGCAAAAATCAATATCGAGATACCGTTGCCGAGACCGCGCTCGGTGATCTGTTCACCCAACCACATCAGAAACATCGTGCCAGCCACCAAGCTGACCACAGCCGTGAGGCGAAATGCCATACCTGGTGCAATCACCAAGCCGGCCTGACTCTCCAGCGCGACAGCGATGCCGGTGGCTTGAAAGACGGCCAAGCCAAGCGTCCCGTAGCGGGTGTAAGCGGTGATCTTCCGACGACCTGCTTCACCCTCTTTTTTCAACTGCTCGAACGCTGGCACCACGTAGGTCATCAATTGCATGATGATCGACGCGGAGATGTAGGGCATGATGCCCAGCGCGAACACAGTGAAACGCGACAACGCACCACCTGAGAACATATTGAACAGGCTCAATATGCCGCCAGCCTGTCCTTTGAACAACTGCTCCAGTTGTGCAGGATCGATGCCAGGCACAGGAATGTGTGCGCCGATGCGGTACACCACCAGGGCCAGCAACAGGAACACCAGCCGGCGATTCAAATCGCCGAACTTGCCCGTTTTGGCCAGGGTTGGAGATGCAGTTGCCACAGCTTGCCTTGTCCGTTTGATCAGGCCAGCGTGCCGCCAGCGGCTTCAATAGCCTGCTTGGCACCAGCGGTGGCGGTGATGTTCTTCAAGTTCACAGCGCGGGAGAGTTCGCCCGTTTTGATCACTTTGACGCGCTTTGCGATATTGGACACGAGGCCGGCTTGCTTGAGCACCAACACGTCGATGTCGGCAACGGTCAAGCTGTTCAGATCGGTCAGAGTCACTTCAGCGTTGAACTGAAGCTGAGCCGATTTGAAGCCACGCTTGGGCAAGCGACGCTGCATGGGCATTTGACCGCCTTCGAAGCCGACCTTGTGGTAGCCACCCGAACGCGATTTTTGACCCTTGTGACCGCGGCCGGCGGTTTTGCCCAGGCCGGAGCCGATGCCGCGACCCACGCGACGCTTGGCGTGCTTGGCGCCTGCGGAAGGCTTGATGGTATTGAGTTCCATGTCTATGACTCCGATCAGAGTACTTTGACCAGGTAGCTGATCTTGTTGATCATGCCGCGAACTGCTGGGGTGTCCTGCAGTTCACTGGTGCTGTTGACTTTGCGCAAGCCCAATCCGCGAACGGTGTCGCGGTGAGATTGCTTGGTACCGATTGGGCTGCGCACCAATTGGACCTTGACGGTGGTTTGAGTTGTCATGATCGTTCCTTGCCTCAACCGAGGATGTCCTCGACCGACTTGCCGCGCTTGGCAGCCACGTCGGCAGGCGTGGTGGAGTTTTTCAATGCGTCCAGCGTGGCGCGCACGAGGTTGTATGGGTTGCTCGAGCCGTGGCTCTTGGCCACAACGTCGGTGATACCCACCACTTCGAACACTGCGCGCATGGGGCCGCCAGCGATGATGCCGGTACCTTTGGCAGCGGGCAACATCATCACGTTGGAAGCGCCGTGCTCGCCGTGCACGCTGTGGTGCAGGGAACCGTTCTTCAACGAGACTTTGGTCATGTTGCGGCGAGCGGCTTCCATGGCCTTTTGAACAGCCACGGGCACTTCACGTGCTTTGCCTTTGCCCATGCCGACGCGGCCGTCGCCGTCACCCACCACGGTGAGTGCTGCGAAACCGAGAATGCGACCGCCCTTGACCACTTTGGTCACGCGGTTGATCGCGATCATCTTCTCGCGCAAACCGTCGTCGTTCGCTTCTTTGTTGATGTTTGCCGTAAATTTAGCCATTGTGTTTTCCCGTCTGATCAGAACTGCAGACCGGCTTCACGCGCGGCGTCTGCGAGGGCTTTGACTCGACCGTGGTAAGCAAAGCCGGAGCGGTCAAAGGCAACCTTCTCGACGCCAGCGGCTTTCGCTTTTTCGGCAATGCGCTTGCCAACCAGGGCTGCAGCTGCGGCGTTGCCACCCTTGCCAGCACCACCGATTTGGGCGCGCATTTCGGCTTCTGCGGTCGAAGCGGATGCCAGCACTTTGGAACCATCGTCGGAAATGACGGCGGCGTAAATGTGCAGGTTGGTGCGGTTCACGGTCAGGCGCACAGCGCTTTGCTGGGCGATGCGGATACGCGTTTGACGCGCGCGGCGCAGACGTTGCTGTTTTTTCGTCAACATGATCCTGATCCTTATTTCTTCTTGGTTTCCTTGATCACAACCTTCTCATCCGCGTAGCGGATACCCTTGCCCTTGTAGGGCTCAGGTGGGCGCACGGCGCGCACTTCGGAAGCGATCTGGCCAACACGTTGACGGTCAGCACCCTTGATGACGATCTCGGTCGGGGTTGGGGTCTCGACCTTGATGCCAGCGGGCATGTCCATCACGACAGGGTGCGAATAGCCAACGGTCAGGTTGAGCTTGGCGCCTTGAGCCTGAGCCCGGAAGCCCACGCCGAGGAGCGTCAGCTTCTTTTCGAAGCCTTTGCTCACGCCGTTGACCATGTTGTTCACCAGCTGACGCATGGTGCCCGACATGGCGTTGGCTTCACGCGAGTCGTTGGCGGGCACGAAAGACATCGTGCCTGCGTTGTTTTCGATCTTGACCAGCGCGTTGCTCGCGAGAGCCAGGGCACCCAGAGCACCCTTGACGTTGATCAGGTCTTTGTTCACAGCCACTTCGACCCCTGCAGGGACGGTGACCGGCTGTTTTCCAATACGTGACATTCAGTTTCTCCTCAATGTGCGCGCATCAGGCGACGTAGCACAAGACTTCACCACCAACACCGGTGGCGCGGGCCTTGCGATCGGTCATCACGCCCTGGGGCGTGGTGACGATGGCGACACCCAGGCCGTTTTGGACCTGAGGGATGGCGTTGCGACCGCGGTAAACGCGCAGGCCAGGACGGCTCACACGCTCGATGCGCTCGATCACGGGACGGCCTGCGTAGTACTTGAGAGAGATCTCAAGTTCATTCTTGCCATCGGCGCTCTTGACTTGGAAACCATCGATATAACCTTCGTCCTTCAGGACTTGGGCGATCGCGGCTTTGACTTTGGATGCGGGCATCGACACGATGGTTTTTTCAACCATCTGCGCATTGCGAATGCGGGTCAACATGTCGGCAATAGGATCACTCATGCTCATTTGTGGTTCTCCTAGTGCTTACCAGCTGGCTTTGGTGATGCCGGGGATTTCACCGGCAAACGCCATTTCGCGAACCTTGGCGCGAGCCAAGCCGAATTGGGCGAACGTGCCGCGTGGACGACCCGTGATCTCACAGCGGTTGCGCTGGCGAGTCGGGTTGGCGTTGCGGGGCAACTTTTGCAGCGCTTGACGAGCGGCATCGCGCTCTTCGTCGCTGTGCTTGGCGCTCTTTGCGATTGCCTGCAGCTCTGCGTATTTCGTTGCGAACTTAGCGGCGAGTTTTTCGCGCTTGAGTTCTCGTTGGAGTAGTGCTTGTTTAGCCACGCGCCACCTCAGTTCTTGAACGGGAAACGGAAACCGGCCAGAAGAGCTTTGCACTCTTCGTCTGTCTTGGCGGTCGTCGTGATGCTGATGTTGAGGCCGCGCAAGGCATCCACCTTGTCGTACTCGATCTCAGGGAAAATGATCTGCTCTTTCACGCCGATGTTGTAGTTGCCACGGCCGTCAAAAGCTTTGCCCGAAATACCACGGAAGTCACGGACGCGGGGCAGAGCCACGGTCACGAAGCGGTCCAGGAATTCGTACATGCGGGTACCGCGCAGGGTCACCATGCAACCGATAGGCTGCTCTTCGCGGATCTTGAAACCAGCGATGGCCTTTTTGGCCTTGGTCACCACAGGCTTCTGGCCCGCGATTTTGGTCAGATCGCCTACAGCGTGGTCCATGACCTTCTTGTCGGCAACCGCTTCGCTCACACCCATGTTGAGCGTGATCTTGGTGATACGTGGCACCTGCATCGGCGACTTGTAACCGAACTTTTCGGTCAAAGCGGGCGCGACGGTGTCACGGTAGATGTCTTGCAAGCGTGTCATGTTCAGGCCGCCTTGATTTCTTCGCCGCTGGACTTGTAGACGCGCACTTTTTTGCCGTCAGCCAACTGCTTGATACCCACGCGATCAGCCTTGCCCGTGGCGCCATTGAAGATGGCGACGTTGGACTGATGCAAAGGCATGGTTTTTTCGATGATGCCGCCAGTGATGCCCTTCATAGGGTTTGGCTTGGCATGCTTCTTGACCACATTGACGCCTTCGACCAGCAATTTGCTGTCGTCGACGCGCTGCGCGACTTTGCCGCGCTTGCCCTTGTCACGGCCTGCGATCACGATGACTTCATCGCCACTGCGAATTTTGTTCATGATGGTTTCCTCAGAGGACCTCAGGGGCCAGGGACACGATCTTCATGAACTTCTCAGTGCGCAACTCGCGCGTCACCGGTCCGAAGATGCGGGTGCCGATAGGCTCCAGCTTGGCGTTCAGCAACACTGCAGCGTTGCCGTCGAATTTGATCAGCGCGCCGTCTGGACGACGGATGCCCTTGGCGGTGCGCACAACAACGGCGCTATACACTTCGCCTTTTTTGACGCGGCCACGTGGCGCTGCTTCTTTGATGGTGACCTTGATGACATCACCAACGCTGGCATAACGGCGCTTGGAGCCGCCCAGCACTTTGATGCACATCACGGACTTGGCGCCCGTGTTGTCAGCAACATCGAGTCGAGTTTGCGTTTGGATCATTTTGAATTAAGTCCCAACTTGAATCCCTCCAACCAACATGGCTGGAAGTGATCAGTCTTGGGCCCGTAGTTGCTGGCCGGGCAAGTCTCCTGAATTGAAGACCTGCATCGACCCACGTCGTTGGGCGAGATTGCTCCGCTTTTTACGGCGAAGCCACAGATTATGGCACAGCTTTCAGGGCCTTGCAATAGGTTTGTGGGTGCGCTGTGAACTATTTCGGCAGGTACTGGTTGCACAGAGCGAGGAAGCCCTGCAAATCAGGCGCCTGGGCTCCTTCACTTTCCATGATTTCCAGCACCGCGGGCGCCATGGCAGCGGCCATCCGGGCGTCGAGGAACAGCGCCCGCCACCGCCTTGCCAACACGTCTTCAACCGTATGGGCCTGCTCATGGCGCACGGCGTAGCGCACCATGGCTTCGGTCAGCCCCATGCCCAGCGCCCGTTCATGACCCGGACATTCGGCCACCTGGGCGGCCTGCGTGCCATACAGGTGAATGCCGGGCGGCCCATAAACAGGCGTGGCCGGCGAGGCTGCGAGCGGGGCACCCAGCAAACGGTGCGTTTCTGTATGCGCGCTGGGCTTCGAAGGCAACAGGCCCTTGTCGAAACAGCGCTCCAGCACGTCTTCGGCCATCGCGCGGTAAGTGGTCCACTTGCCGCCGGTCACGGTGAGGAGCCCATTGGGATCGACCACGATGGTGTGTTCCCGCGAAATCGTCTTGGTACCCCCCGCTTCTGTTTCTGGCGGCGCCACCAGGGGGCGCAGACCCACCCACATGCTGCGCACATCGGCCCTGGTCACCGGCTGGCTCAACACGTTGCTGGCCTCGCTCAGGATGAACTCGAGCTCTTCAGCGAAGGCATCGGGCTCTCGCGGAAGGTCTTTGCGCGGGGTGTCTGTGGTGCCCAGAATGAGCTTGCCCATCCATGGCACCGCAAACAATACGCGGCCGTCTCGGGTTTTGGGCACCAGCAAGGCGTGGTCGCCGGGCATGAATTCGCGGTCCACCACCACATGCACCCCTTGGCTGGGGCTCACCATCTGGGCCGGTTGGGCCTCAGGACCCGTGCCCATGGCCTGGTTGCGCAGCTTGTCCACCCACACGCCCGTGGCGTTGACCACGCAACGCGCGTTGACAGTCACTTGCTCAGCGCCGAAGCGGTCGCTCACATCAAGCTGGGAGATCGCCGCTTTTCCACCCACCGCAGCGGCCATGCGCAACCCGGTGACCTCCGCGTAGTTCAACACCTTCGCGCCCGCAGCCTCGGCGGTGCGCGCCAACGTGAGGGCCAGTCTCGCATCGTCAAACTGGCCATCCCAGTACTTGACGCCGCCTTTCAACCCCAAGGACTTGAGACCGGGCAGCGCGGTCATCGCTTGCCGCGCGCTCAGAAATTCGGTGCTCCCCAGTCCTGCACGGCCGGCCATCAGGTCGTACAACTTGAGGCCGATGCCGTAAAAAGGGGTTTGCCACCATTGATAGGAAGGCATCACAAACGGCAGGGGCTGGGCCAGGTGCGGCGCAATGCGCAACACGGTCGCCCGTTCGGCCAGCGCTTCGCGCACCAGCGCCACGTTGCCCTGCGCCAGGTAGCGCACGCCCCCATGCAACAGCTTCGTGGCGCGCGAGGACGTGCCCCCCGCGAAGTCATGAGACTCCAGCAACACCACAGAAAACCCGCGCAGTGCAGCGTCCAGCGCCACCCCCAGGCCAGTCGCGCCGCCGCCGATCACGGCGAGATCCACAGGGTGGTCAGGGGTGAATGCGCGCAAGGCGTCGAGTCGGGTCATGCTGTGGGCCGGTGGGGAATGGTGTGAAAAAGCGGTTTGTTTTTGGTATTTTATGTTCGCTATGATTCGTTTCACGAGAAATCTGACTGATTTATAACGCGATACTGTTCGTTTGTGGTTCAATTTGACCATCAAGAGCCCAGCCCAAGCCCGCCGTTCCGCATGAACCTTTCCCCTCGCCACACCCAGTTGATCGATGAAGTGCGCGCCCGCGGGCCTCAATCCATCGAAGCCCTGGCCGAACGCTTTGGCGTTGCCTTGCAAACCGTGCGCCGCGACGTGCAGCGGCTGGCCGAGGCGGGCTTGCTGGCCCGGTTTCACGGTGGTGTGCGCCTGCCGGGCTCGACCACGGAGAACATCGCCTACCGGCAGCGCCAGGCGCTGGCGGCCGATGCCAAAAGCCAGATCGCCAGGGCGATTGCCCAGCGTGTGCCCAACGGCAGCTCGCTGATTCTCAACATCGGCACCACCGTGGAAGCCGTGGCCCACGAGCTGATGCGGCACCGCGGTCTGCGCGTCATCACCAACAACCTGCACATCGCCGCGCTGCTCAGCACCAACCCGGATTTCGAAGTGATCGTGGCCGGTGGCTGGGTGCGCAGTGCTGACCAGGGCATCGTGGGCGAAGCCACGGTGGATTTCATGCGCCAGTTCAAGGTCGATATCGGCCTGATCGGCATCAGCGGCATCGAGCCCGACGGCACGCTGCGCGACTTCGACTACCGCGAAGTCAAGGTGGCGCGCACCATCATCGAACAATCGCGCGAGGTCTGGCTGGCCGCCGACCACAGCAAGTTCAACCGCCCGGCCATGGTCGAACTCGCCCGACTCGACGAGATCGACGTGGTGTTCACCGACGCGCCACCGCCCGAGCCATTTGGCAAACTGATGGCAGACGGCGATGTGGAATGCGTGGTGGCCGGCGAGACCGAAACCACATCCCTTTGACATTTGGAACAACCAGAGGCAAGCATGAGCGACTATTTACTGGCCCTGGACCAGGGCACCTCCAGCTCCCGCAGCATCGTGTTTGACCGCGCAGGCCGCGTGGTCGCGATGGCGCAGCAAGAGTTTCCCCAGATCTACCCGCAACCCGGCTGGGTCGAGCACGACCCGCTCACGCTCTGGCGCACCCAGCTCGACACGGCCCGCGAAGCCCTGAAGAAAGCCGGCTGAGCGCCGCCGACATCCGCGCCATCGGCATCACCAACCAGCGCGAAACCACCGTGGTCTGGAACCGCAAAACGGGCGAGCCGGTGCACAACGCCATCGTCTGGCAAGACCGGCGCGCCGAGGCCGCCTGCGTCGACCTGCGCGAGCGCGGCCTGAGCGACAGCGTGTTGCAGAAAACCGGCTTGCGCATCGACGCCTACTTCTCCGCCACCAAGCTGGCCTGGATCCTGGACAACGTGGCCGGTGTGCGCGAGCAGGCCGAGCGCGGCGAGCTGGCCTTCGGTACCGTCGACAGCTGGCTGATCTGGAACCTCACCGGCGGCGCGGTGCACGCCACCGACCACAGCAACGCCGCGCGCACCATGCTGTTCAACATCCACACCCGCCAGCTGGGACAGCGAGCTGCTCGACGCCCTGCGCATCCCGGCCAGCCTGATGCCCGATGCGCGCCCCTCCAGCGCCGACTTCGGCCAGACCCAAGCCGAATGGCTGGGCGCGCCGCTGACCATCGGCGGTGTCGCTGGCGACCAGCAAAGCGCCCTCTTCGGCCAGGCCTGCTTCAAGGCGGGCATGGCGAAGAACACCTACGGCACCGGCTGCTTCATGCTGATGCACACCGGCGAACAATTCCAGCTCAGCGACAACGGCCTGATCACCACCGCCGCCGCGCAGCGCCCCGGCGGCGCCGCAGTACGCGCTGGAAGGCAGCGTGTTCATCGGCGGCGCGGTGATCCAGTGGCTGCGCGACGGGCTCAACGCCATCAAGAGCAGCAGCGAAGTGCAGGCGCTGGCCGAGAGCGTGCCCGACACCGGGGGCGTGGTGCTGGTGCCCGCGTTCACCGGCCTGGGTGCGCCCTATTGGCAACCCGACAGCCGCGGCAGCCTGACCGGCCTGACCCGTGGCACCACCGTGGCCCACATCGCCCGCGCTGCGCTGGAGAGCATCGCCTTCCAGAGCACCGCCTTGCTCGCTGCGATGAGCCGCGACGCGGTTTCGGCCGGCGGCGTGGCGGTGCAGGAATTGCGGGTCGACGGCGGCGCCTGCGTCAACGATTTGCTGATGCAGTTCCAGGCCGACTTGCTGGGCATCCCGGTGGTGCGCCCTGCGGTCATCGAAACCACGGCCCTGGGCGCCGCTTACCTTGCTGGCTTGCAAACCGGGCTCTACCAAGGGCTTGGACGAGCTGTCGGACCAGTGGCGCGCCGAGCGCACCTTTGAGCCCCAGATGGCGCGCAACGAGGCCGCCGAGAAAATGGGGCGCTGGGAACACGCCGTGCGCCAGACCGTCGCGCCTTGACTGTTCACAGGCGCGGCACAATGGCGCCATGAACACAGCCCAGCAGCACACCACTCCTCACATTGCCTTCATCGGCGGCGGCAACATGGCCAGCGCCATCATTGGAGGCCTGATCCAACAAGGCCACCCGGCCAGCGGCTTGCATGTGGTCGAACCGTGGGACGAACAGCGCGCCCGACTCGCCCACCAGTTTCCCGGTATGGCCGTGACGCCCGCCGCGAGTGAGGCCTTGAAGGCCAGCGATCTGGTGGTCTGGGCCGTCAAGCCGCAAACTTTCAAAGAAGCCGCGCTGGCGACCCGAGGGTTCACGGACCAAGCGCTGCACCTCAGCGTCGCCGCTGGTATCACCAGCGACAGCATCGCCCAGTGGTTGGGCACGGAGCGCATCGTGCGCGCCATGCCCAACACGCCCGCACTCGTTGGCCTGGGCATGACCGGCCTCTTCGCCCGCGCTGCAGCCTCCGAGGCTGACCGCGCGCTGGTGGAAACAGTGGTGAAAACCACCGGCGATTTCGTGTGGGTGGATGGAGAAAAGCAACTCGATGCCGTGACCGCACTCTCGGGTTCCGGCCCGGCCTACGTGTTCTATTTCCTGGAAGCCATGCGCGACGCGGGTGCCGAGATGGGCCTGCCGCCCGAACTGGCACAGCGCCTGGCCATGGGCACATTCGCGGGCGCCACCGCCTTGGCGCAGCAGGCCAGCGATCCGCTGCAAACGCTGCGCGAGCGCGTGACCTCGAAGGGCGGAACCACCTATGCCGCGCTGACTTCGATGGAAGCCAGCAACATCAAGGCCCATTTTCAGAAAGCCATGCTGGCCGCGCAAAAGCGGGCTGATGAATTGGGACGCGAGTTCGGCAACTGAGCCAGACGCACCCCGCCCAACCGCTCAAAGGCAGGCGGCTTCGATCAGCGCCGTGTTGTTTTGACCGACCCGCGCTGTTCGCTCGGTGCCCCGCTCGCCATCGGGCCCCAGCACCACGGTCAACAGGGCGCCCTCCATCTCCCTGCCGGATACGCGGGTCTGGCCCATATCGGAGGCGGTCAGTCGGTCGTCCACATCGATCGAAAAACGGAACTGCTGACCAGCGTCGAACCGCGCGAAGGTGAGCTCGAGGCGATCGGCGCCGTCTTTCACATCTGGCACATCCGCCAGCCTGGCCTGCCCGGGTTCGGCCCGAAACGGTTGAAAAACATCCACGCCTGTGCCGCCCGCCACCGTGTCGAACACCAGGCGCCCTGCCGAGGGCGCGAGATCCAGCGTCAGTCGCTGGATGCGCTGGCCTTTTGATGACCCATTGCGGATCTCAAACATGTCGCGCGGCGCGCTTTCCGTGAAAACCAGGGCTATTTGTTGTTGGCAGACGGCTTCTGCGTGGGCAAACCATGGCATCGCGGCAAGCGCCAAGACAGCGGCAAGCCTGCGTGACCGCTCCGACGTCGCCAGGCAAGACAAAACACGGTCTGACATCGGGTTCCCTTTCAAACACACCAGCTGGCTTTCGGCACACGCGCCCACCACCAGCCCGATTCTCAAAGGAACCGAATCCCCACAACCACGCCAAGGAAAACGGTGAACCCCAGCCAATGGTTGAGGCGGAAGGCCTTGAAGCAGCCTTCCCGGGTGCGACCTTTGATGAGGTGGTGGTGCCAGGCCACCTGGGCGAGGGCCACCGCCATCGCGGTGGCCCACACCCCAGGGTTCACATGGTCCCAAAGTACGGCGGTCCAGATGGCCAGAAACACCAGGTAAAAACCGATCACCGCGGCCACGTCCCATTGTCCGAGGGTGATGGCCGATGTTTTCATGCCAATTTTCAGATCGTCGTCGCGGTCCACCATGGCGTATTCGGTGTCGTAGGCCAAGACCCAGAACAGATTGCCCGCCATCAGCGCCCAGGCCTGCAGCGGCACAGTGTTCTGCACCGCGCTCCAGAAACCTGCCGGTGTGAGCACCAGGCCCACGGGTGAAGTGAACAATTCCCACAAAGGCCCGGCCAACACGGCGGCAAAGGCCATGGGAATGCCAAAACTGAAGGCCACGCCCAACACCGCCTGCGGCATGGACACATGGCGTTTGGCATAGGGATACAACAGCGTGAGCGCCAGGCCAACGATGGACCAGGCGATGGTGGCGATGTTCAGGCTCAGCACGAGCAGAAACGCCACAAAAGCCAGAACCCCGCCCACCGCGAGCGCTTCCTTCACGCCGATGCGACCACTGGTCACCGGCCGCTGCGCCGTGCGCTTCACGTGCACATCAAACTTCCGATCGGCCACATCGTTCACGCAACAGCCCGCGCTGCGCATGAGGATGGTGCCGAGCACAAACACGACCACCAAGTGCACACCAGGGAATCCATCGGCGGCGACCCACAACGCGGCCAGCGAAGGCCAGAGCAACAACAACCAGCCGGCCGGACGGTTCCATCGGATCAGGTCGAGATACAGCGCGAGACGCGAGGGCGCAGGCGGTTGCGGCGCAGCGGGCATCGACGAGGGGGGTGCATTCATCTCGGAAAAAACAGGTCAGGTCAGTCGTTTCACGCCCGGCAGTTCGCAGGCGTAGATGGCGTTGCGCAGTTCGGCGATGGCCTCGAAGCGCGTGAAGCTGCGGCGCCAGGCCAGCACCACACGGCGCGTCGGCGCTTCGCCTTCGAATGGCAGGTAACGCACAAAAGACGAATCGCCAAAGTCCTGCTCATCCGCCGGGCTGCCATCCAGCGCCGAACTCGGCACCGACAGGCGCGGCACCAGCGTCACGCCCATGCCGGCCGCCACCATGTGCTTGATGGTCTCCAGCGACGAGCCTTCGAAGCTCTTGCGAATGCCTTCCGTGTCGTTCGAGAAACGGGCGAATTCCGGGCAAACCTCCAGCACGTGATCGCGAAAGCAATGACCCGTGCCCAACAGCAGCATGGTCTCTTTCTTGAGTTGCTCGGAAGTGATGGTTTTTTGCTGCGCCAGCGGATGCCCCACCGGCACCGCCGCCAGAAACGGCTCGTCGTAGAGCGGCGCCATGGCCAGGTTGGTGTCGGGAAACGGCTCGGCCAGGATGGCGCAATCGATCTCACCCAGACGCAACTGCTCCAGCAGCTTGACCGTGAAATTCTCCTGCAGCATCAGCGGCATCTGCGGGGTGCGATCGATCACCTGGCGCACCAGGTTCGGCAACAAATACGGCCCGATGGTGTAGATCACGCCCAGCTTCAGCGGCCCGGCCAGCGGGTCCTTGCCGCGCTTGGCAATCTCCTTGATCGAAGCGGCCTGCTCGAGCACCGTCTGCGCCTGGCGCACGATCTCTTCGCCCAGCGGCGTGATCGCGATTTCGCTGGCATTGCGCTCAAAAATCTTCAGCTCCAGCTCTTCTTCCAGCTTCTTGATCGCCACGGACAGCGTGGGCTGCGACACAAAACAAGCCTCGGCGGCTTTGCCAAAGTGCTTCTCGCGCGCCACGGCCACGATGTATTTGAGTTCGGTGAGGGTCATGGTGCTATTTTGCTCCCCCCGCGCCGGCTTCGCCGTCACCCCCCAGGGGGCGATGCTGGCCGACCGGGAAACCCGGATCGGCGGCATCCTGGGTTGGCGCCCTCTCATTTCAACCAAATCTGTCTCCGGCACGAGATGTCCTATCCGAGGGCACCGCCGATCTGGCTTTGCCAGTCGGCCAGTGCCGCCCCCTGGGGGGTGACGGCGAAGCCGGCGCGGGGGGAGTCATCTCTGCGCCGCGGGGAGCGCCACACTCAGGCTTTCAGGAACTCGGCCTTGCTGCCCAGCCAGCGGGCGGCGTGTTTTTCGGCGGCTTCGGGGTAACGCGCCAGCATCTGCACCGCCGCTTCGCGGGCCCATTCGAGCAGGTGGCCGTCGGTCGCCAGATCGGCAAAGCGCAGCATGGCGGCGCCGGACTGGCGGGAGCCCATGAATTCGCCGGGGCCGCGAATTTCGAGGTCGCGGCGGGCGATTTCGAAACCGTCGTTGGTTTCGCTCATGGCCTTCAGGCGTTCGCGGGCGGTTTCGCTCAGGCGACCGCCTTCGGGCGGTGAGTAAATCAACACGCAGGCCGAAGCCGCCGCGCCCCGCCCCACCCGCCCGCGCAGCTGGTGCAGCTGGCTGAGGCCAAAACGCTCGGCGTGTTCGATCACCATCAACGAGGCGTTGGGCACGTCCACGCCCACCTCGATCACCGTGGTGGACACCAGCAGACCCATGTGGCCGGCCTTGAACATGTCCATCACCGCTTTTTTCTCGGGCGAGGTCATGCGCGAATGCAGCAGGCCGACCAACACGCCGGGCAGCGCTTCGCTCAAATCGGCATGGGTTTGCGTGGCGTTGCTCAGATCCAGCGCTTCGCTTTCTTCGATCAACGGGCAGACCCAATACACCTGCCGGCCCTCGGCCACCTGCTTGCCGATGCGTTCCACCACCTCGTCGCGCCGCTGGTCCGACATGACCTTGGTGACGATGGGGGTGCGGCCGGGGGGGAGTTCGTCGATGGTGGAGACGTCGAGGTCGGCGTAGTAGCTCATGGCCAGCGTGCGCGGAATCGGCGTGGCGGTCATCATCAGGAGATGGGGCTCTGGATTGGGCTCCCCCCCGTCGCTTGCGCGCTTCGCGTCGCCGCTCCGCCCCTCGAGGGGCAACGCTGGCGGGCCGGCGAAGCCGGACCCACGGCGTTCTGGGGTCGGCTTTTCCTCGCATGCGCCCGGTCCCATCTTCGATCTGAGGGCCAGCCGCTGCGCCACGCCGAACCGGTGTTGCTCGTCGATGATGGCCAGGGCCAGGTTCTGGAATTGCACCTGGTCCTGGATCACGGCGTGGGTGCCGACGACCAGGGCCGCTTCGCCGCTGGCGATGAGCGCGAGCATTTCGGTGCGCTGTTTCTTTTTCTGACTGCCGGTGAGCCAGGCCACGCGCTTGCCCAGCGGCGTGAGCAGCGGCTCCAGCCAGCCGATGAGTTTGGCGAAGTGTTGCTCGGCCAGGATTTCGGTGGGCGCCATGAGGGCGCATTGCCATCCGCTGTCGATGGCCACCGCGGCGGCCAGGGCCGCGACCACGGTTTTGCCGGAGCCCACATCGCCTTGCAGCAGCCGGTGCATGGGCACGGGGCGCGCCAGATCGCTGGCGATCTCGTCGCCCACGCGGCGTTGTGCCGCCGTCAGCGCAAACGGCAACACCGCCAACAATTGCTCGTGCAAACCGCCGGGCTTGGCGCGCAGCGCAGGCGCCCGCAAGGCATCGCGCTCGCGCTTGGCCACGAGTTGCGAGAGCTGCTGCGCCAGCAGCTCTTCGGCCTTCAGCCGCTGCCAGGCCGGGTGGGTGCGGTCTTCCAGTGCGTGCAGCGACACATCGGGGCCGGGGTGGTGGAGGTAGCGCAGCGCATCGCGCAGTGTGAACAGCGGCCCCTCCGAATTGCGCACCACGGCTTCCAGGCTGCGCAACAGTTCCGATGGCAGGGTTTCAGACAGGTCCGCGCGCCGCAAACCACTGGCCACGGCCTTGCGCAAATAGGCTTGCGGCAACTGTGCGCTGGTGGGGTAGACCGGGGTCAGCGCGTCGGGCAGCTCGCCGCCGGCGGCGTGAAACGACGGGTGCATCATGGTGCGGCCCATGAAGCCGCCGCCGCGCACCTCGCCGCGCACGCGGATGCGAGCCCCCACCGCCAAGGCTTTTTGATGCGATGGGTAGAAGCTGAAGAAACGCAGGGTGCAGGTGTCGCTGCCGTCGTCCAGCGTCACGAGCAATTGCCGACGCGGTCGAAACGTGATTTCGCAATCCGTGACCGTGCCCTCGACCTGCACCGTCTCGCCCTCGCGCGCGTCCTTCAGCTTGACGATGCGCGTTTCGTCTTCGTAGCGCAGCGGCAGGTGCAAGGCCAGGTCGATGTCGCGCACCAGCCCGAGCTTGCGCAAGGCTTTTTGGGGCGCGGAGAGCGCAGGAGTGGCGGTTTTACCGTCGGCAGTGGCGGCCATGGCTGCATTGTGCCCGGGCAGCGCAGGGCCACCCCCATGGCGACAGCGCTCATCGCTACTTGGCGGCAGAATCCGGTGCATGACCACCGACGCCATCCATTTCTACGAACCCGCCCAAGGCCACGGCCTGCCGCACGACCCGTTCAACGCCATCGTCGGCCCGCGGCCCATCGGCTGGGTCTCCACGCGCGGCGCCGACGGCGTGGCCAACCTGGCGCCCTACAGCTTCTTCAACGCCTTCAACTACACGCCACCCATCGTCGGGTTTTCCAGCGTGACCTACAAAGACACGGTGCGCAACATCGAAGCCACCGGCGAATTCGTCTGGAACCTGGCCACGCGCGATCTGGCCGAGGCCATGAACCAGACCTGTGCCGCCGTGGGCCCCGAAGTCGACGAGTTCGCCCTGGCCGGGCTCACGCCTGTTGCCTCAAAGCTGGTCAATGTGCCCAGGGTGCAGGAAAGCCCCGTCACCTTTGAATGCAAGCTGTCGCAGCTGATCCGGCTGACCTCGGCCGCAGGTGAACCCACCGACAGCTGGATGGTGTTCGGCGAGGTGGTGGGCATCCACATTGCGCAAACACCTGCTGAAAGATGGCGTGTACGACACCGCCAACGCCGGCCATATCCTGCGCGGCGGTGGCCCGGCAGACTATTTCACGGTCGGCCCGGAGCAGCTGTTCAAAATGTACCGGCCGCGCTGATCGGCCTTGGGCTCTGAGACAATCGGCGTCTTTCAAACACTTGGAACGGGTCTGTTCGGCCCTCAAGACGCATGCAGCCTCAGCGCACCCGCGACTTCACCGTCGCCGATTTCGACTTCGCCCTCCCCGACGAGCTGATCGCCCAACACCCCGCCGCCGAGCGCAGCGCCTCCCGCCTGCTCGATGGCAGAGGGGAGGCCCCGATCGACCGCATCTTCCGCGAATTGCCTTCGCTGCTGAACCCCGGCGATCTGCTGGTGTTCAACGACACGCAAGTGGTCAAGGCCCGCCTGTTTGGCGAAAAAGCCTCCGGCGGCAAGCTGGAGCTGCTGATCGAGCGCGTGCTGCTGCCCCACGAAGCGCTGGACGGCAGCGCCAACGAGGTGGTGGGCCACATCCGGGTCAGCAAAAAGCCCCAGCCCGGCGGGCTGCTGCACATGGCGGGCGGCCTGAAAGGCGGTGGATTTGACGCCACCTTCCTGGGCCGCTGGCCGGATGAGCAGGGCCAGCTGTTCCGCCTGCGCCTGCAAGGCCCGGGCTCGGAAACGCCTTACGACCTGATGGCGCAACACGGCCATGTGCCCCTGCCGCCCTACATCACCCACGCCGACGACGCCGACGACGAACGCCGCTACCAGACCGTGTTCGCCCGGGTGCCCGGCGCCGTGGCCGCGCCCACCGCTTCGCTGCATTTCGACGAGGGCGTTCTCGCCGCGCTGAAAGCCCAAGGCGTGGCAACCGCCAGCGTGACGCTCCATGTGGGCGCCGGCACCTTTGCGCCCATGAAAACCGAGCACATCAGCGAGCACGTGATGCACCACGAGCGCTACGCCATGCCGCCCGAAACGGTTGAAGCCATCGCCGCCTGCAAAGCGCGCGGCGGTCGGGTCGTGGCCGTGGGCACCACCACCGTGCGCACGCTGGAAACCTGGGCGCGCAACGGCGAAACCCAGGGCGACACCAACATTTTCATCACCCCCGGCTTTGAATTCCAGGTGGTCGACCTGCTGGTGACCAACTTCCACCTGCCCAAGTCCACGCTGATGATGCTGGTCAGCGCCTTCGCGGGCTACGAGCGCATCATGGATTTGTACCGCCACGCGGTGGCGAACCGGTACCGCTTCTTCAGCTATGGCGACGCCATGCTGCTGGCCCGCGATGGGCTCTCAAACAGAGCCACAACGGGCAAGGGCTGACGGATCTCCGAGGCGTTCCTGGCCAGAAGGACCGCGCGTTTGTCTCAATTTGCGACAAGCGGCGCCGCCGACCTTGATGCGCATCAAACCGGCGCGAAAACCGGGCGCTACGCTGGGTGCAGCTATCCAACTCGTCCGGAGATTCATCACCATGAAACGACTTGCCCTTACCCTTGCAGCCGCGCTGCTGACGGCCCCCGCCTGGGCCGCTGCCGACAACGACAAAGCGATGCTCCAGCTCGCCACCAACAGCGGCTGCATGACCTGCCACCACATCGAAGCCGATGCCAAAGGCCCCAACGGCATGGCGCCCATCGGCCCCGCATGGCAAGACGTCGCCACCCAGTACAAAGGCCAGGCTGGTGCGCTGAAACAGCTGACCACCACCGTACTCGCCGGCTCCAGCCCCTATGCCAGCCACTGGAAAGACAAGGTCAGCGGCCTGGCCATGCCACCGAACAAGGTGGCCATCTCGGATGCCGACGCCGAAAAGCTCGTGGGCTGGATCTTGTCGCTGCACGACAAGCGCTGAGCGCCTGCGCCACCTGCCTGTGGCTCAGCGGTGCACCAGATCGTCGATCACCGGCACCACGGAAAGCCCCATCAGAATGCCGGCCAGGGGCAAGGTCGCGAGATAGCCGAACTGCTTGAAGCCCAGGGCGCCCAGAATCCCGCCGCCCAGGAAGCAGGCCACCAGCGAGGCCAGCGTTCGCATCCGCGCCCGGTCTGCCTTCACAGGCGGCGCCTGGTCGGCCGGCAGCTGGTTCCAATACAGGAGCTTGCCCAGTTCGATGCCCAGATCGGTGATGACGCCGGTCAGGTGCGTGGTGCGCACCACCGAGCCGGAAATTTTGGTGATCACCGCGTTCTGCAAACCCATGGTGAAACACAGCAGGGAGACCGTGGCCGGCACAAACAGGCCGTGCACCCCGGCCAGCTGCGAGCCCAGCAAGCCGAACACCAGAAACAGCAGCGCTTCCAGCAGCAAAGGCAGTGCGAACTGGCTGCGGGCCCCACGCCGGCGGCCCAGATTGATCATGATGGCCGAGGTGGTCGCGCCCAGCAAAAAGGACAGCACCGCACCCAAGGCACCCCAGACCAGGCCCCATTCGCCCACCACCAGGTTGTCCGCCATGGAGGCGACCATGCCCGTCATGTGCGAGGTGTATTGCCGCACCGCGAGGTAGCCCCCGGCGTTGGCCGCCCCGGCCACAAAGGCCAGCATGAAGCCCAGATGGCGAACGGTGCGCTGGGTCTGGTCGCTGCTGGTGAGGCTGCGCGCGTAGGCAATGGGCATGCGCAAATGATAGCCCTGCGCGGATACGCAGCAGTGCAGCGCGAACGCCGCCCTATTGCCGGACGAAGTAGGGAATCACCACCAAGGCAATGCCCACCGCCAGCAGCAACGACGGATCGGAAATCGCATAAGGCGCGGCCATCAGCGCCGCGCCGCACACCAACGGCACCGGCGCGCGCTGCTTGCGGCCATAGACCAGCATGCCCAAGCCAATCGTGCCAAACAGCAGGCCCCAGAAAATCAACGCGGTGTTCATGGAATGGATCCAAGCGGTCAGAAAACAAAGACCGATTGGACACCATGCGCCGCCAAGCTGCCACCCGCCGCCGGCGATGAGGCCGCGCGCACAGAATCAATCGCCAGCCTCGCCTGGCGTGCCGCAAGCCGCCTTGATGGCGAAAAACCCGGCATGCGTCAGTTTCAGGGCGCCCAGAGACGCCGTTCCCACCGGGTCAGGCGCCGCTCACCAGGCTGAAGTGGTGCGCCGAGCGTTGCAAGTCACCATCTGGCTTGGCCCGCACCGCCTCCAGCATCCGGATGTAGCCCGGCTCCAGCCCGTGCTCCCGCGCCCCGCCCAGCACCAGCGCCTTGTACCAGTCGAAGGGCACGGCCCGGGGATCGATCTTGAGCGCGCAGTAAAGCCAGGCGCTGAGCGGGCGACCGCCAACCTGAACAACCACCTCCCGCTCGGCGTAACCCACCCCCAGGTCTTCCGCCGCATCCAGCAGCGGCTTCTCTGACAGCGCAATCTCGTACACCACGCCGATCACCCGCTGGCCAGCCTCAACCACCGGAACCACATCGCACTTGCCCGAGCCATCAGACCCCGCCTTGTGCCACCTCAGCGCATGCCCCTCCAGCACCGCTGGTGCCACCACCCGCGCCGAAGGCGTTCGCTGTTTCAACCGCGCCGAAAGCAGGTTGGAGCCGTAGGCAAAGTAGTGGAAGCTGGGCGGCATGGCGCTCATTCACTCATTCACTCAATGTGGACGACCGCTGCTGCGTCCGCCCGACCATCCGGTCCGGGCCACGCGCCACGCGATCTGCCCGAACACCTTAAGGTTTGGGACCCCAGGGCGCCGACAACAGCAGTTGGTTGCTTTGCGACTTCAGCAGCGGGCGCAACTGCTTGGCGAAAGCCATGAAGGCTTCATCGGCAAACAGCCTGGCCCAAAACGCTCGGCGCGCATCGTCGCTCTCGAACCGCCAGAGGTGCACCAGCTGGTGCAGCTCGCCCGTGTCCGAAGTGAAATACCCGATCAGGTTGGGGGAAAAGCCCCCAGCCTCCAGGGCGGGCCAACCTTCTGTGGAATACAGGCGGACCACCTCGGCCATCTGGCCGACGACGACGTTGTAGGTGCGCTTTTCGTAAATGGTGGACATATGGGGGCTTTCTGGGCAAATGGGAACATTCGGAGCGCCGAAAAACTGGCTGGACTACCGTTGGAGTTGACCGGCACGCAACGGCATTGCGTGTCCGTGTCAAACGACCTGCTGGAGCTCACCGCGCGCCTCGGCAATAGTGGGAATCCGCACTTCACTGAACCGCCAATCCTTCAGGTCACCTTGGGCGAGAACCTGGCCGGAAGCCACAAGTCCGAGCAGGCGATCGGCCAGTGCTTCGAATATGTCATCTTCCTCGTCGAACGTAAGACCCGGCGCTCGTTCCGCTCGCCCGAAAACCATCGCGACTTTCATCCACCGGGGATTGATCGAGGCGAGCAAAGCAGCGTCGAGTTCTGATGCGGTTGCCATATGAGCTCCAACTTTGATGTAGACGTCTTTTCACCGGACATGCCCAGCGACAGTCAGATAACGTGTCGATACCGAGGTTGAAAAAGGTTTTGACATCATGTACGTGCCTTGATGTTCTGTTTCTGAGAACGGATATCAGAACCGACAAAGTCGTCGCAGGTTCGCTGGCGGATCACCTGTTTGCACTATATCCAGCTTCAAGGCTGGCAAGAACCATTCGCGACGGTTCGTGCCGCTTCGTTTAGCGGCCAGTCAAGCCATCCCGCTTTTGAAGGCCCGGCGCCCCTTTGCACCAGCCGTTGGATCGGGCGAATGGCACCGTGCTGCAAGCCGCAACGAGATCGTCGTCTGAGGGCGCAAACGAACCGTCGGAAACATCACCAGCGCGCTGGTCGTCCCGTCAGCAGTGCGCCCATCTCAGCGCGGGATAATCCAGCATTCTCTTTGACGACACCGCACCGGATACCCCCATGAGCTTCGCCCCCCTGCAAAACGACACTTTCCTGCGGGCCTGCCTGCGCCAGTCCACCGAGCACACGCCGGTCTGGCTGATGCGCCAGGCCGGGCGCTACCTGCCCGAGTACCGCGACACGCGGGCCAAGGCGGGCAGTTTCATGGGGCTGGCGACCAACACCGACTACGCCACCGAAGTGACCTTGCAGCCGCTGGAGCGCTACGCGCTGGACGCGGCCATTCTGTTTTCAGCGACATCCTCACCGTGCCCGACGCCATGGGCCTGGGCCTGTAGTTCCAGATCGGCGAAGGCCCGAAGTTTGCCAAGACGGTGCGCACCGAGGCCGATGTGGCCGCGCTGGCCGTGCCCGACATGGACAAGCTGCGCTACGTGTTTGACGCGGTGACCTCGATCCGCAAGGCGCTCAATGGCCGGGTGCCGCTGATCGGCTTCTCGGGCAGCCCCTGGACGCTGGCCTGCTACATGGTGGAGGGCGGTGGCTCGGACGACTACCGCGCGGTCAAGAGCCTGATGTACAGCCGCCCGGACCTGA
The DNA here is from genome assembly GCA_963698635.1 of uncultured beta proteobacterium. GTDB lineage: Bacteria > Pseudomonadota > Gammaproteobacteria > Burkholderiales > Burkholderiaceae_C > Hydrogenophaga. The sequence continues at coordinate 61,878 of CAVORS010000002.1, forward strand.
TGCACCAGATTCTGGCGATCAACGCCGACGCGGTGGCCACCTACCTCAACGCCCAGATCGACGCCGGCGCGCAGGCGGTGATGGTGTTCGACAGCTGGGGCGGCGTGCTGGCCGATGGCAAGTTCCAGGAATTCAGCCTGGCCTACACCAAGCGGGTGCTGGCGCAGCTGCAGCGCGAGAAAGACGGCGTGGTGATCCCGCGCATCGTGTTCACCAAGGGCGGCGGCCTGTGGCTGGACGAGATGAAAGACCTCGACTGCCACGCGCCTGGGCCTGGACTGGACGGTGAACCTGGCCAAGGCGCGCGCGCTGGTGGGCGACAGCAAGGCCTTGCAGGGCAACATCGACCCCAACGTGCTGTTTGCGCCGCCCGAGCGCATCGACGCCGAAGTGGCCGCGGTGCTGGAGAGCTTTGGCAAGCCCCACCAGGGCGAAGGCACGGGCCCCACCCACATCTTCAACCTGGGCCACGGCATCAGCCAGTTCACGCCGCCCGAGCACGTGTCGGCGCTGGTGAACGCGGTGCACAGCCACTCCAGACGCATGCGCGAGCCCGGGCTGAAAAGTTCCCGGACAGTTGAGGCACCTGCCGCTCCCTGCAACAGGGCCCTTCAAAAGCCCGAAACAGGCGGCCAGCACAGAGGTTTGTCAAGCGCCTAGCACAGAAATTTCGAAAAATAAGTGCTTGACAGAGCCCGACTTATGCACAAATTTTGTGCTGCGGTGCGGCAAGAGAACCCAACGGGCAATTCCTGCGGACACCCAGGCTCACGCACACGCTCGTAAGTTGTTGATTTTATTAGACTTTGATTTCTGCTTTTTTTCTGTGCAGTTTAATCAAACCCTTGATTCTTAAGGGTTCCCGGCGCGTCAAATTCAGCCTATCCACAAAGTTATCCACAGAAAGCTTGGATAGCTGGATAAGCGCAAGTAAAATCAACGACTTACATCGGTTTTCGACAGATCAACTGAGGAAACACCCGCTAAGCATGGCTTTTTGGCCCCAGCGTCATCGTTGCCACCCCGGCCCACAGCGGGATGGGCCACACCCTGAGCTACCGAAGTGAGCTGTCGCTCACGCCGGGCAGCCTGGTGCGCGTGCCGCTGGGTGCGCGCGAGGTGTTGGGCGTGGTCTGGGACTGCGCCGAGCAGCCGCCCGAAGGGTCTGACCGAAGCCCAGACCAAAGGCGGTGACCGGTGTGCTGGAAGGCTTGCCGCCGCTCAACGGCCGGTGGCTGCAACTGGTGCGTTTTGCCAGCCAGTATTACCAGCGCGGCCTGGGCGAAGTGGCCCTGGCCGCGCTGCCGCCGCAACTGCGCGAGCTCGATGGCGTGCAGCTGGCGCGGCGGCTGAAGAAGCGCGCCAAGGCCGGCCAGCCGCCGCACCAGAAGGCGACGCCGACCGGCCAGCGGCGGCGCCCAGCCGCGGCCACCGACACCTGAGCGACGAACAGGCCGAGGCGCTGACCAGCCTGGCGCAAGCCACGGCGCCCGTCTTGCTGTTTGGCGCCACCGGCAGCGGCAAAACCGAGGTCTACCTGCAGGCCACGCGCCGTGCGCTGGACACGGTCTCAGCCCGACGGCGACGCGCGACCCAGGTGCTGGTCATGGTGCCCGAGATCAACCTCACGCCCCAGCTGGAAGCGCGCTTTCGCGAGCGCTTCGAGCCGCTGTACGGCGCCGGCGCCGTGGTGTGCCTGCACAGCGGCATGACGCCGGCCCAGCGGCTGGCCAGCTGGCTGGCCGCGCACACCGGCGGCGCGCGCATCGTGCTGGGCACCCGCATGGCGATCTTCGCCAGCCTGCCCGGCCTGCGCCTGATCGTGGTCGACGAAGAGCACGACCCCAGCTACAAAAGCCAGGAAGGCGCGCGCTACTCGGCCCGCGATCTGGCCGTGTACCGCGCCAAGATCGAAAGCGAAGCGCTGGCGGGCCAGCGGCCAGCGCTGCCAGGTGATCCTGGGCTCGGCCACGCCGTCGCTGGAGAGCTGGCACGCCGCCGACCAGGGCCGCTACCTGCGCCTGGCCATGCCCGGGCGCATCGGCGGCGGCGCCCTGCCCCGGCTGCGCCTGGTGGACATGAACCACCAGCCCAAGGGCGCGGTGATCGCGCCGCCTTTGCTGGCCGCCATGGCCGAGCGCATCGCGCGCGGCGAACAATGCCTGGTGTTGCTGAACCGGCGCGGCTATGCGCCGGTGCTGGCCTGCCACGACTGCGGCTGGAAGAGCGGTTGCCCCCATTGCAGCGCCTACCGCGTGTTCCACAAGCTCGACCGCACGCTGCGCTGCCACCATTGCGGCTTCACCGAGCGCGTGCCCCGCGCCTGCCCCGACTGCGGCAACCTCGACATCGCGCCGGTGGGCCGGGGCACCGAGCAGCTGGAAGAGCAGACTGGCGCGCGCTGCTGGTCGGACGCACAGCGGCCCGACGGCCAGCCGCCCCGCGTGGCCCGCATGGACGCCGACTCGACCCGCCTCAAAGGCAGCCTGGAAAGCCAGCTCGCGGCGCTGCACAGCGGCGAGGTGGACGTGCTGGTGGGCACGCAGATGATCGCCAAGGGCCACGATTTCCGGCGCATCACGCTGGTGGCCGGGCTCAACGCCGACTCGGCCCTGTTCGCCAGCGACTACCGCGCGCCCGAGCGGCTGTTTGCCCTGCTGATGCAGGCGGGCGGGCGGGCCGGGCGCGATGCCGCCTTCATGGGCACGCAGGGCGGCGCCAGCGAAATGTGGATACAGACCTGGTACCCCGACCACCCGCTGTTCGCCACGCTCAAGACACCACGACTACCCGGCCTTTGCCACCGAGCAGCTCGACGAGCGCGAGATCGCGGGCATGCCGCCCTACGGCGCCCAGGCCTTGTTGCGCGCCGATGCCCGCACCCAGGCCGCCGCGCAGGCCTTTCTCAACCTCGCCGCCGATCAGGCCGCTGGGCCTGCCCCACCGCGACGACATCACGCTCTACCCCGCCGTGCCGCTCACCATCCAGCGGGTGGCCAATGTGGAGCGGGCGCAGATGCTGGTGGAAAGCGCTTCGCGCGCGGCGACTTGCAGCGCTTTCTGGCGGCCTGGCAGCCGGTGCTGCACGCTGCGCGCAGCGCGCCCGAGGCGCGGGCCTGGTGCGCTGGGCGGTGGATGTGGACCCGCTGACGATCTGATCAGAGTTCGGCGGGGGTTGCGCTCTTGGCCAGCCCGTCCACAGCCTGGTACATGGCCTGGCGCGCCTGGACCACGATCTGGGCGCGCCAGGCATCGGTGTCCACATAAAACGCATCTCGCACACCCTGGTGAATCGATGCCTGAAGCGCCTCTGGCGCCTCTGGGTGAAGTTGCAGCCAATGGTCGGCGCGCAAGGCCTGCAGCACTTCGGCAAACGGCACAGTGCCGTATTCCATGGCGATGCCGGTGTACTGCGCTTCGGGGCACTCTTCGTAAATGGCGCCCCACATCATCCCGGTGAGAAAGGCGGAATTGGAGCTGCCATCGTAGATGGAGGTCACCGGCGTGGCACCACCGCCACCCCACCAGGCCTTGGCCCGCTGCATGGCCGCGGCGTCATCGCGGCAGGCAAAAATGCGCTCCCCCAGACCGCTGGGGCCCAGACCGGTGTGCACATCGATCCAGGCGATATGCCGGGCCGCCTGGGCCTGCTCTTGCAAAACCCGGCGTAGGGTGATGTTGCTCCAGCTGGGTTCGCTGCCACCAAAAAAAATGCCGTCAGGGTAGGCGTATTGCCCCTGCGAGACCGCCGCCTGGTAGCGGGTCATCCCATGTTCGGCAATGTAAGCCTGGACAGCCGCTTCGTTGTCAGCGGTCGGCGGCCAGGTCGCGGGCAGCAACAGCGCCTGGATTTCCGCATAGGCCTCGTTCACCGGCAGAGGCTGTGAAAAATCCAGAAAGTTGCGGTTGATGTCCACGTTTTCATGGGTCACGCGGCGCAGGTGGGAAAAGCCGTAAGGGTTCAGCGCGTGGATGTAGAGCACGGCCACACCGGCGTCCTTGGCGTGTTGCCGCCAGGCCTCGTCGTGCGCGGCGAAGACCTGCACGCCCGAGCCGCAAAAACCCTCGGCCCCATGGCAGGCACTGCTCACAATCAGCAGGCGCTCGGCATCGGCTGGGCCGTCGAGCGCCACATCCATGGCCAGGGTTTCGCCTGCTTTGCCTTTCAAGGGGTGGTTGTGGCTGCGGATCGCCATGCCGGCGGTGGCCGCTGCCTCCAGAAACTGCACCCGGGCGCGGGCGTAGTCGGGCGAAAAACCTTGTTGCGGGCTGATCATGCCGACGCTCCAGGGGCGGCCTTGGCCATCCATTGCTCCACAGCGCGCACCCAGACGGTGGCGCCCAGCGGAATCAGGTCGTCGTTGAAATCGTAGTGCGGGTTGTGCAGCATGCAGGGCCCCACATCGTGGCCACCGCCCTCGTAGCCCGCGCGGTGCTCGCCTTCGCCGTTGCCAATGAAAAAATAGCAGCCAGGGCGCTCCTGCAGCATGAAGGAAAAGTCTTCGGCGCCCATGGTGGGTTCCTGCGTCCCAGATCTGCTCGGGGCTCACGATGTCGGCCAAGCACCTCGCGCACGAACGCGGTTTCCGCCGGGTGGTTGATGGTGGGCGGGTAGTTGCGGCGGAAATGGAATTCGCAGGTTGCGCCAAAGGCGGCGCAGGTGTGCTCGGCGATGTCCTTCATGCGCTGCTCGATCAGGTCCAGCACCTCAAATGTGAAGGTGCGCGCCGTGCCGCGGATTTCGCAGCTGTCGGGCACCACGTTGACGGCTTCACCGGTGTGGATCATGGTCACCGAGATCACGCCCGCGTCCACCGGCTTCTTGTTGCGTGTGATGATGGTCTGAAAGGCCTGCACCATCTGGCAGGCCACGGGCACCGGGTCGGTGCCGTTGTGTGGCATGGCCGCGTGGGCGCCTTTGCCGTGGATGACGATGCGGAAATCGTTGCTCGACGCCATGACAGGCCCGGTGCTCGCGGCAAACGTGCCCACCGGCATGCCTGGCCAGTTGTGCATGCCGAAAACGGCCTCCATCGGGAACTGCTTGAACAGGCCGTCGGCGATCATCTCGCGCGCGCCGCCGCCGCCCTCTTCGGCGGGCTGGAAGATCAGGTAAACCGTGCCATCGAAATCGCGGTGCTTGGAAAAATGCTGGGCAGCGGCGAGCAGCATGGCGGTGTGGCCGTCGTGGCCACAGGCGTGCATCTTGCCCTCGTGCTGGCTCTTGTGGGCGAAGGTGTTGAACTCCTGCATGGGCAGGGCATCGATATCGGCGCGCAGGCCGATCGCCCGGCCGCTCTTGCCGCCATCGCGCCCGTGCACGATGCCGACCACGCCGGTGGTGCCCATGCCCCGGTGGATCGGGATGCCCCATTCGGTGAGCTTGGCAGCGACCACATCGGCGGTGCGCTGCTCTTCAAAACACAGCTCGGGATGGGCATGGATGTCGCGCCGAACGGCAGCCATGCCAGCGGCTTCGGTCAGGATGGAATCGATCAGTTTCATGGCGTTGCCCCGGTGGGTGTAAAACGTTGTCCCTCAAGCGCATCCTACCCAAAGCCGGCCGGCTCCACACGCCTGTCCAAGACAATGCCCATTTGGTCAGGTGGAGACCCCCGTGGCTGATATCCTGACTGCCCAGCGCGTTACCCTTTGCACACCATGTCACTGCCCTCCATCGTTGCCGCTGCCGGCCACACCGTGCGCGGCGCCTGCCCCCACGACTGCCCCGACACCTGCGCCCTGATCACCACGGTGGAAAACGGCGTGGCGGTGCGCGTGCAGGGCAACCCGGACCACCGCCACACCGATGGCGCGCTGTGCACCAAGGTCTCGCGCTACACCGAGCGCACCTACCACCCCGAGCGCATCCTCACGCCGCTGAAACGCACCGGTCCCAAAGGCAGCGGCCAGTTCGAACCCATCAGCTGGGATGACGCGCTCGACACCATCGCCGCGCGCCTCAAGCCCATCGCCGCGCGCAACCCCGAAGCCATCCTGCCCTACAGCTATGCCGGCACCATGGGCCAGGTGCAAAGCGAAGGCATGGCCGCGCGCTTCTTCAACCAGCTCGGCGCCTCCCAGCTGGAGCGCACCATCTGCGCCAGCGCCGGCGCCGAGGCGCTGATGAGCACCTATGGCAACAAGGTCGGCATGAAGGTCGAGCACTTCGCCGAGTCGCAACTCATCCTGATCTGGGGCAGCAACTCGATCGCCAGCAACCTGCATTTCTGGCGCCTGGCCAACCAGGCCAAGCGCAACGGCGCGCGCCTGGTCTGCATCGACCCGCGGCGCACCGAAACCGCCGACAAGTGCCACGAACACATCGCCCTGCGCCCCGGCACCGACGCGGCGCTGGCGTTCGCGCTGATGCACCAGCTCATCACCCACGACTGGCTGGACCACGACTACATCGCCCAGCACACCCTGGGCTGGGAAGACCTGCGCGAGCGCGCGCTGCAGTGGCCGCCCGAGCGGGCCGCCGAAGTCTGCGGCGTGCCGGCGCAACAGATCATCGATCTGGCCCGGGCCTACGGCACCACCAAGCCCGCCGCCATCCGGCTGAACTACGGCATGCAGCGGGTGCGCGGCGGCGGCAATGCGGTGCGCGCCGTGGCCTGCCTGCCCGCGCTGGTGGGCGCCTGGCGCCACCGGGCGGGCGGTTTGCTGCTGTCGTCCAGCGGCCATTTCCCGGTGCAGCGCGCCGCGCTTCACCGGCCCGATTTGCTCGCCGGGCGCACGCCGCGCCTGCTCAACATGATCACCGTGGGCAACGATTTGCAGCGCGACAGCTCGCCCGAGTTCGGCCCCAGGGTCGAGGCGCTGATCGTCTACAACAGCAACCCGGTCGCGGTGGCACCGGACTCGGCGCAGGTGGTCAAAGGCTTCGCGCGGGAAGACCTGTTCACCGTGGTGCTGGAGCATTTCCAGACCGACACCGCGGACTACGCCGACATCATCCTGCCCGCGACCACCCAGCTCGAACACTGGGACGTGCACGCCGCCTACGGCCACACCGATGTGCTGCTGAACCAGCCCGCCATCGCGCCGCAAGGCCAGGCGCGCAGCAACGCCAGCATCTTCCGCGCGCTGGCCGAGCGCATGGGCTTTGACGACCCCTGCTTCCAGGACAGCGACGAAACGCTGGCCAAGACCGCCTTTGGCGACACGGTCAACTTCGACACCCTGCTCGACCAAGGCTTCGCCACCCTGCCCCTGCCCGATGCCCCCTTCGCGCAAGGCAAGTTCCCCACGCCTTCGGGCCGCTGCGAATTCGCCAGCAGCCGCCTGGCGGCGCGCGGGCTCGACCCCCTGCCCGACCATCTGCCCAACTTCGAAGCCGTTGGCAGCAGCGCGGCCTATCCGCTGGCCATGATTTCGCCGCCGGCGCGCAACTTCCTCAACTCCAGCTTCGTCAACGTGAAAAGCCTGCGCGACATCGAGGGCGAGCCGCTGCTGGAAATCCACGCCGATGACGCCGCGTCGCGCGGCATCGAAAGCGGGCAGATCGTGCGCGTGTTCAACCAGCGCGGCGAGCACCGCTGCAAGGTGCAAGTCTCCAAGCGCGCCCGCCCGGGCGTGGTCAACGGGCTGGGCATCTGGTGGCGCAAGCTCGGGCTGGACGGCACCAACGTCAACCAGCTCACCAGCCAGCAAGTGACCGACATGGGCAACGGCCCGATGTTCTACGACTGCCTGGTGGAGGTGGAAGCGGTGTGACCCACCCTGCACCGCTTCACGTCTTCCCCTCCTGCAGGGGGAACCACCCCGGTGGCCCGGCAAAGCCGGTTCCACAGAACGGCGTACGCCCCCCTGCGCCGCTTTGCGGCTTCCCCCCTCGCCGGGGGACCACCCCGGTGGCCCGGCAAAGCCGGTTCCACGGGGTGTGCTGGGGTGGGTCCTCGTTGCGGCACTGCTCTCCGGCTGCGCCGCCTCGACCAGTGGCGTGGGCTACTACTGGCAATCGGTCTCGGGCCACCTGAAGCTCATGCACGCGGCCAAACCTGTGGACGACTGGCTGGCCGACGCCACCACGCCCGAAACCCTGCGCCGGCGTCTGGTGCTCACGCAGCGCATCCGCTCCTTCGCCTCCAGCGAACTGCATTTGCCAGACAACGCCAGCTACCGAGGCTACGCTGACCTGCACCGCAAGGCAGCGGTCTACAACGTGGTGGCCGCACCCACCTTGTCGCTCAAACTGAACCAATGGTGTTTCCCGGTGGTGGGCTGTGTGGGCTACCGCGGCTATTTCGACGAAGCCGATGCCCGCGCATTCGCGGCCTCTTTGCCGGGCGACCTGGAAGTGGCTGTGTACCCGGTGCCCGCGTATTCCACACTGGGCTGGACCAACTGGGTCGGCGGCGATCCGCTGCTCAACACCTTCATCGGCTACCCCGAAGGTGAGCTCGCTCGCCTGATCTTTCACGAGCTCGCCCACCAGGTGGTCTACGCCGCCGGCGATACCGCCTTCAACGAATCCTTCGCCACCGCCGTCGAACGCATCGGCGGCCAGCGCTGGCTGGCCCAGTCCACGCCCGCCGCGCGTGAACAATACGAGGTCTTCGAAGCCCGTCGCCGAGAATTCCGGGCCCTGACCCGCGAAACCCGCGAACAGTTGAACGCCATTTACGAAGACCCCGCCCGCAGCGATGCGCAAAAGGTCCGAGACAAAGCCGAGGCCATGACCACTTTCCGCGGCCGCTACGCCGCGCTGCGCGAACAGTGGAACGGCTACAAGGGCTACGACGCCTGGGTGGCCCGGGCCAACAACGCCAGCTTCGGCGCCCAGGCCGCCTACGACGACTTCGTGCCCGCCTTTGAAGCCTTGTTCCAGCGGGAAGGGCGAGACTTTCCCCGGTTCTTCGAGGCCGTCAGACAATTGGCGAAAGCCAGGCCAGAAGAACGCCTGACCCAATTGCAGGCCCTCCGCCCCACCACCGCCGCCAACGCCCACTGAACCCCAGAGAACCCACATGGCCGACATCCACATCCACCGCGCCCATACGCTGGGCCTCAAAGGCGCCCGCAAAGTGGCCGCTGAATGGGCCGACAAGGCGCAATCCAAACTGGAAATGGCCTGCGCCTTTGCCGAGGGTGAAGACGGCGACGAGATTCAGTTCAGCCGGCCAGGCGTCAAAGGCACGCTTCGCGTGTGCAGCGACCATTTCGAACTGAATGCCCAGCTGGGCTTCTTGCTCAGTGCCTTCAAAGATCAGATCGAAGGTGAAATCGCCAAAAATCTCGATGAACTGCTGGCCGGCAATGCGAAGAAACCGGGCAAAAAAAAGCCCGCCTGAACGCCTGCTGACCAGGCGCCCAACGGGCCTTGTACGAGCGCCAGCAATCAGCGCATCGACTCAATCAGATCAATGTACTGCTGCTGAGCGGATTCGGTGCTGGCGCCTTTGACGGCGTTCCAGGCGTCCCACTTGGCGCGGCCCACCATGTCGCTGAAACCGGGTTTTTTCTCGGTGACATCGCCAGCCGTCGCCTGCTTGTACAAGCCATACATCTTCAACAGCGTGGCGTTGTCGGGGCGCTCGCTGAGGTTTTTGGAATTGGCCACAGCGGCTTCGAACTGGGCGGTGAGATCGGACATGTTGGGCTCCTGAAGGGGGTCAATCGATGGCCTTGATCATCGCATCACTTCGCAGCGATGCGCCGTGCTGCGATTTCCAGCAAGCCGTCAAAAATGAGGCTGTCCACCAGCTCGCAGCGGGTGGACATGCTGGGCGCCATCTTCCAGCCCGCACCGCCGGTCATGTAGACCACGGGGGCTCTCGCCACAGTGGCGCTGCAGGTTGTCGGCCATGCGCTGCACGGCGCCAGAGATGGCAAAAGTGCCGCCGCTGGTCAGCGCATCGCTGGTGTTGGTGGGGAAATCGCGTGACATCGCCGGTGGGCACATGCAGACCGGCTGTACCGGATTCGAGTGCGCGCAGCATGATGCCGTGGCCCGGCAAGATGATGCCGCCCAGAAAGCGGCCGTCGCTGTCGATCGCTTCCACAGTGACCGCCGTGCCCACCATCACCACCACGCAAGGGCGCGGCGGACCGCTGGCCAGCAGGCGCTGGCGTGCGCCGATCATGGCCACCCAGCGGTCGGAGCCCAGGCGCGCAGGGTGGTCGTAGCCGTTGCTCAGCCCCGCTTCGGCAGCGGTGGAGACCACCCACTGCGGCTGCGTGTCCCACAACTCGTCGAGCTGTTCCGTCACGCGCCGTTTCACGGGGTCACCCGCCACCACGCAGCCCAGCACCCAGCTGGGGGCTCGGGGAGCGCACTCCAGTCGCCCTCGCTCAGGGTTTCGATGTTTTCGAGAAACTGTGCGCCATGCGCCAACAGCTTCGCGCCCAGGCCTGGGGGTTTCGTACACAGCCCACTTCAAGCGGGTGTTGCCAACGTCGAGCGCCAGAAATGTCATGCGCGCATTATCCCTGCGCGCCGCCGAGGGAATTACCCCGGTCTTTGGGGTATCGATGAGATTCAGTTCTGGCGCCAAGGCAAGCCATGGAGGCGCCAGCCACCGCGGTTGCCACGGTGGGCGTCACCATCGGGATCGCCTTCAAAGCCTTCGAGGATGTTGTAGGCCTCCAGGCCCAGCTCGGTGGCCCGCTTGGCAGCAGCGATGGAGCGCACCCCGCTGCGGCACAGCAGCACCAGCTTTTGGCCGTTGGCCGGCCTGCTTCACGCCCTCGTCGAAACCCGGGTTCATGGCCATGCCCGGCCATTGCTTCCAGGCCAGCGGCACGGCGCCGGGCACATAGCCCACCCACTCGCGCTCGGCGTCGGAGCGCACATCCACCATCACCGCTTCGCCCGCCTGCACACCATTGCCAGGCCAGTGCTGGCGACACATCGCCGGCATAAGCGGCAGTCCACTGGGCGCGGCTGCATGAGCAAGGCACCGTCGGCGTCGTGGCGAATGCCAGATGTCAAATTGGCGGGAACGGCTTCGTCGATCCGCTTGGGCTTGGGCAGATTGAGGCCGTCCATGATGGCGCACGAATTCGGCCTCGGTTTTGCCCGCCACGCGCGCGTTCGAGGCTTTTTCCTGGCCGATGCTGGAATGGGTGCGGCCCTGGTAATCGTGGCCCGGCCAGACGGTGGTGGCGTCGGGCAGTTTGAACAGCACCTGCGTGAGGCTGTGGTAAAGATCGCTTGGCGCTGCCCGACTGAAAGTCGGTGCGGCCACAGCCATTGATGAGCAGCGTGTCGCCAGTGAACACATGGTCGCGCCAGACGAAGCTCATGCTGCCCGCGGTGTGGCCGGGCGTGTGCAGGGCCTTGAGGGTTTCACCACCAAATTGCAGCGTGTCGCCGTCTTTCAGCTGCACGCCGGCGGTACCGATGTTGCAGCCCACGGGCGCGGCGGTTTTGGCACCGGCCAGTTCGGCCAGCTTGCCGGCGCTGGTGATGTGGTCAGCGTGGGCGTGGGTCTCGACCGCCCAGACCAGCTTGAGCCCGTATTCGCGCAGGGTTTCCAGATCGCGCTCGATTTGCCGTCCACCGGGTCGATGATCAGCGCTTCGCGCGTGGCCTGATCGAACAACACGTAGGTGTAGGTGCTGGAAGTCGGTGTCAAACAGCTGAATCGGCTTCATGGTGGCGGCTCCTTGCCCGCGCTGGCGGGCCTTTCAAAAAGCAAAGGTCTCAGGAAAAACGCGACAACATGTCTGCCACGTCATCAGCGGGCACATCACCTTGGGCGATCACGCAACTGACCATGGCGAAAAAGGTTTTGTCCAGCGCCTTGCGGGCGGCGGAGAGCTGTTGCGCCACCTTTTCACAGTCGGAATCGGTTTCGATCAGCTTCTGAATGCCGCGCAACTGGCCTTCAACGCGCTTCAAGCGCATCACCAAAGCGCGCTTGCGCTCGGGATCGTGAACGGTGGACATCGTGTCTCCTCTGCTTGACAGGGTGGTGAATCGGCTGGGGCGACGGGCAGCGCCACGCTCACGCCGCGCTGTCCATACCCCGACAAGTATTCTAAATACTTGCCAGCGTGATGGGCGCAACAACCGAGCGTGCGGGTCACCCCCATGGTCAGACGCCAGACCCTGCGGTAAGATTGATAATTGACGTTTACGTAAACGTCAACACTCCCCCGACCACCCGGAGACTGTCCGATGCCGATCAAAGACCCCGTCACCCAAGCCGTTCGCGCGCCGGAGAATGGGCGCTGGAGCGAGTGGCAGGTGGCGCCCTTCAAGGGCGACGCCCGGAAATCAGACCAAAGGATCAAGCTCAAGCAGTTCGACCCGGGCGCCAAACCCTGGTCGCAAGGGGCCAAAGCGGAAGACAAAGCCGCTGTGGCCGCACTGGCCACTGAAATCGACGGTCTGCAAAACCTGTTTTTTGCCGACGGCCGCTACAAGCTGCTCGTGGTGTTGCAAGGCACCGACACCGCCGGCAAGGACGGCACCGTGCGCGGCGTGTTCAGCCAGACCAGCCCGCTGGGCGTGCGCACCGTGGGCTGGAAAGCGCCGACCGAGGCGGAGCGCGACCACGACTACCTCTGGCGCATCCACCAGCGCGTGCCCGGCGCGGGCGAGATCATGGTGTTCAACCGCAGCCACTACGAAGACGTGCTCGTTCCGGTGGTCAACCAGTGGATCACGCCCGAGCAGACCGAGCAGCGCTACGCCCACATCAACGATTTCGAGCGCCTGCTGACCGACACCGGCACCGTGGTCCTCAAGTTCATGCTGCACATCAGCTTTGAAGAGCAACGCGAGCGCCTGCAGGAGCGCATCGACAACGTCGAAAAACACTGGAAGTTCAGCCTGGGCGATGTGGAGGTGCGCAAGCAGTGGAAGGCATACCAGCAGGCCTACGAAGACCTGTTGAACGCCACCAGCACGCCCTGGGCGCCATGGACCGTGGTGCCCGCCGACTCCAAGACCCACCGCAACCTGATGATCGCCACCATCGTGCGCGACACGCTCAAGGCGCTGGACCTGCGCTTTCCGCCCGAAGACCCGGCCCTCAAAGGCCTGCGCATCGAATAACAAGAACCGCTCCAACAGCAAGAGACAAGCCACATGACCCAGCTTTCCGCCGACTACCAGGCCCTGGCCAACTACCGCCCCACGCACAAGGTGCGCTTTGTCACCGCCGCCAGCCTGTTCGACGGGCACGACGCGGCCATCAACATCATGCGCCGCATCCTGCAAGGCATGGGCGCCGAGGTGATCCACCTGGGCCACAACCGCTCGGTGGACGAGGTGGTGACCGCCGCCCTGCAGGAAGACGCGCAGGGCATCGCCATCAGCTCCTACCAGGGCGGGCACGTCGAGTACTTCAAGTACATGGTCGACCTGCTCAAGGCGCGCGGCGGCGAACACATCCAGGTGTTCGGCGGCGGCGGCGGCGTGATCGTGCCGGCCGAGATCCGGGAACTGCAGGCCTATGGCGTGACCCGCATCTACAGCCCCGAAGACGGCCAGACGCATGGGCCTGGCCGGCATGATCGGCGAGATGGTGATGCGCTGCGACCACGACCTCAGCGGCCACGCGCCCAAGGCCATGGACAGCCATCCAGGGCCATGGCGAGATGAACTGGCGCGCCCTGGCCCAGCTCATCACCGCGCTGGAAAACGGCCAGGCCGACGAGGGTCTGTTGCGAAGCGGTTCGCACCGAGTCGCAACAGCCCGCAAAAGTCCCCGTGCTCGGCATCACCGGCACCGGCGGCGCGGGCAAGTCCAGTCGCTCACCGACGAGCTGATTCGCCGCCTCCGCCTCGACCAGGACGACGCCTGCGCATCGCGGTGATCTCCATCGACCCGTCGCGCCGCAAGAGCGGCGGCGCCTTGCTCGGCGACCGCATCCGCATGAACGCCATCACGCCCTGGCAACAGGGGCCGCGCGTTTTCATGCGCAGCCTGGCCACGCGCGACTCCGGCAGCGAAATCAGCGCCGCCCTGCCCGACGTGATCGCCGCCTGCAAGGTGGCGGGCTTCGACCTGATCGTGGTGGAAACCTCGGGCATTGGCCAGGGCGACGCGGCCATCGTGCCCCATGTGGACGTGCCCATGTACGTGATGACGCCCGAGTTCGGCGCGGCCAGCCAGCTGGAAAAGATCGACATGCTCGACTTTGCCGAGTTCGTGGCCATCAACAAGTTCGACCGCAAAGGCGCGGCCGACGCGCTGCGCGATGTGGCCAAGCAGGTGCAGCGCAACCGCGAAGCCTTCACCGTCATGCCCGACACCATGCCGGTGTTCGGCACCATGGCCGCGCGCTTCAACGACGACGGCGTGACCGCGCTGTACCAGGCGCTCAAGCTGCGCCTGCAGGACCTGGGCCTGCCGACTCACCGAGGGCAAGCTGCCGCTGGCCAACGTGCGCCACAGCACCAACCAGACCCCCATCGTGCCGGCCGCGCGCACCCGCTACCTGGCCGAGATCAGCGACACCGTGCGCGGCTACAAGACCCGCGCCCGCGCCCAGGCCCGACTGGCGCGCGAGATGCAGCAACTGCGCGAAGCCTCGCGCATGCTCGCCGTGGACAAGACCCACCGGCCCAAGGCGTCGGAAGCCGCCATGGACCTGGCCAACGAGCGCGAACATGCGGCTGGACGGCGACGCGCGCAAGCTGCTGGCCCAGTGGCCCGACATGCAAAAGGCCTACGCCGGCGACGAGTACGTGGTGAAAATCCGCGACAAGGAAATCCGCACCGCGCTGACCACCAAGACGCTCTCGGGCACCACCATCCGCAAGGTGGCCTTGCCGCAGTACGAGGACCACGGCGAAATCCTGAAGTGGCTGATGCTGGACAACGTGCCCGGCAGCTACCCCTACACCGCCGGCACCTTCGCCTTCAAGCGCGAAGGCGAAGACCCCACCCGCATGTTCGCCGGCGAAGGCGATGCCTTTCGCACCAACCGCGCTTCAAGCTGCTCAGCGAAGGCATGCCGGCCAAGCGCCTGTCCACCGCGTTTGACTCGGTCACGCTCTACGGCAACGACCCCGATCCGCGCCCGGACATCTACGGCAAGGTGGGCAACTCGGGCGTCAGCATCGCCACGCTGGACGACATGAAGGTGCTGTACGGCGGCTTCGACCTGTGCAACCCGGCCACCTCGCGTCTCCATGACCATCAACGGCCCGGCGCCCACGCATTCTGGCCATGTTCATGAACACGGCCATCGACCAGAACCTCGACAAGTTCAAGGCCGACAACGGCCGCGAGCCCACCGACACCGAGGCCGACAAGATCCGGGAATGGGTGCTGGCCAACGTGCGCGGCACGGTGCAGGCCGACATCCTGAAAGAAGACCAGGGCCAGAACACCTGCATCTTCTCCACCGAGTTCTCCCTCAAGGTGATGGGCGACATTGCCGAGTACTTTGTGCACCACGACGTGCGCAACTTCTACTCGGTGTCCATCAGCGGCTACCACATTGCCGAAGCCGGCGCCAACCCGATCAGCCAGCTGGCCTTCACGCTGTCCAACGGCTTCACCTTCGTCGAGGCCTATCTGGCGCGCGGCATGCACATCGACGACTTCGCGCCCAACCTGAGCTTCTTCTTCAGCAACGGCATGGACCCGGAATACACCGTGCATGGGCCGCGTGGCGCGCCGCATCTGGGCCGTGGCCATGAAGGAAAAATACGGCGCCAACGAGCGCAGCCAGAAGCTGAAGTACCACATCCAGACCAGCGGCCGCAGCCTGCACGCGCAGGAGATCCAGTTCAACGACATCCGCACCACGCTGCAGGCGCTGATCGCGATCTACGACAACTGCAACAGCCTGCACACCAACGCGTTTGACGAAGCCATCACCACGCCCACCGAAGACTCGGTGCGCCGCGCCATGGCCATCCAGCTCATCATCAACCGCGAATGGGGCCTGGCCAAGAACGAAAACCCCAACCAGGGCGCCTTCATCATCGAAGAGCTGACCGAGCTGGTGGAAGAAGCGGTGCTGCCCGAGTTCGAGCGCATCGCCGAGCGCGGCGGCGTGCTCGGCGCCATGGAAACCGGCTACCAGCGCGGCAAGATCCAGGACGAGTCCATGCACTACGAGATGCTCAAGCACACCGGCGAGTTGCCCATCATCGGCGTCAACACCTTCCGCAACCCGCATGGCGACGCGGTCATGGACAAGCTGGAACTGGCCCGCTCCACCGACGAAGAGAAAGCAAAGCCAGCTCAAGCGCCTGGCCGACTTCCACGACCTGCACGCCAGCGAAGCACCCGCCATGCTCAAGCGCCTGCAACAGGCGGTGATTCGACAACAACAACGTGTTCGAGGTGCTGATGGACGCGGTGCGCGTCTGCTCACTGGGCCAGATCACCAACGCGCTGTTCGAGGTGGGCGGGCAGTACCGGCGCAATATGTGACCTGCATCAGCCCGCCGCAATGGGGCGCTGCTAGACTGGCATGAAAAACACACACCTTTCATGCCCGCAGCTCCCGCCGCCCCTGCATTGATGTCCTCTACAACGCCGAGCACTGGCTGGCATCGCGCCTCGGCCTCGGCGCAACGCCGGCTCATGCTTGCAGCGTCTGCGGGCATCATTGCCCTGATGTTGCTCGCGGTATCGGCCTTTGTGTGGCGCGAACACCAACTGGCGCTGGAGAAAACCGGCGAACGCGCCACACGCCTGGCTGGGCGTCTGGCTCAGGACCTGGAGCAAACGCTCACAGTGGCGAGAACCGTGATCAGCCAGGTAGATGTCCAGCTGCAGCGTTCTACCGTGGATGCCCCACACCCCCCGTCCCTGACCGCACCCAACGCCTTCTCGGCCCTGCTGGCCTCCTTGCCGCTGCCGTTTGACCTGCATGCCGTGGATGCCACCGGCAACCCCATTGCCATTGTGGGCACGCTTGCCCAACCGCCCATCGGGGTGCATCACCATCCCCACGGACACAGCAGCGTGCTCTCCACTGAGCGGTGGGGACTGAGCAACGCCAACCCTGCCTGGAGCGAGAAAGTGGTTCCCCTGACCTGGAAGGCAGCGGGCAACAACCGAAGCGTCGAAGCGTATGGGGTGGACCTCGAACTGACTGCCCTGAGCAATTGGCTGGAGCGCGACCGCCTGGAACCCGACGACCGCGTCACGCTTTTCTGGCTGAATGCCGACGGCTCCGCCACCGTGATGGCTCGCGCGCCAACCGTTGCGGCCGATCTGGGCAAGTCGGTCAGGGCGCCCTGGGTGCAGGTGGCCAACCAGACCCCCTCAGGTCTGGTCGATCAATTGAGCGCTCTTGACGGCATGCCCAGACGGATCGCTTTTCAGCGCCTCGGCGGCGCGGCCAGCGACATGGTGGTGGTCTACGGTGCGGGAACCCATATGGCCCTCGAAGACTGGCGCGCCAAGTTGCCGTTTTTCATGGGGCTGGCGCTCTTTCTGCTTGCCGCCATGTCCTACGGTGCCTGGCGCCTCGACCGGTCCTTGAAGGCATTGACCCAGAGCGAACGGCATTTCCAGTTGATGCTCGACTCCGGCAATGTCTGGGACTGGAACATCGCAGAAAAAACCGTTCGCTACTCACCCATGTTCCTCACCGCGCTGGGGTATGGTGAGGTTCCACTCGAGCGCATGGCGTCGACTTTGTTCAAGGCCGTGCACCCTGAAGACATTGACAACCTCAAGACCGCCTTGATGCGGCACATCAAGGAGCGGGCGCCCTACGCCTGCGCTTTCCGCATCCGGGACGCCAATGGGCAGTATCGCTGGTTCGAAACCAAGGGCCAGGCGTTCTGGGACGACGCTGGCCAGGCCAAATACATGGCCGGTACCACCTTTGAAATCACCGAGCGCGTTGCTCTCGAAGAAGTGCAGCGCCAGACGCTGCAGCGCCTGGACATCGTTGCCAACGCCTCACCGGTCTTGTTCTGCACATCCAACCTCCACGGCGAGGTCAATTGGCTGAACCGCCGATGGTTGGCGTTCACCGGGCGCACAGCCGAACAAGAAATGGGACTGGGCTGGCTGACAGGCGTGCACCCCGAAGATCTCCCGAGAAGACAAGCCTTCTTTGCGTCGGTGAAGACGCGCAAAGAGGCCGTATCCACTGAATTCAGGCTTCGTGACAAAGACGGGATTTACCGATGGTTGGTCGCGCAATGCCTTCCCTTGACAAGTGCCGACCGGGGTATCACCGGGTTCATCGTTTCCTGCATCGACATTTCAGAGCTCAAGCAAGCCGAAAACGCAGCGCGCCAGCGCGGTGCCATGCTCGAAGCTGTGTTCAACGTGCTGCAGGATCTGCTGTTCGTGGTCGACCAGGATGGGCGCTTCGTCCATTTCCAGGGTGCCTCCAATGACCAGCTCTACGTGCCGCCCGAAGTGTTTCTGGGCAAGCTCGTTCGCGAGGTGATGCCACCGCCGCTTGCCCAGATGCTTCACGAACAGCTGAAACTGGCCGAACAGGGACAGTTGCAGGAATTTGAATATGTGTTGGACCTGCCAGACGGTGAGGCGCATTTTGATGCCCGCATGGCGCGGTTGCCCGACAGCGAACACTACATGGTCGTTGCGCGCAACATCACCGAACGCGAACAGTTGCGCCACCAGCGCGAGCGCCTGCGCCAGTTCATGGCCCTGCAAGCACAGCTGGCCACCAATTTCATCAACTTGCCAATGGAAGACGTTGACCAGGGCATTCACGATGCCCTGGAGAAAGTGGGTGCGTTCGCACTGGCCGATCGCGCCTACATCTTCGAATACGACTACGCCAACCACCAAACATCGAACACCCATGAATGGTGTGCGGCCACAGTCAGGCCTGAAATCGGCAGACTGCAAAACATCAGCCTCGACATCCTGCCAGACTGGGTTGAAACCCATGCCAGAAATGAGATGGTGTCGATTCCCGAAGTGCTCGATCTGCCCGAAGGCACTTTGCGCAGGATCCTGGAACAACAAGGCATTCGCAGCCTCATCGCCCTGCCCATGATCAGCTCCGAGGGCTGTATCGGTTTTGTGGGTTTCGACTCGGTGACTGCCCACCATGACTACGACGAAAACCAGGTGGGCCTGTTGCGGCAATTCGCCCAGATGCTCGTCAATATCTACGGTCGAAGATCCACCGACGCGAAGCTTCAACGGCTGGCGGCAGAGCTGGAACAGCGCGTAAAGGATCGCACCGCACAGCTGGATGTGAGCGTGCGCCGGCTGAGCCAGGCCAACCAGGAGCTGGAATCGTTTGCCTATTCGGTTTCACACGATCTGAAAGCCCCGCTGCGAAGTGTCGAAGGTTTTGCCTCGCTGCTGCTCGAGGAGCACAGTGCATCCCTCAATGCAGAGGGGCGCAACTACCTGGCCCGCATCCAGGGCGCCTCACTCCACATGGCGCGATTGATCAGCGATCTGCTCGCTTATTGCCGCATGGAAGACATGGACAAGCTGATCGCTCCCGTGCAACTGCGGCAGGTGGTCGACGATGTGATCGGCGGCATGATCAACGAGCTCGAGGCAAAGGGCGTCGTGGTGCACATTGAGATACCCGAAGACATCTCGGCCATGGCCAATCCGCAGGGCCTGGCCATGGCCTTGCGCAACTTGATGGACAACGCCATCAAGTTCGCCCGCCCAGACAGCGTGCCCCAGATCACGCTGACCGCCCGAAACACCGGTGCGATGGTGCGACTGTGCGTCAAAGACGAGGGCCAAGGCTTCGACATGAGGTACCACGACCGCATCTTTGCACTGTTTCAGCGCTTGCACCGCCCCGAAGCGGTACCGGGCACGGGCATTGGTCTGGCCATGGTCTTCAAGGCCGTGCAACGCATGAACGGGCGCATCTGGGCCGAGAGCAAACCCGGCGAAGGCGCCAAGTTCCACATCGAGTTGCCACGCGCCTGAGCGCCCAACCGTCGTGAAGCCTTCACAATAGGCCCATGCAACACCAAACCGTTCAATTGATTGGCGTGCCTACCGACATTGGCGCCGGCGCACGCGGCGCCTCCATGGGCCCCGAAGCCTTGCGCGTGGCCGGCCTCGCCGCTGTCCTGGAGAGTCATGGCTTGCAGGTGCACGATACCGGCAACCTGGCTGGCCCGGCCAATCCCTGGTTACCACCCGATCAGGGCTACCGCCATTTGGATGAAGTGGCCGAATGGAACCAGAGCCTGCATGAAGCGGTGCACGCCGCGCTTGCCCAAGGACATTTGCCCATGGTGCTGGGCGGCGACCATTGTCTGGGCATTGGATCGATCAGTGCCGTGGCGCGCCACTGCCGCGACAGCGGCAAAACGCTGCGCGTCTTGTGGCTCGATGCCCACGCCGACTTCAACACCGCCGAGCTCACGCCCAGTGGCAACGTGCACGGCATGCCTGTTGCGATCCTGTGTGGCCACGGTCCCAGCAAACTCACGGGCATTGGCGGCACCACGCCCGCCATTTCACCCAAGGTGGTGCGGCAAATCGGCATTCGCAGCGTGGACGCGGGTGAAAAGCGCTTCGTGCATCAACATGGCCTGGAAGTGTTTGACATGCGCTACATCGACGAAAAAGGCATGCGCCACACCATGGAGCAGGCCCTGGCCGACATGGACGACAACACCCACTTGCACGTGAGCTTCGACGTCGATTTCCTCGACCCCGAAATCGCCCCCGGCGTGGGCACCACCGTGCCCGGTGGCCCGACCTACCGCGAAGCACAGCTGTGCATGGAAATGATTGCCGACACCGGTCGCATGGCCTCCATGGACGTGATGGAACTCAACCCCGCGCTGGATGTGCGCAACCGCACAGCGCTGGTGGCTGTGGACCTGATTGAAAGCCTGTTCGGCAAATCCACGTTGATGCGCAAGGGGTGACTTCACCCCTCCCCCCGCGCCGCCTGCGGCGTCACCCCCCTGAGGGGGGCAACGCTGGCGGCCCGGCGAAGCCGGTTCCGCGGCGTTCTGGGGTGAACTTCCTCTCCGACCTCCACACCTTGGTAAACGCGACCGAAGGCGATTAGGTCGCCAAACGTTGAGCGGCCCGAAGGCCGCTCAACCCCAGGATGCCGCGGAACCGGCTTCGCCGGGCCGCCAGCATCGCCCCCTGGGGGGTGACGCGCGCAGCGCGGCGCGGGGGGATCAAGACATACAGACCAGTTCCATGTGCTCCACCACGGGTGGCCGAGCAAAGAACGGACCGACAATGCCGCGCCATTCGGCAAAGGCGGGTGACTCACGGAAACCCACCGTGTGGTCTTCCAGCGTGTCCCAGTAAATGGTCAGGATGTAGCGGCCCTGGCTCTCGATGCTGCGATTCACCTTGAAACCTTGAAAGCCTTTGGCGGTGGAAATCACCGTGCGCGCGCCGCGTTCGATCGCTTCTTCAAAAGCGGCAGCTTTGCTGGGGTCAACATGGATGTCGGCGTGCTCGAGAATCATGAGGGTGTCTCCAAATTGGGGGCTGTCAAAAATCAACTGGCATCATATCGGCGACAGGCCTTTGCCGCTGCTGCGCGACAATCGTTCCATGGGGTCAGGGCGCTTTCCGCACCCTCCTGCCCACCGCCCTTTCAACATCCACAGGAGTTTTTCAATGAGCAACAACAACATCCAGACCGTCGGCATCATCGGCTCGGGCACCATGGGCAACGGCATCGCCCAGGCCTGCGCCACCAACGGTATCCAGGTCGTCATGGTCGACATCAACCAGGCCGCCATCGACAAAGGCCTGGCCACCGTCGCCGGCAGCCTGGATCGCCTGATCAAAAAAGAAAAAGCCACCGTGGCCGACAAGGAGGCTGCGCTGGCGCTGATCAAAGGTTCGACCAACTATGACGACCTCAAGGGTGCGCAACTGGTGATCGAGGCGGCCACGGAAAACGAGGCGCTCAAGGTCAAGATCCTGCAGCAGCTCGATGGCCTGCTCGGCGCCGATGTGATCGTGGCCACCAACACCAGCTCGATCAGCATCACCAAGCTGGCCGCGGCCACGCAGCGCGCCGACCGCTTCATCGGCATGCACTTCTTCAACCCCGTGCCCATGATGGCGCTGGTGGAGATCATCCGCGGCCTGCAAACCAGCGACGCCACGCACGACGCCGTCAAAGCGCTGGCCGAGCGCCTGGGCAAATCGCCCATCACGGTGAAGAACGCCCCCGGCTTCGTGGTCAACCGCATCCTGGTGCCCATGATCAACGAAGCCTTCTTCGTTTTGGCCGAAGGCCTGGCCACGCCGGAAGACATCGACGCCGGCATGAAGCTGGGCACCAACCAGCCCATCGGCCCGCTGGCCCTGGCCGACATGATCGGGCTGGACGTGTGCCTGGCGGTGATGAACGTCTACATGGCCGAATTCAACGACAGCAAATACCGCCCAGCCCCGCTGCTGAAAGAAATGGTGGCGGCCGGCTGGCTGGGCCGCAAGACCGGGCGCGGCGTTTACACCTATTGAGCTCCGGCAAGGCGCCATTTTCGCTTCCCTGCAGCGAAGGCCTTGCACTTTGAGCCAGATCAAGTACGGCAGGGCAACCCGTTCATAGGATAGAACCTCGTCTCAAATGGAGGTCAACACCATGAACGCTGCCCCTGTCGCCCCCGCCGTTTTCGAATTCCTGGACAAAACGCACCAGGACATCATGGCGCAACTGGTGCTCCTGAGCCCTTTGGTGGATGCCATTGAAAGCGAGGGACTGAACGCCGCCAACCGCGAGAAGGTTCGCCGGATACTGCACTACTTCAACACGGAAGCGCGTCAGCACCATCTCGATGAAGAAAAACACATCTTCCCTGCGCTGCTGAACAGCCAGGACGAGGCCATCGTGCACACCACCCAGCGCCTGACACAGGACCATGGCTGGCTGGAGGAAAACTGGATACAAATCGCCCCCTCGCTGGACGCCGCTGCCAATGGCAATCTCTGGTTCGACACCCAGGAACTGCGGCATGCCATCGAAGTGTTTGAAGCGCTGTACCTTGACCACATCATGCTGGAAGAGTCCATCGCCTATCCCGAGGCCAAGCAACGCCTGCAAGCCTTCGACGGCGCCGGTATGGGTCGCGAAATGGCGCAACGAAGGGCCAAAACCAAAGCCCAGCGTCCTGCCCCAAAGGCGTGATTCAACAGCTTGACCGATTTCACCAAGGCACTGCCTTGCCATGCTGGTCCCAAAATCCACCCGACTGAGCGGGCTGGAGTCCATCCACCACAGCCAGGATTTCGGCGGCTGCGATGTCGGGCGAGCGCACCGCCAGGCCGGTTTTGGCAAAGGGCTGTGAGAGACCGTGTGTCAACCGTTCCGGGGTGCAAAACCACGCAGACCGATTCGCGGTTGCGGCGCGCCAACTCGATGGCTGCCGTGTGCACCAATTGGTTCAGCGCCGCTTTGGCAGCGCGATAGGCGTACCAGCCACCCAATCGGTTGTCTCCCACGCTGCCCACACGTGCCGACAGAAAGGCCGCCGTGCAGCGCCCCTGGCGGGGCAGCAGAGGCAGCAGATGCTTGATCACCAGGGCAGGCCCGATGGCGTTGACCAGGAAGCTGTGGGCCAGCGCTTCGGGTTCGAGGTTCTTCCATGAGCGCTCCGGTTCAGCCAGATGGCCACTGGGCGTGCGCCCATGCAGAAAGCCCGTGGCCACGATCAAACGCGTCAGCGCCTGGCCCGAACTTTCAAGCCGTTCGGCCAGATGATGGGCACAAGCCGCCACGGATGCTTCATCACCGTAGTCCAGCGCAGGCTCGGTATGGCGGCCCAAAGCGATCACCGTTTCGCCCCGCTCTTCCAACCGCTGCCGCAACGCAGTCCCAATGCCGCCGCCTGCACCCAGCAGCAGCGAAACACCCGGAACATCGGCATGGGGTTGGGGATGGTTCATGCACCCATTGTGCGGCGGACTTAACATCAAGCCACTTCACAAGGATTTTTTGACATGGCTTCAGCATTCGACTTCGACCTCTTTGTCATCGGTGGCGGCAGTGGCGGCGTGCGCGCCGCGCGCATGGCGGCGCAACGTGGCGCGCGTGTGGCGCTGGCCGAAACGCTGGGCACCGACGGTCTGGGCGGTACCTGCGTCAACGTGGGCTGCATTCCGAAAAAGCTCTACAGCTATGCGGCGCACTATGCCGAGAGCTTTCACGAGTCCGCCGGTTTTGGCTGGGAAGGCCCAGCGCCATCGCTCAACTGGGCCACGCTGAAAACCAACCGTGCCAAAGAAATCAGCCGGCTCAATGGCGTCTACAGCAACCTGTTGACCGGCTCGGGCGTGAGCGTGTTCAACGGGTTCGCCCGCATCGACGGTGAACACGCCATCACATTGGCCACGCTGAATGCCGATGGCTCCCCGGGCCATCAGGCGTTCACAGCCAAGAACATCCTGATCGCCACCGGCGGTACGCCCTTTGTGCCCCATTTCAAAGGCCGCGAACACGTCATCACCTCCAACGAAGTGTTTGACCTGGAACCCTTCCCGAAGCGTTTGCTGGTGGTGGGCGGTGGCTACATCGCCTGCGAGTTCGCCTCCATCTTCAACGGTCTTGGCAGCCAGGTTGTGCAGCTGTACCGTGGCGAGCAGGTGCTGCGTGGTTTCGACAACGAAATCCGCCATTTCGTGGCCGGTGAGATGATCAAGTCGGGCGTGGACCTGCGGTTGAACGCCGACGTGGTGGATGTGCAGAAGACCGATGAAGGCCTGAAGGTGGAGTGCGAAGGCGGCAATGTTGTCACGGTGGATGCGGTGCTCTACGCCACCGGACGCGTGCCCAACGTGAAAGGCCTGGGGCTGGACACCGTGGGCGTGGCCCAGGGCGGTCAAAACGAGGTGGTTGTCAACGAGCGTTACCAGACCAACGTGCCCCATATCTATGCCGTGGGCGATGTGACCAACCGCGTGCAGCTCACCCCCGTGGCGCTGGGCGAGGCGATGGTGGTGGTCGATCAGCTCTTTGGCCCGGCCACTGGCAAGGCGCCGCGTGACATGAGCTATGAGTTCATCCCCACCGCCGTGTTCACCCACCCCAACATCGGCACCGTCGGCTTCAGTGAAGAAAAGGCGCGCGAACAATTCGGCGCCATCACCGTTTTCCGCAGCGAATTCAAAGCCCTGCGCCACACGCTCTCTGGCAGCAGCGAGCGAACCTTGATGAAGCTCATCGTGGACACGGCCAGCGACCGTGTCGTGGGCCTGCACATGGTGGGCGCCGAAGCCGGCGAAATCGTGCAGGGCTTCGCCGTGGCCATGAAGGCCGGCGCCACCAAGGCGGTGTTCGACAGCACCATCGGCATCCACCCTACGGCAGCCGAAGAGTTCGTGACCATGCGTGAGCCGGTCAAGGCCTGAGCGAGAGCGAAGCTTCACCCATGCCACGCATTCAGTTTGAACTGCCCGACCACTTCATATTTGCCACCGACATCCAGATTTACATCAGCCATGTGAACCAGGGTGGGCACCTCGACAACGCCCAGTTGCTGACCCTGGTGTCGGAAGCCCGGGTGCGCTTTTTCCAGTCGCTGGGTTACCGGGAATCAACGGTGGCAGGCCACTCCATCGTGGTCGGCGACATCGTGGCCCAGTACAAATCCGAAGGGTTTCACGGGGAAACCATGCGCGTGAGCATGACGCCCGAAGACTTCAACAAATACGGGTTTGACCTGGTCTACCGCATGGACGACGTGGCCTCGGGCCGCGAAGTGGCGCGCGGCAAAATCGGCATCGTGTTCATCGACCGC
The DNA here is from genome assembly GCA_963698635.1 of uncultured beta proteobacterium. Lineage (GTDB taxonomy): Bacteria > Pseudomonadota > Gammaproteobacteria > Burkholderiales > Burkholderiaceae_C > Hydrogenophaga. The sequence goes on from CAVORS010000002.1 coordinate 87,502, forward strand.
CCGTCACGCAAAGTGACGCCCATTCCAGAAGCCTTCATGGCCCAACTGGACAAAACCGATCAGTAAGGCGCTACAAACGCCGTTTTTCGAGCATGCCCCGGCGCAAGGAGTAGCGGCTGTGGCCGTCCAGACGCTCGATATCGACCGTCGCCTGCCGCCCCCCGTAAACCGCTTCGGCGAGCCATGCCAGCTCTTCTTCCAGCGCCGCGTCGTCGCTCAAGGTGCAGCTCCAGACCTTGGCCTCGCCGTCCCACCGGTAGCCCCGTCCTTTCAGCGCGTCTTTGCTTTCAAACGGTGAGCCGGTGGCGCTGAGCTTGTAGCTGGGCTGCGAGCCCGCCGTGATCAGTTGGCCAAGCCCCGTCAATCCGCTGCTGCCCAAAGGCCGGGCCAGTATCTGCAGCAAGGCATGGCAATCCACCTGGGCGCGATGGGCATCAAAAAACCAGCCGTGGTCGGCAGCCAGGGCGCCCAGTTTCAATGAGGTGGCGCCAACTGCTTTCCAGTCGACATCCTTGAACGAACAGCCCCAGGCCTTGCTGGCGAAACCCGGAAACCGCGCCTCCACGAACGGACGGTCAAAGCCTGCGTTGTGTGCCACGATCAAATCGGCCTGGTTCAACATCTGCGCCACGGCCTCGTCGTCCAGCCGCATGCCGCGCACCATATCGTCGGTGATGCCGGTCACCTCCTTGGCCATCGGCGGAATCGGCATGCCCGGGTCTTCAAACCCCTCATACAGCTCCACACGACCAAAAGGCAAGCCCGTGACCGAGTCCACGTTCACCATCAGCATCGCAAGTTCAATGATCTTGTCGGCCTGGTGCGACAAACCCGTGGTCTCTGTATCGAGCACGATCACGCGATGCGAAGGTGCCAAAGCGCCTGCAGCGTCTGTTGAAAGCGGCCTGGGACCAAAATCGGTGACCGGCTCGAGGCGCCGCAGCACACGAAAATCCGGGTTTTGCTCAAGGCGTTGAGCCATCGCCTCGAATGCAATTTTGTCCAGATCAGCCTGGGTCGGGGCCACAGCGCACTCAACTGGCGCCTTCGCATGCACCACTGGAGTTGGCGGCGCAGGTTTCGAGGGTTCAGACTCAGGCTCTTGGGGCGCGTTGAAATCGAAGCTGAACTGGTTCATGCAAGGTACCTTGCCCGTTTGGCGCACAGAGTGATCGTGATCGCGTCGGAGGGCAATGAAAGCCGCCATCTGGCGACAGATGCCTCAAGCAAGTCTGGAAGGTGGTGCGGCTGGCGGGGATCGAACCCACGACCCTTGGCTTCGGAGGCCAATACTCTATCCACTGAGCTACAGCCGCAACGCATGCGATTCTATCAGGCGGCCAGCGTTGTCAGGCCGGCCGAGAGACCGGCTGGCTATAATCGAATGTTGTCCGGCCTTGGGCCGATACACCCCTGCTTATCTTTCCAGGCCTTGTTCCGCACCCCTTGAGGACCCCATGAGCGATCACGACTCCCACACCGGCCCGATCAAAACCCCCGCCCAGCTGCTCTGGACGTCGTTCTTCTCATTCGTGGCCCCGATCTTCATCATCATTGGTCTGGTCTACTACGTGACCTCCGGCGACAAGCCAGCCGCTGGCGCTGTCGATCCAGAGCTGGCCACGGCCATCCGCATCCAGCGCGTCGGCTCGGTCGAGCTGCGCGACGCCAACCGCCCACTGCAATCCGGTGATGCCGTTTACACCGCCCAATGCGCGGCCTGCCACGCCGCTGGCGTGGTTGGCGCGCCCAAGTTTGGCGATGCCGCCGCCTGGGCAGCCCGCATCGGGCAAGGCTACGACACACTGTTGACCAGCGCCCTGCAAGGGCAAAGGTGCCATGGCCGCCCAAGGTGGCGGTGCTTTCAGCGATGTGGAAATTGGCCGCGCCGTGGTGCACATGGTGAATGCCTCGGGTGGCAAGTTGGACGAGCCAGCGGCACCTGCCGCCGCTGGCGCAGCCGCTGCTGGCCGCCGCTGCGGCCTGAAGCTGCAGCGCGCCGCACCCGCACCCGCTGCCGCCGAACCTGCCGCGCCTGCTGCTGCCGAGCCGTTGCAGCCGCTGCGGCACCTGCCGCTGCCGCCACCACCGTGGCGGCTGGCGCCGGCGAAGCCTTGTACAAGCAGGCTTGCTCGGTGTGCCACGTGGCCGGCGTCGCAGGCGCCCCCAAGTTTGGCGACAAGGCTGCCTGGGCTGCCCGCGTGGCCGGTGGCGTTGATGCGCTCACCGCCAGCGTCATCAAGGGCAAGGGCGCGATGCCACCCAAAGGCGGCTCGACGGCCTCCGACGCCGACATCAAGGCGGCAGTGGAATTCATGCTCGCCGCTGTCAAGTAACCGCCGCTCAGGCTTCAATGCCTGAATCAAGAAAAGGCCGCTCTTTGAGCGGCCTTTTTTCTTGGGTGCACCAGGCCGGTCAAACCGGGGCCTGCAGTATTTGGTCAGCCGCCCTTGTCACGTGAGCTCAGCATGATCGCCCTGCGGACTGCGCACAAACCGCCACTGTTCGCGGCAACTCGCTGGCCTTCACGTCCCGGTGACCAGTCGACCCCGCTCCACGGCATCGGCCGCCTGCGCCATGTCGCTGGTGTGCACCAGCCCAAGCCCCAGATCGGTGACCAGGTACAGGCGTCCGCTCTCGTCCAGCAGGCTTTGCTGCACGGCGCCGGCCACCTTAGCCGGTGTGGGCCAGGATGCTCGCCATCGGGCTGCAAGCGCCAGATGTAGGGCGAGGCTTCGAGCTCGACATACACCCGCTGCGGGCCGTTCTGAAAGAACCACTGCCCCGCTGTCGTCGGCCACGTAGTTGCGCCCGATGAAATCGATCAGTTTGCCGTGCAGCAGGCGGGAGCCTTTGCTGGCGCTTTCGGCCGTGCCTGGCGCTGCACCGCAAACGGGCCCGCCGCCTGCGTGCCGTCGTCGCGCATGTACCAGTCGCCACGCGCATCCAGGCCCAGCCAGCCATAGCAAGGCGGGAACATTGGGCCACTTGGCCAGTGCGGCTTTGACGATGTCATCCATGGGTAGATTACAACGCAGTTTGTCGCGGTCGACCCTTGCCATGGGGTGCACAGCGCCACGCCGACTCAGCTGCATTGAGGCGGAAGCGATTCCAGCTGCGCCAGCAGCCAGTTGCCCCACCGCATCCGGCATGGCGCGCACATGCCCGGGCATGCCCAACAGCGCGCCCGACGCACACGGGAAACCCGACATGGCCACCCTGCGGCGGTTGCCACAGCGTGACCCACTCGGTCCCACCGTCTGACGGCGTGGGCAACGAGGCGCTCGGCACAAAAGGATCGTTGAGCGCATTCAAGGCCAGCGCAGGCACTCGGATCTCGGGCAACACCGGCTTGGCAGATGCCCGCGGCCAGTAGTCGTCGGTGTCCCGGAAGCCATGCAGGGGCGCGGTGAACAGGTTGTCGAAGGCGTAGAGGTCGCGCGCAGCCCTCAAGCGCCTCCCCGTCGAACAGCCCGGGGTGTTGCTCCAGTTTCTTCAGCGCCTTGGGCACCATGGTGGAGAGGAACATGCGGGTGTAGACCAGCCGGTTGAAGCCCCGACCGATCGCATGCCCGCCCGCGGCCAGGTCCAGCGGCGAACACACCGCTGCCACGGCTTGGACCACGGCTGCGGCCTGCCCGCCCTTGCTCACCGGCCCAGCGCAGCAAGGCGTTGCCGCCCAGGGACACGCCCGACCGCAACCAAGGGCCTGCCGGGGTGCTGCGCATTCGCGAGGCGCCGCAGGATCCAGTCGATCTCTTCATGATCGCCCGAGTGGTAGGCCCGCGGCGCCCGGTTCAGCTCACCCGAGCAGCCCCGAAAGTGGGGCACGACCATGGCCAGGCCGCGCTCGCGCGCGAAGTCGGCAAAGGCCACCGCGTATTGGCTGGCCGAAGAGCCCTCCAGCCCATGGAACAGCACCAGCAACGGTGCGTCGCCGAGGTGCTCTCGTGCGCCGCATGGTCGAGGTCGATGAAGTCACCATCCGGGGTGTCCCAGCGTGTGCGGCGCCACCTGGGGCGCTGGCCGAGGTGGCGCCGCGCGGCCAGCGCCGCCCACAGGGTCTGGAGATTGCCCCCGGGCAGCCACCAGGGGGCCCGGTAGCGCAGACAACACTCAGTGCAGCACCGTGGGTTCGGTGTACACGTCCACCGGCTCGTCTCGCGTACCCGGGCTGGCATGGTGTGCCATCAGACGCCAGCCCTGCACGGTCTTGACGTAGACGTTGGTCGCCAGCACCCAGGCCATCTGCGGTCCGTCGTTGCCCATGACTTCAACCCGCTCGATCACACTGTGCACGCTGCTGGAGCCCGCATCGATGCGGCGCACCTTTTCCGCCTGGGCTTTGACGCTGCCATTGGCGAACAACGCTTCAAAGGCGGCGCGCACGGCAGCATGCCCCAGCAGGCGTGGGCCACCCGGGATGGACGCAGACGATGTCTTCTTCATCGGCCCAGCAGGCCATCAGGCGCTCCAGATCGCCTTGTTGCAACGCTTCGTAAAACGCGTGCTCGGTGTCTTCGGGCGAGCTGAGGGGCGGTTTGGATTTGCGCATGGTGCTATTTTGCCGGTTTCAAAGGCATTGCATCACCGTCTCGCCCGATTCCCTGCGTGGCAGGCGACATGCCTCATGCTCAGGGGTATAGTCCTTTTGGCTATACCCAGCCGACTGCCTGACCAAACGGCCCGATGTTTGGACTTCTGGAGAACCCATGAACCGATGGACCGTATTTTTTTCCCGCTGGGTGGCCTCTGCTGCTGGCGATCGGCCTGACCGGCTGCGGCTACAACGACTTCCAGCGCCTGGATGAACAAAGCCGGTCGGCCTGGTCCGAGGTGCTGAACCAGTACCAGCGCCGCGCCGACCTGATCCCCAACATCGTGGCCACGGTCAAGGGCGAGGCCAATTTTGAGCAGGAGAACCCTGACCAAGGTGATCGAAGCCCGCTCCAAGGCCACCGTCATCCAGATGACGCCCGAGATGGTCAACGACCCTGCCGCCATGGCGAAGTTTCAGGCCGCTCAAGGCGAGGTGAGCAGTGCGCTCAGCCGGCTCATGGTGGTGGTGGAGCAGTACCCCAACCTGAAGGCCAACCAGGGCTTCAGCGACCTGCGCGTGCAGCTGGAAGGCACCGAAAACCGCATCACGGTGGCCCGCAACCGCTATATCCAGGCGCATCCAGGAATACAACGTGCTGGCGCGCAGCTTCCCGACCAACCTCACGGCCATGGTGTTCAGCTACGCGCCCAAGGCCAACTTCCAGGTCGAAAACGAAGCCGCCATCACCAAGCCGCCCTCGGTCGACTTCAACAAGCCATGACGCTCTCGCGGCTGGCTCCGCGCTCCTGCTGCCTTGCGCTGGCCCTGTGCTGGTGGGCGCTTTGCCTCGGCTGCATGGCCCAAGGCGTGCTGCCCTGTGCCCGCACTGAGCGCGCGGGTCATGGACCAGACCGGCACACTTGATGCGGCAGAATCGCGCCGCCATCGAAAACAAGCTGGCCGCCTTTGAGCAGAGCCAAAGGCACCCAGGTTGTGGTGCTGATGGTGCCCACCACCGCACCTGAAGACATCGCCGACTACACACAGCGGGTGGGCGATGCCTGGAAGATCGGGCGGCGCGATGTGGGCGACGGCGTGTTGTTCGTGATCGCCAAAGACGACCGGCGGTTGCGCATCGCCACCGACCAAGACACTGGAAGGCGCCATTCCCGACCTGATGGCCAAGCGCATCATCGATCAGGCCGTCACACCGGCTTTCAGGCGCGGAGATTTTGCCGGCGGCATCGACGCCGGGGTGGATCAGATTCTGGCCCTGGTCAGCGGTGAGGCCCTGCCAGCTGCCCGAGAGCCAGCGGCAAGACTGGTGGTGCCATTGGACAATTCAGTCCGGCTCAGATCTGCTGATTTTCATGGTGTTTGCGGTGCCCATCGTGTCCACCGTGCTGCGGGGCATGTTCGGCAACAAGCTGGGCACCGTGCTCGGCGGCGTCGGCGCCGGCGCGCTGGCCTGGATGCTGACCTATGTGTTGTGGATCGCCATCGGCGCGGGTGTGCTGGCCATGGTGGTGGCCTTGTTCATGCAGCTGTCGCCCAGCGTGCCCCGCTCCGGACGAAGTGGTGCGGCGGCGGCATTGGGGCGGCGGGGGTGGCGGGTGGAGGCGGTGGCGGTGGTGGCGGTGGCGGTTTTGGTTCTGGCGGTGGTGGCAATTTTGGCGGCGGTGGTGCCTCCGGGGGTTGGTGAGACATGTTGAACCGCTGGATTCTGATTGCTCAAACACCGCTGGCTTGACCGCAGCGACACCCTGCGCGCCGTGCCCGACGACCTGGCCGAGCGCCTGGCGCAGCGCGTCGCCGCCAGCGAAGCGCCGGCACACCGGCGAAGTCCGCATCTGTGTCGAGGCGTCGCTTGCCGCTCATCCTACGTCTGGCGCAGCGGGTCCGACGAGCCGCTGCGCCAGCGGGTGCGCGAACGCGCGCTCAGCTGGTTTGGACGGCTGGGCGTTTGGGACACCGAGCACAACAACGGCGTGCTGATTTATCTGCTGCTGGCCGAGCACGCCATCGAGGTCGTGGCCGACCGGGCACTCACCCAGAAGGTTGATCAGCACCAGTGGCAAGCCATGGTGGACCGTCTGGGCAACCGGCTTGCACCAAGGCGCGTTCGAAGACGGCCTGACCGAAGCCCTGGAGGAGGTGTCGGCGCTGCTGGTGGCCCACTTCCCTCTCGAAGATGGCAGTCTGCGGCCCAACGAACTCGACCAATGCGGTGGTGCGCGCCTGAATCTAATCCATGGTGAAGCGCGATCGGCGGTACCACAGGTGCTGGGTTCATGGGCCAAGCGCTTCAGCTCAAGCCGTTTCGACCGGCGTTCGCTCAGGGTCCGGTTGTTCATGACGATCTGCAGCTCTTCCTGCAAGGCCTTGTTCATCTGGGCAAAGTGTGCGCAGCTTGCGGGTGGTTTCCCGCAAGCGGTCGGCCATGCGCTTTGGAAATGGCCAGCAGCAGGCGGGAGCCGGTGCGCGGGTGATCGCGCAGCAAGCGCATCAGCGCGGTGCGTGACAGCACCGCGGCCGCCACATCGGTGTCGGCGGTGCAGCGGGCCGAGCGGGGCGAGCCATCCAGCAGACCCATCTCACCGATCAGGTGACCCGGTCCAATCACATTGACCACCAGGGTCTCGTCGTCGGCGCCCGGCAGGTCGTTCTCCACGGAGATGTCCCCCTCCAGCACCAGCAGCATGTAGTCGTTGTGCTTGATTTCACCTTCTTTGATCACCACCGTGCCGGCCAGGATGCGCTTGGGTCGCATGTAGGTCACCACCGTCATCGCGTCGGCCAGGGTCAGGTCGTCCAGCGCCGAGGCGTGACCAGCAGGCGCGCCGCCACCTCCTCGGGAGCGAGGTCGGGGCTTTCGAACATCGAGGACACGGGATACTGGGACATGGCTTCTCAGGGGAAGAGCGTGATCGATTCTGCTATTGTGCTGTCGCGCAGAGCGAATCAAGGCGAAAAAAAAGACCGGTTTGTAGCCGGTCTCTTCTGCGAAAGCTGGCTGGGCCACTGGCTTTCGCTTACTTCTTCTGGCGGTACTTGCGCAAGGCAGCAATCTGGGCCGCCATCACCGCCAGCTCGGAAGTGGCCTTGGCCAGGTCGATATCGCTCTTGGCGTTCTTCACGGCCTCTTCGGCCTCCTTGCGGGCATCGGTGGCCTTGGCTTCGTCCAGATCCTTGCCACGGATGGCGGTGTCGGACAAGACGGTGATGTGGTTGGGCTGCACTTCCAGAATGCCACCGGCCACAAACACGAACTCTTCGCCGCCGTCGGCCTTTTCGATGCGCACGGCACCGGGCTTGATGCGGGTGATCAGCGGAATGTGACCGGGCAAGATGCCCAACTCACCGGCTTCGCCCGGCAGCGCCACGAATTTGGCATCGCCCGAAAAGATGGACTCTTCGGCGCTGACCACATCGACGCGGATGGTGCTCATAGTGACTCCAATAAAAAAAGGGGGATGGAAAGCAAGCAGCGGGGTGGCTGGCTAGGCGCCGCGCGGAACCGTACTGGCGTACGGTGAGCACGGCAACAACGCCAGACGCCCCGAGGCGCCGCTTTACGCCACCTTTTTGGCCTTTTCGAAGGCTTCGTCGATCGTCCCGACCATGTAGAAAGCCTGCTCGGGCAAGTGATCACACTCGCCGTTGGTGATCATCTTGAAACCACGGATGGTTTCGGCCAACGGCACGTACTTGCCTGGCGAACCCGTGAACACTTCGGCCACGTGGAACGGCTGCGACAGGAAACGCTGGATCTTGCGAGCGCGGGCCACGGCCAGCTTGTCGTCGGGAGCCAGTTCGTCCATGCCGAGAATGGCAATGATGTCGCGCAGTTCTTTGTAGCGCTGCAGCGTGCCCTGCACGGCGCGGGCCACTTCGTAGTGCTCCTGACCCACGATCAGCGGATCCAGCTGGCGGCTGGTGGAGTCGAGTGGATCCACCGCAGGGTAGATACCCAGCGATGCGATTTCACGCGACAAGGCCACGGTGGAGTCCAGGTGGGCAAACGTGGTGGCTGGCGATGGATCGGTGTAATCGTCGGCAGGCACGTACACGGCCTGGATCGAGGTGATCGAACCCACTTTGGTCGAGGTGATCCGCTCTTGCAGGCGGCCCATCTCTTCGGCCAGCGTAGGCTGGTAACCCACGGCGGAAGGCATACGGCCCAGCAGTGCGGACACTTCGGTACCGGCCAGCGTGTAGCGGTAGATGTTGTCCACGAAGAACAGCACGTCTTTGCCTTCGTCGCGGAAGGACTCGGCGATGGTCAGACCGGTCAGGGCCACGCGCAGGCGGTTTCCTGGGGGCTCGTTCATCTGGCCGTAGACCATGGCCACTTTGGAGTCTTCGAGCTTCTCGAGGTTCACGACGCCGGAGTCGGCCATCTCGTGGTAGAAGTCGTTGCCCTCACGGGTACGCTCACCCACACCAGCGAACACCGACACGCCCGAGTGGGCCTTGGCGATGTTGTTGATGAGTTCCATCATGTTCACGGTCTTGCCCACACCGGCACCACCGAACAGACCGACCTTACCGCCCTTGGCGAAAGGACACACCAGGTCGATCACCTTGATGCCGGTTTCGAGCAATTCTTGCGAAGGGCTCAGTTCGTCGTATGCGGGTGGCTTGCGGTGGATGGAGGCGGTCAAGGCCTGGTCCACGGGGCCGCGCTCGTCGATGGGCGAGCCCAGCACGTCCATGATGCGACCCAGGGTCGCTTTGCCCACGGGCACCATGATGGGGTTGTTGGTGTTGGACACCATCATGCCGCGGCGCAGGCCGTCGGATGAACCCAGTGCAATCGTGCGCACCACGCCGTCGCCCAGCTGCTGCTGAACTTCCAGCGTCAGGGCGGAACCTTCCATTTTCAACGCGTCATACACGCGGGGCATGTCGGTGCGTGGGAATTCCACGTCAACCACTGCGCCGATACATTGAACGATCTTGCCTTGTACTTGAGACATGATGGATACCTTTTCTGATTCGCTAAATTCTGTTGAACATCAAACCGCAGCGGCGCCGGCGACGATTTCCGAAAGCTCTTTCGTGATCGCTGCCTGACGGGTCTTGTTGTAGACCAGCTTGAGTTCGCCAATGACCTCACCGGCGTTGTCGGTGGCGGCCTTCATGGCCACCATGCGCGCCGATTGCTCGGATGCCATGTTTTCGGCCACGGCCTGGAACACCTGGGCTTCCACGTAACGCAGCAGCAACTCGTCGATGACCGAGGCGGCGTCGGGCTCGTATACGTAATCCCAGTCGCGGCCTTTGGCGCCGTCTTGCATCGTCTGCGGCATTCAAGGGCAGCAACTGCTCAATGACCGCTTCCTGCTTCATCGTGTTGATGAACTTGGTGTAGCAGACATAGACCGCATTGACGCGGCCTTCGGTGTACGCATCGAGCAGCGCCTTGACGGGGCCGATCAGCTTGTCGAGGTGAGGCGTGTCACCCAGCGCCGTGGCGCTGGACACCACCTTGGCGTTGATGCGGTTGAGAAAGCCCAGGCCCTTGTTGCCAATGGCGACGGTTTCAACGCCGATGCCCTTGGCTTGCAGGTCCTTGAGCTGGCTCGTGAGCGCACGCAAGATGTTGGTGTTCATGCCACCGCACAGACCCTTGTCGGTCGTGACGACGACAAAACCGGTGGTCTTGGCGTCGTTGGTCTGCATGAACGGGTGCGTGTACTCAGGGTTCGCCCGGCTCAGGTTGCCGGTGATCTGGCGCACTTTTTCCGCGTAAGGGCGGGCCGCACGCATGCGCTCCTGCGCCTTGCGCATTTTGGAGGCGGCGACCATTTCCATGGCTTTGGTGATCTTCTTGGTGTTTTCCACCGATTTGATCTTGCCGCGTATTTCCTTACCTGCTGCCATTGGGGCTCCTTTTGAAGGTCGTCGTCAATGGGCCGGATCAGTACGTGCCGGTTTTCTTGAAGTCGGCAATCGCTGCGGCCAGCTGGGCTTCCGCGTCTTTGTCCATGGCGCTTGATCGTTCTCGAGCTTGGCCAGCAGATGCTGCGTGCTTGTCCTTCAGGTAAGCGTGCATGCCGGCTTCGAAAGCCAGCACTTGCTTGACTTCCAGGTCGTCCATGTAGCCCTTGTTCACGGCAAACAGCGTCGACGCCATCATGCCGATCGACTGGGGCGAGTACTGGGCCTGCTTCAGCAGTTCGGTCACGCGGGCACCGCGGTCGAGCTGCTTGCGGGTGGCTTCGTCCAGGTCGGAAGCGAACTGCGCGAACGCAGCCAGTTCACGGTACTGGGCCAAGTCGGTACGGATACCACCGGAGAGGTTCTTGATCAGCTTGGTCTGGGCTGCACCACCGACGCGCGACACCGAGATACCGGCGTTGATGGCGGGGCGGATACCGGCGTTGAACAGGCTGGTTTCCAGGAAGATCTGACCGTCGGTGATCGAGATCACGTTGGTGGGCACGAAAGCAGACACGTCACCGGCTTGCGTTTCGATGATGGGCAGAGCGGTCAAAGAACCGGTCTTGCCTTTGACTTCACCCTTGGTGAAGGCTTCCACGTAGTCGGCGTTCACGCGGGCTGCGCGCTCGAGCAGACGGCTGTGGAGATAGAACACATCGCCAGGGTAGGCTTCGCGGCCTGGTGGGCGGCGCAGCAACAGGGACACCTGGCGGTAGGCCACGGCCTGCTTGGACAGATCGTCATACACGATCAGGGCGTCTTCGCCGCGGTCGCGGAAGTACTCACCCATCGTGCAGCCGGAGTAGGCCGACAGGTACTGCATGGCAGCGGATTCGGCGGCCGAGGCGGCCACCACGATGGTGTATTCCATCGCACCGGCTTGCTCCAGTGCGCGCACCACGTTCTTGATCGACGAGGCCTTTTGGCCAATCGCGACGTAAACGCAGGTCATGTTCTGACCCTTCTGGTTGATGATGGCGTCGATGGCCACAGCCGTCTTACCGGTCTGGCGGTCGCCAATGATCAGTTCGCGCTGACCACGGCCCACGGGCACCATGGAGTCGATCGACTTCAGGCCGGTTTGCACGGGCTGGTCCACCGATTTACGGGCGATCACACCCGGAGCGACCTTTTCGATCACGTCGGTCATCTTGGCGTTGATCGGGCCTTTGCCGTCGATCGGCTGACCCAGGGCGTTGACCACGCGGCCAATCAGCTCGGGGCCCACGGGCACTTCCAGAATGCGGCCCGTGCACTTGACGGTGTCGCCTTCGGAGATGTGCTCGTACTCACCCAGAATCACGGCGCCGACCGAGTCGCGCTCGAGGTTCAGCGCCAGACCGAAGGAAGGCACGCCGTCCTTGTTGGCGGGGAATTCCAGCATCTCGCCCTGCATCACATCGGACAGGCCGTGCACGCGGACGATACCGTCGGTCACCGACACCACGGTGCCCTGGTTGCGCACATCACTGGCAGCGCCCAGACCCTCGATGCGGGACTTGATCAATTCGGAAATTTCGGCGGGATTGAGTTGCATGACTCTTTCCTTCTTTCGTTAAATGGGATGAGGGCGCGCCCGAGCAGTCAGCCTGAGGCTGTCAAGCCGTCAGGGCAACTTTCATTTGTTGGAGACGGGCCTTGACCGAGGTGTCGAGCACCTCGTCACCGACCACCACGCGGATGCCACCGATCAGGTCGGGCTGCAACTCGACCTTCAGGTTGAGCTTGCGGGCAAACCGCTTTTCCAGCACACCCGACAACTCGGCCAAAGCGGCCGCGTCGATGTCAAAGGCGCTGTACACCACGGCATCGAAGCTGCCCTGCTGGGCATTCTTCAACACGCGGAACTGGTCAGCGATCTCTGGCAACGCTGCGATGCGCCCGTTGTCGATCACCGTGCGCAGGAAGTTCTGAGCCATTTCTGGCAGCGCGGTTTTCACCACGCCAGAGATGACTTCAAACACCTGGGCCTGGGACGACTTCGGGTTGTCAGCGAATTGAAGCAGCTGCACGTTGCCGGCCACTGCGGCCAGCTCATCGAGCCAGACGGCCACGCTGCCAGCGTTGGCGCCAGCGGCCTTGAACAGCGCTTCTGCGTAGGGACGGGCGATGGTTGCAATTTCTGCCATGGTCTGCCTTGAATGCCTGCGGGGTTTCGGTAGGAGCGTGGACGCTGAAGCGATCAGAGCTCGGTCTTCAGGCGACCCAGCAACTCGGCGTGAACGCCGGCGTTGACTTCGCGCTTGAGGATCTGCTCGGCACCTTTGACGGCCAATGCAGCGACTTCTTCGCGCAGGGCTTCGCGGGCCTTGACGACTTGCTGCTCGGCTTCCTGACGTGCAGATGCAACGATCTTGGCGGCTTCGTCCGTGGCGCGGGCTTTCGCCTCCTCGATCACGGTCTGGGCACGGCGCTCGGCATCGGCCAGGCGAACAGCCGGCTTCGTTGCGCGACTGGCTCAGCTCGGCTTCCACCCGTTTGTTGGCCACGGCCAACTCGGACTTGGCCTTCTCAGCGGATGCCAGGCCTTCGGAAATCTTCAACGCACGCTCGTCGAGCGCCTTGGCGATGGGTGGCCACACGAATTTCATCGTGAACCACACCAGAATCGCAAAGACAACGGCCTGCGCAAAGAGGGTTGCATTGATATTCATCGCAACGCCTTTCTGTGTGTTGACAAGAGTGGTGACGCGCTTGCTGCGGCGTCAGCGGTGGGTTTCATGGCGGCCCGCTCGATGGCGGACAGCCCCCGATCCGCTGCGCTGGGCAGCAAATTCCATTAAGCCAGCACGAAGGGGTTGGCGAATGCGAACAGCAGAGCGATGGCCACGCCGATCAGGAAAGCAGCGTCGATCAGACCGGCCAAGATGAACATCTTGGTTTGCAGGTCGTTCATCAGCTCAGGCTGGCGAGCTGAAGATTCCAGAAACTTGCCGCCCATCAAAGCGATACCGATAGAGGCGCCAATGGCACCCAGACCAACGATAAGACCGCAAGCCAGCGCGACGAGACCCAGAACGTTTTCCATGATGACTCCTAAAATGGACGAAAGATAAAAAGAAAAGAAAGAAACGAGAACTCAGATAACTCAGAGCGAGGTGAAACCGCGCAGCTCAGTGAGCGTCATGCGCCTGACCCAGATAAATCAGGGCCAGCATCATGAAAATGAACGCCTGCAAGGTGATGACCAAGATATGGAACAAGGTCCACACCGTGCCTGCGATCACGTGTCCGACGAAGAAGAGCCCACCGGACAGCGAGAGGGAAGCAAAGCCACCCAGCAGCGCAATCAGCATGAACACCAGTTCACCCGCGAACATGTTGCCAAACAACCGCATGCCGTGCGAAACCGTCTTCGCCACGAACTCGATCATTTGCATCAGGAAGTTGGTCACGCCCAAGAGCAGTGCCCAAACAGGATTCTTGCTGGTACCGAACGGCGCGGTCACCAACTCGTGCGCCCAACCGCCCAGACCTTTGATCTTGAGGTTGTAGAACACGCACATCAACAACACCGACATCGCCAGACCCAGGGTGGTCGACAGATCGGCGGTGGGCACGACGCGCAGATAGGCGTGGTGCGGATCATGGCCAGCGGCACCGTAGATCAGCTCCCAGATTTTGGGCAGCAGATCCACAGGGATCATGTCCATGAAGTTCATGGCATGAAGATCCAGCAGAACACGGTCAAAGCCAAAGGCGCCACCAGCTTGCGGCTCTGGGCGTTGTGAATCACACCCTTGGCCTGGCTGTCGACCATTTCAACCAGCATTTCCACCGCGGCCTGAAAACGGCCCGGCACACCCGAGGTGGCCACGCGAGCAGCGCGCCACAACACAAAACACACCAACGCACCCAACAACGAACTCACCACAACGGAGTCGATGTTGATGACCGAAAAATCGACGATGAACCCTTGCTTGTGGTTCGTCAAATGGGTCAAGTGGTGGCGGATGTATTCACCTGGGGTAGGACCGATACCTTCTACTGCCATGTTCGTCGCGCCTATCAACCGTTTACGTTAGAACGCCTGGTCTGGATCAGAAATCCAAACCAGTACACCTTTAAAGCCACCACCAGACCGGCCAAAAGACCGAGCCAGCTGAGCTCCGGAACCACCTGTGGCGCCAGCCACATCATGGCCACCGCCAACAAAATTTTCACCCCTTCCCACAACAGGAAGCCGGCAAACGCGGCCTGCGCAAACCCGGACAACAACCGGGACAACGCGCTGGACGTCAAGCCGTAGGCCATCAAGGCCGAGGGCAATGCCACCGAAGCAGCACCATAGAGGACCGACCAGGCCACCGGCGCGCGCTGGGTGAACAACCACCCCAGCAAGCTGACCACCAGCCCGACCAACCACTGCAACCCCACCAGACGCCAGATGGAAATCTCTGGCTGACTGGCTCGCCACTGCTGCGCTTCTTCACGCGTCAGGGGCTTGAATTCGGGCTCTTGCGACCTCATCTTCCCATTCATCACCGCCTGACTGCTGAGCAGCCGGGGCTTGGGGCTCCGGCATTTTGTGCATATCAAATTACGGGCAGGTTACAAATGTGAACTATTTCGCAAAGCCGCTCATTATACGTAGAAACCCGATACTTAAGCAAGCTGTCATTCGGCTGTCTTGCAGCGCCGCGCATGGCCGCGACCGGCGTCCGATAATCCTGCCATGAACTCCCCTCTTCTGGCCGACGCGCCTGACACCGACTATCCGCTCCCCGAGTCCCTCTGCTACCTGAATGGCCAGTTCGGACGTGTGTGCGACACCCAGATCAGCGTCATGGACCGCGGCTTCATCTTTGGCGATGGCGTCTACGAAGTGCTGCCTGCCTACGACAGCCAGGTGTTCTGTTTTGAGGAACACATGGCGCGGCTGGACCGCTCGCTCGCGGAGCTGCGCATCCCCAACCCGCTGAGCGCGCGCCGAATGGCAAGCGATTGCCCGGCGCCTGATCGACGATCTGCGCCAGACCACGGGCGCGAGCCAACCAGCTCATCTACATCCAGGTGACCCGTGGCGTCGCGCCCGCGCGACCATGTGATGCTGCCCGGCCTGCGACCCACGGTGTACGTCATGGCCAGCGAAATGAAGCTGCCGACGGATGCCCAGCGCGCGCAAGGCGTGGCTTGCGTCACGGCCGACGACTTCCGCTGGAAGAAGGCCCACATCAAGAGCACCAGCTTGCTGGGCGCCGTGTTTTCGCGCCAGATCAGCGCCGATGCCGGCGCGATGGAAACGGTGATGTTCCGCGACGGCTTGCTGAGCGAAGCCGCTGCCAGCAATGTCTGGGTGGTCAAGAACGGCGTGGTGCATGGGCCCGCCCAAGGACAACCTGGTGCTCGAAGGCATCCGGTTCGGCCTGATCGAGCGCATCTGCCGCGACCAGGGCATTCCGTTTGAGTTGCGGCCCATCAGCCGCGAAGAAGTGCTGGCGGCCGACGAGCTGCTGCTGTCGTCGGCCACCAAAGAGGTGCTGCCGATCACGCTGCTGGACGGCCAGCCCGTCGGCACTGGCCAGCCCGGCCCCGTGTACGCGCGCCTGTACGCGGGCTACCAGACCGTGAAAGCCGGCACCGAGCGCGCCTGAGAGGAGAGAACCATCATGAACACCACCCCCCGCGAGATTCCGCCCGAGCAGTCGCTGATCGAGTACCCCTGCCGCTTTCCCGATCAAGGTGATGGGCGCGCACACCGAAGAGTTTGTCTCGGCCATGGTGTTCATTGCCCAGGTCGTTCGAGCCCGATTTCGATCACGCAACGGTGGAGCAGCGCCCCAGCAAGGCCGGCAACTACATCGGTCTGACGCTGTCGATCTACGTGACCCACCGCGAGCAACTCGACGAGATCTACCGCACGCTGACGTCGCACCCGCTGGTGAAGTACACCCTCTGACGCCATGTTGTTGCGCGCGCTGGGCCGGGTGGATTACGCGCCCACCTTCGCGGCCATGCAGGCGTTCACGGAAGCGCGAACGCCCGACACGCCCGACGAACTGTGGGTGTGCGAACACCCGCCCGTGTTCACCCAGGGCATCGCGGGGCGCGACGACCATCTGCTGGCGCCCGGCGACATCCCGGTGGTCAAGACCAACCGGGGCGGGCAGGTGACTTTCCACGGACCCGGGCAGGTGGTGGTGTACCCGCTGATCGACCTGCAGCGCGCGGGCTACTTCGTCAAGGAATACGTCTACCGCATCGAAGACGCCGTGATCCGCACGCTGGACCACTTCGGCGTGACCGGCCATCGGGTGGCGGGCGCGCCGGGCATCTACGTGCGGCTGGACGACCCGGCCAGCCATGCCCTGCTGCCCCAACGTCCGCAGAAAAAGACTGCCTGGCCAAGCCGCCACCGACCCCGACTTCACCGGCCTGGGCAAGATCGCCGCACTGGGCATCAAGGTCAGCCGCCATTGCACCTACCACGGCGTGGCGCTCAACGTGGCCATGGACCTGCAACCCTTCCAGCGCATCAACCCGTGTGGGTATCAGGGGCTGCAGACCGTGGACCTTTCTACAATCGGGGTGGCCGCTTCATGGGATGAAGCGGCGCAGGTGCTGAGCCACAAGCTCGCCGCCGCCCTTTCGCCCTGAGCCCTGCCCTGAACCTCCACGCCCTGCGCGTGCACGCCATGAACCGCACCGACACCCCCGCCGCCGCACCCGAATCCAACACCGTCCGCGAAGCCCAGACGGCCGCCCAGTACGACGCCACGGCCAAGCAGAAGAGCCAGGCCAAGACCTCGCGCATCCCGATCAAGATCGTGCCGGCCGAGGTGCTGAAGAAGCCGGAGTGGATCCGCGTCAAGGCCGGTTCGCCGACCACGCGCTTCTACGAAATCAAGGACGTGCTGCGGGCCAACAAGCTGGTGACGGTGTGCGAAGAAGCCAGCTGCCCCAACATCGGCGAATGCTTCGGCAAAGGCACGGCCACCTTCATGATCATGGGCGACAAGTGCACACGCCGCTGCCCGTTTTGCGATGTGGGCCATGGCCGCCCCGACCCGCTGGATGCGGACGAACCGCTCAACCTGGCCAAGACCATTGCCCAGCTGAAGCTGAAGTACGTGGTGATCACCAGCGTGGACCGCGACGACTTGCGCGACGGTGGCGCCGGCCATTTCGCCGAGTGCATCCGCCAGGTGCGCGAGCTGTCGCCCGGCACCCAGATCGAGGTGCTGGTGCCCGACTTCCGGGGCCGCGACGACCGCGCGCTGGACATCCTGAAGGCGGCGCCGCCCGATGTGATGAACCACAACCTGGAAACCGCGCCGCGCCTGTACAAGGAAGCGCGCCCGGGTTCGGACTACCAGTTCAGCCTGAACCTGCTGAAGAAATTCAAGGCGCTGTTCCCGCATGTGCCGACCAAGAGCGGCATCATGGTGGGCCTGGGCGAGACCGACGAAGAGATCCTGGAAGTGATGCGCGACATGCGCGCGCACAACATCGAGATGCTGACCATCGGCCAGTACCTCGCCCCCAGCGGCCACCACCTGCCGGTGCGCCGCTACGTGCACCCCGACACCTTCAAGATGTTCGAAGCCGAGGCCTACAAGATGGGCTTCACGCACGCCGCCGTGGGCGCCATGGTGCGCAGCAGCTACCACGCCGATGAGCAGGCCCACGACGTGCTCAACCCTGGCGAGAAGGCCTGAACACCGTGGCCGGCGCGACCGAACGCCTGGCTGTGCGCGATTACGGACCCTCTCATGGCAGCCATGCACACGGCCACTTTCAGATCCTGGTAGGTCTGGATGGCGCGCTGGACCTGGAGGTCGAAGGGCGCGGCCTGAGGCTGGGCGCAGGTGAAGGCGTGGTGATCGCGCCCGAGGATCGCCACGATTTCGAATCCCGTGCGGGCGCGCGCTGTCTGGTGCTCGATTCCACCAACGCCGCCTGGCGGCGTGCGCTCGGTCGCCCAACCGAATCCACCGAGGTCTTACCGCTGGCCCGGTACTTGTCCAGTACCAGCGCACTGCACCGCCCACAGGCCCAACGCCTGGGCCCGGCCTTGCTGCTGGAAGCCTGGCTGCCGCGCCTGTCCAGCCCTCAACGCAGCCGGCGCAACATCGATTGGCAGGCGTTGGCCGCCTGGGCGCAAGGGCGGGCTTCGGTGCCTGCGGTGAACGAACTGGCTGCGCGAGTGCATCTCAGCGCGGCACAATTCAGCGCCCGATGCAACCAGGAGCTCGGGCAAAGCCCGGTGCAATGGCTGCGTCTGCAACGGCTGCACAGGCCCGCGCATGGTTGAACAGTGGCCTGGGCGTGGCGCAAACCGCCCAGCGCATCGGCTACCGATCGGCATCGGCCCTCACCGCGGCGCTGCGACGCGAGCGCCTTTGAGCAAGCGCTGCCTTTAACAAGCGTTTCGCGACGACCGCGCCAGGGCCCCTCGACGGCGTCATGGGCCACACTGCTGCCCATGACACCTCCGAACCGCTTTCGAAGCTGGCGCCGTTCAGCCCTTGTTGTTCAGCTTGTCCCAGGCCGTCATGGCCTCGGCGGCGTACATCAGCGCCGGGACCACCGCCCATGTACACGCAGACCGCCAGCATTTCTTCCAGCTCGGCGCGTGTGCATTGCAACCGGTGCAAGGCTTTGATATGAAACCCGATGCAGCCCGAACAGCGCTGGGTCACACCGATGGCCAGCGCGATCAGCTCCTTGTGTTTGGCACTGAGCACACCATCGGTGATGGCAGCTTTGGCCAATGCGCCAAAGCCCGCCATGGCATCTGGGCTGTGCCTTGCGAAACGGGGCGAGGCTCTCGTTGATGTCCTGCATCAACCCGCTGTGATCAAACGTGCCATCAACGTGTCCTTTGTCAGAATAAATAATGCCGCATGAACGCCAACCTCCTGGCCCTCGGTGCCATCGCCATCTGGGCATCGCTGGCCGCACTGGCGGTGGCGGTCACGCATGTGCCGCCGTTTCTGCTGACCGGGCCTGGCACTGCTGATGGGCAGTCTGATCGCGCTGCCGCTGTCGCGCTTTGATTTCCGTCAGTGGCTGGTGCCGCCCAAAACGCTGGCGATCGGTGTTTACGGCCTGTTCGGCTACCACTTCCTGCTGTTCATGGCGCTGCAAAACGCGCCGCCGGTGCAGGCCAATCTGGTGAACTACCTCTGGCCACTGGGCATCGTGGTGATGGCGCCGCTCTACCTGCCCGGCATGTCACTGACACCGCGCCACCTGTTGGCCGCCTTGCTGGGTTTTGCCGGCGCGGCCCTGGCCATCCTCGGCGGAAAAGCCTCCGACCCGAACGCGCCGCTCTGGGCCTGGGGCTACATCCCGGCGCTGATGTCGGCCTTCATCTGGGCCAGCTACTCGCTGCTGACCAAGCGCGTGAAGCCCTTCCCCACCGCCGCCATTGGCAGCTTCGCGCTGATATCGGGGGTGCTTGGCCCTGCTGTGCCATGCCTGGCTGGAGCCTTCGACCGCATTGTCGGGCACCGACTGGGTCGTGATCGGCCTGCTCGGACTGGGGCCACTGGGGGGCTCATTTTTCCTGTGGGATGCGGCGCTCAAACGCGGCGATGCGCGCCAGATCGGTGTTTTGAGCTTTCTCACACCGCTGCTGTCCACGCTGGTCTTGCTGGCCGTGCAGCGTGAAATGCCCAGCTGGTCGGTGGGGCTGGCGGCCTTGCATGATCGTGGGCGCAGCGGTGATCGCCACGCGAAAAAGCCGGGTCTAGAGTCCTCATTCGAAGGCCGTGCGCTGCTGCAAGGTGTCGGGCGGCAGCCGGTCGATTTCGGACAACAGGGCTGCCAGCCCACGCCCGGCCGCATCCAGCAAGGCCTTGCCCTTTGGCCAGCGGTGGCCGCGCCCGCATTGCCCACCGCGCCTTCGGCGTTGTAGTCCTGCATCTGCCAGCCCAGCTTGGCGCTCTTGCCGTTGCCCACAATCGGGAAATCGGCGGCCCGGGTTTGAGAGGCCGAGCGGAAATACTCGGCCTGCGCCATGCGCACCTGCTCCGGCTTGAGCGCCAGCATCATCGAGGTTTCGATCTCGCCGGCATGGATGCCGAAGCGGTGTTCTTCGGCGCTGAACAGGGCGTTCACATCCTGGCCCTGCGCGTCGATCAGCGGCAGGTTGAACCAGTTCACGCTGTACACCAGCATGCCCAGGCGGGCCCGCAGATCGCGCGCCACCAGATCCATCGCGCCCACCTGCCCGCCATGGGCGTTGAACAGCACCAGCTTGTTCACGCCACTGGCCGCCACACATTCGCCGATCTCGGTCCAGAGGCGGATCAGGGTTTCGGACTTGAGCGTGAGCGTGCCGGGAAAGCGGGTGTGCTCGGGGCTGAAGCCCACCGCCTGCGTGGGCAGGAACAGCGCAGGCAGGCCGGGGGCCAGATGCGGAACCGCTGCGCGCGACCACGCCGTTGACGATGTCGGTGTCCACCGACAGCGGCAGGTGCGGCCCGTGCTGCTCGGTCGCGGCCACCGGCAAGACGGCGATGGCGCGGGCCTTGTCGAGCGCGGCAAAATCGGCGGTGGTGAGGTCGGACCAGATAGGGGCATGGCTGCAGTGTGCGGCGGTTCATGCTACCGCCAGTGTAAGGCGGCACCGAATGCACAACACCTATGATGCACCCATGACCCAAGACCTCTTTCGCCAAGACGCCTACCGCACCAAATGCCCCGCCCGGTCACCGCCATCACCGAACAGGGCGTGGTGCTGGACCAGACCGTGTTTTACCCACTGGGCGGCGGCCAGGCCGGCGATAGCGGCGTGTTGCAGCTGGCCGATGGCAGCGAGCTTGCAGATCGCCGACACCCGCAAGCACAAGGACGCCGAAGGCCAGCCCACGCCGACATCGTGCACGTGCCCGCGCCGGGCCAGGAAGCGCTGCTGGCCGGACTCAGCCGTGGGCGACGCGGTCACGGCGCAGATCGACTGGGCGCGGCGCCACCGCCTGATGCGCTTTCACACCACCACCCACCTGCTGTGCCACCTGGTGCCGGTGCCGGTGAACGGTTGCTCCATCACGCCCGACTACGCGCGGCTGGATTTGCACATGACCGACCCGCTGGACAAAGAGGCGCTCACGGCGGGCATCGCCGCGCTGGTGGCCGCGGCCCACCCGGTGAGCCTGGGCAGCGTGACCGACGACGAGCTGGACGCCAACCCGGCGCTGGTCAAGAGCATGAGCGTGTCGCCGCCCGCGGGGCAGCGGCACGGTGCGCACCGTGCGCATCGGCGACGACCGATCTGATCGATCTGCAGCCCTGCGGCGGCACCCATGTGGCGAACACGGCCGAGATCGGGCGCGTGGTGGTGACCAAGATCGAGAAAAAGAGCGCGAACACGCGGCGGGTGGTGCTGGGCTTTGCCGACTGACCCGCCACCGAGATCTCAGGGCGCCCGGTACATCCACTGGCGCGACCACGGCAGGCCCGCGCTGGATTGACCGGCAGGTCGGCACAGCACCTGGTACAGCGCCACCTCGTCGTGTTCAAACGCCCAGGCGCAACCCGCGAGGTAAATGCGCCAGATGCGCCAGCGCTTGTCGTCCACCAGGGTGCGCAGCTTGTCTGAACGGGCCTCAAAGGCCTCGCTCCAGAGCTGCGTGGTGCGCTGGTAGTGTCGCCTGAGGTTCTCGACATCGAACGCCTCCAGCCCGCCTTCTTGCAGGGTGCGCAAGACGGTGCTGATGTGGGGCAGTTCACCGCGAGGGAACACATAACGGTCGATGAAATGTCCACCCCCGTGCCGGGTTTCGCCGTCGAAGGCATCGGTGCTGGTGATGCCGTGGTTCATGACCCAGCCATCGGGCTTGAGCAGCTGGCGCACGTGGGCGAAATAGGCCACAAGCTGGTCCAGCCCCACGTGCTCGAACATGCCCACGCTGGTGATGCGATCGAACGGTCCGTCGGACACGTCCCGGTAATCCTGCAAACGGATTTCAACGCGGTCTTGCAAACCGGCGGCCTGTACCCGCTCCCGCGCGAGGTCATACTGGTTTTGCGACAGCGTCACGCCCACACACTGCGCACCAAAGCGCTCGGCCGCCCGCAACACGAGCGAGCCCCAGCCGCAACCCACGTCCAGCAGGCGCTGGCCGGGCCGCAGGTCGATCTTGCGCAGGATGTGGTCGATCTTCAGGCGCTGGGCCAGGTCCAGGGTTTCGTTGCCGTCGGGAAAATAGGCGCAGGAATACACCATGCTCTCGCCCAGCCATTGGGCATAAAACGCGTTGGACACGTCGTAGTGGTAGCGGATCGACTCGCTGTCGCTCTCGCGCGTGTGGCCAAACCGGCGCCGTATGCGGCCAAGCAAGCCCTTGGCGGGTTCTGCGCAGGCTGCGAGCTGGTGGGCCGCCGACAGAACCTCCGTCAGCGGGCCCTCCACATCGACCAGACCTTCCACGTAAGCCTCGCCCAGTGTGTCCAGTCCCGGGTTGATCAGCAGAGGAAAAGCCGCCGGGTCGCGCACGCGGACATCCACCTGGGGCGCGGAAAAATCGCCCAGCGCCAGTGAATGGGTTGCTGAATCCCCCCAGCTCAGGCGCACCGGCAGATTGGCCTGCGATCTGACGCGCTGGGCCCAAGGCAACAAGGCGTGTTCGACGATTGATCCCATGTCTGCGCTCCATGGACGGCATCCACACCCTGCTTTTTACCGAAAGCCAGCGGCGCTGTGAACCCTTTTTGCCCGCAGTCTCTGCCGTTGCCAGCGGGCCTGGCCCCCGCATTGACCCCCATTTCCCACGCCACAGTGGCCGGTGAATCGGAAACAGCGAAACAAAATAGCAGCAAACACTTATATTCAAGCCTGCGGCGCAACCATGGAACCAGCCAGGAAAATATCCGTCCCACTCTGGTACCGGGCGTGATCGCTCGCCCTCTGGTGACCTTCTTCACTTTCTGATTCGAACCCCTTCATGCTCTCGTCAATGATGTCGCTCGCCCAAGGCAGGCGCTGGCTGGCTGCGGTGGCGCTGGCCATTCCGCTGGTCGCGACCGCGCAAAACCTGCTCACCCAGTTCACCGACACCACGGTGGCGCAAACGGAGCAGGTGCGCGCCGAGCTGATGGCCCACGCGCCCGATGGCGCAGCGCCAGGCAAGACGGTCTGGCTCGGCCTGCAGCTGACCCATGCGCCCGAATGGCACACCTACTGGAAGAATTCGGGTGATTCGGGCCTGCCCACCGAGCTGCAATGGACGCTGCCCCCCGGCGTGAGCGCCGGGCCCGTGCAATGGCCCACGCCGCGCAAATTCCCGATCGGGCCGCTGGCCAATTACGGCTACAGCGGCACGGTGTCTGCTGCCGGTGCCTTTCACCGTCGATCCCAGCTTCACAGGGCCAGGAGATCGAGGTCCAGCTCTACGCGGCCTGGCTGGCCTGCCGCAAGGAATGCATTCCCGAAGAGGGCAATTTTTCGCTGCGCCTGCCGGTGACAGGGTCCACCGCCATCAACGGCATCGCTTTTGAAGCGGCGTTCGCAGCCGCCCCAGCGACCTGCCCGCCGCCGACAGCACGGTGACACCCCAGGACCAACAACTCGAGGTGCAGCTCGCCGGCCTGCCCGCAGCCTGGCGCGGCCAGGCGCTGGAGTTTTTCCCGGAGACCCCCGGACTGATCGAGCCGGGTCGCCGTGGGAACAAGCGCTGGGACGGCGAGCGCTGGACGGCGAGCGTGCCCCTCTCGCCCTACCGCAGCGACAAGCCCCACCAGCTTGCCGCTGGTGGTGGCGCTGGCCAATCCGCCCGGCGAAGGCCCGGGCAGCGCGGGTGTGCGGCTGGATGTGCCGGTGCAGGGCGCCTGGCCGGCGGTGGCGGCCTTGCCTGCGCCGGTGCCCGATGCGTTCACCGCAGCCCTGCAGGCCAATGCAACGCGGCGCAAGGCCGTGCCGACCGCCAGCAGCGGCCCGCCCATCACCCTGTGGGCCGCGCTGCTCGGCGCCCTGATCGGCGGCGTGATTCTCAACCTCATGCCCTGCGTGTTCCCGGTGCTGGCGATCAAGGTGCTGGCTTTTGCGCAACACGCCGACGACCGCCGGCCCACCGCGCCAATGGCCTGGCCTACACGGCGGGCGTGGTGCTGTCGTTTCTGGCGCTGGGCGGCATTGCTGCTGGGCCTGCGCGCGGCGGGCGAACAGCTGGGCTGGGGCTTTCAGCTGCAAAGCCCGGCCGTGGTGGCCTCGCTGGCGGTGCTGTTCACCCTGATCGGCCTGAACCTGGCCGGGCTGTTCGAGTTCGGCAGCGTCTTGCCCAGCTCGGTCGCCACGCTGCAGGCCAAAAACCCCACCGCCGATGCCTTCCTGACCGGCGTGCTCGCCACGGCCATCGCCTCGCCCTGCACGGCGCCCTTCATGGGCGCCTCGCTGGGCCTGGCCGTGGGCCTGCCCGCCGGGCAGGCGCTGGCCGTGTTCGGCGCCCTGGGCCTGGGCATGGCCCTGCCCTACCTCGCGGCCAGCTGGTGGCCGGCCATCGCCCGCGCCCTGCCGCGCCCCGGCGCCTGGATGAACACCTTCCGCCAGCTCATGGCCTTCCCGATGTTCGCCACCGTGGTGTGGCTGCTGTGGGTGCTCGGGCCAACAAAGCGGCATCGACGGCGCGGCGGCCTTGCTGATGCTGCTGGTGGTGATGGCGTTGCTGGTCTGGGCCTGGCTCTGCCCTCGGGCAAAGGCCGCACGCGCGCTGACAACCCTGTCACTTGCCGGCCTGGTCTGGCTGGCCTGGGCTGTGGGCCCCAACGTGACCCGCCTGCAAACCGCCGAGCGGTGACGCCGCCCCGGTCGCCACGGCCGTGGCGGGCCTGAGCTGGGAGCCCTGGAGCGCCGACAAGCAGGCCGCGTTGCTTGCCGAAGGCCGCCCGTGTTCGTGGACTTCACCGCCGCCTGGTGCGTCACCTGCCAGTACAACAAGCGCACCACGCTGGCCGATGCCGACGTGCTCGCCGACCTGGCGGCCAAGAACGTGGCCTTGCTGCGCGCCGACTGGACGCGCCGCGACCCGGCCGTGACCCCGGCGCTGGCCGCGCTGGGCCGCAACGGCGTGCCGGTCTACGTGTTGCACCGCAACGGCCAGGCGCCCATCGTGTTGTCGGAGGTGTTGAGCGTGGACGATGTGCGCACGGCCCTGTCCGGGCTCTGATCGGCCCCATCTCCTGATTCCCACCGTTTTCATTTTTCCCATGACCTCAGCCTTCAAACCCATGAACCGCCGCCTGGCGATGGCCACTGCCGCGATCGGCCTGACGGCCAGCGCCTTGCTGAGCGCCTGCTCCGCCAGCGATGCGGCCAACGACCCGCTGCGGGTGAGCATCGAAGAAGGGCGGCAACTGTTTGAAAGCCACCAGGTGACCCTGTTCGACATCCGCGAGCCCGACGAACACGCCACCGGCGTGGCCGAGGGCGCCAAACTGCTGCCCATGTCGCAGCTGGAAAAGCGCGCGGGTGAAATCCCCAACGACCCGGCCCAGCCCGTGCTGATCATCTGCAACACCCAGAACCGCTCCAGCAAAGTGGCGCAGGCGTTGAAGGACTCGGGCTGGACCAACGTGCGCTATGTGTACGGCGGCATGAGCACCTGGGCGAAAAATGGCTGGCCCATGGTCAAGCCCATGGGTGCGGGCTGACACTGACCTCGGCGGCGCGACACAAAGCGCAAACCACAGCAGATGACCCTGCATGGAGGGGTCCGTCCATCACACCACCTGCTTAGCGACTTGTCGCGCTTTTTGCCATTCGCCCCTGGCGCACGTTGCAGGCTGGTCAACGCTGCGTGACCCTTGAGCTTGGTCAAGCGCCGTCTTCGTTCAGGGCAACCGCTCCTAAGCCTTGGAGCCGTTTTGGTCATGGCAACTTTTCATTCAGTTGTTGACCCCATGCGCTTGCAGTGATGCAGCAACCGATCGCTCAACCCAATCGCCCGCCAGTCATTGTTCAGACCCGTTGCCACCGTGCGACAACATGTGGTCTTGAACCAAGAGCGCAGATTGGGTGTTTCCAACAGCATTGACCGGGGCCGTACACCCATCTCACGCGCCACCTTTCAAAGCCAGGCTGCTCGGTCATGCTCGCAGCAAACCGAGACGCAGTGGAATGCCCCCGTGACGGAGCTCTAACCTGAGCGTACGCCCTGCAAGGCCGCAGGCGGAAGCGCCAAAGGCACCGCCAGCCCTCACTCAATTGGCTCTTGAAAATACTCTACTGTGTATAGGTTTGACACACATCAAAGAACTGTCGGTGGAAAAGATCATATTGGTATCAAGTCGTTAAAAATTTCACACAACGACCCAAGGTCACGGCTGAAAAGTTGAGATTTTTTCAGCCTCAAACCTTGTGAATGTGCACACGCACTTTTCCAGGAGCACAAACATGGAGATATCTATGAATACCATCAAAAACCCGGCACTTCCTGCACTCAGTCACCCCAGGAAAATGCTGTTGAGTTGCATTGCATTGGCCGCACTCACAGCATGTGGTGGTGGTCAGCAAGACGATCCGGCCACAAGCAGACTCGCCAGTGAAGAGTTTGTCGCAAGCGCGTCCGAGCAAGGGCCTGCAGCCAGCATCCTGGAAGGATTGGCCGCGCAATACCCCAACGGTCAGTTGCCGAAGGAAAAAGCGGCACAGGCGGCGCTGGAACTGGCACAAAGCCCCGCGGTGCTGACCTACACAGCGATGAGGAAAAGTCGGTTGCCCAGCTCGTCGAGGAAGTCTCGGAATGGGTGGCCAATGTCGACCCGCAAGGTTCTGGGGCAAAAGCTGGAACCACGCCGCTCTACAAGCCCGTGGTTCGCTTTCGCACGCCCAGCGGCTATTTCTACACCGTCGAGCCCTGCGGAAATCGATGCCATCGCCAGCCAGAACCCGACCTGGGTGCGAGAGGGCACAGCCATGTACGGGTCTTCGGAGACCAACTGGGGCCTGTCGCCGGTCTACCGGTTCCGCAACAATGTCACCGGCTCGTACATCTACACGATCAGCCGAAGCCGAGAAACAAAACATCGTCGACAACCTTTCGGCGACCTTCACGCTGGAGGGGCCGGCCTGGTATTCGAGCCAGTCCGCCGGGACCGGGTTTCAAGCCGGTCTACCGATTCAGGAACATCCTGAATGGCTCGTACCTCTGGACAGGCGTCGGAGACGGAAAAGGATGCCATCGTGGCCAACTACGCGAGCATTTTCGTGCTTGAAGGCGTGGCTTTCCACACCCCGATTGCGGCACCCAACGAAGTCTTCGTCGAGATGCCCATCAAACTCAACGACGGGCTTCTGGGCGACAAGCCAAAGATCCAGCGTCAGGGTGACGGCACGCTGGTGGTGGCCTATGGCGATGCACCCGCTGGCGCTGGCATGGTGTACGACGTCAAGGGCCAGAACGAACGTGCCGCCCGGGACATTTTTGTGAAGACCTGCAAGCCGTCAGCCACCAAGACCTGCGACCTCTTTGCGGACTGGTCTGCGCCCATCAACGTGTCCAACTCGGCACTGATGCAGAGCAGCGGGCACCTTTGACTGGCGCGGCACACTGGGCGTCCCAGCACCTACCCGGGTGACATCGACAAGGCCAACATCAAGACCAGCGGCCCGGTGATCACCTTGACCTGGGTCAGCAAGTACTGCCCTGACGGCGATCCCTCGACCGTCGACGGGATTCAGCCCTCCGTGCAACGCGCCGTGAAGTACCTGGAACGCGATGACCGCGTGATCCCGTTCTCGTGCGCCTGGACGTCGTACTCGACGACCAAAGGCGCCAGCTGGAGCCCGGCCAAGCAGTTGAGTTCCGGTGAGCGCGATGCGATCCAGGATGCCAGCAGCGGCAGCATCAGCACCGACACCAGCGAGCGCCAGCTACAACAAGGGCCAGATCGTCTTCTCCTGGCAAGAGGATCCGCAAGGCTTGAAGCTGGGCGAAGCCGATGGTCCGGGCGACGGTGCCTCTGGCGCCAACGTCAATGGCGGCACCGATGTCTGGTACAGCTACGCCACCGTGGATCTGACCCAGGCGGCACCGGCCGCGGGCGCCGAATACAGCACGACCTACTACAACCTGCGACCCAGCCAACGCCTGACCGACAACTGGACAGGCCAGTACGGCATCAACGGTTCGGTGAACTACATCTACAACGGCTCTGGCGCCAACGTGGCTGAAGGCTCGATCGAAAAAGGTCAGGCCGGCGCGGCACGCCCCAACATCGGCATCGTGAGCACCACGGCCATCGTGGCGTACGAAGAGACCAAGGGCTCCAATGGCCTGGACGATGGCAAGTTTGTCCGCTACCACGCGTTCCCGTACAACACCGATCTGTCCACTTACTGCTGGCAAAGCCGGCTGCATCATCAGCGATCCGCGCAAGAACGCGCGGCGCGTGCGCTTCCTGACGCAGAGCCCGGCCGATGCCGGCACGGGTGGCATCCAGATCGGCATCTTCTGGAAAGAAGGCTCGTACGACAAGGGTGGCCCATCGGACATCCGGGTGCGCCGGGGCATGGGTGGGCTGCAACCCGCCAACATGCTGCCTGCGGTCGACGCCAACTGTGCCACGTCGGACTATGCGACCGCGATCGGTTTGACCAGCGCCAAAGGTGACAACATCAGCAGCAAGGCACCCACGGCAACCACGGCCAACCTGACCGATGACACCGAGCTGAACTACACCGAGAACGCACTCGCCCACCGCGGTGTGCTGCGCGGCGAGGACATGTGGATCGGCTACAACTACACCGGCGACCTGGTCAAACTCTGGGCAGGGCTGGACAACTACAACTTCTGGATCCGCCGAAGTTCAACAAGACCACGGGTTGGGACAATCCCAAGAACGTCACCAACATCACGAACAAGGGCATCAATGTTCGCGAGCCACGCATCTTCGGCACACCCAAGAGCAACCAGACCACCTGCCCGACCGGGATTCCGACCGACGCCACCACCACCAATCGCGGCCGACTGCCAGAACGCCAACGTCGTGTACCTGGCCTGGGGAACCCAGACCAACGTGTCGCCTTACGACCCCGAGGGCGGGCAGGACCTGGGCGAGTTCATCACGGTGAGCCGGGACTCGGCCGCGAGCTTTGCCCCCGTGGTCAAACTCTCCGCTGTGCAAGGTGTCTACTGGGGCGACCAGGAGTCGGCTTATGAGTCGCAAAACGTCACCAACCCGGACGGCAGCCGCTTCTACTCGGTCTGGAACCAGAAAGTGCTGACCACGGGCGATACCCAGGTGGAATACGTCAGCGGCAACGTGCTCGCTCCCTGATGCCCTGAAGGCGTCTTGAAAGTAGGGCCCATTAAGCCTGCCGATCGCGGCATTCAAGGTGGGCCACTGCTGATTCATTCAACTGCAACGGCAGTCAACGCGAGGACCTAGCAAGGCCCTCGCGTTTTTTCGTCTTGAATGGTGCCTCCGGCGCAGTTCCGCGCACACTGACAATGCGATTGCTGCCTTGAACGCTGACGCGTTCTGCCTTGCTCCGAGAGTTCACGGGTGATAATCCAAACGTGAAGCTCGAAGATAAAAACCCCCGAAACATATTCGACTTGCAGGGCCAAACAGCACTGGTGACAGGCGCCAGCCGCGGCTTGGGGCTCGAAATGGCTCGCGCCCTGGTAAGTCAAGGTGCACGGGTTTGGCTAAACGGGCGCGACCCGAAGGCTCTGGCAGAGGCTGTCGCCGTTTGCACAGGATCCCCAACGGCGATCAGCGGACAGGCGGTTGCCCTGCCATTTGATGTCACCGACGAAGCCGCCATCAGCCAGGCCCTCGCGCATATCGCTCAAACAGACCAACGTCTCGACATCCTGATCAACAACGTGGGCCAGCGCCGCCGCGAGCCGCTGGACCAGTTGCCTGCCCAAGCCTTGCGCGAACTGCTGGAAACCAACCTCATCTCGGCCTGGACGCTGTGCCGCGAAGCGGCCAAACCCATGCGCGCCCAGAAGTCGGGCCGCATCATCAACATCACCTCCATTGCCGGCCCCATTGCCCGCGCTGGCGACGCCGCCTACACCACCGCGAAAGGCGGCCTGGCCGCCATGACCCGCGCGCTGGCCGCCGAACTGGGCCCCGACGGCATCACGGTCAACGCCATCGCGCCCGGCTATTTCGCCACGGAAGCCAATGCCACCATGGTGGACGACGCCGCTACACAGGCCTGGCTCCAGCAGCGCACCTCGCTCGGCCGCTGGGGCCGTCCCGCAGAACTGGCAGGTGCCGCCGTGTTCCTCGCCAGCCCGGCGGCGAGCTATGTGACCGGGCAAACGCTGGTGGTTGACGGCGGCTACCTGGCGCATTTCTGACCGAAGGCGCTCTGTTTTCGGCCACCCAAGTGCGGAACGCCACTCTTCTTTGTATCGGCAAATCCACAAGTCCAGGATTCATAAAACCTGTTCCTTGCACTGTTCCAGTGAACATTCACTTGTTGCAACGATCAACATTGATTTTCCCTGAACGGGTTGCTAGAGCAACTCAGTCAGCGTCGATCGGGATCAGCTCGTACGGGGCGCCTGGCGAATTCCGACGATGAACTGGCGGTGACTCCATGCTGCCCAACCACTGCTTCAAGGCTGGGTCCAGACATGCGAAATTTGCGCTTGGAAGTTCGCGAGCGACGAAAGCGGTCATTCAGCGAGCAGGACCTCAAATGACCGCTCGACCACTCAGATCTGAACTCGACCGCGTCCCACCAAACGCTACACGGGAACGACCGCTGACGCGAATGATGAACTGTGGCTCTCGCGGCCAAATCAGGAACTGAATCTCCTGAATCCTCTCGCCACGCGCCATTGAACGCATCGACCAGCGCAACCAAGCCAAGGCTGGAAAGGGTTGCCCACGAAAGCATGTTTCAGGCCGTCAGCAGCCGGGCCACGATTCTTCTGGCGCGGTTGGCACCCACGTCCACGTGGATGTCGGTCCAGGTGGCCTGATCGCCAAAGTCGATCATGTTTTGGTACTGGGCTTCGATCACCACCCGGTCTTCCTCGAAGGTGAAGGCGGTCTGCTTGATCACTTCCTCGATGTTCTCCGGCATGTCCGGGTGCTTGTTGCTGGCAATGCCCCAGAAATAGTGGCAGGTCTCGTCGGTTTCCGGCGTGACCCCGTGGAAGCCGCGCATGTGAAACCCGCCCCGGTCGGGATTGTCCAGGGCATCGGTACCAGACTCCACCGCGCCGGTCCAGATCCGCAGATGGGAGAGATGGAATTCGATTTCCTGCCAGCGGTCGCATTTTTCGCCAAAGGGCCACGCGGCCGTGTAGGTGGGCGGTGGCGTGGAGCCAGGCATGTGGCGCACCACCCGAACCTGATCGCCGTCGGCCGTGACCTTCATGTCGGCGTTCATGTGGACCTTGGCGTTGCCACCAATGGTTTTGAGGTGGACATACCCCAGGTGGCTGAGGTCCAGCAGGTTGTCGTGAACGAGCTGCCAAGGTGCCTTGTAGTGAACGTGGCCCGTGCCGTGCTTGAAGCGCGGGTCGTCGTGGAACGGGTAGTCGGGCGCGTCCTTGCTGGGGGCCGCGCCCGCGGTCTTGGGCATCCAGATCCAAACGATGTGGTTTTTCTCGACCACGGTGTAGGCCCTGACTTTGGCTTTGGCCGGAATGCGATCCTGGCCTGGAATCTCCACGCACTGGCCCGCCGGCGAGTACAGCATGCCGTGGTAGCCGCACCGCAGGCCTGCGCCTTCCACCGTGCCACACGACAGCGGAAGCGAGCGGTGGCAGCAGCGGTCTTCCAGGGCGGCAACCTGTCCGTCAAGTGTGCGGAACAGGACCACTTTCTGGTTCAGAAAGGTTCGTGCGACCGGCTGGTCTTTGAAATCGGTGGAGAAGCCGGCGACGTACCACTGATCGAGCGGGAACCGGGGGGATTGGAGCGTGGCCGCTTCGGGTTGGATGGCGATAACAGGAGCGTTCATGGTGGATACCTCAAGGGGTGGTTGGTCTGCTGGGACGTCAGAGATCGAGCACGAGCAGCGGTGAGCAGGCGCGTGAACAGCAGGGTGTGAACTGGTCGTTGGCCTGGCGCTCGTCGTCGGTCAGGTAGCTGTCGCGGTGATCGGGCGCGCCCTCCAAAACACGGGTCAGGCAGGTGCCGCACACACCCGATTCGCAGGACACCGGCACGTCCACGCCGTTGGCGGCCAAGACGTCGATGACCCGTTGGTCCGCCGGAACGGTCAATTCCAGACCGGTGCTGGCGATGCGCACGGTGAACGGCGCGTCGCTGTCCGTCGTTGTGACCGTTCCGGCGAAATACTCCCGATGCAACCGATCTTCCGGCCAGCCCAGGTCGCCGGGCGGTGCTCAGCACATGGTCCATGAAGCCGGCCGGGCCGCACACATACAGGTGCGATGCCTCATGAGCGCTGGCCAGCAGACTGCTTGGCGTCGAACAGCTGTTCGGCGGCACCGTCGTCGGTGTGCACCTGCACCCGGTCAGCGAAAGGCGACTTCGACAGCTCGTCGACGAATGCCATGCGGCTGGCCGATCGGCCGCAGTAGTGCAGCTCGAATGCGCTGCCTTCGCGATGAAGGGTTGTCGCCATGGCCATGATGGGCGTGACGCCGATGCCACCGGCCACCAGCAGGCTGTGCGCCGCAGGCACCAGCGGAAAGTGGTTTTTCGGTTCGCTCACCGTCAGCCGATCACCGGCTTTCACCTGCGCATGCATGGCCGAGGATCCACCGCGCGAAGCGGGTTCTCGCAGGACTGCGATGCGGTAGCTCGCCGTATCGGCGGGATCGTTGCAGAGCGAATACTGCCGGATCAGGCCAGGGCCGACATGCACATCGATGTGCGCCCCTGCGGTGAAGGCGGGCAAGGCCTTGCCGTCATCGGCGACCAGTTCGAAGCTGCAGATGCCTTCCGCCTCTACCTTGCGTTGCTCAACCCGAACCATCCGCTCACTCATAACCATCTTTCATCTTCATTGGGCGGCCATCGCAGGGCGCTGGCCGCGGGCTGTGGCGCTGCTTGCCTCGAGCGCCGGAAAATAGGCACCGGCTCCGCTGCGGGTCAGTGCGGGGCCACCACGCGTTGATCGATGACGCCGAACGGGCCTTCGCGACCGTCGTCGAACATCGCCTGCATGCGCACACGGTCGCCGAACTTCATGAACGCCGGTCTTGATCTCGCCCAGATCGATCTTCTCGATCACGCGCCGCTCCGAGATGCAGGCCGAGCCGGCGCTGCGCGCACGTGTTGGACACCGTGCCCGAGCCCACGATGCAGCCCGGCGTGAGCCGGCGGCTGCGCGCCGCGTGGGCCACCAGCTCACCGAAGGAGAAATTCATCTCGCCGCCATGCGGCTCGCCGAAGCGCTCGCCGTTCCATTGCACATGCAAAGGCATCTGCACCCGGCCGTCGCGCCAGGCCGGCGCCCAGTTCGTCCGGCGTGACCGCGATCGGCGCAAAGGACGATCGACGGCTTGGCCTGCAGGAAGCCGAAACCCGACTTCATCTCGCGCGGCCCGAGGGCGCGCAGGCTCCAGTCGTTGATCTGCACCACCAGGCGAACGCAGGCCAGCGCCTGCTCGGGCGTTGCGGCCATCGGCACCTCGCCCACCACCACGCCGAACTCGCCTTCGAAATCGATGCCGTCCTGTTCGCTGGGCAACGGCACATCGGCCGTCGGCCCCAGAAAGTCGTCGCTGGCGCCCTGGTACATCACCGGAATGGTGTCGAAATCGGGGATGGGCGGCGTGTTGAAAGCCTGCTCCATCAGGCGGCCGTGGTTCAGAAAGGCCGACGCGTCCAGCCACTGCGGGCTGCGCGGCAGCGGCGCCAGGCAGGCTGCGCCGATCGAACGCCATGGCGCCATCCAGGCCGCCGGCATTCGAGTGCGTCGTAGCGCGCCTGCAAGGCGGGCGCCACAGCGTCCCAGCGCTGCATGGCGTCCAGCAGGCTGCTCGCCAGATCGGGCACGGCCACAGCGCGATCAGGCATCGCGCGACACCAGCACCAGCTGGCCGTCGAGCGTTCCGTTGTTCAGAGTCGCGAATTTCATCGGTTTTTCCTTTGATTCGTGGTTTCAGCGAGCCGCCAGCGCCTGCGGCAATCGGCCGGTTCGTATTGCCCGTCCACCAGTACGAACAGCATCCGGCAGGGCTGGCCCGAGCGGTTGGCCCAGGCATGGTTGGTGCCGCGCTGCACGACCACGCTGCCGGGCTTGAGCAGCACCTCCGAGTCGTCGAGCACCAGCGTCAGCTCGCCCTCGATCACCACGCCGTAGTCCACGCTCTCGGTGCGGTGCATCAGCGGATGGGGCGAATCTCGCCTGCACCGTGGAAGCCTTCTCGTCGCCGATCTGCTCGAAAGCGTCTTTCATCTTTGACGCGCCCTGGGCCAGGAACTCGTCCGTGTCGGGCGGAATGTCGACGAAGCGCAGGCGGGTGCCCTGCTTGGGCGGCGGCAGCACCAGTGGGCCCAGGGTCGGGATCGGCGCCGTTGTCCACCGGCGCCGGCGCGCCGGCGGTCGACCAGACCTCGTGAAACACCGTGCCGGGAATGGCATCGATGGCCACGACCGTGGGCAATGGGCCATCGCTGGTGATGACCGCTTTGCCGTCGGCGTCGTGGCCTGTGACCACGCGGTGGATGGAGGGAAATGGCATCAATGCTTCAAGCCGGTCAACGGGCACCAAAGGAGCAAGCAGATCAGAACGACATCAGGTCGCGGGCCACGGTGGTCGGGCCGTCGTAGTGCTTCTTGACGGCATCGAGGTACACGCTGTCGGGCTCGTCCGCACCTGGGATGACGTGGTTGAGCACCACTTCCTTCACCCCGGCCGCCTTGGCCAGGCGGCCCACGTCTTCGGCGGTGGTGTGCTCTTCGCGCATGTGGCGCATAAAGGCCTGCGCCAGGCCGGGAGGTAATTGTGCAGTCATGGCCTTCTCGATCAGATCAAGATCGATCACTTCGTGAATCATCAGATCTGCGCCTTTGGCCAGCGCCGCCACAGGCGCGCAATTGCCGGTGTCGCCGCTGAACACGATCACCTTGTCCGGCGTCTGAATACGCAGGGAATAGGAGTGATCCAGGCCGCTGGCCCCAGCGCCGTCCGCGGTGTAGTGACAGTTCTCAGCTGCGGTCACCGTGATCAGGTCGTCCTTGTAGACCTCACCGTTGCCCTTGTAGTCCTGGGCCTTGAACAACTGTTCTGGCGGCAACATGCCTTTGGAGTCGGCCATGCGGATGCGGGCATTGGGCTTGAAGAACTGCGAGGAAGCCCTTGAGCATGTCCTCGGTGCCGGCAGGCCCGTACACCGTCGTGGGCTGGCGCCGACCGGTGGCCCACTGGTAGCCCATCAGCGTGCCCCAGTCCGAGTTGTGGTCGTCGTGGTTGTGGGTGATGAAGATCTGCCCGACCCGACGGTGGTCGATGCCCGCCTTCACCAGCTGCCGGGCGACACCATTGCCCGCGTCGATCAGGTAGACACGGTCGTCGACCAGCAGCGCGTTGGCCGGTTGCGAGCGGTCTATGGTCGGCATCGGGCCACCCTGCGTGCCCAGGGTGATCACGCGGGTCTGCGCGTGCGCGCTGCCCAGCATCAACAGCGCCCAGCGCCGCTGCGGCAATACAGTTTCAGAAATTTCACGGTGTGTCTCCAGAGGTTTGAGGTTAAGCTTGAGGTTCTTCGAAGATGGCCACGGCGCGCGTCCAGCCGGCCGAGGCGCCGCGAATCTTGTGCGGAAAGCAGCTGATCGTGAAGCCGTTGCGCGGGCAGCGCTTCCAGGTTGTGCAGCTTCTCGAGGTGGCAGTAGCCGATGTCGCGGCCGGCCTTGTGGCCTTCCCAGATCAGGCTCTTGTCGCCGGTTTCGGCGATCTTCTTGGGCGGTGTAGGAAAACGGCGCGTCCCAGCTCCAGGCGTCGGTGCCGGTCAGGCGCACGCCGCGCTCGAGCAGGTACATGGTCGCCTCGTAGCCCATGCCGCAGCCGGCGCCGAGGTAGTCGTTGTGGCCGTAGCGGCTGCCGGCGCGGGTGTTGACGACGACGATGTCCAGCGGCTGCAGTTCATGGCCGACGCGCTTCAGCTCGGCCTCGACATCGGCCGCGGTGGCGACATAGCCGTCGGGGAAATGCCGGAAGTCGAGTTTCACGCCGGCCTGGAAGCACCACTCCAGCGGCACCTCGTCGATGGTGATCGACGGGCCGCGAGCCGCCGTTCTTGGCGTCCTGCGTGGAATGGAAATGCCAGGGTGCGTCGAGGTGGGTGCCGTTGTGCGTGGTCAGCGTCACCCATTCGGCAGCAGCCGCCTCGCCGTCGGGGTAGTCCTCGGGCGTCGTGCCCGGGATCATCGCCATGAACTCGGGCAGCGTGTCGGCGTGTTTCTGGTAGGTGATCTTCGGCGCCAGTGGCGGCGGGTCGGAGAGGACGTCGTTCTCGAGGTAGATCGAGAGGTCGACGAAGGTGCGGATGTGGGTTTCATGCGGGAGCCCCCTGCCGCGAAGCGGCGGTGGTTGATGGAATGCGCGAGAAGCAGAACACCGCGATGGCGGCGATCACCAGCGCAGCGATGCCGATGCTGCCGTAGCCGGTCAGCTTGACCAGCGTGCCGCCCAGGATCGGCCCGATCGCCGCGCCGATCATCAGCATCGCCGGTGTGGCGGCCAGCGCGCGTCCGCTGAGGTCCAGCCTGGCGAGCAGGCCGAAGGCGAAGGTGTGGGTGAAGATCATCACCGCGGCGAACACCGAGGCCGCCGCCGCATAGGGCGCGAAGACCGGCGAGTTCATGATCACGACGACGAGCAGCGCCTGCAGCACCGGCCCGACCAGCATCACCGTGCGGGCCGACCAGCGCTTCTCCAGCACCGCCGCGAGCACCGGCCGGAAACAGGTTGACCACGCCCCAGCGCGATCAGCACACCGGTGATCGCGGCAAGGCCGAAGCCGCGGTCGCTGCCGACGCGCTCGAGAAAGCTGAAGGTCATGGCCTGCACCAGTCCCATGCAGCCGATGCCGACGATGCCGAACCAGACCGGCGGTCGGCAGGCGGCCCGCCTGTGGCAGCGGTCTGCCCGCTGGTGCGGCGTCCGCGCACCGGGAAAGGCGGCCAGCGACACCAGCGTGGCCACCACCATCACGCCGGCGAAGACGATGAACAGCACCGGCCCGCTGGTCGCTGCGATCAGCGGCGGGGTGGCGCCGAGGAAGACGATCCCGAAGACACCGAGCGCCATGCCGACGATCGCGAACAGCCGGTGCGGCCGCTCGCTGCGCGCGATCGTGCCGTGCGTGACGCTGAGCGCCGAGCCGGCGGCCAGGCCGGCGAGCCGCATGCAGCGCCGCCATGCTGGCGAAGTCGCTGACCGTGCGACACGCCGAAGAAGCCGAGGGCTGCACCGGCGAACCCCAGCGAAGCCACCGTTCGACCGTGCAGCTTGTTGAAACTGCGGCGCCAGCGCAGGCTGGCGACCACAGCGCCCCGGCCAGGAACAGCGTCGCCAGCATGCCGGCCTGCTGCGGATCGAGGCCGTAGCGCGAGATCAGCGTGCCGACCCAGACCGGCAAAGCCACCAGGTCGACCATGCCCGCGCAGTGGCCCACCATCAGCGCGACATGGCCGCGCCCGAATTCGGTCTGATCATCGCTGCGCGCCTCAGATCGGTTGCGCCAGCGCCATCAGCGACTCGCGCATGATGCGACCGTGCTCTTCCTTGTCGCCGCCGGCGATCTCGATCTCGCCCAGGCGCGCCGAGTTCTCGACCACCATGCGGCAGCGCTCCCAGCGCCTTGCTCGGAAAGCGCCGCCAAGGCTGCTGCGCGTTCGGCGAGCGGCCGATTTCTTCGGCCAGCACGATCGCGTCTTCGATGCCGATGCAGGCGCCGGATGCGAGGTGCGGCGTGGTCGCGTGCACGGCGTCGCCGATCAGCACGACGCGGCCCTGGAACCAGGGTTGCGGCATCAGCAGCGACTCCAGCGGGCGGTAAATGATCTGCGAGTTCTCGTCGATCTGCGCGCGGATCGCACGCAGCACCGGCGCCGGGAAATCCGCGAGCAGATCGCGCAACAGCTCGACAAAGGTCGCCGGGTCGACCTGATCGTTGATCGGCCGCGGCTCGGTGACGAACAGGTACATCTCGGTCTTCGACACCGGATTGACGCCGGGCTTGATCTTCGGCCCCATCCACATGGTCGACGGTCTCGATCTCCGGCGGCGTCGGCAGCACGGCGCGCCAGACGGCCTGGCCGCTGTAGCGCGGCTTGGGCGCGTCGGGGAACACCGTCTCGCGGATCTTCGAATACAGACCGTCGGCGCCGATCACGAGGTCGTAGCGGCGGCGCTGGCCGTCGGTGAAGCCGACGTCGACGCCTTCGGCGTCGGACTGGATCTCGGTGAAGGTGCAGCCCAGGTGCACGTTGGCGCCGCTGGCGCGGGTCGCGTCGGCCATGATGCGGGCCAGCACCGGGCGCATGATCGCGCCGCCACCGGGCACATCCTGCACCGGCCATGCGCGGCGTCGGCAACTGTGGCGATCTGCGGCCCATGCGGCAGGCAGAGGTCGACGCCGTCGGCGGCATAACCCTCGCTCAGAAAGGTCGTCCAGAATGCCCAGCTCGCGAAACGCGCGCAGCGTGGCGCCGCCCAGGCTGATGCCGGCGCCATAGCTGCGCCAGCCGGGATCGATCTCGACGAGGTCGACTTCTACGCCTTGCTTGCGCAGCTGGATGGCGGCGGCCATGCCGGAGAATCCGCCGCCGATGATGAGAATGCGTTGCACAGCTGTGCTCATGCTGTTGTCTCCTGGGAAAGGCGGTTGGCGAGGAAAAATCTCGCCTTGTGAATCGATGGTGATCGGCAACGGCGTCAGCGACTGACCGAGGCAGGGGCCGAGGGTGCACAGCCCGGTTTCAATCTCGAACTGGGCGCCGTGGGCCGCGCAGACGATGCGGTCGCGCGGCCGTTGAGGTAGGCGTCTTTGCGCCAGGCCATCGGCGTGTCGTGGTGCGGGCAGACGTCGGCGTAGGCAAACACCTGGCCGTCTCGCGCACCAGCAACAGGCTGTCCTGCCCGGTCGATGCGGGTCGAAACCCCGCGAACCCGGTGTCGGGCAGATCATCGAGATGACACAGACGCATCGTCGCACGTCAGTGCGGACTTTCCGGCAAGTCAGCGGCGCCGGAGCGCCGGGTTTGCCGCCGGGCGGCGGGCCACCTGGGGCCCACTTTTCGCGGTTCTGGAACAGGAACAGTTGCGACGCATCGGCGCTCATCGGCACCTCGCGCGCGGTCCAGCTGGCGTCGTGCAGGTCCATGTCGGCGTCGTATTCGACGTGGCAACCGAGCGGGGAATTGAAGTACCAGAACCAGTTGCTGCCGAACTTGTGGCGGCCCGGGCCCCAGAAGCTCTGGTAGCCCTTTTCGACGAAGCGCGTGCCGGCCAGCATCAGCTCGGTCGGGCCGCCCATGTGGAAGGTGAAATGCTCACAGCCCTTCATGAACGGCGGCGTCTGGATCATGAACAGCGTGTGGTGATCGGTGCGTGCCGGCCGGGCGCATGAAGGGGCCGGCGCCGATGAAGCGGTCGGTGCAGACAAAGCCCAGGCGCGCGTAGAAGGCCTCGGCCTTGGCGGCATCGGGAACGAAATACACCACGTGCGAAGCGAGCGCGGCAGCGCCGCCATGTCGGGGTCGACCGCCAGCCACGTTCGGCACCACGCTGTGGCGCTGCGCCGGGCGCGTTGACGGTTTCTGCCGGCAGGTCTCAGCGGCACGCCGCACCGTGACCTGAAACGCGAGCGCAAAACCCATGTCGTCGACACGCGCAGACACACCGTCGCTGCGCGAGTCACGTCGCGGTCCTTCTTGAGTTCGGCTTCGATCGCATCGAGCGTGGCCACGTCGGCGACACCGTAGACGGTTTCGCGCAGCATGCTGGCGGTCTGCATCGCCGGCGGCAGCGACGCATCGTCCTTGGCGCGGATTTCAACGCCGGTGCCGTCGAGCGCTTCGAAGTAGCCGTCGCCGCTCTCCTTCAGGCCGTAGTCGATCAGGTATTGGCGGCAGGCTGCGAGGTCGTCGACGCCAAAGACCAGTGCGTCGGGTCCGATGATGTTCATGGTGGTGTGTCCCTTGGTGAGTGCGGTTGTCAGATCGAGCGGTGCGGCCGCCGAGGGTTTCGGCGACCCAGTCGGCGATGTACTGGCCGGCGTTGATGCGAGTTGTCGAAGCTGCTGTGCTGCACGCCGCCTTCGCGGTCGGTGAACATCTTCAGTTCGCGCTTCGGGCTGTTGGTCAGTTGCTCGTAGGTGCGGTGCGCCCACTTCAGCGGAATCTGCGAGTCCTTCTCGCCGTGGGTGACGAGGAACGGCACCTTGATCTTCTCGACCACGCCGTCCAGGTGCACGTTCTCGGCGATCTTCATGAAGTCGTCGATGTCCTTGGCGCCCCAGACCCAGCACACATGCGCCCAGTAGTGCGGCACCGGGAAGCTGCCTTCCTTCTCCAGCCGGCGCTTCTGCACATCGCGCCAGTCGTGGTTGGCGCCCCAGACCACGCCGGCGGCAAAGCGCGGCTCGAAGGCCACCGCGCGCGGGCAGTAGTAGCCGCCGAGCGACACGCCTTCCATGCCGATGCGCTTGGCATCGACGTCGTCGCGCGTCTCCAGCCAGTCGACCACGCGGCTGGCCCAGTGCTCGCTGTCGAAGCGCGCGGTGAAGCCCTGCAGGCGCAGCGCCTCGCCGGTGCCCGGCTGGTCGACGACCAGCGAGGCCACGCCGCGCCTGGCCAGCCAGTGCCGGCAGGCCGACGCGGTATTTCATCTCCTTGGTCGAGTCCAGGCCGTTGACCTGCACCAGCAGCGGCGCGCGGCCGCTGACACCTTCGGCCGGCACATACAGCGCCGACAGGTGCTTGCCTTCGTAGGGGATCTCGACGCGTTCGCAGCGCTCGCCGCTGAGGCGCACGCCTTCGGCGAACAGGTCCAGGTGGCGGCGATACAGCGCGACGCGGCCTGCCGAGCCATGCGCCTGCAGCCGCTCGGCGGTGATCAGGTAGCTGGCGGCGCGGTTGATCTTCTCGCCGGCCGACAGCAGGCGGCCACGGGCCTTGTCCTCGTCGGCCAGTTCGCACAGCTGGTCGGCCATCTTGACCCAGGTTTCGCGAAAGGCCTGGGTGCCGGCCTCGTCGGGCGCCTGGGCGGCCTCCTGCAAGGGGGCGCACATGGCCTCGATCTCGCCGATGCGCGCGCCCATCTCGATGGCGAGGTCGACGGACAGGTTCCAGACGTAGTTGGTGGGGAAGTACTTGAACATGGAGGTGTCTCTGTTAGAGGTGGATGGATGGGATGGGCGGCGTTCACGGATTGGCACCGGGATGCGAGCGATCGCACGCGGCCGGCATGGGCCGCCATCTCGAGCAGGCGACTGGCCAGGGTTTCGAACGATTCGCCGGTGCCGAAGCGGGGGTCGCCATTGCTGCCGAAGGCCTGTGCGATCTCGCGCCAGTCTTCGGCGGTCAGGAAGCGGCTGGCCGCAGGCAGCACCAGCTTTTCTTCGGTGCTCATGTGGTGCCACTGCTGCTGTGCGAACGCGCGCACCTGCTGCGCGAACGCCGGCATGTCGCCCGCCTCCAGCGCTGCGCGCATGGCCTCGAATTGCTGCGCGCCAGCCACGTGTTGCTGCTCGAGCTCGTCGAGCAAGGCATTGCATTCGTCGGTCCGCGCACGCAGCCGCGGAACAGGTGGGCGTCCTCCTTGGGGTGGTGCAAGCCGTTCGGGAAACTGCTCGATGTAGAACACCATCGCGCGCAGCAAGCTTCGGATCGGGTGGCGCCGGAGGGATCGGTCGACCAGCGCCATGCAGGGCATGCAGCACCGCCGCCAGCGAGCGGTGTTCGTCGCGCAGGATGCCCAGCGCCGTCTGCTCGTCGCTCAGCCGGGGCTGATTGCTCTCGACAGCGGCCACCAGCACCGGCAAGCGCGATCCCTCCATCACCTTGCGGGTCACCGACCCCAGCAGCGCGCCTTTGATGCCTCGTCGGCCGTGCGAGGCCATGAAGATCAGGTCGCATCCCGCGCTGGCGGCGGCCTCGAGAATGGCTTCGTGCGGCCGGTCGCTGGTGGTCAGCACCGATGCGCAGGGCACCTGCGCGGCACGCGCCGCCGCTTCGGCCCTGGCCAACAGGGCGCGTGCATTGCCGGCAGCGGCTTCGGCGAAGTCTTGCGGCGACATGGCATGCAGCAGTGCGCCATCGCTGCTTGCCGCGACATCGGGGCGCGCATGGAAAAACGTCAATCGGGCACCGACGGCTTTGGCATAGGCGACGGCCTGCTCGACGGTGGCGAAGGACAGCGGCGTGCCGTCATGGGGAACCAGCAGGTGTTGGTACATGTCGTCGATCCCTGTCAGGTTGCCGCGGGTTGCGCAGCGAAGGCTTCTGCCGTCAGACTGGCATCCGTCGCGGTCGGCTTCAGCAGGAAGTGCGCCAGCGCGGGCAGCAGGATGAGCGCGCCGAGCATGTTCCACAGGAACATGAAGGCCAGCAGCAAGCCCATGTCGGCCTGGAACTTGATCGGGCTGGCGACCCAGGTGATGACGCCCGCGGCCAGCGTGACGCCGGTCAGCAGCACCACCTTGCCGGTGAACAGCAGCGCGCGGTAGTAGGCGTCGGACAGGTTGTCACCGGCGCGCAGCCGGGCCAGCGTGACGCTCAGGATGTACAGCGCGTAGTCGACGCCGATGCCCACGCCCAGCGCGATCACCGGCAAGCGTCGCCACCTTGACGCCCAGGCCCAGGCCGACCATCAGCGCCTCGGCCAGCAGCGAGGTCAGCATCAGCGGCAGCACCGCGACGACGACCGCGCGCCAGCTGCGGAAGGTGATCAGGCACAGCAGCGAGACCGCCGCATAGACCAGGATCAGCATCTGGCGCCAGGCATCCCTGACGACGCTGTTGGTCGCCGCCTCGATGCCGGCCGAACCGGCGGCGAGCAGGAACTTGACCTCGTCGGTGTCGTTCTCGGCGGCAAAGGCCTCGACG
The DNA here is from genome assembly GCA_963698635.1 of uncultured beta proteobacterium. GTDB lineage: Bacteria > Pseudomonadota > Gammaproteobacteria > Burkholderiales > Burkholderiaceae_C > Hydrogenophaga. The sequence continues at coordinate 130,935 of CAVORS010000002.1, forward strand.
GTGTCGGTCACGCGGGTCAGCGTGTCGGCCTTGTGGTCGCTGCAGGTAGATGTACAGCGTCAGCAGGCTGCAGCTGTCGTTGTAGAGACCGGTGCGCGGCGCGCCGGCGGTGACCGTGTTGAGCATGTCCTGGTTCGGCAGGAACTCGTACCACAGCGGGCTGCCCTCGTTCAGCCCGGTCAGCACGCGCCGGTTCAGCAGCGACAGGGAGTTCGTGCTCTCCACGCCGTCGAGCTGGCGCACCTGCCACTCCAGCGCGTCGAGCTTGTTCAGCGTGTCGTACTCGGAGCAGGCGCCGTCGGGGGTCTTGACCATCACCGCCATCACGTCGCTGCTGGCGCCGTAGGCCCCGTTGACGTAGGCCACATCGCGGTTGTAGCGGCTGTCGGCGCGCAACTCGGGCGCGCCCGGATCGAGGTCGCCGATCTTGAGCTGCTGGCTCACGCCGTGAAGCCGAGCGCCGCCAGCACCGCCGCCACCGACCAGCGCGATGGTCGCGAAGCGCCGTTGCGTGAACAGGTCGAGGAAACGCCACAACGGATGGCTTGCGCCGCGCCCGCCTCATCGGCCGCTTCGGCGCGCAGGCTGCGCTCGGCCGCGCTGGCGCTGACGCCGGTGTAGCTGAGCAGGATCGGCAGCAGGATCAGGTTGGTGAAGATCAACACCGCCACGCCCGATGCTGGCCGCCAGTGGCCAGTTCGCGGATCGCCTGGATGTCGATCGACAGCAGCACCGCAAAGCCCACGGCGTCGGCCAGCAGCGCGGTCAGGCCGGCCAGGAACAGGCGGCGGAAGGTGAAGCGCGCGGCCAGCAGCTTGTGCGATGCCCCGGCCGATGTCCTGCATGATGCCGTTCATCTTCTGCGCGCCGTGGCTCATGCCGATGGCAAAGATCAGAAACGGCACCAGGATCGAATACGGGTCCAGCGATTGGCCCAGCAGGGGCAGCAGGCCCAGCTGCCAGACCACGGCCATCAGCGAGGCGCAGACCACCAGCGCGGTCGAACGCACGCAGCGGGTATAGGCAAACACCATGGCCGCGGCGATCACCACCGCGATGGCGAAGAACAGCAGGACGGCGCGCACACCGTCGATCAGGTCGCCGACGATCTTCGCAAAGCCGGTGATGTGGATGTCCACGCCGGCGCTGGCGTACTGGCTGCGCAACTGCTCCAGCTGCTCCGAGAGGTCGCCGTAGTCGAGTGGCTTCGCCCTCGGCGTTGGTCGCCAGCAGCGGCACAAAGATCATGCTGGACTTCATGTCCAGACCCACCAACTGGCCGATCTGGCCCGAGCGCAGGATGTTGGTTTGCAGGCGCTGCAGGCTGGCCGGGCTGCCGTCGTAGCGGTCGGGAATCACCGGGCCGCCTTCCAGGCCCTCTTCGGTCACGCCGACCCAGCGCGTGCTGGGCGTCCAGAGCGACTTCATGCGCGAGCGATCGACGCCGGGCAACAGGAACACCTCGTCGCTGAGCTTGCGCAGCGTTTCCATGTAGTCGGCATCGAGGATGCTGCCCTTGGGATTGGCCACGACGATGCGAACCGCGTTGCCCAGGCCGCTGAGCTGCGACTCGTTGGCCAGGTAGTTCTGGATGTAGGGGTGGTTGACCGGAATGGTCTTCTCGAAGCTGGCGTTGAGCTCCAGCTTGGAAGCCTGCCAGCCCAGCACCACGGTGACCAGCAGACAGATGAGCATCACCAGGCGGCGGTTGTTGAACAGCAGGCGCTCGACCAGCGAGCCCGATTGGTGGTCGAAGTCACTCAGCGCGAAGGGGTCGCTGCATCGGTCTTGGTCGACGCGATCATGGGCGCTCTCCGGTCAGTGGAACGATGATGGCGCCACGCACGGTGAGCGCCAGCAGGCGGTCTCGAGCGCCAGCAGGCCGCCGATGGGCGGCAGCGGCGCCTGGCGCTGGGATTCAGATTGACCCGCCTTGCAAGGCAAAGAGCCCGCCCGCCTGGTTCGACAGCCACAGCGTGTCCTGGCCGCCGCGCGCGCTGGCCGAAAACGAAACGGGCGCCGGCGAATGCACCTGCGTCCAGACTCTCGCCGAGGTCGTCGCTGCGCCAGAGCTGGCCGCGCAGGCCAGCCAGCAGCAACGAGCGTCGTCCAGCCAGGCGGCCTGGAAGAAAGTGCCCTCGTAGGGCCGGTCCAACGGCGGAAGGATGCGCCGCCGTCGATGCGACAGCAGCGCCAGGCCTTGCTCGCCCGACGATCAGCAGGCGGTCGCCCTGCGCCTGCACCGAGTACAGGTGCAGGCCACCGGGTTGTCCAGCCGATTGGCGATCGAGGCCCAGGTCTTGCCACCGTCCTGGGTGCTCGAGGGCCAGGTCGTAGGCGCCGACGACGATGCCGTGTCTGCGCATCCATGAAGTGCAGGCTCGAGAAACGGCTTGTCGGGACCGTCGGCCACCAGCCACTCGGCCTCTGCCACGGCCTTCCGGGTCGCCGCTGGCCTGCGCGCCTTTTGCATCAGACGCGGCGACTTGCCGGCCATCGAGCTGCACGCGCCCAGCTCGCGCCGCGCGTCGCTGCTGTGCAAGCACGACGCCGCCGTGGCCCACGGCCCAACCCTGTTGTCATCGACGAACTGCACCGCGGTCAGCGACACGCTGGTCGGCACCGGGACCTGGCGCCATTGCTCGCCGCGCCGTCGTCGGAGAACAGGACAATACCCCGCTCGCCGACGGCCACGATGCGCTGGCCCGCCCGCGCCGCCGACAGAAGAACGGCACGCTCGGGATGCGACGACCTGCACCGCCGGGCGATGCAAGCGCATCGCCCACCGGTGCGGCAGCGAGCCAGCGGACGGCCCACACCGCGCGGCCAGCGCGATGGCCAGAAGGCTCTTTTTCATGGATGCGTCAGGTTGCTGACAAGGTGTCCAGCTGATTGCTCAGCGAACGCCCTGGCACGCCAGGCCCTGGCCGGTGAACAGGTTGGTCGGCCAGCGCTTGGTGAAACGGTGCTGGAACTTCTTGTCGTTCATCACGTTGGCCACATAGCCATTGCCCGACTGCAGGTCGTAGAAGCCGAAGGTCTGCTGCACGGTGCCAGGGGCGTCGGGCATCACGTAGTTGAACAACCACATCGTTTTCCACAGGTCGCCCTTGGCGTCCCAGCGGTCGCCCAGCGTTGCGACCCAGGTGTCTTCGTCGAGGTAGTAGACGCTCTTCGGCGCCTGGTGGCGCTGGCCGTCTTTCAGCGTGGCCTCGACCACCCAGACGCGGTGCAGCTCCCAGCGCAGGTGATCCGGGTTCAGGTGGCGCGGCAGCATCAGCTTCGCTGTCCTTCGACTTGCAGGAAGCGGTTGTTGTTGTAGGGAATCAGGACTTCCTTCTTGCCCACCAGCTTCCAGTTGAAGCGCGAGGTGGTGCCCGAGAAAACACTCAGTTCGTCGAACGACATCACGCCGGCCGATGCGCCGGCGTCGGCGTGTCGCAGCAGGCATTGGGCAGCTTGCGCACGCGGCGCTGACCGGTCAGGTACACGTAGGACTGGGCTTTTTCCTCGTCCACGTTTTGCCGGCCGACGATCATTTCGCCGGCGCGGATCGGCGGGCCCGAGTTCGTCAGGTTGACCTCCCAGAAATACCCGTCGAACTTGTCCAGCGAGCCGTCCTTGAAGTAGTAGGGCATGCGTTGGCGCAGAAGACCGTCGGTGGTCAGCACGATCTTGCCGTCGCTGGTGAGCTGGTACTGGTTGAGGTCAACCTCCCATGACTCGCCGCGCCAGGCCAGCTTGTGGTTCCAGATCGCTTCCACACCGCTCTTGGGGATGGGGAACGGGATGCCACCGTAGGCACCGCTCAAGACGTCGTTCTCCATCTTGGCGCGAGACCGCGTTCTTGGCGGTGTTGTCGTAGACCCATTGCGGCGCCATGGCGGTGCGGTGGGTCGGGTAGACGTCCAGACGGTAGGTGTCGGGGTACTTTTTGAGCAAGGCCTTGACGCCCTCGGAGAGCTTGTCGGCGTACTGGGCCATGTTCTTGGCGGTGACCGAGTACAGCGGCTTTTCGCCCTTGAACGGGTCGCCGCGGCGGCCGCCTTCGGTCTCGCCGGCGATCTTGCCGGTGAAGCCACCGGTCCAGGCCGGGATGCTGCCGTCTTTGTTGCCGGCTTTCTCGCCGCCCAAGGGCGTGAGTTCGGACTTGAGCTTGGCCGCCTCGTCGGCGCTCACGGCAGCCAGGGCTGGCATGGCACAGGCGAGCGCGGCCACCAGGCCGATCAGGCGATTTCGATGAATGGATTGCATGGTCGTCTCCGTTTTCAGAAAGTGGTGCTGAGCGAGAAATTCACGAAGTTGCGGTCCTTCAGTGATTGCTTGAAAGAAGCGAAATTGCGGTCGTCGACGAAGGTGCCGATCGGTCCCAGGTAGTGCACGTAGTTCAAAGATGCGAACCAGCGCCCGAGATAGGTGGCCGAGATGCCAATGTTGAAGTCGCCGCCCTTGTTGACGCCGAAGCCAGGCCCAACCGCCGAGGAAGCGCCCCAGGTGTAGCCCAGGCCGACGCGCGGCGTGAGATCAAGGCCAGGGAGCGCCTGGCGATAGCTGGGCGCGTACACCATCCGTATCGCAGTGGCGGATTTGTCGGCGTTCGGATTGAGCCGGTCTTCGCGCTTGTTCACCTTGGTGCGCTGGTTCCAGGCGATCTCGCCGAGGAAGCTGGCCTCTCTCGAGATGAAGCTGGGACCCATGGTGGCCAGCCAGGAGAAGTTCAGGTGCGCGGACTCACCGACGGCATAGCCCGGGTTGTCCTTGTTATCGATACCGACGTTCGAACCAGTGGTGACGTTCACGCTTTGCAAGGTACTTGCCAACGGTGTGTTCTGGCGGATGGAAGCCTCACCGGCCAGGCTCCAAGAGCCCACCGTTTTCGCCACACTCAGGCCGTAGGCACGGATGTCCTCGTGGTAGGCCCAGCGATAGTCGATGGCCCTGGGGGGGCCAAAGACACCGCCAGAAATCGTGTTGTAGTTGTTGCTGGGGCCCGTGGCGTGGTAATTGATGGCGTAGACGCCGAAATCGGTGGCAATGTCTTCGGCGTTCCAGCGCAGCTGCAAGCCCCACTGACCGCTGTCGCGGGCGTCCAGATCGGGCACCTTGATGAAGGTGCCGACCGGTGGTCCGGCATTGATCCGCTCGGCACCCGGGCCCAGGGTATCGCCGGTCGACAGATAGGCGCCCACGGGCATCAGCTGGATCTTCTCCCATTCATAGCCAACGTAGGCGCCCAGTGAGACAGCGTCGTTCAGCTGGATTTGCCCGGAGAGCTTGCCCGTGGGGCGGGCGACTTCCTTGAATTGCGAATTGGGCACCGACAGCAGCTTCACGAGGTCCAGGGGAGCCTGGCCACCGGCGATGCCGTTGCCGCCGAAAAACAGCGTCTCACCCCACAGCAAAGTGTGGCGGCCCAGGCGCATGGTGACCGGCTTGTCGGCGACATCGAAACGGCCCCAGACGAACGCATCGAGCAGCTCTGCATCGCCACCCATGACCTTGTTGGTCTCGGCCGGGAAGGCGCTGGCGGGCGTGTGGTTGGATGTGGTGGACGTGTTGTCGGTCGCCTTGTTGTAGACCGTGTCGTACCAGGCAGCGCCACTCAGCCGAAGACCGTAGTTCTGGCCTTGCAGATCGAGCTCGCTGAACAGGTCAAGCCGGTTCGAGACCAGGCCCTTGCCGAAGTTGTTGTTGCCGTCGTTGAGGTTGCTGGTGCCGGGGTTGCTGGAGAGCTCGGGCGCTCTGTCCTTGAGGCGAAAGGCGTTGCTGTACTTGACGGTGTTGTCCCAGCGGGCCTTGATATCGGGGTTGCCCAGGTCCAGCTCCATGGCTTGCGCCCCGCTGACCATGATCGAGGCAGCGCCGATGGCTGTCAGTCGGCGCGCCAACGCCCGGTGCGAATGCCGTTTTTTCATCGTTGTCTCCAGGTAGGTTTGTACTCACCCTCTGGACGGCGCCGCGCTTGCGAATGGCCACCATCTGGGGTGATTCGGACTTTACGGAGGTAAGATGCATCTGAAAAATGGATTGATTTGATTCTTCAAATCGATTTCAGTGATCCCTCAAGGGTTAACACCAAGCCATGCGATTCAACAAACTGGACCTGAACCTGCTGGTGGCGCTGGACGCGCTGCTCAGCGAAGCTGAGCATCACCCGGGCGGCCGACAAGGTGCACATCGGGCAATCGGCCATGAGCAATGCCCTGGCGCGCCTGCGCGAGTTTTTCAATGACGAATTGCTGGTTCAGGTGGGCCGGCGCATGGAAGCCACACCCCGCGCGCTGGCGCTGAAAGACCCGGTGCGCGATGTGCTGATCCGGGTCGAGGCCGCGGTGCTCTCACAGCCCCGCTTCGACCCGACCCAGTCCGACCGCGAGTTCCGGCTCACGGTCTCCGACTACACCAGCGCCGCGCTGATTCCGCATTTGCTGTCGGTGGTGCACCGGCAAAAAAGCAAGGTGCGCTTCGTGCTGTTGCCGCAGGTCACCAACCCGCAGCGCGCGCTGGAGCGCGGCGAGGTCGACCTGATGATCATTCCCGAGCGCTTTGCCGCAACGGAGCATCCGCTGGAACACCTGTTCACCGAGTCGTTCAGTTGCCTGGTCTGGAAAGGGTCACCACTGGCCCATGGCGAGCTCACGCTGGAGCGCTACCTGGCCCATGGGCACGTCGTGATGGAGCCGATCAACGGCAAGGCCTACGAAACCGCCGCCCTCGCGGCCCAGGGCATTCACCGCCGGGTCGATGTCACCACCTTCAGCTTCGCGACCGCACCGCGCATGGTGGTCAACACCACGCTCATCGTGACCATCCACGACCGGCTGGCCCGTCAGGCCATGCAGGCGCTGCCGGTCGTCAGCCGACCCATGCCGGTCAAGATCGATCCCATGGCGCAGATGATGCAATGGCACCAATACAGGTCCAACGATCCGGGGCTGGTATGGCTCAGAGACACACTGAAAATTGCTGTGCGTGAAATGGATATGGATATGGGTTGAGGTTTTACCGACGCTGCCGCACCTGTTGGGCCTCGAGGCTGCGGTGGTTCGAGATGCGTTTTTTCGATGGCCTACGCCAAAGTCGGCTGTGCATCCGAAATCGGTCACCAGCACTGCGAGGCCGCATACGCCCCGGATGACAACCGCCAGATACACCGTGTGGGGTCAAGGCAGGCTCGCTGGCGACCGTTACTGCTGCAAAGCCGAGACCGGAAAATCAGAGGGCCTTCATGGCTGATTTCCGAAGTCCACCAACCACGGCTGTGGAACAACTCAGTGGCAGACCACGCTGATCATGAGCTGCGGACCGCTTCGCGATCCCGCTTGTTCTAACCACCGCCCATGAAGCTCGGCCAGACAACTTCCTGCTCGTCCATCACCGCCGACCGAAGCTGCATGTCGAACACATACAGATCCAATGCATTCTGTGGCGTGGTCACGAAACTCTGCTCCACAAAGTCGCGCGCACAGACATCTCGGCGCCCACGCTCATTGCCAACGGTGTTGATGCGACGGCGAAAGAAGATGTAACAAACTTTGGCGTTTTTTCGAGATTGGCAGCATTTCAACGAGCTACAGAATGCCCCGAAAGCGCTGCTCACCCCTTGCTGCCCCTCAAAAGGCAATGTTCAATGGCGCAAAAGGCAAAGATCGGTGGCGTTCCGCATCCGCCCAAAGAGGAAAAATGGACCGTCGCTCTTGAAAACACCAGGGTCGCCCTTATCATTAGCACTCGCTGGAGATGAGTGCTAACACCATCGCCACTTCGATCGATCAGGCGCTGAAGCCGTTCGCGAGGGGCTTCATCGTTGTGTGAACCCTTTTCTTTATCCACTGTTCTATCTCAGGAGATGCAATGAACCTTCGTCCTCTCGCCGATCGCGTGATCGTCAAGCGTATTGACAGCGAAACCAAGACCGCCTCGGGCATCTTTATTCCCGACGCCGCCGCTGAAAAGCCCGACCAGGGTGAAGTCCTGGCCGTTGGCCCAGGCAAGAAAAACGACAAAGGCGACCTGTCGCCATGAACGTCAAGGTCGGTGACCGCGTTCTGTTCGGCAAGTACAGCGGCCAGACCGTCAAGGTCGCTGGCGATGAGCTGCTGGTCATGAAAGAAGACGACCTGTTCGCAGTCGTTGAAGGCAAGTAATTTGCAAAACCGGCGAGTTGGCGCGCTGATGCGCACAGCCGCCCTGTTTCGGCAATCGTTTTAAACATTTGGAGAATTCAACATGGCAGCAAAAGACGTAGTTTTCGGCGGCGAAGCCCGCGCACGCATGGTCGAAGGCGTGAACATTCTGGCCAACGCGGTCAAAGTGACCCTGGGCCCCAAGGGCCGCAACGTGGTGCTCGAGCGCTCGTTCGGCGCCCCTACCGTGACCAAGGACGGTGTGTCCGTGGCCAAGGAAATCGAACTGAAGGACAAGCTCCAGAACATGGGCGCCCAGATGGTCAAGGAAGTCGCTTCCAAGACCTCTGACAACGCTGGCGACGGCACCACCACCGCCACCGTGCTGGCCCAGGCCATCGTGCGCGAAGGCATGAAGTACGTGGCCGCCGGCATGAACCCGATGGACCTGAAGCGCGGTATCGACAAGGCTGTCGAAGTCCTGATCGCCGAGCTGAAGAAGGCCTCCAAGGCCACCACCACCAGCAAGGAAATCGCCCAGGTCGGCTCCATCTCCGCCAACAGCGACGAATCCATCGGCAAGATCATTGCCGATGCCATGGACAAAGTCGGCAAAGAAGGCGTGATCACCGTGGAAGACGGCAAGTCGCTGCAAAACGAACTCGACGTCGTCGAGGGCATGCAGTTCGACCGCGGCTACCTGAGCCCCTACTTCATCAACAACCCAGAAAAGCAAGCCGCGATTCTGGAGAACCCCTTCGTGTTGTTGTTCGACAAGAAGATCTCCAACATCCGTGACCTGCTGCCCGTGCTGGAGCAAGTCGCCAAAGCTGGCCGTCCGCTGTTGATCATTGCTGAAGATGTCGATGGCGAAGCCCTGGCAACTCTGGTGGTGAACACCATCCGTGGCATCTTGAAGGTGGTGGCTGTGAAGGCACCTGGCTTCGGCGACCGCCGCAAAGCCATGCTGGAAGACATCGCCATCCTGACCGGCGGCAAAGTGATCGCTGAAGAAGTGGGCCTGACGCTGGAAAAAGTGACCTTGGCCGACCTCGGTTCCGCCAAGAGCATCGAAGTGGGCAAAGAAAACACCATCATCATCGACGGCGCTGGCGCCACCGCTGACATCGAAGCCCGCGTCAAGCAGGTGCGCGTTCAGATCGAAGAAGCCACCAGCGACTACGACCGCGAGAAGCTGCAAGAGCGCGTGGCCAAGCTGGCCGGCGGTGTTGCCGTGATCAAGGTTGGCGCTGCCACCGAAGTCGAGATGAAGGAAAAGAAAGCCCGCGTGGAAGACGCCCTGCACGCTACCCGCGCTGCTGTGGAAGAAGGCATTGTGGCTGGTGGTGGCGTGGCCTTGCTGCGCGCCCGTCAGGCGGCTGGCACCATCAAAGGTGACAACGCTGACCAGGACGCCGGTATCAAGCTGGTGTTGAAGGCCATCGAAGCGCCTCTGCGCGAAATCGTGGCCAACGCCGGTGGCGAGCCATCGGTGGTGGTCAACGCCATCCTGGCTGGCAAGGGCAACCACGGCTTCAACGCCGCCAACGACACCTACGGCGACATGATCGAAATGGGTATCCTGGACCCAACGAAAGTGACCCGCACCGCGCTGCAAAACGCTGCTTCCGTGTCCAGCCTGATGCTGACCACCGAGTGCATGATTGCCGAGTCTCCAAAGGACGACGCACCTTCCATGGGTGGCGGCGACATGGGTGGCATGGGCGGCATGGGCGGCATGGGCATGTAATGTGCTCCTTGCCTGAGGGCGCATGGCGGCGTTGCAGCCGCTTGCCGTGGCGATGCCACTGTCTGCGCGTCTGCGCCTTGGCCTGGCACCCTCATGCTGCGTCGGGACTGCGTTTGAGCGTTCCGACAAAACCCAAGAAAAAACCCCGCGAGGCGACTCGCGGGGCTTTTTCTTTTCCGACCTTTGCCCTGAGGGGCATCCGTGTGGGTCAGGCGGGTGCTTCAGCCCATCATGGCTTCGAGCTTGTGGGTATCGACCACAAAGGCGCGGATGCCTTCGGCCAGCTTTTCGGTGGCCATGGCGTCTTCGTTCAGGGCGAAGCGGAAGCTGGCTTCGTCGTGGGTCACCAACGGAATGTCCATCGCCTGGGCGGCTCGGCGTCCAGCGCTGCGGCAGCGGCGCCTCGCTCGGCGGCCAGCTTGGCCAGCAGGTCGGGGCTGATGGTCAGCAGGTCGCAGCCGGCCAGCGCCGTGATCTGGCCCACGTTGCGGAAGCTCGCGCCCATCACCTCGGTGGCGATGCCGTGCTTCTTGTAGAAGTTGTAGATCGTGCGCGACCGACTGCACACCGGGGTCGTTGGCACCGGCCATGGCGGCCTCGTCCCAGGCGGCGCCGGCGGTCTTCTTGTACCAGTCGTAGATGCGGCCGACAAAGGGCGAGATCAGCTGCACCTTGGCCTGGCCGCAGGCCACGGCCTGGGCGAAAGGAGAACAGCAGGGTCAGGTTGCAGTGGATGCCTTCGCGCTCCAGCTGCGCGCGCGGCCTGAATGCCTTCCCAGGTCGAGGCCATCTTGATCAGCACGCGGTCTTTGCCCACGCCCTCGGCGGCGAAGAGCTCGATGATGCGGCGGGCGCGGGCCACGGTGGCTTCGGTGTCGAAGCTCAAGCGCGCGTCCACTTCGGTGGAAACGCGGCCGGGAATGTGTTTCAGGATCTCGCAGCCGAAACGCCACCAGCAGGCGGTTCATGACCTCGTCTTTGCCCTGTGCGCCGTATTTCGCCACCGCGTCGGCCAGCAAAGGCGCGTATTCGGGCTTTTGCACGGCCTTCAAGATCAGCGACGGGTTGGTCGTGGCGTCTTGCGGCGCGTATGCAGCGAGCTGGTGGAAGTCACCGGTGTCGGCGACAACGGTGGTGAGGTTTTTGAGTGCGTCTAGCTGGTTCATGGGGTCGATTGTCTCAAATCAGGGTTACTGCGAAGTCCCTTCGACTGTAACTGAGTTACGATCATTTCATGCTAGACCGTATCAAAGCCTCTTTGCCTTCGCTGGCGCCCGCCGAACAACGGGTGGGCAAACTCGTGTTGCTCGATCCGCGCACTTTCGCCAGTTTGCCGGTGTCGGAGCTGGCCGAACGCGCCCATGTGAGCAAACCCACGGTGGTGCGCTTTTGCCGCAGCGTGGGCTACGACGGCCTGTCCGATTTCAAGCTGAAGCTCGCTGGCACGGTGAGCGAAGGCGTGCCATTCATCCACCGCAGTGTGGACGTGGACGACAAGGTGGGCGACGTATTGGTCAAGGTGATCGACAACACGGTGGCAGCGTTTCTGAAATACCGCAACGACGCCTCCACCCATGCGATCGAAAAGGCCGTGGATGCCCTGGTCAGCACCTACAACAACCGCGGCCGCATCGAGTTCTACGGCGCAGGCAATTCCGGCATCGTGGCGCAAGACGCACAACACAAATTCTTCCGGCTGGGCATCAACGCCATCGCCTACAGCGATGGCCACATGCAGGTGATGAGCGCCTCCATGCTCAGCGCAGGTGATTGCCTGGTGAT
>CAVORS010000003.1:0-16634 GCA_963698635.1 uncultured beta proteobacterium
ATCTGCAGGTGGTTCAACGAATCATTCTTCGCTCATGGACGACTTGATGTGGTCGCGCAGTGGGCGCATCAGGTAGTTCATCAGGCTGCGCTCGCCCGTTTTCACGAACAGCTCCACGGGCATGCCCGCGCGCACATTGAGCTCGGCCATTTCGCTGGCGTCCTTCTGGCGTGATTTCGGCGCGCATGCGGTAGTAGGGCATCTTTGATGCTTCGTCGACCAGGCGGTCGGGGACACCTGTGTAACCGTGGCCGGGATGCGCGGCGTGGTGTTCTGTTGAAGGCTGAGAAGATCAGATCGCACCGGCAACCCTGGGTCACCGAGTCCACCAGGTGGATGGGGATCTGGCCTTCGACGATCAGGGGCTCATCCAGCGGCACGATGTCCATCATGCGAAAGCCCGGGGCCGACCACGCCACCTTCGGTGAACACGGCCACGTCGGCCACCATGCCATCGACCGGGTGCCCTGACCAGGTTGTTGGTGACTTCATGGTCCAGACCCTCCAGCCGACTGCGCAGGGCTTCGGTCTCGTTTTGCACGTCGGCCAGCTGGGTGCGCACGTCTTTCTGAAAATCTTGCTGCCCTTGGGCGCGGCGCAGCCTGAGCTCGCTGATCTGGCGCTGGCCGCGCGTGAGGTTGCCCGTGTCTTCGAGCACGGCCGCTTCCAGCTGCGCCAGGTTGCGCTCAAGCTCCAGCAGGCGGTTGCGCGGCGCGTAGCCGTCTTTGGCCAGGTTGCGCATGTTGCTCACCTGTTCGTTGAGCAGCGTGAGCTGGTGTGCCTTGCCGTCGCGCGCCGAGGCGAGGCCCGCGTTTTGGGCTTGCAGGCCGGCCATGTTTTCGTCGATGGCGGCCAGCTCGCTGCGCAGGGCGCCTCGCCGGGCGTTGAACAGTTGGCGCTGAACTCATCGGTGGCGCTGGCGATGCGGGGGTCGGCCTGGGCGCCCAGCGTTTCGGGCAGGGAAGCGGATGTCGCTCAGGCCGTCGCGTTCGGCGATCAAGCGGGCTTCGGCGCTGCGCGCGGTGAAGTACTGGATGCGGGTGGTTTCGGCGTTGGAGCGGCTTTGGGTGCCGTCGATTTCCACCAGGGGTTGCCCGGCTTTGACCAGGTCGCCTTCTTTGACCAGGATCTTTTGAATGGTGCCGCCGCTCTGGTGTTGCACCGCTTTTTTGTTGCCGGCCACGGTGACCGTGCCCGCCATGGGAACACCCTGGTCCAGCGGTGCGACAAAAGCCCCAGAAGAGAAAGGCAGCCCATGCCGATCAGACACGATCCACCAGCCCAGGCGCACAGGCGCACGGGCAGTCGGTCTTGACCGAGACGTGTCGTTGAATGGTGTGCGGCGAGCGGGTCGCGCCATGGAGGGTGGGGGTCATTTCGGGGTGGTTCGCGGTGCGTGAAGGAGGAGCGGACGGGCGTCAGCCGGGCGACTTCGCGGGAGGTCGGCGCGTGGGGCGAGTTGGCGGCCGACCAGGCCCGGCGGCCACCGCAAGGGCTTGGACCGTACGGGCCTCGCCGTCGGGCGGCCGTTGCGGTTTCGTGGGCTTTGGTCAGTTCGGCCAAGACCTGGTCTGTGGGTCCAAACATCTGGGGAGTGCCGTCTTTGAGCAGCAACAGTTTTTGTGTGATGCCGATGATGTTGGGCGCGGTGGGTGATCAGGACCAGGGTTTTGCCGCGCTGTCTCAGATCGGCGATGGCGCTCACCAGGGCCTGTTCGCCGGCTTCGTCCAGGTTGGAGTTCGGCTCATCAAGCACCACGAATGAGGGGTCACCGTAGAGCGCACGGGCCAGACCGATGCGCTGTTTTTGGCCCCCCGAGAGACCTGCGCCGCCGTCGCCCAGCGGCGTGTCGTAGCCTTGGGGAAAGTGTTGAATCAGGTCGTGAACGCCGGCGCGCTGTGCGGCCTGTATGACCTGTTCGGCATTCACTTCGCCGAAGCGTGCAATGTTCTCGCTGATGGTGCCGCTGAACAGCTCCACTTCTTGCGGCAGGTAGCCCACGTGGGGGCCGAGCTCGGTTTTGTCCCATTGGTAGACGTCGGAGCCGTCCAGTCGCATCGTGCCCGTGACCGCCGGCCACACGCCCACCAGCGCCCGCGCCAGTGTGGATTTGCCCGAGCCGCTGGGCCCGATCACGCCCAGGGCCTCGCCAGCGGGCAGGTTGAAGCTGAGGTTGCGCAGGGCCGGCACTGTTGGCGCCAGGGGGCACCACGGTCACCGCTTCGGCCGTGAGGCGACCTTCGGGTCTGGGCAAGGCCATGCGGTCGGGGCGAGAGGGGTTGTTGGCGAGCAATTCGCTCAGGCGCTGATAGGCGTTGCGCGTGTTCGACCAGCCTTTCCACGTGCCGATGAGTTGGTCCACGGGCGCCAATGCGCGACCCATGAGAATCGATCCCACGATCATCATGCCTGGTGTGATGCGGTTTTCCAGCACGAGCAAGGCACCCAGGCCCAGAATCAGCGACTGCATCGAAATGCGAACGAACTTGCTGCTGGCATGTGACCAGGCTCGGCCTTTTCGCTGGCCTGTGCCTGCAGCTGAAGAAACTGGGTGTGCAGCTTGAACCAGCGCGCCATCAGGTGGGGCAGCATGCCCATCGCGTCGATGACCTCGGCGTTGCGAAGGTTGTTGGTGGCCAGGTTGCCAGCCGCGATGGCCATGCTACTGGCTTCGGTCAGGGGCTTGCGTGAAACCACCTCGTTGACCCAGGCGAGGGTCACGAGCACCAGCCGTGCCCGCCAGTGCGAATACGCCCAATGTCCAGTCAAACAGGAAGATCACCAGCCAGGTAGACAGGGAACCACGGCGCATCGAAAAAGGCGAACAGGGAGTTGCCGGTCAGGAACTGGCGAATCGTGGTGAGGTCGGCCAGGGACTGGCCCGCGTTGCCACCAGCGCGTTGCAGGTTTTGTTCGAACGCGGCCACGTACACCCGCTTGTTGAGCTTCATGTCGAGCTTGTGCCCCCACGCGGATCAACACGTAGCTGCGCACCAGTTCCAGCGCGTTCATGAAGAGGATAGGCGCCCAGCACCATCAGCGTGAGCATGAGCAGCGTGGTTTCGTTGCGGCTGGAAAGCACACGGTCGTACACCTGCAGCATGTACAGCGAGGGCACGATCATCAGCAAATTGATGACGGCGCTGAACACGCCGACGCTGCGAAACGCGCTGCGGAATTCCGACAGCGCGTGACCGATTTCGTTGTCGGGCAGTTTCAGGCTGGAGAACATGGGGCTTGGAGGTGGTTGGAGGATGCAGGCGGTGCTTTGCACCAGGGATCGCTGTGAAAAGTTGCAGGGTGGTACTTGTGCAGAGTCTTGTGGAACTTGGTGATGAGTCTGCCGGACACGCTCAAGGCGAAGGCTGGAGTTGAGCCCCATTCCGGGGCTCTTCAGGTCATTGGGCGCGCGGCTGCGGCCGGCCGGCGGTAAAATCGCGCATTCCAGCGAGCCGGTGCTTCCCCGGCTCGCTTTTTTGTTCAATCCGGAAGCCATGTAGAGGAACACCATGTACAAAAACCTCGTGGCCCGGCGCGTCTGCGCCTTGGTGGCTGCCAGTTTTTCCATCTCTTTTGCCCTTGTAGCGCACGGCGCAGTCCGACACTGAGCCGCCCGTTGAAGGCCGCGTTTGTGTACGTGGCACCGCTGGCCGGTCCCGGCTGGGTGTACCAGCACGAGCAGGGTCGCCTGGCGGTGCAGGCGGCGCTGGGCAACCGGGTGCAGACCAGCTTTGTGGAAAACGTGGCCGAGGGTGCCGACGCCGAGCGTGTGATCCGCGATCTGGCGCGCCAGGGCAACCGCATCATCTTCACGCCCAGCTTTGGCTACATGGAGCCCACGCTCAAGGTGGCGCGCGAGTTTCCCGATGTGAAGTTCGAGTCCATCACCGGGCTACAAGACCGCGCCCAATGTGGCTGCTGGCCAACGCCCGCTACTACGAAGGCCGTTACCTGGCAGGCATCGCTGGCCGGACGCATGGCGACCCAGGCGGGTTACGTGGCGGGTTTTCCGATTCCTGAAGTGATCCAGGGCATCAACGCCTTCACGCTCGGGCATGCGCTCGGTCAACCCCAGGGCCACGGTGCGCGTGGTGTTTCTGGGCGAGTGGTTCAACCCGCCTCGCGAGCGTGAGGCGGCCATGAGCCTGATGAACCAGGGCGCCGAAGTGCTGGCGTTTCACACCGGGTCGACCGCGGTGATGGTCGCGGCACAGGAGCGCGGCAAGCTGGCCGTGGCCTACCACTCCGACATGCGCCAGATTGCGCCAGACGCGCAGATTGCTGGCGGTGACCCACCTGTGGGGCGATTACTACACCCAGCGCGTCAAGGCCGTGCTGGAGGGCATTGGAAAAGTGGCAGCGTCTGGGGCGGTGTGAAGGCGAAGGCATGATTCGCGTTGACGGGTTTGGCACCAAGGTCCCGGCCAAGGTGCGCGATGAGGTCTTGGCCCGTCAGGCGACAGATGGCGGCGGGAAAGCTGGCGGTGTTTCGCAGCGAAGGTCGACGTGCGCGACAACGAGGGACGGGTGGTCATCCCAGGTGGGCACACACTTGGCGATGGCGAGATTCAGGGCATGAACTGGCTGGCGGAAGGCGTGATCGGCAAGATCGCGAAATAGCGAAGCCGCGGGGCGCGATAGGCGCTATCTGGTGACGGCTATACACGGGCAGACGTACTTGGTTACAGTCGCGGCGTGACCCACATCTACCGCGCCGCCATTCTTCGTTTCGATGCCGATCGTCAGCCCATCTATGACGCTGACGGGTCTGCTGGTGGTCGGGCCCGACGCGAACGTGGCCGTCAGGTGGTGCAGGCCGTGGGTGACCGAGCCAGCCTGGCCGGGCATTTTCCTGGGGTGCCGGTCGAAGACCTCAGGCGGGCAAAATCATCGCGCCCGGGTTCGTGGACATGCATGTGCACTACCCGCAGACCGACGTGATCGGCGCCCCCGCCGACGGCCTGCTGCCCTGGCTGGAGAACTACACCTTCCCGCACGAAGCGCGTTTCCGTGATGCCGCCTATGCGCGCAGCGTGGCCGACTTTTTCTTTGACGAACTGCAGCGCAATGGCGTGACCACAGCGCTCACCTTTGCCACTTCGCACCCGGCTTCGGTCAACGCGGTCTTCGAAGCTGCCCAGGCGCGCGGCTTGCGGTTCATTGACCGGCAAGGTCTTGCAAGACCGCAACAGCCCAGACGGTGTGCGCGACCAAACCGAACAAAGTCTCGATCGACACCGAAACGTTGATCCAGCGCTGGCACGGCGTGGATCGCCTGGGCTACGCCATCACCCCGCGTTTTGCGCCCACCAGCACCGCCCGAACAGTTGCGCGGCGCTGGTGAGCTGGCAGCGAAATACGGCGATGTGTGGATCCAGTCGCATGTCTCGGAAAACCACGACGAAGTGCGCTGGGTTGCCGAGCTGTTTCCAGACGCATCGAGCTATCTCGGGGTGTACGGCGATGTGGGGCTGCTGCGCGAGCGCGCGGTGTACGCGCATTGCATCCACCTCAACGCGGCTGACCGGGCGCTGATGCGCGTCACAGGTGCGGTGGCCGCCGTTTGCCCGACCAGCAACCTTTTTCTGGGCAGCGGATTTTTTGATTACGCCGCTGCCGATGCGGCCGGCATGCGCTATGGCCTGGCCAGCGATGTGGGCGGAGGCACCAGCTTTTCGCCCTTCAAGACGATGCTGGCGGCCTATACGGTGGGGCGCGAGGGCCATACCAAGCCAGGCCTGAGCCTGGCGCCGTCGCAGCTGTGGTGGCAACACACGGCGGGTGCAGCGAAGTGCCTGGGGCTTGAAGGGGTTGTGGGCAATCTGCAGCCTGGTTGCGAGGCCGATTTTCTGGTGCTCAACCCGGAGGCAACGCCGCTGCTGGCGCGCAAGACGCAGCAGACGCAACAGCCTGGAGGAGCTGTTGTTCGCCCTGATCGTGCTGGGCGATGATCGCGTGATCGAGCGCGTGCACACCGCCTGACCCGGGTGCGGACCCGCGCCAGAGGCGGCGCCTGGCCGGCTGGGCTTGACGCTGTGGCGGGTCGAAGGCGGCTCTTTACAATCTCTGCCAACCCCGGAGTACATCACATGAGTATCAAAAGCGACAAATGGATCCGCCGCATGGCCGAGCAGCACGGCATGATCGAGCCCTTCGAACCCGGTCAGGTGCGGCAAAACGCCGCCGGCGAGCGCATCGTCAGCTACGGCACCAGCAGCTACGGCTACGACATCCGTTGCGCGCCCGAATTCAAGGTCTTCACCAACATCCACAGCACCGTGGTGGACCCGAAGAACTTCGACGAAAACAGCTTTTGTCGACATCAACAAAGACGTTTGCGTCATCCCGCCCAACAGCTTCGCGCTGGCGCGCACCATGGAGTACTTCCGCATTCCGCGCAATGTGCTCACCATCTGCCTGGGCAAGAGCACCTATGCGCGCTGCGGCATCATCGTCAACGTGACACCGTTCGAGCCCGAGTGGGAAGGCTATGTGACGCTGGAATTCAGCAACACCACGCCGCTGCCGGCCAAAATCTACGCGGGCGAAGGCTGTGCACAGGTCCTGTTCTTCGAGAGCGACAAAGACGACGTCTGCGAGACCAGCTACAAGGACCGTGGCGGCAAGTACCAGGGCCAGGTGGGCGTGACGCTGCCCAAGACCTGATCCGCGACTCATGGCCAGGCGAGCGTCGCGATCGCGCACACGCTTCGCGACTTTTCGCAAGTCTGCGCCTGCAGGTCCGCGCCGAGTGGCCTTTTTGCGCGCTGTGTTTGCATAATGCAGCAGCCGCAGTGCGCACCCGCCTGTCCGGCCCAATGACATCAGAACGCCGAGGAGTCCGAGCCATGAAGTGGGAAAACAACCGCCAGTCCGACAACATCGAAGACCGCCGCAACCAGCCCGGTGGTGGTGGTGGCATGTTTGGCGGCGGTGGCGGCCGCCGGCGCGGTGGCAAGGGCATTGGCCTGGGCACCATCGCCGTCGCGCTGGTGGCCGGCTGGATCTTTGGCATCAACCCCATGACCATTCTGGGTTTTCTGGGGTGGTGGCTGGCGATCTGATGCCCAGCCAGACCCAGAGCGCACCCGCCAACACCACCACCGCCTCGCGGCAAGCCGACGGATGAAATGGGCCAGTTCGTGGCCGCCGTGCTCGGTGGCACCGAAGACGCCTGGGGCGCTGTGTTTCAGCAAGGCGGTGCGCAGTACCAGGCGCCCAAGCTGGTGATGTTTCGGGGCTCCACGCCAGACCGCCTGCGGTCAGGGCCAGGCCGCCATGGGGCCGTTTTATTGCCCGGCCGACCGCAAGGTCTACATCGACCTGGGCTTCTACGAAACCATGAAACGCCAGTTGGGCGCCCCGGGCGACTTTGCCCAGGCCTATGTGGTGGCGCATGAGGTGGGGCACCACGTGCAAAACCTGATGGGCCTGACCGGCAAGGTCGACGGCATGCGCGGTCGCATCAGCGAGCGCGAGCAGAACGCGCTGTCGGTGCGGCTGGAGTTGCAGGCCGACTGCTTTGCCGGCATCTGGGCCCACCACAACCACAAGAGCAAGGCGATTCTGGAGGCCGGCGACGTCGAAGAAGCCATGAACGCCGCTGCCGCCATCGGCGACGATGCCTTGCAACGCAAGAGCCAGGGCGTGGTGGTGCCCGACAGCTTCACCCACGGCACCAGCGAGCAACGCCAGCGCTGGTTCTACAAAGGGCTGGAAACGGGCAGCGTGCAGGCTTGCGATACGTTCAACGCGCGGCAGATCTAGCGGGCTTCCGAAGACGGCGTTTCGCAAGCCAGCCAAGGGTGAAAAGGGCGCACGGCGTCGCCCTCTGCGGGCCTGCGACAATCCGAAAAAATGTTTTAGGGAGCGTCATACATGACTCACTGGTCTGGTGTCCGGCTCTTGCGCCGCGCGCTGCTCATGATTTGGCTCGTGTTGGGCTTGGCCGCATGTGCCAGCGGTCCGCGCGAAGTCTCGCACTCGTTCAGCTTTGATGGTCTGAGCGACCATTGGGCTGAGACGGTTGACTTGCTGGCCTATGCCTATGGTGATGGCTACCACATGGTTCGAGAGGATCTGAGCAATCCCAGCAGCTCGGCGTCTTGCGAACAAGCCGGGGTTGCCCGCAGGGCGCTCCATCAACGGACCCATGCCGGTTGGCGAGTTCTTGTTCGTCAAATGGCGGGTCAAGGCGACGGGTGAGGTGCTGGAGCAGCGGGTGGATTTGCGGGATCGTTTGCCCAAAGACATGACCGATCATGAGCTGACGTTTGTGCTCGAAGGTCCGCAGTTGTATGTGTTTGTGGTGACCCGTGATGCGCCCAAAGTAAGGGTAAGGGTGCGCTGCTCAAGACATGGCTTTCCAGGTACAACCACGCCTACGAAATCTATCCCACCGAATAAGCGAACAGAGTCAGGAGCTAAACGATGGGAACTTCTGTTCAACGCGCGATGACCGACGAAGAAGTCGTCCGTATGCCCGAGGCGCGGCAAGCCATGGCCGAAGTGGGCAAGGCCGGAGCCTCAACTGGCTTCAACTACTTTGCAGCCTTTGACGGCACGAACAACGACAAAGACAACCTCAAACTCTCTGGCGACCCATTTCCAGACCAATGTCGCGAATCTGTTCGAATCGCAGGCCAGGAGCGAAGCGAGTAGATTTCGAATCGGGTTACTACAAAGGCGTCGGAACCGGTGGAGATCAAGGCAACATCGTCAACGCGGCTGTGAACCCAACCCCGGCGATCGATGCGGCAGCTGAAAGCGCCTACAGCGATTTCTCCAGGGCCTCGGCAGACTAGTTGCGAGCCCACCCCGACGCTACCCCGGCCGACCTCAGCGCTTCGGTCGCCGGATTCAGTCGGGGCTGCGCCTCGGCGGTTCGGTTTGCGCAGCTGGTGAACGAACGTGGCTTGGTGACCGCAGATGGCACAGTCGTCGCGCCACCCGGCAGCGTTGCCGTCACCGGCATGGCGCTGATCGATCCCGTTGCGACGGGCGTCAAAGGCGAGATGGGCATTCCGCCCAACGTCAAAGGGCAGGTGCTGGTGGTGGAGGGCAACGATGAAAACCGCAGCCACTTCCGACCGCTGTATTACGGCGATGATCCGCGTGTCACCACCGTGCAGCACCCGGGCAACCATGTGGGCGTGGGCGGCGGTTACGACCGCAACGGCACGGCGGCCAACGTGCTGGAAGGTGTCACGGGTTATTTTCAGAACCGGGGTGTGCCCCTGGCTGATGTGCCGACCGAGCTGCGGTTACGACCCCAGTCAAGCGCCCCACCGTGTACACCGAGGGTTATGCCACAGCCCGCAACGGCGAGGTGTTGCCCGACCCGTGAGGGCAAGCTCCAGAACGGCCTGGCCCCTGGACGACCCACGGATGGGGCGCATCGCGGTCAGGCCGCACATGTCGGAGGCACACAAACAGTGGCTGGAGAAGGCCTATGAAGACATGGCGCCTGCGCTGAAGGCCCGCGGACTGTCGGACGGGCAATGCGCCCGGGCCAGTCTGGCCTGTGTGGGCGCCGCGGCGGAACATGCCCATTGGGGCGTGCCAGAGCGGTTTGCGGTCAGCAAGGATGGCGCCCAGATGGCTGCGGTGTACAAAGATGGCCGGTTTACCGAAATTGCGGTGGACGAGGCATTGCAGACCAGCGCCGCCGAGCAACTGGACCGGTTGGCCCAGTCTGAACGCGGTGGACAGCAGCGCGTGGCGCCCGCGGGCGAGATGGCGCAAGCGCCTGAGCCGGCACTGGCCCGCTGAACCGATCGGGTCAATGGGCGTGGGCAAGAACTGGGGCAACGGGTTCGAACGCGGCCGTGAATGGCGGCGCAACTTTCAGCATAAGCCGCCCCGATTGGGTAAAAACCACCCAAAGTGCGACAATGCAGGGTTAATGCCTACACCCTGCGCGCATTTTTTAGGCAGCGCGCCCTGCAATGACCCAATCTTTTTCCCAACTCTCCCTCTCTCCTTCCATCGCCCAAGCCGTGGCCGAGATGGGCTACGAGAACATGACGCCCATCCAGGCACAGGCCATTCCGGTTGTTCTGGAAGGCCGTGACGTGATGGGCGCTGCCCAGACCGGCACCGGCAAGACCGCCGCTTTCTCGCTGCCCTTGCTGCAGCGCATGCTCAAACACGAAAACGCTTCGACTTCGCCCGCGCGCCACCCTGTGCGCGCCTTGGTGCTGCTGCCCACCCGCGAGCTGGCCGACCAGGTGGCCGAGCAGGTCAAGCTCTACGCCAAGCACACCAAGCTGCGCAGCATGGTGGTGTTTGGCGGCATGGACATGAAGCCGCAGACCGCCGAGCTGAAAAAGGGTGTGGAAGTGCTGGTGGCCACGCCCGGCCGCTTGCTGGACCACATCGAGGCCAAGAACTGCGTGCTCAACCAGGTGGAATATGTGGTGCTCGACGAAGCCGACCGCATGCTCGACATCGGCTTCCTGCCCGATCTGCAGCGCATCCTGAGCTACCTGCCCAAGACCCGCACCACGTTGCTGTTCTCGGCCACGTTCTCGCCCGAGATCAAGCGGCTGGCCAACAGCTACCTGCAAGACCCGGTCACGATCGAGGTGGCGCGCTCCAATGCCACGGCCTCGACGGTGGAGCAGCACTTCTACCGTGTGGACGACGACGACAAGCGCCCGACGCTCAAGAAGATCTTGCTCGAGCGCGGCGTGACGCAGGCCTTTGTGTTTCGTGAACAGCAAGCTGGGCTGCGCCCGACTGGCGCGTTCGCTGGAGCGCGAAGGTCTGAAGACCACGGCCTTGCACGGCGACAAGAGCCAGGACGAACGCCTGAAGGCGCTGGAAGCCTTCAAGAGCGGCGCAGTCGACTTGCTGATCTGTACCGATGTGGCGGCCCGCGGCCTGGACATCAAGGACGTGCCGGCGGTGTTCAACTTCGACATTCCGTTCAACGCCGAAGACTACGTGCACCGCATTGGCCGCACGGGCCGTGCCGGCGCTTCGGGTCTGGCCGTTTCGTTCGTGAGCGGGCGCGATACCCGCCTGATGGGCGATCTGGAAAAGCTGCTGGGCAAGAAGCTCGAGCTGGAAGCGCTGGAGTTGCAGGCCGATCGCCAGCCAGCCGGCCATTTCAACGACGGCCAACGCGCCTGGCGCAACGAAGAAGGCGGCGAGCGCCGCGAACGCGCGTGAGCCCCGCGGTGAAGGCCGCGAGGTGTCAGCCGGCGCGACCCCGCGCGCGCCCGTGCCCCTGCCGATCCGTTGTTCGACAAGCCCTACGAGCCCAGCGCGCCCAGCGATGCGACGCCTTCGTGGGAAGTGTCGCAGCGCAGCCGCCTGGCCGCTCGCTGTCGCCCAACATCAAGACGCGCAGGAAGGTTCCGGCCCTGTTCAAGAGCATGCCGGCTGACAGCGGGTAGCCTGACTGCGGTCAGACGAGAGCAGCCAGTCAGGCAACCTGAAGGCGCCGTCCTCAGACGACCTCCTGAACGGTTTTTTCCTTGCCCGGCTTCTGGCTCTGCGGGCACTGCACCTGTATGAGTTCCGTACCGCCTCTCCGTCAAGCCGCGCCGCCGTGAGGCATCCGCCCCAGACGCAGCCGGTGTCCAGTGGCAGCACGCCGTGGCTGATTGGCCGCACTCTTGAGCGTGGACCAGTGGCCGAAGGCGATGGGTGTGCCCAGCGTGCGCCGCCCGGCACATCAAACCAGGGCATGAAGCCTTCGGGTGCAGCGGCCGCGCTGTCTTTGGTTTCGAATTCCATCACGCCGTCGGCCGAGCAGAAGCGCAGCCGCGTCAGTGCGTTGACGATCACGCGCAGACGCTCGGTGCCACGCAAGCTGTCGTGCCAGGCATCGGGCTGGTTGCCGTACATGTTGTGCAGGAAGACGCCCCAGTCGGGGCCGCGGAGCACTGCTCTCCACTTCGCGGGCCAGTGCCAGGGTCTGGGCCATGTCCCATGCGGGCAGTACGCCCGCGTGCACCATCAGCCAGCCGTGCGCGTGCGAGGCCATGGGGCGCGTGCGCACCCAGTCGAGCAGGTCGGTGCGGTCCGGCGCTTACAGAATGTCGTCCAGCGTGTCGCTGCGGTGCGGCTTGCGCACGCCGTGTGCCACCGCCAGCAGGTGCAGGTCGTGGTTGCCCAGCAGGCATTGGGCCGAGCCTTCCAGCGCCATCAGGCGGCGCAGCACGGCCAGCGAATCCGGCCCGCGGTTGACCAGGTCGCCCAGCAGGTACAGCGGTGTCGCGGCTGGGCGAAAAATCGATTTTGTCGAGCAGGCGACCCAGGGCTTCGTCGCAGCCCTGCATGTCGCCAATCATGTAAAGTGCCATGCGCTGATTATGGATATTCTGATCATCGTTTTTCTCACCCTGCTCAACGGGGCTTTTGCCATGTCGGAGCTGGCGCTGGCGTCGAGCCGCAAGGCGCGGCTGTCGGCCATGGCCGAGGCCGGCGACAAGGGTTCGGTCACCGCGCTCAAGCTGCTCGAAGACCCGACGCAGTTTCTGTCTTCGGTGCAGGTGGGCATCACCTCCATCGGCATGCTCAACGGCATCGTGGGCGAAGCGGCGTTCAGCGGCGGTCTGGCCGCAGCGCCTGCAGGCCTGGGGCGTGGCCGAGGCCACTGCCAGCGTGACGCGCCACGGCCATTGTGGTGGTGGTGATCACCTTCATCACCATCGTGTTTGGCGAGCTGGTGCCCAAGCGCATCGGCCAGCTCTACCCCGAGGCCGTGGCGCGCTGGGTGTCACGGCCCATGGCCTTGGTGGCCAAGGCGGCCCGCCCCTTTGTCTGGCTGCTGTCGCACACCACCCACGGTGTGCTGAAGCTGCTGCGCGTCGACGCCAATGCGGTGCAGCACGTGACCGAAGAGGAAATCAACGCCAGCCTGGAAGAGGGCGTGGACGCCGGCCTGATCGAAGAACACGAGCACCAGATGGTGCGCAACGTGTTCTTGCTCGACGACCGGCAACTCACCTCCATCATGGTGCCGCACTCGGAAATCGAGTGGCTGGACGCGCAGGAAACGGTGGACTCGGCGGTGCAGAAGGCCTGGGCCAAAGGGCACTCCTGGTACCCGGTGTGCCGCGATGGACTGGACGATGTGGTGGGTGTGATCCATCTGCCGTTCCTGTTGTCGTTGCAGTCGCAAGGGCCTGCACAACGACGACATCCGCCAGCACGCGTTGCCGGCGGTGTTCGTGCCCGAAACGCTCACCGGCATGGAGTTGCTGGAGCAGTTCCGCATCCGCTCCACGCGCATCGTGTTCGTGGTGGACGAGTACGGCGTGGTGCAGGGCGTGGTCACGCCGCTGGACATGTTGCAGGCCATCACCGGCGAGCTCTCGCCCGAGCAACCGGTGGACGCCTGGGCGATTCCGAAAGAAAACGGCTCCTGGCTGGTGGACGGTGGCATGCCGGTGGCCGAGCTCAAGTCGCGCTTCGACATCGACGAATTGCCCGACGAAGACAAGGGTCGCTACAACACGGTGGCCGGACTGATGCAGGCCGTGGCCGGCGAGCTGCTGGGCCTGCAGCAATCGGTGGAGTGCGCGGGCTGGCGGTTTGAGGTGCTGGCGCTGGAAGGGCGGCGCATCGATCAGGTGCTGATCACGCCTTTGCCGCCTGAAGCCGGTCGAGGAGTGAGTCTCAGGCTTGAACGCCAGGGCGGTGCTCGAACAGCCAGTCCTTGAAGGCCAGCGTGGCCGCCGACAGGCGCTTGCCGCGCGGGTAGACCACATGCCAGCGGCGGATCAAGGGAAAGCCCTGCACATCCAGCTGCACCAGCTCGCCCAGGGCCAGTTCCGACACCACGGTGGTGGCCGACAACACGGCCAGCCCCAGCCCGCCGGCCACGGTCTGTTTGATGGCTTCGTTGCTGCCCACTTCCAGCCGGTTTTTCACGGTGATGCCTTTGTTCGGCAAAGAACCGCTCGGCGGTCAGGCGCGTGCCCGAACCGGGCTCGCGCAGGATGAAGGGTTCGTTGGCCAGGCGTTGGGGCGCGATGCGCTTCTTGCCCGCCAGCGGGTGGTCGGGCGGCGCCACCAGCACCAGCGGGTTGTCCGCAAAGTCTTCGCACACCAGGTCCAGGTCTGTCGGGCGGCTGACCCATGATGTAGAGATCGTCCTGGTTGTTGGCCAGGCGCTGCAGCAGGTTTTCCCGGTTGCCCACCACCATGGCCACATCGATGCCCGGGTGCGCCGCGCAAAACCCGCCCAGCAGTTTGGGCACGGTGTATTTCACCGTGGTCAGGATGGCCAGCTTGAAGCTGCCGCGTTCCACGCCTTGCAGGGCGGCAAGGTCCTGCGAGAGCCGCTCCATGCGGGTTTCGATGTCGGCGCAGGCTTCGGCCAGCGTGGCGCCCGCAGCGGTGAGGAAAATCTTCTTGCCCAACTGTTCGAACAGCGGTTGACCGACGGTTTCCGACAGCTGTTTGACCTGCAGCGACAGGGTGGGCGGCGACAGGTGCAGTGCTTCGGCGGCACGCGCAAAGCTGTTGTGCTGCGCCACGGCGTGAAAGATGCGCAGCTGGTGCAGGGTGGCGTGTCGCAGGTTCATCGGTATCGTGCATGGTCAATAGATAGATAAAAATCTATCGTTATCGTCAATATATTTTACTTTTACTTATTCTATAAGCGATCAACAATTTGCTTCCAGTTCATGGCGAAAGCCGGCATCACACCTGAAGCCAACCGCCCGAGCCTTGACCGACCCACCCGATCACCTCGAACAGGAGCAAGACCGCATGGCCACGAAAACCTACAACGCCGGTGTCAAGGAATACCGCAGCACCTACTGGGAGCCGCAGTACACCGTCAAGGACACCGACATCCTGGCGTGTTTCAAGATCACGCCGCAGCCCGGCGTGTCGCGCGAAGAAGTGGCCGCCGCCGTGGCCGCCGAGTCGTCCACCGGCACCTGGACCACGGTCTGGACCGATCTGTTGACCGACCTCGATTTCTACAAGGGCCGCGCCTACCGCATCGAAGACGTGCCCGGTGACGACACCTGCTTCTACGCCTTCGTGGCCTACCCGATCGACCTGTTCGAAGAGGGCTCCATCGTCAACGTGCTGACCTCGCTGGTGGGCAACGTGTTCGGCTTCAAGGCCTTGCGCGCCTTGCGCCTGGAAGACGTGCGCTTCCCCATCGCCTACGTGAAGACCTGCGGCGGTCCACCCGCCGGCATCCAGGTGGAGCGCGACCGCTTCAACAAATACGGCCGCCCGCTGCTGGGCTGCACCATCAAGCCCAAGCTGGGCCTGTCGGCCAAGAACTACGGCCGCGCGGTGTACGAATGCCTGCGTGGCGGTCTGGACCTGACCAAGGACGACGAGAACGTCAACAGCCAGCCCTTCATGCGGTGGCGCGACCGGTTCGAGTTCGTGGTGGAAGGCTGCCAGAAGGCCGAGCGCGAGACCGGCGAGCGCAAGGGCCACTACCTGAACGTGACCGCACCGACCGTGGAAGAGATGTTCAAGCGCGCCGAGTTCGCCAAGGAACTGGGTGCGCCGATCATCATGCACGACTTCCTCACCGGCGGCTTCACCGCCAACACCAGCCTGGCCAACTGGTGCCGCAACAACGGCATGCTGCTGCACATCCACCGCGCCATGCACGCCGTGCTCGACCGCAACCCGCACCACGGCATCCACTTCCGCGTGCTGACCAAGTGCCTGCGCCTGTCGGGCGGTGACCACCTGCACTCGGGCACGGTGGTGGGCAAGCTCGAAGGCGACCGCGAAGCCACGCTGGGCTGGATCGACCTGATGCGCGAACGCTTCATCAAGGAAGACCGTTCACGCGGCATCTTCTTCGACCAGGACTTCGGTTCCATGCCGGGCGTGTTCCCGGTCGCATCGGGCGGCATCCACGTGTGGCACATGCCTGCGCTGGTCGAACATCTTCGGTGACGACTCCTGCCTGCAGTTCGGTGGCGGCACGCTGGGCCACCCCTGGGGCAATGCGGCCGGCGCCTGCGCCAACCGGGTGGCGGTGGAGGCCTGCGTCAAGGCGCGCAACGAAGGCGTGGCAGTGGAGAAGGAAGGCAAGACCGTGTTGATGGACGCGGCCAAGCACTCGCCCGAACTCAAGATCGCCATGGAAACCTGGAAAGAGATCAAGTTCGAGTTCGACACGGTCGACAAGCTCGACGTCGCCCACAAGTGAATCGCTGTCGATTTCGAGCCAATACTTTGTCGCAGGGCTTTGCCGTGCCTTCAGCACTGTCTGCAGCCCTGCTTCGCGTCTGGACTCGAACTTGACAGAGAATCAAGGCCCCTTGCGCTCCAAACACTCAGAGGAATCCCAAATGCAAGACTACACATCCCGCCTGTCCGACCCCGCCAGCCGCAAGTTCGAGACCTTCTCCTACCTGCCACCCATGACCGATGCGGAGATCCGCAAGCAGGTCGAGTACCTGGTGAAGAAGGGCTGGAATCCGGCCATCGAGCACACCGAGCCGCGCTACCTGGGCGACTCCTACTGGTACATGTGGAAGCTGCCCATGTTCGGTGAGACCGATGTGGACAAGGTGCTGGCCGAAGCCGAAGCCTGCCGCAAGGCCAACCCGGAAAACCATGTGCGCCTGATTGGCTACAACAACTTCAACCAGTCGCAAGGCACTTCGATGGTGATGGCGATACGTGC
>CAVORS010000004.1:0-222030 GCA_963698635.1 uncultured beta proteobacterium
TCAAGCCTTTGGGATACCCAACCTTGGCCATCACATCGTCGCACACATCGATGCAGGCGCCGCATCCGATGCATTCGTATTGCAGACCATTGCGAATGTCGATGCCTGTAGGACACACCTGAACACACAGTGTGCAGTCCACACATGAGCCCAGGTTCAGGGCTTTGGGATCGGCCTTTCTGGAGCGCGGTCCGCGGGGCTCACCACGCTTCTCATCGTAGGTGACGATCATCGTGTCCTTGTCGAACATCGCGCTCTGAAAGCGCGCATAGGGGCACATGTACTTGCACACCTGCTCGCGCATGAATCCTGCATTGCCGTAAGTGGCAAAACCATAGAAAAACACCCAAAAGATCTGCCACGGGCCTAGCGATGCCGCCAGCGACAAAGCAGCCAACTCACGGATGGGTGTGAAATAGCCGACAAAAGTGAAACCCGTCCACAACGCAAAAAGGATCCACAACGCGTGTTTCAACCATTTTTTGCCCACTTTCTGGGCAGAGAAAGGCGCGTTGTCCAGCCGCATGCGTGCCGAGCGATCGCCTTCGACCTTCTTCTCTATCCAGAGGAAAATTTCGGTGTAAACCGTTTGCGGGCAGGCATAGCCACACCACAACCGCCCCGCCACTGCCGTGAACAAAAATAGGGCCAGCGCCGAGATCACCAACAGGCCGGTCAGGTAGATGAAGTCTTGCGGGTAAAGCACCAACCCGAAGATAAAGAAGCGCCTCGCCTCCAGGTCGAACAAAACGGCCTGACGGGCGTTCCATTCCAACCATGGCAGACCGTAGAACACGATCTGGGTGATCCAGACCGTGATCCAGCGCCAGTTCGAAAACAGGCCTTTGACGGCGCGTGGATAAATCTTCTTGCTGGACGCGTACAGCGACACCATCACCTCGTCATCGGGTGGAATGCCCTTTGGCGTGTCGCTGGGTGCGTTGCTGACTGTCGCAAGAGGGCTGGGTGCAGCGTCTGGCGTAGTGGAGCTCACGAAATCCCTGACTTAACAAAATGAGGCCCCGAGGGGCCTCTAAGAACACTCAATTGGCGGCTGCGGGCTTGTTCGACATGCCCCAGACATAAGATGCCAACACGTTGATCTGTGCCTCGTTCAACAGCGCTGCCTGGGCTGGCATGGCGTTGTTGAAACCATTGTTCACCGCATTGATGATGGCTTCCTCACCCCAGCCATGCAACCAGACACCGTCGGTCAGGTTGGGGGCACCAATGGCCTGCATGCCTTTGCCGTCTTGGCCGTGGCATGCCGCGCAGGCTGCAAACTTCACCTTGCCCTGCGAAGCGCGCACGCTGTCGTGTGGGCTGCCAGACAGGCTCAAAACATAGTTCGCCACATCGCGCACATCTTCCGGACCGCCCACTGCAGCGGCCATGGGAGGCATCACACCGACCCGGCCCTGGGTGATCGTGGTCTTGATGTAAGCGGGGTCGCTGCCACCGAGCCAGTCGCCATCGGTCAGGTTGGGGAACGTCTTGGCACCGCGGGCATCAGAACCATGGCACTGGGCACAGTAGTTCATGAACAGGCGCTCACCGATCGCCATGGCTTGCGCATCGCCAGCGATCTGCTCAGGCGACATGCCGTTGAACTTGGCGTAGATGGGCGCAATCGCAGCTTCCACTTTTTGCACTTCCGCCGCGTGTTGGCCGAAGAAGTCCAGCCGAGAACGCCTTTGAACTTGCCAAAGGTGGGGTACAGCGCGCCGTAAAGGAAGGCAAAGATGACCGTGATGATGAACAAATACACCCACCAGCGTGGGAGCGGGTTGTTCATTTCGCGCAAGTCACCGTCCCAAACATGGCCGGTCGTGTTGTCCGTTGCAGGGTTGACCTTGGTCGTGCCGCTGATCCAGAGCAGGATCAAGCAGGCAACGATGCTGAAGATCGTCAAACCAGCAACGTAAATGTTCCAGAATTCGCTCGTAAAGTCGCTCATGATGTTTCTCTCGTTCGTGCCGGGTTGTTATTCGTCTTGAAAAGGCAGCTGGGCTGCCTCTTCAAAGCCGGCCTTGTTGCGACGGGACCATGCCCAGGCCACGATGCCCAGAAACGTCAGCAAACTGACGACGGTCACCGCGCTGCGCAGAAAGTTGATATCCATGGCGTGCCTCCTTACTGCGCTTTGGCTTCAACAGCAGGTGTTGCGGCCTCTGCCGTTGCCGGCGTGTTCAACATGGTTGCGCTGCGGGCGGTGCCCAGCACTTGAAGGTAAGCAACCACTGCATCCAGTTGGGTCTTGCCTTTGACAAGTTCAACCGAACCAGCGATTTCCTCATCGGTGTACGGATGACCCAGCGTGCGCAATGCTTCCATCTTGGCGGGCAAAGCCTCGGCGTCGACCAGCTTCTTGTCCAGCCAAGAGTAAGCAGGCATGTTCGACTCGGGCACCAGGTCTCGAGGGTTGTTCAGGTGCACGCGGTGCCATTCATCGCTGTAGCGACCACCCACACGCGCGAGGTCAGGACCTGTGCGCTTGGAACCCCACTGGAACGGACGGTCATACACAAATTCGCCTGCCACCGAATAAGGGCCATAGCGCAGCGTTTCAGCCTGGAAAGGACGGATCTGCTGCGAGTGGCAGTTGTAGCAACCTTCGCTGATGTAGACATCGCGGCCAGCCAGTTGAAGCGCACCGTATGGCTTGACGCCTTCCAGTGGCTGCGTGGTGGACTTCTGGAAGAACAGGGGAACGATCTCCACCAGTCCACCCACGGCGACCACCAGGGTGATCAACACAATCATCAGGAAGTTGTTGGTTTCAATCCGCTCGTGCGTGAAACCCTTGGGGCTTGATTGGTTTGCCATTTTTGTTGTCCTCAAGCGTGTGCTGGGTTGAGCGCGGGGATGCGCACGTCTTCAATGCGACCTTGAGCTGCGGTTTTGATCACGTTCCACAGCATCAGGCACATACCGCCCAGATACAGGAAACCACCCAGCAAACGGATCACGTAGAAGGGGAACGTGGCTTTCACCGATTCCACAAAGGTGTAGGTCAGGCTGCCATCGGGGTTGACCGAGCGCCACATCAGACCTTGCATCACACCGGCGATCCACATCGAAGCGATGTACAGGACGATACCGATGGTGGCCACCCAGAAGTGGATCTCAATGGCGGACACCGAATACATCTTCTTCTGACCGAAGAGACGAGGAATCAGGTAGTACATGGAGCCCATGGTCACCAGACCCACCCAGCCCAAGGCACCCGAGTGCACGTGACCCACGGTCCAGTCGGTGTAGTGCGACAAGGCGTTGACGGTCTTGATCGACATCATGGGACCTTCGAAGGTCGACATGCCGTAGAAGGACAGTGAGACGATCAGGAAGCGCAGGATGGGGTCATCGCGCAGTTTGTGCCATGCACCCGAGAGGGTCATGATGCCGTTGATCATGCCGCCCCAGCTGGGGGCCAGCAGGATGAGCGAGAAGATCATGCCGATGGACTGGGTCCAGTCGGGCAAGGCGGTGTAGTGCAGGTGGTGTGGGCCAGCCCACATGTAGGTGAAGATCAGCGCCCAGAAGTGCACGATCGACAGGCGGTAGGAATAGACGGGACGCTCGGCCTGCTTGGGAATGAAGTAGTACATCATGCCCAGGAAGCCCGCGGTCAGGAAGAAGCCCACGGCATTGTGGCCGTACCACCATTGCACCATGGCGTCCTGCACACCGGCATAGGCCGAGTACGAATGCGTCAGGCTGGTGGGCAGCTGAATGTTGTTGAAGATGTGCAGCAAGGCCACGGCGATGATGAAGGCACCATAGAACCAGTTGGCCACGTAGATGTGGCGAACCTTGCGGATACCGACCGTGCCGAAGAACACGATGGCATAAGCCACCCAGACCAAGGTGATCAACACGTCGATTGGCCAGATCATTTCGGCGTATTCACGACCCTGGGTCAAGCCCAACGGGTAGGTGACGACCACCGACAAAATGATCGCGTTCCAGCCCCAGAAGGTGAATGCGGCGAGCTTGTCCGAAATCAAGCGTGTTTGGCAGGTGCGCTGAACCACGTAGTAGCTCGTTGCAATGAGGCCCGAACCACCAAAAGCAAAAATCACCGCACTGGTATGCAGCGGGCGAAGACGGCCGTATGACAGCCATTCAATGCCTTGCGTGAGCTCAGGCCAAGCCAATTGGGTGGCGACGATGACGCCCACCAACATGCCGACCACGCCCCAGATCACGGTCATGATGGCGAATTGCCTGACCACTTTATCGTTATAGACCGCCGCCTGGCTGGTCTTTGCTGTCACGGACATACAGAACTCCTCATAAATGTCACTGGGGCAAGTGTCGTCACAGCCCCTTACAACCGCCTTGACTTAAGTCAATCACCCCGAAGAATGCGTTCACCTTCGCGCTCGATGTTGTCAAACTGGCCCGCCTGCAGCGCCCACCAGAACAGGCCGATGATGCCGAACACCAGCAACACAGAAATGGGAATCAGCAAATACAGAATGTCCATGACATACCTCTCAGAAAACAAAGACCAAAGACGCTTGGGGTGATGCTACGCCACCGCCGACATACTCTCGCGGGTATCCGACCCCGTACCAGGCCCATTAGAGGCCAGACGTAGCGCGTTGACAATCACCAGCAGTGAACTGCCCGCCATGCCCAAACCGGCCAGCCAAGGCGGCATCCAGCCCAGCAGCGCCATGGGAATGCTCACCGCGTTGTAAAGTGCAGCCCACGCCAGGTTCTGCTTGACGATGCGCATCGTCGCGCGCGCCTGACCAATGGTGTGAGCCACATCCATCACCCGCCCACCCTGAATCACACAATCTGACTGGGCCTGGGCCAACGGTGCGCCATGGCCCAATGCAAACGATGTGTCGGCCCTTGCAAGCACAGGCCCATCGTTCAAGCCATCACCCACCATCGCAAGGCGCACACCTCGGGCTTGCAACGCCATGACCTCTTTGAGCTTTTGTTCCGGCGTGGCACCTGCAATCACGTGATCCACGCCCACGGCACGCCCGACCCACTGCGCAGCAGCGTCGCGATCGCCCGACAGCAGCCAGGTCTCTAGCCCCAAACCTTTGAGCGCCTGCACCGCCTCGCGCGCATCCTCGCGCACGCCTTCAGTGAACTCAAAAGTCGCGACCCAGCCCTGGCTGTCTGCCAAATATGTCCTTGGCGACGCAGCGTTCTCTGTTTCGCCGCGCTCAACCCCACAAAACTCGGCGGATCCCAACTTGATCCACTCACCGCTTTGCAACTCACCGCGCAAGCCCTGGCCTGCCGTTTCAGCGACTTCAGCGAATTTGGACAGCCATTGCGCCGAACCGGACAAGCTGCCGTTGGCCGCGACCAACGCACGAGAGACCGGGTGCAGCGAGCCTTGCGCCAACGCAGCGGCCTGGGCCAGTGCTTCGTCCTGCCCTGCCCCACTTCGAACCCATACCTTGCCCAGCGCCAAACGGTCATGGGTCAGCGTGCCTGTTTTGTCGAACACCACAGCATTGATGCGCGAGAGGGTTTCCATGGCTTGCAAGCGACGCACCAGAATACCCCGCCGCGCCAGTGCTCCCGCCGAAGTGAGCATGGCAGCAGGTGTTGCCAGCGACAGCGCGCAGGGGCAGGTCACGATCAAAACCGCCACCGCCACCGCCAATGCCTTGGTATGGTCGATTTGCCACCAATACCAGCCCGCCGCTGCCGCCCCCAACAGCACGAAGACGAGAAAAGGCGCTGCAATGCGATCGGCCAATATCGCCAGGCGAGGCTTCTCGGTGCTGGCTTTTTCCATCAGCGCCACGATCTGCCCAAAGCGCGTCTCGCGGCCCAGGCGCTGAACCACGATGTCGACCGGGCCTGCCAGGTTGAAGCTGCCCGCCACAACCGACTCCCCGCGCTGCCGCGTCACGGGATGAGACTCACCCGTCAGCAAGGCTTCATCAACGGTTGCTGTTCGGCTCAACACCTCTCCATCGGCGGGAAATGCCTGGCCCGCGTGCACACGCACGACATCGCCAACGACGAGCCGCCGAGCAGACACAGGCTCAAAAGAACCATCTGGCTTGCGCCGCTCGCAAACCTCCGGCAACCGGTTCATCAGACTGTCGAGCGCGCCCGCCGTTCGGTCCCTTGCCTTGTGCTCCAGATACCGACCACCCAGCAGAAAAAACACAAACATGGTCAAGGAATCAAACCAGACCTCATGCCCCCAAGGACCGGTAGGATCAAAAACGACCGCCGAACTCACCAGGAAGCTCACCAGAATACCGATGGACACCGGCGTGTCCATACCAACGCGGCCGTGCCTCAAGTCGCGCCAAGCGCTTTGAAAGAAGGGTCCGGATGCAAAAAAGACCACCGGCAAACTGAGCAACCAACTCGCCCAGCGCAGCAATTGATCGATATCGGCCGGAATTTCCCCGGGCGCGGTCACGTAAGCCGGCAGGGCGTACATCATCACCTGCATGGCGCAAAACCCGGCCACGAACAGGCGCCACAAAGCGCGCCGAGTTTCTCGCAAGCGTTCACTGATGGACAAAGCCTGCTGCATGGGCAACAAGCGGTAGCCTGTATCGCCCACCACCTGTGCAAGGCTGGAAATACGTGTAAGAGCCGGATCCCAGCGCACGGTGAGGCGCCGGGTCGCCGCATGCACCTGCGCGCTCTCGACACCGGGCAGGTCTTGAAGCGCGCATTCCACCGTGTCGGCACAAGCAGCGCAATACATGCCCTGCACCATCAACACCGATTCGGCCAAGGCGTGGCCATCCACTTCGGCGTACTCGGTGAAGTCGCGCTGTTCCACCGGGTCATCGAGCACAGCAAAGTTGTCGGTCACCGTGAGCGGCCCACGATGCGCGCCGAACAAACCTTTGTCCGTCGCGGCATCGGGCATGGGGTTTCCCAACAGGCGCCCAGCAGGGGGCACAGCAACGGCCTCGTTCATGGCTTGAGGGTAATTCAGCAAGGGTCTCATCGGCTTGATTTAAGTCAACCGCACACCGGCAGGCTTTGTTAGCCTATTCTCAGGCAATCAACCCTTCCAAGGAGCATTAACCATGTACAAGCGAATTCTCGTGGCCACCGATGGTTCCAAACTGTCGAAAATGGCGGTCGACCACGCCATCAACCTCGCCGACATTACCGGCGCTGAAGTGGTTGCCCTGAAGGTGGTTCCGCGTTACCCGCAAACCTATTTCGAAGGTGGCGTCGCTCTGGCAGCCACGGAAATCGCCCGCATCGAAAAGCAATGGCATGAAGAAGCCATGACGGCGGTCAACGCGGTCAAGTCGGCCGGTCAACTGCGCGAAGTCAAGGTCAAACCGGTCACCGTGAAGTCAGACCTCGTCTCTGAGGCCGTGATCGCCACAGCCAAACGCAACAAGTGCGATCTGATCGTGATGGCATCGCACGGCCGCCGCGGCATCAAGCGCCTGCTGCTGGGCAGCGAGACGCAACAAGTGTTGACGCACTCTCACATTCCCGTCCTGGTGCTCCGGTAAGCGGCCGCATCGACGTCCCCAGCTTTGCCGGTCAAAAGGCTGGCGAGCGTTTTTCAAGAAAAGCTGCGATGCCTTCTCTGTGTTCAGGTGTGTTGGCATACCCGTAGGCATCGCCCAAGAGACGCTCGGTCAACCCGTCGCTCATCAAGGCTTTCAGCGTCTGCTTGTTCATGCGGGCAGCCTGGGGGGCCAGTTTGCTCACCCTGGCAGCGCGCTCAGCGACGTTGGCCGCGACCTCGGCATCGGACAATACGGCGTTCAGAAAACCCTGTTGACGCATCGTTTCAGCATCAAATACGGCGGCCTCGAGCAGCATTGCCTTGGCGACTGCGCTGCCCACCTCCCGAGCCACCAACTGCGCCTCGCGCGGTGCCATGGGAAAGCCCAGGCGCGCGATCGGCGCTCCGAAACGGGCACCCTGCCCTGCCACCCGCAGATCGCAACAACTGGCGATCTCCACGCCGGCACCCATGCAGTTGCCCTCGATTTGTGCGATGACTGGCACCGGGCAATCCAGCACCGACTGCAAACCACCCCACACATCGCGCTCATGAAAATCGCGCAAAGCGACCTCGTCAAAGCGGAAACCCGGGTACTCGGCTATGTCGCCACCGGCGCAGAAGTGACCGCCCTCGCCCGCAAGGATCACACAACGCAAATCAGGTTTGCCATTGAGCGTTTCGAACACTGCCGCCAGCGCCCGCCACATCTTTCTCGACATGGCATTGAACTTGCCCGGATTCGACAGCACCACGCGAGCCACATGGCCATGTTCATTGAGCATCACCCGATCCAAGCCAGCACTCATCGCGTGGCGACGCCAACACGACCCGACCACAGCCACAGGCCCAGACCACCCACGATCATGGGCACACAAAGCCACTGCCCCATGCTCATGCCCAGGGCCAACAAGCCCAGATAGTCATCGGGCTGGCGGAAGAATTCGGCGATGAAGCGGAAAACACCGTAGCCCAGTACAAACATCGCCGCGACCTGCCCTTGGGCGCGCGGCTTGCGCGCGTAGATCCACAAAAGCACGAACAACAGCATGCCTTCCATCAGAAACTGGTAGATCTGCGAAGGATGGCGCGGCAAGTCACCCGCACCGCGAAACACCATGCCCCAAGGCAAGGAGGGGTCGGCCAGCCGGCCCCACAATTCGCCATTGATGAAGTTGCCCACGCGACCCGCTGCGAGACCAGTGGGCACGCAAGGCGCCACAAAATCCATCACCTGCAAAAAAGGCCGCCCTCTCGAGCGGCGTACCAGACCATCGCTGCGATCACGCCCAGCATGCCGCCGTGAAAGCTCATGCCGCCCTGCCAAACAAAAAGCACCTCCAGCGGATGGCTCAGGTAATAGGCGGGTTTGTAAAACACGCAGTAGCCGATGCGCCCGCCGAGCACCACGCCCATCACCCCCAAGAACAGGATGTCTTCCACGTCGCGCCGTGTCCAGGGCTGTGGCGTTTGGATGGATGCAAACGGTTCGTGACGAAGCCGTTTGCCGCCCAGCCATATGAAGAGGCCAAAAGCAGCAAGATAGGTCAACCCATACCAATGGATGGCCAACGGGCCCAATTGAAGGGCAACAGGATCGATCTGAGGGTGAATCAACATGTCAAAGAGCTGCTCACACAGCACAAATAGGAACGCCTGACACCTTCAACAGGTGCCAGGCGAAGGTGGTGAAAGCGGTCAATCACCCAGCATTGACAAGTCGCGCACCGCACCCTTGTCAGCCGACATGGCCAGCATGGCGTATGCCTTCAGCGCGGCGGAAACCTTGCGCTTGCGCGGTTGAGCAGGCTTCCAGCCCTTGGCATCCTGCTCTGCGCGGCGCTTGGCCAGCTCTTCGTCGGACAACAACACGTTGATGCTGCGCTTCGGGATATCGATCAGGATCCTGTCGCCATTGCGCACCAGACCGATCGCGCCGCCCGCGGCCGCCTCGGGCGACACATGGCCGATCGACAGACCCGAAGTGCCACCGGAGAAACGGCCATCGGTCAGCAGGGCGCAGGCCTTGCCCAGTCCCTTGGACTTGATGTAGGAGGTGGGGTACAGCATCTCCTGCATGCCGGGGCCACCCTTGGGGCCTTCGTAGCGCACCACCACGATGTCGCCCGCCTTGACCTTGTCGTCGAGGATGTTGGCCACCGCTTCGTCCTGCGACTCGGTCACGTGCACCGAGCCTTCGAACACCAGCAGCGCATCGTCCACGCCCGCGGTCTTCACCACGCAGCCATCCAGGGCGATGTTGCCGAACAAGACCGCCAGGCCGCCTTCTTGCGAATAGGCGTGTTCGTTGGAGCGGATGCAGCCTTCGGCGCGGTCCACATCCAGGCTGGGCCAGCGGGTGGCCTGGCTGAAAGCGGTCTGCGTCGGGATGCCGGCCGGGCCGGCCATGTAGAACGTCTTCACGTCATCGGCTGGGCGCGCGGGCGATGTCCCACTTGTCGAGCGCGTCCTTCATGGTCTTGGCGTGCACCGTGGGCACATCGGTGTGCAGCTTGCCCGCGCGGTCCAGCTCGCCCAGGATGGCCATGATGCCGCCGGCGCGGTGCACGTCTTCGATGTGGTACTTGTTGGTGTTCGGCGCGACCTTGCACAGCTGCGGCACGGCGCGCGAAACGCGGTCGATGTCGGCCATGGTGAAGTCGATCTCGGCTTCCTGGGCGATGGCCAGCAAGTGCAGGATCGTGTTGGTCGAGCCGCCCATGGCGATGTCCAGCGTGATCGCGTTCTCGAACGCCTTGAAGCCCATGGAGCGCGGCAAGACCGAGGCGT
This sequence comes from uncultured beta proteobacterium, assembly GCA_963698635.1. Classification (GTDB taxonomy): domain Bacteria; phylum Pseudomonadota; class Gammaproteobacteria; order Burkholderiales; family Burkholderiaceae_C; genus Hydrogenophaga. The sequence goes on from CAVORS010000004.1 coordinate 10,277, forward strand.
CGTCCTGCTCGTAGTAGCGCTTGCACAGGTCAACGATCAAACGGCCGGCGCCGAGGAACAGCTGCTCTCGGTCCGCGTGCGTCGCGACCACGGTGCCGTTGCCCGGCAGCGCCAGACCCAGCGCCTCGGCCAGGCAGTTCATCGAGTTGGCGGTGAACATGCCCGAGCAGGAACCGCAGGTCGGGCACGCCGAGCGCTCCACCTCGGCCAGATCGGCGTCGGACACCTTGTCGTCCACGGCCATGACCATGGCGTCCACCAAATCCAGCTTGCGGAATTCGATTTTTTGCGTATCGGGATTGGCCAAGCGCACCTTGCCCGCTTCCATCGGGCCACCAGAGACGAACACCACCGGGATGTTCAAGCGCATCGCAGCCATCAACATGCCGGGCGTGATCTTGTCGCAGTTGGAGATGCAGACCAGCGCATCGGCGCAGTGGGCATTGGCCATGAACTCCACCGAGTCGGCGATGAGATCGCGGCTTGGGAGCGAATACAGCATGCCGTCGTGGCCCATGGCGATACCATCGTCCACCGCAATGGTGTTGAACTCTTTGGCCACGCCGCCAGCCTTCTCGATCTCGCGGGCCACCAGTTGCCCCATGTCTTTCAGGTGCACGTGACCGGGCACAAACTGGGTGAACGAGTTGGCCACGGCGATGATCGGCTTGTCAAAGTCGCCGTCCTTCATACCCGTGGCGCGCCACAGGGAACGTGCGCCAGCCATGTTGCGACCAGCGGTGGAGGTTTTGGAACGGTATGCAGGCATGGATCTGTCTCTCGCTTTCGAATGGATTGGCTCACGGTAAGACGATTATCCCGCAGGCTCTGAGCCCTTTTTCACTGAGGGCTTTCGCTCGGCGCGCGCACTGCAGTCAGCAGCGCCGCTCACAACTCAAGGTGGCGCTCGTCAGCGCTTGCGCGTTCGGATGCCCAAGGATTCTTTTTGCCGGTCCAGACGGGCCTGCTTCTTGGCGTCCATCTTCTCCATTTCCTTTCGCTTGGTGTAGCCCGATGAATCGGCAAACGACCACCACGCCACGGCCAGAGCGAACAGGGCCATGACCCACCACCAAGAAGAATCGGCCACCAATCCGATGCGCCAATAGTTCCAAATCAGGGCCACCACGCCAGCAATCAAGAAATACATCACACCCTCCGGTAAAGCTCAGACAAAGAGCGGCAAGCAACTGTAACTTTACGTATCACGCCACCAGCACTCGATAGAATCAAGCCTGTGAAATCTTCACCGACCTTCAAAAAGGAACTGACCATGAAACGCGCTCTCCTCATTATGGCCGCGATGGCCGCCATTTCCGCACCAGCGATGGCCGACGAAGCTTTGGCCAAAAGCAAAAACTGCATGGCATGCCACGCAGTGGACAAGAAACTGGTGGGCCCCTCCTACAAGGATGTGGCTGCGAAATACGCCGGCAACGCCGGTGCGGTCGACATGCTGGCCGCCAAGATCATCAAAGGTGGCTCCGGCGTCTGGGGTGCCATCCCCATGCCTGCCAATACCCAAGTCAACGAAGCCGACGCCAAGAAATTGGCCGCTTGGGTCTTGAGCGTCAAATAAGCGCTCGCTCGCCCCACAAAGAGCCCGCCAAGAGCGGGTTCTTTTTCGCCTGTGCGCTGCGCAAGGAAAACCGATGTGACCTGGAAACATCAGGGCCAAATGAAAAAGCCCGCTTGGCGCTTGGCCTTGCGGGCTTTTCTTGCGGGGGATCGGCCGATCAGTAGGCTTGGCCCAGTTGATCCAGAATCGCCGGATTCTCCAGCGTCGAGGTGTCTTGCGTCACGGGCTCGTTCTTCGCGATCGAGCGCAGCAAGCGGCGCATGATCTTGCCCGAACGGGTCTTGGGCAGGTTTTCGCCAAAGCGAATGTCTTTGGGCTTGGCAATCGGACCGATCTCCTTGGCCACCCAATCACGCAGCTCTTTGGCAATCGCTTTGGCTTCGTCGCCATGTGGAACGGGGCGCTTGAGCACCACAAATGCACAGATGGCTTCGCCCGTCGTGTCGTCTGGACGACCAACCACAGCGGCTTCGGCGACCAGATCGGTCTTGCCCACCAGCGCCGACTCGATTTCCATCGTGCCCATGCGGTGGCCGGACACGTTCAACACATCGTCAATGCGGCCGGTGATGCGGAAATAACCACGGTCGGCGCTGCGCACGGCGCCGTCGCCAGCGAGGTAGTAGCCTTTCAGCTCTTCTGGGAAGTAGCTCTTCTTGAAGCGCTCTGGGTCGCCCCAGATGGTGCGGATCATGGAAGGCCAGGGCTTCTTGACCACCAGGATGCCGCCCGAACCGTTGGGCACGTCGTTGCCGGTTTCGTCAACGATGGCGGTGGTGATACCGGGCAGCGGCAATGTGCAGGAACCAGGCACCAGTGGTGTGGCACCAGGCAGCGGCGTGATCATGTGGCCACCGGTTTCGGTCTGCCAGAAGGTGTCCACGATGGGGCAACGCTCACCGCCCACATGCTTGTAGTACCACATCCAGGCTTCGGGGTTGATGGGCTCGCCCACCGATCCCATGATGCGCAGGCTGCTCAGATCGGAGCGCGCGGGATGCACTTTTTCGTCGGCTTCGGCCGCCTTGATCAGTGAACGAATGGCCGTAGGAGCGGTATAAAAAATCGAACACTTGTGGCGCTCGATCATTTGCCAGAAGCGACCGGCATTCGGATAGGTCGGCACGCCTTCGAACACGATCTGGGTGGCACCGGCAGCCAATGGGCCGTAGGCCACATAGGTGTGGCCAGTGATCCAGCCGATGTCGGCCGTGCACCAGAACACGTCTTCAGGCCGCAGATCGAAGGTCCACTGCATGGTGAGGTTGGCCCACAGCAGATAGCCGCCCGTGCTGTGTTGCACGCCTTTGGGCGTGCCGGTAGATCCGGAGGTGTAGAGCACGAACAGAGGGTGCTCGGCGCCAACCATTTCAGCCGGGCAATCGGCTGATTGACTGGCTACCGCATCGTGCATGAAGGTATCGCGACCGGCCACCATGTTGCAAGCGGTGGGCGTGCGCTGGAACACGATCACGTCTTTCACCGACTCGCATCCACCCAATGCAATGCCCTCGTCCACGATGGCCTTCAATGGCAACTCTTTGCCGCCGCGCAGCTGGTAGTTGGCAGTGACCACAGCCACGGCCTTGGCATCGTGGATACGTTCTTGCAAGGCTTTGGCAGAGAAGCCACCGAACACCACACTGTGGGTCGCGCCAATGCGGGCACAGGCCTGCATGGCCACCACGCCTTCGATCGTCATGGGCATGTAGATGACCACGCGGTCACCCTTCTTCACGCCGCGAGACTTCAGCGCATTGGCAAACTGCGAAACCCTGGCAAGCAGCTCCTTGTAAGTGACCTTGGTGATCTCGCCGCCGTCGGCTTCAAAAATGATGGCGGTCTTGTTTTCGACCGGCGTGCCCATGTGACGGTCAAGGCAGTTGTATGAGGCATTGAGTTCACCATCCTCGAACCACTTGAAGAAAGGTGCGTTGGACGAGTCCAGCGTCTTGGTGAATGGCTTGTGCCAAGTCAGCGTCTCATTGGCGCGCTTGGCCCAGAAACCCTCGAAGTCATTTTCGGCTTCGGCGCACAGGGCGTTGTATGCATCCATACCGGAGATTCGGGCCCCCTTGCGCGTGGCCTCGGAAGGTTCAAAAACCCGGTTTTCAACCAAGGTGGACTCGATAGCGTTCGACGGTGTGGACATGGGCTGTCTCCTCTAAGGGTGGTGATTCGGTAAACCGTTCGACTGTGCGAAAAGGCTCTTACGAGCCACTTACACTGCTGACCAAGCGCGAGCCTGCGGGTGTGGCACGCGAGAGCGCTTTAGAATAAGCCACCCGCCAACAAGCCTCATTACCTGATCAGCATGACGCCTTGCAGCCCATACACTCCGTCAGAACTGCGCACCCGCCGAGCGCAATGGGCTCGCTCGTCCCAACGCTTCAACATGCCGATCTCGCCTTGATCGCGCCCAACGCGGTCTCATGGGCCTTGCCAAGCTGATTTTCGCCAGCCGCTGGCTGCAGCTGCCGCTCTACATCGGCGCTCGATCGCTCGCGCAAGCCATCTACGTGTTCCATTTCTGGGTCGAACTGGTTCACCTGATCGAAGCCGCATTTGGCAACCAGAACGCCCTGGACCGCCCTGGTCAAAAGCATTGGCTACAAGACACGGTGGATCCCACCGCCCTGAACGAAACGATCATCATGCTGGTGTGCTGGCCCTGATCGACGTGGTCATGATTTCCAACCTGCTGATCAGGTGATCGTGGGTGGCTACGAGACCTTTGTGAGCCGCATGGGCCTGCAGAGCCACCCTGACCAGCCCGAATGGCTGAGCCACGTAACGCCTCGGTGCTCAAGGTCAACCTGGCCACGTCCATCATCGGCATCTCGTCGATCCACCTGCTCAAGACCTTCATCAACGCGGCCAATACGAGTGAAAAGGTGCTGATGTACCAGACCATCATCCACGTCGGTCTTCCTGCTCATCGCCATGGCCATTACCTTCACCGACCGCCTGATGTCCCACCCCATCTCGAAAACGGGCAAAGGCCACTGAGCGGTGCAGTCGCCGGCAATCAAGACCGTCCCTGCTCGCTCAACCCATCCGCACCCAAAGGAAGCCCACCATGACCACCGCCATCCGCCAGACCGACCTGATCGAGTCCGTCGCCGCCGCGCTGCAGTACATCAGCTACTACCACCCGGCCGACTACATCGCCCACCTGGCGCGTGCCTATGAGCGCGAACAGAGCCCGGCGGCCAAGGATGCGATCGCCCAGATCCTGACCAACAGCAAGATGAGCGCCACCGGCCACCGCCCGATCTGCCAGGACACCGGTATCGTCAACGTGTTCCTCAAGGTCGGCATGGACGTGCGCTGGGAAGGTTTCACCGGCAGCCTGGAAGACGCCATCAACGAAGGCGTGCGCCAGGGCTACAACAACGCCGACAACAAGCTGCGCGCCAGCGTGGTGGCCGACCCCCTGTTCGCCCGCAAGAACACCGGCGACAACACGCCCGCCGTGATTTACACCGAGATCGTGCCGGGCAACAAGGTGGATGTGACCGTGGCCGCCAAAGGCGGTGGCAGCGAAAACAAGAGCAAGATGATGATGCTCAACCCCAGCGACTCCATCGTCGACTGGGTGCTGAAGACCGTGCCCACCATGGGCGCTGGCTGGTGCCCGCCCGGCATGCTGGGCATCGGCATCGGCGGCACGGCCGAGAAGTCGGTGCTGCTGGCCAAGCAGAGCCTGATGGAAGACATCGACATGTACGAGCTGCAGGCCAAAGCGGCGAAAGGCGAAAAGCTCACCCAGGTCGAAGAGCTGCGCCTGGAGCTGCTGGAGAAAGTCAATGCCCTGGGCATCGGCGCCCAGGGTCTGGGTGGCCTCACGACCGTGCTCGACATCAAGATCAAGATGTACCCCACCCACGCGGCGGGCAAGCCCATTGCCATGATCCCCAACTGCGCCGCCACGCGCCATGCCCATTTCGTGATGGACGGCTCCGGCCCGGTCTACCTCGACCCGCCCAGCCTGGACCTCTGGCCCAACGTCAACTGGGCGCCCGACGCCGAGAAGAGCCAGCGCGTCGATCTCAACACGCTCACCAAGGCCGAAGTGGCCAGCTGGAAACCCGGCCAGACGCTGCTGCTCAACGGCAAGATGCTGACTGGCCGCGACGCGGCCCACAAACGCATCCAGGACATGCTGGCCAAGGGCGAAGAGCTGCCTGTGAGCTTCGCCAACCGCGTGATCTATTACGTGGGCCCGGTGGACCCCGTCGGCGATGAAGCCGTGGGCCCCGCCGGCCCGACCACAGCCACCCGCATGGACAAGTTCACCGACATGATGCTGGAGAAAACCGGCCTCATCGCCATGATCGGCAAAGCCGAGCGCGGCCCGGTGGCCATCGAGTCCATCAAGAACCACAAGAGCGCCTACCTGATGGCCGTGGGCGGTGCCGCCTACCTTGTGTCCAAAGCCATCAAGACCGCCAAGGTGGTGGGATTCGAAGACCTGGGCATGGAAGCCATCTACGAATTCGACGTGGTGGACATGCCAGTGACCGTGGCCGTGGACGCAGGCGGCACCAGTGCCCACATCACAGGCCCCGCCGAGTGGAGCAAGCGCATTGCCAGCGGCGAGTTCAAAGGCATCACCGTCGCTGGCGCTTGACCTCACTGGGCGTATTCGACAGCGGGGTGGGCGGGCTCAGCGTTCTGCGAGATGTGCAGAGCCAGATGCCTGCCCTGCCCTGTGTCTACGTTGCCGACAACGCGTTTGCTCCCTACGGCGAACGCGAAGTCGAAACCATTCTGCAGCGAACCCAACAGATCACCATTTACCTTCGCGCACATTGGCAAATCGATGCGCTCATCATCGCCTGCAACACGGCCACAGCCCATGCGATCGACGCCTTGAGGGAGAGCCACCCCGACTTACCCATCATTGGCGTGGAGCCCGCGCTGAAGCCTGCCGCAGCACTCACCGCCAGTGGGCAAGTCGGTGTGCTGGCGACACGGCGAACATTGAGCAGCAATCGCTTCAACCGTTTGCAGCGACAGGTCGAATCCCAAGGCAACCGGCCGGTGCAGTTTTGGCTCCAAGCCTGCGACGGATTGGCCGACGCCATCGAACGGAACCGGCCAGAAGAAGTTGAAGCGCTTTGCCAGCGCTATGTGGCGAATCTCTTCAGCGCAGGATCCGAGGCGGCGAACATTGACACTGTGGTGCTCGGCTGCACGCACTACCCATTTGCACTCGAAGCGCTGCAAGCCGCTGCGCAGGGTCACGCCGTCCGCTTTATCGACACCGGTCTGCCCGTTGCAAAACGCGCGCGCGATGTCTTGGCACCCTTGATGAATGTGGGTTCAAACGATAGCCCGGCAATTTTGCCCACCTTGCTGAGCACCGGAAATGCGGCAGATCTCAGCAATGCAGCCCGGCGCTGGATCAACCCGCTGCTTCAAGCCCACGCCATCGCCATCTGAAGCCCTCGAGTCGCCACCAGCGACCTGGGCGATGGGGAGCCTGAGCAACTTTCTAAGCGGTGCCCATGGCTTTGGACCGCCCGCGCGCCATGTTCACTGGCAGCAGAAGAATCAGCCCAACCAGAAACAAGCCTGCCGTGGTGCCGATGGCCAAGCGCTGGTTGCCATCGGTGATCCAGGTGATGGCGCCATAGCTCAAGGGCCCGATGATGCTGGCCAATCGCGTGGCGAATGCCCACAAGCCAAAAAACTCGGCTGAGCGCGCGGGTGGTGCAAACAGCCCGGCCATCGCCCGACCAGACGATTGGCTGGACCCCATGCAAAAGCCCGCCAAAGCGGCCGCGTACCAGAAACCGCCCTTCGTGGTCGTCAGCGCAGCCATCACACAAGTCAACATCCAGCCAGCCAGCGTGATGCCCAGGGTCAGCTTGTGCCCCAATCGGTCCTGGGCGTAGCCAAAGAGGAAGGCGCCCACCATGGCTGCGATGTTGAGCACGAAGATCAACACCATGGTTTCCTGTTGAACAAAACCGATCACCTGTTCTGCGTAAATGGCGGCCAAGGTGATCGCAACCGCAACCCCACCTTGGTAGGCGACAGCACAAGCCAACAACCACATGAAATCGACGTACTCACGAGCTTCAAGAAACGTGGTCTTCAATCGGTGCAGCGAGGCGCGCAACCCGGCGTCCTGCAGCGCCCCTGCTCGAGGCTGCGCTCGCTCGGTCAACATGCCGAGCGTGACGGAAGCGGCCAGCGCAAACACCGCTGCGGTGATCAACATCGTGACCGGTACAAACTGAGAGGCTGCCTGGCCTTGCGCTTGCGCCCACAGCACATAGCCCAGGCACAGCCCGAGCGCCAACATGCCACCCACATACCCCAGGCTCCAGCCCCAACCACTCACCCGCCCCATGGCAGCAGGCTTGGCCAGTTCGGGCAAAAATGCAGCGATCAGGGATTCGCCCCAGGCAAAGCACACATTGGAAAGCACGATCAGCACCATCGCCAACACAACTGCACCTGGACCAACCAGTGCCAACGCCGCCGTTGCAATCACGCAGCCTGCCGTTGTCAGCAACAATAAGCGCTTTTTGGCGGCATGCCGATCGGCCCAGGCCCCCATGGCCGGCATGGTTGCCATGACGATAGCGTGCGAAACGCTCAGTGCCAATGTCCAGGCAAATGTGGCCCAAGGTGCTCCGTCGGCCACTGCGCCCACGAAATACGCCGCAAACACCGCCGTCAACACCACCGTGGTGTAGCCGGAGTTGGCAAAATCGTACATGGCCCACGCAAATACCTCGCGGCTGCGCACACCGGGCTGCAAAGCGTCTTTTGAAAACAGCGCCATGAACAAGAGCTGGACCGCTACTTGGCCTGGGACCTAGTGCAGATGGCGAGGCTTGCGGCCACCCCCATGGCCAGAACCGCCGTGGCCGCGCGGTGGTCGGCCCAGATTCATCGAGCTCACAAGCGACTCGAACCGCTGGGTGAACAGCGTGTCGATAGAAGCGACCACTTCGCCCAGCTCGGATGCATCGAAGTGGCGCTCCATGACGTGTACCACGTCCTGAACCAATAGATCTCGCTGCACCTGCATGATCGCCGCTGGCGTCGGGCCCACGAAACACATCATGAAATCGTCGCGCGCCTCGCCATCGGCGTTGCCCTCTTCCTCTTCATCAAACTCGGTGTCGTAAAACGAGATCTCCAAAGGAGCGCCAGCTGCCGCAATTTCATTCAAACCCATGCACGCCTCTTCAACCACCTGGCGGAAATCCTCATCACCAGGGACCGTCCAGCACAGCTGCAACACGTGGGCCTGCGCATCAAAACGGATGCCAGGTTCGTCTTCGTAAGCACTCTCCGCCGCTGCAGCAAGCGACTTGCCCCCTGCGTACTGCCACAAGGGCTTGAGCGCATCCTGGATCTGGGCAAACTCAACGTCTTCACGCAGCGGCACATCGCCGTGCACATGGATTTCGAAGGGTGCGTTGTATCGGGTCATGAAAACTCACTGTACCGGCGAAACCGGGAAAAGCCTAGAGCGGTGGTGCCTCGAACCGGAATCGAACCGGTACGGCCGATTAAAGCCGGCGGATTTTAAGTCCGCTGTGTCTACCAATTTCACCATCGAGGCCGCATGCCGATTGTCGCAGGTCTGCAAAGCGGCAAGATCGGCCAATCGCCAAACAAAAAAACGCCCCGATCAGAATCTGAACGAGGCGTCTTTCTTGACTTGGAGGCGCGACCCGGAGTCGAACCGGGCTAGACGGATTTGCAATCCGTTGCATAACCGCTTTGCTATCGCGCCCTATTGAAACCGTAAAGCGACCAGTTTCAAACCAACCGACAAAAAAGGGAAGCGCTGGCTTCCCTTTTTGAAATGTGGAGCGGGATAAGAGACTCGAACTCTCGACCTATACCTTGGCAAGGTATCGCTCTACCAACTGAGCTAATCCCGCATGCCTTCGACGTGTTGGCAATCATATCGAAGAACAAAATTATAGCTTAGAAATTTCGGTCTTTTCAAGCAGCCCGCATTTTTTTGGTTCAATGCTTCACCGCATCGGGCGACGCTGCACCAGAGCGTGCAGCAGCAGCGGCCAACTGGGCCGCAACCTCTTCATCGGTCAATGGCACAGGCTGGCGCTCAAGGGCAATGGCCAACACCTTGTCGACCCACTTGACCGGCACGATCTCAAGGCCTTCCTTGACGTTGTCAGGAATTTCGGCCAAATCTTTGACGTTCTCTTCGGGAATGATGACGGTCTTGATCCCGCCCCGGAGTGCTGCCAACAACTTCTCTTTCAATCCGCCGATACCCGTCACCTCACCACGCAGCGTGATCTCGCCGGTCATCGCCACATCGGCGCGCACAGGAATGCCAGTCAGCGCAGACACCAAGGCGGTTGTCATCGCCGCGCCAGCGCTGGGACCGTCTTTCGGCGTCGCGCCGTCGGGTACGTGGATGTGCATGTCGCGCTTGTCGAACAGCTCGTCCTTGATCCCCAGCTCGCGCGCACGGCTTCGCACCACGGTTCGCGCCGCTTCGACCGACTCTTTCATCACGTCGCCGAGCGAACCCGTGCGCGTAATGATGCCCTTGCCAGGCATGGTCGCGACTTCAATGGTCAACAAATCACCACCCACTTCGGTCCAGGCCAAGCCGACCACCTGGCCAACTTGGTTCTTGGCTTCTGCGCGCCCGAAGGTGTATTTGCGCACGCCCAAAAACTCGTCCAGATTGCTCGAATCGATGACCAGCGTTGGGGTGTATTTTTTCAGCAGCAAGCCTTTGACGACCTTGCGGCAAATCTTGCCCAACTCGCGCTCCAAAGAACGCACACCGGCTTCGCGGGTGTAGTAGCGCACGATGTCGCGCACCGCTTCGTCTTTGACTTCCATCTCGCCTTCGCGAATACCATTGTTTTTCAGCTGCTTGGGCAACAGATAACGAATGGCGATATTGGTCTTCTCGTCCTCCGTGTAGCCCGACAGACGTATCACTTCCATACGGTCCAGCAAAGCCGGCGGAATGTTCATGGAATTTGAGGTGGCCACGAACATGACGTCGGACAAATCGAAGTCCACTTCGACGTAATGATCGCCGAAGGTGTGGTTTTGCTCGGGATCCAACACCTCCAGCAAGGCGCTGGACGGATCGCCCCTGAAGTCGGTGCCCAACTTATCGATCTCGTCTAGCAGGAACAACGGGTTGCGCGTACCGATCTTGCTCAGACTTTGCAGTACCTTGCCCGGCATGGCGCCGATATAAGTGCGGCGGTGGCCACGGATCTCGGCCTCGTCGCGCATGCCGCCCAGCGCCATGCGAACGTATTTTCGCCCTGTGGCTTTCGCCACCGACTGCCCCAAAGATGTCTTGCCCACACCAGGAGGGCCCACCAAACACAAGATGGGCGCCTTCACCTTGTCGACGCGTTGTTGCACGGCAAGATACTCAAGAATGCGATCCTTGACCTTTTCGAGGCCATAGTGATCTTCGTTGAGGATGGACTCAGCGAGCGCCAGATCGTGTTTGATCTTGGTCTTTTTGCTCCAGGGCAAGCCAACCAAGGCGTCAATGTAGTTTCGCACCACGGTGGCTTCGGCCGACATCGGTGACATCAGCTTGAGCTTCTTGAACTCGGCCTCAGCCTTCTTGCGAGCTTCAGCAGGCATCTTGGCCAGCTTGATCTTTTTCTCGATCTCTTCGATGTCTGCGCCCTCTTCGCCTTCGCCCAGCTCTTTCTGGATGGCTTTGACCTGTTCGTTCAGGTAGAAGTCGCGCTGATTCTTTTCCATCTGGCGCTTGACGCGGCCACGGATTTTCTTGTCGACGTTGAGAATGTCAACCTCACGCTCCAACTGCTCAAAAAGGTTTTCCAGGCGTTTGTTGATCGGATCGAGATCCAGCACCACTTGCTTGGACTCCAGCTTCAACGGGAGGTGGGCAGCGATCGTATCGGCCAAACGGCCGGGATCATCGATGCTGGAAATCGAGGTCAGGATCTCCGAAGGAATCTTCTTGTTGAGTTTGACGTACTGGTCAAACTGCTGCATCACAGCGCGGCGCAAAGCTTCCAGTTCGGCGGAGGGTACAGCAGCACGCTCGGCTTCCGGTTCGATGGGTGCAACACTGGCTTCAAAATGGGTTTCGCCTTCGGTAATGGAGAGCACTTTGGCGCGCTGCACACCCTCTACCAGCACTTTCACGGTGCCATCAGGCAGCTTCAGCATTTGCAAAATGGTCGCTACGCAACCCATTTCAAACATGTCATCGGCTGACGGCTCATCTTTGGCCGCGGCTTTTTGCGCCACGAGCATGATGCGCCGCTCGCCTTCCATGGCCGACTCCAACGCCTTGATGCTTTTGGGACGGCCCACAAAAAGCGGAATGACCATGTGCGGAAACACCACCACATCGCGCAGGGGCAGCAACGGCAAATCGACCGGCGTATTGGGCAAAGGGGTTTGTCCGGACATATGTTTCAACCTCAACAAAAGAGACAGGCGTGTTCAACAGCCCATCACATCAACCATGCATGCGATCAACCAAGCACCGCAACGGTGCTTGCCCAGCGATGCCTCAAGCCTGCTTGGCCGCTTCGCGGTACACCAGCAGGGGCGGTTTGTTTTCTTCGATGGTGGATTCGTCCACCACCACTTTCTCCACGTTGCTCAAACCAGGCAGTTCATACATGGTGTCGATCAAGGCGTTTTCCAGGATCGAACGCAACCCACGGGCACCGGTTTTTCGAGCCAGGGCTTTGCGAGCGATGGCTTTGAGCGCGCCTGGACGTACTTCCAGCTCCGCGTCTTCCATGGCCAGCAAGCGGGTGAATTGCTTGACCACTGCATTTTTTGGCTCGGTCAGGATTTGCACCAGCGCGTCTTCGCTCAACTCGGCCAGCGCCGCGATCACGGGCACCCGACCCACGAGCTCGGGAATCAAGCCAAATTTGATCAGGTCCTCTGGCTCGATTTCCTTGAAGGCATCGGTCAGGCTGCGCTGCTTCTTGCTCTTCACCACCGCGCCAAAACCCATGCCAGACGCTTCGGTGCGGTTCTCGATGATCTTTTCCAGACCCGCAAAGGCACCGCCGCAAATGAACAAAATATTGGTCGTGTCGACCTGCAAGAAATCCTGGTTGGGGTGTTTACGCCCGCCTTGTGGCGGCACCGAAGCCATCGTGCCTTCGATCAACTTGAGAAGCGCTTGCTGCACACCCTCCCCCGATACATCGCGGGTGATCGAAGGGTTATCGGATTTGCGGGTGATCTTGTCGATCTCATCGATGTAGACGATGCCCTGCTGCGCCCGCTCGACGTCGTAGTTACAGCTTTGCAGCAGCTTGGCAACGATGTTTTCCACGTCCTCACCCACGTAACCGGCTTCGGTCAGTGTGGTGGCGTCCGCCATGACGAAAGGCACATTCAGCATGCGCGCCATGGTCTGGGCCAGCAGCGTTTTCCCGGAACCGGTGGGACCTAGCAACAAGATGTTGCTCTTGGCGAGTTCCACATCGTCCTTGCGCGACGTCTGTTTGTGACGCAGGCGCTTGTAGTGGTTGTACACCGCCACCGCCAGCGCACGCTTGGCCGCCTCCTGCCCAATCACGTAGTGGTCGAGGTTCGCCTTCAACTCAGCCGGCGTGGGAACCTCGTCCCCTGACATCTTGACGGTCTCCAACCCTGGCAACTCATCGCGAATGATGTCGTTGCAGAGATCTATGCATTCATCACAGATGAACACCGAAGGGCCAGCAATCAGTTTTTTGACTTCGTGCTGGCTCTTACCGCAAAAGGAGCAGTAGAGGGCTTTTTCACCAGTGGTGACTTTTTTATCGACCATCGATTGAGGGGGGTCCGGTAAGACGTTCAGTAATGCACTGACAGCAATGATAGTTCAAGCTGCCAGCATGCCAACGGCCTGAAAAGGGCTGTTTTTGACCCGATTCAGCCGGTTTGACGCAAAAAACAGCGGTTTTTTGCCAATATTGGTCAGGTTGCGCTCGGGCGTTTGTCGATCACCTTGTCGATGATGCCGTACTCGGCCGATTCGGCAGCCGTCATGTAGTAGTCGCGTTCGGTGTCGCGCGTGACCTTCTCCAGTGGCTGTCCTGTGTTCTCTGCCAGGATCTTGTTGAGCTGCTCGCGCGTCTTCAGAATCTCACGGGCCGAAATTTCAATTTCGGTGGCCTGGCCTTGCGCACCACCGGAGGGCTGGTGAATCATGATCTTGGAGTTGGGCAGCGAGAAACGCTTGCCCTTGGCGCCGGCCGACAGCAGGAATGCGCCCATGCTGGCGGCGAAGCCGGTGCACAGGGTGGACACATCGGGCTTGATGAAGTTCATGGTGTCAAAAATCGCCATGCCAGCACTCACCGAGCCGCCGGGAGAGTTGATATAGAACGAAATGTCCTTGTCGGGGTTTTCGCTCTCAAGGAACAGCAACTGGGCCACCACCAGGTTGGCCGAATGGTCGTTCACCGGGCCCACCAGGAAGATCACGCGCTCTTTCAGCAGGCGCGAATAAATGTCGTAGGCGCGTTCGCCGCGGCCTGAGGTCTCGATCACCATGGGGACCATGCCCAGGCTTTGAATATCCATTGCGCTCATGCGTTACTCCGTGTATTGATCAAATGCTCTGCCCTTACTGTAACCAACCTGTCAAGGCGGGTTCGCCAGTGCGGGCATTGGCGTGAATGACATATGGCGAGTGTGTTTCAAATCACAAGCGCCCAGAGAACAAAAAAGGGCGGATTGCTCCGCCCTCCTCTTCGCCTTCAGGGGGTGCCCAATTTCGAAATCAGGCTTACTGACCCATCAGCTCATCGAAATCCACAGCCTTTTCGGTGACCTTGGCTTTAGACAAGACGAACTCTGCCACGTTGTTTTCGATCACGATGGCTTCCACTTCAGCCATGCGACGGTTGTCGCTGGTGTACCAGCGCACCACGTCGGCTGGCTTCTCATAAGACGCCGACAGCTCGTCGATGTGTGCCTTGATCTGCTCAGGCGTGGCTTCCAGCTTGTTGGTGCGCACCAATTCGGCCACCACCAGACCCAGACGCACGCGGCGTTCGGCTTGTGGGCGGAACAGGTCTTCAGGGATCGGCGCCTTGTCGGCATCCTTGACACCGCGCTGCTTCAAATCGGCGCGAGCACCTTCAACCAGTCGCTCCAGCTCTGACTGAACCACAGCGTTGGGCAGGTCCAGCTCGGCTTTGGCAGCCAGGGCGTCCATGGCGGCGGACTTGTTGCGAGCCAGCACGCGGAACTTCACTTCACGCTCAAGGTTCTTGCGGATATCGGCGCGCAGGCCTTCAACCGTGCCTTCGGCGATGCCGAGGGACTTGGCCAGGGCTTCATCGACCGCTGGCAAGTTGGCGGCTTCAATCTTGTTGACCGTGACCATGAAATCAGCGGTTTTGCCGGCGACGTCTTTGCCGTGATAGTCCTCAGGGAATGGCAGGGGGAAAGTCTTGGACTCGCCCGACTTCATGCCACGCACGGCGTCTTCAAATTCCTTCAGCATCTGGCCATCGCCCACGATGAACTGGAAAGCCTCGGCCTTGCCACCCTCGAACGGCTCGCCGTCGATTTTGCCGGCGAAATCGATGGTGACGCGATCGCCATCGGCAGCGGCCTGGTCCTGGGCGCGCTGGGCGAAGGTGCGGCGCTGCTTGCGCAGGATCTCCAGCGTGCGGTCAATGGCGGCATCGCTGACCTCAGCGGTGATCTTTTCCACTTCGGCAGTGGCCAGATCGCCAATCTTGACTTCTGGGTAGACCTCGAACACGGCGTCAAAGGTCATTTGGCCTTCTGGCGCGTCTTCCTTTTCGGTGATTTTGGGCTGACCGGCCACGCGGACCTGGGCTTCGGCGGCGGCGGATGCAAAGGCCTCGCCCACTTTGTCGTTCATGACCTCGTAGTGCACCGAATAGCCATAACGCTGGGCAACCACGTTCATGGGCACCTTGCCTGGGCGGAAACCGTCCATCTTGACATCGCGGGCCAGTTTCTTGAGGCGCTTGGCCACTTCGTTCTGGATCACATCGGCGGGCAGCGAGAGCGTGATCTTGCGCTCGAGCTTTTCCAGGGTTTCAACGGTCACGGTCATGCGGTTCTCCAAAGCAAAAAATGCGGTCGGCCTGTGCCAACCGGTGAATGTGTGTTCTTCAGTGAGATGGTGCGCGGGGCGGGACTCGAACCCGCACAGTATTGCTACCGTCAGGACCTAAACCTGGTGCGTCTACCAATTTCGCCACCCGCGCTCCTGAATCTCTGGCCTGCAAAGGGCGCACTGGGCACCCCATGTTTCAAGCCTGCTTAACGGCAACCTTCAATTGTAGCCGCTGGCGCAGCGCTCTGATGGCGCTGTCCGGTGTTGTGAGCACAGGAAGGCTCACCGCCTGCTCGACGGCCGCCCTTGCACGGGCCATGCTGAACTGCGCCAAGGCAATCACGGCACAACCCTGCGCTTTCAGCCCCTGGGCAGCCTTTACCACCAAGGCGTCATGCAGTGCCCCGTCCCCCCGGTTCAAGGCGTCCATGGCCTCGGCCGCCAGCGCGGTGACCAAATCGGTGCCTGGCGGGAATTCGGCTGGCATGGAAACCAAGGTGGGCGCAAAAGAGGCGATCAATCCGATGCGTCCGCCCGACGCTGCCGCGACGGCGTCGCTCACCATGGCTTCGTTCGGCTTGAGCACCGGCATGGCCGGCCTGCGGGTGGCCGCGGCTTCGATGCAGGGACCGAAAGCAGAGCAGGTGAACAGCAGCGCCTGCGCGCCGGTCTTCTCGGCATAGGCCGACAAGGTTTCGAAGCGCTGGTGCATGGCGTCATCCAGCCCTGCCCTGCCAGCGGCGGTGTTGCGGGCCAGATCCGCCGACAGGCTGTCGTCGAGGAGGTTCATGCGCACCGCTTCGGGCCAGTCGCGCTGCATGGCCTCGTTGATGGGCGCCACGGAATGGGCCAGCGCATGGATCAACGCGATGCGTGGCCCGGGTTCGGTGGCGCTCATGCGGCCTTGGGTGCGGCTCGACGGCGGCGCTGCAGCCAGACCACCAGACCCATCAGCGCAAAAGCCGGCAGGAACATCCACTCCTTGGCAGGCCGATCAGCGGCAACTTCCATCGATGTGATGTGGAAGCTCTGCTCAATGCCCAGCTTTTCAGCCTGGCTGCCGAACTTCACCCCGACCACCATCAACGCATCGCCATCGGCCATGACAGACAGGCCGGAGGTGCTCAGGCGGGTCTTGACATCGCCTGGCTCGCCCAGCGGCAACAAGACACCTTTGCGGATCTCGTCACCATTGAGGTTGAGTCCTTCGATCCAGACGCGCTTGCTGGTGTTCGCTGGCGCCTCGGTGATGACCCTGGTCATCTCCTCGCCTTTCACTTCGTCAAAAGCCGGGTGGATCATGTCCATCCAGAAGCCGGGACGGAACAGGGTGAAACAGACCAGCAGCATGGCGACCGACTCGTACCAGCGGCTCTTCACGATGAAGAAGCCCTGCGTGGCTGCCGCGAAAATCAGCATGGCGATCACCGCCGTGCCCACGGTCATGATGAGGTGCAGCGGCCCGTCGAGTCCGATCAGCAACAACTGGGTATTGAAGATGAACAGGAACGGCAGAATCGCGGTGCGCATGCTGTAGAAGAACGCGGTCACACCGGTCTGAATCGGGTCATGTCGCGCAATGGCAGCGGCCGCGAACGAGGCCAGCCCCACCGGCGGCGTCACGTCGGCCATGAGGCCGAAATAGAACACGAACAGGTGCACGGCGATCAGCGGCACGATCAGCCCGCTTTGGGCGCCCAGTTCCACCACCACCGGTGCCATCAAGGTCGAGACCACGATGTAGTTGGCCGTGGTTGGCAGGCCCATGCCCAGGATCAGGCTGATCACCGCGACCAGCACCAGCATCAACATGAGGTTGCCGCCGGACAGGATTTCCACCAATTCGGTCATGACCAGGCCCACGCCGGTGAGCGAGACGGTGCCCACGATGATGCCGGCTGCGGCCGTGGCCACGCCAATGCCGATCATGTTGCGCGCGCCCGTTTCCAGACCCGAGATCAGATCGGCAACGCCGTTCTTGAAGTCGCCAGCCACGTTGTGTGCACCGCGCATGACGCCGATGATGGGTTTTTGCGTGAGGATGATGAAGACCATGAACATGGTCGCCCAGAAGGCCGACAAGGCCGGCGAGAGCTGCTCCACCATCAGACACCACACCAGCACGACGACGGCCAGCAGGTAGTGCAGCCCCGAGCGCACCGTTGGCCCGGTTTCAGGCAGTTCAAACACGGGCGCATTGGGATCATCCAATTGCAACTCAGGCTGCCGCGAACTCACCCAAAGCAAACCCAGGTAAGCCGCCATCAACAACACAGCGATGGCCGGAATGGCAGCACCACCCAGCGAAGACTTGAGGAAACTGATCGTGTAATACGTGATGCCGGACAGCACAAAAAAGCCCGCCACCGTGGTCACGAAAGCGATCAGACGCTGCATACCCGTGGACTGGACGCGCCTGGGCAAGCCTTGCATGTCCGCCTTGAGCGCCTCCAGGTGCACGATATAGAACAGCGCGATGTAGGAGATGATGGCCGGCAGGAAGGCGTGCTTCATGACTTCGATGTAGGGAATGCCCACGTACTCGACCATCAAGAACGCCGCAGCGCCCATGACAGGCGGCATGATCTGGCCGTTGACCGAGGAAGACACCTCGACCGCGCCGGCCTGGTCGCCCCGGTAGCCCACCCGCTTCATGAGCGGGATGGTGAAGGTGCCGGTGGTGACCACGTTGGCGATCGACGAGCCGGAAATGATGCCGGTGGCCGCCGAAGCCACCACGGCCGCTTTCGCAGGACCACCGCGCATGTGACCCAGCAGGGCGAAGGCCGACTTGATGAAGTAGTTGCCAGCGCCGGCTTTGTCGAGCAAGGAACCGAACAGCACAAACAGAAAGATGAAACCACTGGAAACCCCCAGTGCCACCCCGAAGACGCCTTCGGTGGTGAGCCATTGGTGGGTCATGGCCCGATCCAGCGATGCGCCGCGGTGGGCCAGCAATTCGGGCATGTAGGGGCCACCGAAGGTGTAACCCAGGAACACCAGCGCCACGATCACCATGGGCAGGCCGAGCACGCGCCGGGTGGCTTCGAGCAGCAGCACCACGCCAACGACCGCAGACCACACGTCGAATGGCGTCGGTTGACCCGGGCGCGTGGCCAGCTCGCGGTAAAAAATGAACAGATAGGCCGCACAGAACGTGCCGACCAGGGCGAAGACCCAGTCCAAGATGGGCACATGGTCGCGCGGCGAACGCTTGGTGGCCGGATAGGCCATGAACGAAAGGAACACCGCAAAGGCCAGGTGAATGGCACGGCTTTCGGTGTCATTGAGCACGAAGATGCCCAGCGAGAACGGCAGGGGCGAAGCGATCCACAACTGGAACAACGACCAGGCCACGGCCACCACGAGCAGCAAACGGCGCACGAACGGCCCAGGCTGTCGACCGCCCGAATCGTTGTCCTGCACCAGCTGGTTGACGTCGACTTCAGGTAGGTTTGTGCTTTTACTTGTCATTCGAAAACTCCTTGACCGGTCCTGGCCCGGAACACGGTGGCATCAAGCTGCCATGGCCCTGAAAACAAACCACCCCATGGGCGGGCACCGCGCATGGGGTGGTTACCTAAGGCAGACCTGGATTACTTCATCCAGCCCTTTTCCTTGTAGTACTTGACGGCACCTGGGTGCAATGGTGCAGACAGACCGTCCTTGATCATGTTCTCTGGGTTCAGATTGGCGAACGCAGGGTGCAGTTTCTTGAAGTCATCGAAGTTCTCGAAGACGGCCTTCACCAGGGTGTAGACCATGTCGTCAGGCTGCTTGGCAGAGGTCACGAATGTGGCCAACACACCATAGGTCTGGGTGGGGGCATCGTTACCCTTGTACATGCCGCCGGGAATCGTGGCCTTGGCGTAGTAAGAGTTGGCTGCCACCAGCTTGTCAACACCGGGGCCGGTGATGTTCACCAGTTTGGCGCCACAGGTGGTCACGGGGTCCTGGATGTTCGCGCTTGGGTGACCCACGCCGTAGAAGAAGGCATCGATCTTGTTGTCGCACAACGCAGCGCCGTGTTCATCGGCCTTGAGCTCGGCGGCCAGACCGAAGTCGGACAGCTTCATGCCCTGAGCGGCCAGCAACTCGTCCATGGAGGCACGGGTGCCCGAACCGGGGTTGCCCACGTTCACGCGCTTGCCCTTGAGGTCGGAGAAGTTCTTGACGTTGGCATCGGCGCGGGCCAGCACGGTGAAGGGCTCGGGGTGGATGGAGAACACCGAGCGCAGGTCGTTGAAGGGGCCACTGCTCTCGAACGCCTTGGTGCCCTTGTAGCCATGGTAGTTCCAGTCGGACTGGGCCACGCCAAAATCGAGGTCACCGCCCTTGATGGTGTTGATGTTGGCCACAGAGCCGCCGGTGGATTCCACCGTGCAACGGTAGCCGTGGGTCTTGCGGTCCTTGTTGACCAAACGGCAGATCGAGCCGCCCGCGGCGTAATACACGCCGGTGACGCCACCGGTGCCGATGGTCATGAACTTCTGTTGCGCTTGCGCAGCCATGGGCAGGCCCATGGCGAGGGCTGCAGCGGCGAACGACATGCTGGTCAGCGTGGCTTTGAGGGAAATGGTCATATTGACTCCTTGTTGTGCATTGAAAACCGGCTTCGGCAGGGGTTCTGCGAAACCTCGATGGCCCATGAAGCGGCAACGCCCCATGTCCACACGGCAAGTCTGATGCTACCCCGACTCTTGTCGGCGTCCTCTCGGGACTTGCCATGAGAGTGGCATTCCTAATCAATCATTAGTTGATCTAATTAAAGTAGGAATGCGCAATCAAATCAGATGGTTGAACCAATGGCCCGGTCGATCGCCGTGCCCAATCGCGCCACCACCAGCGCCAACGCTTCTTCGCTTGAAATGAAGGGCGGCGCCAACAACACATGATCGCCCCGAACGCCATCCACCGTGCCACTCATGGGGTAGACCATCAAGCCCTCCACCATGGCTTCTGCCTTGATGCGGGCGTGCAACTTGCGTGCCGGGTCGAACCACTGCTTGGTCGATCGATCCGCCACCAGCTCCACGCCCCAGAACAGGCCGCGACCGCGGATGTCGCCCACATGCGGGTGATCGCCAAAGCGCGCCTGCAGCAAACCTTGCAAGGCCGTGCCACGGTCGCGCACCTGCGCCAGCAGGTTGTCCCGAATGATCACCTTTTGCACGGCCAGCGCCGCCGCGCAGGCCACAGCGTGGCCCAGGTAGGTGTGTCCATGCTGAAAAAGACCGCTGCCCTTTCGGAACGCGTCCACGAGCTTGCCCTGCGCCAGGACGGCGCCAATCGGCTGGTAGCCGCCGCCCAGGCCCTTGGCGATGGTCAGCAAATCGGGCACCACGCCCTCTTGCTCGCAGGCGTGCAGCGTGCCACTGCGGCCCATGCCACACATCACCTCGTCCAGAATGAGCAAGATGCCGTGGCGATCGCAGAGCTCACGGATGCCCTTGAAATAGCCGGGCACCGGCGTCAGCACCCCGGCCGTCGCGCCACCAATGGTTTCGGCCACGAAGGCCATGACGTTCTCTCCGCCCAGGGTGTCGATGGCCTGCGACAATTCCGCCACGAGCCGCTGGCCATATTGCTCGGGCGTCTCGCCATCGGCGCGGTCGCGGTACTCGTAGCAGGGCGAGACATGGGTCACATCGATCAGCAGCGGCTTGAACTGCTCGCGCCGCCAGGCGTTGCCACCCACGGCCAAGGCCCCCAGGGTGTTGCCGTGGTAGCTCTGGCGCCGTGCGACGAAATGCTTTCGCTGTGGTTGACCGATCTCAACGAAATACTGGCGCGCCATTTTCAGCGCAGCCTCCACAGCCTCCGAGCCACCGCTGACGAAGTACACGTGGCTCATGCCTTCTGGCGCGCTGTCGATCAGCAGATCGGCCAGCTCTTCGGCCACTTCGGTGGTGAAGAAGCTGGTGTGGGCGTAGGCCAGCTTGTCGATCTGCGCGTGCATGGCGGCGATCACATCCGGATGGCCATGGCCAAGGCAGGACACGGCGGCTCCACCCGAGGCGTCGAGGTAGCGCTTGCCGCTGGCGTCGATCAGTTCGATGCCTTGGCCGGCCACGGCAGTGGGCAGCCCTGTGCGCAATTGGCGGTGAAACACCTTGGAATTCTGGGCAGGAGGGGCAGAGCTTTGCGCGTTCATAGCAGTCGGTCAGTTGGGAGGTTGGGTCAGGAAAATGGGGTTGAAAAGAAAGGCGTGGCGTTCAGGGTGAGGCTTTGGAAAGACGGGTTGAACGGGGTGCACGTATCCAATAGGTGCGCGCTTCCCCGTGACGTTGCTGGCGGTGCGCCAGGCGCTGCGCCACAGAAGCACCCCCTTGCAAGGCCACTTCGTTCATCAACGCCTCGCCGAGCGCCAGGGCACCGGTCATGGAATGAAAAAAGCCGGTGGCTGCGCTTTCGAATTTCAGCACCCAGCGCGCCGACTGGGCCAGGGGCGACAAATCGCTGTCGGTCAGCGCCAAGACGGGGACACCCCGCCCGTGCACTTCCTGGGTCGCTTCCACCACCGTGCGGGTGTAAGGCGCCTGACTGACCACGACCAGCAGATCGGCATCGCCCAGATCGCTCAGCCGGTCGAACCCTGCATTGGCAGGGTCTGCGGCCAGCCAGGTGCCGCTGCGCAACCAGTCACAGGTGTACTGCAACGACTGCACCACGCCAAAGCTGGCGCGCGAGCCCAGAAAGGCCACCGAGCGCGCGGCCAGAACCGCCTGGGCAGCCGCCTGCAATGTGGCAGGGGCATTCTTTTCAATGGACCGCACGTTGGCCATCTGGGTGCGCACCAGTTGGCCCAAGACCTCTGGCCCTTCGCCGACGGGCATCAAGGTGTTGAGGGGCGTGGAGCGGCGCGAGGCATCTGCCAGATGCACCACCACGGGGGCTCGCAAGCCCTCGAAACCGCCCACACCCAAGGCCTGGGCCAGGCGGGTCATGGTGGCCGGCGCCACACCCGCCGCCTGCGCACTCTGCCGCATCGACTGCAGACCCAGAGCCGATGGATGCTCACGAACCCAGCGCGCCGCGCGCTGCAACTCCGGACTCAGGGTCGCGAAATGCTGGTCAATCAGTTGGGTGAGTTGATGGAGAGGCAAATGGCAGGATCTGAAACAAATGAATCATTCGAAGTATACCGAAACATTTGTTTCACCCCTGCTGCCCTCCCTGTCGCCCCTGTCCAGCCGTGCGGTCAGGGGCGCCGAACCTTGAACCAGGCCGCGTACATCGCCGGCAGGGCCAGCAACGTGAGCACGGTCGCCACGATCAGCCCGCCCATGATGGCCACCGCCATCGGGCCCCAGAACACGCTGCGCGAGAGCGGAATCATGGCCAGCACCGCCGCAGCCGCAGTGAGCACGATGGGGCGCATGCGCCGCACTGCGGCCTCCACGATGGCCTCCCAGGCGGGCACGCCACGCGCCCGGTCCTGCTCGATCTGATCGATCAGGATCACCGAGTTCCGCTGGATCATCCCCATCAAGGCAATCACCCCCAGCAAGGCCACAAAGCCAAAGGGCCGGTTCAGCAGCAGCAAGGCACCTGGCCACGCCCGCCATGCCCAGCGGGCCTGTGAGAAACACCAGGAGCGAACGGCTGAAGCTCTGCAACTGCAGCATCAAAAGGGTGAAAGTAAGGAACAGCATGATGGGCACGCCCGCCGCGATCGAAGATGAGCCCTTGCTGCTCTCTTCCACCGCACCAGCGACCACCACCCGGTAACCCTGCAAACCCTTCTCGGCCCAGCCCGCGCTGATTTGCGCCATGGCGGGCGCCAGTTGCGCGGTCACCGTGGCGCCTTGCAGACCCTCGGCCACGTCGCCCTGCACCGTGATGGCGTAGTCGCGGTTTTCGCGCCACATCACGCCGGGCTCCCAGTCGAACTGCGGCTGCGCAATCTGCAGCAATGGAATGCTCTTGCCACTCGCCGTGGGCAGGTAGGCGTTGCCCAGGCTGGACATCGCATCGCGCTCGGCCAGAGGTTGGCGCAAAACGATGTTGATGAGCTTGTCACCATCGCGGTATTGGCCGATCGTGGCACCGCTGAAATTCACTTGCGAAGCCTGCGCGATCGACTGGCTCGAAACGCCCAATGCCCGTGCCTTGGCCTGGTCGACCTCCAGCCGCAGCACCTTGACCGATTCGTTCCAGTTGTCGTTGACGCCGCGCAAGTTGTCGTTTTGCCGCATGGCCGCCTTGACCTCATCGGCCAACTGTCGCAACACCGCCGGATCAGACCCCACCACGCGAAACTGCACCGGGTACGGCACCGGTGGCCCGTTGGGCAGCAACTTCACGCGCCCACGCACCTCGGGGAACTCCGTGGCCAGCACCGCTGGCAAAGCCTTGCGCAGCCGCTCACGCGTCGCCAGGTCTTGCGGCAACACGATGATTTGCGACACGTTGGTCTGCGGAAACACCTGGTCCAGCGGCAGGTAAAAACGTGGCACCCCCGAACCCACCCAGGTCGTCACGCTGCTCACGCCGGCTTCTTTCGCCAGGCGCGCCTCAACCCGTTGGGTGACCTCCAGATTGGCCGCCATACTGGCGCCTTCGGGCAGCCACAGATCCACCAACACCTCGGGCCGGTTCGAATCGGGAAAAAACTGCTGCTGCACCTGGGTCATGCCAACCAGCCCGAGCACAAAGGTGGCGATGGTCAGGCCGATGGTGGTCCAACGGTGCTGCACACACCAGTCGACCAGGGCACGAAAGCGGTCGTTGAACGGCCCGTCAAAAACCTCCTCGGCCGGTCCCACGTGCACTTTGACCTTTAGCAGGCGAACCCCCAGATAAGGCACGAACATCACCGCCACCACCCACGAAATGATGAGTGCCGCCGTCGTCACCCCGAAGATCGCGAAGGTGTACTCGCCCACGGTGGATTTCGCCATGCCGATGGGCAGAAAACCAGCGGCCGTGATCAGGGTGCCAGTCAGCATGGGCATGGCGGTGGCTTCCCAGGTAAAGGTTGCAGCCTTCATCATGGAATAACCCTCTTCCAGCTTGCGCACCATCATTTCCACCGCAATGATGGCGTCGTCCACCAGCAGTCCCAAGGCGATGATCAGCGAACCCAGCGAGATCTTGTGCAGGCCGATGCCCCAGTACTGCATGACCAAAAACGTGATGGCCAGCACCAGCGGAATGGTGATGAACACCACCAGGCCCGGGCGCATGTCCAGTGTGTAGCGGCGCAAGCCTTGACCACCCTCGCGTTTGTGCAGCCCCAGCGCCAGAAAGCTCACCGCCAGCACGATCACCACCGCCTCGATCAACACCTTCACAAACTCGCCCACCGAGCGCGACACCGCTGCCGGCTGGTCTTGCACCTGAGACAACACCATGCCCGCTGGCAAGTTGCGCTCGATCTCGGCCACCGCCACCGTCAGCGCCTTGCCCAGGGCAATGATGTCGCCACCCTTGGCCATGGAAATGCCCAGGGCAATGCTCTCCTTCCCGTTGTGGCGCACCAGCACCTGTGCCGGATCCGCGTAGCCCAGGTGCACATCGGCGATATCACCCAGCCGGATCTGCGTACCGTTGGCCGCGCGGATGGGCATGGCTTTGAGCTGCTCCACCGAGTTGAAAGCGCCACCCACGCGAACCTGTACCGCATCATTCGGACCCTGCGCAGTGCCCGCCGAAACCAGGGCATTTTGCTGTCCCAGTGCCGCCAGCACCTGCTGGAAGTCCAGGCCGAGCAAGGCCAGGCGCTTTTGCGAGACCTCCACATACAGGCGTTCGTCCTGGGTGCCAAACAGCGCCACTTTGCTGACGTCTTTCACCCGCAAGAACCGCTGACGCACGTCGTCAGCCACCCGCTTTTTGTCGGCCGGCGAATAGCCATCGCCTTGCAAGGCGTAGATCACGCCATACACATCGCCAAACTCGTCGTTGAAAAACGGCCCGACCACACCTTGCGGCAGTGTGGCCTGCATGTCACCAATTTTTTTCCGAACCGAGTACCAGACCTGGTTCACCTCGCCCGGCGGCGAAGAATCCTTGATCTGAAAAATGATCTGTGTTTCACCCGGCTTGGAATAACTGCGGATCTTGTCGGCATAAGGCACTTCCTGCAGTGTCTTTTCCAGCCTGTCGGCCACCTGTTCGGCCATCTGCTGCGAGGTGGCGCCAGGCCAATAAGCGCGAACCACCATGGCACGGAAGGTGAACGGC
Source organism: uncultured beta proteobacterium (assembly GCA_963698635.1). Lineage (GTDB taxonomy): Bacteria > Pseudomonadota > Gammaproteobacteria > Burkholderiales > Burkholderiaceae_C > Hydrogenophaga. The sequence continues at coordinate 36,124 of CAVORS010000004.1, forward strand.
GGGTCTTCGTCCTGCCCGAGCTGAAAGTACGCGGCCACACCCAGCAGCATCAGCACGATCATCAGGTAGCGGGTGAAGGCCTGGTGGTCCAGCGCCCATTGCGAGAGGTTGAAACGCGACACCCAGGAAGTCTTGCCGCTGTTTGTAGAAGCGTGGTGCTCGGTCATGCCAGCCTCACTGCGCCGCAGCGGCAAAGCGGGTCACTTTCTGGCCGGGCGACAACACATGCACCCCCGCCGTCACCACCTCTTCTCCCGGTTTCAGGCCTGCAGCAATCACCACGTCATTGCCATCCACGCCCACCACCTCCACCGGACGCGACTGCACCGTGCCGCTCGCGGGATCAAAAACCCAAACGGCCGAATTGGCCTCGGCGGGCGAATTGCCGCGCATCAAAGCACTGGTGGGCAGCTTGATCACCTCAGCGCCGGCAGCAGTCTGGGCCTGCGCAAAACTCACATAGGCTGTTGCGCCCAGCGACACAACGGCATCGGTGGGCAAAGCCACCTTGACCTGGAACGTGCGGGTGAGCGGATCGGCGCTGGCGGCGACTTCGCGCACCTCTCCGTTCAGCAACGCGTCCGGCGCTGCGCCGCCCGCTGCCCACAGGCGCACCTGTGCCGGCAACCCAACACGCACCTGCGCCACCTGACCTTCGGGCACGGCAAACACCACATCACGCGCGCCATCGCGGGCGATGCGCACCACGGGCGAACCCGCGCCCACCACCTGACCCACTTCGGCGTCCACCGCCACGACCACGCCATCGGCATCGGCCAGCAAGCGCGCGTACCCGGCCTGGTTGCCCTGCACCGCGCTTTGGGCACGGGCCTGCTTGAGCGAAGCCTCGGCGGCATCGAGATTCGCTTGGCGCCGCTCGATTTCAGCGCCACTCACAAAGCCTTTCGCTTTCAAATCGGTGAAGCGCTTGAGGTCGGCCGCAGCCAGATCGCGCTGCGTCTGTGCCGATGCCACTTGCGCCTTGGCCGCGTCACTGGCCAGCGCCAGATCGTTCGCATCCAGTTGCGCCAGCACTTGACCCGCTTTGACCCGTTGACCCACCTCGGCAGGCCGTTGCAGCAGCTTTCCACCCACCCTGAAACCCAGGCGGGTCTCCACCCGGGCCCTGACTTCCCCGGCCATTTCCTGACGGGCGGTCACACCGCTGGTGCTCACCACCGTGAGCTTCACAGCGCGGATGGGTTCGGCAGGCGCTTCTGGGCGCGAACAACCCCACAACAAGAACGTGGTGGACAAGAGCAGGGCGAGGGAATGTGTGCGCATACCGTGTGGGGGGCTCGTTCGGTCAGGAAGCTTGAAAATACAAAGTCACTCGCCGCCAGAAAGTTAATGACTGGCTGGTTATTAAACAAAATTGTAGTTCAATCAGATACCTTGTCGCAGGCTGACAGCCTGCCCGATACCCCGGTCGTGGTCACGCCACCACCCTCGTCAAAAGTCACATGCCCGCCTCCCGCACCCACACGACCGCTGAAGCTCAGACCACCCCGGTGGACCACTATGAGAACTTCCCGGTGGCGTCCCTTCTGTGCCCACCTGCCCTGCGCCCCGCCGTGGCGGCCATCTACCATTTCGCGCGCACCGCAGACGACATCGCAGACGAGGGCAACGAGACCCCGGTCGAACGGCTGGCCCAACTGTCTCAATACCGGACCGACCTGGCGCTGGCGCTGAGCGGCACAGAGGCGTCACCGCAGTGGCGCCCACTGTTTGCGGCATTGGCCAAGGTGGCCGCTGAATTCAACCTTCCCGCCCCTTTGCTGCACGACCTCATCAGCGCCTTTGAGCAAGATGTGCGGTACACCTCTGAAGGCCATCACTACCGCGACACCGCCGAACTCCTGGCCTACTGCAAACGCTCGGCCAACCCTGTGGGCCGGCTGTTGCTGCATCTCTACGGCATCGACGACGCGAACGCCCTGGCGCAAAGCGACCATATCTGCAGCGCGTTGCAATTGATCAACTTCTGGCAAGACATCAGCGTGGACCTGCCACGCCAACGCCACTACCTGCCTTCAGACTGCCTCAAGCGCCACGGCGTGACCCGCGAAGACTTCATGGCCTCGGCCAAGGTCGATGCCGCGACCGACCGGCGCAAGGTTCAGGTGGTGACCAGCTTGTGCCAGGACGCGCGTGAGCTCATGCAAAGGGGCACGCCACTGACCCGGCGCATCCCTGGGCGCGCCGGCTGGGAACTGCGCCTGGTGGTGCAGGGCGGCCTTCGCATCCTCGACAAGATCGAGGCCGGCGGCTTCAGAACCTGGGAGCACCGCCCCACTGTGGGCAAGGTCGATGCGCCTTTGCTGCTGTGGCGCGCATTGTGGATGGGTTGAGGCCTGCCTAACGCCCTGGCAAAACCACCAGTTTGCTGTCGCCACCCCAACCATGCCGCTGGTCGCGCCCCTGAACCACCACCTGGCGCACCCCATCAGGCACGCGCACACCGTACAGGTCGCGAGTGAACGGTTGCTCGCTGGCGTGATCGTGTCCCAGCGGCCTGACGCCAAAGACCGTGCGCCCGTCCTCCCCCATCACCCGAAAGCCGTCGGCATAACGCGCGGGGCTGTCATAGGGCGACGAAATGGTCACATCAAAGTCGAACACCCCAGCCGAGCGCTCCACCACACGAACCGCCACCACATCAGGATACTTCTGCGTCTGCGCCCAGACAGGCACCCCCAAGCCACACAAGGCCGCCAGAACGACCAAACGCCTCGCCAAATCCACAACCAACGCACTCATCGACCTTCTCCAAAAGACCACCCGGCTCAAGGCCGGCATTCACCACTTTAAACTTGGGTCACTTCAAGCCCAACATGACCCCAGAAACATACGTTCAAGACAAAGCCGCCGCTTCGGGCAGCAGCTTCTATTACGCCTTCCTCTTTTTGCCGCCAGAGCGGCGCGCGGCCATCACGGCGTTTTACGCCTTTTGCCGCGAGGTGGACGATGTCGTGGACGAAACGCGCGACCTCGGCGTGGCACAAACCAAGCTGGCCTGGTGGCGCCAGGAGGTGGGTCAGGCCTTCAACGGAACACCCAACCACCCTGTCACCCAGGCGCTCATGCCGCACACCCAGCCGTTTGGCATCGAAGCGCGCCACCTGCTGGCGGTGATCGATGGTTGCCAGATGGACCTGGATCAAAACCGCTACCTCGATTTCGCCAACCTGCAGCAGTATTGCCACCTCGTGGCGGGCATCGTGGGCGAGGTGGCGGCGCGCATTTTCGGTCAATCCCAGGCAGAGACCACGGCATTCGCCCACAAGCTCGGCCTGGCCTTCCAGCTCACCAACATCACGCGGGACGTGGGCGAAGACGCCGCCCGTGGCCGCATATACCTGCCCGTCAACGAATTGCAGACATTTGATGTCAAGGCCCATGAACTCCTCAAGCGAGGCCCGGCACCAGGCGGTGATGCGGCCGATTTCGAACGCCGTTTCAAGGCGCTGATGGCCTTCCAATGCCAACGCGCCCTGCAAACCTACGACGAAGCACTGGCCATGCTGCCGGAGGGCGACCGTCGCGCCCAGAAGCCCGGGCTCATGATGGCCAGCATCTACCGCACATTGCTGCGTGAAATCGCCGAAGACCCAATGCTGGTGCTCACCCAGCGCGTGAGCCTCACGCCCCTGCGCAAGTTCTGGCTCGCCTGGAAAGTCCAGGCGCTGGGCCGGCTTTGAACCCCAAGCTGGCCATCGTCGGCGCAGGATGGGCAGGCATGGCCGCTGCGGTCACGGCAGCTGAGACGAGCGCTACCGTCACGGTCTTTGAAGCCACCGCCACCTTGGGAGGGCGAGCCCGCGCCCTCGCCGCAAAGAGGCCCGATGGCGCTGACCTGACACTGGACAACGGCCAGCACATCCTCATCGGTGCCTACTCAGAGACGCTGAAAATGATGCAGCGCGTGGGAATCGATCTCAATGAATGCTTGCTGAGATTGCCGCTCACCATGCCCTACCCTGACGGCAGCGGCCTGCAAACGCCGTCCTGGGCTTCCAACCTGCCAGCACCGCTCAATGCAGTGGCAGCGATTGCGACAGCTCACGGCTGGCATTGGCGCGACAAACTGGCGCTGGTCAGGGCTTCAATGGGCTGGCAGCGTGCCAGATTCCAATGTGCGCCGCTGCTATCGGTGGCGGAGTTGTGCGCTCGGTTGCCCTCCAGGGTCATGGATGACTTGATCGAGCCGCTGTGTGTGTCCGCGCTCAACACCCCGGTACAGGCGTCGAGCGCACAGGTGTTTCTCCGGGTCATGCAAGACGCCCTCTTTGGCCAAGGCTTCGCAGGCTTTGGCGCCTCAGACCTGTTGCTGCCACGAAAAGATTTGTCTCAGCTCTTTCCCGAGACAGCGGCGCATTGGCTGCAGCGCCGGCACGGTCATCGGGTGCAGCTTCGCAGGGGAGCCCGTGTGCAAAGCCTGAGCAACACAGGCACTCAATGGTGTTTGAGCGTCCAGGCCGGCGGCACCTCCCGCAGTGAATGCTTCGATCATGTGATCTGGGCCACTTCAGCCAAGCCCGCCGCACAAGCCATGCGCAATGCAGCCTTGCAAGAAGATCTGCCCGAAACGTCGAGTTCGGCGCTGAAGCACTGGGCGGCCATCGCCGGGGCGCTCCCCTTCACAGCCATTACCACGGTCTATGCCTGGTCGCAAAGCGCTCGGCTCAGCGCACCGATGCTCGCCCTTCGCGCGTCGCCCAATGCCCGCCAGGCACCTGCCCAGTTTGTCTTCGACCGCGGGCAGTTATACCCGCATGACCTGGCCGCGCAAGGTGTGCTGGCTTTTGTGGTGAGTGCCAGTGAGGGCGATCGCGCTGACCTGCAAGAGCGGGTGCTCCGGCAAGCGGTCAGCCAACTCGGTCTGCGCGATTTGCAACCACTCCAGACGGTCGTGGAAAAACGCGCCACTTTCGCTTGTACCCCTGGTCTGCTGCGCCCCGGGCTGGCTGTGGCGCCCGGGCTGTGGGCCGCTGGCGACTATGTGCAGGGGCCCTACCCTGCGACGCTGGAGGGGGCTGTTCGAAGCGGGGTGACCGCAGCCAGCGCCATCCACCAAACGCAAGCCCGACCAGAGGGTTGACTGCCCAAGGGGGCACTGAAGTGCAAGTGTCTGCAAGTTGATTTGGGGGCTTGCATCGGCGCAGGTAACCTGCGCATCATGACCGAACACGCATTCAGATTGGTTCCCTCATGCCCATCCAGACACTCTCGCCGCATCAGCTGCGCCTCACGATCAACCCAGCGACGCTGGGTTTCGCCGACACCACCGAACTCCAATCGCAACCCCTGCCCTGGATCGGCCAGGAACGGGCACGAAAGGCTGCCCAATTCGGCCTCTCGATGGCGCTCCCCGGCTACAACCTGTTCGTGCTCGGCGAGGTGGGCAGCGGTCGGTCCACTTTGCTGCACGAGCTGACCCAATCGGTGGCCGCTGCGCGCCCTGTGCCACCGGACCTGTGTTACCTCCACAACTTCGATGCACCGGAACACCCAAGGGCGCTGCGCATGCCGACCGGGCAAGGCCGCCAGCTTCGCCAACTCATGGGCAATTTCTGCCGCACCATCCAGGCAGAGATTCCAGTGCGCCTGGACGGCGAGGATTTCAAGTCAGAAAGCGAGCGGATTCAAAACACGTACAAATCAGAAGAGGCGAAGGCTTATGCCAGCCTCGATGCTTTTGCCGAGGAGCGCCACTTCAATCTGTACCGTGATGCGGGCCACCTTGTCTTCACCCTGATCGGGGAGGATGGCAATTCCCTCACCGAAGCACAGGCGCGCGCACTCCCCAAAGAGCGCCGGGCCGAGATTGACCTCGCCGAGCAGGAGCTGCGCGAAGCCATCAGCGAGTTTCTCGACAAAGCCCGCCCGATGCTGCGCGTCATGAACGAAGCGCTGGCATCTCTGAGAAGGCAGGTGATCAAACCGCTTCTGGACCACGAGTTGCAGACCATCCGCACCAGTCTGAAGAAGCAGATCAAAGACTCGGTCAAGCTGGGCAGCTATCTCGATCAAGTGGCACACGATGTGCTGGAAAACCTGGAGCTCTTTATCGCTCTGGACAGCGATGACGAGGTGCGCCAAGAGGCGCTGGTGGAGTTGCTCGCGCGTTACCGGGTGAACGTGGTGGTCGACAACGCAAGCCTCGCGGGCGCGCCGGTGATCGTTGAAGACAACCCGAACGCACATGCCCTGTTTGGCAGCATCGAATACCAAGCCGAAGAAGACGTGCTGATGACCGACTTCACGCGGGTGCGTGCTGGCAGCCTGCTGAAAGCCCACGGAGGCTATCTGATCGTTCACCTGGCCGATCTCGCCACCGATGAAGCAGCGTGGCCTCGAATGCGGCGCTTCCTGCGCACCGGCAAGGTTCAGATCGAAGAACCTGGCACCGCACTCATGCCCATGGCGGCCATCTCGATGCGGCCCGAAGCCGTGGATGCGGATGTCAAGATCATCCTCATCGGCTCTGACGAGCTGTACTACACGCTCATGGAAGCTGATCCCGAAGTGGCTCGGCGATTCTGCGTCAAGGTGGATTTCGCCGAAAGCTTCAGCGCCAGCGCCGACACACACCGCGCCACTGCGGTTTTCATCGCGCGCACTTGCCACAAACTGGGTTTGCCGCAGTTCACCGCCGGCGCAGCTGCCCGACTCCTGGAGACCACTCACCGAGAGGTCGATGACCAATCCCGCCAAAGCGCCCTTTTCGCCCATACCGAAAACCTGTTGGCCGAAAGCGCCATGCTGTGCCGCCAGCGAGGCGGACCACTCGTCGAGCGCGATGATGTGGAGGCGGCGCTGGCGGCACGGCGCATGCGCCACGATTACCCCGAGCAACGCCTGCTCGAATCGATCAAAGAGGGTGTTCGACTGATTTCAACCCAGGGCGAGCGCATAGGCCAACTCAACGGCCTGACCCAGATCGACCTCGGTGACTGGCGGTTTGGTCTGCCCATTCGGGTCACGGCCCGAACGAACGCCGGCGATGAAGGCCTGCTCAACATCGCGCGCGAGGTCGAGATGTCTGGTCCGATCCACGACAAAGGCGTGCTGATTCTGCAGAGCTATATGAGCGCTCTGTTTGGCCATCTGGCACCGCTGGCCCTGAACGCATCCGTGGTCTTCGAACAGGAGTACAGCGGCATCGAGGGCGACTCGGCATCGTGCGCCGAACTGATCGCCTTGATGTCTTCGCTGGCCGGTGCCCCCCTGGACCAGGGCATCGCTGTGACCGGGGCACTGAACCAGCATGGCGAGGTGCTGCCGGTCGGGGGACTCAATGAAAAAATCGAAGGCTGGTACCGGGTTTGCCTCGCCGCTGGCCTCAATGGTCGGCAAGGTGTGCTGATCCCTGCGCGCAATGTGACCCACCTGATGCTGGATCCCGCCGTGGTCGCTGCGGTCGAGGCTGGGCAATTTCACGTCTACACAGCCGATCATGTGCTCGAGGGGCTTGCCTTGCTGGCGGGTCTCTCTTCCTCTTCCGAAACGCTGACACCCCATGCTCCCTCGGATGCGCTGCTGGCCCGGGCAGAACAGACCCTGAATGGCTATCGCCGCGCTTGCCAGGAGGCCAGGCCCTGTGGACTGCCGGGTGGACGACGGACCCCGTCTGCTTGATTGGCCGTGAACCGGTTACTCAGCAAAAAACGCCCTGAAGATCGCTTCAATTTCCGGGAATTTTTTCGACCTTTAAACTTCTCACTATCAATTTCACGTTTCAACTTAGAGAAAAGGAGCTTTGCTGCATGTTTGGAGTCCCCACCCTTCGCCCGTTTTTCACCGCCGCGGTTCTGTGCCTGGCGGCACTGTCCACCGCAAATGCCCAAAGCATGGTCAGTGTGAAAGGCAGCACCGTCAACATGCGCACCAAGCCCACCACGGCGTCGGAAATCATGTGGGAACTGAAAAGAGGCTACCCCCTCAAGGTGCTGCAGCGCAAAGGGCGCTGGCTGAATGTGGTCGATTTCGAAGGTGACCGCGGCTGGGTCGCACGCTCGTTGACGGGCAAGGTGCCCCACTACGTGGTGAAGTCCAAAACCGCCAACATTCGCAGTGGTCCTGGCACCAACAACCGCATCGTTGGCAAGGCCCAGTATGGCGACCTGCTGCGCACGCGGGCCAAGCGCTCTGGCTGGGCCAATGTGCAAACCGCCGATGGCAAGCGCGGCTGGATATCGCAAAAGCTGCTCTGGGGCTTCTGACCCCTCCCCAGCTCAAAAAAAGGCAGGCCAATGGCCTGCCTTTTTTTGTGGTGCAAGACTTCAGAGATTGGCAGCTGTAGCCGCTTCGCCCTGGTTCTCCGAGTCCGGGTTGGGCGGCACCATGGCACCGATCACGTCGCTCATGGTCAGCACACCCAGGTGCTTGCCCTTGGCGGTCACCACGTTGGCGGCCTCCATGTTTTCCGCGCTCAGCAAGCGGGCCACCTCTTCGATCACCAGGCTCGGGTCCACATCCGGGCCTTCGATGCGCGCGCCGGGCTGCATCAGCGTGCGGCTGCGGATCACGCGGCCACGGTTCACATCGCGCACGAAGCTCTCGATGTAATCGTCGGCCGGCTTGAGCACGATCTGCTGCCCCGTACCCTGCTGCACCACCTCGCCGTCGCGCAGAATCGCGATCTTGTCGCCCAGGCGCAGCGCTTCATCGAGATCGTGGGTGATGAAGACAATCGTCTTGCCGATCTCCTGCTGCAAATCGAGCAACACGCTCTGCATGTCGCTGCGGATCAGTGGATCCAGCGCTGAAAAGGCCTCGTCCATCAACAAAATCGGCGCATCGTTGGACAGCGCCCGGGCCAGGCCCACACGCTGCTGCATGCCGCCCGACAGCTGGTTCGGGTAGTTGTCCTCGTACCCCTTCAGGCCCACGCGCTCCAGCCATTTCATGGAACGCTCGCGGCGCTGCTTGGTCGGCACGCCCTGCACTTCCAGGCCGTATTCCGCGTTTTCCAGAATCGTGTAGTGCGGGAACAGCGCGAACTTCTGGAACACCATCGCAGTCTTCTCGCGGCGAAAGCGCAGCAGTTCACTGTGGTTCATCTTCACCACATCGCTCTCGCCGGCGATCACCTCACCGGAAGTGGGCTCGATCAAGCGGTTGATGTGGCGAATCAGCGTGCTCTTGCCCGAGCCTGAGAGCCCCATCACCACCTGAATGCCGCCAGCGGGCATATCGATGTTGATGTCGCGCAGGCCCAGCACATGGCCGTGCTCATCGCGCAGCACCTGCTTGGTCATGCCGTTTTGCACGCGCTCCAGAAACTGATCTGGCGTCGGACCAAAAATCTTGTAGAGCTTGCGGATCGAAATCCCGATGCTGCTGGCCGGCGCGTCCGCGCTGGCGTTGGCCGGTGCTGCCGGTGCAGCGGTACTTTGATCAACCATGGACCACCTCCAGGTGTTTTTGCAGACGCTTGCCATAGGCTTGCGACACGCGGTCAAAAATGATGGCAATACCCACAATGGCCAGGCCATTGAGCACACCCATCGTGAAGTACTGGTTGGAAATCGCTTTCAACACCGGCTGGCCCAGGCCCTGAACACCGATCATCGAAGCGATCACCACCATGGCCAAAGACAACATGATGGTCTGGTTCACACCCGCCATGATGGTGGGCAGCGCCAGCGGCAACTGCACCTTGCTCATCTTCTGCCATGTGGAGGCGCCAAACGCGTCGGCGGCCTCCAGCAAGTCCGTATCGACCAGGCGAATGCCCAGGTTGGTGAAGCGGATCACCGGCGGAATCGCGTAAATCACCACGGCAATCACGCCCGGAACGCGACCGATGCCCAGCAGCATCACCACCGGGATCAGGTACACGAAGCTGGGCATGGTCTGCATCACATCGAGCGATGGCAGCACCAATTTTTGCAAGCGGTCCCAGCGGCTCATCATGATCCCGATGGGCAGCCCGAGTGCGAGTGCCACCACGGTACAGACAAAGATCATCGAAATGGTCTTCATGGTGTCGTCCCACATGCCAAAGTAACCGATGGCCAGCAGGGTGAGCACCGTGCCGATGGTGATCTTGATCGATCGCGAGGCCAGCCAGGCGATCAACGCGATCACGCCGACCACAATCGGCCAGGGCGTCTGCGTGAGCAAGCGCTCGGAGAACAGCAGGAAATCGCGCAGCGGGTCAAACAGCGCTCGAGCGGTTCACCGTATTCTCGGGTAAAGCCGCGGAAGGTGCCGTCGATGGCACGACGCATCGCGCTCAACTGCTCCGAGCCCAGTGAGGGGAATTCATTCAGCCAAGACATATGGCTCCTTGTTGTAGAAATGAAAATGGCGACGGAGACCCCGGTAAAGGGGCTCCAGTCGCCATGTGAAGCGCCCGTCAGTGCGACGGGGGCTGATCGTAAGCCAACAGACAACAATATCAGAGGCCCGCCTTGATTTTCTCCGCGGCTTCTGGCGAAACCCAGGTCGCCCAAACTTCAGGTTGCGTCTTCAGGAAGTGCGTAGCACCATCGACACCGGTCGCCTGGTTGTCGCTCATCCAGGCCAGCAGGCCGTTGACCGTGGCGTTGTCCCAGGCACGGGTCTTCAGGTAATCAACAGCAGGGCCACCGGCCTTCTCGAAACGGTCGGTGATGACGGTGTAGACCTCGGCCTTGGCCCAGTCGTTCTTGACCGGCTTGTCACACTCGGCCACCGCATTGCACTTTTCCCAGGCTTCTTTGTCGTGTGGGACGCCAGCGTCCAGCTTCACCATTTCGTACTTGCCGAGAATGGAAGTGGGGGCCCAGTAATAACCCAGCCAGCCTTCCTTGCGCTCATAGGCCTTGGCGATGGAACCGTCCAGGCCTGCGGCGGAACCGGTATCGAGCAACACGAAGCCGTTCTTCTCGCCTTCCCAGGCCTTGAAGGCATTGGCGGTGGACAGTTGGCAATTCCAGCCCGATGGACAGTTATGAACCGCACCCTTGCCTTTGTTCTCGGCCGAAGGGAACAACTCGGGGTGCTTCAAGGCATCTTCGATGGTCTTGATCTCGGGGTTGGCATCGGCCACATACTTGGGAATCCACCAGCCTTCAACACCGCCATCTTTGAGCGCCAGGGCACCGTAATGCAGCTTGCCCTCTTTCACAGCAGCATCCAGCGGCTGACGAACCGCATTCACCCAGGCCTCGGGCGCCACATCAGGCTGACCTTTTTCCATCATGGCGGTCAGGGTCGGCATCGTGTCGCCAGGAACCAGCTCGACTTCGCAGCCATAGCCTTTGGTCAGGATGATGTCGTCAATGTTGGCCAGCACTTCGGCCGACTGCCAGTTCATGTTGGCCACGGTCACCTTGCCGCAGGCCTGGGCAGCGGCTTCAGCCACGGGCGCCGCAGCAGGCGCTTCCACGGCGGCTTCTTCCTTCTTGCCACATGCGGCCAGCAAGGCGGCAGAGGCGATCAGGGCAAGAGCGATTTTTGGGGTTTTATTCATGTTTTCTCCGACGATTCTGGGTTGAGACCCACCGGCGCACGGGGCCGATGAATGCGAGAAGCACATCCAACCACCTGGGGAAAACGAACGCTGCTGCAGCCCGAGAAGGGGAGGACCAGCCGCTCAACCAACAGGAAGTTGGATTGAACTAAGCCTTTGATTATATAGTTTCATTTAGTTATGGACAAGCGAACTTCGTTTTTTCATATAACGGTACCATCCTGTACCCGCCACAGCGTCAGCTCGAACGACCCGCCAATTTCACCGCCACATGCGCTGGCCGCTCGATGCAGCGCACGATCCATTCGTGCGTCAACGGGTGCGCCGCCATAAGTTCGCGAGCAGGCCGCGCCCAGTTGAGAACGCTGGCCACACACAGGTCGGCCACCGTGAAGCGCCCCGCGGCCAAGTGGTCAGCCCCGCGTTTTTTTTGGGCCGCCAAATGGCGCTCAATGACCCGAAATGGCACAGCCAACCGTCGCTCCGCCGCCTCGGCCAGTTCGGGCTTGCGCCGCTCTGCGGGCATCACCATGCGGTGCATCAACACGGTCAAGGCATCGCTTTCGGCCTCGGTGACCGCCCAGAAACTCCATCGCAGCGCCTCAGCGTCTTCCGCAGGATTGGCCGGCGTGATGCTCCGGCCATCGGGCTGGCCGTGGTGGCGGGCAATGTACAGGGCGCAGGCCATGCTTTCCCAAACGACAACTTCTCCCCCCTGCTCCGGCGGCCGCTGGTCCACCACCACTGGAATGTGCCCGTTGGGGTTGATGGCCATGAACTCGGGCGTGCGTGTGCCACCGCCCTGGTACGCCAGATTGACATGGGTGAAATCGAGGCCAAGCTCGGTCGCGGCCCACAAGGGGCGCACGGCGCGCGAAGCAGGAATACCGTAAATGGTGAGGCTCATGGAAAAGTGGGCGTGAGAGAGTGAGAAAAAGGCGGATCGGCCGGCAGACAGCAGTCTGTTTGTAGCGCCTCCAACAGGGATAGGATGGCGCCGCTCACCGTTGGCGAGGCAACCATGCCGTCTTCATCCAGATGGGCGCCCAGCAATGGCAAGGTCACCGAAGCCGGCCCCACGATCCGCGCCGCCATGGTGCTCAGCACCTCGCGCAAGGCGGCGTCGGCATGCTGCGCGCGCGACGAGGTATTCACCACCGCCACCGGCTTGCCGGCAAACGGCTCGAACCCCACCAGCCAGTCCAGCGCGTTTTTGATCGTGCCCGTCAGGCCGTGGGCGTATTCAGGGCTGGCGAACAACAGGGCATCGGCCTGCTCGACAGCAGCAAACCAATGCCGCACCGCCTCGCCAGGCCGATCGGTCTCGTCGGGGTTGAACAAAGGCAGCGCGCCCAGACCAGCGTACACGGTCAGGCTCATCGGCGAAGGCGCCAGGCGCGCTGCCGCCCGCAGCATGGCCGAGTTGATCGAGGCCTGCCTCAGACTGCCGGAAACACCGAGTACCTGCATGCCAGCCGCGCCGCCTCAGATACCCAGCGCCGCGCAAAGATCGCGCAAATCGCTCACCGTGATGTGCGGTGCCAGCGGCGCATGTTCCCAAGCCTGCCCCTCCCGGTTGACCCAGGCGAATTGCATGCCAGCTTTCAACGCGCCCGCACCATCAAGGTGGGCATCGTCACCCACATGCAGCACATGCTCAGGCGCCACATCGGCCGCGGAGGCACCCGCGTGAAAAATCCGTGCATCGGGTTTGGGCACGCCAAACCCGTGGGCGTTCAGCGACGCGTGAAAGTGTGCGCCCAAACCAACCCTGTGCACATCGGCATTGCCGTTGGACAGGGCCACCACCGGAAAGCGGCTGGCCAGCAGCGCCAGCGCGGGCAAGGCATCTTCATACAGTTCCACCCGGTGCCGCTCGGCAAAAAACACTTCGAATGCCGGCTCTGCCAGCGCCGGGTCGTCTCCCGCGCGATTGAGCAGCCATCGGATGGACTCGCGGCGCAGTGCGCTCATGTCGTGTGCAATGTCAGGGCGCAAGGTGACCATCTGGTTGCGCGCCTCGCGCAAAGTGTTTTTGTCACGCCCCAGTGCGGCGGTGGCTGGCGCCCGCTCGTCCAGCCAGGCCTGCAAGACACCCTCTGCCCGGGCGATGGTGGGCCAGATGGGCCACAAGGTGTCGTCCAGATCGATCGTGATGGCGCGCACGCGGGCCGCATCGAGCCCTTGATCTGTGTGGGTGGATTCGGTGGGCGATTCAGATGTGGTCATGTCTGCGGGAGAATAGCGCATGAGCTTTCAAAAAGAACCGCCCTTTTCCCATGGTCAGGCGCCACGCACGGCCGTTGTGCTGTGCAACCTCGGCACACCCGACGAGCCCACCGCGCCCGCCGTGCGCCGCTACCTCGCCGAGTTTCTGGGTGACAGCCGGGTGGTTGAGATCCCCAAGCCCTTATGGATGCTGATCCTGCACGGCATCATCCTTCGGGTGCGGCCCAAAAAATCGGCCGCCAAATACGCCACCGTCTGGACGCCCGAAGGCTCGCCGCTCAAAGTCTGGACCGAGAAACAAGCCACCCTGCTGCGCGGCTACCTGGGCGAGCGCGGCCATCAAGTCACCGTGCGCTACGCCATGCGCTATGGCAACCCTTCGATCCCGGCGGTGCTCGACGAGCTCAAGGCCCAGGGCATGACGCGCGTGCTCATCGTGCCGGCCTACCCCCAATACAGCGGCACCACGACCGCCAGCGTGTTCGACGCGGTGGCCAACTGGGGACTGAAAGCCCGCAACTTGCCCGAGATTCGCTTCATCAACCGCTACCACGACGATGCCGGTTACATCGAAGCGCTGGCCAAGAAGGTGCGACACCACTGGATGCACAACGGCCAGGCCGACAAACTGGTCATGAGCTTTCACGGCGTGCCCGAACGCACCCTCACCCTGGGCGACCCCTACCACTGCGAATGCCACAAAACAGCGCGTCTGCTGGCCGAAAAGCTGGGGCTGGCCAAGGATCGATACCAGGTCACCTTCCAGTCGCGCTTTGGCAAAGCCAAATGGCTGGAGCCCTACACCGAGCCCACCCTGATCGCGCTGGCCCAAGCCGGTACCGAAAGTGTGGACCTGATCTGCCCCGGTTTCACCAGCGACTGCCTGGAAACGCTGGAAGAAATCAACATGGAAGCCCGCGAAGCCTTCCTGCACGCTGGCGGCAAAAAGTTCGAGTACATCGACTGCGTCAACGACAGCCCCGACTGGATCCGCGCCCTTACCGACCTCACCGAGCGCCACATGTTGGGCTGGCCTACAAGGCAAGCCGATGACCCCATCGCGCTCAAGGAAAGCCGGGAACGGGCATTGGCCATGGGTTCAAAAGACTGAGATGTCAATATGAAAGCTTCAAACGCCGCATTCACCGCTTTGGCCGCCCTCGTAACGCTGACAGGCTGCAGCGCGCAGCAAGGCTACGCCAGCGCCCAATCATGGAAGCGCAACCAGTGCAGCAAGATTGTCGACGCGCAAGAGCGCATCCGCTGCCTGAGGGAGGCAGACATTTCTTACGACAACTACAACAAAGCTTCTGAAGCAGCGACGCAAAAGCCCTGAGCATTGACCCACTCGAGGGTCTTCGTCTCAATTTGAGAAAACCTGCCAGCCCAGCCTGTCACCCAAGGGTTACCCCGTAAGACAGCCGAAAGGCGCCATGTTTCACTGTCGGAGGCATTTCACCAACAGGAGACAAGCATGCAGGTTCAACTTCAGGTCAACGGAAAAGCCGTGACCGTCGACGCGGCGCCCCACACGCTGCTGGTTCAAGCGCTTCGCGAACAGCTCAAACTCACCGGCACCCACGTGGGCTGCGACACCGCGCAGTGCGGCGCCTGCACGGTGCTGATGAACGGCAAGGCGGTCAAGTCTTGCAACATGCTGCTCGCGCAGGCCGCGGGCACCGACGTCCAAACCATCGAAGGCATGGCCGCCGCCGACGGCACCATGCACCCCATGCAGGCCGCGTTCAAGGAATGCCACGGCCTGCAGTGCGGCTTCTGCACACCCGGCATGGTGATGAGCGCGGTGGACCTGTGCAAACGCCAGCCCAACGCCAATGAGCAACGAGGTGCGCGAAGCGCTGGAAGGCAATATCTGCCGCTGCACCGGCTACCAGAACATCGTCAAGTCCGTGCTGCAGGGTTCTGCGGCCATGAAGTCTTAAGGAGAACAAACATGGGTGCTTCCGACTTCGCCAATCTGCCCCACATCGGGGAATCCGTCCGCCGCAAGGAGGACTACCGCTTTCTGACCGGCGCCGGCCAATACACCGACGACATCGTGCTGGCCAACATGGCCCAGTGCTACTTCGTGCGCTCGCCCCACGCCCACGCCAAGATCCGCAGCATCGACAAGACCGCTGCGCTGGCCGCACCCGGCGTGATCGGCATTCTGGACGGCCAGGACGTGGCCGCTGACGGCATCAACGGCCTGCCCTGCGGCTGGCTGATCACCAGCACCGACGGCCAGCCCATGAAGGAGCCGCCGCACCCGATCCTGGCGCTGGACAAGGTGCGCTACGTGGGCGACCACGTGGCCATGGTGGTGGCCGAAACGCTGGAGCAGGCGCGCAACGCGGCCGAGCTGGTCGAGGTGGACTACGAGCCGCTGGCCGCCGTGGTCGATGTGCGCGATGCACAGGCCAAGGGCGCACCCGCTGCGCACGACATCGCCCCCGACAACCATTGCTACAAATGGGCCATCGGCGACAAAGCCGCCGTGGACGCGACCTTTGAAGGCGCGGCCCATGTGACCAAGATCGATCTGGTCAACAACCGCCTGGCGCCCAACCCCATGGAGCCGCGCGCCGCCATCGGCCACTACAACCGCGCGGGCGACGATTACACGCTGTATGTCGCCAACCAGAACCCCCACGTCGAACGCCTGCTGATGACGGCGTTTGTCATGGGCTTGCCCGAGCACAAGGTGCGCGTGATCGCTCCCGATGTGGGCGGCGGTTTCGGGGCCAAGATCTTTTTGTACGCCGAAGACGTGTGCCTCACCTGGGCCTCCAAGAAGCTGAACCGCCCCATCAAGTGGAATTGCGACCGCTCGGAAGCCTTCCTGTGCGATGCCCATGGCCGTGACCACGTGAGCCACGCCGAACTGGCGATGGACAAAGACGGCAAGTTCCTGGGGTTCCGGGTGCACACCGATGCCAACATGGGCGCTTACCTGTCCACCTTCGCGCCTGCCGTGCCCACCATCCTTTACGCCACGCTGCTGGCCGGTCAGTACAAGACGCCGCAGGTGTACGTGGAGGTGGACGCCTGGTTCACCAACACCGCGCCGGTCGACGCCTACCGAGGCGCCGGGCGCCCGGAAGCCACCTACCTGCTGGAGCGCATCGTGAGCCGCGCGGCATGGGAAATGGGCCTGTCGCAAGACGAGATCCGCCGCCGCAACTTCATCACCGAGTTCCCTTACCAGACCCCGGTGGCGCTGCAATACGACACCGGCGACTTCAATCGCCTGCATGGACAAAGCCCAGGAACTGGCCGAGGTCACAGGCCTGGAAGCGCGCAAGGCCGCGTCCAAGGCCAAAGGCTTGCTGCGTGGGGTGGGCTACTCCAGCTACATCGAGGCCTGCGGCCTGGCACCATCCAACGTGGCGGGTGCGCTGGGCGCGCGCGCTGGCCTGTTTGAGTGCGGCGAGGTGCGCGTGCACCCCACGGGCAGCGTGACGGTGTTCACCGGCTCCCACAGCCACGGCCAGGGCCACGAGACCACGTTCGCGCAGGTGGTGGCGGCCCGCCTGGGCCTCTCGCCCGATCAGGTCGACATCGTGCACGGCGACACCGGCCGCGTGCCGTTCGGCATGGGCACCTACGGCTCGCGCTCCATCTCGGTGGGCGGCGCGGCCATCATGCGCGCGCTCGACAAGATCGAAGCCAAGGCCAAGAAGATCGCGGCCCACCTGATGGAAGCCAGCGATGCCGACATCGACTTCGCCGGCGGCGAGTTCAAGGTCAAAGGCACCGACAAGATGGTCACCTTCGGCCAGGTGGCGTTGACGGCCTACGTGCCGCACAACTACCCGCTGGACAAGCTGGAGCCCGGCCTGAACGAAACCGCGTTCTACGACCCGACCAACTTCACCTTCCCGGCCGGCACCTACATCTGCGAAGTGGAAGTGGACCCCGCCACCGGCGTGGTGCGCGTGGACCGCTTCACCGCGGTGGACGACTTCGGCACCATCATCAACCCCATGGTGGTGGAGGGCCAGGTGCACGGCGGCGTGGTGCAGGGCATCGGCCAGGCGCTGATGGAGCATTGCGTGTACGACCGCGAAACGGGCCAGCTCGTGACCGGCTCCTACATGGACTACACCATGCCCCGCGCCGACGATTTCCCCAACATCAACATCGGCCATGTGTGCACCCCCTGCACCACCAACCCGCTGGGCACCAAGGGTTGCGGCGAAGCGGGGGCCATCGGCTCACCGCCCGCCGTGATCAACGCGGTGCTCGACGCGCTGGCGCCGCTGGGTGTCAAAGACCTGGACATGCCCGCCAGCCCGAACCGGGTGTGGGCAGCGATTCAAAACGCCAAAATGAACCACCCCTGCGCCGCCTTCGGCGTCTCCCCCTCAAGGGGGCGGCGCCAGCCGTCCGGCAAAGCCGGTCCGGCGGCGCCCTGGGTTGGCGGACTCTCATTCGTTGCCGGTTTCGCCCTTGCGGGCCCGGCAACAACTCTCATTTTGGAGTGAACCATGTACGCATTCGATTACGAACGCCCCGCCTCCATGGCCGACGCTTTGGCCAAGATCTCGGCCGGTGGCCAGGCCCTGGCCGGTGGCCAGACCCTGATCGCTTCCTTGAAACAGCGCCTGGCGCAGCCCGGGAGCCTGATCGATCTGGCTGGCGTCGCTGAGCTCAGCGGCATCAAGAAAGACGGCAACAACATGGTGATTGGCGCAATGACGCGCCATGAAACCGTGGCCGACAGCGCCGACGTCAAAGCGCCGATCCCTGCGCTGGCCGCGCTGGCCGGCGGCATCGGTGACCGCCAGGTTCGCGCCATGGGCACCATGGGCGGCTCGGTGGCCAACAACGACCCGGCCGCCTGCTACCCCAGCGCGGTGCTGGCTCTCGGCGCCACGGTGCAAACCAACAAGCGCTCGATCGCCGCCGACGACTTCTTTCAAGGCATGTACACCACGGCGCTGGAAGAAGGCGAGCTGATCACCGCGATCCAGCTTCCCGGCGCCCCAGAAAGCCGCCTACGCCAAGTTCCGCCAGCCGGCTTCGCGCTTTGCGCTGGTCGGCGTGTTCGTGGCGCAAACGGCCAGCGGCGTGCGCGTGGCGATCACCGGCGCGGGCAACGGCGTCTTCCGCCATGCCGGCCTGGAAGCCGCGCTGACCAAGAGCTTCACGCCCGAGGCGGTCGAAGGTGTGGCCATCGATGCCAGCGAGCTCAACGGCGACCTGCATGCCAGCGCCGCCTTCCGCGCGCAGCTGATCAAGGTGCAGACCCAGAAAGCGGTGAAGGAAGCCAATGGTTGAAACGTTGTCGGCACCGAAGCCGGTTTCGCCAGCATCGACGACCTGACCCACGCCCTGCAAGGCGTGGGTTACCACGCGCCGCGCCAGCTCGCCACCTCCGTCTTTCTCGCCATGAAGCTGCAGCGCCCGCTGCTGCTCGAAGGCGAGCCGGGCGTGGGCAAGACCGAGCTGGCCAAGGCGCTGGCCAAGGTGCTGGGCCGTCCCATGCTGCGCTTGCAGTGTTACGACGGCATGGAGCAGCGCGAGGCCCTGTACGAGTGGAACCACACGGCGCAGTTGCTGCACATGCGCGCCGCGCAAGACAAAGTCACCACCGAAGAAATCGAGCGCGAGGTCTACCAGCCGCGCTACCTGATCCGCCGCCCGCTGCTGCAAGCGTTGCAGGCGCCAGCGCCCGGCGCGGTGTTGCTGATCGACGAGGTCGACCGGGCCGACGAGCCTTTCGAGGCCTTCCTGCTGGAGTACCTGGGCGAATACCAGGTCACCATTCCCGAGCTCGGCACCATCAAGGCCGAAGCCGCGCCCGATCACCATCCTCACCAGCAACCGCACCCGCGATCTGAACGACGCGGTGAAGCGCCGCTGCCTGTACCAGTGGATGGACTACCCCGAGCGCGAGCGCGAGCTGGCCATCGTGCAAAGCCAGGTGCCCGAAGCCGGGCCTGCGCTCACCGAGCAGATCACGCAATTCGTTTCGCGTCTGCGCTCCATGCCCTTCGCCAATGCCTTCCAGCGCAGCCCCGGCATCGCCGAGAGCGTGGAATGGGCCAAGGCCCTGGTGGCGCTGGACACGCTCACGCTCGACCCCGAAGTCGTGCAGGACACGGCCGGCATTCTGTTCAAGCAGCGCGAAGACGTGGCCGCCCTGATTCCCCTGATCGACGAGTTGCTGCAACCCGAACCTGCGTGACGCCAGGATGAAGGGCCGAACCCCATGATGAAGCTCGGCGACGCCCGCAGCGGCAAACTGCGCGACAACATCACCGGCTTTGGCCGCGCCCTGCGCCGCGCTGGCGTGCCGGTGGACAGCAGCCGCATCGCCATGGCCATCGATGCCGTCGAACTCGTGGGCGTGGAGCGCAAAGACGATCTGCACGCGGCCTTGCGCGCCGTGCTCGTGAGCCGCCAGCAAGACCTCGAGGTGTTCGACCAGCTGTTCGACGCCCTGTTTCGCAACCCCGAGCTGGCGCAGCAACTGCTGGCCCAGATGCTGCCCAAGGTGCGCCAGGCCGAGGCGCCCAAGCGCAAGGCCCGCGTGCAGGAAGCCCTGGCCGCCGCGAAGGCGCCGCAAAGAAGGCCCGCGCAAGGAGAGCGAGATCCAGCTCGATGCGGCCATGACCGCCAGCGACCAGCAGCGCCTGCGCCACGCCGATTTCGCCACCCTCAACGCCAGCGAGTTCCGCCTGATCGAGCGCCTGGTGCGCGATGTGCCCATGCCCTTGCCGCCCGTGCCCGGGCCGCCGCACCCGCGCTGGCTTGCGCGGCCAGCGCCCGCACTGGGCCGCCGCCATGCAACAAGCCCGCCGCTTCGAAGGCGAATTGCTGTGGTTGCCCAAGCGCGCGCGCCGCCCGCAAGCCCTGCCGCTGCTGGTGCTGGTGGATGTGTCGGGCTCCATGGAGCGCTACGCCCGCCTGCTGCTGGCCTTCCTGCACAACGCCACCCAGGGCCGCCCCCGCGCCGCCTTCGCCTTCGGCACCGACCTCACCGACCTGCGCCCCGCCTTCCGCCAACGCGACACCGACCACATGCTGGAGATGGCCAACGCCGCCATCGCGGATTTCGCCGGCGGCACCCGCCTGGGCGCCTCGCTGGCCACGCTTGCGCGAGCGCCATGCGCGCACGCTGGTCGGCCGCCGCACCGTGGTCTTGCTCATCAGCGACGGCCTCGATACCGGCGAGCCCGAGGCACTGAATGCACGAGGTTTTGTGGCTCAAGCGCCACTGCCGCCAGTTGTTGTGGCTCAATCCCCTGCTGCGCTTCGATGGCTACGCGCCACTGGCCAGCGGCGCCAAGGTGCTGCAACGAACACGCCGATGGCATGCTCGCGGTGCACAACCTGAGCCGCCTCGAAGACCTGGCGCAAGCCATGGCACGGCTCATGCAACGCTGATTCCACTTTTTAGAAACTGTTCCAACAGGAGACACCCACCATGGACATGACCGGCCAACGCGTCCTCAAAGCCACCCAGCAACAAGCCTGGGAAGCCCTGAACGACCCCGAAATCCTGAAAGCCTGCATCCCCGGCTGCAAAAAATTCGAAGCCACCGGCGACAACGCCTACGCCGTGGCCGCGGGCATCAAGATCGGCCCTGTGGCCGCTCTGTTCAATGGCAATGTGCAGCTCACCGACATCGTCGCGCCGACCAGCTACAAGCTCAACTTCGACGCCCAAGGCGGCGTGGCCGGCTTTGGCAAAGGCGAGTCCTCGGTCGAGCTCAAGCCCCTGGCAGATGGCTGCGAGCTGAACTACACGGTGCACTCCACCGTGGGCGGCAAGATCGCCCAGCTCGGCCAGCGCCTGATCGACGGCGTGGCCAAGAACATGGCCGAGGACTTCTTCAAGCGCTTTGAAGCCGCCCTGGAAGAACGCTTCCCGCCAGCCAGAAACAGCGGCTGACAGCGGCGCCGCGGCCGCGCCGCGCCCGCAGCGCCGGCCTCGGGCTCGGCCTGCCCACCTGGGTCTGGGCCGCAGGCGCCGTGGCGGTGGCTGTGGTGATCTGGCTGATCAGCCGCTGACATCACACATCAACACCATGGAAAACCTCGACCTCACCGTTCTTCGCAATCTGCTGCAATGGCGCAGCAAGGGACAAAAAGCGCTGCTGGCCACCGTCGTGCGCACCTGGGGCTCGTCGCCTCGCCCGGTGGGCTCCATCATGGCGCTGTGCGAAACCGGCGCCGTGGTCGGCTCGGTCTCGGGCGGCTGCATCGAAGACGACCTGATCTACCGCTACAGCCGCGCCAACACGCCCGAAGGCTCGGCCGGGGTCGAAGGCATCAGCCACGACATCCCCAGCGGGCCGCCCGAGCGCGTGACCTACGGCGTCACCGCCGACGAGGCCCACCGCTTCGGCCTGCCCTGCGGCGGCACGCTGGAGCTGCTGCTCGAATTCAACCCCGAAGTGGCACCGCTGGAAACGCTGGTGCAAACGCTGACCGACGGCCACATGATGGAGCGCCACACCGCCATCGCCACCGGCGAGGTCACACTCGTGCCCGCCAGCAAACCGCAAGCCCTGAGCGACGACGGCACCACGCTGCGCAACAGCTTCGGCCCCGAGTACCGCATGCTGCTGATCGGCGCCGGCCAGCTCACCGAATACCTCGCCACCATGGCGCTGTTCTGCGGCTTTGCGGTCACCGTGTGCGACCCGCGCGAGGAGTACCGGGGCAACTGGCAGGTGACCGGCGTCAAGCTCGACGCGGGCATGCCCGACGACGTGGTGAACGCATTCAACGTTGACCGGCGCACCTGCGTGATCGCCCTCACCCACGACCCCAAGCTCGACGATCTCGCCTTGCTCGAAGCGCTGGGCAGCGAGGCTTTCTATGTCGGCGCCATCGGCTCGCGGCGCAACAACGAAGCGCGCCGCGCCCGCATGATCGAACACTTCGACCAGACCGAAGACAGCCTGGCCGCCATGCGGGGGCCGATCGGCATTTACATCGGCAGCAAGACGCCGCCCGAGATCGCGGTCAGCGTGATGGCCGAGGTGCTGGCTTTGAAAAATGCCGTGCCATTGCCGCGCGACATGCAGGTCGGCCCGGCCAAGGAACAGCTGAACCCGGGCAGCGGCACGGCCGCTGTCTGTTTCACCAGTCAGCGCGCCGCCTGATACCTGTGGCCGTGCCGTTGCATGTCGTGATCCTGGCCGCAGGGGCGGGATCGCGCATGGGACACCTGCCCATATGCCTGATCCATGCAAGCGGTCAAACGCTGCTGGAATGCCCGGTGCTCACTGCAAAACCACTGCAAAGCGCAGCAAACCATGCCCGTGCTGGGTTCGCACGCGCCAGCCATCGAACAGGCCATCGCCAACTCGCCCATCGGCCGCAGCGTGCAGCCAACGCTGAACACCTCGCCCGACGAGCACCCCGTAGGCTCACTGCTCGCAGGGCTTCGCCACCTGCAGAGCCCGTCGCCTTTCGCCGTCATGGTGCTGCTGGCCGTCCAGCCCATGCTGGATACCAACGATCTGGCGAAGGTATGGCGGGCCCTTCTGCAGCGCGCAGGCCGCATCGAGGTGCTCTGGCCAGCGGTACATGGCGTGCCGTGCCACCCGATCGTGATGTCCGAACGCGTTGCCCAGGCCTTGCTGAGTGGCGAAGTGCAATGCCTCAAACATTGGCGCAGCCTTTACCCCGGCACAGTGCGGGCCTGGGCGACCGACAACACCCACCATACATTCGATCTCGACACCCTGGCCGACCCGCAGGCGCTGCGAGAAGCCGCCGGCATCGACGGGCAGCAGCCCAAGACCAAGGGTCTTCAACGAGGGTAAACCCCAGTCAATCGATGCCGCTGCGAACATGCAAGGCGCCCGCTAAACTGATCAAATGACGGTCTGTTTTCTGTTGGCGTCGATACGCTGACCCGACTTTCCCATGCCCTTCAGCAGCCCTACCCTCACCACCGAGCCCCAACGTCTGGCCGCCATCGAGCAGGCCCGCCAGGCCGTACTGCTCGCCCGCAGCAGCAGCCATGGCGCCTCTGGTCTGGCCGCTGGCATTGAGCGTTCGTGGCGTCGCTGCCTGGCGCTGGGCCACGAACCCCACCGCCCGGTCACATTCAACGCCGTATCTGCGCAAAACACGCGCCGCGTGATCGACGCCAGCCGCCCATTGCTGCACGCAGCCGCCCCCGTGGTGCGCACCCTCACCCGTGCCATGCTGCACACGCGCTATTTCGCGATCCTGACCAATCCCGATGGCGTGGTCATCGACGTGCACGGCCCGGTGGACCGCAACGACCCACCGGCAGCCACGCTGGCCCGGGTAG
Organism: uncultured beta proteobacterium; assembly: GCA_963698635.1. Lineage (GTDB taxonomy): Bacteria > Pseudomonadota > Gammaproteobacteria > Burkholderiales > Burkholderiaceae_C > Hydrogenophaga. The sequence goes on from CAVORS010000004.1 coordinate 60,105, forward strand.
GCATCGATTTGTCAGAAGCCGCCGTCGGCACCACCGCCATTGGCACCACACTGGCCGAACAACAGTCGGTATGGCTGCACCGTGGTGAGCACTTCTTTCAGGACAACGCCGTGTTCAGTTGCGCAGGAGCGCCGATCTTGGGGCCCGATGGGCGCTGTGTTGGCATGCTCGATCTCACCGGCGTCAACGTGGTGGAACAGCCCGCCCTCAAACACCTCGTCACGCAGTCGGCCCGCAGCATCGAAAACGCGCTCACCCTGGCGCAACCCCACCGCCTGCTGCTGCGCCTGAACTGGCCAGGCCGCGTGCTCGGCGACGACAACGACGGCCTGGTGTGCCTGGATGCCGATGGCTTTATCACCGGCATGAACCGCCCCGCCATTGAAATGCTGTGCGCCACGCCAGACACCATGAGCGCACACGCCGACAGCGTGTTCGCCATCGGTTGCGCCGAGTTGTTCGACGCGGCCAGCCAGCACCGCGGGGCTTTCGAAGTGCCACTGTGGTCAGGGCTGCGGCTGCTCGCGCTTGCCCAACCCCATACGACCGCCACCAAGGGCCATGGCATGTCGGGTCACGCCATGCCGTTGAAAGACCACGAAACTTCATTGATCCGAAAAGCGGTGGAAGACGCGCAGGGCAATGTCGAGGTGGCCGCGCGGGCCTTGGGCATCAGCCGCGCCACCGTCTACCGGCGCCTGCAAACCAAAAAGCCGGTCGCCTGACCGGCTTTTCGATCTGGTTGGAGTGGCGCACTCAGGGCGCGGTGAGTGTCATGCCCTGCTGCTGGAAGATCTTCAGCAATTCGCCGCGAGTCGCGCAGCGATTTCAGCGCATCCTCGATCGCCTGCCCCAGCTCCCGGTTGGATTTTTTCACCGCCATGCCCACCGGCCAGCCGTTGTTGGGAATGCCGTTGAGCGCCAGGGTGCTGCAGCTCGAAGCGGCCAGGCTTGACGCCCGCACGGAACATCGCCGCCTCGGCCTGCGCCCGCGTGAGGTAAGCCGCTGCAGCCTGCCCGTTGAGCACCGCTTCGCCCGCCTCGATACCGGTGTTGAAGATCGTGAACCTGGTTGCGCATCAAGCCGCCGCCATAGCCCATCATGGCACTGGCCGCACCGGTGCCGCGCTCGGCAGCCAGCGTCAGCCCTTTCAGGTCTTCCGGCCGTGCACCTGCGCGAGCTGTTCGGTGTCGCGCATCAGCACGAAGGTCTGGCGCATGTAGGGCGCAACCACCACCACTTGCGGATTGTTGTCCATCAAGGTCTTGTCCACCGGCACCTGCAGCATCACATCGGCCGGGCCGTAACCCAGGTAGTGGCCCTTCCAGACCATGTTGCGCAGGTCGTCGTCCATGTTCTCGTCGGCGTCAAAAGGCAGCAGCGACAGCTTGAGGTTCATGGCCTGGGCCAGAGCACCGGCCAGCGCGACATCCAGCCCTTTGCATGTCGGTGACCGGCCCCTCGGCAAATGGCGCATTGTCTTTGTAGACAGCCACCTTCAGGACGCCGCTGGCGCGCACTTTGGCCAGATCGGTCATTTCGGTTTGCGCCTGGACCAGGGGCACGACCGAGCAGCAAAGGCAGCAGCGCCGCCAGCGCCCGGCGCCGCCCCGCAACGCGTGGCGCTGCCGCTGTGCAGGTCGGACAAGGCGTCTGCTTTCGTCTTTTTCATGTGTTTTGTCTCCGTGTTTGAATCTGTCTCAGCGTCCGATGCACCGAATGAACGCTGTGCACGCGAGTGTGTCGGTCAAGGCTCTCGACGCGTCTCCAGATAGGTCTTGATCGACCAGATCGCTTCCTGGGTCAGGATACCTTCGAACGGAGGCATGTAGACGCGGCCACCGCGTGTGCGACCGCGGCGCACCGTGCCCAGGTAGTACTCGTCTATTTCCTGATAACAGGCGTTCTTTTTGGCCTCGTCGGCCAGTGCCCATGCAATCGGAGTCGATCTTGCGCAGATCCGGTGAGATGCCGCCGGAAATCGCTTCGAGGCCATGGCAGCGCGCGCAATTCTGGTTGTAGGCCGAGCTGCCGATGCGCAGAGCCTCCTGGTGTGCCTCGCCTTCGCTGAACGGATTGGTGTCGCGCCACTTTTCACCCAGCTGCGGCAGGGTGGACGTATCGACCGACTGCGGCACCACGTCGCCGTGCGCCATGGCCGCTCCGGTGAGAAGCATTGCCGCAACGGCAAGGCCGCAGCGCGCCAATGGGATGACAAAGAAAGCGATGACGAGGAAAAGAGTCTCATGGGTGTTGTCTCCAGTTTCTGAAAGAGGTCTCCCCACCTGATTAGCAATATGCAGGCCATCGAGACTTGAACCACCGAGCCACCCGCTCATGCCCGCACAAGTGTTCCAAATTGCACCAGTCCCTCATGGTGAAAGCCGCCCAGGTGTTCCGCTTTGGCGCCTTTCGGGGCTGTTCACCAAGCCATGAACATTGGCCGACTACTTGCTACGCCATTGTGCAGACACACCGTGTTGCACATTGGTAGATCCACGGTTGTTTTCAAAGCATGAAGCACAGAGAATGATGATGGAAAAAGACACACAACAACCGCAGCCCGTCACACGCAGACGCCCTCGAGCCGAAGACGCTTGGGGCATTGAGGGGTGGGACGATGGCGCGGTACCTCCAGGAGACAACATGGTAGCCACCACGCCAGATGCAGGCGCAGGGAAGCCGGTCGGGTGCTGCTCCAACCGAGCCCGGCCGAACAGGCAGACCTGATCGACCAGTCGCATCGGCGCTCGCGCAGCTATGGCATCACCGCCCATGCAGAACCCGATTTCTCCAGCCCTTCGCGCGGCCTGCTGAACGACGCGCTGGATGAAAACCGCTTTCTGTTCCAGCACGCAGCGCCGGTGATGGAGACGCTGTACGACCAGATCGTCAACACCCACAGCATGGTGTTGCTCACCTCGGCGCGCGGCATGGTGCTGCACTCGCTTGGGCGACACCGATTTTCTGGAGAAAGCCTCGCGCGTGGCGCTCACGCCCGGCATGGACTGGTCAGAGCAAAACAAAGGCACCAACGCCATCGGCACGGCGCTGACCGAAGAAGAAGCCCTCACGGTGCATGGCGCCCAGCACTTCATGAACGCCAACAAGGCGCTGACCTGTTCGTGCGCGCCCATCTTCGACCCCTATGGCCAGGTCATCGGCGCGCTCGACGTCACCGGCGACCACCGCAGCCCCCACCAGCACACCCTGGCCCTGGTGCGCATGTCGGCCCAGATGATCGAGAACCACATGTTCGCCGACATCTTCCCCAAGGCCATCCGCATCCACTTCCACACCCGCTCCGAGTTCCTGGGCACGCTGGTCGAAGGCATCGCGGTGTTTTCGCCCGAGGGCCGCTTCATCTCGGCCAACCGCAGCGCCCAGTTCCAGATCGGTCTGCCTTTCGCTTCGCTCAAGGCGCACACGTTCTCGTCGCTGTTTGGCATCCCGGTGTCGGCGCTGAGCGAGCTGTTCGGCGGCACCATCACCAACCCCAAGCAGCTCTGCCTGCACAACGGTGTGACGGTCTGGGCCGGGCCAAGATCAAAGCGCCCAGCGCCTGGATGGCGCAACGACCCGAATCGGCCGAGCACCCTGTGCAGTCCAGCGGCCCGAGCCCTGCTCGAACAAGCCCGCGGTCAAGCGCACGCAGCTGTCTTCGCTGCAGTACCTCGATACCGGCGACCCGCAGGTGTCTGCCGTGATCCACAAGGTGCGCCGCGTCTCGGGGCGCGACATCCCGGTGATGATCCTGGGCGAAACCGGCACAGGCAAAGACCTGTTGGCCCAGGCCATTCACGGCGATTCCAGACCGCGCCGGGCAACCCTTTGTCTCGCTCAACTGCGCCTCCATCCCCGACACGCTGATCGAGTCCGAGCTGTTTGGCTACGAAGACGGCGCCTTCACCGGCGCGCGCAAGAAGGGCTCGCTCGGGCAAGATCCAGCAGGCCAACGGCGGCACCCTGTTTCTCGACGAGATTGGCGACATGCCCAAACACCTGCAAGCGCGCTTGCTGCGCGTCTTGCAAGAGCGCAAGGTCAATCCGCTGGGCTCGACCAAAGAGGTTGATGTGGACGTGGCCGTGATCAGCGCCACCCACAAGAACCTCAAGGAAATGATCGCACGCGGCGACTTCCGTGAAGACCTCTATTACCGGCTCAACGGCCTGGTGGTGCGCCTGCCCGCCTTGCGCGACCGCACCGACTTCCAGCTGGTGGTCAACAAGATTCTGAAAGCGCTGTGCGAAAACAGCAGCAAGGTCACCATTTCGCCACCGGTCATGGACGTGCTGCGCCGCTTCCACTGGCCGGGCAACTTCCGCCAGCTGCACAACCTGCTGCGCACCGCCGTGGTCATGGTGGGCTGCGAGGGGCAGATCGAAATGTCGCACCTGCCCGACGATTTTCTGGAAGAGCTTGAAGTGGGCCAAACGCCCCACGTGCCGCACCGAAGTGCTGGAGGCCATCGCATTGGCCAAGCCCACGGCAGCGCCCGCCGCCAATCCTTCGTCGCCCGAACTCGATGGTCACCGGCTGCAAGATGTGGCATTGAGTGCCATGGCCAACATGCTGCGCCTGCACAAAGGCAATGTGTCGGCGGCGGCCAAGGCGCTGGGCGTTTCGCGCAACACCATCTACCGCAAAAAAGACCAGCTGCCGCCCGACGTGCTGAACTGAGGGCCGGTCAGCATGCTCAACGGGCCTCGGTCCATCCAGACCGGCTCCAGTTCGCGCCAGGCGCGCTGCACGTTGAACATGTGCCGCTCCTCGTAGCCCGCCCAACCGGCAAATGCTGGCAAGGGCACCAGGCCGGCTTCCTGCGGCTGGTGGCCTTCGTCCATGGCTCGCAGCACGCCCGGGCGCAAGCGCCCCCAGGTAGGCCCGGGTGACACGCAGCGCTTCAGGCAACTCGCCTTGGCGGTGTGCCGAAGACACCGCGGCCGACACCACATGCGCAGGCACCAGCGCATCGAGGTGGTCCAGCGCCGCCAACCAGCCCTCCACGCTGCCTTGAGACAGTTCGGGCATCCGCTCCGGCATACGCAAGCCCTCCGGCCCACAACACGCGCTCCTCCGGGCTACCACAACACCAGGTCACCTTCGGTGTGACCCTGCTCAAACGGCATCACCTGCAGGCGCAGCCGGCCCACCGGCAACGTATCGCCCTTTTGCAGGATTTTGCCCGGCAACACGATCTCTGTACCGGCCATCGCCGCCTCTCCCACCCGCGCGGTGAGGCTGGCCAGGCAGGCCGGGCAGCGCTCGCGCATGGCCGCCAAGGTTTGGCGCCCAGCGACGATGGTCGACTTGCTCAGGCCCTGCGAACGCACCATTGGCCAACACGTTTTCAGCATGGGCATGGGTGTTCACCACCCAGCGCACCCGCGCCTGAAATCGGCAGCCGACCGAGCGACGAACACGCTCCCCATGTAAGAAACTGGGCCCCGGATCGATCACCACCGCCTCGCCTCCATCGACCACGAGCGAGGTCGGCGCCACATGGCCCCGGTTCTCGGCGGCGATCTCGCCCGGCGCCACCTTCCCAGACCCACACGCCCGGCGCCAGGGAACGCCAGGGAACGGGCGTTGTCCTCGGCTGCATCGCACCCCAGCCTCTGCTTGACAGCACGCCGCAGCCGCTCAAGCCAAACGCCACCAGGCACAGCGAGCAAGGCCACGCCAGCGCGCGAACCACGCTCACCGCGCTACGCCCGTTGCCGCTGCGAACCACCCGCCGCAAAGCATCCAAGGTGTCGGCCTCATGGCCCAGGTGCCCGCAACGGGTGAGGTGCAATCGCAAGGGTTGTCCAGGCACCTGGCACCATGGCCGCCCAACGCTGGCTGTTGGCGCTGGGGCACACCGCGTCAAACCGCCCGTGCACCCAGTCGATGGCCGATACCCTTGCGCGCGGCTGTGCGCACGGCTCTGTCCAGCTGCACCTGGCCGCACAAAACCACGGTGCAGCAGGTAATGCCCCTGAACGCGGTATTTGTTCCGCAAGACGCTTGTCGGCCGGCCGCGTGCGCGGCAACCGCGCCTGCGCTCTTCGCGCGGCGCAAGCCCCGCTGCAGCTGAGCCACATCGCGCCGAATGCGCACCGCCAAGCGCGGCATCTCCCTGCGCCGCTGCATGCCGCAGGCTGCGACGCATGCCCAGCCGCGCGCAAGCCATTTCCAGCCTGTTCCAATGCCGCACGGCGCGCAGCCCTGCAACACCGAGTGTTCCACTTTGAACCACTTGGCGCAGCGCCGCCAACACCGAAGGCACACCGTAGCCCGGCGCGCGTGGCCACAAAGGCTCGCTGCCCGGCCTGTGCCGAACACCCGAACGTGGCTGCAGCAGGCCAGCCAGTTCGCGCCGCGTGACGCCAAACGCACCACGCAACACCATGCGTTCCACCCGCTCGGGATGGCGTTGGGCGTAGGCCAGCGCGACCACCGTGCCCCACGATCCCGCGAACACATTCCAGCGCTCTACGCCCAGTGACTTGCGCAAGGCTTCGAGGTCGGAAACCAGCGCCGCCGTGGTGTTGCGGGCGATGCGCCCTCTGGGGCGGCTGGCGCCAGCACCACGCTGATCGGGTACCACGGCCCACTGCCGGGACAGGTCGAGTGGTCGCAACATGCCCGGCTTGGCCGCTCGCGCCAGGGCCGCCATGCAGCAACAACCAGGGCTCACCCGCTCGGTTGCCCACCACGCGATAGGCCATGCGGTGCGGCGCCGCAAGCGGCAGCATGACCGGCTGCAGGCCAGTCAGCGGACATTTTGGTTGGCGAAGGCATGGACAGTGAGAACTGGGTATTTACCCTGAGAAGCGCCTGCAGGGCTGGATTCTGGCATCGATGTTGCGTACGCTGACAGCGCTTGCCGAGCAATGGTGCAGACAAGCATGCAAACATGTTTCATGCCAACCCCAACTGGAGACCGACTATGCAGTGGACCACCCCTTCTTTCACCGACCTTCGTTTCGGATTCGAAATCACGATGTACATCGCGAACCGCTGATCTTCAGCGGCCCTTCTGAAAAGCGCACGGGTGCACAACGCGTGCGCTTTTTTCATCGCTCTTCGTCACACAAGTCTCAAGGCAGTCTATGCGCATTCGGGTACTCGGCTCTTCCGCTGGCGGCGGTTTTCCACAATGGAACTGCAATTGCAGCAATTGCAAAGGCCTGCGCAACGGCACCATCCAGGCGCAAGCGCGCACGCAGTCGTCCATCGCGGTCAGCGCCACCGGGCAAGACTGGCTGCTGGTCAACGCCTCACCCGACATCCTCAAGCAAATCGCGCAAACGCCCGAACTGCAACCGGCCCGGGCCGTGCGCGACAGCGGCATCGCCGCCGTGTTGCTGATGGACGCGCAGATCGACCACGTCACCGGCCTGCTGATGCTGCGCGAGCGCCAGACGCCGCTGCCGCTGCTGGCCACGCCCGAGGTGTTGTCCGACATTTCCGATGGTTTCCCCATCACCCGCATCCTGTCGCACTACTGCCAGGTCGCGCCCACCGAACTGCCCATCGACGGCCGCACCACCGACATCCCCGGCCTGCCCGGCGTACAGGTGCAGACCGTGGCGCTGTCTTCCAAGCCGCCGCCGTACTCGCCATTTCGCGGCAACCCGCGCCCGGGCGACAACATCGGCCTGCTGCTGCACAACCCCGCCACCGGCGCCAAGGCGTTTTACGCGCCGGGACTGGCGGCTGTCACACCCGAGCTGCTGGAGATCATGAGCGGCTGCAGCTGTGGTGCTGGTCGACGGCACCTTCTGGACCCACGACGAAATGCAGCGCGAAGGCCTGTCGAAAAAAGCCGCGCTCGACATGGGCCACCTGCCGCAAAGCGGCCCGGGCGGCATGATCGAACAGCTCGACAAACTGCCCGCAGGCGTTCGAAAAATTCTCATCCACATCAACAACACCAACCCCATGCTGGTGGAAGACTCGGCCGAGCGCGCAGAGCTTGTCGCGCACGGCATCGAAGTCGCGTTCGATGGCATGGACATTGCATTTTGATCCGCCATGGAAATCGCACAACACCCCCGCCCCGTCGATGGTCTGCCCGCCTGGACCCGCGAAGCGTTTGAAGCGCAGCTGCGCGACAAAGGCCGCAGCTACCACATCCACCACCCCTTCAACGTGCGCATGAACGCGGGCGGCTGCACGCCCGATGAAATCCGTTGCTGGGTGGCCAACCGCTTCTACTACCAGATCTGCATCCCGCGCAAAGACGCCGCGATCCTGGCCAACATGCCCGACCGGGCGCACCGCCGTCTGTGGATGGAGCGCATTCTCGATCACGATGGCCACGGCGATTTTGAAGGCGATGCCGCCGGCGGCATCGAGGCCTGGACGCGGCTGGGCGAAGCGGTGGGCATTTCGCGCGACGACCTGTGGTCGCTGCAAGGCGTGGCGCCTGCCGTGCGCTTCGCCTGCGACGCCTATGTGAATTTCGCGGCCAAGGCGCCGTGGCAAGAAGCCGTGTGCTCCTCGCTCACCGAAATGTTCGCGCCCCAGATCCACAAAGACCGCCTGGCCACCTGGCCCAAGCACTATCCCTGGATCGAAGCCAACGGCCTGACCTACTTCCGCAGCCGCATCCCCCTGGCCAGCCGCGATGTGGAACACGGCCTGCGCGTCACGCTGGAACACTTCACCACCCGCGCCCAGCAACACCGCGCGCTCGACATCTTGCAGTTCAAGCTGGACATCCTGTGGTCCATGCTGGACGCCATTGAGAAAGCGAGCCAGTGAATGACCCCCCCTGCGCCGCTTCGCGTCTTCCCCCCTGAAGGGGGGACCACGCCAGCGGCCTGGCAAAGCCAGTTCCGCGGCGTGTGCTGGGTTGGTTTCCTGCTTCTCCGGAAAGGTATTGCAATTGGATCAGCCCATGAATGAATCAATGACCTTGCCTGAGCGCCCCAAACTCTCGCGCCGTTTTCGCCTGCAATTTGAAGAAGCGCAGAAGCGTTGGGTGTTGCTGTACCCCGAAGGCATGGTGCAGCTCAACGACAGCGCGGCGGAAATTTTGAAACGCTGTGATGGCGAGCGCAGCTTGAGCGACATCGTGACCGAGCTGGAGGCGGCATTCAGCGTTCAAGACTTGATGCCGCAGGTCACCTCGCTATTGGAAGAAGGGCAACGCCGTGGCTGGATTGACTAAGTCCACCGCTGCGGCCTTGGTTGAGCCATCGGTACGCCCATTGGAGACCTTGCATTGAACACCGAGATCATCCCTGCCGGGCCGCCCCTGTGGCTGCTCGCCGAGCTCACCTACAAATGCCCGCTGCACTGCGTGTTTTGCTACAACCCCACGCAGCATGCGCGCATTCAGGACGAGATGAGCACCGAGCAATGGGTCAGCGTGATGCAGCAGGCGCGCAAGCTGGGCGCAGCGCAGCTGGGTTTCTCCGGCGGCGAGCCGCTGCTGCGCGACGACCTGGTGGAGCTGGTGCAGGAAGCGCACCGGCTGGGCTACTACACCAACCTCATCACCTCCGGCGTGGGCCTCACGCCCGCCAAAGCGCAGGCGCTCAAAGACGCCGGGCTCGACCATGTTCAGCTGTCGTTCCAGGACTCCACCAAAGAGCTCAACGATTTCCTGAGCCACACCAAAACCTTCGAGCTCAAGCAGCGCGTGGCGCGGCTGATCAAGGAACACGACTGGCCCATGGTGCTCAACTGCGTCTTGCACCGCCACAACCTGCCCCACGTGCGCAAGATCATCGACATGGCCGTGGCGCTGGAAGCCGAGTACCTGGAGCTCGCCAACACGCAGTACTACGGCTGGGCCTGGATCAACCGCGACCACCTGATGCCCACGCAGCGACGAGCTGCGGGAGGCCGAAGCCGTGGTCACCCAGTTCCGCGCCGAGCAAGAAGGCAAAACCGGGCCCAAAACCCGCGTGCTGTTCGTGGTGCCCGACTACTTTGAAGAGCGCCCCAAGGCCTGCATGAACGGCTGGGGCTCGGTGTTCCTCAGCGTGGCGCCCGACGGCCTGGCCATGCCCTGCCACAACGCGCGCGACCTGCCCGACCTCGCGCTTGCCCAACGTCAAAGACACGCCCATCGCCGAGATCTGGCAACGCAGCAACGCCTTCAACGCCTTCCGCGGCGACAGCTGGATGAAAGCGCCCTGCCGCACCTGCGACGAACGCCACAAAGACTTCGGCGGCTGCCGCTGCCAGGCCTTCATGATCACCGGCGACGCCGCCGAACGCCGACCCGGTGTGCAGCAAATCGCCCCACCATGAAAAAGTGGTGCAACTGGTGCAACAAGCGCCCTACTCGGCGCCACATTCCCATCGTGTTCCGCAGCGATGCCGAGTCGCGCCCACCTGCACCCGCTGACCCAGCCGAGCGAGGCCTGAATGGCCCAGCCCCGGTGTCGCCTCTCCCCAGGCGGCCCACCGCCACATGCTCGGGCGCCTCGCTGGTGAGCCGCCTCCCCGGCGCCCGCTCCGCACCCATGGCCCTGGAGCGCGCCGACAACGGTCTGTTTCTGCTCTGGCTGGCCTACATGGGCTTGCTGGTGTTCGGCAGCTGGTTGCTGTGGCAAGCGGGCGCATGGCACAGGCTCGTGCAGGCCGACCCCACGCGACTCACGCTGGTCATCATCGTGTTGTTCGCCGCCAGCTCCCTGTGGGCCGGTCGCCGAGCGTGGGCGCTGGGCCAGCAGCGGCAGCGCTTGAACGCCCATCTCGCCCTAGCCACCTTCCATTCCGTACCAGCCGAGAGCGACTGGGGCGCGGAATACCATCAGGGCTGTGCCCGCCCCAACGCCGATCACACCATCTGGCTGCAGGTGCTCGGCGAACGCGCCCACGGGCCGCACGAAATGGCCTGGTGGCTCAACGGCATTCAGTTGAAACTGGGCCTGCTCGGCAAGGTGATCGGGTTTTCCATTCTGGCGCTTGCACCTGGGCCAGATGGACAGCTTCGACGCCAGCCAGTCGACCCTGCTGCTGAAGAACCTCACCGGTGGCCTGGGCATCGCCCTGCTGACGACAGTGACCGGCCTGTCCGGCAACATCTTGCTCGGTCTGCAACTCATGCGGCTCGACCGCTTTGCCGACCAGCTCGTGGCCGACACCCTCGCCGCCCAGGCGCCGCGCACCAACTGTCTCGACAGGAGCCGCCCCATGGCGATCGGTCGAGCGGTTCGTGACACCGAAACCGATCCGTTCTACGACATGTTGTTCAACATGTTGATCGCCTTCGTGTTCTGTTTCGTCATCGCCCTGCTCTCGTTCAACCCCAAGGCCCGCAAGGCCGGCGACGTGCCGGCCAAAGCCGAATTTCTGGTGACCATTTCCTGGCCCGACAACAACCCCAACGACGTCGACGCCTGGGTACTGGAGCCCGGCGGCAAAACGCTGTGGTTTCGCCAGCGCGACGCCGGCATGCTGCACCTGGACCGCGACGACCGTGGCGCCAAGAACAGCAGCGTGATCGTCAACGGCCGCCAGATCAGCAGCCCTGTGCGGCAGGAAATCGTCACCCTGCGCGGGCTGGTGCCGGGCGAGTACGTGGTCAACGCGCACTACTACGACAGCGTGGACAAACAGCCGGTGGACGTGTCGGTGGCGGTGGTGAAGGTCAATCCACAGGCCGAGATCGTCTACACCGGCACGCAGCAGATTCCCCGCAAAGGCGACGAGCGCACGCTGGTGCGCTTCTCCATCGATGAAGCAGGCCTCGTGACCGACATCAACACCCAGCCCAAAACCATTGTGCAAAGGAGCGGGCTGTGACCCCCTGCGCCGGTTCCACGGCGTGTGCGAGGTGGCATCCACCCCAACAAAGCGGCCTCTTGTTGCCCAGACAGGGCTTCCAATGACCCCCCCACAATCATGATCCCCGCCGTTTCCTCCCAACTCCTGCTGCTCGCGTTGACCTACGCGCTGCTGGCCTTCCTGCTGCTGGTGCTCTGCCTGGCGACGCGCTGGCATTGGAGCCTGAAAGCGGCCATGGTGCTCGTGGTGAGTGGGTTCTTCATCTTCAACAGCCAGACCCTGCGCGGCCTCTCGGGCTGGCCCGCCGAAGACAGCTTGCCAGAAAAGTTTGTCTTGCTCTCGGCCGTGTTCGACGAGCCCAGCCCCGCGCGCGACCATCCCGGCAACATCTTCATCTGGGTCAATCCGATGAAAGACAACCAGCCTCTGGAAATGCCCCGCGTCTTCCGACTGCCCTACGAAAAAGACCTGCACCGCATCCTGGGCGACGGCATCCAGAAAAGCCCGCGAAGGCAATACGCAGATGGGCAGCAGCAAGCCCATTCGCGGCCCGCAAGGCCTGGCCTGGCTGCTGCCTGCGGCCAACGACAAGGTGGAAATCAAACTCAGCGATCTGCCGCGCGCGCAGTTGCCGGACAAATGATGTACCCCCCTGCGTCGCTGCGCGCCTTCCCCACAGGGGGACCACACCAGCGACCCGGCCAGGCCGGTACCGCGGTGTCTGCTGGGTTGACTCACAGCGCTCCGGATGTTGCTCTGGAATCCATCGCCGCGATTTGTCGCCCCGGTGCGCGAAGGCGCATGCATCGAAACCTGCTTACCAGCGCCACCGCCATTCTTTTGTCCGCCTGCGGCGCCAGCAACCAAGGGCAATGAATGGTTCCCCCTGCGCGCAGGCGAGGCGCAAACCTACATCGCCAGCTACGACACCGACGAGCCTCACGAAACCGACATCTGGACGCTCACCGCACAGGGTCCCGTCAGTGTGGACGACCAAGAGCTGATGCATGCGCCGTCACTCAGACGGCGTGACCTACTACTTCAAGGTCGACGATCAGGGCATTCGCCGCGTCGCCACCCGCATGGACATCGACCAGGACCCAATCATGGACCCCGAACCCCGGTGGGTCATCAAGGCGCCCTACACCGTGGGCACCGAATGGACCACCCCCACCGTGCCCTACCTCATCCAGCGCACTCAATGAACACCCCCGCGAACTCAAATACACCCACACCGTCCCGATGACCTGGCGCATCGAAGCGGTGGACGACCAGGTGCAATTGGCCGAAGGCAGCGCCCCCCTCAAACCTTGTATGCGTCTGCGCGGGGAGGCCAAGCTCAACCTGTATACCGATTCGGTCAATGGGTTCACCGATGTGCCTCTCGTTTCGCAAGAGTGGTACTGCAAGGACCGAGGCTTGGTGAAGTTCGAGCGCATCGAAAAGGTACCCAAAGGCTTTTTGACCGGTGGTACGCTGTCGGCGCAGGTGGCGCCCTAGCGTCTGGAAGCGGGCCAGCGGGCGCGACTGGCCACCATGATGGAGAGCCTTATGAGGCGATGTCAATGTCCCGCGTGGCCTTCCACCGCCCGGCTTTGTCAACCCACACAACGCCCACACGCCAACTTTGCGCGAGCGCTGGAATGTGATGGGGGTCCGCGTTGAACATCACCTTCGTGAGCGCATCAGCCAACATCGCGCTTGGCGCCAAGACGCTCACACTGCTCAACGCAGGCGGTGAATCACCCGTGGCCGGATTGAAGATATGGTGGTGTTTGTGGTCGGGGGAAAACACCGTTCGGTTATCTGCCGAGGTGGCCAGAGAACGTCCGTCGCTTCGCAGCGCCAACAACAGCCTCGCCTCATCGCGAGGGTCTTCAATGCCCAGCGTCCAGGTGCCTCCCCGCTCGCTGTGACCGAGCGCCGCGTACTCCCCGGCATTGATCAACGCGTGCGCCACACCGTGGGATCGCAATGCTTCTCGAGCAAGGTCAGCGGCGCGCCCTTGTGCAATGCCATTGCAAGTGAGGGCCATGCCTGACCGCCGAAACGCGATGCGCCGACTGTCAACGCTCAGCTGCCGCCATCCCACGCTTTGCCTGGCCACCTGAATTTCATGCCTCGTCGGCAAGCGGCCCTCGCCACGGGCGCGCTCAAACAACGCCCACAGCGGCTGCACTGTGAGGTCAAACGCCCCATGACTGCGTTGGGAAATGTGTTGAGCGGCGGTCAAAACTGCCAATAGGGTCTCGCTGGGATCGTTCAAATAGCCCCGCTGATTCAGCCGCACCAACTCGCTGTCGGTTCGGTACAGGCTCATCGAGGCCTCGACGCGCCGAATCGCGGCCACCGCCGCGTCCAAAGCGCGGTCGAGTTGCGCCACGTCGGCATGGGCCGCGCGCAGGGTCAGCGTGGTCCCCAGGCCCAACATCGCGCGCTGGCGCCACTGCAACGCCAGGCCTAATGGGGTTGCCGCCATCGCAAGACCGGCGCAACCGATGGATGCCAAGAGAATCGGTCGTCGTTGCATGGGTGTCTTCCTTGGATGTGCCTTGCTTTCAATTCACCGGAGGCGATGGTGTCAGCGGGCGCACCGGAATCACGCGTCCTTTTCGCTTTTCAATCATGAGAGGCGCACACAGGTCCTCGCTCTCATAGATCACCACACAGTCCAGACACTGGAAACACTCGGTGTATTCGATGGCGCCCTGAGGCTTGATCGCCTGGTACTCGCAACGGTGGCGGCAGGTCTGGCAAGGTTGCCCACACGCTGCACGACGCGGCAACCAGTTCCACAACCGAAAGCGCCCCAGCACCGCCAAACCGGCACCCAGGGGGCACAGGTAGCGACAAAAACCCTTGTACAGAAAAGCACTGAGCAACAACAGCGCCAACGCCCACGCCACAAACGGCCAAGATCGGTCAAACACCAGGGTGATGGCGGTCTTGAAAGGCTCCACCTCCACCGCCTTGTCGGTCCAGGAGGCCGAGATAAACGGCATGGCGAGCACCACAACAAGCACCCCGTATTTCAATTTCTTCAGCCGTGCGTCGGTGCGGGTATGCAATCGCCATTGAGGCAGTTTGACCAGCCTGGCCAAGCCGCCCACCAGATCTTGCATGGCACCAAAGGGGCACAGCCAGCCACAAAAAGTGCCCCGCCCCCAAGCCAACAATGACACGGCAACATAGGCCCACAGCACCACGGTCATGGGGTCATACAAAAAGAAACCTAGGCTGCGACCCGCCAACAGCGCTTGAATGCCCGCCGTGAGGTTCACGATGGACAACTGGCCTTGGGCGTACCAGCCGATGAAGCCCAGCGTGAACAACAAATACAGCGTGCGAATTTGGGTCAAGCGCTTGGGAGAGGCAGTGATCCATTTTGGGCGAACGAGCAAGGCGGTGAGCAGGGCCAGCGCTGCAATCAACACGCCAATCTCCACCGCGCGCTCACGCCACAGCGAATGCCAGGTCTTGTTGTCAGAGGCCGGGACATCCACGAACTCGGCCGGCAACTGCATCTTCAACACCAGATCCTTTCGGGCCTTTTCGGGAAACATCTGCCCCTTTTCGCGGGTGACGCTCAAGTGCAAAGTCCAAGGGTTCTGCGGGGTCGAGGCTGGCCTGGCTGATCACTTTGAAGATCCGCCACTTGACGTCGTGCCCCTGCCAATCCGCTGGCAAACGCGGGACATCATCGAGCACGAAATCGCGCAATTCAATGGGCAAGCCCGATTGCGTCAGGGTCAGACGATCGGGGACAGCCCCTGGCGTGTAGTCAGGGCTCACCAAGCTGTAGCGCCCGCGGGTGGCCACCAGAAAGGCATGATCCCCTGGCTCGATCCAGCTCATCAGGTATTTCCACCCCTTCTCGCTCAGAACATTGCGCCCCACACTGGGAACGTTCAGGTGCATGGCCAGCAGCGCCGAAAAGACCGACTCGGGTTCTCGCAGCGCCACATCGTCTTGCCGCTCGCCGACCGTGCCTTTGAAGGCGGCCTCAACCTCTTTGTTCAAAAAGACCCGATGGCCGATGAGCCCGCGCTGCCATAACGCGGGCGTATCCATGGGCTCAAAGACATTCGGTTTTATGTGCCCCACCATATCGGGATCCTTGCCCGCGGCAAAACCCAATTTCGCCCGCGCGACCTTCAGTGCCGCCGACAAGAGACTCTGATTGACGATGCGCACCGACGCCGTGGCTTTGGCGACCCCATCGACATAGACATTGGCACTGCCCCCTTTGCCACCCTGGTTCAGGTTGGAGCCTATCTTGATGTTCTGTGTGATGGACAGGCCTTGGTACTGGTCAACAAACTTGTCCAATGGCACCGGGCCCAGGCCTTCAACAAACACAGGTTCGCGCTGCGATAGCACCTTGACGTCGAGGAAGGCGCCCTTGTCATCCAAGGCAATCAACAGGTTGACCGGCGTACCAGAGAAGCCCGGTATGGGCGCGAAATCAAGCGACTCAAACGCAAAACCCACGGGAACCGGATCGCCCCAGCCCTTGTCGCTTCGCATCTGGCGAAACAGCGGCCAAACCGGCAGTTCCGGGTCTTTTTCCCCGACCACCAGGGGTTCAGGGAAGTACTGCGCCAATTGCGCTTTGCTCAAGGTCACCGCCTGCGCACCCAGGCAAAGGAACGCCACCACCAACAAGGCCAGTTGCCGTCCCCATTGCCAACCGCAACGCCAGGCTTTTTGAACACGGCTCTCGGCAAAGGCTCCGTCGCGGCTATTTGGCCAAGCATTGACCATGGGCTACTCGATCCGCAACCCCGTCACCCACCGCGCCCCGGGCGCAAAGTCGTCGCGGTCAAATGGGCCATAGGGCAAAACGTTCAAGTCGTCCGGCGGCGCACTGATGCGGTTGAGGTCCACGGCCTGGGGTTGGCCGACAAAGCCCTTTGTCGGTCGGCGTGAGCTTGAAGATCATGCCGTTCCAGAGCTTGGCGCCGAAGTCTCTGGGTTGCTTGTAGAGGAACAGCAGGCTGTGTTCCAGCCAGCCCAGATCGTCGGGCGCGATGGTGCCGGGCTGGGCGTAGGGGTATGGCACGAAGCAGCTGACTTCGGCCTCGGCCGGCAGGCATTTGAATTCGCGCATCGAGAGGAAATAGTCGCGCAAGACGGTGTGGTCCATCTTCACGCGAAAGGCGGTGCGCCCGGCCTGGGCTGCGGGCTCGAAAAAGACGGAACCGATGCGGGTGCTGGCGCCGTCGCGGGTTTGGGCGATGAGCGCTTTTTCGCCTTGCAACTCAAAGGCCTGGGCCCAGGCGGTCGGGGCGCAACCATGGCCACGATCACGGCCAGCCGGCTCCACGCGCCCGCACCAGGCGAGCGGACCGGGCAGGCGGAGCGCGAAGCCGCGAGCGCGACAGCCCGCTCATGACAAGGCGCTCATGGCTTGGTGCTCATCACCCATTCGGCCAGGGTTTTCAGGTCGCCCTGGCTCATGGTGTCGTGGGCAGGCATGGGGGTGCGGCCCCACTTGCCTTTGGAGCCACGCTGGATCGACTGCACCAGGTTGGCCACGGCGTCTTTGTCGTCCTTGTATTTTTCGGCGATGGCGACTGTAGGCTGGGCCGACGATTTTTTCCTTGGCCGAGTGGCACGACAGGCAGCCGTTGGCTTTGGCCAGTTCCATGGCGGCGGCTTCGTCGAGCGCATGTGCGGCGCCGGTGGCGAGCAGGAGGCTGGTGGTCATGAAGAAGGAGGTGTCGCATGGCTCGGGTCTCGAATCGTTGAAATCAATGGGCAAAAAAATGGGTGGGACACCAGCGCGAAAAGCTGCGCCAGAAGCCCCACCCAGCACACACCGTGGAACCGGCTTCGCCGGGCCACAGGTGTGGTCCCCCTCGGGGGGAAGGCGCGCAGCGGCGCAGGGGGGAGTTACTTCAGGAGCTTGAAGGTCCAGACCGAGCCGCCCTGCTCCAGCAGGTTGACCTTCTTGGCCACTTCACCGCCCCACAGCGGCACGGCGCCACCCCAGCCGGAGACCACGCTCACGTACTGCTCGCCGCCTTCGGTCCAGGTGACCGGAGGCGCGACCACGCCGGAGCCGGTCTGGAACTGCCAGACGACCTTGCCGGTCTTGGCATCGGCCGCCTTGAGGTAGCCCTCAGGCGTGCCCCAGAACACCAGGTCGCCAGCGGTCATCACGCCACCCCACAGCGGCGCTTCGTTCTTGATTTCCCAGTCGATCTTGCCGGTCTTGGGGTTCACGGCGCGCAGCGAGCCGATGTGGTCTTCGAACAGCGGCTTGATGGTGAAGCCCGCGCCCAGGAAGGCGGCGCCCTTTTTGTAGGTGATGGGCTCGTTCCAGATCTCCATGCCCCATTCGTTGGTCGGCACGTAGAACAGACCGGTCTTGGGGCTGTAGGCCATGGGCATCTGGTTCTTGCCGCCCAGGAAGCCGGGCGCGGAGAACACCGACTTGCCTTTGTTGCCGTCGCCGCCCGCAGCGGTCGGGTCGCCAGGGCGGTTGGCCGGGTCGAAGTTCGGGCGGCCCGGTCTTCAGGTCGATGCCGGTGGCCCAGGTGATCTTCTTGACGAAGGGGAAGGCGTTGACCAGCTTGCCGTTGGCCGCGTCGTTGCACATAGAAGAAGCCGTTGCGGTCGGCCTTGGCGCCCATGCGCTTGCCGTCCATGTCGAAGGTGACGAACTCGTTCACACCGTCGTAGTCCCAGCCGTCGTTGGGCGTGCTCTGGTAGTGCCAGACGATCTTGCCGGTCTTGACGTCGATGGCCACGGTGGAGGTGGAGTACAGGTTGTCGCCCTTGCGCACGTGGCTGTTCCAGGGGCCGGGTTGCCGGTGCCGAAGTAGGCCAGGCCGGTCTTGGCGTCGTAGGTGCCGCCCAGCCAGGTGGCCGCGCCGCCGGTCTTCCAGGTGTCGCCCGGCCAGGTGGCGTTGGTGGTGCCGGAGATGCCGTTTTCCTTGCCGTCCTTGTAGCCCATGTGGCCTTCGACCACCGGGCGCGTCCAGACCATCTTGCCGGTCTTGGGGTCGCGCGCTTCGACGCGGCCGACCACGCCGAACTCGCCACCGGACACGCCGGTCAGCAACAGGCCTTCGGCGATCAGCGGTGCGGCGGTGTAGCTGTAGCCGGCGGAGTAGTCGTCGATCTTCTCGCGCCAGACCACCTTGCCGGTTTCCTGGTCGAGCGCCACGAGCTGGGCGTCCAGCGTGCCGAAGATCACCAGGTTGTCGTACAGCGCGGCGCCGCGGTTGACCACGTCGCAGCAGGGCATGATGCCTTCGGGCAGGCGGTGCTCGTACTTCCAGAGCTTCTTGCCGGTCTTGGTGTCGAGCGCATAGATGCGCGAGTACGACGCGGTGACAAACATCTTGCCGTTGTGGATCAGCGGCTGCGACTCCTGGCCGCGCTGCTTCTCGCCACCGAAGGACATCGACCACACGGGCACCAGCTTGTTGATGGTCTTGGCGTTGACCTGGTTCAGGCTGGAATGGCGCTGGCCCTGGGTGCCCATGCCCCAGGAGAGCACGTCGTCGGGGGTGTTGGCATCGTTGGCGATCATCGCGTCGGTCACGCCCTGGGCGCCAACGTGGGCCGTGGCGGCCATGACCAAAAGGCTCAATAGGGTTCGTTTCACTGGGTTGTCTCCTGCTCGTTGAAAGTTGATGCGGCGTCCGGGTTGTCACCCCGGCTGTTCGTGAACGCCCGACCCTCCGGTCTGTGGCTTGCACACCCTCATAAGGGCAACATCTGTGCCAACCCCAACCCTCGGGTATTCCCGCATGCCGAGGGCCGTTCAGAGCCCGCCAAAGCCCCTGAAAACACGCAGCAGCGCCCCGCGCATGCCAGCAGCGCGTCGCTTCGAACTGTTCGTGACACTGTTCAAAAATGAATCACTGCCCTGCCCGGCTTGCAACAGTCGGGCAAGCGACCCTTCAGCGCAGCGGGCGCGCCAGGGCGCGCTGCTCATAGCGCGGGTACCACTGCGCCAGCGTGCGCTGCAGCTCGGCGGGCTGGGCGGCCCAGCGCGCAAACCGCTCGGGCACGGGCTGGCGCAGGACCTCGCTCAGGTCCAGACCACGCTCGGCGCTGGCCTGCAGCGAGGTGCGTGAGCCAGCGCAGCCAGTCGCGCGTTTCGGCGATGCCCGCAGCGCCGCGTGTGCACCGGGCCATGGCTGGGCACCACCTGCTTGAACTCGCCGCTTTGCTGCCACTGCGCCAGGGTGTCGAGGCTGGCCAGCCAGGCGGAGAAATCGGCGTGGGGCGTGGTCGGCACGCGCTGCGAAAACACCAGGCCGCCGGCGAACATCACGCCGGTGGTGTGGTCGAGCAAGACCAGGTCGTCGGCCGGTGTGGCCCTGCAGGCGGCGCAGCTCCAGCTGGTGGCCGCCCATGGTGAAGCGTTTGCGGCTCCACGGCGACCCGGGCCGGCTGCGATTCGGTGGCCTTCATCCAGTCGCCACACAGGCGGTACAGGTTGTCTGCGTAGGCGCCGCCCTCGGCCTGCTGACCGGCAATGGTGCCGGCCAGGGCCTGGGTGGGCTTGTCGGCCCAGGCCTGGTTGCCGAAGAAATAGTCGGGGTGCAGGTTGAGGTTAGAACACGCGCTGCACGGGCTCCTGGGTCACGCTGGCGATGGCTTGGCGCTGCTGCTCGCCGTAGAGGCGCGACGTGCCGGTGTTGATCACCACCACGCCTGCGCCGGTGGCGATGAAGGCGGTGTTGATGATGTTGCAGCCGTTGGCCCTGCTGAAATCGTCGACCGCGCCCTCGATCACCCAGGTGCCTTGGGCGATCTGGCGCGGCTTGAGGTGGTAGTTGAGCGTGGCCATGTCGGCCTGGGCCAGCGCCGACAGCGGCGCACACGGCCAGGCCGGCCAGCAGCGCGGCGGCCAGCAGGCCAGCCGCTTCATGAGCGCACCTCGGCGTCGATCGGGTTGCCGTTGTTGTCGCGCCCCACCAGCCGCAGGCCCGGCGGCAAGGTTGTGCGGCAGCTCGAAGGTCAGTATGGGGTTTTCTGAAACCGGCTCATGGGGCGAAAGGCGCCACCAGACCTGATCGGCGCCGTCCACCAGTTGCAGGCTTTCAATGTAGAAAGCGGGCGTGCCGGCGACCAGCCCGGTGTCCATGGGGTGCATGATGCGCACCCGCAGGCGCTTGCTGCCCTCGATCACGTTGTTGAAAAACCGCGTTTGCACCTGGTTGAGCGTGCGGCTCCAGGAGCCGTCGGCCCGCGTCAGCGCCCGGCACGGTGCAGCCGCCGCCCGCGGCCTGCACCCAGGTGCTGCCCACATGCCAGTCGGCCATCGCGCGTTTTCACCATGGCGCGCACCGGCGAGGCCTGCTCCATGCGGATGCGAAACGCCAGCATGGGCAAGGCCTTCAGCGGCTCGAAATCGAGCACGTGGCGCACCGGGTTGCGGTCCACCACCACCCGAATCAAGCTCGATGCCGCCGCCGGTGTCCTGTGCGAGCTTGCGCGCATCCACCAGCAAGGGCACGTTCATGGCGTCGTCGGCAAAGGCCGGGCCCGTGATGCTCACGGCCTGGCGAAAACACCATCGGGCCGCCGCCCATGAACTCGTCGCGCAAGCCCGGCCACTGCATGGAGCCCAGCGGGTCGCCGCCGGTTTGATCGATCTCGGCTGCGCGACCACGGCCGCTGCCCGCCAACAGACCCCAGGCCAACAGGTGTCGGCGTTGCCAAGTTCATCGTCATGTTTGTCTCCATGTTCGGCCGGCCCTGCGCACCACGCTGCTCAGGCCGAACCCTTTTTCCGAATCCAGCCGCGCTGCGGGTCGTAGCCCCACAAGCGCGAGCACAAAAAACACCACGCTGCAGCCCAGCACCACCGCCCAGGACAGGCCATGAAACTGGCCCACCATGGCGTAGCGAATGGCTTCCACCGCATAGGTGAAGGGATTGAACTCGGCCAGCTTGAGCATCCACCAGGCGCCCGACTCTTCGAGCTTCCACAGCGGGTACAGCGCCGGGCTGATGAAGAACATCGGGAAGATCACAAAATTCATCGTGCCCGCGAAGTTCTCCAGCTGGCGCACATACACCGAGAGCATCAGGCCCAGGGCGGCCAGCATGGTGGCACCACAGGCCATGGCCAGCAGCAGCGCCGGCAAGGTGGCCAGCGGCATTTCCACGCCGAACAGCACGGGCGATCACGAGAAACACCGCCATCTGCAACACCGACAGGCAGGTACCCGCCAGCAGCTTGAAGGCCAGCAGCCAGCCGCGCGCCAGCGGCGCCGTGAGCAGCAGGCGCATCACGCCCATTTCCCGGTCGTACACCATGGAAAGCGAACTCTGCATGCCGTTGAACAGGGCCACCATGCCCAGCAGGCCCGGCACCATGTATTCCTTGTATTCGATGTAGGTCTCGTAAGGCGGCACGATGGCCACGCCAAACACGTTGTTGAAGCCCGCCGAAAACACCACGAACCACAACAGGGGCCGCACCAGCGCCGAACCCAGGCGAGACGGCTGGCGCAGGAAACGGTTGAGCTCGCGCCCCACCACCGCACGCAGGGCGCGCAGCAGATGCACGGGCAATGAAGGCCGCCGCGTTCAGCGCTCAGGGCCGGGCTTTGCATGCGCTCTCCTTTTCATCCACGCCCAGGGTGTCGAGCACTTCCTTCGGATGCAGCACACCGTCGAGCGGCGCGGTACCGACCACGCCATCCACGTGGCTCAGGAACAGCGGCTGGCGCAACTGCCCATCCCAGGGCGCGAAACGACAGGCGCGGGCCCTTGAACCCGTCGACAAACACCTGGCCGCCGCGCAGGGCCTTCAGCTGCTCGGCCACGCTGGCCTTGGGGTTGTCGACCAGCGCGGCCATCACCGAGCGCACCGCCATCCAGGCCGCCCAGTCCTGCCCGGTCATGGGCCGGCTGGCGGCCTTGAAAAGCGGCGCGACAGCTGCGGCCCGCCATTGCGCTCCCACTGCGGGTGCCAGGCCAGGGCCATCAGGCCGTTGGCGCCCACCACCGGGCGCGGCCATTGTGTGGCGTAGGGCAGGCAGCCGCGCGAATTCGCCGTCGCTGTCCATCACGGCGACCACATCGTGGTCCCGGTCGCCCGTGAGCAACCGCGTGTTGGCCAGGTCGCGCTCGCGCGGATCGCCGCTGAGTTTGAAGGGCCGCTCCTGCGTGGTCTTGATGCCATAGCGCTTGGCCGAACGCGCCCAGGCCTGGGCCTGCAAGGCATCGCCCGGCAGCGGGCCCTTCAAGCACCAGCGCCTTGCGCCAGTTGCGCGCGGCCAGGTACTGCGCCAGCGCATCGCTCATCATCTGGCGGCTGGGGTAGGTGTGCAACAAGGCAGCGGCGCAACCGTCGGCGCGCAGGCTGTCGTCGTCGAGCCCGACGTTGAACACCATGGCGCCGCCCAGCGCCGCCAGGCGCGGCTTGCACCAGCTGGCGCATCTCGGCCAGCGGCAAATCGGCGATCACATGCTGCACCTTGGCCGCCTTCAATGCCGCCAGGGCCTTGGGCAAGCGCCGCCGCATTGGGCAACACCACATCGCGCACCGACCAGCGCAAGGCCCTCGGCATCGAGCTCGAAGGCCGAATCGTCCGCACCCAGTTGCGCCCCATCCAGCGCCCGGCCGGTCGGGTGGCCCGGGATAAGCCCGCTCCACCCGCCGCGCGTCATAGCGCGCGTCGTCGGCCAGCGAAATCACGGCGATGGTGACCTTGGTGGCGGCCAAGGCAGGAAGCCGGGACAAAGCCAGCAGACGCCAAGCAGCCGCACACAACGGCGCGCCACAGCGCCAGCCCGGAACGCCGCGGAACCGGCTCCGCCGGGCCGCCAGCGTTGCCCCTTGAGGGGCGGAGCGGCCCAACGCAGTGGGCAAGCGATGGGGGTGGGTCATTGGGCTGACCAACACGGTGTGCGGCACCCGCCCGCCGGCACGGTCTTGATCGGCCTTGCCACTGGCCGTGTCGATCAGTGGTCATGTCGTCCGACAGGCCGTTGGCCACATACAGGGTCTTGCCGTCGGGATGCAGGCGCAGGCCCCAGGCGCGCTTGCCCACCAGCACCAGGCGCTTGACCGTGTGGGTGGCCACATCCACCTCGGCCACATGGTTGGCCTTGCCCAGCCCCACCCACATGGTGTGCGCCATCGGGGCTGATCGTGATGCCCACCGGCGTGATGTCGGACTGGCGCATGCCCTTGACTTCAAACCGGATGGTCTTCTTCAGGCTGCGGCTGGCCGTGTCGACCACACCCACCGAAGCGTCCAGCTCGTTGGTGACCCACAGCTCGGCGCCACCGGCCGCCAGCGCGAACCGGCGCGGGCGCTTGCCCACCTTGATGTTCTTGACCACCTTGCTGGGTGGTCAGGTCGATTTCGTGAACCAGATTGGCCACCTCGGAGGTGACATAGGCCGTTTTGCCATCGGCGGTGACCAGCACCCCCTCGGGCTCACCACCGGTCTTGACCTCGAACACCGGCTTCTTGCTGGCCAGGTCGTAGGCCGCCAGCACGTTGTCGTCTTCGATCGACACATAGGCCAGTTTGCCGTCGGGGCTGAGCGCAAACATCTCCGGACTGTCCCCCAATGGAACAGTTCCGGTCAGCTGGCCTGTTGCAACATCGACCAGTCCCAGCGCGTTGCTGTCACCGCAGACCACCATGATCTGCTTGTTCGTCGGCGCCGAACGCCATGTCGCGCGGGCGCTTGCACACGTCGATCTTGCCCTGGCGCTCGCCCTGCGCGTTGAACACGTAGATCGCGTTGTCCTTCTCGCTGGACACATACACCTTGCCAGCGCCCTGGGCCTGTGCACGCCGTGCATTGCACACGGCACCACGCCAGGATCAACGCCAACTGAGCGCGCAGGCGGGTGCGAAATCGGGAATGCTCATGGGTAGCTGTCTCCTGATTTTGGGTACGTCGATGTCACGGCTTCTGAGGCCCGAGCCATCTCTGGCCGTCGGGGCAACTCCTGGACACACCGCGTTTGCTCCAGCAAATGACAGCAATAACAGTGCCAAGCATGACCGCGTTCAGGAACAGAACTTGCTGCTCGCAAGCTGACACACGGCTGCCCGCTGCAGCGCAACAACAAGACCACCACAGAGACAATCGACCATGCATGCCACTCCCATCCCAACTCCAACGCCAAACCGATCGCCTTCGCGCCGCCAGATGCTGGGCTGGGGCCTGGGCAGCGCCCTGCTCGCCGCCTCGGGCGCTCAGGCCCAGAACAGCGAGCCGAAACCTGGCCCAGCCGCCCCATCACCCTCATCGTGCCCTGGCCAGCCGGCGGGCAGACCGATCTCACCTTGCGCATCCTGGCAGATGAGACCGAGAAGCTGCTCGGCCAGCCCATCGTGGTGATCAACAAGCCCGGTGCCGCGGGCACGCAGGTCGCCCCGGCGCTCAAGATGGCCGAGCCCGACGGCTACACGATTGGCCAGGTGCCCATCACGGTGTACCGCCATGCCTTGATGCACCAGGTGCCCTGGGACCCGGTGGCCGATTTCAGCCCCATCCTGCAGGTGTCGGGTGTGAGCTTCGGCGTGCTGGTGCCCGCCGACAGCCCCTGGAAAACCTGGGCCGAACTGGTGGACTGGGCGCAAGAAGCACCCTGGCGAACTCATTCTCGGCTCCACCGGCGTGGGCACCACCGCACACCTGGCCACCGAAGAACTGCTGCGACAACACGGCGTGACCTATGTGCACGTGCCCTACAAAGGCACGGCCGACCAGATGCTGGCGGTGGCCAGCGGTCAGATCATGGCGGGCGTGAATTCGAGCGGCTTCGCACCCTGGGTCGATCAGGGCAAGATGCGCATCCTGGCCTTGTTCAGTGCCGAGCGCAGCCCCCGATGGCCCAAGGTGCCGACCATGCGCGAACTGGGCTACCCGCAGGCGGTCTACACATCACCTTGGGGGCTGGCCGCGCCGCGTGGCACGCCGCCCGAAGTCATCGCCAAACTGCACGATGCTTTCCGCCAGGCGGTGTTCAGCCCACGCCACCGGGAGGCTCTGGCCCGCTTTGACCAATCGATCGACTACCTCGACACCGCCAGCTACCGGGCAGCGGTGCTACAAACGGTGGAACACGAACGACAACTGCTCAGCCGCATGAAGCTGCTGGCCAAACCCGCTCAATGACCACCCTTCCCACGCTGCTCCAGGCCAGCAGACCTCCACAAAGCCTACAACGGCAAACCTGCGCTCAAAGGCGTCAGTCTGTCGCTGCAGGCGGGCGAGATGTGTGCCCTGCTCGGGCCCAACGGCGCGGGCAAGTCCACGCTGCTGCAGTTGCTCACTGGCCTGTTCAGCCCCGATCAAGGCACCATCACCGTGCTCGGTCACGACATGCAAACCCGAGCCCGCCAGGGCGCTGACAGGCCTGGGCGTGGTGTTCCAGCAAAGCGCGCTGGACATGGATTTACCGGTGATGTCCAACCTGCTGTTTCACACCGATCTGCACGGCATCCCGCGCCAGGTAGCCCGCGCCCGCATCGAGCAGGGCCTGTCCGCCATGGGTCTGGCCGACCAGGCCAATGCCGTGGTGCGCAGCCTCTCGGGCGGCACTCGGCGCAAGGTGGAACTGGTGCGCGCCCTGCTGCACGAGCCACAGGTGTTGCTCATGGACGAGGCCACCGTGGGTCTGGACCCATCATCGCGCCAACAATTGCTCGACACCGTGCGTGCGCTCTGCCGCGAGCGCGGCATGGCCGTGCTCTGGGCCACGCATCTGATCGAAGAAGCGCAGGTGGCCGACCGGCTCATGCTGCTGCACCAGGGAACTGCGCACTTTGACGGCACCCTGCCCCAGTTCATGGACCAGGCCCAGGACAGCGATTTCCACGCTGAGGTGCTGCACCAGCTGGAGAAGAAGGGGCTGTGACCCAGCGGGCACCTCGGCTCAGCTTCCTGACGCTGCCGCCAGTCTGCTTTCCTGCGCATCCAGTTCGGCCATTTCCACTTCGCTGAACACCCGCGAGCGCGTGTGAAACGCCTTGCCTTCCGGCCCCTCCAGCGAAAACGTGCCACCATTGCCGTCAATCACATCGATGATCAGTTGCGTGTGGTTCCAGTGCTCGTACTGCGCTTTGCCGATGTAGAACGGGCAGCCGCCAATGTCACCCAAGTACACGTCGCCCGCACCCATGGTGATCTCGCCAGGCAGGTAGCAATTGGCTGCACTGTTGTCGCAGCAGCCTCCCGACTGGTGAAACATCAGATCGGGACCGTGCTTGGTTTTGAGAAACGCAATCAGCTCCACCGCAGCCGGCGTGGCAATCACTTTTTCGACCATGTGTTTCTCCTTGCGTGAAAAAGAAAACGCCGGAACGACGAAACTGTTCCGGCGCGAAATGCCTTCACCCAGAACGCAGCGGAACCGGCTCTGCCGGGCCGCCAGCGTTGCCCCCTGGGGGTTGACGCGCCTCAGCGCGGCGCAGGGAGATCAGAAGAAGCCGAGCTTGTTTTCGCTGTAGCTGACCAGCAGGTTCTTGGTCTGCTGGTAGTGGTCCAGCATATCCTTGTGGTTTTCGCGGCCGATGCCGGATTCCTTGTAGCCACCAAAGGCGGCGTGCGCGGGGTAGGCGTGGTAGCAGTTGGTCCAGACGCGACCGGCCTTGATGGCGCGGCCCATGCGGTAGGCCACGTTGCCGTTGCGGCTCCACACGCCGGCGCCCAGGCCGTACAGCGTGTCGTTGGCAATGTGCCAGGGCTTCGGCTTCGTCCTTGAAGGTGGTCACGGCCAGCACCGGGCCGAAGATCTCTTCCTGGAAGATGCGCATCTTGTTGTGGCCCTTGAACAGCGTGGGCTGCACGTAGTAGCCGCCTTCCAGACCGTCGCCCATCTGTGGCCCGCTCGCCACCGATCAACACCTCGGCGCCTTCCTGCCTTGCCCAGCGTCAAGGTAAGACATGATCTTGGTCAGCTGCTCTTTGGAGGCCTGCGCACCCATCATGGTGTCGGTGTCGAGCGGGTTGCCCATGCTTGATGGCGGCCACGCGCTTCAGCACGCGCTCCATGAACTTGTCGTAGATGCATTCCTGAATCAGCGCGCGGCTCGGGCAGGTGCAGACCTCGCCCTGGTTGAAGGCAAACAGCACCAGGCCTTCGATGGCCTTGTCGAGGAAGCTGTCGTCTTTGTCCATGATGTCGGCAAAGAAGATGTTGGGCGACTTGCCACCCAGCTCCAGCGTGGCCGGGAATCAGGTTGTTGGCAGCGGCCTGGGCGATCACGCGGCCGGTGCTGGTGGAGCCGGTGAAGGCGATCTTGGCGATGCGCTTGCAGGTGGCCAGCGGCATGCCGGCTTCGCGGCCAAAGCCGTTGACGATGTTGAGCACGCCGGGTGGCAGCAGGTCGGCGATCAGTTCGATCAGGATCAGCAGGCTGATGGGGGTGGACTCGGCCGGCTTGAGCACGACGCAGTTGCCGGCGCCAATGGCGGGGGCCATCTTCCAGGCCGCCATCAGGATGGGGAAGTTCCAGGGAATGATCTGGCCCACGACGCCCAGCGGTTCCTGGAAGTGGTAGGCCACGGTGTCGTCGTCGATCTCGCTCAATGCCGCCTTCCTGGGCGCGCACGCAACCGGCGAAGTAGCGGAAGTGGTCGATCGGCCAGCGGGATGTCGGCATTGAGCGTTTCGCGGATCGGCTTGCCGTTGTCCACGGTCTCGGCGTAGGCCAGCATTTCGAGGTTGGCTTCGAGGCGGTCGGCGATTTTCAGCAGGATGTTGGAACGCTCCGTGGCGCGTAGGTTTTGCCCCAGGCGTCGGCAGCGGCGTGGGCGGCGTCGAGCGCCAGCTCGATGTCTTCGGCGGTGGAGCGGGCGGCCTGGGTGTAGACCTTGCCATTGACGGGGGTGACCACATCGAAGTACTGGCCCTTGACCGGGGCCACACACTTGCCGCCGATGAAGTTGTCGTACTGGGGTTTGAAAACGTGTTTGGCGCCAGCGGCGCCGGGTGCTGCGTAAAGCATGTGGGTCTCCGAAAGAAATTGTGTGAGTGAAGTTGGAAGGTTTCCCTTGCGGGCAACTTCTCTCTTCAAGACCCGTGCCACACGTGCTTGACACGGCCAAGCCGTTGATGGGCAAAGCATTTTTTCCGGTCCGCTCCAATCTGGAACAACATTGATTTCAACGGCGCAGCGTTGCAGTTCAGCGCAAGCTGCGTCATTGCGCGACAGACCTGCTCAAGGAATGAACACTCTTGAAATCCAATGAAATCGGTCTTATCGCGCTTCTCTTATGGAAGCAAGCCTGTCACGCAGCGCTGTGCACGCCGATCACAAGCGCCGAGGTTGCCATCGATGCCTGAGCTTGCTCGCCTTGCGCTGCCAGCCAACCCGTTTCGGCAAATCCCACCCATTGCCCACCGCCAGACAATGCCAGCGTGAGCTCATTGCGAGCGCCACCGCTTGAGACGCGGGCGACCTGTCCTTGCAACACACACTGGCCCGAAGGCACTTGACCCACATCGAGCGCGCTGATGCTCACCGCCGTGGCCTTGCACATGGCCAAAACCGCCGAGCCTTCGGAGAGCCCCAGGAGATCGGCGCTTTCGCGGGTGAGGCTCGCCTGCAACTCGGCCCCACCAGGGGTGCACAACACCACACCGAGCAGCGGATCGTTGCCGTTGGCTGCGACGAAACGCGCCACGGTGCAGGGCAGCTGGTTGCGCATGCTGGTGCGCAACCCCAGGCCTCCAGCCAGCGATGCACCGCTGCCGAAGCGCGCGAGCACACCCGCTCTCGCATCGGCCAGCTCGGCAGCAAGCGCCAGCAGCTGCAGGCCCTGGGGCGTGATGCGCGCACCGCCGCCGCCCGAGCCGCCCACGGTGCGCTCCACCAGCGTGGCACCGCTCAGGCTGGTCAAGGTGTCGATCGCTTGCCAGGCCGCCTTGTAGCTGATGCCCGCATCACGGGCCGCCTGGGAAATCGAGCCCGACTGGGCCACATGGCGCAGCACCTCCAGGCGTTTGTCCGCTGTGGTGTGGCCCAGGGCATCGTTCAAAGCATGTGGCGTCATGGGCGCATTGTGGCAGCGGGTCGCCCGCCGGGGCCAAGGCGAATAGACTTGGTCACAGCGATTCATTTTTGTCACCCCCAACCGATCTGGAGACTCCCATGTCCATTCGCTCTTTTCTCACCGCTCTCGCGCTCGTGCTCGGCATGGGCAGCGCCCTTGCCCAAGACAAGGTCAAGGTGGTCTACCACTTCGACAACAGCGAGGCCCAGGCCACCGCTGGCCTGCGCACCCTGCGCAATTACATGGATACCGCGCCCAACACCGAGATCATCGTGGTTGCGCTGGGAGACGGCGTGCGCTTTCTGATGGAAGACGCCAAAGACGCCAAGAACAACGACATGCAATATGGCCCACTGATCTCCGACCTGGTGGCCAAGGGCGTGAAATTCGAAATCTGCGAGCTGACCCTGCGGGCCATGAACATGAAGAAAGAGCAGTTTGTGCTCGACGCCGGGTTCACACCCTCGGGCGTGGTGCGCATCGGTGAGCTGCAGTTCCGTGATCGCTACGCCTACATCAAACCCTGAAAATCAAAGAGGCACCCGCTATTCCAATTTAGAATAGCGGGTGTCCGCACTTTCCCAGCGGCGGGCACCCGATGCACCCACGGACCCACCCCATGCGCCTTTATGCCCTGCTGCTGACCCTCCTGCCTTTGATTGCCCAGGCAGAAACAGCCCAAATCGCAGTGGCCGCAAACTTTGCCGAGCCCATCAAGGCGCTCGCCGCTGAGCTGGAACGCACCACAGGCCACACACTGCGCATCACCGTTGGAGCCACCGGGAAGCTCTACGCCCAGATCAAGAACGGCGCTCCTTTTGATGCGTTCCTCGCAGCCGATACCAAAGTGCCCCAGGCGCTGGAAACCGAGGGCCTGATCCAGCCGGGCAGCCGATTCACCTACGCCAAAGGCCAACTGGTGCTGTGGTCAGCCAACCCTCGACGAGTGGACGACCAAGGTGCTGTGCTCAGGCGGGCAGACCTTGGCAAGGTGGCCTATGCCAACCCCAAGACCGCGCCCTATGGCGCCGCGGCGGAACAGGTGATGGCCGCAATGGGCCTGACCCCGACCTTGACACCCAAACTGGTTCAAGGCGAGAGCATCGGCCAGACCTACGCTTTCGTGCACACCGGCAACGCCGATGTGGGTTTCGTCGCGTTGTCTCAAGTCTTCGAAAACGGGGCGCTCAAGGCCGGTTCCATGTGGCGCGTCCCGCGCAACCTTTATGCGCCGATCGAACAAGGCTCTGTGGTGCTCAAGCGAGGCGCCAATAACCAGGCGGCGCATGCGCTGGTGCAACTGATGCGAAGCCCCCAAGGTCGGGCGCTGATCCGCGCCTACGGCTACGAGATCTGAACCGCCATGGGCCTGACCCCTTCCGACCTGCAAGCCATCGGGCTGACGCTACAAGTGGCGGCGTTGACCACGTGCATTTTGTTGCTGCTCGGCGTGCCACTGGCCTGGTGGCTGGCGCGCACCCGTTCCTTCTGGCGCAAACCCGTGGGGGCACTGGTGGCCTTGCCGCTGGTGCTGCCGCCCACCGTGATCGGCTTCTATTTGCTGGTGCTCATGGGTCCGCAAGGCTGGGTGGGTCAATGGACGCAGGCGCTAGGGCTGGGCACACTGCCCTTCAGCTTCGGCGGCCTGGTGGTGGGTTCGGTCATCTATTCTTTGCCCTTCATGGTACAGCCGGTGCTGAACGCCATGCAGGCCATCGGGCCGCGCCCGCTCGAAGTGGCCGCCACGCTGCGCGCCTCGCCCACAGACCGGTTTTTCAATGTGGTGCTGCCGCTGAGCAAGCCCGGCCTCGTCACTGGCGCCGTCATGGCCTTTGCCCACACCGTGGGCGAGTTCGGCGTGGTGTTGATGGTGGGTGGCAACATCCCGGGCGTGACGCGCATGGCTTCGGTACAGATCTACGACCATGTTGAAGCACTGGAATACGCCGACGCTCATCGCCTGGCCGCGGTCATGCTGGGTTTCAGCTTCGTGGTGTTGCTTGGGTTGCAGTTGTGGAAAACCGAACCCAAAGGGAGCGCAACGTGACCCACACCCGCACCACCCAAGGTCTGCAACTGCGCAGCCGCTTGCAGCGCACTGGCTTCACGCTGGACCTTGATCTCACCCTGCCCGAGCGCGGCATCGCTGCACTTTTTGGCCCTTCTGGCTGCGGCAAAACCACAGCGCTGCGCATCATCGCGGGGCTGGAAGCCACCGCCAACGGCCGCGTGACGATCGGTAGCGAAGTGTGGCAAGACAGCGCCAATGGCGTGTTTCGCCCGGTGCACCAACGCGCCGTCGGGCTGGTCTTTCAAGAAGCCAGCCTGTTTGACCACCTCTCGGTCGAAGGCAATCTCAAATTTGGCTATCCAGCGCACGCCCCGCGCCGACCGCCGCCAAGCCTGGGACCAGAGCATCGAGCTGCTCGGCATCGAAAAACTGCTGCTGCGCAAGCCTCACGAACTCTCAGGCGGTGAGCGCCAGCGTGTGGCCATCGCCCGCGCCCTGGCCGCCAGCCCCCGCGTGCTGCTGATGGACGAACCTCTGGCCGCCATCGACGCGCAAAGAAAGGCCGAGATCCTGCCCTGGCTGGAGCGGCTGCACAGCGAGCTCGACCTACCGGTGCTCTACGTCACCCACTCGCTGGACGAAGTGGCCCACCTGGCCGACCACCTGGTCATCCTGGAACAAGGCAGGGCGCTCGCCAGCGGGCCCACCAATGACCTGCTCAGCCGCAGCGACCTGCCCATGGCGCGCAGCAGCGATGCCTCGGTCTTGATCGAGGGTGTGATCAACGGCGCGGGCGCAGGGACAGGCATCGCGCGCGTGGACTTCGAGGGCGGCAGCCTGCTGCTGCCGTGGGCCCGGACCACACCGGGACCGACGGCCCAGCGCGTGCGCGTTCGCATCCAGGCCCGCGATGTCAGCATCGCTTTGCAGCGCGCCGAAAACACCAGCGTGCTCAACATTCTTCCCGCCACCGTGACCGATGTGCGCGAAGAAGGCCTGGGACAAATGATGGTGAGCCTGCGGTTGGGCGAAAGCGCTTTGACGTTGCTGTCACGGATCAGCGCCCTGTCAGCTAAGCGCCTCGCACTCCGCCCAGGAATGCCTGTGTTTGCGCAAGTCAAAGGCATGGCGATGGTGCGCTGACCTGCCAGACCAGCTGCTTCAGGTCGAGGTTTTGGGTTCAGGTGACGTCAGCCGGCGTGCTATCTCCGCCACCAACTGGCGCGCCAACGCCAGCTTGGGCGCCCTGGGCACATCGACAGAACCGTTTTCATCGACCAGCAGCAAGGCATTGTCGTCTTGCCCGAAGGTATCGGGGCCGATGTTGCCCACCAGCAGGGGAACGCCTTTGCGCGCACGCTTGGCCTGGGCATTGGCCAGCAGGTCTTCGCTCTCTGCGGCGAAGCCCACGCAATACAGTTGCCGGCTGCGGGCACGAGCACCCGATGCAATCCCGGCCAAGATGTCTGGGTTCTCCACGAACGACAAGGTAGGGGCCGTTCCCGAGCCGTCCTTCTTGATCTTCTGTTCAGCCGCCTGCATGGGCCGCCAATCGGCCACAGCAGCGGCCGAGATGAAAACGCTGGCATTCTGGCTCAACACATTCAGCGTCTTCTGCATGTTCAATGCGGAGTGAACATTGATGCGGCCCACACCGCGTGGCGTGGGCAGGCTCACCGGCCCGGCCACAAGCGTGACGTGGGCACCCGCCTCATGCGCCGCACGCGCAATGGCGAAGCCCATCTTGCCGCTGGACAGGTTGGTCAGGCCCCGCACCGGATCGATCGCCTCATAGGTTGGCCCTGCGCTCACCAGAACGTGTTGCCCCTCCAGCACCTTGGGCGTGAAGAAGCGCACGATGTCGTAGAGCAACTCTTCGGGCTCCAGCATGCGTCCGTCGCCCGTTTCACCGCAAGCCTGATCGCCCGCGCCGACGTCCAGAACCGTTGCACCGTCGCTTCGCAACTGTTGGACGTTGCGCTGCGTGGCGGGGTGGGCCCACATTTCGCGGTTCATGGCTGGCGCCAAGATCAGGGGGACATTGTCCAGGGGGCGTGCGAGGCACATCAGGCTCAACAAATCATCTGCACCGCCATGAATCAGCTTGGACATGAAATCGGCGCTGGCCGGCGCCACCACGATCGCATCGGCTGCGCGGCTCAGATTGATGTGGGGCATGTTGTTGTCCACCCCCTCCGAGGTTCGCGAATCCCATTGCGAGGTGAACACGGCTCGGCCCGAAAGAGCCTGCATGGTGACGGGTGTGATGAACTGTTCGGCGGCCTCGGTCATCACCACTTGCACCGTGGCACCGGCCTTGACCAAGGCTCGACACAACTCGGCCGCCTTGTAACAAGCGATGCCACCAGAGAGCCCCAGAACCACGTGTTTTCCATTGAGATCGTTCATGGGCGCAATGTAGCAGTTTGTTACCCTGAAAGACCAGCAAAAACCAACCTGAAACGAACGAAAGCCAAGCCATAGATAATGCAGGGGTCACCCAGCATCACTCAAGACGCACCGAACCCATGAACACTGACCCGCTCACTCCAGACCCTGGCCACAACCCTTTTCGTTGCAGCTTTGACGGCATGCGGTGGCGGCAGCTCGGACGATGAGATCACGGCCGTGCCCACAGGTGGCGCCCTGTCCAATGTTTGGTTTGCAGACAGCGATGGCTACTTTCCGCTGGACAAGCTGCAGGCCAACGGCAGCTTCTACACCGGTACGCGAAGCCGATTTCGGCACGGTCAACCCCGCCTTCACCGCGATGGCGACAAGCAAAACTCACGCTGGGCCATTGACACATCGGCCAGCGTGGAAGGCGATTACCAATTGCAATACACCATGGAATCGACGTCCATCAACGCCTCTGAAGCCGCGGTCTCAAAGCTGCGGAGCAACCTGCGCTTCGACAGCGCCAGCGGCCTGATCACCCAGTATTGCTCAGGCTTTCCCAACTGCTACGAAAACACCTCCGGCGCTGAGGAAGACTTCCTGGTCAATGTATCGGCCAAAGGTGGTGGGTGGCAAGGGCCCGCTGGAACGCAACTTCATCATCCGGGTGCGCTGACGCCCTCTGAGCAAGGCCGCGCCATTGCTCGCGCCCTGCATGCAGGACCTAGCCGGCGCTCGCTTGCCGTCTGCAGGCCCATCAGGGCAACTGAAGATGCTCTGGCCGAAGGACCGATCGCAGGCGCCCTCTATAATCCCCATTTCCACCTCCTGCGAGCACCGGCTCGCCCGAGACATGACCAAATTTGTGTTCGTCACCGGCGGTGTGGTGTCCTCTCTAGGCAAGGGCATTGCTGCTGCATCCTTGGCCGCGCTCCTAGAGTCGCGCGGCCTCAAAGTCACCCTCATCAAGCTCGACCCGTACATCAACGTGGATCCGGGCACCATGTCGCCCTTCCAGCACGGCGAGGTGTTCGTCACCGACGACGGCGCCGAAACCGACCTTGATCTGGGCCACTATGAGCGTTTCATCGAAACGCGCATGAAGAAGTCCAACAACTTCACCACCGGCAAGATTTACCAGTCGGTGCTGGAGAAAGAGCGCCGGGGCGACTACCTGGGCAAGACCGTGCAGGTCATCCCCCACGTCACCAACGAAATCCAGGACTACATCAAGCGCGGCGCAGGCATCGGCACGGCCGATGCGGTGGATGTGGCCATCGTGGAGATCGGCGGTACCGTGGGCGATATCGAATCGCTGCCCTTCCTGGAGGCCGTGCGCCAGCTGAGCTTGCGCATGGGACCCAACAATTCGGCTTTCGTGCACCTGTCTTACCTGCCCTGGATCGCCACGGCCGGTGAGCTCAAGACCAAGCCCACGCAGCACACGGCCAAAGAACTGCGCGCCATCGGTATCCAGGCCGACGCCCTGCTCTGCCGAGCCGACCGACGCGTGCCCGAAGAAGAGCGCGCCAAGATTTCGCTGTTCTCCAACGTGCCCGAGTGGGGCGTGATCTCCATGTGGGACGTGGACACGATCTACAAAGTGCCGCGCATGCTGCACGAGCAAGGTCTCGATGGCCTGATCTGCGACAAGCTGCGCCTGAACACGCCGCCAGCCAACCTCAAGCGCTGGGACGACCTGGTCCATGAGGTCGAGCACCCGCAGCTCACCGTTTCGGTGGCCATGGTCGGCAAGTACGTCGACCTGTCCGACAGCTACAAGTCGCTCAACGAAGCACTGCGCCATGCGGGCATGAAGAACCACGCCAAGGTGCAGATCGAATACATCGATTCTGAAACCATCGACGCCGGCAACGTGGCCCAAGAAACTGGGGCGGTTCGATGCCATTCTGGTGCCCGGCGGCTTCGGCGCCCGCGGCGTCGAAGGCAAGATTTGCGCGGCCCAGTACGCTCGCGAAAACAAGGTGACCTACCTCGGCATCTGCCTGGGCATGCAGGTGGCCACCATCGAATACGCGCGCCATGTGGCAGGCCTCAAGGGCGCCAACAGCACCGAGTTCGACCCCAAGACACCGCACCCCGTGATCGCCTTGATCGACGAATGGCAGGACGCCGACGGCTCGATCCAGAAGCGCGACGCCAACTCCAACCTGGGCGGCACCATGCGTCTGGGCGCGCAGAGCTCCGATGTGTCCGAAGGCACCGTGGCCCACCAGATCTACGGCCCTGTGGTCACCGAGCGCCACCGCCACCGCTATGAAGCCAACGAACACTACCTCGACCGCCTGCGCGAAGCTGGCCTGGTGATCTCGGCGCTGACGCAGCGCGAACACCTCACCGAAATGGTGGAGCTGCCGCAAAGCGTTCACCCCTGGTATGTGGGCGTGCAGTTCCACCCGGAATTCAAATCCACCCCCTGGGACGGTCACCCGCTGTTCAATGCCTACATCCGCGCGGCGCTGGACCGCAAAGGCGACACAAACACTCAAGGCCGTGGCCTGAACGAAAGACAGACCCCATGCAGCTCTGCGGATTCCCCATCGGTCTGGACCGGCCTTTTTTCTTGATCGCAGGCCCCTGCGTGATCGAGTCCGAGCAGCTGCAAATGGATGTGGCCGGCCAGCTGAAAGAAATCACCGCCAGCCTGGGCATCCCCTTCATCTTCAAAAGCAGCTTCGACAAAGCCAACCGCAGCAGCGGCACCACGTTTCGCGGCCCTGGCCGCGAAAAAGGCCTGGAGATTCTGGCCAAGGTGAAGCGCGAGCTGGGCGTGCCGGTGCTGACCGACGTGCACACCGAAGACGACATCGCCGCCGCCGCGCAGGTGGTGGATGTGCTGCAGACGCCCGCCTTCCTCTGCCGCCAGACCGATTTCATCCGCGCCGTGGCCCAGTCGGGCAAGCCGGTGAACATCAAGAAGGGCCAGTTCCTCGCGCCGCACGACATGAAAAACGTGATCGACAAGGCGCGCGCGGCGGCCAAAGAAGCCGGCCTTGAGGAAGACAATTTCATGGCCTGCGAACGCGGCGCCAGCTTTGGCTACAACAACCTGGTGAGCGACATGCGCTCGCTGGCCATCATGCGCGAGATCCAATGCCCCGGTGGTGTTCGACGCCACCCACAGCGTGCAATTGCCCGGTGGACAAGGCACGAGCAGCGGTGGTCAGCGCGAGATGGTGCCGGTGCTGGCGCGCGCGGCGGTGGCCGTGGGCGTGGCAGGCCTGTTCATGGAAACGCACCCCGATCCGGCCAAGGCCATGAGCGATGGCCCCAACGCCGTGCCACTCAAGCACATGAAGGCCTTGCTGGAAACCCTGCTCGCGCTGGACGCGGTGACCAAGAAGAACGGCTTCCTGGAAAACCACTTTCAAGCCTGAGCGCACCATGTCCGCCTACATCATTGCCGAGGTCACCGTCACCAACGAAGAGCAGATGAAGCTCTACCGCGAGTGGAGCACGCCGCGCCATGCAGGAGCATGGCGCCGAGGTGCTGGTGCGCGGCGGGCAAGGTGGTGCCACTGGAAGAAGACTGGGCGCCCTGCCCGCGTCGTGGTGCTGAAGTTCAAGGACCTGGCGCCGCGCAGGCCTATTACCACTCGGAAACCTACACCCATGCACGCAAGGTGCGCGAAGGGGCGGCTCCATCCGCATGTTTGCGGTTGAGGGCGTGTAAGCACTGACGCTTGCCCGAATGATCTACGTGTTCATTCCTGGGGCTCTTTGTTCTTGTCTATTTTGGATTTTTTTGAAGGAAAGTTAAATGAGTGCAATTGTTGACATCGTCGGACGTGAAATTCTGGACAGCCGTGGCAACCCCACCGTCGAATGCGACGTGTTGCTGGAGTCGGGCGTGATGGGCCGTGCGGCCGTGCCGTCGGGCGCGTCCACCGGTTCGCGCGAAGCCATCGAGCTGCGCGACGGCGACAAGAGCCGCTACCTCGGCAAGGGCGTGCTCAAGGCCGTTGAGACACATCAACACCGAAATCGGCGAGGCCGTGCTGGGCCTGGACGCTTCCGAGCAAGCCTTCCTCGACAAGACCCTGATCGACCTCGACGGCACCGACAACAAGGGCCGCCTGGGCGCCAACGCCATGCTGGCCGTGTCCATGGCCGTGGCCCGCGCTGCTGCTGAAGAGGCCGGCCTGCCGCTGTACCGCTACTTCGGCGGCATGCGCGCGGTGCAAATGCCCGTGCCCATGATGAACGTCATCAACGGCGGCGAACACGCCAACAACAACCTCGACTTGCAAGAGTTGATGATCATCCCCGTGGGCGCACCCAGCTTCCGCGAAGCCCTGCGCTACGGCGCCGAGGTGTTCCACGCGCTGAAGAAAATCCTGCACGACCGCGGCATCAGCACCGCCGTGGGCGACGAAGGCGGCTTTGCCCCCAACGTGGCCAACCACGAAGCGGCGATCCAGATGATTCTGGAAGCCATCGACAAGGCCGGCTATGTGGCCGGCGAGCAGATCGCTCTGGGCCTGGACTGCGCCGCTTCCGAGTTCTACAAGGACGGCAAGTACGAGCTGGCCGGCGAAGGCCTGAGCCTCAACGCCCAGGAATGGACCGACATGATGGCCAACTGGTGCGACAAGTACCCCATCATCAGCATCGAAGACGGCATGGCCGAAGGCGACTGGGACGGCTGGAAACTGCTGACCGATCGCCTGGGCAAGAAGGTGCAGATCGTGGGCGACGACCTGTTCGTCACCAACACCAAGATCCTGAAAGAAGGCATCGACAAAGGCATCGCCAACTCGATCCTGATCAAGATCAACCAGATCGGCACCCTGACCGAAACCTTCGCCGCCATCGAAATGGCCAAGCGCGCCGGCTACACCGCCGTGATCTCCCACCGCTCGGGCGAAACCGAAGACAGCACGATCTGCCGATATCGCCGTGGGCACCAACGCCGGCCAGATCAAGACCGGTTCGCTGAGCCGCTCGGACCGCATGGCGAAATACAACCAGCTGTTGCGCATCGAAGAAGACCTGGGCGATGTGGCCGAGTACCCTGGCCGCGCCGCTTTCTACAACCTGAAGTGATGGATCTGCGCCAGCGCCGGTCTGGACCGCGCTGGCGCACAGTCGCATCCATCGGACCGGCTCGCGCTAAACTTCCCGCCATGGCGTCACGCTTCGTTCCCGGCTTCCTCATCGCTCTGCTCGTGATCGTGCAGGCGCAGCTGTGGTTTGGCCGGGGCAGCCTGCCACAGGTCAACGAGATGCGCAAAGAACTGGCCCAGCTGGAAGCTGGACAACCGCGACGCCCAGCAGCGCAACAGCCAGATTGCCAACGAAGTACGCGACCTGCAAGAAGGCCTGGAAATGGTCGAAGAACTGGCCCGCCAAGACCTGGGCATGGTCAAGCCCAACGAAATCTTCGTTCAGATCGCCCACACCCGTCCGTGATGGCGCCCGAGCGGCCAGAGCCTCCGCCTGTTGTCTGCCTGCTGGGCGGTGAGTCCAGCGGCAAAACCACCCTGGCCAACGGCCCTGCACGAATGGCTCACCGACGCGCCATGGGTTGCGCGTTGCCTTGGTGCCCGAATACCTGCGGAGCTGGTGCGAAGCCCAGCAGCGCGCGCCCCAGGCCCATGAGCAAGCGGCCATCGCTGCCCGTCAATCCCGGATGATCAACACAGCCGCTGCATCCGCGCCCGGGGTCCAGCTGGTCATCGCCGACACCTCAGCCCTCACCATTGCCGCCTACAGCGAACTCTATTTCAGCGACCGACAGCGTGTGGCCCTTCGCGCTGCAGACCCAGCGTTCGTGCGATGCAACCCTCTTGATGGGTCTGGACCTGCCGTGGAAGACCGACGGCCTGTTTCGAGACAGCCCCACCGCTCCGCGCGGCGATCGATGCCCTGCTGCGGCGCGCAACTGCAAGGCGCAGAGCCTGGCCTTTCAAACCGTGTACGGCACCCATGAGCAACGCCTGCACAACGCCTTGCGCGCGCTCTCGCCCATCCTCACGCCCCTGCTGGGCCACGCGCCTGTCATCACTGAAGACATGCAAACCGCAGGACGCCCTGGCTGGGTTTGCGAAGCCTGCAGCGATCCGGATTGCGAACACCGGATGTTCACCTGCCTTCTGAAAAACACTGGCAAGACAGCGAAACCCCATGACACCCGACGCGCCCCAACTTCCGCTCCGCCGATTTCTTGCGCCAACACGCCGACGATTGCATGGCCTTTTACACGCCCCGATGCTGTCGACGCCAGCGGCGGCATGTTCCACTTTCTTCCGCGACAACGGCGAGGTCTACGACCGCCACACGCGCCACCTCGTCAGCAGCACGCGCTTTGTCTTCACCTGGCCATGAGCCACCGGGCAACGGGCGATGCCGTTGACGCTTGCGAAGCCTGAAACACGCCTTCGATTTTCTGCAGGTGCACCGCGACCCGACCACCGGCGGATACGCCTGGCTGATCGACTGGCGCGATGGCCAAAAGAAGGTGTTGGACGACACCAACCACGCCTATGGCCTGGCCTTTGTGTTGCTCGCGCATGCACATGCGTTCATGGGCGGCCTGGCCGAAGCCAAAGCCGGTATCGCCGAGACCTTCGAGCTGCTGGAACAAGCGCTTCTGGGCGCCTGACCACGGACTGTACGCAGACGAGGCCAATGCCCAATGGGCGCTAAGCGACTACCGCGGCCAAAATGCCAACATGCACCTGTGCGAGGCCCTGCTGGCCGCCTTTGATGCCACTGGCGAAGCCCGCTACCTCGACCGCGCCGAAACGCTCGCCGACAACATCTGCATCCGCCAGGCGGCGCTGGCCGACGGCCTGATCTGGGAACACTACCGCGCCGACTGGTCCGTCGACTGGGACTACAACAAGCGACGACAAGACCAACATCTTTCGCCCCTGGGGATTCCAGCCCGGCCACCTGACCGAATGGGCCAAGCTGCTGATGCTGCTCAATGAGCGCCGCCCCCGCGCCGACCACCTGCCGCGCGCGCGCCATTTCTTCGACGTGGCCATGGAGCGCTCATGGGACAAGGAACACGGCGGCCTGTTCTACGGCTTTGCCCCCGACGGCAGCACCTGCGACACCGACAAATATTTCTGGGTGCAAGCCGAAACCCTCGCCGCCGCCGCCCGGCTGGCCATTGCCACCCAGGACCCCGCCTACTGGGACGGCCTACGACCGCATCTGGGCCTACTGCTGGGACGCATTTTGTGGACCACGAGCACGGCGCCTGGTGGCGCATCCTGCGCGCCGA
Source organism: uncultured beta proteobacterium (assembly GCA_963698635.1). Lineage (GTDB taxonomy): Bacteria > Pseudomonadota > Gammaproteobacteria > Burkholderiales > Burkholderiaceae_C > Hydrogenophaga. The sequence continues at coordinate 101,509 of CAVORS010000004.1, forward strand.
CAACAGCAAGATCAGCGATGAAAAAAGCCCCGCGGGCAAGGTGGACTACCACACGGCGGGGGCTTGCTGGGATGTGCTCGATGCTTTTGGCCTTGGGTTGCCCAAGCACCGCATCGAGGCATGAGAAACAGCTTTTCAGTGCACGTCAGGCGGCGCAGGCTGCTGCCGCTCGGCGTCCAGAAACACCTGCGCTGCGTCCACCGGGTCGAAGCGCTGCATGGCGCCGCAAAACTCGCAAGTGACTTCGACCTGGCCCTGTTCCGCAATGATGGACTCCACCTCGTCGCGCCCCAGGCTGCGCAGCATGCCGCCCACGCGCTCGCGCGAGCAGGTGCAGGCAAAGCGGGGACCGAGTTCGCCCGTCTGCGGCTCGAAACGGCGCAGGTCCTCTTCCCAGAACAGGCGGTGAAGAATCGTCTCGGCGTCCAGCTCCAGCAATTCTTCGCGCTTCAGGCTGGAAGCCAGGATCGAGATGCGGTTGTAGTCTTCGCTCAGCCCGATCTGGTCTTCGTCGCTCTGCATGGCGCCAGCGCCCGACAGATTGCCTTCGCCCTGCAAAGGCAGGCGCTGAATCAGCAGGCCTGCGGCCACCTTGTCGTTGGCGGCGAGCACCAGCTTGGTGTCGAGCTGTTCGCTTTGCAGCATGTAGTGCTCGATCACCTCGCTGAGCTTTTCCAGCTTTTCATGCCTGTCGCCAAACAGCGGCACCACGCCCTGGTAAGGCTGCTGGCCCGGCTGGCGGTCCTTGGGGTCCAGCGTGATCGCGCACTTGCCCTGGTTGTTGACATTGACCATGTGCGACAGCGGTGCATCTTCGGCAACCTCACCGGTCACCGTGGCGGTCGCGCGCAGGCTCAGGTCGGGCTGCACCTCGGCCACAGCCAGCTTCACCGGCCCGTCGCCCATGATCTGCATCACCAGCGCGCCGTTGAACTTGATGTTGGACTGCATCAGCGTGGCCGCGGCGGTCATCTCGCCCAGCAGTTCGGTCACCGCTGCGGGATAGCCGCCGGATTGCGCGCGGCGCTGCAGGATGTCTTGCCAGGCATCGGTCAGGCGCACCAGCATGCCGCGCACCGGCTTGCCTTCGAATAGGAATTTGTGGAGTTCGGACAATCGGGTCTTTCGGGGAAATCAACGTCAACAGATAAGGATCAGTCGATCTTTTTCAAGGTGTGGCGAAAGCGCTGGGCGTTGTCCACGTAATGCCTGGCGCTCATGCGCAGACCCTCCATCTGCTCGGGCGTGAGCTGGCGCACCGCCTTCGCCGGGCTGCCCATGATCATGGAACCATCGGGAAATGCTTTGCCCTCGGTCACCAGCGAGCCCGCGCCGACCAGGCAGTTCTTGCCGATTTTTGCGCCGTTGAGCACGATCGCGCCAATGCCGATCAGGGATTCGTCGCCGATGGTGCAGCCGTGCAGCATCACCTTGTGGCCCACCGTCACGTTGTCGCCCACCACCAGCGGCATGCCCACGTCGGCGTGCAGCACGCTGCCGTCCTGGATATTGCTGCCCTGCCCGATGGCGATGGTTTCGGTGTCACCGCGCACCGTCACGCCAAACCAGACACTGCTGTCGGCCGCCAGCGTCACATTGCCCATCACCTGCGCGCTGTCCGCCACCCAGGCCGTGTCGGCCAGTTGGGGCGTCAAACCGTCGAGTTCATAAAGTGCCATGGGATCTCCTTGGATAAGCGGAAAAGGCGCGCGGCCAAAAAGCCGGGCCGGCGAAACCTAGAATTGTAGGGATGCCAGCCACCCACACCGTCCCGCAGGCGCCCCCCGTCGGGCAACCCGCCCCGGAAGCCGCCCAAAGCCTGCGAGCGCGGGCGCTCTCGGCCCTGTGCACCACCCAGCCCGAGACCAAGGTCGAGGCCACCCATGCCCTGTGGGCCGCGCTGCAAGCCCAAACGGCCCGCATCGACCCGTGCGAACGCCTGACGGCACCCGCCGGCGCCAGCCTGCCCGGCCGCCCCGAGCGGCCCGCGCTGATCCCGCCGATGCAGGTGCCCCACCGCTCGCCGTTCACGCCCGAAGGCCTCGCCGCCCTGGTGCACGCCATCTGCCACATCGAATTCAACGCCATCAACCTGGCGCTGGACGCGGTCTGGCGCTTCCCGGACATGCCCGAGGCTTACTACCGCGACTGGATGCGGGTGGCCGACGAGGAAGCCACCCACTTTGACCTGCTCCACACCCACCTGCAGCAACTCGGGCACGCCTACGGCGACTTCCCGGCCCACGACGGGCTGTGGGAGATGTGCATCAAGACGCAGGACGACATCACCGCGCGCATGGCACTGGTGCCGCGCACGCTGGAAGCGCGCGGGCTGGACGCCACGCCGCTGATCCAGGCGCGGCTGCGCAAGGTCAACAGCCCGCCGGCACTGCGGGCGGTGGCGATTCTGGACATCATCCTGCGCGACGAGATCGGCCATGTGGCGGTGGGCAACCGCTGGTACGGCTGGCTGTGCGCCGCGCAGGAACTCGAGCCCCTGGCCCACTACCGGCTGCTGGCGCGCCGCCACCAGGCCCCGCGACTGAGGCCGCCTTTCAACATCGAGGCGCGCTACGCCGCCGGCTTCGTGGCGGCCGAAATCGAAGACCTGCAGGCCGAGCGCTAGCGCGGCGCCACCAGGCCCAGGTCAAGGGCGCAAAGCCCGGCGCAGCCGTTCAACGCGATGGCATGTCGGCCAGGGTGTAGATCAGGCTGACCCGCGCATCTTCGGGCACCGGCGGCACTTGGGCGGCCCAGGCTTCGTAGGCGGCCCGCATGGCCTGCAGGCGCTCGGGCTCGCGCTTGGCCTGGTTGGCGCGCTCGCGGGCATCGCGCTCGATGTTGAACAGGTACTCGTGCTCGTTGACCTTGAGGTACTTCCATTCGCCCTGGCGCAGGGCGCGCTGGTCGTTGTGCTTCATGCGCCAGTGCATGGGCCGATCGAAAGTTTTGCCAGCGTCCTGCAGCACCGGCAGCATGGACACGCCGTCCAGCGAATGCGCCGCTGGCGGTTGGGCGCCTGCGATGTCCAGGATGGTGGCGGTCCAGTCCATGGTCATGCAGTGCTGTTCGCTGGTGAAGCCCCGCTCCTTCATGCCCTGTGGCCAGTGCACGATGTAGGGCACACGGATGCCGCCCTCGGTCAGGTCCATCTTGCCGCCCACCAGCGGCCAGTTGTCGGAGAAGCGTTCGCCGCCGTTGTCGCTGGTGAAGACGATGAAGGTGTTGTCGAGCTGACCGGTCTCGCGCAGGGCATCGACCAGCCAGCCGATGCCCTCGTCCATTTCCTTGATCATGGTCTGGTAGGTCTCGACATTGCCGCCATCGAGGTGGGAAATGTCTTTCACGATCTCGGGGTCGATCTTGCCCTGGGCCCGGGTTTCCCAGGGCCAGTGCGGCGCCGTGTAGTGCAGGCTGAGCATGAAGGGCTGCTGGTCGGCGGCCCGGTCCTTGACGTATTGCACCGCGCGGTTGGAGAACAGGTCGGTCAGGTAACCCGGCTCGTCGTAGGGCTGGCCATCGAGCTCCATGTCGGAGCCTTCGCCACGTGCGTTGTGGCCGTAGTAGCTCACGCCGCCCGACATGGGCCCGAAGTGGTGCATGTAGCCGCTCTTCTCGGGGCCAAAATGCGGGCGGTAGCCCAGGTGCCATTTGCCGATGAGGGCCGTGTGATAGCCCTTCTCTTTCAGCATGGACGGCAGGGTGGGCAGGTGCGGGAACAGCCCCAGTTCGGGATTCGCGCGGGCGTTGCCCGCCATCGGCTCCTCGCTGGCGCCGCGCACCCAGTACTGGTAGCGCCCGGTCATGAGGGCAAAGCGGGTGGGCGAACACACGGGCGAGTTGGAATAGCCGTTGACGAACCTGGCGCCGTTGGCCGCCAGGGCGTCGAGGTTGGGCGACACCGGCGCGCGGCCGCCATAGCAGCCGAGGTCGGCGTAGCCCAGATCGTCGGCCACGATGAAGATGAAATTGGTGCGCATGCTGCAAGCTCTTTCTGCGAATGGGGTGGGTTCAGGCGTTGGGGGCGACCGGTGCGGTGCGGCCCTTCAAGTGGTGAAAGCCGAGCAGTGCCAGCCGTGAGTGCGGCGCCCACCATGTCGGTGTGCCCCCCTGGCGCAAACAGCAACACCGACGCCGCCACGCGAGCAAGCGTCTCAGGCCAGCCGAGCGCCCGCTTGTCAAAGCGGATCAGCGCGCTGGCCAACACATAGATCGCCACCGCCAGCTTCAGGATCAGCAGCAAGTAGGGTCCCCAGGCGAACACGGCGCCCGACTTCGGGCACGGTCAGGATCAGCGGGTTGTAGGCGAAGGCAAACGGGCACGACGAAAATCATGATGCCGATGCGCGACGCCTCGACCGCGGTGCCGATCGGTTTGCCGCCCGAGATGGCCGCCGCCGCGTAGGCCGCGATCGCCACCGGCGGCGTGATCGCCGAGGCCACCGCGATGAAGAAGACGAACATGTGCGCGGTCAGCGGCTCCAGACCAAAGGCCTTCATCGACGGCAACGCGATCGCCGCCACCGTCACGTAGGCGGGCAAGCGTCGGCATGCCCATGCCGAGCACGATGCAGGCACCCGCCACCAGCAGCAGCGCCACCAGCATCGATTGCCCCAGCGCCTGCGTCAGCAACACCCCGAACTTCACCGGCACGCCCGTGGCGGCCAAGGTGGAGATCACGATGCCGACCGCTGCGATCGCCATCAGCAGACCGGCGAAGGTGGCGCCACCGTTGGCCAGGCTCTTGACCAGCTTGCGCCGGCTGCGCGCCGTATCGCCGGGTTGATGAAACTCAGCGGCAGCAGCAGTGCGATCGCCGCCATCGATGCGCCGGCCGCCGACAGACCGCCAACCAGCAGCACGACGATCAGCGCCAGCGGTCCGAAGACCAGCAGCATGTTCAGATAGTCCTGCCCGGTCGGCGCCTCGACGCCGGCGGCCGATGCGTCGGCCCGGATGCCCAGGCGGCGCGATTCGAACAGGATCATCGCAAACAGGCTGGCGTAGTAGGCCATCACCGGCAGCAGCACGGCCACCACGACCGTCAGGTAGCTGACGCCGACGTAGTCGGCCATCACCAGCGCGGCGGCGCCCATGATCGGCGGCATGACCTGCCCGCCCGAGGACGCCGCCGCTTCGACGCCGCCGGCGAAAGTTGGCCGAGAAGCCGCGCTTCTTGATCATCGGGATGGTCACCACGCCGGTGCCGACCACATTGGCCACCGCGCTGCCCGAGACCGAGCCGAACAAGCGCCGACGACAGCACCGCCGCGTGGGCCGGACCGCCGGCGGTGTTGCGCATCCAGGAAAAGGCGATGCGGATCATCGACTCCCCGGCGCCAGCGCCCTCCAGCAGCGCACCCAGCACGATGAACGGAAACACGGTCGTGATGACGATCGCGAAGGTGCCACCGAGGATGCCGGTGTCCAGGCTGTACCAGAGGTTTTGCGCCAGCAATTCGTTGAGGTCACCGCCGGCGGTCTGCAGGAAGCCGGGCCAGTAGGGGCCGGTGATCAGGTAGACGATGCCGAGGACGCCCAGCAGCGCGACCGGCGCGCCCCAGATGCGCCAGCAAAAGAACAGCGCCGCCGCCGACGCGGCGACAGCGATCACGGCTTCGCGGTGGCCGAACAGCATCATGGCGTCGTCCATCGCGATCGCCACGCCGTAGTACGACCAGGCCGCGTAGGCGAGCACCGCGGCGGCCAACCAGGCCCGCCACACCAAAGCCAGCCGCTGGCAGGCTTGCCCTTGGCGTCCTTGAGACCAATGGCCACCACCCAGGCGCACAAGGTGATGAAGGTGGCGCGGAACATCTCCATGGGAAACGGACCGAGGCGGAAATCGCCGATGGCAGGCATCACGTTGCCCATGCCGTACAGCGTGACGGCCAGGGCCAGCGTGAGCGCCACGGCATCGCGCCAGTTGAGCGACGAGATCTTTGTTCATGAGGAGAATCTCCGGTGAGAAGCCCATGGCGCACCGACGCGGCAAGCCACGGGACCAGAAAATGCGCATGCCGGCGGACGCAGCCGTCGCCGACATGTCGAGGTTCGCCGGGAGCGGGAACCTCTGGCGCTTATTTCGCCACCAGTTTCGCCGGCACGGCGCGGTTGACTTCCTTGTAGTACTTCACCGCACCAGGGTGCAGGGGCGCGGCCAGCCCGTCAAAGGCATCGGCCGCGATCGAGCACGGCCAGCCCGACGTTGCCCGCCTTCAGGGCCGGGCATGCTGTCGAAGTAGGTCTTGGTCAGCTTGTAGGCGACGTCGTCCGACACGTCCTTGTTGACCGCCATCATCATCAGCGTCTTCCAGGCGATCACGTTGTCGGTGTTGACCATGCCGGGGTAGGAGCCGGCCGGGATGTCGCCCACGGCCAGGCCGAGCACTTCCGGCGGTTCTGCGCGGTTCGGCAGCGACAGGATGCGGATCTTGCGCGACAGCGACAGCTCGGCCAGCGCCTGGCCGCCCACGCCGTAGACGCCGACGTACACGTCGTACTGGCCATCGCGGAAACCGTCGGCTGCGACGCCCCAGGGCGCCTTGACGCCGGTGTAGTCCTTGCCCTCCTCAAGCCCGGAGGCGGCCTTGATCAGTCCCATGATCTGCGCATTGGCCGCGCCGGCCGGCGGGCCAATGAAGACCCGCTTGCCCTTGATGTCGGCCCAGCTGTTGATGCCCGGAATCGGCCCAGACAATCGGGTGGTAGGTGCTGGCGGTGAAGGCGAACAGCGAGCGCACGTTGCCGGCCAGCGCCTTGCCCTTGTCGGCGCCCATCTGGGCGTAGGGCCCCTTGCCCATCACGAGCAGGTTGTAGGCCGGCAGCGGAATGACCGCCGAATCGAGGCTGCCCTGCCCCATCTTCAGCAAGGACTTGGTCAGCGTCTGGCCCAGCGCCAGCTCGACATCGACACCCGACTGCAGCCCATTTGGGGCGCCAGGGCCTGCGGCACCATGCCGACCACGCTGGTCGGCGCGGTCGATTCCATCGAAATTTTTTCCGCCCAGGCCGGAGCGATCCAAACAGCGGCCAGAACGCTGGCCGCCGCAATACCTTCACCGATTTCAAAAACATGATCTTGTCTCCAATTGTTGAAACGAACATCGGTACATTGCCGATGAGCCGAAGATTACGGTCCAGTCAAACCATAAGTAAAATGATTTTTTAAACTTCCAAACAATACTTTTTCGTATGGATCCAAAACACCTGATGCAACTGGCTGCGATTCTGGACAAAGGCTCCATCACCGCCGCCGCCGAAGACTCTGCTCCTGACCCAGCCCACGCTCACGCGCAACATGCATACCCTGGAAATGCAGGCGGGCGGGCCCTGTTCAGCCGCAGCCGTTTTGGCGTCAAACCCACGCTGCATGGGCGAAAGCCTCGCGCGCGAGGGGCGTGCCGTCAGACAAACTTTGCTGTCGGCCAAGGACTGCCATCGCTCGCCACAAGATGGGCCTCAGCAACCTGTTGCGCATCGGCGTGGGGCCCCTGATCGGCATGGGCATCAGCGCCCGACTCGCGAGCAAGTTGATGGACCGACACCCGTCGCTTTCCATTATCGTGAGCACCGCGCCACCATTGCGGGCAGTGGAGCAGTTGGTGGACGGCCAAGTCGATGTGGTCATTGCTCCCGCCGTGTACGCCCAGACGCCGGCCGGCATCGCCAGAACCTTGCTGGCCGAAGACAGCATCGGCGTGTACTGCGGCCCCGATCACCCGTTGGCCCGGCCAGCCGTAGGTGACCGCGCGAAGACCTCAACGGCCGTGCGAGTGGATCAACGTGGGCACCTCGTCGCCCTTTCAAAACGAACAGGTCGAGTTGCTCGCCAAGAACGGCGTGCACAACGTGCGCACCCGCTTCGCCACCCTCAGCGATGGGGTGGTGTTGCTCGACTTTCTGGCCCAAAGCAAACACCTGGCCGTGCTGCCCGGAGTGCCGTTGCAGTTGCTGCGGGACCGCTACCCCTTCGCTGAAATCCCCTTGCCCCAAGGCAGAAGCCGGCGCGATATGTTCGTGTGGTGTCGCAACGAATTGATGGACAGCGAAGTCATTCGGGACTTTGTCGCGACCGCACGCCAACTCATAAACGATCACCAAGCCCCTTGAACACGGTTGGCAGCCGATAATCGGGGATGACCACCGCTCCCCAGACCGACTTCGCTTCCCTCCCCCTCACCCCGGCCACCCTGGCCAACCTGGAACAGCTGGGCTACAAGGCCATGACGCCGATTCAGGCGGCCTGCCTGCCCGACGCGCTGCTGGGCAAGGACATCATTGCCCAGGCCAAGACCGGCAGCGGCAAGACCGCCGCCTTCGCCCTGGCCCTGCTGGCCAACCTCAACCCGCGCCGCTTCGCCGTGCAGACCATGGTGCTCTGCCCCACGCGCGAGCTGGCCGACCAGGTCACGACCGAAATCCGCCGCCTGGCGCGCGCCGAAGACAACATCAAGGTGGTCACGCTCTGCGGCGGCGTGCCCCTGCGCGGCCAGTTCGCCACCCTGGAGCACGGCGCCCACATCGTGGTCGGCACGCCCGGCCGCCTCATGGACCACCTCGAGCGCGGCAGCCTGAAGCTCGACGCGCTCAACACGCTCGTGCTCGACGAAGCCGACCGCATGCTCGACATGGGCTTTTTCGACGACATCGTCAAAGTCGCCAAGCAGTGCCCGAAAGAGCGCCAGACCCTGCTCTTCTCGGCCACCTACCCCGAAGGCATCGCCAAGATCAGCGCCCAGTTCATGCGCGATCCGATCACGGTCAAGGTCGAGGCACAGCACAGCGACAGCAAGATCGAACAGCGCTGGTACGAGGTCAAGAACAACGAGCGGCTGCACGCCGTCGGGCAATTGCTGGCGCATTTCCGCCCGGCCAGCACCATCGCTTTCTGCAACACCAAGGCGCAGTGCCGCGATCTCGTTGAAGTGCTGCGCGCAGAAGGTTTCAGCGCGCTCGCCCTGTTCGGCGAGCTGGAGCAGCGCGAGCGCGACCAGGTGCTGGTGCGCTTCGCCAACCGCAGTTGCTCGGTGCTGGTGGCCACCGACGTGGCCGCGCGCGGGCTCGACATCGCCAACCTGGAAGCGGTGATCAACGTCGACGTGACGCCGGATTCGGAGGTGCATGTGCACCGCATCGGCCGCACCGGGCGCGCCGGCGAGAGCGGGCTGGCGCTGAACCTGGCCAGCATGAACGAGATGGGCTACGTGGGCAAGATCGAGCAGCTGCAAGGCCGCGAGTCCGACTGGCACCCGCTCGCCGAGCTCACGCCCGCGAGCCAGGAGCCCCTGGTGCCCGCCATGACCACGGTGCACATCCAGGGCGGCCGCAAGGAAAAGATCCGCCCCGGCGACGTGCTGGGCGCGCTCACCGCCGATCTCGGCTACACCCGCGAGCAGGTGGGCAAGATCAACGTGAACGAGTGGTCGACCTACGTGGCCGTGGACCGCGCCATTGCCCAGCAAGTCGCCAGCCGCCTGAACGCCGGCAAGATCAAGGGCAAGAGCGTGAAGGTGCGGGTGCTCGAAGACTGAGCCCCGGCGCCCTCGCGCTGGGCGAGGATCAGAGACCGATAGCGGCGATGCCCGCCCTGGCGATCTGCGCGTCGTCTGACGATTTCACGCCGCTCACGCCCACGGCACCCAGGCACTCGCCGTCCTTCATGATCGGCACGCCACCTTCCAGCAGACCGCTCACGCCCGGCGCGCTGAGGAACGACATGCGGCCCTGGTTGATCACGTCTTCATAGACTTTGGACTCGCGGCGGCCGAGCGCAGCGGTGTGGGCCTTGGCCGGGCCAATGTGCGAGGAAATGGCCGGCGCGCCGTCCAGGCGCTGCAGGTGCAACAGGTGGCCGCCGTCGTCGACGATGGCGATCGTCACGGCCCAATTGTTCTTCAGCGCTTCGGCCTCTGCGGCAGCGGCAATGAGTTTCACGTCGGCGGATTCGAGAACGGCTTTGTTTTTCATGAACTTTTTCCTGTGGATGAGGTCTACCTGGACATCGCCACCATGCTGGCGCGCGTAGGCAACCCGGTACGATACCCCATGCATTGTCACTGTCCAGGTCATAAGTGGAATGACAGACGTGCAGGCATTGGGCTCAGACGCCGAGCCGGAAGGCCCGGGTATCAGGACTTGAAATAGCCCTTGCTGGCAGCACCTTTGAAGCTGCTGCCTTCTACAATGGCCTTCAAGCAGCCTCTCTGGCTGGCAGATTTCGACACACGTTCAAGGAGATTCTCATGAACCAACCTCTCTCTTCCGGCGGCCGATTTGGCAACACGGTATCCGATGCCGTCGTTCGCAACAAAGTCCTGCGCAACACCTACCTGCTGCTCGCGCTGTCGATGGTGCCCACAGTGCTGGGCGCCTGGATCGGCGTCACGACCGGCATCGCCAACGGCCTGACCGGCTTCATGGGTCTGATCGTGTTCCTCGGCGGCATGATGGGCTTCCAGTTCGCCATCTACCGCTACCGCGACTCCAGCACGGGCGTGGCCTTGCTGCTGGCCTTCACCTTCTTCATGGGCATCATGCTCTCGCGCCTGCTCGGCATGGTGCTCGGCATGGGCAACGGCACTTCGCTGGTGATGAGCGCCTTCGCCAGCACCGCGGGCGTGTTCGGCACCATGGCGGTCTTGTCCACCGTGATCAAGCGCGATCTGAGCGGCATGGGCCGCTGGCTCTTCGCCGGCATGATCGCCGTGCTCATCGCCGGTGTGATCGGCATGTTCATGGGCAGCTCGGCCATGATGATCGGCATCACCGTCCTGAGCACCGTGATTTTCAGCCTCTACATGCTCTACGACTTGAAGCGCATCATGGACGGCGGCGAAACCAACTACGTGATGGCCACCACCGGTCTTTACATCAGCATCTTTGCGGTGTTCCAGAACCTGCTGGCATTGTTCGGCATCTTCGGCGGCGAAGACTGATTCCAGTCGCTCCCCAACAAAAAAAGGGCCTTCGGGCCCTTTTTTCGTGCAGCAGGCCGCTCTTGTATCGATGGGCCCTAAAGAGTGGAAGCAATCGGCCGAAACAGCAAGCAACCACTTGAATTGCCATGCGACACACCGCCCTCACCTTCTGCCTGCGCCTCGCCGCCTCAGCACTGGCCGGCTGTGACGCGCTGGGCATTGAAACCGCGCCCCAGGTGGCCGCCAAAAAGGACGCCGAAGCCCACGCCATCGGCAGCGCCTGCCGCCATGCCGTGCGCAGCATCGAAGACTGTTTCCGCAGCAACCCCAAAGCGGTGAAGGCCGCCATGTTCACCGGCTGGAAGGAAATGGACCATTACATGCGCGAAAACGAAATCTTGGGCATGCCATCGAGCAACGAGCCGCCAGCGGCCGATCCAGCGGCCGAACACGGTGGCGAGCCCACTGGCCACGCCGAGAGCGCCCACAAGTCCTGAACCAGGGCAGCGCAGCCCGCTGACCTCAACAGCCCAGCGGCACTCAGCCGTCGATCCGCTCGAACACCGCCATGCTTTCCACATGCGCCGTGTGCGGGAACATGTTGACCACCCCCGCCGCCGTGCAGCGGTAACCCGCCCTGGTGCACCAGCAGGCCCGCATCGCGCGCCAGCGTGGCCGGGTTGCAGCTCACATAGACGATGCGCCTGGGCGGCGTCCAGGCGCCCCGCTGCTCGGGATTCTGGTGCAGGTCGGCCAGGGTCTTGGCCAGCGCGAAAGCGCCTTCGCGCGGCGGATCGACCAGCCATTTGTCGGCCGCGCCGTCGGCCATCAGCAGCTCGGGCGTCATCTCGAACAGGTTGCGCGCCACAAAGGTGGTTGGCGCCAGCGGCTGCGCTGCGCCCGGTCTGGTTGCGCCGCGTAGGTTGTCGCGTGAACGGGCCACCAGCGTTTCGCTGCCCTCGATGCCCAGCACCTCGCCGGCCATGGTGGCGATCGGCAAGGTGAAGTTGCCCAGGCCACAAAACCAGTCGATCACCCGCTCGTGCTGGTTGCGCGTCCAGCAGGCGCAGCGCGCGACCACCAGCACGCGGTTGATGTGCGGGTTGACCTGGGTGAAATCGGTGGGCTTGAACGGCATGGTGATGCCGAACTCGGGCAAGGCGTAAGACAGCTCTTCGTCCCAGGCACCGGCGCGTCCATCAGCTTGACCGTGTCCGGCCCTTTGGACTGCAACCACCACTGCACGCCGTGCGCCGCCGCAAACGCGCGCAGCTTGGCCATGTCGCCCTCGCTCAGCGGCTCCATGTGGCGCAACACCATCGCCGTCACGCTGTCGCCGCAGGCCAGCTCGATCTGCGGCAGGGTTTCCCGCGCGTCCATGTTGAAAATCATGTCGCGCAACGGCATCAGCATCGCGCTCACATGGGGCGGCAACACATGGCACTCCTTCATGTCGGCCACATAGCGGCTCTTGCGCTCGTGAAAACCGATCAGCACCTCGCCCTTTTTGTGCACATGGCGCACCGACAGGCGCGCCCGGTAGCGGTAGCCCCAGGCCGGGCCCTCGATCGGGCGCAACATCGTCTCGGGCTTGACCTTGCCCAGGTGCCACAGGTTGTCTTCCAGCACCCGCTGCTTCACCGCCACCTGGGCCGACTCGTGCAGGTGCTGCATCTTGCAGCCACCGCAGGCGCCGGCGTGCAGGCCAAAATGCGGGCAGCCCGGGCGCACCCGCTGGGCCGACTCCTGGTGGATGGCGGTGACCACGCCCGCCTCCCAGTTGTTCTTTTTGCGGTGCACGCTGGTGCTGACCACTTCAAAGGGCAAGGCGCCTTCGATGAAGACCACCTTGCCATCGGGCCGGTGGGCGATGCCCTGGGCATCGATGTCCATGGACTCCACCGCCAGCCAGCCATCGGGCAGCTCTGGGCGCTCAATGGGCGCGGCGGTGTGGGCGGGATTGTCGCTGGCCGTGGTGGCCAGGCTGTTTTCGTGGGTGGTGGAAGCGGCTCATGCCCTGATTGTCTCAGGCCCGAGACCCTATTTTCGGCACATGCGCTCAAGCCCAGGCTTTGAGGTATTCGTCCCAATGTGGTTCGTCAGGCGCCAGATTGCCCAGGGTCTCTTTGACGTAGGCGATTTCCTGCCCGTATTCGGCCTCGGTGAAGCCGCCCCGCATCTTCTGGAACCGGCAATACACCAGGTAGGTGTTCATCACGTCGGTCTCACAATAGCGGCGCACATCTTCGGTCTGCCCCGCCAGGTATTGCGCGTACACCTGTGAGCCGTCCATGCCCAGCTTGCCGGGGAAGCCGCAGAGCTTGGCCATGGCGTCGAGCGGGGCGTTGTTTTTGGGGCTGTACATCGCCAGCAGGTCCATCAGGTCGAGATGGCGCATGTGGTACCGGCTGATGTAGTTGTTCCACTTGAACTCGCGGTCGTCTTCGCCGAGATCCCAGTACTTGCCGGCCTCCACGCCGTGGCGCAGGCCGCGGTAGTGCAACACGGGCAGGTCGAAGCCGCTGCCGTTCCAGCTCACGAGTTGCGGGGTGTGTTTTTCGATGGCGTGGAAAAAGGTCTGAATCACCTTGCCTTCGCTCTGCCCATCGCGGTCCACAAACGAATGGATGCGCAGACCGTCTGCGTTGCGGAACACGCAGCTGATCACGAGCACGCGCTGCAGGTGCAGCGGCATGAAATCGCTCTGGCCTTTCTCTTTGCGTTCCGCCAGCCAGCTGGCGTACACCTGCGCGTCGGTGGCGTCGGCGGGTTCACCCCGCAGGGCCCTCAAGCCATCGACATCGGGAATCGACTCGATGTCGAAGACGAGAACGGGCCAGACCATGGCGGCGCCTCGACCGCGCTTCAGTTGCCAGGCGGCAGGTACTCCAGGGGGTCGACGGGCTTGCCGTCGCGGCGCACTTCGAAGTGCAGCTTCACGCGGTCGGCATCGCTGCTGCCCATTTCGGCGATGCTCTGGCCCTGCTTGACAGCCTGGTCTTCGCGCACCAGCAGCGCCTGGTTGTGGGCGTAGGCGGTGAGAAAGGTGTCGTTGTGCTTCAGGATGATCAGGTTGCCATAGCCGCGCAAACCGGCACCGGCATAGACCACACGGCCATCGGCGGCGGCCAGCACCGGTTCGCCAGCGCGGCCGGCGATGGACACGCCTTTGTTCTTGGCCTCGTCAAAGTTGGCAATCACCGCGCCCTTGGCAGGCCAGATGAAATTCACGCCTTCACCGGCCTTCACCGGCTCGGGCAGGGCCGGCGGCGCAGCGGGCGCTGCCACAGGCGGTGTGACCGCTGGCGCGTTCAACGGCCGCGAGACCACCGCGGGCGGCGCCACGGCAACGGCCGTTGCCGTGGACACGGGCGCAGGCGAGGCAGAAGGCGTCATGCCCACAGGCGGGCTGACCCGCAATACCTGCCCAACCTCGATCAGGTTGGGGTTCGAGAGGTTGTTCCATGCCTGCACATCGCGGGCGGTTTGCCCATTTTCGAGGGCGATGCGGTAGAGGGTGTCGCCTGGGCGCACGGTGAAATAGCCTGGCTTGCCTGCGTTCTCGGCACCTGGCAGGGCTTTGACAGCGGCCTCGGCGCTGGTGGCAGTGCTCCCGCCAATGCGGTCTTCAACGGGCGCAGCGACACGCACGCTGCGGGTGGAACACCCGGCGCTGACCAGCAAAGCCAGCAGCAGGCCGGACAACATGGCGCCACGCCAAGCGCCACGCTGTTCAAACGTCGCATTGTTCATGGAACCGATCACCCTGTTCATCTTGACTCCCAACGGGCAGGCGCCGACAAAGCGTCGGCAAAGGGCCAAAATTGAATACCTAACAACTCATATGACACCGAAACAGTATCACGCAATACCTGATTTTAGGGGCACGAACAGCACAGGCTCCAACTCTTTGCGATCGAAACCATGAACGGTTTTGTCAATCACCACCAGTTGCTGCTGCCCAGCGGCCGTCACCGCAGGCGCCACAAGACGCCCACCGACCGCCAACTGGTCAATCCAGGCTTGAGGAATCGCCTCGCCACCCGCTGCCGCGATGATGCCGCTGTACGGCGCACCCTTGGCAAACCCTTGCATGCCGTCACCAAAAAGCAAGTGCAAATTGGCCAGGCGGAAGGTGCGCAGATTTTCACGCGCTTTCTCGTGCAAACCCCGCAGACGCTCGATGCTGTACACCTCCCGTGACAAATGGCTCAGCAACGCCGCCTGGTAACCACACCCTGTTCCGATCTCCAACACCCGCCCCAAGTTCACGCCATCTCGCTCAAACAGCAAACTCAGCATGCGCGCCACCACATTCGGCTTGGAAATGGTCTGGCCCAGGCCAATGGGCAGGCTGGTGTCTTCATAGGCCTGGTTGGCCAGCGCCGTGTCCACGAAGCGGTGCCGCTCGACGGCCAGCATGGCGGCGAGCACGCCCGGATGCGCAATGCCCTGGGCTTGAAGTTTGCGCACCATGTCAGCGCGCACGGCCTGTGAGCCGGTGCCAAAGCCACTGGCAACGCGCGATGGCGCCGGTTTTGCAGCCCCAGTGCCTGCAAGCGCGGGGCTTTTCGCCAACGGCACCACGGCAGGCCGGGACGGCTGGGGCAGCGCGGTTTTTTTCACGGCAACTGCGGGATGGGTCACGAGCTTGGCCGGAAACCCTGGCCTGGACTTCTCCAGCCCTGCTGGGCCGTCACCGCGCTTCATGCGGCGCCCCGCCCTGGCTTGGACAGCTGCGCGGCCAGTGGTGCCCAATACGGCAGCCGTTCGTGGTCGGTCAGGTCCACCTGCAAGGGCGTGATGGTGGCGAAGCCGTTGAGCGCAGCGTGGAAATCGGTGCCCTCGGCATCGTCTTTCGCCGCACCGGCGTTGCCGATCCAGTACATGGTTTCACCGCGCGGGCTCACCTGCTTGATCACCTCTTCGGCCGAATGGCGCCGCCCCAGGCGGGCCACCTTGAAACCCTGGAGCTCATTGGCCGGGCGGTTGGGGATGTTCACGTTGAGCAGCCAGGGCGCAGCAGGCGGCTTGGAAGCGTCGAGCGACGGCAGCAGTTGCGCCACCAGTTCGGCCGCTTTGTCGGCGGCGGCATCGAGGTGCGCCCAGCCTCTTTCGGTCTGGGAAAACGCGATGGCGGGGATGCCGAAGAGGTAGCCCTCCATGGCGGCGCCCACCGTGCCTGAATAGATGGTGTCATCACCCATGTTGGCGCCGTTGTTGATGCCTGAGACGACCAGATCGGGCCTGTAGCCCAGCAGGCCGGTCAGGGCGATGTGCACGCAATCGGCCGGCGTGCCATTCACATAGCGAAAGCCATTGTGCGCGGTGTGCACGTACAACGGCGAATGCAGGGTGAGTGCGTTGGATTTGGCACTGTTGTTGTGTTCGGGGGCCACCACCTCCACTTCAAGGCCAGGCAAGGCCTTGAGCGCATTGAACAAGGCCACAATGCCGGGCGCCTGGTGGCCGTCGTCGTTGGAGATGAGGATCTTCATGCGCACGATTCTATGGCTTGGCCGAGGCAGCAGCGCCAGTATCTTTGGGGGTCGCACCAGCGACAGAAATCGCTCACGCCGATTGGCCAGATGGGCCGGGCCATGCCTATCATGAGCGATCGATACCGAGAACACCTAGGAGACCCCATGAAAGCTTGGCTGTGCGAAAACCCCATTGGCGTTGAAGCCCTCACCTGGAAAGAGCTGCCCACGCCCGAGCCTAAAGCCGGTGAAGTGCTGATCGAGATCCAGGCCGCGAGCCTGAACTTCCCCGATCTGCTGATTGTTCAAAACAAGTACCAGATGAAACCCGAGCTGCCCTTCGTACCCGGCTCGGAGTACGCCGGTGTGATCCGCGCCGTGGGCGAGGGCGTGACACACCTGCAGGTCGGCCAGAGCGTGGCCTGTCTGAGCGGCACCGGCGGTTTTGGCACCCATACCATCGCGCCCGCTGCGTTGTGCATGCCCTTGCCGCCCGGTTTTCCACCGGTGGACGCCGCCGCTTTCATCATGATTTACGCCACCTCCTGGCACGGCCTGATGGACCGGGGCGCGCTCAAAGCGGGTGAAACGGTTTTGGTGCTGGGTGCGGCTGGCGGCGTGGGCACCTCGGCCATCCAGATTGCGAAGGCAGCGGGTGCGAAGGTGATCGCCGCCGCTTCCAGCGATGAGAAGTGCGCCTTGTGCAAAGAGCTGGGCGCCGACGAAACCATCAACTACAGCGTGCACACGCCGAAGGAAGGCCTGCGCGACGAAATCAAGCGGCTCACCGGCGGCAAGGGCCCCGATGTGATCTACGACCCGGTCGGCGGCGAATTTGCCGAACCCGCCTTCCGCTCCATCGCTTGGCGCGGGCGCTACCTCGTGGTGGGTTTTGCCAGCGGCCCGATCCCCAGCCTGCCGCTGAACCTCACGCTGCTCAAGGGCGCGAGCCTGGTGGGTGTTTTCTGGGGCAGCTTTGCCAAGCAGGAGCCCAAGGCCAACGCGGCCATGATGCAAGAGCTGGCCACCATGTACGCCAAGGGCCAGATCAAGCCCGTGATCGACCAGACACTGCCCATGAGCGAGTTGCCCAAGGCCTTTGAGATCATGGGTTCGCGCTCCGTCAAGGGCAAGCTGGTTCTGGTGAACTGAGCCTTACCGCCCGCCAGCCGTTGCGCGGCAGCACCGATCTTGACGAAGGAGACGACTTTGGCAAGCAACACGACTTTGGTTCGCATCGGCGGCGCCAGCGGCTTCTGGGGCGATGCTTCGCTCGCCACCGGCCAGTTGCTGGCCCAGGGCGATCTGCACTTCATCGTTTACGACTACCTGGCCGAGATCACCATGGGCATCCTCGCACGGGCGCGAGAAAAAGACCCGCAGCAGGGCTACGCCACCGACTTCGTCACGGCCGCCATGGCGCCCAACCTGGCCGAGATCGCCCGCCAGGGTGTCAAGATCATTTCCAACGCCGGCGGCGTGAACCCCCTGGCCTGCGCCGAGGCCTTGCGCGCCGAGCTGGCCAAACAAGGGCTGGCGCTCAAGGTGGCGGCCGTGTTGGGCGACGACCTGACCGACCGCATCAACGAGCTGGCCGCCACCCAGCCCACCGAGATGTTCAGCGGCGCGCCCTTCCCCGACCCGGCCTTGATCGGCAGCGCCAACGCCTACTTGGGCGCTTTCCCTATTGCAGCCGCCTTGAACGACGGCGCCGACATCGTGATCACCGGACGCTGTGTGGACAGCGCCGTCACCCTGGGCGCCTGCATCCATGCTTTCGGCTGGTCGCCCGACGATCTGCAAGCCCTCGCCGGCGCCAGCCTGGCCGGCCACATCCTGGAATGCGGCCCGCAAGCCACCGGTGGCAACTTCACCGACTGGGCGCTGGTCGCCAACAGCTACGCCAGCATCGGCTACCCCATCGCCGAAGTGGCGGCTGACGGCAGCTGCGTGATCAGCAAACCCGAGGGCAGCGGCGGCCTGGTGTCGATCGGCACCGTGGCCGAACAAATGGTCTACGAGATCGGTGACCCGCAGGCCTACTGGCTGCCCGACGTGCGCTGCGACTTCAGCGAGGTCTGCATCGAACAGATCGCGCCCGACCGCGTGCGGCTCACCGGCGCCAAAGGCAGCGCAGCCCCTGCCACCTACAAGGCCTGCATCACCTGGCACAACGGCTACCGCGGCGGCCACCTGTTTGGCTTCTACGGTATCGACGCCGAGCTCAAAGCGCAGGTGTTTGCCGACGCCGCGCTGCAGCGTTCGCGCCAACTGCTCCAACGCGCAGGCGCACCCGACTTCAGCGAAACCAGCGTGGAGCTGATCGGCGCGGAAAGCCAGTTCGGCGCGCAGCGCCGCAGCGGCGTGGCGCGCGAGGTGGCGGCCAAGATCGCGGTGCGCCACGCCAGCGCCAAGGGCGTGGGCCTGTTCATCAAAGAAGCCACGGGTCTGGGCTTGTCGGCGCCGCCCGGCCTGTGCGGCTTTGCGGGCGCGCGCCCCAAACCCTCGCCGGTGATGGCCTTGTTTTCCATGGCCGTGCCCAAGACCATGGTGGGCGCCGAGGTGGTCTCAGAAGGGGGCAAAAAAGTGGTCGATGCCGGTTCGGCAGGTGTGGCCACACCCCTTGAAGCGCCCATGCCCCACGCCATCCCCACCGCCGCGCTGGACGACCCCACCTGCATCTCGGTGCCCTTGGTGCAACTCGCGTGGGCGCGCAGCGGCGACAAGGGCGACTCGGCGAATATCGGCGTGATCGCCCGCCAAGCCAGCTACCTGCCCTGGATCGCCGCCGCGCTCGATGAAGCCGCGGTCGCCCGTCTGTTTGCCCACTTCCAGGTCGCCCGCGTGCAGCGCTTCTATCTGCCAGGCTGCCATGCGCTGAACTTCCTGCTGCACGCCACGCTGGGCGGCGGCGGCACCAGCAGTCTGCGTTTCGACCCGCAGGCCAAAGGCTATTCCCAACTGCTGCTCAGCCACTCGGTTCGCATTCCCGCCGCTCTGCTGCAACCCCACGCCGACGCCCCATGAACGATTGGCCCACCCTTGCCACGCTGCAACTCGAGCACAGCCCGGGCTGGCTCACCATCTGGCTCAACCGCCCGGAGGTGCGCAACGCGCTCTCGGCTCAGATGGTGGACGAGCTCATGGACACACTGAACCGCGCTGCGAACGATGCCACTTTGCGCGGCATCACCGTCCGGGGCCGTGGCGGCGTGTTTTGCGCAGGCGGTGACATCAAAGACTTCAAAGCCACCATGCAGGCTCAGGATCTGGCGGCCGTGCGCGCCAGCAGCCTGCGCGCAGGCGACTTGTTCGAACGCATCCACACCATGCCGCAAGTGGTGCTCATGCTGGTGGAAGGGCCTGCGATGGCGGGCGGCATGGGCATGGTCTGTGCAGGCGATGTGGTGGCCATCAGTGACGGCGCCAGCTTTGCACTCACCGAGGTCACGCTGGGCATCCCCCCCGCGCAAATCGCGCCCTACGTGGTCAACCGTGTGGGCCTGCGCACGGCGCGGCGCCTCATGCTCACGGCCGCGCGCTTTGGCGCCGAAGAAGCCCTGCAAATGGGTCTGGCCGATCACCGCGCCGCCGACGCTGCGGGCCTGGAGGCCATCGAGGCCGAGCTCCGGCGCGCGGTCATGCGCTGTGCGCCGGGCGCGAATGCGGTGACCAAAAACATCCTGCTCGCCACCCAACGCCTGCAAGGCGAACAACTGCGCGCCCTGGCCGCCGATGGCTTTGCGCAGTGCATGCTTGGAGAAGAAGGCCGAGAGGGCGTCGCGGCCTTTTTAGAAAAACGCAAACCCGCCTGGAACACATAGAAGATCAACGCCAACGCCATGCAAACCGCCGAAGACTTTCGCCAGGAATCCCGCTGCCTGGCTGCCGCGATCGAACCACTGGGCGCGGCCGACTATGCGCGACCCACCCTGTTCAAAGGCTGGACGGTCAACGACATCCTCGGCCACCTGCACATGTTCAACGTGGCGGCCGAGCGCACGCTGCACAGCGCCGACGCATTTCAAGCCTTCTTCGCCCCCATTCTCCAGGCACTCAACGCAGGCCAGACCCTGCTGCAAAGCCAGGGGCCATGGCTGCAGGGCCTGGCCGGTCGCGCGCTCTTCGAGGCCTGGTCGGAAGGCGCCGAACGGTTGGCCGATGCCTACGCCAAGGCCGATCCCAAGCAACGCGTGAAATGGGCAGGCCCAGACATGAGCGCGCTGTCCAGCATCACCGCGCGCCAGATGGAAACCTGGGCCCACGGGCAAGCGGTGTTTGACCTGCTCGGCACCGAGCGCGAAGAAACCGACCGCATCAAAAACATTGCCCACCTGGGCGTGACCACCTTCGGCTGGACGTTTATCAACCGCCAGCAGGCCGTGCCCGAACCCGCGCCCCACGTGGTGTTGACCGCACCATCCGGGGCTGTCTGGACCTGGAATGCGGATCAGCCCGACAACGCCGTGGTCGGCAGCGCGGTGGCGTTTGCAAGGGTGGTCACGCAGGTGCGCCACGTGAACGACACCGCCCTGCAAACCCGCGGCGTTACCGCGCAACGCTGGATGGCGTGGGCGCAATGCTTCGCCGGCCCGCCGGTCGATCCGCCGCCGCCGGGCAGCCGCCACATGACCGCCACCGGCTGACTTCAGAGGAATCCACTTGCAAAACCCGCTCGAAACCAACAAGCAAAACGCGATCGCTTTCTACCGCACCGCCTACCTGGGTGATCCCGCAGAGGCGGTGGCGCTGTATGTGGGCGCCGAATACATTCAACACAACCCGCTGGTGGGCAATGGCAAGCAGGCCTTCATCGACTACTTCACCGACATGGCTGCGCAATACCCCGATAAGCAGATCCGCTTCCTGCGCGCGGTGGCCGAAGGCGATCTTGTGGCCTTGCACACCCACCAGACCTGGCCGGGCAACGATCAGTACGTGACCATGGACTTTTTCCGCTTCGATACCCGCGGCAAAATCGTCGAGCACTGGGACGCGATCCAGGACGTTCCCGCCGAGAGCAAAAACGGCAACACCATGTTCTAAGGGGACGCTGACGTTGGCGCCGAGCGTGCGCAGACCTGTGTGTCAACGCCAGCCAGAACAATATCAGCGCGCCGCTCAGCTGCGTCGCAACGCCAACGGGGTTTCACCACACTCACCATGCGCCTCTTTTCCTACCGCGACCGCCCTGTGCACATGGGCCCCTACCCCTTGGAGCGGTTGACGCGCAGCAGTGCCGCCCCCCATCTGGGCAACCTGCCTGCCATGCAGGCCCTGCGCTACGAACACGACAACCCGGCATCGCTGGTGAACGCCATGTCGCGCTACGCCGCCATGTTCGATCTGGTGCGCGATGGCACGGTCAACGGGCAGCTCGGCGAGGTGCCTGGCGATCTGGTGGAGCGTGCGCAACACATCAAGGCAGCGGCCTACTATTTCGACGCTTCCATGGCCGCCACCTGCGCGCTTCCCGCATGCGGCGCACCTGGCCACGCCCATCCGCAACCCCATGGTGCAGGCGCTGGGCGAGGAACTGGAACACAGCCAGCCCGCCAGCTTCGCTGCGGGCATGGACATGATCCTGGCCGATGTCATGGAGTCGGCGCGCACGGTGCACAGCCCGGTGACCCACCACACCCACGCGCTGATGATTCTGGTGGAGTTCCCGCGCGACCCACGACCCGACGAGCCCGGCACCGAATGGATCGCAGACACGCAAGCACACCGCGCGGCCCTGCTGGCGTCGCAAACCGCCGTGCTGCTCTCGAGCTACCTGCGGCTGCTCGGTTTTGAGGCGCGGGCCCACAGCGAGAGCTGCAGCGATGTCGACTTGCCCCGCCTGGCCGTGGCCGCCGGGCTGGCGCTGCCCGACGGCACCAACCCCTACCTGGGCAAACGTTTCGGGCTGGCTGCGGTCACCACGAATTTCAACATGGCCGCCGACCAACCACTGGCCGAGCAACAGGACCGCCGGCGCAGCCACGGACCGGCCTGGTGGCTGGGCAAAGGCACGCTGAAAAACGGTCGCAACCACGTCGCTTTCAACGACCGTGAATTCAAGGACGGGGCCTACCCCTTCGAGACCATCCAGCGCCAGGCAGAGCCCACCACCTTCATCGACCACGAGCGCGTGCCGCGCTTTCCCAAGCGCGCCGACTTTTTCGCCCGCGCGCTGTTCGGCGACCTCGGCAAGAACGTGCAGGAGAACGCGAAGAACGCCTACTACGTGATGAAGAGCCCCATTGGGGCCTGTGCGCGGCGCGCGCTCGGCGCTCTGCTGTTGCTGCAGTTCGGCGAAGCGCGCGGCCCTGTCTCAAAGAACACCGCAGACCCGGTGCGCAACGCCCACAACCTCAAGGCCGCGTCTTACTACCTGGGCGCGGATGCGGTGGGCCTGTGCGCCGTGCCCGAATGGGCCTACTACTCGCATGACGCCGGCGGCAACACCCTGCCGGCCTACCACGCCAACGCGGTGAACCTGCTGCTCGACCAGGGCCATGAAACCATGGACGGCGCCAGCGGCGACGACTGGATCGGCGTGGCGCAGAGCATGCGCGCCTACCTGCGTTTTTCACTGCTCGGCGGCGTGATCGGCGAGCAGATCCGCCGCCTGGGCTACAGCGCCCGGGTGCACACCGTGCTCGATGGCGATGTGCTGCAACCACCCCTGCTCCTGCTCTCAGGCCTGGGCGAGGTCAGCCGCATCGGCGAAGTGATCCTCAATCCCTTTCTCGGGCCGCGCCTGAAAAGCGGCAGCGTCACCACCGACCTGCCCATGGCGCCCGATTTGCCGATCGACTTCGGCCTGCAGCGCTTTTGCGAAGCCTGCAACAAATGCGCACGCGAGTGCCCTTCGGGCGCCATCAGCGCGGGCCCCAAGCTGATGTACAACGGCTACGAGATCTGGAAGAGCGACGCCGAAAAATGCACGCGTTACCGCATCACCAACGCGGCCGGCGCCATGTGCGGGCGCTGCATGAAAACCTGCCCCTGGAACCTCGAAGGCCTGCTGGCCGACAGCCTGTGGCGCCAGGTCGCCATGAAGCTGCCCGCTGCAGCGCCCTGGCTCGCCAGGCTGGACGACCAGCTCGATCGCGGCAGCATCAACCCGGTCAAAACCTGGTGGTGGAACATCGAACTCGACCGCGCCACCGGCGGCTATGTGCAGGCAGCGCAAACCAACCGGCGCAACTTGCAAAAAGACCTGGCGCTCAAATACGAAGACCAGAGTCTCGCGGTCTACCCGGCCGACAAGATGCCGCCGCCTTTCCCTGTGCCCTTTCCCGCCAACCGGGAAGAAGGCATTGAACGCTACCGCGCCATGCTCACGCCCGCGCAATACAAGGCGCGCCTGGCGATGGGCCAGACCGACGGCCTGGCACCCGGTCCGAAACCACTGGAGGGCGAACCGCCCGTATTCCCGGTGAAACTGGTTCGCCGGGAAGAGATGGCCCAGGGCGTGGCCAAATACGAGTTCGCCGCCATGGATGGCCAACCGCTTCCGCCTTTCGAGGCAGGCGCTCACATTGATGTGGTCATCGCACCGGAATACCAGCGCCAGTACAGCCTGGCCGGCGATCCGGCGGACCGCAGCAAATACGTGCTGGGCGTCCTCAACGAAGCGCCAGCGGCGCAAGGTGGCACCGGGCGCGGCGGCTCGGCTTTGATGCACCGGGCCTTCCGTGAAGGCCGCAAGGTGTTCATCACAAAACCGGCCAACCATTTCCCGCTGTTTGAAAGCGCCAGCCATTCGCTGCTCTTCGCCGGCGGCATCGGTGTCACACCCATGATCGCCATGGCGCACCGCCTGCACGCCTTGGACAAACCGTTCGACTTCCACTACAGCGCTGCCAGCCGCCAAACCGCAGGCTTTCTGAACGACCTGGCCCAGTTTCCCTGGGCAGACCGCGTGGTGCTCCACTTCAAAGACGAAGACAACCGCGCCGACTTGCCGTCGCTGATCCCTGCCTACCGGCCAGACATGCACGTCTACACCTGTGGCGCACCGCGCTTCATGGACGGCGTGTTCGACGCCGCCACCGCCGCCGGTTGGCCAGAAGACGCGATGCACCGCGAATACTTCAACGTGCCCGACACCGACGCATGGGTGAACCTGCCCTTCAAGCTGAAACTCGCCCGCTCGAACCGCACACTGGACGTGCCCGCCGACCGCAAAGCCACCGAAATACTGGCCGATGCGGGCTTTGCCATCGGTGTGAAATGCAGCGACGGCCTGTGCGGCGTGTGTGCCTGCAGCTACGACGCGACGCAGTCGGGTGACATCGAGCATCGGGACCATGTGCTCAGCAAGAAAGACCGGGAACAGAAAGTGATTCTGTGCTGTTCGCGCACCAAGCAGGCCGGGGCGGAACTGGTGCTGGACATGTGAGCGGCCCTGTATTTGCATGGCGATCAAGGGCAGATGGCGCTGGAGGCCATGCAACATGGCCGCGAAGAACCGAAAGCGCTCGACGAAAGCTGCGTCCAACTGACGGTTGACGCCAGCGCGGTTTGACGGTGCACACCGCTTCGCGCTCAAATCGCCGCCACCCCTTCCCCCATCGGCTTTTTTCAGTTCCGCAAACGGAATTCGAGTCGCTGAATCGATGGTGGGATGCATTCATGGCAAAGGGTTCAGATCTTGCAGGCAGCCCGCCGTGGGCTGCAGCCAGGAGAAACGGCATCTCATCCCATCAACAGGGCTTGGGTGCGCCAGCGAACAGACGGGCAGCGCAAACAGTCTTACCGTGGGGGCCATGGCACCGGTTGCGTATGCCGATTGCCATGCAGAGCAGCTTCGGCTTGCACTGCCCATTCAGCCCTTGACTCAGAAAGCCCCTCATGAAAAACGTCCCACATCGCTTCTCCATGCTCCTGCTCGCGGCTGCCGCGCTCACCAGTGTGGTGGGATGCGCCTCCACCGCCATCACCACCAAGGTGAAGGCCGCGATCTTCAACGATGCCTCCTTGAAGTCCAGTGAAATCAACGTCGAGACATTCAAGGGCACTGTGCAACTCAGTGGATTCGCCAACTCGGCCGCAGACATCGAGCACGCGGTGAAGGTGGTCGAGGCGGTGGGCGGCGTGCCTTCGGTGAAGAACGACATGCGCATGAAGTGATTCTTCGCTTATCACACCTGCCGGCTGCGGCTTGCGCTGATATCGCGGCGCCCATTCGGCATCGGAGCGATGTTTGCGCCTTCATTCAAAAATTTTGCTATTGCACTCCATTCCGAAGACGTGGTGCCGATAGATACCAAAGCAAGCAACTCTTTTCACCCTGCAGGCCGCCATGAACATCGAAAGACTACTCAAACTGCCCGACGCGATACCTTCGGCGCCAAAGGTTGTGCGTAGCTTGATGGAGACCTTCAACCAGGAAGATGTGGACACGGTGTCCGTGGCGTCTTTGATCGAAGAAGACCCGGTGCTCACTGCCAAGCTGCTGAAAATCGCCAACTCCGCCTTTTTTGGGCTGAGCCGCTCTGTCACCAACGCCAGGGATGCCATCAACATGATGGGCCTCATCAAGGTTCGTGCACTGGTCATCGCTGCTTCGCTCAGCGAGGGGTTCAGTCGCGTGGCTGGGGTCGATCTCAACCAATTCTGGCGCTACAGCATCAACTCGGCCAATCTGTCGCGCTACATCGCCTTGCCGATCAAGATCGACGAAAACACTGCCTTCACCGCCGGAATGGTGCACGGTATTGGCGAGTTGATGATGCATGCAGCCATGCCAGAAGCCATGCTGGATCTGAACAGCAAGGTGAAGGTGCTCGATATCTCGCGCGCCAGAGCCGAACAACGTCTCTTTGGCTACAGCTATGCCGAGGTGGGCGCGGCACTCGCCGACGAGTGGCGCTTCCCGGTGAAGATGGTCAATGCCATTCGTTACCAGACCGCGCCCTTCGACAACACCTTGTACGAGCCGATCGCGGGCGTGATTCACATTGCTTCATGGCGCGCCCGTGGACAAGAGATGGCGTTGGACGCTGAGGGGCTGACCAGCAGCTACCCCGGCGCGATCGGAGTGGTGCTTGGCGTCGATCCAGACAGCGTGATGGGCGAGGTCATTCCCTCAATTGCGTGCGATAGAGAAGACGCGCTGCAAGGGTGAGCCCAGGCAGGGGCGCCCACGCTCGGCCTGAGCGGTCGAACCAGCGCCTTTGACTGTTTCGCCTCGGCTGGGTGATGGCTTTGAGGGCGTCGGTTCAATCGGTTGTGCCAGGTTGGGGGCTCATTTGCAGCACCGGCGAACGCTCAGTCATCGGATTCGATGGATGGACCAGACGATCAGATGCACGTGCCCTGATGCCGAATGGCTACCAAACACAGGCATGGCTTCAGGTAGCGCGAAGATTTGCACCACGGTCGAGAATGCGGGCACTGCGAAGAGACCCCGCAGCGTCGCCCAGATGTCAATCCGGGAGCTCCAGATGGCCGTCGCTTTTTGGCCGATTCGATAGCCTGCACGGAGAGCGCCACAGAGGTCTGACCGCTGGTGCCCCAGATGATCTCCGACATGGCGCCTCCCGTGCTTTCGACCAGGCAGGAACCAAGGGGAATCCTCTGCTTTCGACCGCTGCCGCCCGCATAAGAGATCGCTTCGTTGATGCGGCCTTGGCTTGTGGTGATCTACATGGTGGGCTCACTTGGTGGTGGCTTGAACAAGGAATGAGCGCTGCACGACACGTTCATCGCGCCGGTGTTTCAAGCTGGGCATGACTTGCAGTTGACGCTTGGCTCAACACTTTGCGGATCATGGTCCGGTTTTCAGCACACCCGTGCACAACCAGCCTGTATTTGTTGGTCTTATGGAGCCTGATAAGACGGCTTTTCCAAATGCGAAAGGGAGGAGAACGGCGCCAATCTGGGCGCGCAGCGAGATCCGGAATGAAGATTTCACGGCGCCCCTTCCCGTGGAATCCGATCACCTCGGCACTGACCGGCCTGGACGTCACACGGCTCACCGTCTCGACCCGCATTCCCAGGCCGTTGCCGTTCTCGGCACGCGTCAATCGCAGGGGAATCGTTCGGTGTTGCAAGCTCCCAGCGTTCAACAACGCATCGGCGAGGTGTCGATTGCGCGGTGGGTCTTTGTGCGCGTTCTGGGAGAGCTGAACAAGGCTGGTGATCGTCTGCGCCTGCAACCCATGTCGGCCAGGTCAGCGCCACCGCAGCAGCTTGCGAGCCTCGCTGAACCACAGCACCCCGCTGGCCATGGCCACACAAACACCCCATTGGCCCGCCGAGAGTGGGACCGTGCCAAACGCAAGATTCAGGAACGGCAGGTGCACGACCGCTGCTTGCAGCGCTGCCGACAGGCCAACCGCAGCCCACAGCCAATGGTTCGAGAACAAGGCCCGGAACGCGGAGGCGGTTTCCGAGCGCGCATTGAAACAGTTGAACAATTGCGTCAGCACCAGCACGGTGAAGGCTGCGGTGCGCGCCAGTTCGACGCTGTGCGGCCCGGCGCCCAGCCAGAGCTCCACAGGCTCGATCAGGCCACCGGGCAGAAACAGGTCCAATGTCAGCAAGGTCAATACCGCCATCACCACGCCGCCCTCAAGTACCCCCAGCCCCATGCGGGCATCGATGATGCGCTGGCTGCGCGGGCGCGGTTTGCGCGCCATGACATCGTCTGCGATCGGATCCACCCCCATGGCCAGCGCCGGCCCGGTGTCGGTGATGAGGTTGATCCACAGGATTTGCGTGGCCAGCAGCGGCAGCACCACCGCCCCGCCCGAACCGGTGGCCGTGGCTTTCAGGCCGATGACGCCCGCACCGACCACACCGACAAACACTGTCAACACCTCGGCCAGGTTCGACGACAGGAGGTATCGCAGGAACTTGCGGATGTTGTCGAGCACGCCGCGCCCCTCGCGCACCGCCAGCACGATGGTGGCGAAATGATCGTCGGCCAGGATCATGCGCGCAGCCTCCTTGGTCACTTCCGTTCCTGCAATGCCCATGGCCACCCCGATATCGGCCGCCTTCAAGGCCGGGGCGTCATTGACGCCGTCGCCCGTCATCGCCACCACTTGGCCACTGGCTTGCAGCGCTTGCACGATGCCCAGCTTGTGCCTCGGCGCCACGCGGGCGAACACCGAAGTCTTTTGCACTGCGGCGGCAAAGGCGGCTTCGTCCAGCTTGTCGATCTCGATGCCCGTGAGCACCGGCGCACCGCTGTCAACGATGCCCAGATCGGCCGCAATGCGCGCCGCTGTGCGGGGGTGGTCCCCGGTGATCATGATCACGCGGATGCCGGCCTGGCGCGCCTCCTCGATGGCCACTGCGGCTTCCTTGCGTGGCGGGTCCATGATGCCCACGGTACCGAGGTATTCCAGATCCTGTTCCAGCGCGGCGGCTTCCTGCCCATCGGTCGGAATCTGCGCGCCGGGGGCCAGCGTGCGGCGCGCCACGGCCAAGGTACGCAGCGCGTCATCGGTCATCCCAGCCACGTCGGCCAATACCTGCTGATGCAAGGCCGCATCGAGCACCACCGTGGCGTCGCCCCGACGAGCATGCGTGCAGTGCGCCAGCAACACATCGGGAGCCCCCTTGGTGAAGAGCAGGTGCGCGTCGCCCTCGGCATGGTCCACCACCAGCACCGACATCATCTTGCGCTGCGAAGTGAAGGGAATTTCGCCGATGCGTTCAAATCGTCCAGACGACTCCTGCGCATCAGGCGCGGCACCGCCTTTCGCCAGTTGCTCCAGCTTGCGCTCGGCCACCAGAAAAGCGGCTTCGGTCGGATCGCCCTGGATGACCCAGGTATCGGTCTCATCCATCCGCAACTGGGCATTGCCGGCCAGACTTCCACCCAGCAGCACGGCCTGCAACTCGTCGCGCAAAGAACCCTCACCCAGCTCAGCGCCCGCCTGTTCGGCGCGGCCCTCCGGGGCGTAACCCACGCCAGTGATGTCACAGCGCCCGGAGGCGGTCATCACCCTTTGCACCGTCATCTCACCGCGCGTCAGCGTACCGGTTTTGTCCGAGGCTATGACGGAGGCCGACCCCAGCGTCTCGACCGAGGCCAACTTTTTGACAATGGCGTGGTGACGCGCCATGCGACGCACGCCCATGGCCAGCACCACCGAAAGGATCGCTGGCAGCCCCTCGGGCACCGCCGCCACGGCCAGCGAGACACCGAGAAGCAACACCTTGACGACGCCGGCGAGACCATGAACTTCCGAAACGAGCAAGATGGTGGCCACCACGATGGCAGCGATCGCCAGCGCCGCCATGCCCAGCACCTTCCCCAGATGCGCAACTTCGACTTGCAGCGGGGTCGGCGCGTCGGATGTCGTTTCCAGCAGCGTGGCGATACCGCCCATCTCGGTCTGCATACCGGTGGCGGTGACCACGGCACGCCCGGTGCCCTGAGCGACCGCCGTGCCTTTGAAGACCATGTTCAGACGGTCGCCCAGCGCCACCGGATCGGTGAGCAGAGCGGCATCTTTCAGCACCGCCTCGCTTTCGCCGGTGAGCGGCGCCTCCAGCAACTTCAGCGCAGCGGCCTGCGCCAGACGCGCATCTGCGCCCACCGCATCGCCTTCCGCGAGCACCAATACATCGCCCCGGACGAGTTCAGCGCTGGGCACACGGGTCACGGCGCCGTCGCGCAACACGGCAGAAGTAGCCGTGGTCATCTTCGCCAATGCCGCCACGGCCTTCGCAGCCTTGGCTTCCTGCCACCAGCCCAGCACGGCGTTCAACACAATCACGCATGCGATCACAACCGCATCCAGCGGCCAACCTTCGGCACCCGCCTGGCCCCGGCCCTCAAACCACCAGGCGGCCAGAGCCACCAGCGCTGCCGCACCCAACAGATAGACCAGCGGATCCTGCAGTTGCGCCAACGCCAGTCGCCATCGTGGCACGGCCTGCTCAGCCCGAAGTTCATTCGGGCCGTCCTCACGCAGCCGCCTCGCCGCGTCTTCTGCGCTGAGGCCCTGCTCCAGATGGGTGCCCAGCGCCCGCACCAAGTCGTTCACCGCGATCAGAGACGGATCATCGGGAAGCGCAGCGTTCGGTGCTCGGGCCTGGTTCATGGTGAATGGTAACTGTGCAAAAGCCATCACTTATGCGGCCCTTGCGGCTCTTCCCAAGGACTCCGGTTGGTGCCCGTTGGGTGCAGCGGAAGGGAGACGCCCGGAGATTCGAAGAAGAAACCAAACATGGCCATGTATTGCTTGAATCGAAGCGATTGAACGATCCAGCAGGGTGAGATGCGCAGCCCCAAAAACACGATCGGCTCGGGGTGATGGTGGCACTGGATGGGAGAGCGCGATGTCTGGTCACATGACAAAAGCGCATTGGGTGTCCAGAAAGGTCAAATGCCGGGCGCATCGCGCGGGCAGCATTTACCAAGCAAAGCTCGCAGCATTGAGGCATAGGGCGCCCCACAGGTAACTGGTTGCGCCATCTGCCTTCGATGCAGCCGTCGAGCCCAAGGCATCAATCACGTTCCAAAGGGGATGCCTATGGACGCATTTCTTCGATGGCCAAGCGTGTGGAATAGCCCGTTTTGGGCGGCATTCCCATCACCGCAATGTACTCAGGAAGCGGAACTTCACGGCAGCAAGTGGGCACATTTTCAGCCGCCTATGGAGTTCCCGCTGCATGCCTGGCAAAGAATCACTTTAAAAAGCGGTGTGCTTTTTTGCGCTTCTGGGTGGCGTTATGGGCGCTACACCTACAACCCTTGATGCGGCCACCCTCGCATTTGGTACTGGAAAGTGCAGGGGTTCTTGGTCTTGCTGTCAGCTTTGGCTTTGTGCGCTGCGCTGTCCACGAAGGCGTAGAAACATGCACCTCAGTCTGCAAAAAAAGTCTACATGAGACCCAGAAACGACAAAGCCCGGCGCTAGGCCGGGCTAAGTACTTGATTCATATGGGGTGGCTGATGGGGCTCGAACCCACGACAACAGGAATCACAATCCTGGACTCTACCAACTGAGCTACAGCCACCGCAAGACCAAGATTATAGCGCTAAGTTGGCAGGGAATCGCGACTTCATCCGCAGCTTTTGCGCATCACTTTCCTGGCATCGGGCACCATCATTTTGACCTTGAAGCGCTGCTTCAGCATCTCGTAGTAGGCCTGGCTTTCGGCAGACGTCCACCACTGTGCGTATTGCTGCACCTCCTGATTGCCACTGGCCTCATCACGCGGCACCCGGGGCAAGACCTTGTTCACCTTGACAACGGCATATCCCTGGCCATCCAGCTTCACACCCACCCAGCCGGGCAGTTGCTTGGGATCGGCACTGAGCGCCGCCTTCAACACCGCAGGGGACTGCCCTTCAGGCTTGGCGCGCGACACGGTGATGGCCGCAGGCAGCCCCGCAGCATCACCACCGGACTTCCACGCCTGCAACTTTTTCTCGCCTTCGGCCACGGCCAATTCGGCCGAGCGGCGCGCCGACCAGCAAAGCCTTGACCGTTTCCTTGCACCTCGGCCAAAGGACGGGTACGCGCGGATTGGTATTGGGTCACACGGGCCGACACCAGACGACCAGAGCCGATATCAATGGCTTCCGTGTTGCGTTTGTTCTGACGCGTCTCATCCGCAAAAATGGCATCGATCAGCTTCGGCATTGTTCAAAACGCCTGCGTCCGGTCCAGGCGTTGCGCGTCAGACCTTTGAAGCGTTTGAACGTCGAGCTTGAAGCTCGCTCTGCGGCAGGCTGCAAGCTGTCGGACTGCTCGTAGACCAGATTGCTGAATTTTTCGGCCGCAGCAGAAAAGAGCTTTTGCGCTTCTTGCTGCTTGAGGTCCTGCTCGATCTGCGCGCGCATTTCCTCAAATGGCTTCGCTTTGGGCGCCTTGATGTCGGTGAGCTGGATGATGTGAAAGCCAAAGTCGGTTTCCACCACATCGGAGATCGCACCCTTGTTCAACGCAAACACGACGTCTTCAAAGGGCTTGACCATGGCGCCACGACCAAAGAAGCCCAGATCGCCACCGTTGGCCGCAGAGCCCGGGTCTTTTGACTCGGCCTTGGCGACTTCAGCAAAGGTCTCAGGCGCTTTGCGCACTTGCTCCAGCAGAGTCTGGGCCTTGGCACGCAAGGCCGCCTTGTCCTCGGCGCTGGTATTGGGCGTGGCGGCCAGCAGAATGTGGCTGGCACGACGCTCTTCAGGACCTGCCAGGCGCGCAGCGTTTTGGTCGTAGTAAGACTTCACATCGGCCGCGTTGAGCACGACGCTCTTTTGCAGCGCCTCGGCGTCGAGCACCACGTACTCCACATCGGCCTGCTCAGGGGCCTGAAACTGCTCGGCATTTCTTTGTAGAAGGCTTCGATTTCGGCATCGGTCGGTTTCACCTGTGCTGCAAAATCACTGGCTGCAAAGCGCTGCACCTGAATTTCACGCTGCTCGAAATAGGCGTTCAGCGCCACATCGGCCACCGACGCAGGCGTGAAGCCAGAGCCGGTCACGCCCAGCCCAACCTGGCGCAACGACAGCTCGTTGCGCATATTGGCTTCGAACATCTCGGGCGTCATGCCTCGGCGCGAGGCGTACTGCTTGTAGCCATCGACGTCGAGCGTGCCGTCTGCGCGGCGCAAAGCGGCAATGGCGGGATCTTCCTGCAACGCACGTGCCAAGGCTCTGGTCGCTGGTGTGCAGGTGGAACTTCTCGGCGGCGACCCTCAGCACACGGTCGCGCACCAGGCGCTCCAGCGAGGCGTATTTCACTTCGGGGCTGTCGAGCAGCTTGGCGTCCAGCGAAGGATTGGCTCTGACGCAGTTGCTGAACTTCGTTGCGGTGCGCGAAGTCCCATTCGGCCTGGGTGATCTTGTCGCCGTCGACCGAAGCGACCGCCTCACTGCCCAGGTTGGAAGTCGGCGAGGCCCTGCACGCCAAACAGCACAAAGCCGGGAATGATCAGGATCAGCAAGAAGCCCATCAGGTACTTCTTGTGATTGCGGATGGAATCGAACATGCCTTGAAACCCTGAAACAACAAGCCTGACACGCCTTCGACGCGCCGGATACAAACAACAAAAAAGGCGAACCCTTGTTCGCCTTTCAATGGTGGTGGGTGCTGACGGGGTCGAACCGCCGACCTACGCCGTGTAAAGGCGCCGCTCTGCCAACTGAGCTAAGCACCCCACCGATAAACCCGACGTGCTCAGTTGAGCGCGTCTTTCAATGCTTTGCCTGGACGGAACTTGGGCACCTTGGCGGCCTTGATTTTAATCTCTTCGCCGGTGCGGGGGTTGCGACCCTTGCGAGCAGGGCGCTTGGTCACGGCAAACGAACCAAAACCGACCAATGAAACCGTGCCGCCTTTTTTCAAGGTGGTGCGGATGGCGGTGATGGTGGAGTCCAGTGCACGCGCTGCAGCCGCCTTGGAAATGTCAGCGTTTTTAGCAATGTGCTCAACGAGTTCGGTCTTGTTCACAGATAGCCCCTCTTAAAGTGATTTGAAAAATTCGTGTGTGCCAGCGAGCGCCACTTGGTGACCTGGGCAACGCTATGTCCCATGCAGGACAACTGGTTCGCTCGAGATCGCAATGGGCCAGACCAATGGTCCGACAAATGCGAGTTGATTAGACCCACGGGGCAAGCCCCCTGTCAATATGCAAGACCCGATGGATCCGCTCCGACAGCGCGAAACGAGAGATTCTAGACGCATAAAAAGCCACGATCGGCCTGGGGTCAGTGCTTTTTGCACGACAACGTGCCCCCTCGCCAACAGACTCAATCGCATGCAGTAGGCCTGAGCAAATGGCACTGCCCACGTCGCGGGTGGTCGCCGGTTCCGCCCAGGTCTGGCGTGCGCGCGGCACCGCTGCCAGGCTGCAAGACACCGATTCGATGGCGTTCATCACCGCATCGTGCGCCTCGCGGTACCCCAGGTGGTCGAGCATCATCGCGCCACACCAGATTTGACCGATCGGGTTGGCGATGCCCTTGCCCGCGATGTCTGGTGCCGATCCGTGCACCGGTTCAAACAGCGAAGGGTGGCTGCGGTCGGGGTTGAGGTTGGCGCTGGGAGCGATGCCGATGGTGCCCGTGCAGGCGGGGCCCAGATCGCTCAGGATGTCGCCAAACAGATTGCTGCCCACCACGACATCGAAGAAGTCGGGGCGCTGCACAAAATGGGCGGTCAGGATGTCGATGTGGAATTTGTCGACGGTCACATCCGGGTACGACTTGGCCATTTCGGCCACGCGCTCGTCCCAGTAGGGCATGGTGATGGCGATGCCGTTGGACTTGGTGGCACTGGTCAGGTGTTTCTTGGGCCGCGAGCGCGCCACTTCGAAGGCATAGCGCAACACGCGGTCCACGCCGATTCGCGACATCACGGTTTCCTGCACCACGATTTCGCGGTCCGTGCCAGGGAACATGCGCCCACCGATGCTGGAGTACTCGCCCTCGGTGTTCTCGCGCACGATCACCATGTCGATCTCACCGGGCTGTCGAGGCGAGCCATCGCGGCGCACCACAGGTGCGGTCACACCCGGCATCAGCTTGGCAGGACGCACGTTCACGTACTGATCGAACTCGCGCCGAAAGAGAAGCAATGAGCCCCAGAGAGAAATATGGTCTGGCACTTTGTCGGGCCAGCCCACTGCGCCGAAATAGATGGCATCGTGGCCGCCGATCTGGGCTTTCCAGTCGTCGGGCAGCATCTTGCCCGTGGCGCTCGTAAGTAGTCGCAACTGGCAAAGTCAAAGTGGTCAAACTGCAAGCCAATGTCGAACTTGGACGCGGCAGCCTCCATAACGCGAATGCCTTCGGGCATCACTTCCTGGCCAATGCCGTCGCCAGCAATCACGGCGATGCGGTGAAGTGGTTTCATATCCGAACTCCTGGAAAAAATCTTAGCCGATTTGAAACGGGCTTGGGGGACCTCACCACCAGGCTCACACCAAACGCGGTAAGCGCAATACCGGCGACGGTGATGAGCGAGATGGGCTCGCCAAACAACACAAAGGCGATCAACGCCGTGCAAGGCGGCACCAGATACATCAGGCTGGACACCTGCGCTGCGGCGCCGCGCTGAATCAACATGTACAGCAGCGAACTGCCTCCCAGCGTCAGTCCCAGCACCGACCAGGCCATCGCGCCCATCAGTTCGCCGTTCCATTGCACTGCCTCGGTCTC
The DNA here is from genome assembly GCA_963698635.1 of uncultured beta proteobacterium. Lineage (GTDB taxonomy): Bacteria > Pseudomonadota > Gammaproteobacteria > Burkholderiales > Burkholderiaceae_C > Hydrogenophaga. The sequence continues at coordinate 137,032 of CAVORS010000004.1, forward strand.
GATCAGGGCCAGCGGCAAGGTCACCACCAAGGCGGCCATCAGTTGCACCGAGTTGGCGCTGCGCACGTCACAAGGTTTGACAAAGCGCTTCTGGTAGAGCGTGCCCGCGGTGATGGAGAACAGCGCAAGGACCGCGAACGAAAGATTGATCCAGTTCGCGTGGTCACCAGGCCCACCCGAGCCGAACTTGCGCGAAACCACCAGCAACAGTCCCGCGAAGCCCAACAAGAGGCCAACCCATTGGCGCCGGGAAACGCGGCCATCTGCGCCACCCATGGCGCTGAGCCAGATGGCGGTGAGCACTGGCTGTATGCCCACGATCAGGGCCGAGAGACCTGAACCCATGCCAGCCTTTACCGCCGCCCAGACGCCCCCCAGGTAACCCGCGTGCATCAACACACCCGTGACCGACAAGTGCAACCACTGCGTCCGGTTGGTGGGCCACTTGACCCTGGCCACCCAGATCCACGGCAAGAAACACAGGATGGACAGGGCATAGCGCACCGCGAGAAACTTCATCGGCGGCGCGTGAGGCATGCCAAAACGGGCGACGATGAAGCCGGTGCTCCAGATCAGCACAAACACCCAAGGCATGGCGCGCAGCCAGCCGTTGTCTTGAGAGGGGGCGCTCATTGGGGAGGGCTCAGCGCGAACGCGCGCGGATCTCGGGCAGCGCCTTTTGCAGGTAATACACCATGGACCACACCGTCAACACCGCAGAAGCCCAGATCAGCCAGGTGCCCCAGACGCGGGTATCGACCACGCCAAAGGCGACCCCGTCGAACAGCAAGAACGGAATGGCGGTCATTTGCACCGAGGTTTTGAGTTTGCCCACCATGTGCACCGCCACGCTCTTGGTAGCCCCAATGATGGCCATCCACTCGCGCAGGGAAGATATGGCAATCTCCCGCCCGATGATGATCAAGGCCACGAACACATCGGCCCGCCCCAGGTGCACCAACACCAGCACGCTGGCGCACACCAGAAACTTGTCGGCCACTGGATCGAGAAACGCGCCAAAGGCCGAGGTCTGGTTCAACTTGCGGGCCAGAAAACCGTCGGCCCAATCGGTGAATGCGAACACGACGAACATCACCGTGGCGATCAGGTTTTGTTCCGCTCGGGTGAAGCCCTGTAGGTAAAACACGCCCACGATCAATGGAATGGCGACGATGCGCGCCCAGGTCAGCAATGTGGGAATGTTGAAGAACATGGGGGGATTATGGGTCCAGCGGAAAAGATTCAGTCGAGCGCAGGCAGCGCTCTCAGGCGCCATGGAAGCGCTGCCAGTAGTAAAGGGCCGGGCCCAGAATGAGAACCCATGTGACCAGCACGCCGATCAACCCCGGGCGGATGAGGTAGCTCTTGTGTGGCCGCTTCGGGTTGTAGAACACCGACACGGTGCCGTCGGCATGCCGCTGTACGCCTTTCAACTGGGATTCGAGCAGGAAGCGCGCATTGTGGCTGGCCACCACCACCCAGGGGGACACCCGGTGGCCCTCATGAACCTGCCCGTCTACCCGGTAAACATAGGCCGCCTTGAGGCTGTACTGCTGGTCGGACTTGACCCATTCCGCACCGCCCCAACGCTCCACTCCGGCCTTGGCCAGCACCCCGATGGCAACGGGCCAGTGGCGAATGCGCAGCTGATACACCAGGGAAAAAAGACCGACCACAAAGCAATAGACCGCGCCCCAGAAGACGACCGCCTGCACCTTCCCTTGCCACAACTCCTGCCACATGGCCTGCGTGTGCGCCCAAACGTCCCACATCCGAACCCCTCCTGTCCACTCAAACCAACCCGCGCAGCGCCTTCAGTGCAAGGCGCGGTAAATCGCATCCGCCAACTCGGCGGAAATGCCTTCGACCGTACAAAGGTCCTCCACGCTGGCGCTCGCCACGCCGCGCACGCCCCCAAAGCGCTGCAACAGCCGCGCCCGCTTCTTGGGGCCCACGCCCGCAATGTCCTCCAGCTTGCTGCCGCCGGTGCGCACCTTGGCGCGCTGGGCCCGCATGCCGGTGATGGCGAATCGGTGCGCCTCGTCGCGGATCTGCGCCACCAGCATCAGCGCCGCCGAATCGTGACCGAGGTAGACCTTCTCGCGGCCATCGGCAAACACCAGCTCTTCAAGACCGACCTTGCGGCCCTCGCCTTTTTCCACGCCCACGATCAGCGACACATCGAGCTTGAGCTGTTGAAACACCTCGCGCGCCATGCTGACCTGGCCCTTGCCGCCGTCGATCAAAACCAGATCGGGCATGCGCGGGCCTTTGGGCAGGCCGCTGGCGGTGTCCGTTGCGATCTCCGCCGCGGCCTCCTCCCCCTCGGGTGCCGGCTCGGCAGCGGCGGCGGGCGCCTGAACGGCTGCGCGCCCTTCGGCTTCGGCCTGCAAGGCTTCGGCAATCTTGCCGTAGCGGCGCAGCAGCACCTGCTTCATCGCCGCGTAATCGTCGCCCGGCGTGATGCCATCGATGTTGTAACGGCGGTACTGGCTGTTTTGCATCTTGTGCTCTTCGAACACCACGCAGGAGGCCTGGGTCGACTCCCCGGCCGTGTGTGAAATGTCGAAACACTCGATGCGCAGCGACTCCAACTGATCGTCGGGCAATTGCAGGGCGTCGGCCAGCGCGCGGGTGCGCGCCTGTTGCGAGCCTTCTTCGGCCAGCAACCGGGCCAATGCGATCTCGGCGTTCTTCTGCGCCATCTCCAGCCAGATGCGGCGGTGCTCGCGCGGCTGATGCACCGCATTGACCTTGGCGCCTGTCTGCTCGCTCAGCGCATCCAGCAGCCCCTTGGCCACGGGGTGGCTGGTGACCAGCGTGTGCGGCATGGCCACGCCAAGGTAATGCTGTGCGATGAAGGCCTCCAGCACCTTGACCGGCACCCGGTCCGCCGGGTCCAGCCCGGACGAAGCCGCATCGGCGCCCTCCTCGCTCAGGGCCTGGTCGATCTGCGTGGCGTCGTCCACATGGGCCGGGAAATACGGCCGGTCGCCGAGATGCCGCCCGCCACGCACCATGGCCAGGTTCACGCAGGCGCGCCCGCCGTGCACCTTGACCGCCAGCACATCCACATCCTTGTCCGACACGTTGTCCATCGCCTGCTGGTGCAAAACCCGCGACAGCGCGCTCATCTGGTTGCGGATCTCGGCCGCCTGCTCGAACTCCAGCTTGTCGGCGTGCGACATCATGCGTGCCTCCAGCGCGTCGAGCACCGCCTGTGTTTCACCGCGCAGAAACGCTTCGGCATCGGCCACATCGCGGCCGTAGGCGTCGTCCTCGATCAGGTCCACACAAGGGCCACTGCAACGCTTGATCTGGTACAGCAGGCAAGGCCGGGTGCGGTTGGCGAACACCGTGTCTTCGCAGGTGCGCAGGCGAAACACCTTTTGCAGCAAGGTGATCGATTCCTTGACCGCCCAGGCGCTGGGGTACGGGCCGTAGTAGCTGTGGCGCCGGTCCACCGCGCCGCGGTAATAGGCCATGCGCGGGAAGGCGATCGAAGGCACCGGCTTGGGCCCGGCGGTGCGGTAGGTCTCCCGGGTGCCCGTGATCTTCAGATAGGGGTAGCTCTTGTCGTCGCGGAACAGGATGTTGAACTTGGGGTTCAGCGTCTTGATCAGGTTGTTTTCCAGCAGCAGCGCTTCCGCCTCGGAACGCACCACGGTGGTTTCCATGCGGTGAATGCGGCTGACCATCTGGCCGATGCGGGTGCCGTCCAGGGTTTTCTGGAAATAGCTGCTGACCCGCTTTTTCAGGTGCCGCGCCTTGCCCACGTAGAGCAACTGCCCCTGCGCGTCGAAATAGCGGTAAACGCCCGGCAAACCCGGCAGCGCCGCCACTTCGCTCAACAGTTGTTCGGAATGCATCTGAGACATGGACGGTATTGTGAACGGCTCGGAAAGGCCGCTGCCAAGTTCGGGCAAGATTCAATCCATGAGCAACTCGCCCCCCGCCACATCAACGCGCCCGATCTGGGACGTGTTTTGTCGCGTGATCGACAACCTGGGCGATATCGGCGTGTGCTGGCGTTTCTGTGCCCACCTGGCCAAGCATGGGCAATCGGTGCGGCTTTGGATCGATGCGCCCGAGGCGCTGGCCTGGATGGTGCCGGGTGCCTTGCAAGGTGAGGTCGCCCATGTGCAGGTCCATCGCTGGACCGAGCCGCTTGCTGCCGGGCTGGTATCCGATGCCCCTCCAGCCGACGTCTGGGTGGAGGCCTTTGGGTGCGATCCCGCCGATGAATGGATGGCATGGCTGGCCCGGCGCGTGGCTGCGGGCCACCCGCAGCCGGTCTGGCTCAACCTCGAATACATGAGCGCGGAGCGCTACGTGGAGCGTTGCCACCGCCTGCCTTCGCCCATCTTCACCGGCCCGCTGAGTGGTCTGACAAAATGGTTTTTTTATCCGGGGTTCACCCCCGCCACTGGTGGCCTGCTGCGAGAAGCCGACCTCATGGAGCGGCGCAACAGATTTGATGCATCGAACTGGCTGCAAACACACCAGCTGCCGAGCGGCGCCAGCCAACGGCGCATCGGTCTGTTTTGTTACGAGCCGCCGCCGTTGCAGCAAGTGTTGGGTGAAGTGTCGGCAGAAGCCCCGTCCAGTGCCTGGCTCGTCACCCACGGTCGCGCGGCGCAAGCGGTGGCCCACCTTCCCGCGAAGGCAACATTTTCAACGGAAATGCACGGCCTGCCCCCTCTGACCCAAACCGATTTTGACCACCTGCTGTGGTCTTGCGACTTGAATTTCGTGCGCGGCGAAGACTCACTGGTTCGGGCACTCTGGGCTGGGCAACCCTTTGTTTGGCACATCTATCCGCAACACGACAACGCCCATCACGCCAAGCTGGAAGCCTTTTTGGAATGGCTCCAGGCGCCAACCTCGCTGCGCACCTTTCACCGCCTGTGGAACGGCGTGATGCCTGCGGATGGGCCAGTGTGGCCTGGATGGGAAGTCGTGGATTCCTGGAAGCACTGCGCCCTGGCTGGGCGTGAGCGCCTGCTTGCCCAACCCGATCTCGTGACCCAGCTGCTCGAATTCGTGGCAAAAAAGCGATAAAATTCAAGGCTTTGCGGAAATCAGCTTGAGGCACAGCGCCAAGAACTGCCCGCCAACCATCTGTCTCGCCGCACAGATGCTTGCCATCAGCTCCGTTCCCAGACCTTGCCGTCTTGCCGGAACCTGCGGCCCCAACAGTTGGAATCCCTATGAAAATCGCTCAAGAACTCCGCGTCGGCAATGTGATCATGCACGGCAAGGACCCCATGATCGTCCTGAAAACCGAGTACGCCCGTGGTGGCCGCGGCGCCGCCACCGTGCGCCTCAAACTCAAAGCCCTGTTGAACAACATGGCGACCGAAGTCGTGTGCCGTGCCGACGACAAGATGGACCAGATCATCCTGGACAAGAAGGAGTGCACCTACTCCTACTTCGCCGACCCCATGTACGTCTGCATGGACGCCGATTTCAACCAGTACGAAGTCGAAGCTGAAAACATGGGCGATGCCCTGAACTACCTCGAAGACGGCATGACCGTTGAAGTCGTGTTCTACGAAGGCAAGGCCATTTCGGTCGAACTGCCCACCAGCGTCGAGCGCGTGATCACCTGGACCGAGCCGGCCGTCAAAGGCGACACCTCGGGCAAAGTGCTCAAGCCCGCCAAGATCGCCACCGGCTTCGAAATCGCCGTGCCCCTGTTCGTGGCGCAAGACGACAAGATCGAAATCGACACCCGCACCGGCGAATACCGCAAGCGCGTCTGATCACGGGTTTGTCCCAAACGGTTCAAGAAGGCTCCCTCGGGAGCCTTCTTGCCTTCTGACAAAAGCACTTGCCCCCATGGAACTGATTGCCCGCATTGCCGACGTCATCATCCCGGTGTTCTTCATCGTGCTGATCGGCTACCTTTACGCGCGCCGCTACAGGCCCGACATGTCGACGTTCAACCGCATCGCACTCGATGTGTTGGCACCGCTGTTGGTCTATTCCGCGCTGGCCGCCAAAGACTTCCAGATCGCAGAGCACTGGAGCCTGCTGATCGGTGGCACTGTCCTGATCCTTGGCAGCGGTCTGCTGGCCCTGCCCCTGGCCAAAATCACCGGTGCCCAGCCACGCACACTGGTGCCCGTGGTGATGTTCAACAACTGCGGCAACATGGGCCTGCCACTGGCCTTGCTGGCGTTCGGCCCCGAGCACTTTGGCGCTGCCGTGGCGCTGTTTTCGGTGAGCAACCTGCTGCACTTTTCGCTGGGCGCACGCATCACCAGCCACAGCGCCCGATCGCGCGATCTGCTGCTCAGCCCCTTGATGATCGCCACCCTGCTCGGCTTCGCCAGCGCCTTCACCGAGGTGCGCCCGCCCGAGGTGTTGATGTCGGGCATGAAGCTGCTGGGTGATGCCCTGCTGCCCATGATGCTGTTCGCGCTGGGTACCCGCCTCACCGCGCTCACCCGCTCTGGCCTCGCGCTGGGCATGCTTGGCGCACTGGCCCGTCCACTCATCGGCCTTGCCATCGGCATACCGTTGGCCTGGGCACTGGGCGTGGAAGGAGCTGCCCGCGGGCAGCTATTGCTCTTCGCGGCGTTACCACCGGCCGTGATCCAGTTCATGCTCGCCGAGCGGTACCAACAAGAACCCGACAAAGTGGGTGCGATGATCATGCTGGGCAATGCCCTGGCGGTGGTCTTCGTGCCCCTCGCACTGGCCATAGGCCTCTGAAGAACCACAAGGAACACCATGCAATCGACCGAACACCTGACCCAGACCTTCACTGAGCGCCGACTGGCCGACGCCTGGGCCGAACTGCAAGCCCACGCCAACAACGGCAACGACCTCAAAGCCGACGCCTACCGCCTGGCTTTCGCCGACCCCGAATTCCTGCTGCGCAGGGAAACGCGCGGCATCCGCTTCGAACTGGAAATGCTCAAGCCCGACCTGGCCCAGCAAGACCTGGGCATCGACAACACCGTCGTGGTCTTCGGCAGCGCGCGCGTTCGGGAAGCGGCCATTGCCCAGGAACAACTGGCTTCGGCCGAGGCCAGCGGCGATGATCAGGCCGTTGCGCGGGCACGCGCATTGCTGCGCAATTCGGTGTATTACGACCAAGCCCGTGAATTCGCCCGCATCGTGGCGCGCTACAGCGCTGGCTGCCCGAAAGAAGACCAGCTCTACATTTGCACCGGGGGTGGACCGGGCATCATGGAGGCAGCCAATCGCGGCGCCCACGATGAAGGAGCGATGAATGTGGGCCTCAACATTTCGCTGCCTCACGAACAGTCAGGCAACCCTTACATCACGCCCGAACTCTGCTTCAAGTTCCACTACTTTGCGCTGCGCAAGATGCACTTCATGATGCGTGCCAAAGCCCTGGTGGCATTCCCCGGCGGCTTCGGCACCCTGGACGAGCTGTTCGAAGTGATCACGCTGGTGCAATGTGGCAAGGCCAAGCCCGTGCCCATCGTGCTGTTTGGCAGCGACTACTGGAAGCGCTTGCTCAATCTCGACCTGCTGGTCGAGGAAGGCACGATTTCGCCGAAGGATCTGGACCTCTTCATCTATGTGGACGACCCCATGGATGCATGGAACTACATCGTGAAGTTCTACAACCTGCCCAACTCGCGAACGTTGGATTGAGGCACAAAAAAACAGCCCCCGAGGGGCTGTTTCAGGCGATAGCCGCAAGCTTGCCTACGGTTTCCAGCCGCCGCCCAACGCCTTGTAAAGCGCCACGCGGTTTTGCTGCTGTGCCAGCCTCGTCTGGCTCAGCGCCTGTTGGATGCCAAACAGGGAACGCTGAGCGTCAAGCACATCCAGGTAACTCGCCACCCCGTTGCGGTACCTCAAATCGGCCAACCTGAACCGCTCTGACTCTGCCTGAGCCTGGGCCTGCTGCGCGGTCCATTGTTCGCCCAACGTGTCTCGCCCCGCCAGCGCGTCTGCCACTTCACGGAAAGCGGTCTGGATCGATTTTTCGTATTGGGCCACCGCAATATCACGCTGCGCCTTCGCCACCTCAAGCCCCGCCTGGTTGCGCCCTGCATCGAAAATGGGCAACAAGGCCTGTGGCGCCAAAGAGAAGCCCCAAGAGCCGCTCTTGAACAAACCCGACAGCTCGCTGCTGGCCGACCCCACGCTGGCCGTCAATGAAATGCGCGGGAAGAACGCCGCGCGGGCAGCGCCTATATTCGCATTTGCTGCCATCAGCTGTTGTTCGGCTGCGCGCACATCGGCGCGCCGCATCAACACCTCGGATGGCAGACCCGACGCCACATCGCTCAAAGCCACCGCAGCGTCACTGGCCACTGGCAATGCAGAGGCAGGCACGGGTTGCCCCACCAGCAAGGTGAGCGCATTCAGATCCAGGGCGCGCTGGCGTTGCTGCTGGGCCAGCGTGCCCTGGGCCGCAGCCAGCAGCGACTCGGCCTGACGCAGATCCAGCGCCGAGACCACACCGCTCTTGAAGCGCAATTGCGTCAGGCGCAAAGAGTCCTCACGCGTTTGGAGCGTTCGCTGGGTCAGCGCCAGCAATTCGTCGCTGGTTTGCAGACTCAGCCAGGTGCTGGCCACACTGGCCACCAGGCTGGTCTGTGCAGCATTTCGCGCCTCTTCACTGGCCAGAAACTGCGCCAACGCCGCTTCTTTCAAACTGGCGATGCGCCCAAAAAAGTCGATCTCCCAACCGCTCATGGCCAGACCAGCGGTGAACGCATTCGTGATATCGCCATCGCTCGAACTCTGGCGGGTACCGGAAGCGGCCCCATTCACGGTGGGCAGACGGGCAGCGCGCTGGATCTGGTACTGCGCGCGAACCTGTTCAATGTTCAGCGTGGCCACGCGCAGGTCGCGGTTGTTCGCCAGCGCCAGCCCGATGGCCTCGCGCAGACGCGCATCCTGAACAAACTCGCGCCAATCCATCTCAGCGGCCGGCGTGCCCTCTGCCACACCGGGCGACGGCCAAGCAGCTGCAATGGGCGCGGCCGGGCGTTCATAGGTTGGCGCAAAAGAGCAGCCCGCCAACAACAAGGCCGCAGCCAACGGCGCCAGAGAGGGCAGCACACGCATTGGAAGAACGAACGAATCACGCATCGGTATGCACTCCATGGTCGGCCGCTTGCGCAGCGTCTCGAAGGTGTTGGCGCTCGCTGCCTTTGAACAAGGAACGCACCACCACAAAGAAAACAGGTACAAAAATGACGGCCAGAACAGTGCCGGTCAACATGCCACCGATCACACCCGTGCCGATGGCGCGCTGGCTGGCCGAGCCCGCGCCGCTGGCCAGGGCCAGTGGCAACACACCCAACGTGAAAGCCAACGAAGTCATGATGATGGGGCGAAAGCGCAAGTGTGCCGCGGCCAGCGCTGCCTCGATCACGCCCTTGCCCTGGGCCTGCAGATCCTTCGCAAACTCAATGATCAGAATCGCATTCTTCGCCGACAGGCCAATGATCGTGATCAGCCCGACCTGGAAATACACGTCGTTGGCGTAATTGCGCAGCAGCGTTGCCAGCAGCACGCCCAGCACACCCAGCGGCACCACCAGAATCACCGACAACGGAATCGTCCAGCTCTCATACAGAGCCGCCAGGCAGAGGAACACCGCCAAAATGGCGAAGCTGTACAGAATGATCGCCTGTGATCCCGCGAGCTTTTCCTCGCGAGACAGCCCGGTCCATTCGTAGCCGAAGCCTTGAGGCAACTGAGCAGCGAATCTTTCCATCTCGGCAATGGCCGCACCAGTGCTCTGACCGGGCGCTGCGCTGCCGCTGATGCGCATGGCCGGGTAGCCGTTGTAGCGCACCGTTTGCATCGGGCCACTCACCCATTTGGTGGTAGCAAAAGCCGACAGTGGAACCGCTTTGCCTTGGCTGTTGTTCACCGTGATGCGCAAGACGTCATCCGGCTGCATCCGTGCCGGCGCATCGGCCTGCACCACCACACGCTGCAAACGGCCCGCATTGGGGAAGTCGTTCACGTAGCTGGACCCGAGAGAGGTCCCAATGGCACTGCCGATGGCGTCAAAGCTCACACCCTGTGCGTTGGCCTTGTCCCGGTCGATGTCGATCTGCAACTGGGGTGCGTTTTCCAGTCCGTCGGGACGCACCCCTGTCAGCAACTTGCTCTTTGAGGCCATGCCCAGCAACTGGTTGCGGGCATTCATCAAGGCCTCAGGCCCCAGACCAGCCCTGTCCTGCAAACGGAAACTGAAACCCGAGGACGAGCCCAGTTCTCGAATAGGCGGAGGACTGAGGGGAAAGATAAAGGCGTCGCGGATGCCAGAGAGTGCCCCGAATGCGCGGCCCGCGATGGCCTCGGCTGAGCTGCCCGGACCGGTGCGCTCGCTCCAGTCTTTCAGCGTCACGAATGCCAACGCCGCGTTTTGTCCCTGGCCGGAAAAGCTGAAACCCAGCACACTCACCATGCTCTCGACCTCGGGCTGCTTGAGCATGAAGCCTTCAACCTGCTTCATCACGTCTTCCGTGCGTTCGCGCGTGGCACCTGGCGGCAATTGCACGTTCACCAGCATGTTGCCCTGGTCCTCATTGGGCAGGAAGGAAGTCGGCAAGCGGGTGTAGACGACAGCGGCCGCGGCCACGATGGCCAGGTAAATGATCAGGGTGCGGCCGGCTCGGGGCAGCAGCGCCGCCACGCCACGCTCATAGCCCTTGGCAGTGCGTGAAAAACTGCGGTTGAACCAGCCAAAGAAACCCGTCTTGGCGTGGTGGTGCCCCGCTTCGACGGGCTTGAGCAACGTGGCACACAAGGCCGGTGTGAGCGACAAGGCCATGAAGGCCGAGAAGGCGATCGAAGTGCCCATCACCGCCGCAAACTGGCGGTAGATGTTGCCCACCGAACCGCTGAAGAACGCCAAGGGAACGAACACCGCAATGAGCACCACGGTCACACCGATGATGGCGCCAGAGATTTGCGTCATGGCTTTTCGGGTGGCTTCCAGCGGCGGCAAACCCTCCTCGCTCATGATGCGCTCGACGTTTTCCACCACCACGATGGCATCGTCCACCACGATGCCGATCACCAGCACCATGCCGAACATGGTCAGCACGTTGATCGAGAAGCCCATGGCCAGCAACGCAGCGAAGGTGCCCAACAGGGCCACCGGCACCACGATGGTGGGGATCACGGTGTAGCGCCAGTTCTGCAGGAACACAAACATCACCAGGAACACCAGCAACACCGCCTCGCCCAGTGTTTTGGCCACTTCCAGAATGGAAATGCGCACAAAGCCCGAGCTGTCAAAAGGAATGGTCCATGACATGCCCTTGGGAAAGAAGGCCTGCAATTCGGTCATGCGCGCACGCACAGCCTCTGCCGTGGCGAGCGCATTGCCGCTGGGCGAAAGCTGGATACCCACACCGACCGAGGGCTTGCCGTTCAGGCGTGCGGAAGTGGCATATGCCTGCGCGCCGAGCTCGATGCGCGCCACATCCCTGAGGCGCACCGTGGCGCCGTCGTTGCTGGCGCGCAAAACCACATTGCCGAACTCGGCCACACTTCCCAATTGACCGTTGACCACCACAGTTGCGGCCACGCCTTGACCCGCCACGTTGGGCAGCGCCCCGATCTCACCCGCAGACACCTGGGCGTTTTGCGCCCGGATGGCAGCAATCACATCTGCAGAGCTCAGATTGAAACCCAACAGCTTGGCTGGATCGATCCACACCCGCATGGCCCGCTCGGTACCGAACAGCTGCGCCTGACCCACACCGGGCAAGCGCTGCAACTCAGGGACGACACTGCGCGAGGCATAGTCGCCAAGCGCCACAGGATCCCATGCCGGATCATCGGAAGACAAGATGGTGAACAGCAGAAAATTGCTGCGCGACTTGTCCACACGTACACCCTGCTGCGTCACCGCAGAAGGCAAACGCGGGGTTGCGCGCGAGAGGCGGTTTTGCACATCCACCTGCGCCAGATCGGCGTTGGTACCGGGCTCGAAGCTCAAGGTGATGCTCCCGGTGCCGTTGGCCTGGGCCACAGCCTCCATGTAAATCAGCCCAGGCGATCCGTTCATCTCCTGCTCGATCACCGAGAGCACGCTGTCTTCCAGTGTCTTCGCCGAAGCACCCGGATAGCTTGCGTTGACCACAATGGACGGCGGCGCCACGGGTGGGTACTGCGCGATCGGCAGCTGGGTGATGGACACCGCGCCCATCACCATGATGAACAGCGCAATCACCCACGCAAAAATGGGCCGATCGATAAAAAACTTTGCCATGTCTTTCGCCCCTTATTTCGCAGGGGCGGCGAGCGGGCGCACTTCCGGGCGGCGTCCATGGCACGGCCTTGACGGGCGCACCTCCGCGCAGTTTCTGGAATCCGTCCACCATCACCTGCTCACCGGCCTTGAGGCCATCGAGCACCACCCACTGTCCGTTTTGCTGACCACCCACCTTGACCGTGCGTGGCGCAACTGTCCCTTCGGCATCCACGACCATCACAGAGTCTCCCTGGGCCGAACGCGTGACCGCCTGTTGCGGCAGCGTGATCGCATCTGCTGCGGTGGCCTGCTCAAGGCGCACGCGCACGTACAAACCCGGCAACAGATTGCCGTTGGGATTCGGCACCTCGGCGCGCAAGGTCACTTGTCCTGTGGTGCTGTCCACGGTCAGGTCGGTAAACAGCAACTTGCCAGGCTGTGCATATTCGGTGCCGTCTTCCAGCACGATGCGCACACTGGCTGCATCCGCACCCGCACTCTTGAGCTGGCCGCTGGCCATGGCGCGCTTGAGCTTCATGGCCTCGGCGGCCGACTGGGTGAAATTGACATACATCGGGTTGGTCTGCTGGATCACCGCCAGCTGGGTCGCTTCACCCTGCCCGACCAATGCCCCCTCGGTGACCAGCGCGCGACCGATGGTGCCCGAAATGGGCGCAGTCACATTGGCGTAATTCACATTGATGCTGGCCGAGCGCACAGCCGCCTTGCCCACGGCCACATCAGCCTCGGCCACCTTGGCCGCAGCCACGGCATTGGCGTATTCCTGCTGGCTGATGGCGTTCTCGGCGATCAAAGGCTTGTAGCGATCGGCCAGTGCCTGGGCCGTCGCACGGCTTGCCTCGGCTTTCGCCAACCCTGCCTGCGCACTTTGCAATGCCGCGGCATAAGGGGCTGAGTCGATGCGGAACAATGCCTGGCCTGCCTTGACCTCGCTGCCCTCGCGGAACAGGCGTTCTTGCAGGATGCCCGCAGCGCGCGCCCGTACCTGGGCTACTCGGGAGGCTTCCAGACGGCCAGGCAGCTCGGTGATCAGACCCACATCGCCTGGCGTCACCGTCACCACACCCACTTCGGCCGGCGGCGGTGCACCGGCGCCACCCGGTGCCGCTCCGGCCGGGGCCTCGCTCTTGCTGCAGGCGGCCAGCACCACCGCGAGCGACACCACCCCCAATAGGTGCCAGGAACGGGTCGGCTTCAGCGATCGGTGGTGGGCGAAAAAAGGCGAGGTGATCGGGGCGTGAGCACGGGGCATGGGAATTCTTTCTGGACAACCAAAACAGCCACCCGGACATAGCCCGGGCGTTGAAGGGGTCGAAGTATACATACGTTCGTGAATGTATGTATAGTTGAGGGGATATTCCATTTTTGACCAAAAGCCCAATCGCTGCAGGTCATCTCACTGTCACAGAAATACACCATGGTTCGACGCACCAAAGCCGATGCCGACGCCACGCGCAACAGCCTGCTCGACGCAGCCGAGCTGTTGTTCCAGTCGCGCGGCGTTTCGCGCACCTCCCTCAACGATATCGCCGTGGCCGCCGGCACCACCCGCGGCGCCATCTACTGGCACTTCAAGGACAAGGCCGACCTCTTCAACGCCATGATGGACAGGGCCACTTTGCCCATGGAAGAAACGATCATCTGCATGGGTACCCAGGCCCCTTCGCTCGAAGATCCCCTTCAAGCCTTGAGGGCCTCCTTGCTGGATGCCCTGAGCCGCATCAGCCACGATGCGCAAGTGCGCCGGGTCTTTGAGGTGGCCACCCTGCAGGTGGAATACAACGAGGAAATGCGCGCTGTGCGGGAGCGGCATCTGGAGGTGCGGCAACAATGCATGGCCAGCACCACGGAAGGTCTGAGGGCCGCCGCCAGCCGGCTGCCCCACGCCCTACCCATGCCCATAGAGGTGGCGGCTCTGGGGCTTTTTGTGGTGGTCGATGGCTTGATCCACAACTGGCTGCTGGATTCCGAAGCCTTTGACCTGGAGTCGTGCGGTCAGCAGACCATCGACACCTACCTGCGTGGCCTGGGGTTCACTTTGTCCGACGTTCCGGCACCACCCGCTCGGGCGGCAAAGCCGTTGAAGGCAGGCGCAGGTGCAAAGCCGCCTGCGCCATCAGGTTCGCAGAAACCGGCGCGGTCACGAAAACAAACAGCGTGATCAACAGCTCGGCGATGCCAGGGCGCCCCTGCCCCGCTGCCACCAGCATGGAAGCCACCAGCACACCACCCACGCCCAGCGTTGAAGCTTTGGTGGGTGCGTGCAGGCGCATGTAGAAATCAGGCAAGCGCGCCAGCCCGATCGCGCCCACCAGCAAGAAAAACGAGGCGATCACAATCACCGCGGCGGCAAGGTATTCGATCCAAACAGCCATTTCAGTCTCCTTGATTCATTCGACCACGTCACCGCGGCTGAGATAGCGCGCCAGCGCCACGGTCGAGGCAAAGCCCAGCATCGCCACCAGCAGCGCGCCTTCGAACAGCAGCGCAGTATTCCACCGTATCCCCAACAAAACGATCAGCGCCACCGCGTTCATGTACAGCGTGTCCAGTGCCAATACACGGTCGGTCATGGCAGGGCCGCGCAACAAGCGCACGGCGCACAACACCACGGCAATGGTGATCGCAACAATGCCCAGGTTCAGGGCCCAATCCAGCACGGGGCTCATACGGCAGCACTCCCGGGGTTTTGTTTGAAGATGGTCAGCAGCGGCGCTTCATAGCGGCTCTTCATGTCGGCGGCCATGGCCGCGGCGTCATCGCAATTGAGCGCATGCACCCAGATCACCCGCTGCTCTTCATCGATCACGGCTGACACCGTGCCCGGCGTGGTCGTGATGATGCTGGCGAACAAGGCGTTCACACGGTGGTGATCGCTGTCCAGCGCCACCGGAATCCAGCCGGGAGACATGTCGCGCAACGGCCCCAGCACCAGCTTGGCCACGACCACGTTGGACACAATGATGTCCCACACAACGATGCCGACCAGCCGCGGAATGGCGGGCCAATGCAGCCCACTGGCATCGGCCAGAAAAGGCCGCAACAGACGCGGCACGATCAGGCCGATCAGCAGCGCTGAGAGCAGGTGCACGGGCTCGATGCTGTGCGAAAGCGCCAGCCAGCTCACCCCCAGCAGTACCGACAGCACCGGGTGGCCGAACCAGCCAGGCTTGGAAGTTTCGCCGTTCATTTGCTTTCCTCCTGATGGGCGGGCATGGATGGCGTCGCACCGCGCGAACCGTCATAAGGCCGCGTGGTCTGCACGTTCACGCCACCCAGCACCGCCTGGGCATAGGCCGCCTTGTCCGACAACTGCGCGGCGGCGGCATCGGTATAGCGCTTGACGGGCGAAGCCATCACCGCCAGCAATACCGTCACCGCCATGAAAGCCCAGGCAGACGACAGCAACTTCAAGCTGGAGCCTGAAGCCGAGCGTTCCGATTCTTCATCGGGCTGCACATGCCAGAAAACGATCACGCCTGCGCGCGCCAAACCGACCAGAGACAGGAAGCCCACCGTGAGCACGATTGTCCAGACCCATGGCTGCGCCGACAGGCCCGAGGTGCTTTGCAGAATCATCAGCTTGCCCAGGAACCCGGGCAATGGTGGCAGACCAGCGGCTGAAGCGGCACCAAAGATCATCATCAATCCGAGCAACACCGGCTCGCGCACCGCCACCGCTGGGCGCAGCTTGTCGCCGGCCTGTCCACGCTGCGCGGCCATCAGTTCCACCAGCAGAAACAGGCCCGCGATCACGATGGTGCTGTGCAGCGTGTAGTACAGCGCCGCAGACAGCGTCTCGGGCGTGAACAGGCCCACGCCAGCCAGAATGGTGCCCACCGAAGACACGGTGAGATAACCCACAAGGCGCCCCATGGAATGCGACGCCAATGCACCCAGGGCCCCAAGCACACTGGTGGTCAGCGCCATGGGCAGCAACCAGGCCTGTGCGGCCAAGGTAGCTTCACCGGCCTCGAGGCCAAAAATGCCCCAATGGGTCCGGATGATGCTGTAAACGCCCACCTTGGTCATGATCGCAAACAGCGCCGCCACCGGCGCGCTGGCGCTGGCGTAGGTGCCGGGCAGCCAGAAATACAGAGGCACAATGGCAGCCTTCAAGCCAAACACCACCAGCAGAATCAACGCAGCAGCGCGGGCCACGAGCGCCGAGTCCCCCGTCAGCTGCGCCACGCGCACCGCCAGATCGGCCATGTTCAGCGTGCCCGCCACCGCGTAAATCATCGCCAATCCGATCAGGAACAAGCCTGAGCCAGCGAGGTTGAGCACCACGTAATGGAACCCCATGCGCAGACGCTCACGGCCCAAGCCGTGCAGCAGCAACACATAGGAAGAAATCAGCAGCACCTCGAAGAACACGAACAGGTTGAACATGTCACCCGTCAGGAAAGCACCGCTCAGACCCATCAACTGGAAGTGGAAAATCGCGTGGAAATGGCGGCCACGGTTGTCCCAGCCCCCTGTCGCGTACCAGAGCACCGGCGCTGCCACCAGATAGGTCAGCAGGACCATCAGCGCCGACAGGCGATCGAGCACCAGCACGATGCCAAATGGCGCCTCCCATTCGCCCATGCGGTACACCAGCAAGTCGCCCGAGCTTGCCCGCCAGACCAGCCCAGCGGCCATGATCAGCCCCAGCACCACCGAAGCCATGCTCAAGCGGCGGCGCCACACGATGCGCGCCCGGTTGTGGCCCCCCCCCACGCCTGACATGCCACCAAAATCGCCCAGCAACAGCAAAGCCATACCGGTGAAAGAAGGCAGCAGCACCGACAACACCGGCGCGTGTTGCAGCCAGAAGTTCAGGATCGCATCGCTCATCAAATGCGCTCCTTGGGTGTGGTTTCTGCGGTCGCAGGCACGTAGCCCGGCGCATGCCCGGGCTCGTGACCATCGACATGGTCGCTGCCACTTTCGTGGCGGTTGCGCAGCGCCAGTTCAATGACAAAGCCGGTGGTCGCAAAGCCGATCACGATGGCTGTCAACACCAGTGCCTGGGGAAGCGGGTCGGCCACAGGGCCATCGCCGACCAAGATCGGCTGGGCGTTGGACCACAAACGGCCCATCACAAAAATGAACACGTTCACCGCATAGCCAAACAACGACAGCCCAAGCACCACCGGGAAAGTGCGCCCTCGCAGCATCAGGTAGATACCGCAGGCGGTCACAAAGCCAATCCCCGTGGCCAACAAGAATTCCATGCTCATCGCGAGCCTCCCTCGCGGCACTCGGCAGCGAAAAGCATCAAAAAGGTATCGAGGTACAGCCAGTTCATGCCACGCTCCCCGCGCTGCTGGTCGGCGCCTCGCGGCTGACCGAACCCAGCACCGAGATGGTCAGCAGCGTCGCGCCAACCACCGTCAGGTACACGCCAAGATCAAACAGCGCCGCCGAGGCCAGCGGCAAATCACCCAGCACCGGCACGTGAGGGTGCCCATGGGCACTCGTCATGAACGGACGCCCCCAGATGAACGCACCCACGCCTGTCAGCCCGGCGATCGACAGGCCCGCGCCAATCCAGCGAACGAACCGCCGCCCGGACTGCGCCCGCATCAAAGCCTCGGCCTTGGCCTGCCCCAGGGACATGTACTGCAGCACCAGCGCCACCGCCGTGATCAAGCCGGCGATGAAGCCGCCGCCCGGCATGTTATGGCCGCGCATGAAGATGTAGATCGTGAACACCAGCGCCACCGGCAACACCACGGAGGCGGCCACGCGCAGCAACAAAGGTTGTGCGGCAAACGTCCAGGTCAGGCCATCGGAGTCGGTCAAAGGCCGCTTGGTGCGCATACCCTCCATCAAGGCCAGCACGCCAATTGCGGCAATGCCCAGCACCGTGATTTCGCCGAAAGTGTCATAGCCGCGGAAGTCCACCAGGATCACGTTGACCACGTTGGTGCCGCCGCCAATCGGCAACGACTTTTCCAGGAAAAACCAGGAAATCGAATCGTGATTGCGGGTGAGCAGCACCCAGGCCACCCAGGCCACGCCCGCCCCGCCTGCCAAGGCCAGCACACCATCGCGCAGGCGGCGTGCGGTGGTCGACTCGCCCGGCGTGTGCTGCGGCAGCAAGGCCAGGCCCATCAGCATCAGCACCGTGGAGACCACCTCCACCGACAGCTGGGTCAACGCCAGATCGGGGGCGGACAAGCTCACGAACACCAGCGACGTCACCAGACCCACCACCCCGACCAGGATCACGGCCTGGAACCGCTGGTGGTGGGTAAAAGCAATCGCGCCACAAGTGGCCAGCAGCAGCGCCCAGACCGCCATCGCCAATGGCGAAGCCGGCAGCAGAGCGCGGTCGCCAGCACCCATGCCGCTGCCCACAAACTGCAAGCCTGCGACCACGATCGCCGCGCCCATGAGCCAGCCCAGGTAGCGCTGCAGCGAACCCGTCTCCAACTGAATGGAAATTCGACCTGCCCAGCGGAACAGGCCATCGATCACGCCTTCGAAGATCTGCCGCCCAGTCAGAGGACCGAACCAGCGCTCGGAACTGATGGCATGCAGGCGTTTGCCCTTGGCCAGCCACAGATAGATAACCACGCCCACCGCAACGGCGATGGCGCTCATCAGCAAGGGCAGATTGAACCCATGCCAGATGGCAAGGTGGTATTCGGGCAGCTCCTGGCCGGCCAGCGCCGTGGCCGCCACGTGCACCAGCGGCCCAAAAGTGATCGCAGGCAGCAGGCCCACCACGATGCACATGGCCACCAGGATCATCGCAGGCAGCTTCATGCCCAGGGGCGGCTCATGGGGTCGGGGATTGGGCACATCGCCGATCGGACCGTTGAAATAGGTGTCGTGCACGAAGCGCAGCGAATAGGCCACGCTGAAGATGCCTGCCAGCGTCACCAGCGCAGGCACTGCCCATGGCCAGACACTGCCCATGCCCGCCGAGCCCACCACGGCTTCGGTGAAGAACATCTCTTTGGACAAGAAGCCGTTGGTCAGCGGCACGCCCGCCATCGACGCCGCCGCCACCATGGACAGCGTGGCCGTCCAAGGCATGAGCTTGTAAAGGCCGCCGAGCTGGCGCATGTCGCGCGAATGGGTTTCGTGGTCGACGATGCCCGCAATCATGAACAATGAAGCCTTGAAGGTGGCATGGTTCAGGACGTGAAACACCGCCGCAACTGCGGCCAAAGGAGAGCCTAGGCCCACCAGAAAAGTGATCAGGCCCAGATGGCTCACGGTGGAATACGCGAGCAGACCTTTGAGGTCGTGCTTGAACAGCGCGATAAACGCAGCGAACAGCACCGTGATCAGGCCCACGGTGGTCACCACGGCCTCGAACACGCCGGTACCGGCCAGCACCGGGTACATGCGCATCATCAAGAAGACGCCTGCCTTCACCATGGTCGCGGAGTGCAAGTAAGCCGAGACAGGCGTGGGGGCGGCCATGGCGTCGGGAAGCCAGAAATGGAAGGGAAACTGCGCGCTCTTGGTGAACGCGCCCACCAGAATCAACAACAATGCGGGCACAAACAAGGGGTCGGCCTGGATCCATTCGACCTGGGCCAGCATTTCGCTGAGTTCGAAGGTACCTGCAATCTGACCCAGCAGCACAAAGCCACCCAACATCACCAGGCCGCCACCGCCGGTTACCGCGAGCGCCTGGCGCGCACCCGCCCTGGCGTCGGCGCGGTGGCTCCAGTAGCCCACCAGCAGAAAAGAAGACAGGCTGGTCAGCTCCCAGAACACCACCAGCAGGAGCAGGTTGTCAGACAGCACCACACCCAGCATGGCGGCCATGAACAGCATCATCTCGCTGTAAAACTTGGCCACCGAGTCCTTGGCGCTCAAATAGAAGTGCGCATAGGTGACGATCATCAGCCCTATGAACAGGATCAGCCCGGCGAACATGAGCGAAAGCCCATCGAGGCGGAACGACAGGTTCAGCCCTATCTCGGGCACCCAGTCCCAGCGGTTGTGCACCACTTCGCCCGCGAACACGGCGGGCGCCTGTTGCAGCAACAGCCCCAGACTGGCGGCGGTCACGCCACCGGCCACCAGCGCGGTCAATCCACGGGCTCGGGTACCCAGCCATCCTGTGGCGGCGGTCCCCAGCAAGAGGGGTAGCAAGACAATGATGAACAGCACGGCTTCTCTTTCAGGTTGGCTGGCGATTCTAAAAGGTGTGGCATCGACCCACCTGACTCCAGGGCCTGCTCACACTGGTATTCCAGAATGTGTGCGGATCAAAGAAGCCCAACCTCTAACGATACACGCCAGCGCAAGGACGATTCTCAGCTTGAATGAGAAACTGGTTCAGGTGCCGGTTCAGGGTCGGGCATGGTCCAGGCCAAGCGGGCGCCCAATCCCACCACAGCCCCCACGATCCAGAACACCCCGGAAAACCCCAAGACCACGCCGACCGAACCGAACAGCAGCGGCATCACCACGCTGGATCCGTTGATGGCCATGGCGCGCAGGCCCAGTGCCTGTCCCTGTTGGTGTTTGGGGGTGATCTGGTGCAGGGTGCTCATGATCATGGGCTGCACCGATCCCAGCGCCACGCCCAGCAAGACCGAGAGCAGGCCCATCAGCCAGGCGGTGTGGGCCAGCGGATACACCGCAAACAACACCGCTGTGGTCACCATCGCCGAGCCGATCACCACCGATTCGCGCAAATGCTGCGCGATCCAGGGCATGGCCAGGCGAATCGCGGTGGCAGCCAAGGCAAAGCCCCCCAAAATCGAACCGATCACCGTGGCGCTCAAACCCCGCTCGTTGCCGATCACAGGCACCAGGAAGGTGTGCACATCCCAGCAAGACGACAGCATCCAGTTGATCAGCATCAGGCGGCGAAACGCCGCGTCTTTCAACATGGCAAACGAACGCCCGCGCTTGGCCGAAGGATCGTGCTCCACCGGCTCCAGCTCCTTGGCATGGCGCACCAGCGCCCAGGCAGCGGCCGGCAGCAGCGCCAGCAAAAGGTAAGCGGCCCGAAACCCTGAAGCGTCGATCAACAGCCCGGCGGCGAACGGCCCCAGGAAATTGGAGATCGACGGTCCGATCGCCATCCAGCTGAACACCTGCTTGATCTCCAGCGGCCCGTTGGCCAACTGGCCCACATGGCGCTGCAGGGCAATCAAGGCCAAACCGGTGGAAGCGCCGCAGGTGAGCGCCGTGAAACACAGCACTTCAAACCGGGGAAACGCCACCGCCAGCATGGCGCCCAACGTGGCAATCACCACGGCAAGCTTCAATGGCTTCTTCAGCCCATGTTTATCGGCAAAGCGCCCTGCCGGCAGCGAGAGAAACACTTGCGACAAAGCAAACAACGCCAGCAGCAAACCCACCAGGGCCGCACTGTGGCCCTCGCGCAAAGCCATCAACGGCCCCGCCATGCGAAAGCCGGTCATGCAGGCGTGCAAGCTGATTTGCGCCGCAATGAGGCGCAGCAGACGGCGTCTGAGCAAGGGGTTCAAGTGGGCTCGCTGTCGGATCCGTCGGCAGCATCCAGCGGCAACACCTGCCTGGCCCGGTCTTGCGGCAAGGCCTCGACGGTTTTCAGGGCACGGTTCATGGCCCTGCTGCGGGTCTCGGCGCTGTCGAGCGTGTTGAGCACGGTCTGCGTCTGGCTCTTGACCTTGGCCAGCACATCACCAAACTTGCCAAACTCCGTCTTGACCGCCCCCAACACCTGCCAGACCTCGCTGCTGCGCTTCTCCAGCGCCAGCGTGCGAAAACCCATCTGCAGCGAATTGAGCATCGCCATCAGCGTGGTCGGCCCAGCCAGGGTCACGCGGTATTCGCGCTGCAACACCTCCATCAGCCCCGGGCGGCGCAA
The DNA here is from genome assembly GCA_963698635.1 of uncultured beta proteobacterium. Taxonomy (GTDB): domain Bacteria; phylum Pseudomonadota; class Gammaproteobacteria; order Burkholderiales; family Burkholderiaceae_C; genus Hydrogenophaga. Next base: position 159,087 of record CAVORS010000004.1, read on the forward strand.
CACTTCGGCGTAAAGCCCTTCGGTGGGCAGAAACAAAATCGCAAAATCGGTGGTGTGCGGCGGCTCCAGGTATTTGTCGGCCATGGACTTGGCCTCCAGCTTGATGCGCTGCTCCAGCCCCCGCGCCGCCGCCTCGGCACCCTCCAGGTCGGCCCGCTGCTGCGCCTCGAGCAGGCGCTCGTAATCCTCATTGGGAAACTTCGCATCGATGGGCAACCAGCAAGGCTCGCCGTCCAAGCTGCGCCCGGGCATGCGGATGGCGAAGTCCACCACGTTGCGGCTCCCCGGCCGCGTGGCCACCTGGGTTGCGTATTGGTCGGGTGCAAAAACCTGCTCCAGCAAGGCCGCCAGTTGAGCCTCGCCAAACATGCCGCGCGTTTTCACATTGGTCAGCAGGTGTTTCAGATCGCCCACGCCCTGTGCCAGCGTCTGCATCTCGCCCAGACCTTTGTGCACCTGCTCCAGCCGCTCAGCGACCTGCTTGAAACTCTCGCCCAGGCGAGCTTGCAGCGTGCTTTGCAATTTTTCGTCGACCGTGGCCCGCATCTCGTCAAGCTTGGCCGCATTGCTTTGCTGGAGCTGGGTCAGTTGCCCGTCCAGCGTGGTGCGCACCTCCGCCAGGCGGCGCGCATTGCTCTCGCTCATGTCCTGCAATTGGCGCACCAGGGTGTCGGAAAGCGTTGTGCGCAATTGCACCAGTTGCTGGGCGAAGGCGTCGATCTGTGCGTTTTGGGTGCGGGTGGTTTCCGCACCCTGGCGGACCAGCGTTTCCTGAAAAGTCGCCAGCGTCTGCTGGATCTCCTGGCGCCCGCTGCGGGCGTTTTCACCAACCTCCCGGCGCAACTCGATCTCCACCCGCTCGATGCGCTGGGCTTGCTGGGCCATCGCGCCTGTCACGGCTTGCCGATGCGCCAACTCATCGTCCGTCGCACGCGGACGCCGCAGCAACAGCCACAGCACCAGCAGCAAACCCAGGGCTTGCAGACCCAGAACCACCCAGACCCACCACACAACGTTTTCAAAGAACATGCCGGGAATTATCGGCCTTTGCCCCTGGGCGAGATGCTGCCCTCCAAACGCGCCGCGGGCCCATGAATTCGCCTCATGCAGCGCCGCGCGCGCGCCGGGTGGCCTCTAGAATGAACCACGATTTTTTCAATCCCCTGGAGACCCCCCATGAGCGTTCAAGACAAACTCAACGAACTCGGCATCACCCTGCCCCCCGTATCCGTGCCCGCCGCCGCCTACGTGCCGTTTGCCCAGACCGGCAACACGGTGTTCCTGAGCGGCCACATCGCCAAAAAAGACGGCAAGCCCTGGGTCGGCCAGTTGGGTCTGACCATGACCACCGAAGAAGCCAAGCTCGCCGCCCGCGCCGTTGCCATCGATTTGATGGGCACTTTGGACGCTGCCTGCAAAGCCGCCGGCAAGACGCTGGACGACGCCCGCATCGTGAAAGTCATGAGCCTGGTGAACTCCACCGCCGCCTATACCGAACACCACCTGGTGACCAATGGCTGCAGCGAACTGTTTGGCGAAGTGTTCGGCCCCCGCGCTGGCGCCCATGCCCGCAGCGCCTTCGGTGTGGCCCAGTTGCCATTTGGTGTTTGCGTGGAAATCGAGCTGATTGCCGAACTGGGCTAGGCACAGCGACCACTTCACGGTCTTTCAGCTGCGACAGGTGTGAGCAGGCACCCGTGTTCCGCGCCGAATGGCGGTGCGTGACAGCTTGCCTGGGTCACCAGACAGCTTGGTCTGTCCTTCGCTCAGGACCATTGAAAGCGCAAGTCCGGTTCAACGCACCAAACTGGGTACGGGCACACGACCCAGGCCGAAATGGCGCCAAACCGACGCCTGCTTTCGGTGCATGAGTGGGCGCTACCCGCTTCAAATTCGGCACCACCACAAGAACACCGCCGCGGACTTTGGCGCTGTGCGCATCTCAAGACTGTGCTGCAGTCGCCGATATAGCTGGACACCGCTTGATGCGCATCGCACCCAAAGGATGTGCGCAGCGGACCCTTCTGTTCAACTTAGGCGCAGCGACCATGAGCGACGACACACAGTTCGAGAACTTCAAGACCTCCTTGGGCAACTTCATGAACCACACCAGCAGCCTGGTGGACCACATGTTGTCAGACGAAAACGCCACAGCGCATCTGGCACCGCTGATTCCCTGGGTCAGTGAGGCCATGTCGGCCTCGGTTGACGCGGAATTTCTGGAAGAAATTGCCATGGCCTACTGGTCTCACATGGGCATGACGGCCACTTCGACGCCAGCGCGCTTGAAGATCATGGAGCTCGACGGACTGTCCGAGGCCATCAACCAGTCGCTGAGAGGCACTTCAGGCGCCAATCACACCAGCGCACAAAACAGCCTGCTGAACCTGTGTGCCCTGACAGTGGCCGGCTTGCTCGACGGCATTGGCGACATGTTCCCATGGGTCAACGGCATTTTGCGTTCCACGATGGGGGCCATCGACGTGGCGCGCAACCGGGTCTGAAAGCAAGGCACCCGGGCGCTCAGGTGCCCCTCGGCCGAACCTCCCAAACACGCTCCCCAACTCCGCTATCATCCGCCCGGCCCAGCGCGCGACCACCCGTCGCAATCCCCCGAAAGGAAACGGTGTAGCGCTGGCTTTTTCAATCAAAATCAGGGAGTTTCTGTGTTTTCAACCATTGTTCGCCGTGTCGCCTCAGGTCTGCTGCCCGCCATATTGGTGGCTTGCGGCTCTGCGCCCACCCAACAAGGCGAAGCGCCTGCAAAACCGGTCGACCGGCTGTACACGATTGCCTATGTGAGCAGCATCACCACCACCATCACTGACGATGACGCCCCCGACGAGAAGCGCCTGACCGACAAAAAGGAACTCGACGGCAAGCTGCCGGCTCTGGTGAGATCCGGGTTTGAAGACAACGGCTTTGCCATGCCCTCTGGCGCGGCAGAGAAAAAAGCTGGCGCCGTTGTGGTCACCGTCGACGTGAAATACAACCCTGGCAACCGCAGTCTGCGCTGGCTGGCCGGCCCGTTTGGCGCCGGCAAAGGCACGATGGAAGGCCGTATTGAAGCCGTGGATGCGTTGACAGGGGCCGTGGTCGCCACCCGCACCGACACCGACACGGTGCGCATGGGCGCTTTTGGCGGCGACTTTTATGGCGAGGTTGAAGACTTCGTCGAAGGTCTGGCCGAGGATCTGGCCCAGGACCTGTCGGAAACAGGCAAGTAAGGCGGTCGCTCATTCACAACTCGCAAAAACCACGCCCGGCGCGCTGCGCCAGGTGTGGTTTTTTTTGGCGACTGCAGGGGGCTGCAACGCTCAGAAAGCACGCCTTACGGCATACCATCGACATCCCTGCTACCCTGAGGCGCGGGAATTGCTTTACTTCCTGAAAGCCCAACCCGCTGAACGGGGAGCGGTTCATTCGCACCCGGTTCGCACAAAGAAGAAGGACACAAACAACATGGCCATTCACGCAGCTCTCAGCCACATCACCCATTACAAATACGACCGCCTGGTCGAGTTGGGCCCACAGATCGTGCGGCTTCGCCCTGCCCCACATTGCCGCTCCAAGATCGTCTCGTATTCACTGAAGGTCGAACCGGCTGGGCACTTCGTCAATTGGCAGCAAGACCCCTTTGCCAACTACCAGGCTCGCCTGGTATTCCCGGAGAAAGTTGACGAATTCAAGGTCACGGTCGACGCGGTGTTCGAAATGGCCGTGTACAACCCGTTCGACTTCTTTCTGGAGCCCGATGCGGAAGAATTTCCCTTCACCTACGACCCGGAACTGAAAGAAGAACTGGCGCCCTACCTCAAGCCCGACCCGGTGACACCGCTGGTCCAGGCCTACCTCGACAAGATCGACCGCACCAAGCGGCGCACGGTGATTTTCCTGGTCGAGCTCAACCAGATGCTCAGCAAGGACATCGAATACACGATCCGCATGGAGCCCGGCGTGCAGACACCAGAGGAAACGCTGGAAAAGGCCAGTGGTTCGTGCCGAGATTCGGGCTGGTTGCTGGTGCAACTGCTGCGCAACTGCGGCCTGGCCGCGCGCTTTGTCTCGGGCTACCTGATCCAGCTCAAACCCGACGTGAAATCGCTCGACGGCCCCAGCGGCACCGAAGTCGACTTCACCGATCTGCACGCCTGGTGCGAGGTCTACCTGCCCGGCGCCGGCTGGATCGGCCTGGACGCCACCTCCGGCCTGATGGCCGGCGAGGGCCACATTCCGCTGGCCTGCACACCCCTGCCCTCGGGCGCAGCGCCCATTGAGGGCGGCGTGAGCAAGAGCGAGGTCACCTTCGCCCACCACATGGGCGTGACCCGGATCTACGAATCCCCCCGCGTCACCAAGCCCTACACCGAAGAGCAATGGGCCGAGGTGCTCAAGCTCGGCGACGCGGTGGATGCCGAGCTCGTGGCCGGCGACGTGCGCCTGACCATGGGCGGCGAGCCGACTTTCGTGGCCGACAGCGACCGCGACGCGGCCGAATGGAACACCGATGCCCTGGGCCCGACCAAACGCGGCTTCGCCACCGAACTGGTGCACAAGCTGCGCGACGAATACGGCCAGGGCGGCTTCCTGCATTTCGGTCAAGGCAAGTGGTACCCCGGCGAGCAACTGCCCCGATGGGCACTCAACATCTACTGGCGCACCGACGGCGAGCCGGTTTGGGCCAATCCGGCGCTGTTCGTGGACGAACGCCACCCCACCCACTACACCAGCGCCGACGCCGAACGCTTCACCCGCGCCCTGACCCGCAAGCTCGGCATCACCGACGAGTTCGTCCAGGGCGCCTATGAAGACGTCTGGTACTACCTATGGCGCGAGCGCCGCCTGCCGGTCAACGTGGACCCGTTCAATTCCAAGCTCGACGACGAGATGGAGCGGGTGCGCCTGCGCCGCGTGTTCACCCAGAAGCTCGATTCGGTGGTGGGCTACCTGCTGCCGCTCAAGCCCGCCGACAACGGGGGCATGGGACCCCTGCAGTGGACCACCGGCTCCTGGTTCCTGCGCGACGAGCGCCTTTACCTGATGCCCGGCGATTCGCCCATGGGCCTGCGCCTGCCGCTGGACTCACTGCCCTGGGTCAACGAGGCCGACTACCCCTACCAGGTCGAGCAAGACCCCTCGACACCGCGCGGCCCCCTGCCGCCGCACAGCGCCATCGCGGCGCGCTACCTCGCCGGCACCGACCGCGCGGGCGAAGCCCCGCGCAAGATGCAGGTGCCTTCAGGCCTCGCTTCCCGCATCCCGACCTTGACAGCGCGGGCCGATGGCCAGACCGAGCCCGCCGATTTCGCCCGTGTCCCCGGCCTGAACGAGTCGGCCCACTGGATCACACGCACGGCGCTTTGCGTCGAAGTGCGAGACCCGCGCCGTGCCAACGGCCCGAAGGCCGAAATGGTCGGCAAGGCGTCGTCGGTGCTGTATGTCTTCATGCCGCCGCTGGAAAAGCTCGAGCACTACCTCGAACTGCTTGCCGCCATTGAAGCGACCGCAGAAGAGCTGCAGATGAAGCTGGTGCTGGAAGGCTACCCGCCACCGCGCGACCCGCGCCTGAAGCTGCTGCAGGTCACACCTGACCCGGGCGTGATCGAGGTCAACATCCACCCGGTGACCAACTGGCGCGAGCTGGTGAAAAACACCGAGTTCCTCTACAACGCGGCCTTCGAGTCGCGCCTGTCGGCCGAAAAGTTCATGACCGATGGCCGCCACACCGGCACCGGCGGCGGCAACCACTTCGTGATGGGCGGCGCCACGCCGTCGGACAGCCCGTTCCTGCGCAAGCCGGAGCTGCTGGCCAGCCTGCTGCTGTACTGGCACAACCACCCTTCGCTGAGCTATTTGTTCAGCGGCATGTTCGTCGGCCCAACCAGCCAGGCGCCGCGCGTGGACGAAGCCCGCAACGACCAGCTCTACGAACTGGAAATCGCCATCGGCCAGATCTACAGCAACCGAGAAATCTACGGCCAGACCATGCCACCATGGATCGTTGACCGCACACTGCGCAACATCCTGATCGACGTCACCGGCAACACCCACCGCAGCGAGTTCTCCATCGACAAGCTGTACTCGCCCGACTCCGCCACCGGCCGCCTGGGCCTGCTGGAGCTGCGCGCTTTCGAGATGCCGCCGCACCCGCACATGAGCAGCGCCCAGCAGTTGCTGCTGCGCGCCCTTGTCGCGCGGTTCTGGAAAGAGCCGTACAAGGCACCGGCCACCCGATGGGGCACCGAGCTGCACGACCGCTTCATGATGCCGACCTTCATCAAACAGGATTTCGATGACGTGATCGCCGACATGAACCGCGCCGGCTACGCCTTCGACCCCAGCTGGTTCGCGCCACACTACGAGTTCCGCTTCCCCATTGTTGGCTCAATCAACACCGGCGGCATGGAGCTGACACTGCGCAATGCGCTGGAACCTTGGCACGTCATGGGTGAGGAAAGCGCGGCGGGCGGCAATGCCCGGTACGTGGACTCCTCGCTGGAGCGCATCGAAGTGCGCGTCACCGGCATGAACCAGAGCCGCTATGTGGTCACCTGCAACGGCGATGCCCTGCCCATGCAGAACACCGGCACGGTGGGCGAATACGTGGCGGCGGTGCGCTACAAGGCCTGGAACCCGCCCAGCAGCCTCCATCCAACGATTGGCGTGCACGCGCCGCTGACCATCGACATCGTGGACACCTGGTCCAAACACTCTGTGGGCGGCTGCGAATACCACGTGGCCCACCCCGGTGGCCTGAGCTACGAGAACCTGCCGGTCAACTCGTTCGAAGCGGAAAGCCGCCGACTCTCAAGGTTCAAAGCCATGGGGCACACGCCTGGACCGATGGTGGTACCTCCAGCCACCATCAATGTGCCCGGCAGCCGCGAGTTCCCGTTCACACTGGATTTGCGCCACAAGAAGCCCGTCTGAGCCCCACAACCCCGAACCAAGCCGGCCTTACCCGCCGGCTTCCCTTGACCTACAGCAATCGAACACCATGGCATCTCTCAACTTCATCGGCGGCGAAAAAGGCGGCGTCGGTAAATCGGTCACAGCACGCGTGCTGGCGCAGTATTTCATCGACAAAGGCCAACCCTTCATGGGTTTTGACACCGATCGGTCTCACACCTCTTTCGCCCGCTTTTACGCCGACTATGCGTCTCCCGTGGTGGTCGACACCTACGAAGGCCTCGACCTGATCGCAAGCGCATTCGAAGAAGTTCCGTCGGTCGGCACGCAGCGCAATGTCATCGTCGACCTCGCAGCCCAAACGGCGGCGCCTCTGGCGCGCTGGATGCGCGACTCCGATGTGCTTGGCCTCCTGGGCGGTATGGGTGTGACCGTGAATTTTTGGCATATTGCCGATGCTGGCAAAGACTCGGTGGACCTGCTGGACCGACTGGTCAACACTTACGGCGCTGGGCCAAACTACTTTGTTGTCAGGAACGAAGGCCGGGGCACCGATTTTTCATTGCTCGATCAGTCGCCTGCCTTGAAAAAGGCCATGGCCCTTGGCGGTCACGTGGTCACCCTGGGGCAGCTCCACGAGGGCAGCATGCGCAAAATCGACCGCCGCAACGCCAGTTTCTGGGCCGCCATCCACAGCACAGACGGCCCCGACGCGCTGGGCATGCTGGAGCGCCAGCGGGTCAAAACCTGGTTGCGCCACTGCTACGCCACATTTGACAACCTGCCATTGCGCTGACAAGGCCAGCACAGGAGCGCAAGCGGGCGGGTGGCCACCGCTTGGCAGTGGCTTTTTCGAAGCGGTGGCGCCATGGAAACGGCCTAAAGTGCAAATTGCGGCATGAAGCGAAGCCCCACCAAGTCTTTGTGGAACGGCCCAACTGGCATACTCTGCCGCTGTGACACCTACCCATTCCCCCTCCCTGTTCGGTGAACTCGACCCTGGCTCCCCAGCGGAATGGGCCGCATCGGCCATGCTGCCGGGAGACATTGGCCACCTGTGCGAAATGCGCAATGCCATCAACAGCGCCGAATCCTCTGGCACGTCCATCGGCGCCCCTTGGGCCAGGTTCTTCGATCACATTGGCCAAGAAGGCATCGAGGACCTGAATCGGCGCCAGGAGCACCTTCAGCGCCAAATCCGCGACAACGGCGTGACCTACAACGTCTACGCCGATGCCGGCAAAGGCCAGCAACGGCCCTGGGCGCTCGACCTGTTCCCCATGCTGGTCGGCCCTGGCGACTGGGCCAAGATTGAAAAGGGCGTTTTGCAGCGGGCCAAACTGCTCAACGGCATCATGTGTGACCTGTATGGTGAACGCGACCTGCTCAAGCGTGCGATGCTGCCCGCCGCTCTGGTGCAAGGCCACCCCGGGTACCTGCGCGCCATGCAGGGCGTCAGACCGCCTGGCGACACATGGCTCAACATCGTCGCCTTTGACCTGGCCCACGGCCCTGATGGCCAATGGTGGGTGGTCGGCCAGCGCACGCAGGCACCCTCTGGCCTGGGCTACCTGCTAGAGAACCGCATCGCCATCTCGCGCCAGTTCCCCAAAGCATTTACCGGCATGAAGGTGCAGCGCCTCGCGGCGAGCTACAGCGCCCTGGTCAGCGGCATCAAGAAGATGGCACCCGAAGGCGACAACGCCCGCATCGCGCTGCTCACCCCTGGTCCCTACAACGAGACCTATTTCGAGCATGCCTACCTGGCCCGCTACCTGGGTCTGACCCTGGTCGAAGGCAATGACCTCACGGTGCGCGACCAGAAGCTCTACCTCAAAACGCTCAAAGGCCTGGAGCCTGTGCACGCGCTGATCAAGCGACTGGACGACGAGTGGCTCGACCCGCTGGAACTGCGCTCTGACTCATCGCTTGGCGTGCCCGGGCTTTTGCAGGTTCTGCGCGCGGGCAACCTGCTGCTCGCGAATGCACCGGGCTCCGCCCCGCTGGAGTCCAGCGCCATGCTCGGCTTCCTGCCCGCCATCAGCCGCCATTTGCTGGGCGAAGAACTGGCCCTGCCCTCTCTCAACACCTGGTGGTGCGGCGAAGACGCGGCCCTGCGTGCTGTATTGCCGAAGCTGAAAACCAGCGTCATCAAAGGCACCTACCCACGCTCGGGCGTCGAGACCTCGATCGGCCAGGCGCTCAGCCAAAACGAACTTGACGAATGGGCCGGCCGCATGATGCGCCACCCCGAAGAACACACCGTTCAGTCTTGGCTACCGCTGTCGCAAACACCCACCTGGACCAACCAGCAACTCGCACCCCGCTCGACCATGCTGCGCGTTTTTGCGCTGGCCGACGGCCCGCAATCGTGGCGGGTCTTGCCCGGTGGCCTGGTGCGCCTGGCGCCCCGTGGAAAATTGATCGCCGCGATGCAGCGCGGCGGCAGCAGCGCCGACTGCTGGGTGATGACCGAGGGCAAGGTGGACCGCACCAGCCTTCTCGAATCCGCACCCTCCACGCTGGCCCTGGCGCACCAGGACCGCCCGGTCACCAGCCGCGCCGCCGAAAATCTGTTCTGGCTGGGCCGCTACACCGAACGCGCCGAAAACAGCATCAGGCTCGCGCGCATCGTGCTGGAACACCTCGATGGCGAAGAAGACGGTTCGCCCGCGCTCATCAACTGGCTTTCGGCCATGGCCGAAGAGAACTCGCTGGTGCTGCCCGATGTGCCCTCTGCGGCGCAGTCGACCCGCGTATTCGCGCGCAGTCTCGTGAGCGGTCTGTCCAAACCCGCCGATGCGGAAACGCCTTCGTTCAGCGTGGGCTTCACCCTCAACGCCCTCAAGGCCACCGCATCACAGGTGCGCGAGCGCCTCTCGCAGGGCCACTGGAGCCTGATCGAGCGCACCGCATCGGGCTTTGCCCGCGACTGCGAAGGTCTGGCCAATGAACAAGAGGTGTCTTTCACCGACGCGCTCACCGCACTTCAAAACGCCAGCGACCTGCTCGCCGCCATCACCGGCTCGCAAACCGACCGCATGGTGCGCGACAACGGTTGGCGCATGCTCTCCATCGGTCGCCACATCGAACGCCTGGCGACCCTCGCTCGCGCCCTCGAACTTGGCCTGGAACACAACATCCTGCGCGAAACCGACGGCTTTGAGGCCATGGTCGCCCTGTTCGACAGCACCATCACCTTCCACGCCCAATATCAGCAGCGCCGCGACATGGTCGCCCTGCTCGACCTGCTGGTCATGAACCGCGACAACCCCCGCTCCCTCGCCTGGGTGGTGCAAACGCTGCGCGCGCGCCTGGCCAAGGCGCAAGACGCCGAACTCGCCCTGGGTCTGCCCGACTCCGACACCTGGGCCCTGACCGAGCTCAGCTTCTGGCGGGCAAACGCCGAGGGCCAGCGCCACTACGAGGCCCTCGCCGCCTTGCTCAACCATTGCGAAATCTCGGCAGCCAAACTCTCCGACGACCTCACCCGCCTGCACTTCAGCCACGCCGATCAGCGCAACCAAAGCGTCTGATGAACTGACCGCCTGCGTGGCCGAGGCGCTGACTGCTTTTTCATCTTCGCGCCCTGAACACCGAGCCCTGAACCCAACATGCTGCTGCGCATTCTTCACCGCACCCACTACGACTACCAGGGCGCCATCGACATGGCGCAACACATGGTGCACCTCTCACCCGTGCAATCGGCCTCTCAAAAACTGCGCGCCCACACGCTCACCATCACGCCCGAACCCGCCGCGCGCAGCCAGACAGTGGACGTCTTCGGCAACCTGCGCACCTTCTTCTCCCTGCAGTCGCCCCATGAAACCCTCACCGTCGAGGCCGACACCGTGGTCGAAACCTCGGTGCCCAAGTCCCTGCCCAACAGCGCCGAATGGTTGGCACTGAGCTGGGAGCGCGTGCGCGAACACTTTCGCTACCGCGCCAAGGCGCCCTACGACCCCGCCGCCGAGTTCCTCTTTCCCTCGCCCTACGTGCCGCGCGACGACGCCTTCGCTGCCTTCGCACTGCCCGTCTTCACGCCCGACTTGCCCCTGCTGGAGGCCGCCCGAGCGCTGATGGAGCGCATCCACACCGAACTCACATACGAAACCGCCAGCACCGAGGTCAACACCCCCGCCCTGCAAGCCTTGGCACAAGGCAAAGGCGTCTGCCAGGACTTCGCGCACATCATGTTGGGCTGCCTGCGCAGCCTGGGCCTGCCCGCCCGGTATGTCAGCGGCTACCTGCTCACCCAGCCGCCCCCCGGCAAACCCCGCCTCATCGGGGCCGACGCCTCCCATGCCTGGGTGTCCGTTTACTGCCCATTGCCCCAAAGCCTGGAAGACAGCGAAGGCAAAACCGCCGCCCCCAACGGCATCTGGGTCGACTACGACCCCACCAACAACCGCTGCGGCTGGGGCAGCCCCGGCGAAGACTACGTGACACTCGCCACCGGGCGCGACTTTTCCGATGTATCGCCGATGCGCGGCGTGATCCAGGGCGCATCGGCGCATGAACTGAAAGTGGAGGTGACGGTGGCACCGCCAGAGGAGTTTGCGGAATTGGGGTCGGCTGAGCGTCGTTCCATCAACGGTCCATACAACCCCAGCGTTTTCAATGAGGCCGCACATCAAGAGATCACGAGGTCAACCGGGAAACGGGTTTGGAACCTTGATAGTCTTGACCCGACCTCCTTGCCATCGGGGTGAAAGATCGGTTCACCGCGCCAAAATCCTGCAACGTCAGGGTGATAAGGCGCCAATCGCATGGGTACTTTTGTCGGTCATTCGTTGTCGAAACATAGGGGTACCCCCCTGCTAATGAACGTTAAGTTGGTTGGTTGAGGCTCCAAAAACCTTTCACTAAAGGTGATCGCCAACCTCTTTGACAACTCGACGCCCATCGCTTTCAAGCCCAACATGCCCGATAAAGCCCCATTCCGTTTCGAATCCCAACTGCAGCTCCCGACCCCACCGGCCAACCGCAGGGCTTGGGCTTTCGTGGTGTTGCCCAAAGCGATGAGCGCGAAACTGCCGCGGCGCGGGCGAATCATCGGTCAATGGCAGTCTAAATGGCCAACCCTTCACAGGCTTGCTGGAGCCCGATTGGGCCCCCTAGAAACGCCACCGAGCAGGTACGCGCTGAACTACTTACTCTGCGCTCACGTTGCCACTTGAACTAACCACTTCAAACGCGTCGTTGCCCAAGTAGCGCAACTCGACAGTGCTGCCGCTGCCGCCTACCAAAGCGCCTGTGCTACCAAGCGTGGTGGTGGAAGTGGACGTGTAGATCTGGCCACCATAGTTCGCCGCCACCAGTTTTTTGCCATCGGCCGAAGAGGCCGCCGTGCGCCAGTTTCGGTTGGACTCGCGGGGCGTCCACAGCACGCCCGCGTCGTCAGAAGTGTGGAGCTGGGCGCTGATGTTGGCGGCCAGCAGCTTGTTTCCATCGGCGGAAGACGCCACCGCGCGCCAGTTGCGGCTGGCATCGCGGGCCGTCCACAACACACCCGAGTCGCTCGATGTGTAGAGTTGGCCACCCGCCACGGCGGCCACCAGCTTGGTGCCATCGGTCGATGAAGCCACCGAGAACCAGTCGCGGTTCGCGTCGCGCGGTGTCCAGGTGACCCCCGAGTCGGTCGAGGTGTAGATGCGCCCGCTGAATTCCACCGCCACCAGCTTGTTGCCATCGGTGGAAGAGGCCACCGACTGCCAGTGGCGGATGTTCTCGCGTGGGGTCCAGGTCACACCCGCATCGGTCGAGGTGTAGATCAAACCGTTGTAGACCACGGCCACCAACTTGTTGCCGTCGGCCGACGAGGCCACGTATTCCCAACTGCGGTTGGTTTCGCGTGCCGTCCAAGTCGCACCGGCGTCGCTGGAGGTGTAGATCTGGCCGCCATTCTCCACCGCAGCCAGTTTTTCGCCATCGGCCGACGAGGTCACCGAGCTCCAAGTGCGGCTGGAGTCGCGTGGTGTCCAGCTGACGCCGGCGTCGCTGGAGGTGTAGATCTGGCTGCCGTAGGCCACCGCCACCAGCTTGTAGCCATCGGCTGATGAGGTGGTCGAGCTCCAAAACCGGTTCGACTCGCGCGCCACCCAATGCAGCCCCGCCACCGCGCCCGGCAGCGTGGTTTGCACCAGCTGGCCAGCATTCTGCGCGAAGCGCCAGCCGCCTGCGCCCACGCCTGAGACGCGCAAGGTGTCGCCCACGGTCAAGTCGGCACTGGCCGGAAGGGTAATGGTGGTTGGCGTGGCGCCAGAGGCCAGGTAACAGCCGTTGGGCGTCGCTTGCTGGGTGCCGCCGCTGACAAGACTGCAGTTGCCAGTCAGCACGTAATAAGCCACGCCCTCGAAGCGGTAGGTGGCGCTCAGGGTTAATTGCACCTGCGCGCGCTCGGTTTCACTGGCGGTATAGAAGTGGGTACCCGTTGCAATTTTGAAAAAACGGTAGATGGGCTTGAAGCCCAGGCCGGTGACCTGACTGGCGTAGTAAGACACGCCCTCCAGCTTGAACTGCGGCAGCCCCGATTCAATGGCCAGACGCTCGCTCTCGCTGATGGTGTAGAAATGCGCACCGCTTTGGCTGTTGTAGAAGCGATAGACAGGCTTCAAGCCAGCCGAGGCTTGCGCCGCCGCCAGGAACGCCTCGCCTTCGTAGCTCATGTAAGTCAGGCTGGCTTGCACCGAATCGCGCTCGGTCGTGCTGCTGGTGAAGAAGTGGGTGCCAGTGTCCGTGTTGAAAAAGCGGTAGATCGGGAGCTGGACGGCCGCGGCCTTTTGCGCCACCTCAGCGGCCTTTGAACACCGCCTTGCGCTTCTCCACGAAAGAGCGCACCCCCTCGGCCCAGTCTTCGCTGGCAAAGATGCGTTGGCTGATGGCCGGGAAATCGGCCAGGGCGGCGGCTGGTCCCTCCTCCACAGCCTTGATGGTGTTCAGCCGCGTGGCCTGCACCGCCAGCGGCGCCTGCTCTGCGATGCGCTGAGCGATGTCCATGGCCTCACTCAACACCTGGTCGTTGGGCACGAGCTTTTGAACGAAGTTGAGCCGAAAGGCAGTGGGCGCATCGAAATCGTCGCCAGTGAGCAGCAGCATCATGGCGTTGCCCAGGCCCGCGCGTTCGGCCATGCGCAGGGTGGCGCCGCCGCCCGCCATCAGGCCGCGCTGAACCTCCTTCTGACTGAAGCGACAGTCCTCCCCTGCGATGACGATGTCGGCGCCAAGCATGAGCTCGATGCCCACGGTGAAGCAAATGCCTTTGACGGCCGCAATCACAGGCTTGGTGCGGCGGCGGTAGCCCGGCTTGCCAAAGTCGTGCGGCTCCACCAAGCCTTCTGGAATCACTTTCTCGCCCTTTTCCAAATGGCTCTGGATCGACGGCATGTCCAGTCCTGCTGTGAAGTGGTCGCCAAAAGCATGCAACACGCCAATGCGCAGCTCGGGATCGTCATCCAGGCGGGTGTAGGCTTCGGCCAGTTGGCGGAACATCTGGGGCGTCCAGCCATTGCGCTTGGCAGGGCGGTTGATGCCGATCAGCAAGATGTTGCCGACCACCTGGGTATCGATGCAGCCTTCGGCGGGCGGATGGGATTGGGTGGGTTCGATTGGCATGGGCTGATCGCGGCAAAGGGTTGAGTGAATCAAGGAGCCAACAGCGCTCATGCGCTGGCTCTGGACAACGCCATGTTCTTCGATGGGCCGCACTTCCGTTTGACGCCCAAGTGACTGACTGCCTTTTGGCAGGCGCAGCCATCCGGGTCTGGCGGCGGCACCGCGCTACCATGTTCAACGACGCCCCCAACCCAGCCCGAAGCAAAAATGCCTGCCCATATTCGCCCCGCCACGGCCAGCGACCTGCCCGTGGTCAGCCAGCTGTTTGACCAATACCGGCAGTTCTACAACCAGGCGTCCGACTTGGCGCTCGCACAGCATTTCATGGCCGAGCGGTTTGACCGATCCGAATCGGTGGTGCTGGTCGCGCAAAGCAGCGAAACCCATATGCTGACCGGCTTCTGCCAGCTGTACCCCAGCTTCTGCTCGGTGGCCGCCGCACCCATTTACACCCTGTACGACTTGTTCGTCGCGCCCCAGGCCCGGCGCATGGGCATTGCCCGGGCGCTGTTGCTCGCCGCTGAGTTGCGGGCGAAAGCAGACGGCAAGGTGCGAATGGACCTGACCACCGCCAAAACCAACCTGCAGGCGCAGGCGCTTTACGAATCCTTGCATTGGGTGCGCGACGATGTGTTCTTGGCCTACAGCCGAGCAATCACACAACCCATCTGACGCTTCAGGTCGCTTGCGCAACTCAAAATCCGTGCAGACTCCACCGAAAAGGCCATGGCCCCGAACGCTGCCACAAGGCTTCTCATCGCCACCAGCGGCGCGCCGACCCTGAACGCTTCCCACCGCTATGGCCCAGAGCCCGTACAGCCTGAAAACGGTCGAGGCACGCCCTGTTCCCATAGCCGAACACTTTCAGCTTTGGTAAGGGGTGGGTCTGAAGATGTGCGCCGAGGCGCGCTGGAACGAGCGTCTGGGGCTCACGGTGTCCGAGTGCCGTGCAACCGTGTCCAAACGTGCCGACCTCTGCGCCCGGCAGCGCCACAGCGAGCGCCTCGATCTCATCGACACCACAGCGGTGTCACAACAGTTAGCGCGAGGTTTCCTCGAGTGCGCAATGCCGTACCCCCAATGCAATGGCACAGAAGTCCGAACCGAGACCGAAGCGCGTCAGCGCTGCCGCTGAAGCGGTGGACTCAGTGGGGTCCACCCACTTTGCCGACCGCACCACCCAATGCGCGCTGGGTGATGGCACCGATCGACATCCCCTGGCCCAGGATAGAGAAAACCACAACGCCATAGGTCAGTGCCAACACCGTATCGCGCTCGGCACCCATGGGCAGCGACAAAGCCAGCGCCACCGAAATGCCGCCACGCAAACCACCCCAGGTCAGCACTTTCCATGAGCCTGCGGGCAGGTTGAAGGCCTTGTGGGTGATGCCCACGGGCAAGCCCACGGTCAGCAGGCGCGCCAGCAGCGTCACCCCGATGGCCAGGGCAATACCGATCAACTCGTTGACAGAGAAGTCGATCAACAGCACCTCCAGACCGATCAACACGAACAGCACAGCGTTCAAGATCTCGTCGATCAGTTCCCAGAACATGTCCACGTAGCGGCGGGTGGTGTCCGACATGGCCAGGGCCCGCCCATGGTTGCCCACGATCAAGCCCGCCACCACCATGGCCAGCGGGCCCGACACATGCAGCTTCGCTGCGAGCGCGTAGCCCCCGACCACGGTGGCCAGCGTGAGCAACACCTCGACCTGGTAACTGTCCAGGCTGCGCAGCAACAGGAAAGCGGCGTAGCCCAGCACCAGACCCAGGATCAAGCCGCCGCCAGCCTCATGGGCCAGCAGCTCCAGGCCATGGGCCATCGACGGCGCCACGCCACTGGCAAGCATGCCCAGCAACAAGGAAAAAATCACCACACCCACGCCATCGTTGAACAGCGACTCACCCGCGATCACCAGGCTCACTTCCTGTGGCGCCTTGGCCGATTTGAGAATGCCCATGACCGCGATCGGATCGGTGGGAGAAATCAACGAACCAAACAGCAGGCAGTACATCAGGGGCAGGTTCAACCCCACCACAGGCAACGCATAGAACAGCGCATAGCCCACCAGCAGGGTTGACAACACGGTGCTCACCACCGCCAACGAACCCACTTGCCAGCGGAACGCCTTGAGCTCGCTCAGATCAATGTGCAAGGCACCTGCGAACAGCAGGAACGACAACATGCCCTGCATCAGCACGCCTGAAAAATCGATGGAGCTCAGGAACGAGACTTCGGCATCGTGCAGCTCGCGGGCCACGCCAAAACCATCGAGCACCACAAGAACCAATGAAAAGATCAGGGCCACAGCCATCACACCAATGGCAGTGGGCAGCTTGATGAAACGGTGGTTCACGTAGGCCATCAATGCGGTGAGCACCAGGCAGATGGCAACAATATTGAGCATGATCGGAAATGGAAGAGGCCCGAAACCAAGCGGCTTCGGGCCTTGAGCATCCTCATGCCGGTGAGCGTTTCACCGCTGGCCGAGGGCAACCCAAAAGGGCGTCATGTTTGACGCCCGTCATTTTTCACATCACTGACACTTGCCAGGAATCGCACTGGGCACCTGACAACTCGCGCCGCCTTTCGCTGTGCAAGCGGCCACGGCGCCGGCTTCGGCATCGGCCTGTGTTGCGCCACTCGCAGCACCCCACACAATGGCAGTGCCACTGCCCGTGGCAAGCGCGCCGCAGGTGCCGCTGCCAGCGAACTCGAGGATCACCGCACAACCGCCTCCGCCGCACCGCGTCACCGCGCCCGCGTTGGCTTTTTCCTGCGAGATGTAGTTGGTGGCAATGTACGCGGCGGGCACGCCAGCATCGAAGGCGATCGCCCCATAGGGTGTTGGGCCGTCGCTGCCACCGCCGCAACCGGCAATCAGCAGGCCCGAAGAAGCCACCAGGGCCCAAGTTTTGACAGATCTCCACATAACGCTCTCCTCATTTCAGAACACCCAAACAGCGTATCACGCGAAAAAGCCAGCTTGCACGGGCTTTGGCCAGCGTTATTCGACCCGCGTGATGCGGTTGGGCTTGAAGCCCAGATCGGCTGCTTTGCCTTTGCGCGCCCGCGCAGCGCGGGCGTTGTTCAGACTGCGGATTTCCAGCGTTTCGTCGCGCTCCTTGCCACCGCGGCCAATGCCTTCGATCTTGACGCTGCGGGTATAGGCGGCCGCGCCGGCCAGCGTGTCTTTGGCCTCCAGATCGAGCAACATCAAACCGCGACCGCCTTTTTCCATGGTCTTGAGTTCGCTGATTTCGAACGTCAGAATGCGGCCACCCGTGGAAGCGCAAGCCACATGCGTGGCGGGCAACAGGGGCTGGCTACCTGAGGTGTTGGCCGCGTGTGACGGGGCGCACACGGTCTCGCCTTGGCCCACAGAGATAAAGGTTTTGCCGGCTTTCTGGCGCGAGACCAGGTTTTCCACGCTGGCAAGGAAACCATAACCGCCGGAGCTCGACAGCAGCAAGGATGCATTGGCGGGACCTGCGAAATAGTGCAGCGCCTGCGTGCCGCTTTCCAGTTCGATCATCGTGGTGATGGGCTGGCCATCACCGCGCGCGCCAGGCAAGCTGGCCACGGGCACGGAGTACACACGGCCGTTGCTGCCGAAGATGATGAGCGTGTCCACCGTGCGGCATTCGTAAGTGCCATGCAGGCCATCGCCCGCCTTGAATGCAAAACTGGCGGCTTCGTGGCCATGGCCGGTACGGGCGCGCACCCAGCCTTTGCTGGACACGATCACCGTAACCGGCTCATCAACCACCTTGATTTCAGCCACAGCCTTTTTCTCGGCCTGGATCAGCGTGCGGCGTTCGTCTGCAAAGGCCTTGGCGTCTGCCTCGATCTCTTTGACCATCAGTCGCTTCAGACTGCCGGGGTTGCCCAGAATGTCCTCCAGCTTGCCCTGCTCCTCGCGCAGCTTGGTCAGCTCCTGTTCGATCTTGATCGCTTCGAGCCGCGCCAGTTGGCGCAGACGTATTTCAAGAATGTCTTCGGCCTGGCGATCGCTGAGCTTGAAACGCTCGATCAACGCGGCCTTGGGCTCGTCGCTCTGGCGAATGATCGCGATCACTTCGTCAATATTGAGCAAGACAAGCTGTCGGCCCTCCAGAATGTGGATGCGGTCGAGCACCTTGTTCAGGCGGTGCTGCGAGCGCCGGGTGATGGTGGTCTGGCGGAACTCGATCCACTCGCTCAGCATCAGTCTCAGCGACTTTTGCGTGGGCCGGCCATCAATGCCGATCATGGTCAGGTTGATCGGGCTGGAGCTTTCCAGACTGGTGTGGGCCAGCAGCGCCGTGATCAGTTCCTGCTGTTCGATGCGGCTGCTCTTGGGCTCGAACACCAGGCGCACCGGCGCGTCCTTGCTTGATTCGTCGCGCACGCCATCGAGCACCATCAGCATGCTGGCTTTCAGCTGCGTCTGCTCCTGGCTCAATGCTTTCTTGCCGGCTTTGACCTTGGGGTTGGTGATCTCTTCGATCTCTTCCAGCACCTTTTGCGAACTCACGCCAGGGGGCAGTTCGGTGACGATCAGGTTCCACTGGCCGCGCGCCAGATCTTCAATCTTCCAGCGCGCGCGCACCTTCAGGCTGCCACGGCCCGTTCGGTAGGCGTCGGCGATGTCGCTGGCCGGGCTGATGATCTGGCCACCGCCAGGGAAATCTGGCCCGGGCAGGATGGCCAGCAACTCTTCATCGGAAAGCTTCGGCGCTTTGATCAGCGCCACACAGGCGTTGGCCACTTCGCGCAGGTTGTGGCTTGGAATCTCCGTGGCCAGGCCCACGGCAATACCGGAGGCACCGTTGAGCAGGTTGAATGGCAGACGGGCCGGCAATTGCTTGGGCTCCTCGAAAGAGCCGTCGTAGGTGGGGATGAAATCCACCGTGCCTTCATCGATTTCGTCGAGCAGAAGACCGGTGATCTTGGCCAGTCGCGCTTCGGTGTAGCGCATGGCGGCGGCGCCATCGCCGTCGCGACTGCCAAAGTTGCCCTGACCATCGATCAGCGGGTAGCGCTGCGAAAAATCCTGCGCCATGCGCACCAGTGCATCGTAGGCGGCCGAGTCACCATGGGGGTGGTATTTGCCCAAAACGTCGCCCACCACCCGCGCACTCTTGACCGGCTTGGCGCCGGTGTTGCCCGAAAAGCCCAGGCCCATGCGCTCCATGGCGTACAAGATGCGGCGCTGAACCGGCTTTTGGCCATCGCACACATCGGGCAAGGCGCGACCCTTGACGACCGACAGAGCGTATTCAAGGTAGGCGCGTTGCGCGTAATTGGCCAGGTTGTCTTCGCCGGGCGCACCGGGCTCGGCCAAGGGAAGTTCGGGGTTCATCGTGTCCATGCTCTCTTCTTCAATTGCTTGCGATCACAGCGACGGGGCGGGAAGCAGTGCCCTCAGCCCTGGCTTGCTGTGTGACCGTGCGCTGCGAACGCGCAGCCTGCTGAGGACGCAAATCCTGGTGCAGGCGCATCACCTTGCGCACGTAGTTCTGGGTTTCGGGGTAGTTGGGTATCTGGCGGCCGGCGCGGTCTACCGCCCCTTCACCAGCGTTGTAGGCGGCCAGCGCCAAAGGCACCTCGCCATCGAACCGCTTGAGCAACCATGCCAGATAACGCGCACCCGCCTGCAGGTTGGTTCTTGGATCGGTCAGGCGTTGCCCCACCGTCTGGCGACCGCTGGGGCTCACGCCAAAGCGCTCGGCGGTCTCGGGGATCACTTGCATCAAGCCTATCGCGCCCATGGGACTCACGGCGCGGGCGTTGAAATTCGACTCGGTCGAAATCACCGCTTTCAGCAAGTCGTATTCCACACCCGAAGCCGCGGCCGCTTCCCGGATCAGGTGTTTGACGGCTTTGTAGCCCACAGAAATTTCAAAGGCTGTGTGCAAACTGGCCGCTCTCGAACGCGCCTGGCGAACGGATGTCCCCGAACGGCCTGGGTTCTGGAACAGCAATTGGTAACGGCGGTTCACCTGATGGTCCGCAAAGTGCTTCTGGCCCTTGCCATCGACATAGCCCCAGACCTCGGCATGCGCGGGTGCCCCCACCATGAGCAAGCTGCCCAGGGTGATGGCGAATGCCCAGCGACCGGCTGCGCTCAAACGTCGATCTCCACGGAGTCGCCATGCAACTCCATCAGCTCGCGGCGCGAAGCGGCTTCGCCCTTGCCCATGAGCTTGGTGATCAGCGCCTCGGTGCCGGCGAAATCCAGCGAACCCAGGGTGACCTGCATCAAACGCCGGGTGTCGGGGTTGAGCGTGGTGTCCCACAGCTGTTCAGCATTCATCTCGCCCAGGCCCTTGAACCGGCTGATGGGGCACTTCTCGCGTGCCACGCCGTCTTTTTCCGCCTTGTCGAGGATGGCGTGCAATTCACCCTCGTCCAGCGCGTATTGCTTCATCGCGGGCTTCTTGCCGCGCGCAGGCACGTCCACGCGGAACAAGGGCGGACGGGCCACGTACACATGACCGGCCTCGATCAGCTTCGGAAAATGGCGGAAAAACAGCGTGAGCAACAACACCTGAATGTGCGAGCCATCGACATCGGCGTCCGACAGGATGCAGACCTTGCCGTAGCGCAGGCCGCTCATGTCGGGCGTGTCCAGCGGGCCATGGGGATCGATGCCGATGGCCACCGAGATGTCGTGGATTTCGTTGTTGGCAAACAGCCGGTCGCGGTCCACCTCCCAGGTGTTGAGCACCTTGCCGCGCAACGGCAGAATCGCCTGGCTTTCCTTGTCGCGGCCCATCTTGGCGCTGCCGCCGGCCGAGTCGCCCTCGACCAGGAACACCTCGTTGTGCGCCAGGTCGCGACTTTCACAATCGGTCAGTTTGCCGGGCAACACGGCCACGCCGGAGCCTTTGCGCTTCTCGACTTTCTGACCCGCCTTCTGCCGGCTTTGCGCCGCCTTGATGGCCAGCTCGGCCAGCTTCTTGCCGTAGTCCACATGCTGGTTGAGCCACAGCTCCAGCGCCGGGCGCACATAGCTGCCCACCAGGCGCACTGCGTCGCGCGAATTCAGGCGCTCCTTGATCTGGCCCTGGAACTGCGGATCGAGCACCTTGGCGCTCAGCACATAGTTGGCGCGGGCGAACACATCTTCGGGCAGCAGCTTCACGCCTTTGGGCAGCAGCGCATGCAGCTCGATGAAGCTCTTGACCGCCTGGAACAGGCCATCGCGCAAACCGCTTTCATGGGTACCACCGGCACTGGTGGGGATCAGGTTGACGTAACTCTCGCGCACCGGCTGACCGTCTTCGGTAAAGGCCACGCACCACGAAGCGCCCTCGCCTTCGGCAAAGCTGTCGTGCCCGGCGTCGGCGAAGCCTTCGCCTTCAAACAGCGGAATCACCGGCTCGCCGTTGAGCGTTTGCTGCAAATAGTCGCGCAGGCCGCCTTTGTAAAGCCAGACCTGCGTGTCCTTGGTTTTTTCGTTGACCAGCGTCACGCTCACGCCCGGCATCAGCACCGCCTTGCTGCGCAGCAGGTGCGTGAGCTCGTTCATGGGCAGCGCGGCCGACTCGAAATATTTGGCATCGGGCCAGGCGCGCACGGTCGTGCCCTGCTTGCGGTCGCCATCGCCCTTGGGCTGCGTGGTCAGCGGCTCGATCACATCGCCAGCGGAAAAGGCCAGGCTCGCCACCTGGCCCTCGCGGTAGCTGGTCACCTCCAGGCGGGTGGACAAGGCGTTGGTCACGCTCACACCCACGCCGTGCAGGCCGCCGGAGAAACTGTAGGCGCCACCCTTGCCCTTGTCGAACTTGCCGCCCGCGTGCAGCCGCGTGAAGACCAGCTCCACCACGGGGGCCTTCTCTTCGGGGTGCATGCCAAACGGGATGCCACGGCCGTCGTCTTCGATGCTCACCGAATGATCGGTGTGCAGCGTGACTTTGATTTTTTTCCCGAAGCCAGCCAAGGCTTCGTCAGCCGCGTTGTCCAGCACCTCCTGGATGATGTGCAGCGGATTGTCGGTGCGGGTGTACATGCCCGGGCGCTGTTTCACAGGCTCTAGGCCTTTGAGGACGCGGATCGAGCCTTCGGAATATTCTGAGTTGCTTTGGGTCGCCATGGGGGCGGATTGTAGGCCCTGGCGCGGCAAAAGACTGTATGTATGAACATATCAACCCCTGGATCCGTGACTTCCATGCGCCAACGGCATCAATCCTGGCCCCAAATTTCACGGCCCTTTTGCAATCCGGCGACAGACCTGGGAGGCTCGAATTGGCTACATTTCAAGGATGAGTTCCATTCACAGCGCACCCGCCGGCGCCCCACCCCGCCTTTCGGCCTGGCAAGTACTGGCCTGCGGCGCAGCCATCGTGACACTGTCCATGGGCGTTCGGCACGGGTTCGGTCTATGGTTGCAACCCATCACCCAAGCCCAGGGCTGGAGCCGCGAAAGTTTTTCTTTCGCGCTGGCGATCCAGAACCTTTCTTGGGGCGTGTTCGGCATTTTTGCGGGCATGGCTGCCGACAGATTTGGCGCCATGCGGGTGCTGGTCGTTGGCGCCTTGCTGTATGGGCTGGGCCTGGCGGGCATGGCCTTGACCACCTCCACGCTGGGCTTCGCCCTGACCACCGGTGTCCTCATCGGCGCGGCCCAGGCAGGCACGACCTATGCGGTGATCTACGGCGTGATCGGGCGCCAGATCGCGCCCGAAAAGCGCTCCTGGGCCATGGGCGTGGCGGCGGCGGCGGGTTCATTTGGCCAGTTCTTGATGGTGCCAGTTGAAGGTTGGCTCATCAGCTCGTTTGGCTGGCAGGAGGCTTTGCTGATCCTGGCGGGTGCGATCTTTCTGATCATGCCGCTGGCCCGAGGCCTGCGCGAACCCGGCTTTGGCGGCGGCGCAGCAGCCCCGCGCGAACAAACCATTGTGCAAGCGCTGGCTGAAGCCATGCGCTACCGCAGCTTCCAGTTGCTGATGGCGGGCTATTTTGTCTGTGGCTTTCAGGTGGTGTTCATCGGCGTGCACATGCCGAGCTACCTGAAAGACAACGGCCTGTCGCCCCAGGTGGCGAGCTACGCGCTGGCGCTGATCGGCCTGTTCAACGTGATCGGCACCTACGCGGCAGGCTCGCTCGGCCAGCGCCTGCCCAAGCGCCACATCCTGGCCTTTATTTACCTGGCCCGCGCGGTGGCCATCAGCGTGTTCCTGATCGTGCCACTGTCGCCGATGAGCGTGTATGTGTTCTCGGCGGTGATGGGCGTGCTGTGGCTCTCGACGGTGCCGCCCACCAACGCCATGGTGGCGCAGATTTTTGGTGTGGCCCACATGTCCATGCTCGGTGGTTTCGTCTTCTTCAGCCACCAGATCGGCAGCTTCATGGGCGTCTGGCTCGGCGGCGTGCTCTACGACCACACCGGCAGCTACGACATCGTCTGGTACATCGCCATCGCCTTGGGCGTGTTCGCCGCACTGATCAACCTGCCAGTGCGAGAAGCGCCGATCGTGCGCGGGCCACAACGGATGGCAGCGGCATGAGCAACCTTGCCACCCGGATCATGTGGTGGATCGCTGCCGCGCTGGCCCTGCTTGGCACTTTTGCGCTGTACGACCGGCCCGACTTTCTCGTGAACCTGGCCGACCAGCTTTGGAGCTGTTTTTGATGGCGCACGGGACCGAAGCACCATCGCATTGGGTGCAGCGCTGGAGCCACCTTGTTGCGCCCGGCGGCTCGGTGCTCGATGTGGCCTGCGGCCATGGCCGCCACATGCGCTGGTTGGCCGAACGCGGCCATGCGGTGACGGGCATCGACCGTTCGCCACTGGCCATCGCCACCGCAGCGACCCTTGGCCAAGCCATCGAAGCCGATATCGAAAACGGGCCCTGGCCGCTCGACGGCGTCACCTTTGATGCCGTGATCGTCACCAACTACCTCTGGCGCCCTCTGTTGCCAACCATCGTGGCCAGCGTGGCTCCAGGAGGCGTGTTGATCTATGAGACCTTTGCCGCCGGCAACGAAACCGTGGGCCGGCCATCTCGGCCCGACTTCTTGCTGCAACCTGGCGAATTGCTGCAAGCCACCTATGGCCTGCACACAGTGGCCTACGAAGATGGCTTTCTGGATGCCCCAGAGCGTTTCGTTCAACGCATTGTGGCTGCGCGAAAACCGGGCACCTCACCCACCCAGCCGTTGCGCCATTTGCTCAAGCCCTCTGGGTAGAATGGCTGATCGGCTGGGAACACGAGGACTCATCGCTCCCCATCCCGGCAAACCCATTTGAAGCAGTATCTATGACCCCCATCACTGGCAGCATCGTCGCACTCGTCACGCCCATGACCGAGGGTGGAAAAATCGACTACCCCACGCTTCGCAAACTGATCGACTGGCACATCGCTGAAGGTACCGACTGCATATGCGTCGTTGGCACCACAGGCGAATCGCCCACCGTCACCGTTGAAGAACACTGCGAGGTCATCCGCGTCGCGGTCGAACAGGCCGCCAAGCGCGTGCCCATCATGGCCGGCTGCGGCGCCAACTCCACCGCTGAGGCCATCAACCTCGCCAAGTTCGCCAAAAGCGTGGGCGCCGATTGCCAGCTGCAGGTCGTGCCCTACTACAACAAGCCCACGCAAGAAGGCCTGTACCAGCACTTCAAGGCCATCGCCGATGCGACTGGCCACGATCTGCCCATGGTGCTGTACAACGTGCCTGGCCGCACCGTGGCCGACATGTCGCTTGAAACCGTGCTGCGTCTGGCCCAGGTACCCGGCATCGTGGGTATCAAGGAAGCCACCGGCAACATTGAACGCGCCCAATGGCTGATCCGCGAAGTGCCCAAAGGCTTCGCCATCTACTCGGGCGACGATCCAACCGCTGTGGCGCTGATGCTGTGCGGCGGCCAGGGCAACGTGAGCGTCACCGCCAACATCGCTCCCCGCCTGATGCACGAACTCTGCGTGGCTGCCACGGCGGGTGATGCCAAGCGCGCCATGGCGATCCAGCTTCAACTCATGCCCATTCACAAGAACCTGTTCGTTGAAGCCAACCCCATTCCTCTCAAGTGGGCCATGGCCCGCATGGGACTTTGCCGCGAAGACATGCGCCTGCCGTTGACACCGATGTCGCGTAACCTGGAACCCTTGGTTGAATCAGCGCTCAAATCCAGTGGCCTTCTGAAATAAGCGCTACGGCCTCTCAAAACCCACTCCCCCACACCATGCCAGCCTTTCACACACGTCATATTTCCTCGTCTCTTCAAGGCTCCACCTACATGGCGCGGCTCAGCGCAGTGGCGATTGCTGCACTGCTCGCCAGCGGTTGCACCATCTTGCAAGAAGACAAGATCGACTACAAAAGCGCCAAACAAGGCACCACGCTGGATGTCCCGCCGGATCTGACCCAGCTGAGCACAGAAAGCCGCTACAACATGCCCGGCGCAAATTCAGCCAGCGCCAGCGGTCAACAAGCGGCCCAGGCAGCTCCAGCCTCCGGGGCCACCGCAGTGAACACGGTCGGCGATGTGCGCATTGAGCGAGCAGGCAGCCAGCGCTGGCTCGTCATCGGTCGTCCGGTGGAGCAACTGTGGAATCCTGTTGCCGACTTCTGGAGGGGAAACGGCTTCATCCTGTCAATTGACCAGGAAAAGCTGGGCATCATGGAAACCGACTGGGCCGAGAACAGGGCCAAGATCCCGCAAGACCTTATCCGCTCAACCATCGGCAAGGTCTTTGACAGCCTCTACTCCACAGGTGAGCGCGACAAGTTCCGTACCCGTCTGGAGCGCTCCAAGGATGGCGGCACCGAGATCTATATCAGCCATCGAGGCATGGAGGAGGTCTACACCTCGTCGCAAAAAGACTCCACCAAATGGCAGCCCCGCGCCAGCGACCCCGAGCTTGAAACCGAGTTTTTGCGCCGCATGATGATCAGCCTCGGCGCCACTGCCGATGAGGCCAAGGTAGCCGTTGCCCAGACCGCTGCCAAGCAGGTGGCCCGCGTGTCCACCGGCGCCCAAGGGCCTGTGCTCTTGGTGGACGAAAGCTTCGACCTGGCCTGGCGGCGCGTTGGCCTGTCGCTTGACCGCACTGGCTTCACTGTGGAAGACCGTGATCGGGCGCAGGGTGTCTACTTCGTGCGCTTCGTGCCTGCCAATGCGCAGGAAAAGGAAAAGAAGGGCTTCCTGAGCGGCCTCTTCAGCAGCAAAACCGAAGCCAAGCCCGCGCAATACCAGTTCAAGGTGGTTGGGACTGGCAACAGCACCACGGTTTCTGTGCTGGATGACAAAGGCAATGCTGCACCACAGGTTGACGCCAAGCGCATCGTGGAACTGCTGGCCGCCGACCTCAATTGAACTGAAGGCCACATCACCGGCAATCAGCGGGTTTGATGCAGCCGAAAAAAAAGCCGCCCAAGGGCGGCTTTTTTATTTTCAAATCCCTCGAACCATCGGTCCGAGGAGATTTCGAAAATTACTGAGCAGGCTTCACTGCGTCTTTGGCAGCGTCAGCGGCTTTCTCGACGGATTCCTTGGCTGCATCCATGGCAGCGCCGGCAGCGTCTTTGGTGGCATCCACAGCGGCATCAGCGCTTTCTTTGGCTGCATCGGCAGCGTCGGTTGCGGCTTCGGTTGCAGCAGCAGCGCCGTCTTTGGCAGCGTCCATCGTGGCAGCGGCGCCTTCTTTGGCGGCATCCATCGTGGCGGCAGCGCCTTCTTTGGCGGCGTCCATCACGGCGGCAGCGGGTGCTTCAATGGCAGCCTCTTCTTTTTGACCGCAGGCGGTCATGGCAAAGGCGGCGAGCAAGCTGGCGAGCAAGAGAGATTTTTTCATGGCAGGTATTCCAAATAATGAAGGACAAATAAACAGGGTGATTTTTGAGCCAACCAAAAAAAAACCCGAATTCAACATTCGAGCTTGATTGACCCCGTCAGACAACCGCTTTTCTTATTCGGCCACCAGACTGGATGCCAATGATAGCGAGAAAAAATCAACCGGAATTACCCTTATCAACTTTTTCTTTTTCACACACCAAAGTGTTGTAACGGCGCTATTTCAGACACAAAAGTTCACAACCCCAATGTACTGGCTGGAAACGCGGGCGAACTCCGCTGCCAACAAGCCTCCACCCGTTCGCGCAACTCAATGCGCCGCCGCGGGTCGCGGGTGGCAACACCTCTGGCATGCTCAACGTCCAGCCGCTCCAGCGTCCAATGGTCCGACCAGATCGCACTGGGCACAGACTGTGCCAGCTCACCCCGACAGGCGCGGGCTTGCACCAGATGGTCCCAGGTCACCCGCCATTGAACCAAACGCGGCGCCTGCCCTTGCAGCACGCGAAAATCACCCGCCAAGAAGTGCAACTGGCGGCCTTTGGCCGCCCACCTTTGCAGGGATTCGACCACCTCACGCTCACCCAGAGGCCAATCGGCAAAGTCAGGATCGCTCAAGATGATCAACTTCCAGCCCTCTTCGGCTGCGCTGGCCAGCGCTTGGCGAATCACATCGGCGAATGCGCGTCGCCCTTCCCAGGCACCCGTGAACAGCACCGGGGGTTCGGAAGCTTCTAGAGACATGGGCACTCCTTCATGAAGATTCAAATGCACCGATGGTGATGCAATTTCAGCTGTGATCCAACAATTGCAACCAGCCGGCCTCAAACCAGTCTTGTAACAGGGCTTGTGCGCCTGTGCTGGCGCGAGCAACCGCCTTGGCACCCAGCGTCCTTTGATCGGCCAGCCGCTGCATCAATCTGGCATCGGCACCGCCTGCGCGAAAGCTCTCGCCGTTGATAAAAATATGCTGGGCGTCGTACATCATCCTCGTGCGTCGATCGAGCGCCACCGCGCCAGCGGTCCAATCACCCTCAGGTTCATCGAACCACACCTTGGGTTTGGGCTCGGTCATCACCTCGCCCAGCGCGCAAGCCAGCGATTGGCGCTCTTTCAACAGCCGCTCCAAGCCCTGCAAGGCAAAAGCCTCCAATGCGGGGGGCATGGCCGCCGGCGTGGCAGTGGCGGCTTGCTGAGGGTCGCGGTAAAGGGTTTCGTCTTCAAACTCATCGGCCATGCGCTGCAGCAATTCACCAGCCAGGCCACCGCGCTGCGGTACACGAAAACCGATCGAGTAGGTCATGCAATCGTCGCCCACGGCCACGCCGTCGTGTGCCCATTTGGGAGGCAGGTACAACATGTCGCCTGGGTTGAGCACATGCTCCTCCTCTGGTTCAAAGTTGCTCAGGATCTTCAAAGGCACGCCTTGTTGCAGTGAAAGGTCTTTTTGGCGCCCGATGCGCCAGCGCCGCTGTCCACTGGCCTGCAGCAAGAACACGTCGTAGCTGTCAAAGTGTGGCCCCACGCCACCGCCATCGCTGGCCCAGGAAATCATCAGGTCGTCCAGGCGCGCATCGGGTACGAAGCGAAACCGCTTGAGCAGCTCGTGGGCCGCATCGATGTGCAGGTCAACGCCCTGCACCAGCAGCGTCCAGTTCTTTTGCTTCAGAGGTGGCAAGGAAGCGCGCGCAATGGGCCCGTGCTTCAAGACCCAGCCTTTGGCCTTGTGCACAATCAGGCGCGACTCCACACCCTCGTCTGTGGCCATGGAAAACAGCGCTTGCCGACTGAGAAAAGGTTCGAAATCGGGCAAAGCGCCGCGAATCAAAAAAGGTTTCTTCTGCCAGTAGCGCCTCATGAACTGGGCCTGAGACAGGCCACCCAGCAGAGTGCTGGGTGTGTCAGTGGAAGTTGTCGAGGTGTCTGCACGGGTTGTATGTGTCATGGGACAATTGTCGGATGAAAATCACCGAACAATGTGTGGTCGCACTGACCTGGACACTCAAAGACACCCTGGGCGAAGAACTGGATACGCTGGACGAACCGGTGGAGTTCCTTGTTGGCGGCACCGACTTGCTGGGCAAGATCGAAGAAATGCTGCAAGGCCATGAGCCTGGCGACAAGGTCGAACTGCAAATCGAGCCCCAAGATGCCTTTGGTGACTACGACGACCGGCTGCTCTTTCTGGAGCCCCGCCACCTGTTTCCTCAAGAACTGGAGGAAGGTATGGGCTTCGAAGGCCTGCCAGAGGGCTGCAACCCATCGGCTCCCAAAGACCGGTTGTTCTTCGTGAGTGATGTGTACCCTGACCATGTGGTGATGGACGCCAATCATCCGCTTGCGGGCATCGCCCTGCGCATTCAAATGCAGGTGCACAGCGTTCGCGAAGCATCCCTGGAAGAAGTGGGCGCTGGCAGCTTGGGCACGGGCTTCTTCAACATGCAGGTCAACAACCCCCAGGACGAAGGCGCCTCAGCCCCGGAGCGCCCGACCCTTCACTGATACGTTGCTGAAGACAGGCTGAGATGGGACAACGATCGAGATGTCTCAGCCCCGCCCGGTCGAGCCATAGCCACCCGCACCGCGTTCGCTGACCTCACCAAATTCGTTGACGACGTTCAACTCCGCCTGAACCACCGGCACGATCACCATTTGCGCAATGCGCTCCATGGGTTCGATGGTGAAAGCCACAGGGCTGCGGTTCCAGGCGCTGACCATGAGCTGGCCTTGATAGTCGCTGTCGATCAGGCCCACCAGATTGCCGAGCACGATGCCATGCTTGTGGCCCAAGCCTGAGCGGGGCAGGATCATGGCCGCAAAGCCGGGGTCGGCCAAGTGAATGGCCAAGCCTGTGGGCACCAGTTGCCAGGCGTTCGGCGCCAGTGTCAAGGGCGCGTCCAGACAGGCACGAAGGTCAAGCCCGGCGCTGCCGATGGTGGCGTAAGCAGGCAGTTGGTCGGCCATGCGGCCGTCCAGAATTTTCACGTCGATCTTCATGAATTTTTACGGACTGGTTGCAAGCTTCTACGGGCTCGCCTGCCGCTTGAGTCGCGGCAGGCGATACCCGCCTACCACTTCACGGGGTCGGAAGGGTTGGCCTCACCGTCTGCGGGCTGATCGGAGCCAAACGCTGGCATATCCGTGCTGTAGTCGTTGGTTTCGATGTTCAGCAGTTCCTCAACCTTTTCCGCATCCAGCTGCTTCACCTTGGTGATGCCACCAGAAACAAGTCCCGGGTTGAGCACGATCACCGCAATCATGATGACCTGCAAAATGATGAATGCGATCGATCCCTTGTAAATCTGCGCCGTCGTGACCGCCGGTATGCGCTTGCCCGTGATCACGTCGTCGTAGTCCGCCCGCGGCGCCACACTGCGGAGGTAGAACAAGGCGAATCCAAACGGCGGCGTGAGGAACGAGGTCTGCAAGTTCATGGCCAAGATGATGCCGAACCAGATCAGGTCAATGCCCAGCTTTTCGGCCACAGGCGCCAGCATCGGAATCACGATGAACGCGATCTCGAAGAAGTCGATGAACATGCCCAAGATAAACACCAGAATGTTCACCAGGATCAGGAAACCCATTTGTCCGCCAGGCAAACCATCGAAGAGATGTTCGACCCAGATGTGACCGTCAGCGGCATTGAACGTGAAGCTGAAGACCGTTGCGCCCACCAGGATGAACAGCACGAAAATGGACAGCCGCGTTGTGCTCTCCAGGCCTGCCTTGAGCACATCCATGGACAGGCGGCCACGAACCGCAGACATGATCAGCGCGCCCACAGCGCCCATGGCACCCCCTTCGGTTGGCGTTGCCACGCCCAGGAAAATCGTGCCCAGCACCAGGAAAATCAGGATCAGCGGCGGGATCAAGACAAAGGTCACCTGCTCGGTGAGGCGCGAAATCAGACCCAGCTTGAAAACGCGGTTCACGATGGCCAGGAACAGCGCCAGGAAGGTGGCCACCGTGGTCGACATGATGAAGCGCTCATCGCCGGGGGCGGGTGTTTCGCGTCCCAACAAGGGGTTCATGATGCTTTCGTGCACCCCGTGCCACAACACGCCGGCAATGGCACAAATCACGAACAGGGCCAACAGTGACTTGTGCCCGCTGTGACCATTGGGTTCCACATAGATACGCGCCTCGACTGGCAGTGCAGGCACCCACTTGGGACGAACAAGGGCCACCACCATGATGAACAGCAGGTACAGGCCCACCAGCATCAAACCGGGCAGCAAGGCGCCTTGGTACATGTCGCCCACAGAGCGGCCCAACTGGTCGGCCAGCACGATGAGGACCAGCGATGGTGGCAGCGCCTGTGCCAAGGTTCCGGAAGCCGTGATGGTGCCGGTGGCGATGGTGCGGTTGTAGCCATAGCGCAGCATGATGGGCAGCGAAATCAGGCCCATGGAGATCACCGCGGCGGCCACGACACCCGTGGTCGCGGCCAACAAAGCGCCAACCAAAACCACCGCGACGGCCAGACCGCCACGCACCGGGCCGAACACCTGAGCCACTGTTTCCAGCAGTTCCTCGGCCATTCGGCTGCGTTCAAGAATGATGCCCATCAGGGTGAAAAACGGGATGGCCAGCAGGGTTTCATTGGACATGATGCCAATGACCCGCAGGGGAAGCGCCTGGAACAGCACTTCAGGGAAGAGCCCGATCTCCATGCCCAAGAGCCCGAAGGCCAGGCCTGTGGCAGCCAGCGAAAACGCAACTGGGAAACCCAGCATCAGGAAACACAGCAGGCCGACGAACAGCACCGGCACAAAGTTGGTTTGAAGGAATTCGATCATTTTTGTGGTCCAGGCTTATTCAACAGCGTCGTGCGCGTGGTCGTGGGCCAGCACATCGGGGCCATCACCAAAAATGAAATTCAGGCGCTTGATCAACTCGGAAAAACCTTGCAAAGCCAGCAGCGAGAAGCCAGCCGGCAACATGGCATACACCGGCCAACGGATCAACCCACCGGGGTTGAACGACATCTCACCGGAGGTGTAGGCCTGGACGAGCAGAGGCCAGGTCAAGGTGGACATCATGTAGCACAGGGGAAACAGAAAAATCAGAATGCCGCCCACGTCGATCCAGTTGCGGGTACGCGGCGAAAACTTGTTGGACAGAAAATCGATGCGCACATGCGCATTCTTCAAAAAGGCATAGCCCGCACCCAGCGTGAACACCGCCTGCGAAGAAATACCACTGGATTTCAAGCGCGGCATTGGAGCCTTCACCGAAAAACTTGCGCATCAGGGCGTTGCCCGCGCTGATCAGGACGGTGGCCAAAATCACCCAGTTGGCCCCTTTGCCGATCCAGGCGTTCAACGTGTCGATCCCTCGCGAGATCACAAGCAATTGTTTCATCGACGTTTCCCGGCGTTGCCGCCTTAAATTTCACTCAGAGCAGCCATCTCAAGAGGGCCGTCAACCTTTGGGACAAGCCCTTGTTTTTGGAGAAGCGATTGAAAAACCCCGCCGTAGCGGGGTTTTTCCCACACAAAAGTGGATTACAGCTTGGCTTGCTGCATGTAACGGTCAAACGTGCCTTCGGTCAGGCGGAACCACTGGTTGGCATCGCGACGGAAGTCAGACCAGTCGGAATAGATCTTCTTCCAGGCCGGGTTCTTCTGGTTGAGTTCTTCGTAGCTGCGCTGAGCTTCTTTGAACGCCGCGTCCATGACGTCTTTGGGCAACTGGCGCAGCTTGGTGCCAGAGGCCACGAGCTTCTTCAGCGCGCCTGGGTTCAGTGCGTCGTACTTGGCCTGCATGTCGAGGTGGGCGTAAGCCGCAGCGGCCTTGACAATGGCTTTGTTTTCGTTCGACAGCTTGTTGAACGCTTCCTTGTTGATGAACACGTCCAGCTCCGGACCACCTTCCCACCAGCCTGGGAAGTAGTAGTAAGGCGCCACTTTGTTGAAGCCCAGCTTGGCGTCATCGTAGGGACCGACCCATTCGCAAGCGTCGATGGTGCCTTTTTCCAGCGCCTGGTAGATTTCGCCGCCAGGGATGTTCTGAGGTTGTGCGCCGATGCCGGCCAGGATCTGGCCACCGAAGCCACCGATGCGCATTTTCAGACCTTGGATGTCCTTCATGCTCTTGATTTCCTTGCGGTACCAGCCACCCATCTGGGCGCCCGTGTTACCGGCAGGGAAGTTCACGATGTTGTACTCGTTGTAGAACTCGGCCATCAGCTTGCCGCCGTTGCCATGCATCATCCAGGCGGAACGCTGGCGGCTGTTCATGCCAAAGGGAATGGCACAACCCAGTGCGAAAGCTTCGTTCTTGCCGAAGAAGTAGTAAGGAGCGGTGTGCGCGCACTCGACGGTGCCTTGCTGCACGCCATCCACCACGCCGAAAGCGGGCATCAGCTCGCCACCGGCGTGAACGGAGATTTCAAACTTGCCGCCAGACATCTGCTTGACCTGATCGGCAAACACTTCTGCGCCACCGAAAATGGTGTCAAGGGACTTCGGGAAACTCGATGCCAGGCGCCAACGGATGGCGGCTTGGGCGTGAACGGCAGGTGCGACACCTGCGGCCAGCACACCGGCAATACCAGCGTGCTTGATGATGGAACGACGATCCATATTGACAACTCCAAAGTGATGTTTTCAGACGGTATCCAAGCCTGACAACCAACAGCTGCCAGACACTTTCGGATGGGACATTGTAGAGGCCACCTCAACCAGTTTGTGCGGGGTTTTCCCTCGACGAAGTGCCTTTGAAGGCTCATTCGCACCCCGACTTGGCAGGGCTGCGCTCTTAGAGGGCAAATTCGCTCAACAAGCTTGTGAAAATTGATCCACGAAAGCCTAAGGGTTCACCCTAGCAGGTCGTCAACCAGCAGGGCCAGCATGTGGCAACAAAGCGGCAAACCGGGCCCGAACAGAGCGTTCGATGCCGGCTTCATCGAGTCCTTGCGAGGCCAAAAGTTTGGCCGGGTCGCCATGTTCGATGTACTCATCGGCCAAGCCAAGTTGCAGCACCGGAAGCAATCAGGCCCTCTGCTTGCAAAGCCTCCAGAACAGCACTTCCAGCCCCCCCATCACGCAGCCCTCTTCCACGGTCACCAACGCCTGGTGCGATGACGCCGAGTGTTCGCAACAACGCCAGGTCCAGCGGTTTGGCCCAGCGCATGTTCGCCACCGTGGCGCCAAGCCGCTCGGCCGCAGCCAATGCGGGATGCAGCAAAGTGCCGAACGCCAGGATCGCGACGCCCGCACCTTCGCGCCTGATTTCACCCTTGGCAAAAGGCAACCCCTCCAATGAAGCAGGGACTTCCGTTCCGACGCCCGCGCCACGGGGATAGCGCACCGCCACAGGGTGGTTTTGCGCGTGGGCGGTTGACAGCAACTGGCGGCATTCCGCCTCGTCTGCCGGACAGGCGATCGACATATTGGGAACACACCGCAAATAAGCGATGTCGTAGGCACCTGCATGGGTCGCGCCATCAGCGCCCACCAAGCCTGCGCGGTCCAGAGCGAACACCATGGGCAGATTTTGCAGCGCCACATCGTGGATCAACTGGTCATAGGCCCGCTGCAGAAAGGTGGAATAAATCGCCACCACCGGCTTGAGGCCTTCACAGGCCAGACCCGCGGCGAAAGTGACTGCATGCTGCTCAGCGATGCCCACGTCAAAGTAGCGGTCCGGAAAGCGGCGCTCGAACTCGACCATGCCCGAGCCTTCGCGCATCGCCGGCGTGATGCCGACCAGCTTGGGATCTGATGCAGCCATGTCGCAAAGCCACTGCCCGAACACCTGGGTAAACGTGGTCTTGGGCTTCTGAGCAGGTTTCACCAGTCCCACGGCCGGGTCGAATTTGCCTGGGCCGTGATAGGCCACTGGATCGGCCTCGGCCAGCTTGTAGCCCTGGCCTTTTTTGGTCACCACATGCAGGAACTGCGGGCCGCTGTCGGTGTCGAGCAGGTGGCAAATGTTCTCCAGCGTGGGAATCAACGAGTCGAGGTCGTGACCATCGATGGGGCCAATGTAGTTGAAACCAAACTTCTCGAACAGCGTGGCAGGCACCACCATGCCTTTTGCATGTTCTTCGAGGCGCTTGGCCAATTCGAACAGGGGTGGCGCGCCTTTGAGCACCTGCTTGCCCACGTTCTTCGCCGTGGCATAGAACTGGCCACTCATGAGCTGCGCCAGGTAGCGGTTCAGTGCGCCCACGGGCGGCGAAATCGACATATCGTTGTCATTGAGCACCACCAGCAAACGCCCCTCGGCGATGCCTGCGTTGTTCAGGGCTTCAAACGCCATGCCTGCGGTCATGGCGCCATCGCCAATGATGGCCACGCTGCGGCGGCTTTCCCCCTTGATCTTCGAGGCCAGGGCCATGCCCAAGGCAGCGGAAATGCTGGTGGAAGAGTGGCCGACACCGAAGGTATCGAATTCGCTTTCGGCGCGGCGCGGAAAACCGCTGATGCCACCCAGCTGGCGCAGCGTCTTCATGCCTTCGCGCCGCCCGGTGAGGATCTTGTGCGGATAGGTCTGATGACCCACATCCCATACCAGCCGATCTTGCGGCGTGTTGAACACGTAATGCAAGGCAACCGTCAGCTCCACCGTGCCGAGGTTGGAACTCAAATGACCGCCAGTGCTGGATACGCTGTCGATCACGTACTGTCGCAACTCGTCTGCCAGCGGATGCAATTGCGTCCGTGCAAGTCGCCGCAGATCGGCGGGTGAATCGATGGAGGACAGCAGTTGGGTCATGTGGTCTCGTCTTGTCGTTTTGGTGAGCGCGCCTTGCGCTCAGTTCGAGCGGCGGCCCACCCAGTCGGCCAGCGCATGGAGGTTTTCGGTGTGCTCCAGACCACTGTGGCGCAAAGCCTGGTGGGCCCTGGCAAGCAACTCATCGGCACATTCCTGCGCCGGTGTCAGTCCCATGAGCGATACAAAGGTCGGTTTGTCTGCAGCGGCATCTTTGCCCGCGGTTTTGCCCAGGGTCGCCGAGTCGGTGGTGACGTCAAGAATATCGTCGACGACCTGAAACGCCAGGCCCAACACATCGCCGTATTGCCGCAAACAGCGCAGCGCCTGAGCATCGCACGCCCCAGTGGCAGCTCCCATCATCACACTGGCTTGCAACAATGCCCCTGTCTTGCAGCGGTGCATGTTCTCCAGCCCTTCGCGATCCAAGTCCGCACCTACGCTGGCCAGGTCAATCGCTTGCCCACCGGCCATGCCCGCGGCACCCGCGGCGCAGGCCAGCTGACGGCACAGCTGCGCCGACATGGCTGGCGCCACCGACGCGTCTTCGGGCACCAGCAACTCAAATGCCAGCGCCTGCAGCGCATCACCGGCAAGCAGCGCCTGCGCCTCGCCAAAAGCCACATGTACCGTGGGCTTTCCGCGACGAAGCACATCGTTGTCCATGCATGGCATGTCATCGTGAACCAGCGAATAAGCGTGAATCAGCTCCAGCGCGCAGGCCGCGCGCATCGCGGCCTCAGGCTCGCCACAGACGGCTTCGCTCACCGCCAATGCCAACAAGGGGCGCAACCGCTTGCCGCCGTCGAGCACAGCGTAGCGCATGGCCTCGCCCAAACCAGCTGGTGCATCTGCCGAAACCCAAGCGCTCAGCGCTTCTTCGACACGCGCCTGCTGAAGTTCGCGCCAGGCCGAGAAGGCGTTGACGCCGACATCAGTGCCGCTCACGCCCCACTCCAGGGCTTGAGCTCCCCGCCCTCGAGTTGCTGAATCTGGTTTTCGACCGCAGCCAGGCGTTCACGGCAAAACGCCAACAATTGTGCGCCTCGCTGGTAACGGGAAAGCAGTTGGTCCAGGGGCAATTGCCCAGCATCGATTTGCGCAACAAGTTGCTCAAGTTCCTCCAGCGCGGCTTCGTAACTGACGGGCGGCTTGGCCCCCGCAGAAGAGCGAGATGTTTTGGGCGTGGTGGGTGTAGGTGTCATTCTGGCCTGGGGAGTCGGTGGGCTGTGCACGGATCCAACCGCTCCCGGCCATCCAACGCAAAACAGCTGTCGCCCTCCCAAGGGGCTCGGCGACAGGCGGCATTTTATCCCGTCCCCCTCACCACCCCGAGCCTTTGACAAATGCACGTTCGCACCATGCGCCATCGGCACAGAAGGCCCTCGCAAGGTACAATTCACCCCCTTTTTCTTCCACTGACGGGACACACGCTCCCGGAGGGACGCACCACTCCACCCATCCCGCGCGAATTCGTCTGACGAGCACAGCGTTTACCCTGCCCCTTCATAGGGGGAGCCTTCAGGTCAGGACCTCATGTCTGATTTAAGTCTTCAATTTCAGCAGGCCAGAAGCCAACTCCCGGTTTCCAGCTATTTTGATCAAGCGCTGTTTCAGCGCGAAATGGAAACCATCTTCCAGCAAGGGCCCCGCTACGTGGGGCACCAACTCGCTGTTCCCAACCCTGGTGATTACCACGCCTTGCCGCAAGAGGCGGGCGGTCGCGCGCTCGTGCACACAGGCCAAGGGATTGAACTCGTTTCCAACGTCTGCCGCCACCGCCAGGCGGTGATGCTCAAAGGGCGCGGCAATCTGGGTGAAACCAAGCCCGGCAGCGCCGGCGGCAACATCGTCTGCCCGCTGCACCGCTGGACCTACAGCGGCGGCCAGGGCAAAGGCGCCAAAGCAGGCAACCTGCTGGGCGCACCACATTTTTCGCACGACCCCTGCCTGGACCTCAACAACTACAAGTTGCGCGAGTGGAACGGTCTGCTGTTCGAAGACAACGGGCGCGACATCGCGGCCGACCTGGCCAATATGGGGCCGCGCAGCCAGTTGAACTTCGACGGCATGGTGCTCGACCACGTGGAGCTGCACACCTGCAACTACAACTGGAAGACCTTCATCGAGGTCTACCTCGAGGACTACCACGTCGGCCCTTTCCACCCCGGCTTGGGCAACTTCGTCACCTGCGACGACCTGCGCTGGGAATTCAAACCCGAGTACTCGGTGCAGACCGTGGGCGCGCAAAACCTGCAAGGCAAGGCAGGCAGCCCGGCCTATGAGCGCTGGCACAAGGCGCTGATGCAGTTCCGCAACGGCGAAGCACCGGAGCATGGCGCCATCTGGCTCACCTACTACCCCCACATCATGGTGGAGTGGTACCCCCACGTCCTGACCGTCTCCACGCTGCACCCCGTCAGCCCGACCGAGACGCTCAACATGGTGGAGTTCTACTACCCCGAAGAAATCGCGGCCTTCGAGCGCGAGTTCGTGGAGGCCCAGCGCGCGGCCTACATGGAAACCTGCATCGAAGACGACGAAATCGCCGAGCGCATGGACGCCGGGCGCAAGGCCCTGCATGCAGCGCGGTGACAACGAAGTGGGCCCCTACCAAAGCCCCATGGAAGACGGCATGCAGCACTTCCACGAGTGGTACCGCGAGAAGATTGAGATCCCCCCTGCGCCGCCTGCGGCGTCACCCCCCCAGGGGGGCGTCACCAGCGGCCCGGCGAAGCCGGTTCCGCGGTGACACTGGCGGAAGGCATCACGCTCGAATTGATTGGCGTTCTTCTGCCTGAGTCGCCGTCCTGAGAGGTATCCCACCCAGGCCACCGCGGAACGGGCTCCGCCCGGCCGCCAGTGGCGCCCCCTTGGGGGGATGACGCCGCAGGCGGCGCAGGGGGGAACCTTCTGATGCAAGCCTTGTGGATGGTGCTCGGCGCCTTTTTGTTCGCCACCATGGGCGTGTGCATCAAGTACGCCTCTGACGATTTCAACAGCTTTGAGATCGTGTTCTACCGCGGGCTGGTGGGCGTCATTTTCCTCATCGGTTTGACCCGGTGCTCGGGGCGTTTCGTTGCGCACCACGGTGCCCATGATGCATTTGTGGCGCAGCGTGGTGGGCGTCACAGCCCTGTCCGAGCTGGTTTTATTCGATTGGCAAGCTGCCGCTGGCCACAGCCATGACGCTGAACTACATGAGCAGTGTGTGGATCGCAGCGTTTTTGCTCGGGGGCGCGGTCATTCTGCAAAACCGTCAAACACCCATTCGCCAGCAAGGCCCATTGTTCATCGCGGTCATCAGCGGCTTCATTGGCGTGGCCATGATGCTGCGTCCCAGCTTCACGCCCGACCAGATGGGCGGCGCGTTGACCGGCTTGATTTCCGGGATTTTTTCGGCCTTTGCCTATTTGCAGGTGGCCGCCCTGTCGAAAGCGGGCGAACCCGAGAGCCGCACGGTGTTCTATTTTTCATGCGGCGCCGTGCTCGTGGGTGCATTGGGCATGACCATGGTCGGTGTCAACCCCTGGCATTGGCCCAGCGCGGTCTGGCTGTTCCCGATCGGCATGCTGGCGGTGCTCGGGCAGCTGTGCATGACCCGCGCCTACGCCAGTGGCCACACGCTGGTGGTGGCCAACCTGCAGTATTCCGGCATCGTTTTCGCCGGCATCTACAGCCTGACCATCTTTGGCGACCAATTGCCCTTCATCGGCTGGGCGGGCATGGGATTGATCATCGCCAGCGGCATCACCGCAACCGTGCTGCGCGAGCGCGCCGTGCCCAACGCACCGGCCGAAGATCACTGAGCCGCCCCAGTTGCGCCTCACCGACCTCCGCGCGCCTTGATCACAACAGACAGGCACCCGGTGGCGTTCGCGAGAATTCCAAGGGAGCGCAGCAAGGCGCGGATGCGCCTGCTGCGTGTGGAAATGCACAGTGGCCCGATTCGCCCGCCTCAAGACATCGGGCCAGCCACCGATAGAGCAATCACGACTTCTTCAATCAAGCCGCCGTGCTGCACCCTCCCGC
The DNA here is from genome assembly GCA_963698635.1 of uncultured beta proteobacterium. Classification (GTDB taxonomy): domain Bacteria; phylum Pseudomonadota; class Gammaproteobacteria; order Burkholderiales; family Burkholderiaceae_C; genus Hydrogenophaga. Next base: position 199,148 of record CAVORS010000004.1, read on the forward strand.
CAATGACCACCAACAGTCCCGAATTGCCCGCCGCGCAAGGCATCAGTGAAAAGGACTATTCACTGGCCACGCTGCGTGTCATCGCGGGATTGCTGGCCGTGGTCGGAACGCTGTTGGTGCCCGTGGTGGCCCTGACGACTTCCAACCCGAGCGAAATCTGGATCACGGCGGCCTTTGGCGCGTTGGGGTGGACCGGCTTGCTGCTGATCCGCATGCGGCGGGGTATCTACATCGCTCATGGCCTGATCTTTGCGTTGCTGATCCTCGCCACCCAAGGGGTCATCTCCAGCGGCTCCGTGCGCAGTTCGATCGCATTTCTGTTCGTAGGCGGTGTCGCGGCGGCCGGCTCGTTTCTCGGCCGCAAGGCCCTGTTCGCGGCCACCGCCTACAGCGTTGCCGCCCTGGCCGTACTCAACTGGGCCGAAGTGGCCGGCTGGATCCACAAAGGCAACCCCCAGGTCGGTCTCAAGGTCTGGGCCACGCAGGCTACCTGCATCGTGGTCGTGGGCATCATGGTCTACTTCACCAGGGAGCGCGCGCGCAAGGCACACCAGTTTCAGGTCCAGGAACTGCTGCGCCGCAAAGAAACCGAGCAGGAGCGCGACCAGGCCAAAGAGCGCTTTGCCAGGATTTTTGGTGCCAGCCCCAGCCCGATGATGGCCCAATCGGCCGACTCGGCTCTGATTCTCGACGTCAACCCCGCTTTCGAACGCTGCTTTGGCTACACCAAGGCCCAGCTCGTCGGCCAGTCCGACGGCATGCTCTGGGTCGACGACAACCAGCGGCGCGAATACACGAAGGCGCTGCTGCAGGAAAGGCGGCAGGACCGCCAGCCTGCGCGCGGCCTGCGCGCCAGCGGTGAACAATTCGAGGCCATGCTCTCCAGCGAGCTCAGCGTGGACAGCGATGACAAACTCATCATCACCATCGTCACCGACGTTTCGACGGAGCACGCCGCCATGGAGCAGTTGCGCCGCTCCGAGGAACGGTTTGCCAAGGCCTTCAACCTCAGCCCCTTGAATCTGACCATCACCCGCCTGTCCGACGGCGCCGTGGTCGAGGCCAACCGCTCAGCCCAGGGCGGGCAACTTTCCCCGGCAGACAAGCCCGCCGTGCATGTGACGCCGTTGGAGGCTGGCTTCTGGTCCAGCGCTGACAACCGCCAGACCATGGCCGAGCGTCTGCAACGCGATGGCAGCGTGCGCGCGCTCGATACCCGCATCCAGCAAGACAACGGTGAATGGATCGACTGCCGCATCTGGGCCGAGCCCATCGAAATCGACGGCGAACCCTGTGCCCTGTCGTGCACCGTCAACGTGACCGAGGAAAAACGCCGCGAAGCGCAACTGCTGGACCTGGCCACCGGCATGGCAGGCCACACGGGCCAGGCCTTCTTTTCCGCCCTGGTGCACAACATGGCCAAGACCCTGGGCGCCGACATGCTCTTCGTGGGCGAACTCAAGGCGACCGACGAAGTCCAGTCGCTGGCCGGCACCATGGACGGCAAACCCATCGATCCCTTCAGCTACCCGCTCGAGGGCACCCCTTGCCACGAGACCGCCGGCCAAACAGGGCTCTGCGTCTACCGCAGACCATGTGGCCGACCTGTTCCCCGAGGACCTCACCCTGGTCGAGGGCCGGTTCAAGGCCTACCTGGGACAGAGCCTGCGCGACGAAACCGGCCAACCGGTGGGCATTCTGGCGGCGCTGTGGCGCCAGCCGATCGACACCAACCCCGAAACCGCGGCCGCTGATGTCCATCTATGGCGGGCGCACCGCTGCCGAACTGCATGCGGCTTCAACGCGACCGCGAGATTCAGCGGCTCAACGACACGCTGGAGCACCGCGTGCGTTCGCGCACCGCCGAACTCCAGGCGCTCAACGCCGAACTGGACTCCTTCGCCTATTCAGTCTCCCACGACCTCAAGACACCGCTTCGCTCGATCGACGGTTTCACCGAGATCCTCGGCGAGCAATTGCAAGACCGGCTGAGCCCCAGCGAAGAGAAACTGTTTCAACGCATCCTCGGCCGCCACATCCCGGATGGGTGTGTTGATCACAGACCTGTTGGCGCTGGCACGCATCAGCCAGAGCGAGGTGCGTTGGCAATGGGTCGATCTGAGCGACGCTGGCCAAGGACGTCTTTGCCACCTTGAGTGCGACCAAATTCTCGGGTCGGAAGATCGAATTGCGGGTCGAAGCAGGGGTTGAGCGCGCAATGCGATCCACAATTGGTTCGCATCGCACTGGAAAACCTCCTGGACAATGCCGCCAAGTACAGCCGCGACCAGGCACCAGCCATTGTCGAATTCGGTCGATCGGCCACCGAGCCGGGAGAGGCAGAGACGTTCTACGTCCGCGACAACGGGGTGGGTTTTGACATGGGCAAGGCCGCCAAGCTCTTCAAACCATTCGAGCGACTGCACCCCCCCAGCAGTGGCTTCGACGGCACAGGTATCGGTCTGGCAACCGTTCGACGCATTTTCGAACGCCATGGCGGTACCATCCGGGCCCAGTCCGCGCAGGGCAAGGGCGCCACGTTCACTTTCTCCCTGGGCGAGCCCATCCCGATACAACAACCAACCGGCGCCTTTGCCAGCGGTTGAAATCGACTGATGCTTCAAGCATGTGCAACCGCTACTGAGCATGAGGCTCAGACCATGCGGGCGAATCTGCGCTGTTCATTTGCCAACGTGCGCAGCTGCGTTTGGCACTTGAAAAGAGATGCCGCAGAATACGTTCATGCACACCAAGCTCATCTCAGTTGAAGCGCTGAAAGCCCTGCTTCAATCCCCCCACCCGCCGCTCGTGTTCGATTGCAGTTTCGATCTTGGCGATGCCCAGGCGGGCCTGAAGCAATTCGAGAAATCCCATATTCCGGGTGCTGTTTACGCCCACCTTGATCGCGACCTGAGCGACAAATCGCACCCTGATGGTGCGAGGGCTGGTCGCCACCCGCTTGCCCCAAAGGGAAAGCTTTGCCGCCTGGCTGGCCGCAGCGGGCTTGAGCAAAGGCCAGCAGGTGGTGGTGTACGACCGGCAGGGTGCGAACTACTGCGGGCGCCTGTGGTGGATGCTCAAGTGGATCGGCCATGATGCTGTGGCGGTGCTCGATGGCGGTCTGCAAGCCTGGCAAGCCGCTGGTCACGCCACCGACGCCGGACCAGATCAGGCACAGCGCACAGCGACCAGCGAGCCCTTTTGAGGCGCAGAGCTCGCTGGTGCATCTCGCTCGAAACCGCCGACATCGCGGCGCGGCTGGGGGCGCCCGACCTCACGGTCATCGACGCCAGGGCCACGCCGCGATTTCGGGGCGAAGTTGAGCCGCTGGACCCGGTGGCGGGCCACATTCCGGGTGCGCTCAACCGCCCGTTTGCACTCAACCTGGACGGGCAAGGCAGGTTCAAGCCCGCAGCGCAGTTGCGCCAGGAATTTGAGGAGCTGCTCGCAGGGCGCGACCCCGCCAGCGTGGTCCACCATTGTGGCAGCGGCGTGAGCGCCCTGCCCAACCTGCTGGCCATGGCTGTCGCTGGCTTGGGCACCACGGCGCTCTATCCCGGCAGCTGGAGCGCCTGGTGCAACACCCCAGGCTCGCCCATTGCCAAAAGTTGACGACCCCATCAACCCACTTGCCAACAAAGGGCACCGAGCGGCATCGCTGCGAAAGATTTGAATCAAGAGGGGCTGCGATCGGCCGATAAAACCCATTGACCCCTCGAGGACTGCCCAACGCTCCAGAACAACGTTCAATGCCCCGCAACCCTGCTTCTTCACACAACCTGGACACCGAAGTCTCGCTCGACATGATCAGGCGAACCAGCTTGCTGATGGCGGTGGCGGCTGGCATCGTCGTCCTCGCCTCACTCGGCATGCTTTCGGGCGCCGAGGGCTACAGCCGCTCCTCGCTGACGTACCCTTCGGCATTGTTATCGCTCACAGGGTGGATCATTTTTGCGCTCAGCTACCGGCTGGACGCCAGGATGCTGGCCAACGTTTTGATCTATTGCGTGCAACTGGTCGCCTTGTTCTCCTTGTACGCCTTGGATCCGTTCGCGGGGCGGGATCGGTGCTGTTCCTCGCCACCATGGTGGCGGCAGGTATTTTTCTGGGGCAAAGGGCGTTGATCATCTCGTTGCTCACGGGTGTGATCGCACTGGGTGTGGTGACCTATGCCGAGTTGGCCGGGGCCATCGCTCCCAAAAGCCTTCAGGTCTCCGTGATCACCTGGTTCACACATGTTGCGGTACTCACCTGCGTCGCGATGGCGGTTTACTACGCCCGACAGCGCACGCGCGACGCCTACGAGGAGCAATTCCAGGCTCTCGAAGAAAACAAGCGACTGGCCAGTGAACGAGATCGCAGCCTGGAGCACTTCACGCGCATCTTCCGAACCAACCCCAGCCCCATGATCGCGCAAGCGGCGAGCAGCGCAAAGATCATCGACGTCAACCCGGCTTTTGAACGCTGCTACGGCTACAGCAAGAGCGAGGTTCTCGGAAAATCCGACTACATGCTTTGGGCCAAACCTGAGCAACGCGAGAAACACCTGGAGGAACTCAAGCGGAACCACCGTGCCGAGCAGTTCGACGTCTCAGGCTTGCGGTCAGATGGCTCCCATTTTGATGGGCATATTCGGAGTGAATTGGGCAACGAGACGGAAGACAGCCTGGTCATCACCACCGTCACCGACATGACGGAGCAGCATGCCACGCAGCGCCGGCTGAGCCGTTCGGAAGAGCGTTTCTCCAAGGCCTTCAACTTCAGTCCACTCAACCTCATCATCACCCGCCTCAGCGACGACACCGTCATTGAGATCAACCGCAGCCCATCAGAAGCTCAATTGGCCCCGCAAGCGGATGCCCATGGCCAGCCTGCCTCGCAGGCGGGCCCCTGGTTCACAGCCGACAACCGCGATGCATTCTTCTCGCGGCTCATGGCCGAAGGTCACTTGCACGGGATCGATGCGGTCTTGAAACGACCCGATGGCAGCACGATCGAAGCAAAGGTCTGGGCGGAGCCCATCGAGATCGAAGAGGAAGCCTGTGTTCTCACATGCATCGTCGACACCACCGACGAAAAGCGCCGAGAAACGATGCTGCGCGACATTGCCAGGGGCATGACTGGACGCACCGCGCAAGACTTCTTCAACGCCCTGACCGTGCAGGTGTCCCGAGCGCTGGGAGCCGACATGGTCCTGATTGGCGAGCTCTCTGGCCTTGAAACCGTCAATACATTGTCGGTTTCGAGACGGGGAGAGGCTGCCGCCAATTTCGCCTTCTCGATACGCGGCAAGCTCTGTGAGCGAAGCCTTCGTCAACGCGATCCTGTGGTCCTGGGCGGCGGAGCGAGCGAGGATGACAAATGGAACCATTTGAAAGACGAGACAACCTACGAATCGGGCCTTTGCCAGGCGCTGCACGATGATTCTGGCAACCCTATCGGCTTGCTCAACGCCTTGTGGATCCAGCCCGTCGAGCCCACATCCGAGATGCTGGCACTCATGGCCATATTCGCGAGCCGCGCCAACGCCGAAATGATGCGTCTGCAGAGCGAGCGCACCATCGAGCAACTGAACGAGACCCTGGAGCAGCGTGTTCAAAACCGCACCGCTGAACTGAGCAAGCTCAATGCCGAACTTGACTCCTTCGCTTACTCCATCTCGCACGATCTCAAGTCGCCACTGCGTGCCATCGATGGGTTCACCCAACTCCTCAGCGAACGGCTTGAGGGCCGACTCGAAGAAGAAGAGCAGCAACTCATGGGCCGCGTGCTTGGTGCAACCCACCGCATGGCCACGCTCATGGCCGATTTGCTCGCCTTGGCCCGTGTCAGCCAGTTGCCCATGAAGCGGGAGCGTATCAACCTCAGCCAGTTGGCCGATGAGGTGTTCTCTCAGGCCGAAAAACGCGAACCGCGCCGCAACGTTTGCTGGCGGGTGGAGCCCAGCGTTTACGCTGAGGGTGACCGGGAGCTGGTGCGCACAGTGCTGATGCACCTGATCGACAATGCGCTCAAATACACCCGGGATCAAGCCGAACCCTTGATCGAGTTCGGTCAGATGCGTGGCGACCCTCTGGCAGAGCACGGCTCGAATCGTCGCTTCTTCGTTCGAGACAACGGCGTGGGGTTTTCTATGGAACACGCCGACAAGCTCTTCAAGCCCTTCCAGCGTCTGCACATGCCCAGTGCGGGCTTCGACGGCACCGGTATCGGCCTGGCGACCGTGCGTCGGATTGTCGAAAGGCATGGAGGCGCGATCAGTGGCACCGGCTCACCAGGTCTGGGTGCACGGTTCGAATTCGCGCTTGAGCCGTCCAATATCGCACAGCCAGTGACACCATGAGCACGGACTCCTCCAACAGCGACCCGCTTGAGCAGGGGCAACATGAAAGCCTTCAGCTCTACCAAGAGCGAACGCTGCTTGCGCTTTTGGTCAGCATCAGCCTAGCAGGGCCTGTCGTCTCTGTCGGCGTTTTCTTCCGCGATGGCGCCGGCCCATTGGCGGGTGTTGGCGTCGCACTCACGGTCTCCGTATGGTTGCTGTTGATCATGTTCCACATGGGGCAACGCCAACGCGTGGCAAGCGTTTTGGTGTACCTGCTGGTATTCGCTTCCGCCGCAGCGATCGCTGCTCACGGGACAGTGCGCAGCATGGCCACGCTGGTGATGCTCGCGGCTGTTGTCGGAGCTGGAACGTTTCTGCGCCGCAGCAGCATGATCATTTGCGCGGTTCTTGCCGTGACCATGCTCGCCTTCTTGAATGTTGCGGAGAATATGGGCTACCTGCCCGCGCCGCAAACCGCAACAGGCTGGGCGGTCTGGCTCACGCAGACAATGGTCTTGATCAGCCTGGTCATCACCGTGAATTTTGGTCGCAGGCGCCTGCTTGAAGCGTTTCGCGAGCAAGCTCGCGCACTGGCGCAGGCTCGCGAGGCAGCTGAGGCGCTTTCATTCAGCGAGGCGCGCATACAGGCCTTGTTCCGCAACAGTCCAACGGCGAGCGTGGTGCAGTCCGTGGAAAGGGCCGCGATCACAGATGTCAACGAGGCCTTCCTTGCGCTGTTCGGCTACGTACGAGAGGAACTCCTCGGCCAAGACGTGCCCGAACTTTGGGCCGATTCTCAGGCACTTGCAGACTTCCAGGCCCAACTGCGTCAGGCAGGCCGTGTGACCAACCTGCGTGCCAAAGCGCGGCACAAAAACGGGACGGTTTTTGATGCGCTGGTATGTGCAGACGTTGTGAAGCACGGGGATGAACATCTGGTCGTCACCATGGTGCTGGATATCAGTGCGGAGACTGTGTCGATTCTTAAAATGGAAAAGCTGAGAGAGCGCTTCACCAAGGCGTTCAACTTCAGTCCTCTGGGCATGACCATTACGCGCATGTCCGATGGGCGTTTCATGGAGGTCAACCCTGCGAATGAACGGGTGTTGGGCTACACGCTGGAAGACTTCCGGGGCGAAACATCGTTGAGTGCCAACGTATGGGTCGACAACGAAGACCGCGACCGCTACATACAGACCCTCAAGGAGTCTGGCCAGCTTGTGGCATACGACACCCGCATGCGCGACAAGGCGGGGGACATCAAAGAGGTTCGTATTTGGGCCGAGATCATCGAACTCGACGGCGAACCCTGCGCCCTCTCCTACACCTTGAACGTGAGTGCTGAAAAGCGCCGAGAAGCCTTGCTGCTGGAAATGGCCAAAGGGGTGTCTGGAGAAACCGGTGAGCCCTTCTTCCGGTCGCTGGTCGAATATATGAGCAAGGTGCTCCAGGCCGATCTTGTGATCGCTGGTGAAATCCACACGACAGGTGCCGTTGAAACCATCGCCGCCTGCTGGAAAGGCTCCTTCGTGCCAAATATCACGTATCAATTGCAGGGAACACCTTGTGGCCATACCGTGCAAACCTATGGCGAGTGTTTCTATGCCAACCATCTCGCCGATCAATTTCCGTCCGACGATTTTCCCATTGGCACTGGCTATCAAACCTACCTCGGTGTCGCGCTGCGCGACGCGGACGGCACCTCAATCGGCATTCTCAAAGCCTTGTGGACAAGCGACAAGCCTCTGACCCCCGACCTTCAGGCCCTGGCGACGATTTTTTCCAGTCGCTGCAACGCCGAACTGGTGCGCATGCGCAGAGACCGCGAAATCCAGCGTTTGAGAGAAACACTCGAAAGGCGCGTTGCGGAGCGCACGGGCCAGCTTGAGCAACTCAACCGCGAACTGGATTCTTTCGCGTTTACCGTTTCGCACGATCTCAAATCCCCATTGCGCTCCATCGATGGCTTCACACATCTGCTTCGCGAACAGCTCAATGAACACCTCTCAGAGGGCGACCAACAACTCTTCGACCGCATCGACATGTCTGTCGCGCGGATGAACGCACTCATCGTGGATTTGCTGGCATTGGCCCGCGTCAGCCAAAGCAACATCCACAGAAATGTCGTCAATCTCAGCACCTTGGCGACCGAAGTCATGATGCTTGCAAAGGCGGGTGAACCTAACCGATCTGCCACGGTGCTCATTGAACCCAATCTCATGGCCAACTGCGACGGCAGGCTGGCACACATCGTCTTGGAGAACCTTTTGGGCAATGCCTGGAAGTACAGCAGCCACACAGCCGATACCCGGATCGAGTTCGGGCAAAGACCTGTCGCGGAGGGAGCCGCTCCCGTGTTTTTTGTCAAAGACAACGGCGCAGGCTTTGACATGTCCCGATCTGACCGCCTTTTCAAGCCCTTCAACCGGCTGCATGCCAGCAACGAATTCGAGGGATCAGGTATCGGCCTCGCCACGGTGCGCCGCATCCTCGAGCGACACGGTGGGTTCGTCAGGGGAGAGGGGAAAATCGGACTGGGTGCGACGTTTGAATTCTCTTTTGGAAACGAAACGCCACCCTGACGCGCTGGGCTGGTTCACGGTGCTGCCAAGTGCGAAAGAGGTAAATCGAACCCATTCCTGGCGCAGGACGAAGGCCAGACTGGGTTTCTGACGTGGTCGAGCAAAGAAGCGTAGCGCTGCTTTCACCTCTTTCCATTCGGGTTGCGGCCAAAAAGACCATGTGCAAGGCGCGAAACGCAGACGGAATTGCTCACCGCCCGGGCTTTGCAGCGCCACGCTCGGCCTTCTTGGCCCGCAACGCATCTTGGAAAAACAGTGTGAACAGGCCTCAATCAATGCCCGCTGTGGGCCAGGCCGCTGACCAGGGTCACGATCGCGATGCCTGCCATCAACCAGGTCACCTGGGCAGCGGTTTCGCGAAAGCTGAGCCGCTTTTGCAGTTGTGGGATCAGATCGGCCAGCGCCACGTAAATAAAGCTGCTTGAGGCCAAGACCAGAAAATACGGCAACAGGTCATCGAAGCGGCCCAGCAAAAAATACCCGACCAAGCCCCCCAAGGCGGTCACTGTGCCCGCCAGGGACACTTTCAACAGCGCCGCGCTCTGTGTCCCTGACGTTTGGCGCAGGACCACCAGATCCCCGATGTGATGCGGCACCTCGTGCGCCAGCACGGCCAGCGAAGTCACGATGCCCAGGCGCATGTCCGTCAGAAACGCCGAGGCAATCAATATGCCATCGCCGAATGCGTGCACGCTGTCACCGGCCAGCACCGCCCAGCCCCCTGACCGGTGGTCATGGGCATGGGCATGGTCATGGTGAGCATGTTCATGGGCATGCGAGTGGTCATCATCAGGGTGGTCCGGCGCTGCGGTGTGGTGGTGCTCATGGCCGTGGTGCCACAACTCCGCTTTGTCGAGCAGAAAGAAAAACACCAGCCCGCCCAACAGCATGGCAAAGAGGTCGTGGGCACCGGCCTGGCTCTCGAAGGCTTCGGGCAACAGATGCAAAAAAGCCGTGGCCATGAGGGCGCCTGCGGCCAGGCTCAACATGTGCTGGGTAAACCGGGCCAACATGGCAAAGCCCAGGGCGGCAGCAAGCCAGACGCTGCCCACGCCGGCGGCGATGGTTCCCATCAAAATCGCGATCAAAGTCATGTCGAACAACTGCAGCTGAAAACCCCAAAAACCGTCTGCTCTTCAGCATAGGACTTCCCGACCGAACACCTTCCCACAAAAAAGGGCCGCTGAAAGCGGCCCCCCTGCCATCACCCTCTGCGGCTCAGCCCACGCCGTTGGCCTTGAACCAATCGGTGGCACGCTTCCAGCCGTCTTGCGCCGCCTCTTTGCGGTAGCTTGGCCGGTAGTCGGCGTGGAACGCATGCGGCGCATCGGGATACACCACAAACTGGCTGGCTTTGGCCGCGGCGTCACCCGCCGCCAAAGCGGCCTTCATCTTATCAACCGTGTCAAGCGGGATGCCGGTGTCGGCGCCACCATAGAGCCCCAGCACCGGGCCGTGGATGCTGGCGGCAATGTCGAGCGGGTGCTTCGGCGTCAGGTCCGACACCTGGCCCACCAGGCGCCCATACCAGGCAACCCCCGCTTTCACAGCCGGATTGTGCGCCGCGTAAAGCCATACCTGGCGCCCGCCCCAGCAAAAACCGGTCACGCCGAGCCTGGTGGTATCGCCACCGTTGGCCGCCGCCCACTTGACCGTGGCATCCAGGTCGCCCATCACCTGCGCATCTGGCACCTTGCCAATCACCTCCGACATCAGCTTGGCCATTTCACCATAGCTCTGTGCATCGCCCTGGCGAATGAACAATTCTGGCGCCAGTGCCATGTAGCCTTGCCGGGCAAAACGCCGTGCGATGTCGGCAATGTGCTCGTGCACGCCAAAAATCTCCGACAGCACCAAGACAACCGGCAGTCCCGTCTTGCCGGCAGGTGCGGCGCGGTAGACCGGCATCTTGAAGCCGTTCACATCCACCATCACCTCGCCCACGGTCAAGCCATCGGAGGGCGTCTTGATGGCCGTCTGCGCCATGATGGGCAGCGCGGCGGCGGCATAGCCCACGCCCAAAGCCGCTTTGAGCGCCGTGCGGCGCGTGGCCCCTTCGCCCAGAGTCCGGGCATCGAGCAAGGCTTGGCTGTCAACGATCAGGTCCGCTTGGTTCATGGCATATCTCCGTTTGATGGTTGAAATAAGGGGTCGGCTCGCGAAGCGCAAGGCCAGTGTAGCCAGATCCGTTTTTCGCTGCCGAGTTCACAAAAGCTTTCAATAACGCCGTTGCGGGGATAGCGTCAGGCGTCCACAATGTTTCACGAACAAGGAGACTCAAGGGAGGTATATGCGATGCAGACACTGGGCCCCATCTTGCAATTCCTGGGCAACCAAAACCACACCTGGGGCGTCAGTCTGCTGCTGATCACCGCGCCCGGCGATCCACCCCCGTCGCTCCAGCTCAGCCCACCAGCGCAGGCCGCGCCACCCTTGTCCGGCGTTGTCCCGGGCCATGCCGGCACCGCCTGGCGCTTCGACATCGCCGTGCCGCAAGGTGATGCTGCAAAGGAAATCGGCTACCAGTGCAACGGCATTGCCCACAGCTTTCATGTGCCAGCCAAAGCCGGTGCACCCAACCTCGGGTATGTCTCGTGCAATGGCTTCTCCGACCTGCGCGTGAAAAAAACCCTCAAGGAACCACAGGCCCTGTGGTCTCGCCTGGCCCGGTTGCACCGGCAGACTGACCGGGTCGACACCACCACCTACGGCCCGCTGCACCTGCTGTTGATGGGCGGCGATCAGATCTACAGCGACGACATGTGGACCGCCATCCCGGAACTGCTCGCCTGGACCGAGCTGCCCTGGGCACAGCGCATCCAGGCGCCGTTCACGGCCAGCCTGCGCAGCGCGCTGCAAAAACACTACGCAGGGCTGTACATCGACCACTGGGGCCAGCCCGAGCAAGCGGCCATGCTCGCCAGCGTGCCCACTGTGATGATGTGGGACGACCACGACATCATCGACGGCTGGGGGTCTCACCCCACAGATTTGCATGAGAGCCCCGTCTTCCAGGGCATCTTCGAAACGGCCAAAGCCGCCTTTGAATGCTTTCAGCGTCAGATGCTGGGCGCGCCGCCCCCCGCCACACTCCCCGGCCAAGCCCACCACAACAGCGGCTACCGCTTTGGCTCGGCCGGTCTGCTCGTGCTCGACATGCGCAGCGAACGCCGGCCGCGCCGGGGCGATGTGGATGCCACTGGCGGCCTGCTCAATGCCGAGCAGGTGATGAGCGAGCAAAGCTGGCGCGCGGTCTACCAGTGGCTCGATGCGCAAGCCGCCTCGGGCGACATGAAGCACCTGTTTGTCATGAGCAGCATTCCCGTGGTCCACCCCAGCTTTGAACTGCTGGAAAAGATGCTCGGCATCTTCCCCGGTCAGCAAGAGCTTGAAGACGATCTGCGCGACCACTGGACCAGCCCACCCCACAAAGCCGAACGCCTGCGCCTGATCCACCGATTGCTCAAGGCCAGCGAAAGTGGCTCCCGTGTCACCGTGCTCTCAGGCGACGTGCACGTGGCCGCTGTGGGCGTGATCGAATCCGATCGTGCCGAAACCAAGGAAAACGCACGCGTGGTCAACCAGCTCACCTCCAGCGGTGTGGTGCACCCACCCCCGCTCGGCGTGGCGCTCTACTTTCTTGAACAGGCCTGCAAGAAGGTCGAGACCATTGACCGCGGCATCACCGGTGCCATGTACGAATTCCCGACCACCAGCCACCGCATGATCGGTTGCCGCAATGTCATGACCATCCAGCCCGATTTACCCGGCAAAGGCGACCGCATCTGGGTCAACTGGTGGGCCGAGGGCGAGCCACACCCCTACACCAAGGTGATCCACGCCGTGGTGTGAACGACAACGTGCAGCCGGCTTCAAAAGATGGCCAATGAAGATTGCCCGCGGTCCGAGCAATGAGCCGGCCCGTCAATTGCCGAACCACAGGGAAGTCATCATGGCCAGTGTTTTTCAGGAATCAGCGCTCGAGGCAATCACGCTGGTCCAGTTGCCCTCCGGCATCCGGGCAAAGCGACGCTTCCTGCAGCGTTTGCAGCAAACGCTTGAACCAATGGGTGCTTTGTCTTCCTTGACCCCCGGCCCATCCGCCAACGTCTATGTGATACCGCATGCGGCCGAGCAGGCTGTTCGTCAACACCTGGGAAAGAGAAGCAATGCGCAGTGGGAGCAGCTCTTGAAAAGCTGGGGCGCATTGGCGGTCAATAGCTTGTTGCTCGACGCGTACATTGCACTCGAAATCAGGGGTTCGACGGTTTATCAGGGCAAGCAGATTTCGCCGCCACAGATCAGTGCACCAACACATCCGCGCCAAAAAAGCGCCGCCAGCACCACAGCGGTTCAACCCGCCTTTGCGGGACCGTACGATTGGCATATCGATGACCGCGGCGTCAACGCCGCCTTGGCTTGGAGCATGTTCATCAACAAGGGCGCAGACCAGAACCTGCCCTGGGAAAACGTCAAGGTTGCGCACCTCGACACCGGCTACACCGAACACGCTGCGTTGGGCTGGGACCAAGGGAGCAGTTCTTTCGTTCATCCCGATCAAGGGAAAGACTTCTGGACGGGCGATGAGGCGCTGGATGGGCCTCGGGACCCTTTTCTTGCAGGATCGCCTGGTCATGGCACACGTATCAGCGCCACGATCTCGGGCTTTGATCCTTCTGCTGATGGCGGCCCCTTCTACGGCGTGGCACCGGGCGCTCAGATCATTCCGTTTCGGGTCACCGATTCTGTGATCGTGGACCATGTCCAAGCGAACCTTATCGACGCCATTCACGCCGCGATCGATTCGAAATGCCACGTGGTGAACATTTCGCTGGGTGCCTTGCGCCCATCCAAGTCGCTGGCCGCTGCAATGGACAAGGCATACGACGCGGGTCTGATCGTGGTTTGTGCCGCTGGACAGGTGTGGGGAGAGGTCATCTACCCCGGGCGATTCAATCGTTGCATCACCGTGGGTGGTGTCGGGCCCAAACTGAAGCCATGGCTCAGCGCAGCAACGGGTATCTACGTGGATCTGTGCGGCCCGGCAGACGAAATCCGGTGTGTTGAGGCGGCAGACCTGGCGCCAGGCAAGACAGGCATGGGCATGGCATCTGAGACCACGCACGGCACCTCGTATGCCACGGCCTGCTGTTCTGGCGCTGCAGCGTTGTGGCTGGCCTGGCACGGTTTGGACGCATTGAAAAAGTCTTACGGACCTACCGGCCTCTGGCAAATTCCCAAGGCTTTCAAATATTTGGCAATGACCACAGCCCGAAAAGGCGATTGGCCCAACAGCGCGAACGACAAATACGGGAGCGGGGTGCTGGACATCCCTGCCCTGCTCGCAGCCTCATTGCCCGTTGCCGGAACCATGCGCAAGGAAAACACCGCCTATGGTCTGTTCGATGATGGGAGCCTCTGATGCCTTGCGGGCCATTCGCAAGCGCACCAACCCAATGGGGCGACAGGTTCGCAGTTCTGCTGCGCGCTCGCCGTCGTCAGCCAACAGGGTGTTGCACGTGCGCGCCCATCAATGCGCCTTGTCCCAGTTCGGCCCCACGCCCACCTCCGCCAGCAACGGCACCTTGAGTTCGGCCACGCCCGCCATCAGGCGCGGCACCTCGGCCTTGACCCAGTCCACCTCGCTCTCGGGCACTTCGAACACCAGTTCGTCGTGCACCTGCATGATCATTTTGGTGGCGCGCTGCTGTTCGTCCAGCGCCTTTTGCACCGCCACCATGCTCATTTTGATCAGGTCGGCCGCCGTGCCCTGCATGGGCGCGTTGATGGCCGCGCGCTCCAGCCCGGCCAGCTTGGCGCCCTTCTGGTCCTGAATGCCCGGCAGCTGCAGGCGGCGGCCAAACACGGTTTCCACATAGCCTTTTTCCTTGGCCATGGCACGGGTGTCGTCCATGTATTGCTTGACCCCCGCGAAGCGCTCGAAATAGCGCTGGATGTAGTTTTTGGCCGCGGTGTTGTCAATGCCCAGGGACTTGGCCAGGCCAAAGGCGCCCATGCCGTAAATCAGGCCGAAATTGATCACCTTGGCCGAGCGGCGCTGGTCGGCGCTCACCTGGTCCACCGCCACGCCAAACACCTCGGCCGCCGTGGCCCGGTGCACGTCTTCGCCCGCCGTGAACGCGCGCAGCAAGGCTTCGTCGCCACTGATGTGCGCCATGATGCGCAGCTCGATTTGCGAATAGTCGGCGCTGACGATCAGGCTGCCGGCGGGCGCCACGAAGGCTTCGCGCACGCGCCGGCCTTCTGCCGTTCGGATCGGGATGTTTTGCAGGTTGGGGTCGTTGCTGGACAGCCGCCCTGTCACGGCCACGGCCTGTGCGTAATGGGTGTGAACCCGCCCGGTGCGCGGATTGGCGAGCTGGGCCAGCTTGTCGGTGTAGGTGCCCTTGAGTTTGGACAGGCTGCGGTGCTCCAGCAGCTTGGCCGGCAGCGGGTAGTCCTCCGCCAGTTTTTCCAGCACCTCCTCGTCGGTGCTGCGCGCGCCGGTCGCGGTTTTTTTCACCACCGGCATGCCCAGCTTGTCGAAGAAGATCTCCCCCAGCTGTTTGGGAGACCCCAGGTTGAACGGCTGGCCGGCGATCTCGTAGGCCTCCTGCTCCAGCGCATGGATGCGCTGACCGATCTCGTGGCTTTGCTTGGCCAGGGTCGGCGCGTCGATCAGCACGCCGTTGCGCTCGATGCGGTAGAGCGTTTCGCTGCTGGCGATTTCCAGCTCGTAAATGAAGCGCAGCTTGTCGTCGGCCTGCAACTGGGGCCACAGGGCGAGGTGCACATCCAGCGTCTGGTCGCTGTCTTCGCAGGCGTATTCCGACGCTTTGGCCACATCCACCTGCGCAAACGGAATCTGGTGCGCGCCCTTGCCGCAGAGATCTTCGTAAGCGATCCCGCTGCGGCCCAGGTGGCGCTCGGCCAGACTGGCCAGGCCGTGCGGCTTGTGCACTTCCAGCACATAGCTTTGCAGCATGGTGTCGTGCGCATAGCCCTGCACCTCGATGCCGTGGTTGGCGAACACATGGCGGTCGTATTTGACGTGTTGCCCGAGCTTCAGGTGAGCCGGGTCTTCCAGCCAGGGCTTGAGTTTGGCCAGCACCTCGTCCATCGGCAATTGCTCGGGCGCATCCGGGCCGGCATGGGCCAGCGGAATGTAGGCCGCTTCGCCGGGCTTGACGCTGAAGGAGATGCCGACGATCTGCGCCACCATTTCGTCCAGCGAGGTGGTTTCGGTGTCCACCGCCACCAGATCGGCCGCCATCACGCGCGCCAGCCACTCGTCGAACACCGCCCAGGTGAGCACGGTGTCATAGCCCTCGGTGGCCTGCACGGGCGCTTCGGCCTCGGCCGGCGCGTCGAACAGGCCGGGCGCCGCCCGGAGCGGCGGCCTTGACCGCCTTGGCGCCCTTCGGCGCGGGGGCTTCCGCGCTCTCGCCGCCCAGGGCCTTGGCCAGACCCTTGAAGCCATAGGTCTCGTAAAACGCGCGCAGCGGCTCGGTTTGCGGCTCGCCCATGCGAATTGCCTCGAGCGAAGGCAGGTCGGGCACCCAGCCGTTCAGATCGCAATCGGTCTTGATGGTCAGCAACTGGCGCCCGGTGGGCAGCCAATCGAGCGCCTGGCGCAGGTTTTCCCCCACGGCGCCCTTGATGTTGGCCGCGTTGTCCACAATGGCCTGCAGCGAGCCGTATTCGGTCAGCCATTTGACGGCGGTCTTGGGGCCGACCTTGTGCACGCCGGGCACGTTGTCCACCGTGTCGCCCACCAGAATCTGGTAATCCACCATCAGGCTGGCTGGCACGCCAAACTCTTCCTGTACCCCGGCCAGGTCGCGCCGCTTGCCACTCATGGTGTCGATGATGGTGATCTGCTCGTTGACCAACTGGGCCAGATCCTTGTCGCCGCTGGAGACGATGACGTCCATGCCCTGGGCCGCGGCGGCCACCGCCAGCGTGCCGATCACATCGTCAGCCTCCACGCCGGGCACATCCAGCACCGGCCAGCCCATCAACCTCACGACCTCGTGGATCGGCGCGATCTGCGAGCGCAAGTCGTCCGGCATCGGGCTGCGCTGCTCCTTGTAGGCGGGGTAGATCTCATCGCGAAAGGTCGGTCCCTTGGCATCGAACACGCAGGCGGCGTAGGCACTCGGGTAGTCCTTGAGCAGCTTGTTCATCATGTTGATCATGATGCGCACCGCACCGGTTTTCTGCTCCCTGCCGTCGGGCAAGGTCACGCTCATGCTCTCGCCGCCAGCGAAAAAGGCACGGTACAGGTAGCTGGAGCCGTCGACCAGCAAAAGAAGGCGTTTGGAAGGTTTTTCTTCAGACATGGCGCCATTGTGCGGGAAGCCGCAACCACCATGCGGCCCTCTACAATGCAAGATTACCCATTCACCCTGCTGCCTGCCATGTCCAAGTCGATCACATTCCCGTCTGTGGCCCGCCTGTCGGTGCTGTCCATCGCACTGGCAGCGGCCTGCGCCGCCCAGGCCCAGACCGTCGAGGCCAATCAAACCACTGCGCCAGTGCCCGCCGAAAGCCCAGCAGCCAAGCCCAGCGAGCGCATCGAGCGCATCACCCACGAAGACGAGCTCTCACGCGTGGACGAGCTGCGCGTGGGTGGCCAGACACGCAGCATTGAGGTCACACCCAAAAACGGTGCGCCTGCCTATGAAATCGTCCCCGCCCCGGGGGGGGCCGACCTGAGCGAGGGCGCTTCCGGCAAAAGCAGCACCGGCAAGAGCCGCTGGCGCATTCTGAATTTCTGACCTGTCTTCATGGCCGTTTACACCGAAATCCCGTTCGCCGACGCCGCTGCCCTGCTCGAACGCCTGAATCTGGGCACCCTGACCGACCTGCGCGGCATCCAGGGGGGCATCGAAAACACCAACTATTTCGTCACCAGCGAAAAAGATGGCGCCACCCATGAACACGTGCTCACCATTTTCGAACGCCTGGGCTTCGATCAGTTGCCCTACTACTTGCACCTGATGAGGCACCTGGCGGACCATGGCATCCCCGTGCCGGCCCCAGCCGCCGACGCCCAAGGCGAGGTGATGCACCGATTGCTCGACAAACCTGCGGCTGTGGTCGGCAAACTGCGCGGCCACAGCGAACTGGCGCCGCAGGTCGCCCATTGCGAAGCCGTTGGCGCCATGCTCGCACGCATGCACCTGGCCGGACGCGATTTCGCCATGAGCCAGCCGAACTTGCGCGGACTGGCCTGGTGGAACGAAACAGTGCCCGTGGTGCTGCCTCACCTCGAAGACCCGCAACGCCAACTGCTGCAGTCGGAACTGGCCCACCAAAACCACGTGGCCTCAACACCGGCTTACGCAGCTTTGCCGCGTGGCCCGGTGCACGCCGATCTTTTCCGCGACAACGTGATGTTCGAAGACGGGGTCCTCACCGGCTTCTTCGATTTTTACTTCGCGGGCAACGACACCTGGCTGTTCGACCTGGCCGTGTGCCTCAACGACTGGGCGGTCAGCCACGGCGACCCATCTATCGACGGCGTGCACCGGCCAGAACTGGCCCAAGCCATGCTTGCGGCCTACCAGAGCGTGCGCCCGCTGAGCGCGGCCGAGCGCGGTCTGCTGCCTGCCATGTTGCGTGCCGCAGCCTTGCGCTTCTGGCTCTCTCGCCTGTGGGATTGGTACTTGCCGCGCGACGCGGCCATGCTCAAGCCCCACGACCCCACCCATTTCGAGCGTGTGTTGCGCGCCCGCGCGACCGAAGCGCGGGCACTCGCCGTCACCCTGCTCGAAGAACCCGCTCTGGCGGACTGATCCCCCACTCCATGCGACTCAAGCACGTTCCCGCCAGCACCGGCATGCAATGGGTAAGGCAAGGTGTTCAAACCTTTTTCCGCCAACCCTTCGCCATCTCCGGCCTGTTTTTCATGTTCATGGCAGGTGTG
Organism: uncultured beta proteobacterium; assembly: GCA_963698635.1. Taxonomy (GTDB): domain Bacteria; phylum Pseudomonadota; class Gammaproteobacteria; order Burkholderiales; family Burkholderiaceae_C; genus Hydrogenophaga. Next base: position 217,986 of record CAVORS010000004.1, read on the forward strand.
TCGCTGATATCCATCGTGCCGTTCCTGGGCTCCATGGTCGCCATCGCCGTCACCCCGGCCGCCACTTTGGGCCTCATGGCCGCCAGCCGCGATGCCAGCCGGGGCGTTTTTCCCATGCCCTCGACCCTGATCACAGCGTTTCGGAAAGACCCGAGCAGCACCCGCGCCATGCTGATCCTGGGCGGGCTGTATGTGGCCAGCCTGCTGTCGCTGGTGACCGTGGCCATGCTGCTGGGGCCATCGATTCCCGACGACATCGCAGAAACCGGGCTCACGCCCGAGGTGATCAGCACCATCGTCAACAGCCCAGGCCTTTGGCTGAGCGTGCTGCTTTACATTCCCGTGCTGATGCTGTTCTGGCATGCCCCTGCCCTGGTGCACTGGCATGGCGTATCCCCCGTCAAAAGCCTTTTTTTCAGCCTGATCGCCTGCTGGACCAACAAAGGGGCCATGTTGGTTTTCTCGCTGGCCTGGTTCGGCCTGATGCTGATGAGCGTTTTCGTGGTCACCATGATCAGTCGGGTCATCGGAGGCTCGGCGGGCGGGTTCCTGGTGTATCCCTTGATGCTTGTTCTGGCCTCGGTTTTCTACGCGTCGCTGTTTTTCACTTACAAAGACAGCTTCGATTTCGACACCGATCTGGATGCCGTGATCGACTGACCAGGCGTCCCGAGATGAAAAAATGGCCCGACCCTTGCGGGAACGGGCCATTTTTTCGCTGCCCTGCGGCAGCTTCCGGTCAGCGCTGGTGGCTGCGTCCATTCTCGCCATATCGACCTTTGTGGACACCCTCCCTGTCTTGCAGATCGGGCTGACTCGGATTGGCCGTCAGGTAGCCCACCGCAGCGCCAAACTTGTCTTTGTAGTTGGCCTTGATCAGCGGGTCCAGCGTGGCGGCCACCGCATTGGGCAAGCCGTCACCCGGGTGCTGGAAGTTGCTCATGATGTAGGTCCAGCCGTTGATGTCGTCCACCGCGTGCAAGCCGGTCGACTCCGCGCCTGCGGGGGTGGACATCACGCGTGACAGCGTCCCGGTATCGACGTTGTAGGCCCACAGGAAGTTGTTGACGTGCATGCCGCTGTCTTCGCCGATGAAGAGCGTGCGCATTTTTTCCGAGTACTTGAGGTTGTCGGGGTTGGCAATGGCTTCCGGGTCGGCCGTGTTGCCCAGGGCGTCGGGCGCGGCGAGGTCTTTGCCGATCGACCAGGGCCCGGATGTTGGCTGGGCATCCAGTCGCTCTTGATGGCGCCGCCTTGGTCGTCTTTGAGGCCGCCGGTGAGGTCCAGCGCCATGACGGCGCCAGCGCTGAGCGCGGCCGGGATGCCGATGCCGTTGCCGGGCACATTGCCTTTGGCATTGCCCGCCACCATGGAATCGCGGCAAGCCGACAAAGCCGAGTAAGCGACCTTGTCCTGGATGTTGACGGTCGTGCCTTCCATCTTGGTGAAGCCCAGGCTGCCGCCCACATAGGCGGCGTAGCGGTGGGTTTCCAGGAAGGCGGCGGCCTTCTCCATGCCGGGCTTGAGCTTGATCCACTCAAACTTGCCGCCGATGGCGATCTTGGTGAAGCTGGCATCGGCCGGGTCGGCGGTGAAGCGTTCAAAGATGTCCGTGGCCAGCGTGCTCTCGGCCATGGCCTTGATCTCGGCGCTGGCTGGCCGAGCCCAGCTTGATCCAGGTGAGCGGCGCCGCAGCGTCGGCCGGGTCGATGGAGAAGCCGGCGCCCACTTTGGCCACATACAGCGAACCCGACGACAGGTCGTTCTTTCTTGTCGGCCACGAACACGAACAGACCGCCGTTGGTCGTGTCATCGCCCATCAGCGCCGTGCGGTTGTCGGGCATGATCTGAACCAGCTCGTGGGAAATGCGGCCCATGCAGTAGTGCTTCTGGATCGAGCCCGAACCGTCGGGGTTGACCGAGACCTCGGGCATGTGGCCGTAGTGGTACGGGTTGGCCTTGGCCGGGTCGGCCGACGCAGCGGCGTCGCCGTACAGGTTTTCGATGAAGGCCTTGAACTGGCTGTTGCTCGCAGCGGTGAAGGCGTCGGGCTCGTACTCTTCGCTGGAGAGGTGGGTGCCCCAGGGCGAGAGGCTGGCGCCGCAGGTGATCCACAGGCCGTTGACGCTGGACGTGTCCACGTTGTGGTACTTCACCAGGCTCGAGCTTGCCTGTCTTCTGATCCTGGTCCAGGGTCAGCACGGCAATGGGCGAAGGCAGCTTGCCGTACATGCTGGTTGCACCATCCGTGGCCAGCGAGGTGTATTCGAACTGCACCACGGCAAACACAGGCTTGCCCTTGACGCCGTGCACGTTGGCATGTTCAACGGTCGAGCAGCGAGGTGCCGTCGGGCGAGTCGGAGAAGTACTGCCGCGCACCGGACCGGCCCGGTGGTGTCCATGATCGGCTTGCCGTGGATATCGAAGTAGCTGCCGGCCAGAATGGAGCCGCCATTGAGGTTGGCCACTTCATCACCGGTGATGAAGAAGGGCTCGTAGGCCAGCTCGAAATCGGTGGATGTACCGTCGCTGAAGGTGGTCGTCATGACCGAACCCACGGTGGTGGTGGCCATGGCGGCAGCATCGGCCAGCGAAGGCGCGGCCATGGAACTGAAGCTCACGCTTTCGAGGGCAGCGCCACCACCACAGGCGGCGAGCAAAGCGGTTGAACTGGCCAGTGCACCGGTCAACGGCAACATGGGCGCGCTGGTCAGCATTTTTAGAACCTGGCGGCGCGAGGTGAGGACGGCTTCGGTCATGGTCGAGGGCTCCTTTTGAGCGCCACCCTCCCATGCATGAAAGACAGCGCAGTTTAAAAGCCTGACTGTGGCCACCTTCCATGTCAGGACCATGAATGGCCAGTGACGGCGCCATGACATGGTCACCCCCTCGCTCTTGGCCCGGCAGAACCCCGATGCCATGCGTTTGTCTTGTCACTGTCACACGGTTTTCACACAGCCTCGCCACACTCCGCTGCGGTACATGAACCCTTCTTGAGGAACACCGTGAGCAAAAACACCCAACGCCCCACCGACTCTTTCAGCGGCGACGACATCAACACCAGCGCCAACCCGCAGTTCGACCACGTGCTGCAAGCCCGCCTGAGCCGGCGCAACATCTTGCGCGGCTCCATCGGCATGGCCGGCATGGGCCTGATCGGCGCCGCTGGCCTGGCCGGCTGCGCCAGCAGCGCCCCCATGACACCGGTTGCCAAAGCGCTCACCAGCCTGGGCTTCAAGCCCGTGGCCAAGGGCATGACCGATGCCGTGATCGTGCCCGAAGGCTATTCGGCACAGGTCATCTACGCGCTGGGCGACCCGCTGTCGGCCAACGTGCCCGCGTTCAAAAACGACGGCACCGACGAGCACTTTGACCAGCGCGCCGGCGACCACCACGACGGCATGGAGTGGTTCGGACTCGACGAACAAGGCAAGCCTTCGCGCCACGGCGCCACGCGCGGCCTGATCGCGATGAACCACGAAGCCACGACCGATGAGAAGCTGTCCTCCTTCTTTATCCACGCCAACGGCGGCACGGCCACCCTGCCCCGCCCCGCCGCCGAAGTCGACAAAGAACTCATGATCCACGGCCTGTCCGTGGTCGAGATGCGCAAGCAGGGTGATCGCTGGGCATACAACCCCACCTCGGCCTACAACCGCCGCGTGACCACGATGTCCGAAGCCGCCATCCACGGCCCGGCCCGCGGCAGCGAGCACCTGGTGACCCGCTATCTCCCCCGACGCCAGCAAGGTGCGCGGCACGCTCAACAACTGCGGCGCCGGCCCAACCCCTTGGGGCACCTATGTGTCGGGCGAAGAAAACTGGTTCGGCTATTTCCACCGCGACGCCAAAGACGACGACCGCACGCAAAGACGACAAGCAGGTCCGGCCCTCAACCGCTACGGCCGCAAAGCCGGCGCCGCCAGCCGCCACGGCTGGGAGAGCGCCGGCAACGCCGACCAGTACGCCCGCTGGAACAACAGCGCCAGCGGTGCCAGCGCCAAAGACGACTACCGCAACGAGATGAACACGTTCGGCTACATCG
>CAVORS010000005.1:0-227881 GCA_963698635.1 uncultured beta proteobacterium
GAAGTAATCGTCCAGGTCCACAGCCACTGGCACGTTGTCCACCGCCGGCACCAACAGGTTCGTTGGATCGGCCGGGTCGATCGATGGCGTTCCAGGCGTGGGGTCCGGATCCACCAGCGTTGGCGGTACGTTGCCCACATCCACGGTATGCACGGCGCTGTCGGTCGCGCCGTCCTGGTCGGTGATGGTGTAGTTGATCAGCACCGGGCCGGACACACCGACCGTGGACGTGAAGGTCCAGCTGCCATCAGGCTCTTGCGTCAGCGTGCCCTGGGTCGGATCGACCAGGGTGGCTGCGGTGACCGTCAGTGGGTCGCCATCGGGATCGGTGTCGTTGGCCAGGAAGGTCACGGTGGTCGGGGTCACGGGACCCACGGCTTGGGTGTCGTCCACCGCATCCGGTCCGGGGTTCACCGGCGTGATCGTGATCGTGCCGGTGAAGGTGCCGCCCTGTCCATCGTCCACCGTCACGGGCACCACCACCGGCGTGCCGCTGTTGTCCACGGGTGGCGTGCCACCCAGGATGCCCGTGGCCGGGTCGTAGGTCACCCATGCGGGCAGGCCCGTCAGGTCTGGCGTGATCGTCAGCGTGTCGCCCGTGTTCGGGTCGGTGTAGTAGTCGTCCAGATCAACGCTCAATGGCACGTTGTCCACCGCCGGCACCAACAGGTTCGTTGGATCGGCAGGGTCGATCGATGGCGTTCCAGGCGTGGGGTCCGGATCCACCACCACTGGCGGCTGGTTGGCCACGTTGACCGTGTGCACGGCGCTGTCGGTCGCACCGTCCTGGTCGGTGATGGTGTAGTTCACCAGCACCGGGCCAGACACGCCTGGGGCAGACGTGAATTCCCAGCTGCCATCAGGCAGTTGCGTCAGCGTGCCCTGGGTCGGGTCGACCAGGGTGGCGGTGGTGACCGTCAGTGGATCGCCATCGGGATCGGTGTCGTTGCTCAGCAGCGTCAGTGGCGTGGCCGTCTCAGGCTGCACCGCTTGGGTGTCGTCCACCGCATCGGGGCCAGGGTTCACGGGCGTGATCGTGATCGTGCCGGTGAAGGTGCCGCCCTGTCCATCGTCCACCGTCACGGGCACCACCACCGGCGTGCCGCTGTTGTCCACGGGTGGCGTGCCACCCAGGATGCCCGTGGCCGGGTCGTACGTCACCCATGCGGGCAGGCCCGTCAGGTCTGGCGTGATCGTCAGCGTGTCGCCCGTGTTCGGGTCGGTGTAGTAGTCGTCCAGATCAACGCTCAATGGCACGTTGTCCACCGCCGGCACCAACAGGTTCGTTGGATCGGCAGGGTCGATCGATGGCGTTCCAGGCGTGGGGTCCGGATCCACCACCACTGGCGGCTGGTTGGCCACGTTGACCGTGTGCACGGCGCTGTCGGTCGCACCGTCCTGGTCGGTGATGGTGTAGTTCACCAGCACCGGGCCAGACACGCCTGGGGCTGACGTGAATTCCCAGCTGCCATCAGGCAGTTGCGTCAGCGTGCCCTGGGTCGGGTCGACCAGGGTGGCTGCGGTGACCGTCAGTGGATCGCCATCGGGATCGGTGTCGTTGCTCAGCAGCGTCAGTGGCGTGGCCGTCTCAGGCTGCACCGCTTGGGTGTCGTCCACCGCATCGGGGCCAGGGTTCACGGGCGTGATCGTGATCGTGCCGGTGAAGGTACCGCCTTGGCCGTCGTCGACCGTCACGGGCACCACCACCGGGCCCACGTTGTCCACGGGTGGCGTGCCACCCAGGATGCCCGTGGCCGGGTCGTAGGTCACCCATGCGGGCAGGCCCGTCAGGTCTGGCGTGATCGTCAGCGTGTCGCCCGTGTTCGGGTCGGTGAAGTAGTCGTCCAGGTCCACAGCCACTGGCACGTTGTCCACCGCCGGCACCAACAGGTTCGTTGGATCGGCAGGGTCGATCGATGGCGTTCCAGGCGTGGGGTCCGGATCCACCAGCGTTGGCGGTACGTTGCCCACATCCACGGTATGCACGGCGCTGTCGGTCGCGCCGTCCTGGTCGGTGATGGTGTAGTTGATCAGCACCGGGCCGGACACACCGACCGTGGACGTGAAGGTCCAGCTGCCATCAGGCTCTTGCGTCAGCGTGCCCTGGGTCGGATCGACCAGGGTGGCTGCGGTGACCGTCAGTGGGTCGCCATCGGGATCGGTGTCGTTGGCCAGGAAGGTCACGGTGGTCGGGGTCACGGGACCCACGGCTTGGGTGTCGTCCACCGCATCCGGTCCGGGGTTCACCGGCGTGATCGTGATCGTGCCGGTGAAGGTGCCGCCCTGTCCATCGTCCACCGTCACGGGCACCACCACCGGCGTGCCGCTGTTGTCCACGGGTGGCGTGCCACCCAGGATGCCCGTGGCCGGGTCGTAGGTCACCCATGCGGGCAGGCCCGTCAGGTCTGGCGTGATCGTCAGCGTGTCGCCCGTGTTCGGGTCGGTGTAGTAGTCGTCCAGATCAACGCTCAATGGCACGTTGTCCACCGCCGGCACCAACAGGTTCGTTGGATCGGCAGGGTCGATCGATGGCGTTCCAGGCGTGGGGTCCGGATCCACCACCACTGGCGGCTGGTTGGCCACGTTGACCGTGTGCACGGCGCTGTCGGTCGCACCGTCCTGGTCGGTGATGGTGTAGTTCACCAGCACCGGGCCAGACACGCCTGGGGCTGACGTGAATTCCCAGCTGCCGTCAGGCAGTTGCGTCAGCGTGCCCTGGGTCGGATCGACCAGGGTGGCGGCGGTGACCGTCAGTGGATCGCCATCGGGATCGGTGTCGTTGCTCAGCAGCGTCAGTGGCGTGGCCGTCTCAGGCTGCACCGCTTGGGTGTCGTCCACCGCATCGGGTCCGGGGTTCACGGGCGTGATCGTGATCGTGCCGGTGAAGGTGCCGCCCTGTCCATCGTCCACCGTCACGGGCACCACCACCGGCGTGCCACTGTTGTCCACGGGTGGCGTGCCACCCAGGATGCCCGTGGCCGGGTCGTAGGTCACCCATGCGGGCAGGCCCGTCAGGTCTGGCGTGATCGTCAGCGTGTCGCCCGTGTTCGGGTCGGTGTAGTAGTCGTCCAGATCAACGCTCAATGGCACGTTGTCCACCGCCGGCACCAACAGGTTCGTTGGATCGGCAGGGTCGATCGATGGCGTTCCAGGCGTGGGGTCCGGATCCACCACCACTGGCGGCTGGTTGGCCACGTTGACCGTGTGCACGGCGCTGTCGGTCGCACCGTCCTGGTCGGTGATGGTGTAGTTCACCAGCACCGGGCCAGCTGACGCCTGGGGCTGACGTGAATTCCCAGCTGCCATCAGGCAGTTGGGTCAGCGTGCCCTGGGTCGGGTCGGCCAGGGTGGCGGTGGTGACCGTCAGTGGATCGCCATCGGGATCGGTGTCGTTGCTCAGCAGCGTCAGTGGCGTGGCCGTCTCAGGCTGCACCGCTTGGGTGTCGTCCACCGCATCGGGGCCAGGGTTCACGGGCGTGATCGTGATCGTGCCGGTGAAGGTACCGCCTTGGCCGTCGTCGACCGTCACGGGCACCACCACCGGGCCCACGTTGTCCACGGGTGGCGTGCCACCCAGGATGCCCGTGGCCGGGTCGTAGGTCACCCATGCGGGCAGGCCCGTCAGGTCTGGCGTGATCGTCAGCGTGTCGCCCGTGTTCGGGTCGGTGAAGTAGTCGTCCAGGTCCACAGCCACTGGCACGTTGTCCACCGCCGGCACCAACAGGTTCGTTGGATCGGCAGGGTCGATCGATGGCGTTCCAGGCGTGGGGTCCGGATCCACCAGCGTTGGCGGTACGTTGCCCACATCCACGGTATGCACGGCGCTGTCGGTCGCGCCGTCCTGGTCGGTGATGGTGTAGTTGATCAGCACCGGGCCGGACACACCGACCGTGGACGTGAAGGTCCAGCTGCCATCAGGCTCTTGCGTCAGCGTGCCCTGGGTCGGATCGACCAGGGTGGCTGCGGTGACCGTCAGTGGGTCGCCATCGGGATCGGTGTCGTTGGCCAGGAAGGTCACGGTGGTCGGGGTCACGGGACCCACGGCTTGGGTGTCGTCCACCGCATCCGGTCCGGGGTTCACCGGCGTGATCGTGATCGTGCCGGTGAAGGTGCCGCCCTGTCCATCGTCCACCGTCACGGGCACCACCACCGGCGTGCCGCTGTTGTCCACGGGTGGCGTGCCACCCAGGATGCCCGTGGCCGGGTCGTACGTCACCCATGCGGGCAGGCCCGTCAGGTCTGGCGTGATCGTCAGCGTGTCGCCCGTGTTCGGGTCGGTGTAGTAGTCGTCCAGATCAACGCTCAATGGCACGTTGTCCACCGCCGGCACCAACAGGTTCGTTGGATCGGCAGGGTCGATCGATGGCGTTCCAGGCGTGGGGTCCGGATCCACCACCACTGGCGGCTGGTTGGCCACGTTGACCGTGTGCACGGCGCTGTCGGTCGCACCGTCCTGGTCGGTGATGGTGTAGTTCACCAGCACCGGGCCAGACACGCCTGGGGCTGACGTGAATTCCCAGCTGCCGTCAGGCAGTTGCGTCAGCGTGCCCTGGGTCGGGTCGACCAGGGTGGCGGTGGTGACCGTCAGTGGATCGCCATCGGGATCGGTGTCGTTGCTCAGCAGCGTCAGTGGCGTGGCCGTCTCAGGCTGCACCGCTTGGGTGTCGTCCACCGCATCGGGGCCAGGGTTCACCGGCGTGATCGTGATCGTGCCGGTGAAGGTACCGCCTTGGCCGTCGTCGACCGTCACGGGCACCACCACCGGCGTGCCGCTGTTGTCCACGGGTGGCGTGCCACCCAGGATGCCCGTGGCCGGGTCGTACGTCACCCATGCGGGCAGGCCCGTCAGGTCTGGCGTGATCGTCAGCGTGTCGCCCGTGTTCGGGTCGGTGTAGTAGTCGTCCAGATCAACGCTCAATGGCACGTTGTCCACCGCCGGCACCAACAGGTTCGTTGGATCGGCAGGGTCGATCGATGGCGTTCCAGGCGTGGGGTCCGGATCCACCACCACTGGCGGCTGGTTGGCCACGTTGACCGTGTGCACGGCGCTGTCGGTCGCACCGTCCTGGTCGGTGATGGTGTAGTTCACCAGCACCGGGCCAGACACGCCTGGGGCTGACGTGAATTCCCAGCTGCCATCAGGCAGTTGCGTCAGCGTGCCCTGGGTCGGGTCGACCAGGGTGGCGGTCGTCACGGTCAGTGGATCGCCATCGGGATCGGTGTCGTTGCTCAGCAGCGTCAGTGGCGTGGCCGTCTCAGGCTGCACCGCTTGGGTGTCGTCCACCGCATCGGGGCCAGGGTTCACGGGCGTGATCGTGATCGTGCCGGTGAAGGTACCGCCTTGGCCGTCGTCGACCGTCACGGGCACCACCACCGGGCCCACGTTGTCCACGGGTGGCGTGCCACCCAGGATGCCCGTGGCCGGGTCGTAGGTCACCCATGCGGGCAGGCCCGTCAGGTCTGGCGTGATCGTCAGCGTGTCGCCCGTGTTCGGGTCGGTGAAGTAGTCGTCCAGGTCCACAGCCACTGGCACGTTGTCCACCGCCGGCACCAACAGGTTCGTTGGATCGGCAGGGTCGATCGATGGCGTTCCAGGCGTGGGGTCCGGATCCACCAGCGTTGGCGGTACGTTGCCCACATCCACGGTATGCACGGCGCTGTCGGTCGCGCCGTCCTGGTCGGTGATGGTGTAGTTGATCAGCACCGGGCCGGACACACCGACCGTGGACGTGAAGGTCCAGCTGCCATCAGGCTCTTGCGTCAGCGTGCCCTGGGTCGGATCGACCAGGGTGGCTGCGGTGACCGTCAGTGGGTCGCCATCGGGATCGGTGTCGTTGGCCAGGAAGGTCACGGTGGTCGGGGTCACGGGACCCACGGCTTGGGTGTCGTCCACCGCATCCGGTCCGGGGTTCACTGGCGTGATCGTGATCGTGCCGGTGAAGGTGCCGCCCTGTCCATCGTCCACCGTCACGGGCACCACCACCGGCGTGCCGCTGTTGTCCACGGGTGGCGTGCCACCCAGGATGCCCGTGGCCGGGTCGTACGTCACCCATGCGGGCAGGCCCGTCAGGTCTGGCGTGATCGTCAGCGTGTCGCCCGTGTTCGGGTCGGTGTAGTAGTCGTCCAGATCAACGCTCAATGGCACGTTGTCCACCGCCGGCACCAACAGGTTCGTTGGATCGGCAGGGTCGATCGATGGCGTTCCAGGCGTGGGGTCCGGATCCACCACCACTGGCGGCTGGTTGGCCACGTTGACCGTGTGCACGGCGCTGTCGGTCGCACCGTCCTGGTCGGTGATGGTGTAGTTCACCAGCACCGGGCCAGACACGCCTGGGGCTGACGTGAATTCCCAGCTGCCATCAGGCAGTTGCGTCAGCGTGCCCTGGGTCGGATCGACCAGGGTGGCGGTGGTCACCGTCAGTGGATCGCCATCGGGATCGGTGTCGTTGCTCAGCAGCGTCAGTGGCGTGGCCGTCTCAGGCTGCACCGCTTGGGTGTCGTCCACCGCATCGGGTCCGGGGTTCACCGGCGTGATCGTGATCGTGCCGGTGAAGGTGCCGCCCTGGCCATCGTCCACCGTCACGGGCACCACCACCGGCGTGCCGCTGTTGTCCACGGGTGGCGTGCCACCCAGGATGCCCGTGGCCGGGTCGTACGTCACCCATGCGGGCAGGCCCGTCAGGTCTGGCGTGATCGTCAGCGTGTCGCCCGTGTTCGGGTCGGTGTAGTAGTCGTCCAGATCAACGCTCAATGGCACGTTGTCCACCGCCGGCACCAACAGGTTCGTTGGATCGGCAGGGTCGATCGATGGCGTTCCAGGCGTGGGGTCCGGATCCACCACCACTGGCGGCTGGTTGGCCACGTTGACCGTGTGCACGGCGCTGTCGGTCGCACCGTCCTGGTCGGTGATGGTGTAGTTCACCAGCACCGGGCCAGACGACGCCTGGGGCAGACGTGAATTCCCAGCTGCCATCAGGCAGTTGGGTCAGCGTGCCCTGGGTCGGGTCGACCAGGGTGGCGGTCGGTGACCGTCAGTGGATCGCCATCGGGATCGGTGTCGTTGCTCAGCAGCGTCAGTGGCGTGGCCGTCTCAGGCTGCACCGCTTGGGTGTCGTCCACCGCATCGGGGCCAGGGTTCACGGGCGTGATCGTGATCGTGCCGGTGAAGGTACCGCCCTGTCCATCGTCCACCGTCACGGGCACCACCACCGGGCCCACGTTGTCCACGGGTGGCGTGCCACCCAGGATGCCCGTGGCCGGGTCGTAGGTCACCCATGCGGGCAGGCCCGTCAGGTCTGGCGTGATCGTCAGCGTGTCGCCCGTGTTCGGGTCGGTGAAGTAGTCGTCCAGGTCCACAGCCACTGGCACGTTGTCCACCGCCGGCACCAACAGGTTCGTTGGATCGGCAGGGTCGATCGATGGCGTTCCAGGCGTGGGGTCCGGATCCACCAGCGTTGGCGGTACGTTGCCCACATCCACGGTATGCACGGCGCTGTCGGTCGCGCCGTCCTGGTCGGTGATGGTGTAGTTGATCAGCACCGGGCCGGACACACCGACCGTGGACGTGAAGGTCCAGCTGCCATCAGGCTCTTGCGTCAGCGTGCCCTGGGTCGGATCGACCAGGGTGGCTGCGGTGACCGTCAGTGGGTCGCCATCGGGATCGGTGTCGTTGGCCAGGAAGGTCACGGTGGTCGGGGTCACGGGACCCACGGCTTGGGTGTCGTCCACCGCATCCGGTCCGGGGTTCACCGGCGTGATCGTGATCGTGCCGGTGAAGGTGCCGCCCTGTCCATCGTCCACCGTCACGGGCACCACCACCGGCGTGCCACTGTTGTCCACGGGTGGCGTGCCACCCAGGATGCCCGTGGCCGGGTCGTAGGTCACCCATGCGGGCAGGCCCGTCAGGTCTGGCGTGATCGTCAGCGTGTCGCCCGTGTTCGGGTCGGTGTAGTAGTCGTCCAGATCAACGCTCAATGGCACGTTGTCCACCGCCGGCACCAACAGGTTCGTTGGATCGGCCGGGTCGATCGATGGCGTTCCAGGCGTCGGGTCCGGATCCACCACCACTGGCGGCTGGTTGGCCACGTTGACCGTGTGCACGGCACTGTCGGTCGCACCAGTTGGATCGCTGATCGTGTAGTTCACCACTACCGGGCCAGAAACACCTGGGGCGGAGACGAAACTCCAACTGCCATCAGGTTGTTGCGTCAATGTGCCCTGGGTCGGGTCGGCCAGCGTGGCCGCAATGACTGTCAATGGCGAATCACCATCCACATCTGAATCATTGGCCAACAGTGTCAGGGGCGTATCCACGCCCGGAAGCACTGCCTGGTTGTCGTCGACCGCATCTGGCGGGTCGTTCACCGGCACCATCGTCAGCGTCAGCGTGGAGGTGTCGGTCAGACCGCCCGGGTCGCGCACGGTGTAGGTCACCACGGGAATGGGGCCCGTGAAGTTCAGATCCGGCGTGAAGGTGTACGCACCTGTCGACTGGATGGTCAGCGAGCCCACGCCCGGAATGGTCAGCGGCGTGCCCACCGTGCCGGCGCCCACGCCGGGAACGGTGAAGGCTGAAACGGTCAGCGGTGTGTCGCCATCCACGTCGGTGGCGTTGGCCAGCAGGCCAGTGGCCGCTGGCACGGTCAGCGTGGTGTCTTCGGTGACGGTGTTGGTCTCATTGCCATCCACTGGCGGGTCGTTCACCGGCACCATCGTCAGCGTCAGCGTGGAGGTGTCGGTCAGACCGCCCGGGTCGCGCACGGTGTAGGTCACCACGGGAATCGGGCCCGTGAAGTTCAGATCCGGCGTGAAGGTGTACGCACCTGTCGACTGGATGGTCAGCGAGCCCACGCCCGGAATGGTCAGCGGCGTACCCACCGTGCCGGCGCCCACGCCGGGAACGGTGAAGGCTGAAACGGTCAGCGGTGTGTCGCCATCCACGTCGGTGGCGTTGGCCAGCAGGCCAGTGGCCGCTGGCACGGTCAGCGTGGTGTCTTCGGTGACGGTGTTGGTCTCATTGCCATCCACTGGCGGGTCGTTCACCGGCACCATCGTCAGCGTCAGCGTGGAGGTGTCGGTCAGACCGCCCGGGTCGCGCACGGTGTAGGTCACCACGGGAATGGGGCCCGTGAAGTTCAGATCCGGCGTGAAGGTGTACGCACCTGTCGACTGGATGGTCAGCGAGCCCACGCCCGGAATGGTCAGCGGCGTACCCACCGTGCCGGCGCCCACGCCGGGAACGGTGAAGGCTGAAACGGTCAGCGGTGTGTCGCCATCCACGTCGGTGGCGTTGGCCAGCAGGCCAGTGGCCGCTGGCACGGTCAGCGTGGTGTCTTCGGTGACGGTGTTGGTCTCATCGCCATCCACTGGCGGGTCGTTCACCGGCACCATGCTCAGCGTCAGCGTGGAGGTGTCGGTCAGACCGCCTGAATCCCGAACCGTGTAGGTCACCACAGGTATAGGACCCGTGAAGTTCAGCGCCGGCGTGAATGTGTACGCACCTGTCGACTGGATGGTCAGCGAGCCCACGCCCGGAATGGTCAGCGGCGTGCCCACCGTGCCGGCGCCCACGCCGGGAACGGTGAAGGCTGAGACAGTCATTGGCGAGCCGTCAGGATCGACCGCATTCGCCAGCAACCCAGAAGCAGCGCCGACGACCAACGGCGTGTCTTCTGTGACGACGTTGGTCTCGTTGCCATCGACTGGCGGACGGTTGTTCAAACCGAAGTCGATGTTCAGGTTGGTGGCACCGATAGTGGTGACATCGGCATTGGCGTTGGTCGCACCGCCCGGGGTGGTGTAGGTGCGCCCCGTGCCCAGCACACCGTTCGTGTCAGTCACCTGGACGATATAGTTGCCTGGCAATACGCCTTGATTCGGCAGTACGCCAAAGAGGTAGTTGCCAGATGGAGTCCGTTGTATCGGTGGCGAGTATCCGCTCGCCCGCATCGAAAACACCGTTGTTGTTCACGTCGTCAATCAAACGCACCGTCACGTTGGCGATGCCGGTATCCGTGCCGTCAAAAACGCCGTTCGCGTTGTTGTCGGTGAAAATCTTGTCGCCGATGGTGGCCGTAGGCGGAACCCAGCCTGCGGCATCAAAGACAGCACCGGCCAAAGGGGTGGTGCCGTCCGTGGTGATGTCGACTGATGCGCCAATCGGCAGCACCTGTCACAGGGTTGTATTGCTGAATCGCAGTGCCCAGGCCGTAAGCCTCACCATTGATGCCATAGCCCTGCTGGGTATAGCCTGCGGTCACGGCGACGGTGCTCAGCAGCGCGCCGGTTGTGGCGTCGTACCGCGTCAAAGTGGTGCTCGCGACACTTTGGATGGTGTTGTTCGCGGGGTTGTAGCCCAGATCACCCCAGTCGTTGCCTCGTGATGTTGGTCACCAGCGTCGTGACGCCGCTGATCGCCGTGCCCGAGCCGGAGAACGTGATCCGGTAAATGGTGTCGTCGCTGTTGTTGCCGGTGTTGTTCTCCACACCCAGATACAAGGAGTTGTTGGCGAACACCGCACCGCCACTGCCCACGCCACGCGTACCCACCACGATGCTGAGACCTGCGCCATTGTTGGTCAGATTACTGTCGATCAGGATGTGGGTGTTGGTGTTGAAGTTGTAAGCAAAGAGCGCTACGTTGGTCGAGGCGCTCGTGTTGCTGGTGTAGTAGATCAGACCATTGGCCTGGTCAATGGCCAACGAGTTGGCGTCTGCACCGGTGGTGGTGCCGCCCACAGTGGCTGGAATGGTCGTCAGCAATATGGCTTTGCCTGTGACGATATCGATGCTGTAAATGTTCTTTCCCTGCACGCCCAACAAGGCACCAGCGCCATTGTTGACGGTGGTGGTCAACAGCCCGGCATAGGCCTCGGCAGAAATGGCGATGGTTTCGATCACGCCGTTTTCGTTCCTGGCCTCCAGAACCCAGTCGCCACCCAGCGACTCCGCACCGGTATCGCCATTGGACGCAGCCACGTCAGCGCCGGTGGCCGCAGCCAGTGCGTCAAGGAAGGTCACACCCGATTCGGTGGCTGCCACGTCACAGCCGTAGAGCAGCAGATCGGCGTCCTGAGACAGGGCGGCTGCGATCACGGCCATCTCGTCGGCGTACTCGACCCGACAAGGAGCTGGTGTTCAACGTTGCAGAGCCCAAATTCAATTGACCGGCACTGCCGTGGCTGATGATGTGCACAGCATCGACACCGGTGCGGCCGTTCAGCACCTCGGCAATTTGCTCCACACCATCGCGGTTGGCATCGAGCACATAGACCTCGCCGGGGTGCCACTGCAAGCCGTCTGCAGCGTCATCCACCAGCGCGTCCACAAAAACGATCTCTACGCGCTCGACCGTTGGCTCAACCGACTCAACAGGATCGAGCGCCGCTTCGACCTCATGCACCTCTGTCGCCTGGGCCTCCGCTGTTTGTGAAGTGACCAGGTCGGCGCTCTCACTCTCGGCAGCATCGGATGGCACGCCGTCGGTGGAGGGGTCCGTCAGATTGTCGACAGGCGACTGCGCTTCCGAAACATCGGCGTCGGTATCGGCCGATGCGTCGGAAGGCACTGCGACCTCCACCTCATTTGTGGGCGTCGCGGCTTGCGCTTCGCCGTCCGAGGGCGCAGACGCCTCACCAGCGTCGGCGTCTGCCACCACCTCTTCAGAGGCCGTTGAAACAGGCGATGGCGCCTGGACAGCCGGGGCCTCAACCGCTGGCGCAACCACCACAGGTTCTTGTTGTTCGCTCGCCAGATGGTCCAGGTCGGCCAAGACGCCTGCATCCTGCGAAGCGGTGGCGTCGGCATGCGCCTCTACAAACGTGGCCGGCAACGCAGCATCGAACACGATGCGCTGCTCCAGGGCCAATTGCCCAGAGTGCGCACGATCTGGTTGACGGCGCGCTTTGCGCGTCGAAGACGACTTGCGCCCACCGGTTGTGGCGGTTTCTGCTGCCGCAACGTAGGTTCCCAGGGCTTCATTCCAGATCGATTTGTATGACTTGTTCATGCTGCTTCAAATAAAAAGTAATCAAACGTAACGAGACGTTATGGCGAGCTGTTACTTAAGTTCTATCTGTCAGAGGGTACCAAAAGAAGACCGGTTTTTCGGCTGCTTTTTCGCGCATTAGGTGTGACAAAAACCCAGCTGTCGCAAAAAGTTACACGCTTTCAGTTAACGCTTTTCGGCGAGTGGTAGCCTATCACACCGTCCCGCAAAGGGCCTTGAGACCGAGGGTGCCACGGAATTGCACGCTGGTCCACGCAACCCAGGCAACCCGGGCACAGGCTCCAGAAGCGCTTGACACGCCGATGGCGCCCAGACAATCCGGCGAGCAGCCACGTCCGAATATTTACACTTTCGGGTCAAGCTACACGCTTCGCCGCAACGAGGCAACTGCAGAATCGCCTCGGCATTGGATGGAGAAAAGCACTGGTCAGCCGCCTCGCGCCACGGCAGCCAGCAAGTCCACGTGTTCTGCGGGTTGAGAGCACACCGCACGGCGCTCCAGGTCTGCAAGCCAAACACCTGCTCGGTGTTGCGCACGACCCCCGGCGCATAGCGAGCACGCCAGCCCGGGTAGATTTCGTAGGGGTTCTCCAAACCCCAATCGGGCAACTGCGCGGGTGCCGCATGGCATCGATGCCGGTTTCTTCCAGCACCTCTCGAGCCGCAGTCACCTCGAAAGGCTCATCTACGTGTCTTTAGACCCAGTCACCGACTGCCAGAACCCTGGTGCATCGGCGCGCTCGATCAACAGCACGTCGAGCGCAGGCGTGTAAATCACCACCAGCACGGATTGAGGGATCTTGTATTTAGCCATCGTCAGATCATTCACCAGCTGTCCCTGCTCTTCACCAGTCGAGCGGATTCTCCGTTGGCAGCTCGCAGCACAACACCCAGGCCCAGGATTCGTGCACCTGCAGATGCATGATCTCTGCTCCATAAAAAAAGAGCCCTGGGTGCTCTTTATTTTGTCCGGTACACAATCGGACTCAGATCGCTCTGACCACATCGGGGTTGCGCAAACGGATATGCAGCTCGCGCAATTGCTTTTCGTCGACCACCGAAGGTGCCTGCGTCAACAAGCATTGGGCTCGCTGGGTTTTGGGGAAAGCGATCACATCGCGGATCGACTCGGCTCCGGTCATCAGCGTGATGATGCGGTCCAGACCAAAGGCCAGGCCACCGTGTGGTGGCGCGCCATATTGCAGGGCATCCAGCAGGAATCCAAACTTGACCTGCGCCTCTTCAGGCGAGATCTTGAGCGCATCAAAGACCTTTTGCTGCACCGCCGCCGTGTGGATACGCACCGAACCACCACCGATCTCCCAGCCGTTCAAGACCATGTCATAGCCTTTGGCGATGCACTTCTCGGGTGCCGTGACCATCCAGTCTTCGTGGCCGTCTTTCGGCGCGGTGAAGGGGTGGTGAACGGCGGTCCAGCGGTCTTCTTCCTCGTCGTGCTCGAACATCGGAAAGTCCACCACCCACATCGGCGCCCAACGGCTCTCGAACAATCCGTTCTTCTTGCCCAGTTCGCTGTGGCCGATCTTCAGACGCAAGGCACCGATGGCATCGTTGACGATCTTGGCCTTGTCTGCGCCGAAGAAAATGATGTCGCCGTCTTGTGCCTCGGTGCGCTTGAGGATTTCGGCCAGCGCTGCGTCGTGGATGTTCTTGACGATGGGCGACTGCAGGCCATCGCGGCCCTTGGCCACTTCATTGACCTTGATCCAGGCCAGGCCCTTGGCACCGTAGATCTTCACAAAATCGGTGTAGGCATCGATCTCGCTGCGGCTCATTTCGGCGCCACCGCGCACGCACAGGGCCACCACGCGGCCGTTCTTCATCTGCGCCGGCGCACTGAAGACCTTGAAGTCCACATCGGCCATCACGTCGGTGAGTTCGGTGAACTCCATCTTCACGCGCAGATCCGGCTTGTCGGAGCCGAAGCGGTGCATGGCTTCGCTG
The DNA here is from genome assembly GCA_963698635.1 of uncultured beta proteobacterium. GTDB lineage: Bacteria > Pseudomonadota > Gammaproteobacteria > Burkholderiales > Burkholderiaceae_C > Hydrogenophaga. The sequence goes on from CAVORS010000005.1 coordinate 13,973, forward strand.
TAGGCCATCACAGGGAACTCGCCCAGGTCGACGTTCAAGGTGTTCTGGAACACCGTCTTGATCATGCCCTGGAACATGTCGCGGATCTCTTCTTCGCCCAGGAACGAGGTTTCGATATCGATCTGGGTGAATTCGGGCTGGCGATCGGCGCGCAAGTCTTCGTCGCGAAAACACTTGGTGATCTGGTAGTAGCGGTCAAAACCGGCCACCATCAACAACTGCTTGAACAGCTGGGGCGACTGGGGCAACGCGAAGAACTGGCCATCGTGCACACGGCTGGGCACCAGGTAGTCGCGCGCGCCCTCGGGCGTGCTCTTGGTGAGCATGGGCGTTTCGATGTCGATGAAACCGTTGGCGTCCAGAAACTTGCGCACTTCCATCGCCACGCGGTAGCGCAGCATCAGGTTGTTTTGCATGTAGGGGCGGCGCAGGTCCAGCACGCGGTGGGTCAGACGCGTGGTTTCCGAGAGGTTTTCGTCGTCGATCTGGAAAGCAGGCGTGACCGAGGCGTTGAGCACCTTCAGCTCGTGGCACAGGATTTCGATCTGGCCGCTCTTGAGCTTGTCGTTGGTGGTGCCGGCCGGACGGGCACGGACCAGACCGGTGACCTGCACGCAAAACTCGTTGCGAACATCTTCGGCGGTGGCAAACATCTCGGCACGATCGGGGTCACACACCACCTGTACATAGCCCTCACGATCGCGCAAGATCGATGAAGATCACACCGCCGTGGTCGCGGCGGCGGTTCACCCAGCCACACAGCTGAACGGTTTGGCCCATCAGGGCTTCGGTCACCAGACCGCAATAGTGGGAACGCATGGCCATGAAATACTCTTCTTTCAGCAGGTTCGCCAACAGGGTGGCGTGGGGTCAATATCAGTTCGAAGACGCCTGCGCCGCATCGGCGAGGGTCTTCAGGGGTGGTTTTTTGGAGACGCCTGGCACGATCACGCCCATGGACACGATGTAGGTCAGCGCTTCATCCACACTCATGGCCAGCTCCTGGCAGGCACTGCGCCGCACCATCACGAAATAGCCACCGGTCGGATTGGGGGTGGTCGGCACATACACGCTCAGAAATTCTTCAGTCTTCGCCACGGCCGAACCGGGCTGCGCCTGAAGCTGGTTCAACACATCACCCGAAGGCGATGCCCGTCAGGAATGCGATGGTCCACATGCCTTCGTGCGGCCACTCCACCAGCAACGCCTTGCGAAAGGCATTGCCCTTCTCGGAAAACAGGGTATCCGATACCTGCTTCACGCCCGAATAAATCGAGCGCACCACGGGAATGCGGTGCAACAGCGCATGCCACCAGTTGACCAGGCGGTTGCCGATGAAGTTGGAGGCCAAGCGCGCCAATGGTCAGCACCACCAGCAAGGCAAAGATCACCCCCAACCCTGGAATGTGAACGCCAAACAATTTGTCGGGGTGCCATCCGTTGGGCAGGATGTGCAGGGTCAGATCCAGCGTGGACACGACCCACTCCAGCACCCACAGGGTGATGATGAGCGGCGCCAATACCAGCAGACCCGACAGCAACCACTTGCGCAAGGAGGGCATGACCTGCGGCTCAGTTCGAGGATGAGCCGCCGCCGGGGCTGGCTGGCTTGGGCGCTGGTGCAGGCGATGGGCCGGCTGCGACGGTGCTGCTGCAGAGCGGCTTGGCGCTGGCGCGAGCACGCCGGTGCAGGCGCAGAAGCGTCGCAGCCCCACCAGCGGCAGGCGCAGCCGCAGACTCGCCTTTGCTGCCGCCACGGAAATCGGTCACGTACCAACCCGACCCCTTGAGCTGAAAGCCGGCGGCAGTGACCTGCTTCTGGAACGACGCCTGCCCGCAAGCGGGGCAAACCGTCAGCGGGTCGTCGGACATCCGCTGCAACACATCCTTGGCATGGCCGCAGGACGCGCACTTGTAGGCATAAATCGGCATGGTAGATCCGTGAGGGTAAACGCGTGGGAGCCGCTCCGCGCAGAGCGGCCGACCAAGCGACGACCGCTCCTGAAGCCGGCAACAAAACCCACGATTATAAATTGGACCGCGGCCTCACCGGGACGTCCCGTCCTCGACCCGCTACCAGGCCGCCTGAGACCGGCCACTCACCACAAACGGATGCGGGTCAGCACCTGCATGAGGATCAACCCGAGCACAAATCCGACGCCACCCCAGATCAATGCCCTGCAAGCAGCTTGTTGGTTCGGCGCTGCTCCACCAGCAAGGCATCGAGCTCCCGGCGCAATTCGTGCGGTTTGTGTTGCAGGTAGTCTTGCAGCAAGCGCGGCAGCGCAGGCAGCAGCTTGGCGTACTGCGGCGCTTCGGCTTTCAGTTGCTGCAACAGCTTTTGCGGGCCCACCTGCTCCATCATCCACTTCTCCAGAAACGGCTTGGCCGTGTTCCAGAGGTCGAGTTCAGGGTCCAGATCGCGGCCCAGACCCTCGATGTTGAGCAAGGTTTTCTGCAGCAACACCAGTTGCGGCTGGATTTCCACATGGAAACGGCGCGAGGTCTGAAACAGCCGCATCAGCACCATGCCCAGCGAAATCTCTTTCAGCGGACGGTCAAAATACGGCTCACAAACGGCGCGGATGGCCGATTCCAGCTCGTCCACCCGGGTGTTCGCCGGCACCCAGCCACTTTCAATGTGCAGCTCGGCCACGCGCTTGTAGTCGCGGCGGAAGAAAGCGGTGAAGTTCTGCGCCAGGTATTCCTTGTCGAACTCGGTGAGCGTGCCCACGATGCCGAAATCGAGCGAGATGTACCGCCCAAACGAAGCAGGATCCACGCTCACCCGGATATTGCCCGGGTGCATGTCCGCGTGAAAAAAGCCATCACGAAACACCTGGGTGAAAAAGATGGTGACGCCATCCCGGGCCAGCTTGGGAATATCGACGCCCAGACGCCGCAACTCGTCCACCTTGTTGATCTGGACGCCATGCATGCGCTCCATCACCATCACCTCGGTGTGGCAGTAGTCCCAGAACATCTCGGGGATCAAGACCAGATCGAGCCCCTGCATGTTGCGGCGAAGCTGGGCCGCATTGGACGCTTCGCGCACCAGATCGAGCTCGTCGTGCAGGTACTTGTCGAACTCGGCCACCACCTCCCGCGGCTTGAGGCGCTTGCCATCGGCTGACAGCTTCTCGACCCAGCCCGCCATCATGCGCATCAGGCTCAGGTCTTTTTCGATCACGCGCAACATGTTGGGCCGCAGCACCTTGACCGCGACTTCGCGCCCGGCATGCCGCCCGTCCCGCAACGTCGCAAAATGCACCTGCGCGATCGAAGCGCTGGCAACCGGCACCTGTTCAAACGCGGTGAACACGGCGTCCAGCGGCTTGCCAAAGGCACGCTCGATGGTCGCCACAGCCACTTCGCTGGAAAACGGCGGAACGCGGTCCTGCAGGTGGGCCAACTCGTCGGCGATGTCGGGCGGCAGCAAATCGCGCCGCGTGGACAACACCTGGCCAAACTTCACAAAAATCGGCCCCAGCTGCTCCAGCGCCTCACGCAAGCCGCTGGCCACGGGGCGCATCCAGATTGCGCCCCAACGACACCATGCGCCTCAGAGCCTTGATCCAGGGCTGCTCGAAACCGGACAGCACCAGCTCGTCCAGCCCGTGGCGCAACACCACCCAGACGATGAAAACGCCCCGAAACAAGCGGCTCATGCGTCGGGTCCGGCGGTATCGGTGGGCGATGGGTCTCTGGAACCGCTGGCACCGGGCTTGCCGGACCACGGCCGCAAAGCCCTTGATCGCCGTGCGCAGCAGCTTGCGCGCCACGCGGGCCAGGGTGTGCGCTGTGGCATCGCCAACGACCCGCGACAGATCTTCTTCGACATCCCAGCGCACGTTGTCCACCAGCCAGGCCACTTCGGCCGCCAGTTGCACGTCGCCCTGGATATCCACCGCCGGCTTGTCGCCCAGCAACAGCGACTGCGCCAGATCCAATGGGCGAGGTCTGGGTCAGCGTGACGGACAGCTCAGGCTTGACAGCGTCCGGATGGGCGCTCCAGCAGACCCGCCGGCGTGGCGGACCAGGGTGAGGTGGAAGTCACCCCATTGCACGCGCACCGGCTTGCCCTTTTGCCGCTTCAAGCGTTCCTGGGCCACGGGCTCTTGCATCAACACATGGTTGAGCAACAGCACCACCCGGTTTTGCACTTCGTCCACCACCCAGTCGGGCGGTCGGAATTCGCTCGAGCATGGATTGAAGAAAGCCGGGGATGCCGGGCTTGCCAGCGCCAGCCGTGTTGTAGGAATCGGAGGATGCTTCGGTCATCCCCCGATTTTGACGGATAAAGCGCCGCCTATCGGCGCACGCGCTCTTTATTGCAACGCCTGTACACCAGCGACCAGCCAGTCGCCAAAGCCCACCTTGGGCCGGGTGATCATCCAGATCTCGCGAAACGGGTTCGGGCCGGCCGATGATTCTTCGCGCAGCATGCCTGAGAACTCAACGCTGGCCATGATAGGCGTCGCCCTGCTCTTCCACGACTCAGCAAATGGGCATCCAGCATGACCACTTCGGTGGTGCCGGCCACGCCGGCACCTGGCTCGCTCCCGCTCGGCCAGCTGACCCTGGATCTGCTCCAGCATCTCGTCGGTCATCATGGCGCGCAAGACTGGCCACGTCGGCCCGATTCCAGGCCGCCTGGAGATTCACAAAATTGGCCTTGGAAGCCGCAGAAACGCCTCAACATCAAAGTCGGCAGGCTTAAGCCTGCCTGCATCATGCCTGTAGCCGCCTTGCTCAGGCTGCGGTGCAGCATCGAGCGCAGGCCGACTCCCAGGGCGTGGCAGAAGCATCATTGCCCACATTCTTGGGGCTGTAACCACGCGGCGTGTGGCGTGAACATCGGCGCAGCACGGTGCGTCACGGTTCACCGCACGATCGCCCGCGCCATCGCAGCAGTTTCCAACGACGATGCCCAGCAGGCGCCAGCCAGTGCTGCCAGAGCCGCATGCCGCTCGAAGCCTCCGCGTCAGACGATGCCGGCTGCCTTTCACGCCCAGCACCTTTGCGCCGATCAAGCACAAGCGCCCAGCCTTCCCGTGCAACCCGCTTTCATGCCATCCCTAGATCAATTTTCAAGTGTCCGCACTCATCAGCACTTGATGCCCAAGTGCAACGCCACCACACCCGCACTGAGGTTGTGAACATCCACGTGCCCAAAGCCCACCGACTTCATCAGCTGGCGCAGCTCTTCCTGCCCCGGATGCATGCGGATCGACTCGGCCAGGTACCGGTAGCTGTGCGGCATCGCCTGCCACCAGCTGGCCCAGCTTGGGCAACACGTTGAACGAATACCAGTCGTAGGCCTTCTCCAGCGGCTTGGCCACCTTGGAGAACTCCAGCACCAGCAGCTTGCCGCCGGGCTTGAGCACGCGCAGCATTTCCGCCAGCGCCTGATCCTTGTGCGTCATGTTGCGCAGGCCAAAGGCCACGGTCACGATGTTGAACGACTCGCTGGCAAACGGCAGCTTCTCGGCGTCGCAGACCATGGTCGGCAGGACCACGCCCTTGTCGAGCAGGCGGTTGCGCCCTTCGCGCAGCATGGCTTCGTTGATGTCGGTGTGCACCACGCGACCGGTGGGGCCCACCTTGCCGGCAAACGCCAGCGACAGATCGCCGGTACCGCCGGCGATATCCAGCACCTGATCGCCCAATTGCGGGTTGGCCACGGTGATCGTGTACTTCTTCCAGACGCGGTGCAAACCGGCCGACATGAGATCGTTCATCACGTCGTACTTGGGCGCAACCGAATCGAAAACGCCGCGCACATGGCGCGCCTTTTCCGTTCGTCGACCGTCTCAAAACCAAAATGTGTGGAAGCCATTTCGCGATCCTAAGTCTCAGTGGCCCTCGCAGGCCGCGCCGGAGGCCGCAATCATGGGTTGATCGCGGTCCAGAGCCGGCGGATTGCAGCCGAGCGTTGTACTCAGCCCACAACTTGGCCTCTTGCGAGCCCAGGAAATACAGGTAGTCCCAGGAAAAGAGCCCGCTGTCGTGCCCATCGGAAAAGGTGGGCTGCACCGCGTAGTTGCCCACCGGCGCCAGCGCATCGATGGTCACATCGCGCTTGCCGGTCTGCAAGCGTCTCCTGCCCCGGCCCGTGGCCCTGCACTTCGGCCGAAGGCGAATACACCCGCATCAATTCAAACGGAATGCGAAACCGCTGCCCGTCGGAGAACAGCACCTCCAGCACGCGCGACTGGCTGTGCACCGTGATGTCCTCGGGTGTCGGGGAATGCTTGTTCAGTCCAGCCATGGCGATGTGCTCCACACAAAGGGTCGAAAAATGAAAGCGGATGGCGCGCGAGCACCAACCCAGGCACACCGTCGGGCCGGCTCCGCCGGACGACCGGTGTCGCCCCTCAGGGGGTGACGCCGAAGCGGCGCAGGGGGGTTACACCAGCACCCGCTCGATGCCGCCCTCGTTGGCCTTGGCCACGTAGTCCGGCAACCAGTCTTCGCCCAGAATCTGCCGCGCCATTTCGACCACGATGTAGTCGGCCTCCAGCAAGCCGTTTTGCAGATCGTCGCCATAGCGGGTCAGGCCTTGCAGGCAGCTGGGGCAGGAGGTCAGGATCTTGACGTTGTCCTTCTCGCCCACCGAGCCGGCCGCGCGCAGCGCCTTTTCGCCTTTGCGGATCTCTTCTTCCTTGCGGAAGCGCACCTGGGTCGAAATATCGGGCCGGGTCACGCCCAGCGTGCCGCTCTCGCCGCAGCAGCGCTCCGACTTCAGCACCTGGTCGCCGATCAGCGCCTTGACCGTCTTCATCGGATCGCCCAGCTTCATGGGGTTGTGGCAAGGCTCGTGGTACAGGAAGCCGCCCTGCCCGGCCGGCAAGGTGATCTGCTTTTCCAGCAGGTATTCGTGGATGTCGATGATGCGGCAGCCGGGGAAGATCTTGTCGAATTCGTAGCCCTGCAGCTGGTCGTAGCAGGTCCCGCAGCTCACCACCACCGTCTTGATGTCGAGGTAGTTCAGCGTATTGGCGACGCGGTGGAACAGCACACGGTTGTCCGTGATCATCTTTTCCGCCTTGTCGAACTGGCCCGAACCGCGCTGCGGGTAGCCGCAGCACAGGTAGCCCGGCGGCAACACGGTTTGCACCCCGCGTGCCACAGCATGGCCTGGGTGGCCAGGCCCACCTGGCTGAACAGGCGCTCCGAACCACAGCCCGGGAAATAGAACACCGCCTCGGTATCGGCCGTGGTCGCTTTCGGGTCGCGGATGATCGGGACGTAGTCCTTGTCTTCGATGTCCAGCAAGGCGCGCGCGGTCTTCTTGGGCAAACCGCCGGGCATCTTCTTGTTGATGAAGTGGATCACCTGCTCTTTGATCGGCGCCGCGCCCAGCGTGGCCGGCGGCGCGCTGGTCTGCTTGCGCGCGGCCAGCTTCATCACGTTGTTGGCCATGCGCTGGGCCTTGAAGCCCACGCCCACCATCGCCGTGCGCATCACCTTGATGGTCTCGGGGTTGGTCGCGTTCAGGAAGAACATGGCCGCGGCATTGCCCGGGCGGAAGCTCTTCTGGCCCATCTTGCGCAACAGGTTGCGCATGTTCATGGTCACATCGCCAAAGTCGATGTTCGACCGGGCAAGGCGAGAGGCACTTGTGGCAGACCGTGCAATGGTCGGCCACGTCTTCGAACTCTTCCCAGTGCTTGATGCTGATGCCGCGCCGGGTCTGCTCTTCGTAGAGGAAGGCCTCGACCAGCAGCGAAGTCGCCAGAATCTTGTTGCGCGGCGAATAGAGCAGGTTGGCGCGCGGCACATGGGTGGCGCACACCGGCTTGCACTTGCCGCAACGCAGGCAATCCTTGACCGAATCGGCGATGGCGCCGATGTCGCTCTGCTGCATGATGAGCGACTCGTGGCCCATCAGGCCAAAGCTCGGCGTGTAGGCGCTGACCAGATCCGAGCTGCGCAAGGCGGCATCGAACACCGGCTCGGGCGCACCAGGGAAGTTGCGCAGCAGCTTGCCCTTGTTGAAGCGGCCTTCGGGATCGACTTTGGCCTTGTATTCGGCAAACGGGCGCAGCTCGTCGTCGGTCAGGAACTCCAGCTTGGTGATGCCAATGCCGTGTTCGCCGGAAATCACGCCGTCCAGGCTGCGCGCCAGCACCATGATGCGGGCCACCGCTTCGTGGGCGCTTTGCAGCATCTCGTAGTCGTCGCTGTTGACCGGGATGTTGGTGTGCACATTGCCGTCGCCGGCGTGCATGTGCAGTGCCACCCAGACGCGGCCTTTGAGCACGCGCTGGTGAATCGCCGTGCATTCGGCCAGGATGGGCGCAAAGGCGGCGCCGGTGAAGATGCCTTGCAGCGGCGTGCGCAGCTGGGTTTTCCAGCTGGCGCGCAGGCTGTGGTCTTGCAATTGCGGGAACAGCGCGTCCACGTCCTGCAGCCAGCCGCTCCACAGCGCCTTGACCTCGCGCCACCAGCGCCAGCGCCTGCTGCACGCGGTCTTCCAGCCATTCGGAGTTGGGCAGATCACCGGCGTCGTCGGCCTTGCCCAGCGGCAGGTTGCCGCTGGCGAAAAAAGCTTCCAGCTCGGTGCACAGCTTCAGCTTGTTGCGCAGCGAAAGCTCGATGTTGATGCGCTCGATGCCCAGGGTGTACTCGCCCATGCGCGGCAGCGGGATCACCACGTCTTCGTTGATCTTGAAGGCGTTGGTGTGCTTGCTGATCGCGGCGGTGCGCTTGCGGTCGAGCCAGAATTTCTTGCGCGCTTCCGGGCTGATGGCCACAAAGCCTTCGCCGCTGCGCGTGTTGGCCATGCGAACCACTTCGCTGGTGGCGCGGGCCACCGCGTCGGCGTCGTCGCCCACGATGTCGCCGATCAGCACCATCTTGGGCAAGCCGTTGCCGCCCGCGTTGCGCTTGCTCTTGGTGGCGTAGCCCACCGCTTTCAGATAGCGGTCGTCCAGGTGTTCCAGACCGGCCAGCAGCGTGCCCGAGCGCTTTTGCTCGGCGAACATGAAGTCCTTGATGTCGACGATGCTGGGCACGCCGTCTTTCGGGTTGCCGAAAAACTCCAGGCAGACGGTGCGCACGTGCTCGGGCATGCGGTGCACGATCCAGCGCCCGCTGGTGATCAGGCCGTCGCAGCCTTCTTTCTGAATGCCCGGCAGGCCGCTCAGGAACTTGTCGGTCACGTCCTTGCCCAGGCCTTCCTTGCGGAAGGACTTGCCAGGAATCACCAGCTGCTCGGTGCGCACATGCGTTTTGCCGTCGGCTTCGAAGGTTTTCAGCTCAAAGGTGGCGACCTCGGCATCGTGGATCTTGCCCAGGTTGTGGTCCATGCGCGTGACTTCCAGCCACTGCGCCTGCGGCGTCACCATGCGCCAGGAAACCAGGTTGTCCAGCGCCGTGCCCCACAAAACGGCCTTCTTGCCGCCCGCGTTCATGGCGATGTTGCCACCGACGCACGAAGCTTCGGCGCTGGTCGGGTCCACGGCGAACACATGGCCCGCGCGCTCGGCCGCATCGGCCACGCGCTGGGTGACCACGCCGGCTTCCGTCCACACCGTGGGCAAGCGGCTTGTCGTGGCCGGGCACCTGCACCCACTCCACTTCGGTCATGGCTTCGAGCTTTTCGGTGTTGATCACCGCGCTCTTCCAGGTCAGCGGGATGGCGCCGCCGGTGTAGCCCGTGCCACCCCCGCGCGGGATGATGGTCAGGCCGAGCTCAAAGCAGCCTTTGACCAGCAAGGCCATTTCGGTTTCGGTGTCGGGCGTGAGCACCACAAACGGGTATTCCACGCGCCAGTCGGTGGCGTCGGTCACGTGGGACACGCGCGACAGGCCGTCGAACTTGATGTTGTCTTTGGCGGTGAGCTTGCGCAGCACCTTGGTGGCGCGCTGGCGCAAGCTGGGCCATGTCTTCGAACGACTGGGCAAAGGTGGCCACCGCCGCGCGGGCGGCCTTGAGCAATTCGTCGACCAGGGCATCGCGCGCCGCATCGTCTTCGGGCGTGCGGCGCTTTTGCACCTCGCCCAGCCGGTGCTGCAAGGCCTCAACCAGCTGGCCGCGGCGCTTGGGGTTGTCCAGCAGGTCGTCCTGCAGGTAAGGATTGCGCTGCACCACCCAGATGTCGCCCAGCACCTCGTAGAGCATCCGGGCCGAGCGCCCGGTGCGCCGTTCGCCGCGCAATCCTTCCAGAACCGCCCAGGAACGCTCGCCCAGCAGCCGCAAAACAATTTCACGATCTGAAAAAGAGGTGTAGTTGTAAGGAATTTCGCGCAGGCGCGGCGCTTCGTCGCCGGCGGCGATTTCGAGCAATTTGTGGGGGATCGGGGCGTTCATTGGCGGTGTTCACTGTCAGCAAAAAACGCTGAATGGTCGATGGTACCGCAGCGCAACATACACCCACGCATCCTCATGGAAACCCCTGTTGTCACGACCCTGTCACAAAGGTGCAATGAATTTTCACGCAACTGACCTAACCTCACGCCCCGCAAGTTCAACCGTTTGACACCGATGGAGACCCCATGAAAAACACGATCAAAACCACCGCACTGACCGGCGCCATGGCGCTGGCCGCCCTGATCAGCGCCCCCGCCCACGCCGCCACCGAAGTGCAATGGTGGCATTCCATGGGCGGCGCCCTGGGCGAATGGGTCAACGACCTGGCCAAGGACTTCAACGCCAGCCAGACCGAATACAAGATCGTGCCGACCTTCAAGGGCAGCTACGACGAGTCCATGACGGCCGCCATCGCCGCCTTCCGCTCGGGCAATGCCCCCCACATCCTGCAGGTCTTCGAGGTCGGCACCGCCACCATGATGGCCAGCAAGGGCGCGATCGTGCCGGTGGGCAAAGTGATGGCCGATGCGGGCGAAAAGTTCGACGCCAAGGCCTATGTGCCTGCCGTGGCCGGCTACTACACCGCGCCCAACGGCCAGATGCTGAGCATGCCGTTCAACAGCTCGACCCCGGTGTTCCACTACAACAAGGACGCCTTCAAGGCCGCCGGCATGGACCCCGAGAAGCCGCCGACCACCTGGCCCGAAGTGGCCCTGGCCGCCGGCAAGCTCAAGGCCGCTGGCCACAAGTGCCCCTTCACCACCAGCTGGATCAGCTGGACCCAGCTCGAGAGCTTCTCGGCCTGGCACAACACCGAGTTCGCCACCAAGGGCAACGGCATGCGCGGCATGGACGCCCGCCTGTGCGTTCAACACGCCGCTGCACGTGCGCCACATCGAAAACCTGGCCAACATGGCCAAGACCGGCCTGTTTGTCTACAAAGGCCGCGGCAACGCAGCCGACGCCACCTTCGTCTCGGGCGAGTGCGCCATGATCACCGGCTCCTCCGGCCTGTACGGCAACGTCAAGCGCAATGCCAAGTTTGCCGGCGGCACCAGCACCCTGCCCTACTACCCCGACGCGCCGGGCGCACCGCAAAACACCGTGATCGGTGGCGCCAGCCTGTGGGTGATGTCGGGCAAAAAAGCCGACGAATACAAGGGCGTGGCCAAGTTCTTCAGCTACATCGGCAAGCCCGAAGTGGCCGCCGCCAGCCACCAGCGCACCGGCTACCTGCCTGTGACCCTGGCTTCGTTCAAGCTGACCGACGACAGCGGCTACTACAAGCAGAACCCGGGCACCGACGTGGCCGTGAACCAGATGATCCGCAAGACCACCGACAAGTCGCGCGGCATCCGCCTGGGCAACTTCGTGCAGATCCGCACCATCATTGACGAGGAACTCGAAGGCGTGTGGTCGGGCAAGACGGCGCCCAAAGCCGCACTGGATCCAGCCATCAAACGCGGCAACGAGCAGCTTGAGCGCTTCGAGAAAGCCAACAAAGGCTGATAGCACTCGCTCCTTGATCAGCATCCGCCCTGGCGCCTCTGCGCCCAGGGCGGGTTTTGCGTTTTTGATCCGCCTTCGCCTTTCCGACCACCCATCTCCCCATGGAAAAACGCGTCCGTTTCCAATCGGCCTGGCTGCCCTGGCTGCTGATCGCACCCCAGATGGCCATCGTGCTGGTGTTCTTTTTCTGGCCGGCGGGCCAGGCGATCTACCAAAGCTTGCTGACCCAGGACCCGTTTGGCCTGTCCACCGAGTTCGTCGGCCTGGAAAACTTCGAACGCCTGTGGAACGACGCCAGCTACCTCGCTTCGTTCAAGACCACCGCGCGTGTTCTCCGTTCTGGTGGCGACCATCGGCCTGGCCATCGCGCTGCTGCTGGCGGTGATGGCCAACCGGGTGCTCAAAGGCGCATCGGTCTACAAGACCCTGCTGATCTGGCCCTACGCGGTGGCGCCGGTGGTCGCCGGCGTGTTGTGGCTGTTCATGTTCGCCTCGCCCATGGGCGTCGCGGCCTACTACCTCCAGGCCATGGGCCTGCGACTGGAACCATCTGCTGAACTCGAACCACGCCATGGCCCTGATCGTGGCGGCGGCGGTGTGGAAGCAGATTTCCTACAACTTCCTGTTTTTCCTGGCCGGCCTGCAGTCCATCCCCAAATCGCTGATCGAAGCCGCCGCCATCGACGGCGCCAGCCCCTGGCACCGCTTCTGGACCATCGTCTTCCCGCTGCTGTCGCCCACCACCTTCTTCCTGCTGGTCATCAACATCGTCTACGCCTTCTTCGACACCTTCGGCATCGTCGACGCCACCACCCAGGGCGGCCCGGGCAAAGACACCGCCATCCTGGTCTACAAGGTGTATTACGACGGCTTCAAGGCCCTGGACATGGGCGGCTCTGCCGCGCAGTCGGTGGTGCTGATGGTGGTGGTGGTCACGCTCACGGTGATCCAGTTCCGCTTCGTGGAAAAGAAAGTGAACTACTAGATGAGCTCCCCCCGCGCCGACTTCGTCGTCACCCCCCAAGGGGCAACGCTGGCCGACCGGCAAAGCCGGATCGACGGCGTTCTGGACTGGACATCGCTTCTTTTCGCGCTGCATTCCCATGATTGAAAAACGCCCGGGCCTCACCGTCCTCTCCCATCGTGGTCTTGCTGCTCGGTGTCTTCATCGTCGGCTTCCCGCTCTACATCACGTTCATCGGCTCCACGCAGTCGCCAGAGCAGATCGCGCAGTCGTTCCCCATGTCGCTGCTGCCCGGCGGGCAATGCGATCGAAACCTACAAAACCGCCTTGTTCGGCGGCATGACCAGCGCAGGGCAGCCAGATTCCTGCGGCCGCACCCATGATGTGGGTCAGCCTGGTGAGCGCGCTTGATCATCACCATCGGCAAGATCGCGATCTCGCTGCTGTCGGCCTTTGCCATCGTCTACTTCCGCTTCCCGATGCGCAACCTGGTGTTCTGGATGATCTTCGTCACGCTGATGCTGCCGGTCGAGGTGCGCATCGGGCCGACCTACGAAGTGGTGGCCAACCTGGGCATGCTCAACACCTACGCGGGCCTGACCGTGCCGCTGATCGCCTCGGCCACCGCCACCTTCCTGTTCCGCCAGTTTTTCCTGACCGTGCCCGACGAGCTGGTGGAAGCCGCGCGCATCGACGGCGCCGGGCCCATGCGGTTCTTCAAGGACATCCTGCTGCCGCTGTCCAGCACGTCGATCGCGGCCCTGTTCGTGATCCAGTTCATTTACGGCTGGAACCAGTACCTCTGGCCGCTGCTGGTCACCACCGACGAGTCCATGTACCCCGTGGTCATGGGCATCAAGCGCCTGATTTCGGGCGAGTCCTACACCGAGTGGAACGTGGTCATGGCCACCGCCATCCTCGCCATGCTGCCGCCGGCGGTGGTGGTCATGCTGATGCAGCGCTGGTTCGTCAAGGGCCTGGTGGACACCGAAAAATAAGCCCACCCGCCTCCATCGCATCCCATTCAGAAAAAGAAACCCATGTCATCCATTTCCCTTCGCAACGTCATCAAACGCTACCGCACCGGCAAGACCGAGCTGCAAGTCATCCACGGCGTCAACGCCGAAATCGCCGCAAGGCGAGTTCATCGTCATCGTCGGCCCTTCGGGCTGCGGCAAATCCACCCTGCTGCGCATGGTCGCCGGCCTGGAAGAGATCAGCGGCGGTGAGATCGCCATTGGCGAGCGCGTGGTCAACACACTGGAACCCGCCGATCGCGACATCGCCATGGTGTTCCAGAACTACGCGCTGTACCCGCACATGAGCGTGTTCGAGAACATGGCCTACGGCCTGAAGATCAAGAAAATGCCCGCGGCCGAAATCCAGCAGCGGGTGGACAAAGCCGCCGCCATTCTGGAACTGGGCCACCTGCTGCAGCGCAAGCCGCGCGAGCTGTCCGGCGGCCAGCGCCAGCGCGTGGCCATGGGCCGCGCCATCGTGCGCCAGCCCAAGGTGTTCCTGTTCGACGAGCCGCTGTCCAACCTCGACGCCAAGCTGCGCGCCCAGACCCGCCTGGAGATCCAGAAGCTGCACCGCGAACTCGGCATCACCTCGCTGTTCGTGACCCACGACCAGGTCGAGGCCATGACCCTGGCCCAGCGCATGATCGTCATGAACGGCGGCAAGATGGAGCAGTTCGGCACGCCCGAAGAGGTGTACTCCCGCCCCGCCACCACCTTCGTCGCCAGCTTCATGGGCTCGCCGCCCATGAACCTGCTGAAGAACGCGCCCGGCGGCAAAGCCGGCGCAGATTCTGGGCATTCGCCCGGAACACCTCGACATCGGCGAGGCCGGCTGGGAGCTGCAGGTGGAGACGGTGGAGCTGCTGGGCGCCGAGCGCCTGGTGCACGTCAAACTCGGCGGCGAAAGCCTGATCATCCGCACCCACGAAGACCAGCGCGCGCCCGCCGTGGGCAGCACCATCCGGGCCCAGCCGCGCGAAGACCGCCTGCACTGGTTCGACGCCGCCTCCGGACAACGCCTATGACGAACGCCAGCTGCTCAGCCCGCTGACGACTGGCCCTATCCGCTCTGGATCGCGCACCGCGGCGCGGGCAAGCTGGCGCCAGAGAACACGCTGGCCGCCTTCCGGCTTGGGTCGCATCGCACGGCTACCGCATGTTCGAATGCGATGCCAAGCTGAGCGCCGACGGCGTGGCGTTTCTTGCTGCACGACGACACGCTGGAGCGCACCAGCAACGGTCATGGCGTCGCAGGCGACCAGCCCTGGTCGGCGCTGAGCCAGCTCGACGCCGGCAGCTGGCACTCACGCCAGTATGCCGGCGAGCCACTGCCCACGCTGGAGCACATCGCCCGCTTCTGCCAGGCCAAGGCCATCTGGCTCAACATCGAAATCAAGCCCACCACCGGCTCGGAGCGAGACACAGGGCGACACGTGGCGCAATTGGCGCAGCACCTGTGGGCCGATCAACCTGACACATGGGCACCACTCCTCACCTCTTTCAAACCCGAAGCCCTGATCGGCGCCCAAGAAGCCGCGCCAGACCTGCGCCGCGGGTTGTTGCTGGACACGCTGTGGGCCGGCTGGCAAGCGCCGCCAGTCGAACTGGGCTGCGCAGGCCCTGGTGTGCAACCACCGCCTGTGGACTGCCGAACTGCGCGACGAAGCCAGCAGCATGGGCCTGCGCGCCTTGGCCTACACCGTGAACGAAGCGCCGAAGACGTGCAGCGCCTGCTGGATCTGCAGCTCGACGGCATCATCACCGACCGCGTCGACCGTTTCCAGCCCGAGGCGCTGAAGCCGTCAGCGCCCTCAGGCGGCGGTTCCACCAGGCCAGGGTGCCCATCACCACCACCAGCGCGGTGTAGGTCAGCATCTTGCCGTCGCGGCCAAAAATCACCAGCCCCGCCAGCAACACCAGCAACCGCCGCCCACCAAGGTCAGCGCCTCGGTCTTGAGGCTCCAGCGGCCCTTTGGCCGCGCGGGGCCACAGCCGGGGCACAAGCATCAAAACAGCCGCCATGCCCAGCGCTGGCAAAAAGAAGCCCGAGCAGATGGTTCAGCAAGCCAAAAAATGTCATGGAGTCGTATCGCAGTGCGTGCATAGGGCTTCAATTTTATAATCGGGACATGTCTGTTTGGGCGCTGGGAATCAACCACCACACGGCTCCGCTTGATTTGCGGGGCCGGTTTGCGTTTGCGCTCGATCAAATTCAGCCCACGCTGCAACGGCTACCGCGCCAGTTTGCCGCGCCAGCCCGAGGCCACACTGCTCTCCACCTGCAACCGCACCGAGCTCTATGCCGCCGGCGATCAGGCCGCCGTAGAGCCCACACTGGAATGGCTGGCCAAGACCGGCGGTGTGGGCATCCACGTGCTCAAAGACCATTCCTATGTGCTGCGGGAAGACCAGGCCGCGCGCCACGCCTTCCGCGTGGCCAGCGGCCTCGACAGCATGGTGCTGGGCGAAGCGCAGATCCTGGGCCAGCTGAAAGACGCGGTGCGCGCGGCCGAAGAAGCTGGCGCCCTGGGCACCACGCTTGCACCAGCTGTTCCAGCGCTCGTTTGCGGTGGCCAAACAGGTGCGCAGCTCCACCGAAATCGGCGCCCACTCCATCAGCATGACCGCCGCCGCCGTGCGCCTGGCCGGTCAGCTGTTCGAAGACCTGAAAGACATTCGCGTGCTGTTCGTCGGCGCCGGCGACATGATCGAGCTCGCCGCCACCCATTTCGCGGCCAAAACCCCCAAGAGCATGGCCATCGCCAACCGCACGCTGGAGCGCGGCGAAAAGCTGGCCGGCCGCTTCGGCGCCGAAGTCATGCGCCTGGCCGACATTCCCGACCGGCTGCACGAATTCGACGCCGTCATCAGCTGCACCGCCAGCACCCTGCCCATCATCGGCCTGGGCGCCGTCGAACGCGCGCTGAAAAAACGCCGCCACCGGCCCATGTTCATGGTCGATCTGGCCGTGCCGCGCGACATCGAAGTTGAAGTCAAAGGCCCTGTACGACGTCTACCTCTACACGGTGGACGATCTGGCCAGCGTGGTGCAGACCGGCAAAGACAACCGGCAGGCCGCGGTGGCCCAGGCCGAAGCCATCATCGACGCGGGCGTCCTGAGCTTCATGCACTGGATGGACCAGCGCAATCCGCAACAACGGCGTGGTGCCGCTGATCCAGCAGATCCAGGCCCAGACCGACGAATGGCGCAGCGCCGAAATGGCCCGCGCCAAAAAGCTGCTGGCCAAAGGCGAGCCGGTGGACGCGGTGCTGGAAGCGCTTGTCGCGCGGCCTGACCCAGAAAATGCTGCACGGCACCCTCGCCGAATTGCGCAGTGGGCGACGCCGAAGCCCGCGCCGCCACGGCGCAAACGGTGTCGCGCCTCTTCCTGCGCGACGACGCCGGCAAGCCGCCGCGCCAGTCCTAGCGACGCTGCCCGCCCGCCCGGCCAAAGCCGGGCTTTCCGCGCCGCTTCGCCACCCTCTGTGGCGCCTCTCCCTTTCACCGATCCGCCCCATGAAACCCTTTGTCCGCAACACCCTGATGCGCCAGCGCGCCCGGCTCCACGAGCTCGATGCCCTGCTCGCCGCGCCCGACGTGGTCGACAACATGGACCGCTTTCGCGCCCTCAGCCGCGAACACGCCGAAGCCAGCACCATCACCGAGGTCTTCAACCGCTACCTGCAACGCGAAGAAGACCTGGCCACGGCCAACCGAGATGCTGAACGACCCCGACATGGCCGACATGGCGCAAGACGAGATCGATCAGGCCAAGGCGGAAATGGAGAACGCTGGACAGCGAGCTGCAACTGCTCCTGCTGCCCAAAGACCCGGACGACGAGCGCAACGCCTTCGTGGAAATCCGCGCCGGCACCGGCGGCGACGAATCCGCCCTGTTCGCCGGCGACCTGGCCCGCATGATCACCCGCTACGCCGACACCCAGCGCTGGACCACCGAGATCGTGAGCGAATCGCCCAGCGAACTCGGCGGCTACAAGGAAGTGGTGCTGCGCATCGTGGGCGCAGGCGCCTACGGCAAGCTGCGCTTCGAGTCGGGCGGCCACCGCGTGCAGCGCGTCCCGGTGACCGAAACGCAGGGCCGCGTCCACACCAGCGCGGCCACCGTCGCGGTCATGCCCGAGCCCGACGAAACCCAGGCCGTGCAGCTCAACCCCAGCGAGCTGCGCATCGACACCTACCGCGCCAGCGGCGCCGGTGGCCAGCACATCAACAAGACCGACTCGGCCGTGCGCGTGACCCACCTGCCCACCGGCATCACCGCCGAGTGCCAGGACGGCCGCAGCCAGCACAGCAACAAGGCCAAGGCCCTGCAAGTGCTCACCGCGCGGCTGCAAGAGAAAGACCGCAGCGAACGCGCCGCCAAAGAAGCCGCCACCCGCAAGGGCCTGATCGGCAGCGGCGACCGCAGCGACCGCATCCGCACCTACAACTTCCCCCAGGGCCGCCTCACCGACCACCGCATCAACCTCACCATCTACAAGCTGCTGGCCGTGATGGAGGGCGATCTGGGCGACGTGATCCACGCCCTGCAGGTCGCGCGCGGCGCCGAGCTGCTGGCCGAGCTGGAACAGCGCAACAGCTTTTGAACCGCGCCCATGCCACAGACGCCATCACCTTGGCGCCAGGCCCTGCGCCAGACCCAAGCGCTGGGCCTGGAGCGGCTGGATGCGCAGATGCTGCTCCTGCTCGCACTGGAGCACGACCCCAACGACCGCGCCTGGCTGCTGCGCCACGACCAGGACCCGCTTGCGCCCAGACGCCGCCGCGCGCCTGAGCGAGATGACCCAGCGCCGCCTGAACGGCGAGCCGCTGGCCTACATCCAGGGCGAGAAGGCTTTCTTCGGCTTGCGCTTGAAAGTCGACGCCCGAGTGCTCGTGCCCAGGCCCGACACCGAAACGCTGGTGGAATGGTCGCTGGATGCTCTGGACACCGCTGCCCGGACAGCCGCGCTTTCTGGATCTGGGCACCGGCAGTGGCGCCATCGCGCTGGCCGTCAAAAGCCAGCATCCGCCATGCGCAGGTCACAGCGACCGACGCCAGCGCCGATGCACTGGCTGTGGCCAGCGCCAATGCAGCCGCGCCTGGGGCTGGCAGTCACCTTCAGGCAGGGTTCATGGCTGCATGCGGTGGCCGGTGAGCGCTTCCACGTGATCGCCAGCAACCCGCCCTACATCGCCGAAGGCGACCACCACCTCCCCGCACTCACCCATGAACCGATCACCGCGCTCACAGCGGGCGCAGACGGCCTGGAACGACATGCGCGACCTGGTCGCCACCGCGCCCGATGCGCTGGAGCCCGACGGCTGGCTGCTGCTGGAGCATGGCCACGATCAGGCTCAAGCGGTGCGCGACGCTGCTGTCCGCCCGAGGATTTCGAGCAAGTGAGCAGCCGCACCGACCTTGCGGGCATCCAGCGCTGCAGCGGCGGCCAATGGCCAAAGCGGCGATAATCGGGCATCTTTCCGGTCCATTTAACGACCCCACTGTTTCAGGAGCCCGCCATGAGCGACGTGCAAGCCCAACTCGACCAACTGGTCAAATCCAACGACATCGTGCTCTTCATGAAGGGCAACGCCAGTTTCCCCATGTGCGGCTTTTCCGGCCGTGCGATCCAGATTCTGAAGGCCTGCGGCGTCGAGCCCAAGACGGTGAAAACCGTCAACGTGCTGGAAGACGAAGGCATTCGCCAGGGCATCAAGGAATTCAGCAACTGGCCCACGATCCCCCAGCTGTACGTCAAGGGTGAGTTCATCGGCGGCTCCGACATCATGATGGAAATGTACGAGTCGGGTGAGCTGCAACAGGTGATCAACGGCCAGGCCTGATCGCGTCTTTCTGCACCACGTGGAAAGCCGCCTTCGGGCGGTTTTCGCGTTTCTGAAACAGGCATAGCGTGGAAAGGTGCACTTTTCTCCGGTTGTTTCCGCATTGAGGTCAGGCATGTCTTGTGCTTGAATGAAGGCGTTGCCCCAACACCACAGGAGAAACGCATGAGCTCCAACAGCCTGGTCGCTTCCTCTTCCCCATGGGATTGCCCATCGCCCAGATGCGCAATGTGTTCAGCGCCGACGACGTCGAGCGCAAGCTCCACCGTCTGCAATCCAGCGGCAACGAGCGCGAACACGAGATGCCTGGTGACCATGTACCAGCGCATGCTCGACCGAGGCCCCGAGCGCTTCGCGGTCAAGCCCTCGGGCGTGCCCGACATGGCACCGCTGTACGACCTGCTGCCCAATTTTGGTGAGGTGCTCGACGATGTGAAGCGCCATGTTGCGCTGAGCCAGGACAGCCGCGACAGCCTGGAAGTCACGCCCATCCTGCTGCTGGGCCCGCCCGGTGTGGGTAAAACCCATTTCGCCCGCCAGATCGCCGCATCTGCTGGGCACCAGCATGAGCCTGGTGCCCATGAGCTCCATGACCGCAGGCTGGCTGCTGTCGGGTTCATCCTCCCAATGGAAAGGCTCCAAGCCTGGCAAGGTGTTCGAAGCACTGGTGGACGGCCAGTACGCCAACCCGGTCATCGTGGTCGACGAGATCGACAAAGCCTCTGCCGACGCCCAATACGACCCGCTGGGCTCGCTCTACAGCCTGCTCGAACACGACACCGCGCAAAGCTTCGTGGACGAATTCGCCGATGTGCCGATCGACGCCAGCCAGGTCATCTGGATCACCACCGCCAACCGGGAAAGCGCCATCCCCGACCCCATCCTCAACCGCATGAACGTGTTCGAGATCGCACCGCCCTCCCCCGAAGCCGCGCGAAAGATCGCCGCCCACCTGTACCGCGGCATCCGCAGCGAGCACGACTGGGGTCAACGGTTTGAACCCGAGCCCGGGACGACGTGCTGGACATGCTCGCGACCCAGGCCCCCAGGGAAATGCGCCGCGCGCTGGTCACAGCGTTTGGCAACGCCCGATTGGCCAACCGCTACGAAATGGAACCCGGGGATTTGCCCAAAGCGGCCAGCAGCAAGTCGCGAATCGGGTTTCTTGCAGTAGGCACGAACAACATGCGCTGCAGCAGCGTGTTCGACGCTGCAAGCCATTGCATGCAGCCAGGGCCGCGAGAATCACCGAGGCCCGTCGGGGCAGCTCAAAGTGGGGTACGAACCGCATAGGTGCCGGACATCAAGCGTCCGGGTGCACCCAGTTCTTTGCTGCCTGCGTACACGGCATTCGGGTAGGTCTCCACGCCCCCTGCTGCCGTTGTAGCGGCCCAGCGCCATGAACGTATTGCCGCGCTCCGGTTCCAGGTAGTGGCGCAGGATCACGCAACCAAACCGCAAATTGGTCTGCATGTTGAACAGCTTGCCAGCGTCGCCATCGCCAATCAGGCGCGACCAGAACGGCATGATCTGCATGTAGCCACGCGCGCCCACCCGGTGAAATGGCGAATTTGCGAAAGGCACTCTCCACCTGGATCAAACCCATCACCATGGTGGTGTCGAGCCCTGCACGCCGCGTTTCGTACCAGACCGTTTGCAGAAATTCGATGCGGGTCTGGAAATCGGGTTTGCGCCGCTTGCAGTCGCTCGCTCATGGCACCCAGCCAGCGCAAATGCTCCAGGCGCTTGTCCGTGCTGGTGAACTCAGGCACCGGCGGGGCCTTGTTGGCGATGGCACAGCTCAGGGTCGAGCGCACCGAATCGGCCAGCGGCTCTTCCACCTGGCCCGCTTGCGCCAGCCCGGGCAGCAGCAACATTGAGGCCACCCAGCCGCGCTGACGGCCGCCGCCCGCCCAAGCCAGACAGTCACGCCGCGTGGGCGCGACTCCCGTCACCTGCACGCTCATGCGCTCAGGCGGCTCTTCAACAGACCCGCCACTTCGGCCACGGCCACCTTGGTGGACGCGGCATCGCGGCGGTGCTGGTATTCGACCAGGCCCTCTTTCAGGCTCTTGTCGCCAATGGTCACGCGGTGGGGCACACCGATCAGCTCCCAATCAGCAAACATCGCACCGGGACGCTCACCGCGGTCGTCCAGGATCACGTCCACGCCATCGGCCAGCAATTCCGCATACAAGACCTCTGCCGCCGACTTGACCTCGGCGCTGCGGTCCATGCCGATGGGGCAGATCACCACGGTGAACGGCGCCAGCGCATCGGGCCAGATCATGCCGCGTTCGTCGTGGTTTTGCTCCACGGCCGCTGCTGGCAGGCGCGTGATGCCGATGCCGTAGCAACCCATCTCAAACGGCTGCCGGTTTGCCGTCTTCGGCCAGGAAGGTCGCGTTCATGGCCTTGCTGTACTTGGTGCCGAGGTAGAACACATGACCCACCTCGATGCCGCGCTCAATCGCCAGCGCACCTTTGCCGTCGGGCGACGCATCGCCTTCGACCACGTTGCGGATGTCGGCCACCAGATCGGGCTCGGGCAGGTCACGGCCCCAGTTGACGCCGGTGTAGTGGAAGTCCACTTCGTTGGCGCCACAAATCCAGTCGGCCATCACGGCCACTTCGCGGTCTACCACGATCTTCACGGGCTGCTTGCAGGTTGACCGGCACCAAGATAACCCGGCTTGCTGCCGAAATGGGCCTCAATTTCAGGCACCAGGGTCGCAAAACGGAACCCACCTTCAAGCCTGGCAACTTGTTGACCTTGACTTCGTTCATGTCGTGGTCACCACGCAGCAGCAAGCAGCCAGACCTGGCTCTTCACGATTTCGCCCGCTTCGTTGAGCTCATCGGTAGCCAGCACCAGGGATTTGACGGTCGTCGCCAATGGCACGCCCAGCAACTCGGCCACATCGGCGCAGGTGCTCTTGCCCGGCGTCGGCGTCTTGACCATGCTCGTTGCACAGCGGCTGGCGCGTGGATCAGCAGGCGCCAGCGCCTCGGCCTTTTCCATGTTGGCCGCGTAGTCGCTGCCAGGGCAGTAGACGATGGCGTCTTCACCCGTGGCGGCAATCACCTGGAACTCTTCGCTCAGATCGCCACCGATCGCGCCACTGTCGGCGGCCACGGCGCGGTAGCGTCAGGCCAAAGCGGTCAAAGATACGGCGGTAGGCGGCGGCCATGACCTGGTAGCTACTCTTGGCGGCGGCTTCGTCGCGGTCGAAGCTGTAGGCGTCCTTCATGATGAATTCACGCCCCCGCATCAAGCCAAATCGCGGACGGCGCTCGTCGCGGAACTTGGTCTGGATCTGGTAGAAATTTTTGGGCAACTGCTTGTAGCTGCGCAGTTCCTGACGCGCGATGTCGGTCACCACCTCTTCGCTGGTGGGCTGCACGATGAAATCGCGACCATGGCGGTCCTTGATGCGCAACAGCTCAGGACCCATCTTTTCAAAGCGACCCGTTTCCTGCCAATACTCAGCGGGCTGCACCACGGGCATGGTCATTTCCACGGCACCTGCCCGGTTCATTTCTTCGCGCACGATGCGCTCGACCTTCTGAATCACCCGCAGGCCCATGGGCATGTAGGTGTAGATACCAGCGCCCAGTTTCTTGATCATGCCGGCGCGGGTCATCAGTCGGTGGCTGACCACCTCGGCGTCGGCAGGGGCTTCTTTGAGGGTGGAAATAAAGAACTGTGAAGCTTTCATGAGGCAAGGTGGCCGAGCAAACGGCGATCAGAAGGCAAAAGAAGTAGGAAATGAACGCCTCGGGAGCGCGAGCCGACACTGCTCCGGAGACATCGGGATTTACCCCTGCTTTGGTTTGCAACAGGTGGGCAATCACTTCGCAAGCCAGCGAAGCCCGATGCATAATCCAGACAATATATAAATTTGGGATTGATTATGCTTGACAGAGAAGGCTTCAGGCCCAATGTCGGCATCATTCTGCTCAACCAGAAAAACCAGGTGTTCTGGGGCAAACGCATCCGCTCCCACTCCTGGCAGTTTCCACAGGGTGGCATCGACCGGGGCGAAACGCCGGAGCAGGCGATGTACCGAGAGTTGCACGAAGAAGTGGGCCTGATGCCCGAACACGTGAACATCGTGGCCCGCACGCGGGACTGGTTGCGCTACGAAGTGCCCGACCGATTCATTCGGCGCGATGCGCGAGGCCACTACAAGGGCCAGAAACAGATCTGGTATCTGTTGCGCTTGGTTGCGCACGACTGGCAATCTCAATCTGCGCGCCACCAGCCATCCTGAGTTCGATGCCTGGCGCTGGCACGACTACTGGGTGCCGCTGGATGTGGTGGTGGAGTTCAAGCGCGGCGTCTACGAAATGGCGCTGACCGAACTGGCCCGCTACCTGCCACGCAACGACCACCGCAACCGCTTTCTTGCGCGGCAATGTCGCCCGCCATCGGGTCGCATGCGAGCGACAGATTTTGCCGCCCATGCTGGCGACAGACGGCCCACCCGGCATGGAGCTGCCTCCTGGCGCCTGCTTCGATCCTGATCCCCAAAGCGATCTTCGCTAGCTGGCGCAGATCAAGTAGAACGCTCCTGACAGCGCTCGCATGGGAGCATCGCGAAGGCGCTCGCACACGATCAGAAGCGGGTCAAGACCAGGTTGTCTCTGTGAATCATTTCGTGCTCACGCCACATAGCCCAGCAAGCGCTCGAACTCGCCAGACGATTTGCGACACAACAGCCGGGCTTCTGAACTGGCGTAGTTGGCCAGGCCCCGTGCAATTTCGCGCCCGTCGGGGCTGCGCACCGCGATCACATCGCCTCGCGAAAAATCGCCCGTCACAGCCGTCATGCCAATGGGCAACAGGCTCTTGCCTTCACCCACCACCTTGCCGACAGCGCCGTCATCCACCACCACAGCACCAAACAGCTTGAGGTGATCGGCCATCCAGCGCTTGCGGGCCTGGCTCTTGCCGGTGTTGGCCAGCAAACAGGTGCCGATGGCTTCGCCTTCGCACAGGCGCTGCAAGACTTGGGCTCCTGGCCCCAGGCAATCACGGTCGAAGCACCCGACCCAGCGGCCCGCTTGGCCGCCAGGATCTTGGTGATCATGCCGCCCGTGCCCGATGCCCGAACCCGCACCACCAGCCATGACCTCCAACTGCGGATCGCCCGCGCGTGCCTGGTGCACAAACTGCAGCAGATGGGATCGCGTCTCGGATCGGCGGTGTACAGGCCTTTTTGATCGGTCAGGATCACCAACGCATCGGCCTCGACCAGGTTGGCCACCAAAGCACCCAGGGTGTCGTTGTCGCCAAACTTGATCTCGTCGTTCACCACGGTGTCGTTTTCGTTGATCACCGGGACCACGCCCAGCTTCAGCAGCGTCAACAAGGTCGAGCGTGCATTGAGGTAGCGCTCGCGATCGGCCAGATCGGCGTGGGTCAGCAAGACCTGGGCACTGCGCACACCGCACTCGCTCAGCTTGCGCTCGTACATCTGCACCAGACCCATCTGGCCCACAGCGGCCGCCGCCTGCAGCTCATTGACCTCTTTGGGCCGTACCGCCCAGCCCAGGCGCTTCATGCCCTCTGCAATGGCGCCGCTGCTGACCATGATCAGTTCACGCCCCTGCTTGACCAGCGACGCCAGCTCCTGGCTCCACTGACCAATGGCCTGCTCGTCCAGGCCCCGGCCTTCGTTGGTGACCAGGCTGGAGCCCACCTTGACCACGATGCGGCGCGCCTTTTTCAACGGCCCCTCAGACAGAGGAAATCAAACTTGCGTCAGTGACAACATCGCTCATGAGGGGGCAAGGAAAAAACGGGTTGCAGGACAGGGCATGCAGATCAGATGCCGCGAGGATCGGGTCGACGAAACGGGGATCGGGCTTCTCTTCTGGCAGGTGGGAGCGGAACTCCTTGGCCAGGTATTCGTACACCGATTGCACCAAACGCTCACATCCTTCGCGCGTCAGCGCAGAAATTTCAAAGACCGGCCCTTTGAACTTCAACCGCTTGACGATGTCCTTGACCAACGCCTCGCGCTCGTCGGCAGGCACCATGTCCAGCTTGTTGAGCACCAGCCAGCGGGGCTTCTCGTAGAGCTTCTGATCGAACTTCTTCAGCTCCGACAACGATGGCTTTGGCCTGCGCCACGGGATCGACCGTGTCGTCAAACGGCGCCACATCCACCAGATGCAGCAACACGCGCGTGCGCTGCAGGTGGCGCAAGAACTGATGCCCCAGACCAGCGCCTTCGGAAGCGCCCTCGATCAATCCCGGCACATCGGCCACCACAAAGCTCTTTTCAGGCGCCACGCGCACCACGCCCAGATTGGGGTGCAGCGTCGTGAAGGGATAGTCCGCAATTTTCGGCCGCGCATTCGAAACCGCGGCGATCAAGGTGGACTTGCCTGCATTGGGCATGCCCAGCAAACCCACATCGGCCAACACCTTGAGCTCCAGCTTGAGCGTGAAGCGTTCGCCCAACCCAGCCCGGCGTCTTCTTGCGAGGAGAGCGGTTGGTTGAACTCTTGAAGTGCATGTTGCCAAAACCACCGTCACCACCCTTTGGCGAGCGTGATCTGCTCGCCAGGCTCCAGCAACTCGTGCAACACTTCGCCCGTTTCGGCATCGGCAATGATGGTGCCCACGGGCATCTTGAGCACGATGTCATCGCCCTTGATGCCGAACATGTCGGAACCTTTGCCGTGCTCACCCCGGCGCGCTTCGAATCGCCGGGTGAAGCGGAAATCCACCAAGCGTGTTCAGGCTGGCGTCGGCAATGGCCAGGACGTGCCCGCCACGGCCACCATCGCCACCATCGGGGCCGCCGAACTCTTTGTACTTCTCGTGCCGGAAAGAAGCGCAGCCATTGCCCCCGTCGCCAGCGGCAACATCGATCGTGGCTTCGTCCACAAATTTCATGACTCGTTCTTTCCTCGAAGTACCAACACAAAAAGGCCCGCGATCGCGGGCCCTTTTTAAATGCATGCCGATGGCTCACGCTGTCGGCCCTGCCCCATCAAGGAGCGCGAAGCACGCCAAGGCGCATCACCCCTCAAACAGGTGTGATGTTGACCATGTGGCGATTCAAAGCGCCCTTCACGGCAAAGCTCACATGGCCGTCCGCCGTTGCGAACAGGGTGTGGTCCTTGCCCACACCGACATTGTCGCCGGGGTGGAATCGGGTACCGCGCTGGCGCACGATGATGGCACCGGCACTGACCAGTTCACCACCAAATTTTTTCACGCCAAGCATCTTGGGCTTGGAATCGCGCCCGTTTCGCGTTGAGCCGCCGCCTTTTTTCTGTGCCATTTTCTCTTACTCCTCTCAGCCTGCGATCGACGCAACCTGCAGTTCGGTGAAATTCTGACGATGGCCTTGGCGCTTCTGGTAGTGCTTACGACGGCGCATCTTGAAGATGGTGACCTTTTCGTGCCTGCCGTGTGCCAAAACCGTGACTGTGACCGTTGCGCCGGAAACCAAGGGAGTGCCTACCTTGATCTCGCTGCCGTTACCGACTGCCAGAACCTGGTCAAACACGATCTCTTGGCCCACATCCGCAGCAATCTGTTCTACTTTAATTTTTTCGCCAGCAGCAACACGATACTGTTTGCCACCGGTTTTTATGACCGCGTACATATGAACCTCTTGAAAAATTCCACGAGTGGAAACACGGCAGACGAATTCCACCGAGCCCAAGAGTTTACCATGAGCTCGCATGGCGCACAACCAAGAGCTTCGCGCATGCGGAAACCTTCAGCCATACACAGCCTGCAGAACCGGCGCTCCAACGAGCCCCCCTCCACGGCTTTCTATAATCGGAAGCCAGACCCTTCCGAGCCCGAACCCTTGCCGGCGACGATCTTGACCTCCCCAGCCCCACAAAAAGCCCATCCCTTGGACCTCATTCAAGGGGACATGCAGCAGGTCGATCGCGTGATCAGCGAGCGCCTCACCACCGAAGTCCCGCTCGTCCGAGAGGTGGCGCAATACATCATTTCTGCCGGCGGCAAGCGTCTGCGACCGGCTCTGCTGCTTTTGATCAGCGGCGCACTGGGCAACAACCACCCAGATCGATTCACGTTGGCCGCCGTGGTCGAGTTCATCCACACCGCCACACTGCTGCACGACGACGTGGTCGATGAATCCACGCTGCGCAGGGGTCGCTCGACAGCCAACGAGCGTTTGGCAACGCACCAAGCGTGCTGGTTGGCGACTTTCTGTACTCGCGCGCATTCCAGATGATGGTCGACGTGAACAACATGCGCGTCATGCAGGTGCTGTGCCGACGCCACCAACGTGATCGCGGAAGGCGAAGTGCTTCAACTGATGAACATGCGCGACACCTCCCTGGACGAGGCCAGCTATTTGCGGGTCATCCGGTCAAAAACCGCCAAACTCTTTGAAGCCAGCGCACGCCTGGCGCCGCATCATGCCCAACGCCACGTCGAACGTCGAAGACGGCCTGCGCGACCTACGGCCAGGCACTCGGTACCGCGTTTCAGGTCATCGACGATGTCCTGGACTACGAAGGAGATGCCGACCTGCTGGGCAAGAACCTGGGCGACGATTTGCGCGAGGGCAAGGTCACGCTGCCGATGATTTGCGCACTGAAGACGCTCCGAGCAACCGAGAAAGCAGACTCTCCGGAACGCGATCGAAGAAGGTGACCTGACCCACCTGAACGAAATCCTGCGCCATCATCCGCGCCACCGGCGCCCTGGATGCGCGCGTCAGACAGCGCGGCCGCAGAAGCCCAAGCGGGCCATTGATGCGCACAAACGCTCTCGAGCCCAACCCCTACACATCAGCCTTGCTAGAATTGGCCCGGCTTGCTGGAGCGCCGCACCTGATCGATCGACCGCCTACCGGCGGCAACGAGATCGATTTGTGAGGCGACATCCCGTGCAGCCAAGAGCCGGTCTCGACATGCTCGACGCAAGCATTGCAGCCGATGGGTCGAGCTTCCTCAGCTCGACCGCCTTGCACTTCGACGCGGTCACCAATGCGCTGCGACTACGCGACGAGCTGCCGCCATCGCGCATCCTCGAAACAACGCTTGAGGTGCGTCGAATCCGCACTTTCAACACAAGTTGCGTCAATAATCAGCCGCCAAGTCCTTGATTTAAGATAGATTACGGCTCTATGGCGTCTGCTGACACGATCATCCAAGACTCTCCCTCCCTGGCACTGCCCGGGCTTGGGACGCGCGCTTGTGTCTGCTGGAAAACTGGGGCAAAAAGCGGCTGAGGACCTCTACAAGAAGGCCCAAAGCGCGCGAACCAGCTTCATTGCCGAGCTCACAGGCTCTGGCGCCGTGTCGGCGTCCGACCTCGCTCACACGATGTCGGTCGGCATTTGCAGCGCCGCTGCTCGATCTCGACGCCATCGATCCAGGAGCGACTGCCCAAGAGCCTGCTCGACCCCAAGATTTGCGCCGACTACCGGATCGTGGTGCTGAGCAAGCGCAACAACCGCTTGCTGGTGGCGACAGCCGACCCTTCGGATCAGCAAGCCGCCGAAAAGATCAAGTTTGCGACCCAGCTGGGCGTCGACTGGGTCATCGCCGAATTTGACAAGCTCAGCAAACTGGTTGACACGCTGTCGACCACGGCCAATGAGGCCATGGACAACATCATCGGTGGCGATTTCGAGTTCGATGAGATGTCTACCGATGCGGTGGAAGTTGAAACGAATGACAAGACGCTCACGGCCGAAGTCGACGATGCGCCTGTCGTCAAGTTTCTGCACAAAATGCTGCTGGATGCCTTCAACATGCGCGCATCTGACTTGCACTTCGAACCCTACGAGCACACCTATCGGGTGCGATTTCGGATCGATGGAGAGTTGCGAGAAATAGCCTCGCCACCCATTGCGATCAAGGACAAGCTGGCCTCGCGGATCAAGGTGATCTCGCGCATGGACATCTCCGAGAAGCGCATTCCCCAAGATGGGCGGATGAAGCTCAAGGTGGGTCCTGATCGGGTGATCGATTTCCGGGTGAGTTCCTTGCCCACCTTGTTCGGCGAGAAGATCGTGATCCGTATTCTCGACCCCAGCAGCGCCAAGGTGGGCATCGACGCGCTGGGCTATGAACCCGAAGAAAAGGAACGCCTGCTTGGAGGCGATTTCCAGCCCCTACGGCATGGTGCTGGTGACAGGACCCACCGGCTCGGGCAAGACCGTGTCGCTGTACACCTGCCTGAACATTCTGAACAAACCCGGCATCAACATCTCAACGGCGGAAGATCCGTCGGAGATCAACTTGCCGGGTGTCAACCAGGTCAACGTCAATGAGAAGGCCGGCCTGACCTTTGCCGCCGCACTGAAGGCTTTCTTGCGTCAGGATCCTGACATCATCATGGTCGGTGAGATTCGCGATCTCGAAACCGCCGACATTTCCATCAAAGCCGCGCAGACCGGTCACATGGTGCTGTCCACGCTGCACACCAACGATGCGCCCACCACGCTGACCCGCATGATGAACATGGGCATCCCCACGTTCAACATTGCCTCCAGCGTGATCCTGATCACGGCACAACGACTGGCAAGGCGACTGTGCGCCACCTGCAAAGTGCCGCTGGACGTGCCGCGAAAGGCCTTGATCGACGCGGGCTTCAAAGCCGAAGAATTGGACGGCACTTGGACACCCTACAAACCTGTGGGCTGCAGCGCCTGCAACAATGGCTACAAAGGCCGGGTCGGCATCTACCAGGTGATGCCCATCTCGGAGGAGATTGCAACGCATCATTCTCAAGGGTGGCAGCGCACTGGATATCGCACAACAAGCCAGCAAAGAGGGCGTAAGAACCCTGCGCCAATCGGGGCTGCTCAAAGTCAAACTGGGCCTGACTTCGCTGGAAGAAGTGCTCAGCGTGACCAACGAATAAGCCCGATCAGACACAGCACCCGAGGAACACATGGCAACCGCAGCATCGAAAAGGGTCAAGGACTTCGTCTTCGAATGGGAAGGCAAGGACCGCAACGGCAAGCAGGTTCGGGGTGAACTGCGTGCAGTTGGAGAAAACCAGGTCACGGCCGCGCTGCGGCGCCAGGGGATCGTGCCCAGCAAGGTCAAGAAACGCAGGACTTCGGGTGGCAAGCGCATCAAACCCAAAGACATTGCCATTTTCACGCGCCAGCTGGCCACCATGATGAAAGCGGGTGTACCGCTGCTGCAGGCATTCGACATCGTCGGCAGGGGCAATCCCAACCCCAATGTGACCAAGCTGCTGAATGACATCCGATCGGACGTTGAAACCGGCACCTCGCTCAGCGCATCGTTCCGCAAGCATCCTCTTTACTTCAACAGCCTCTATTGCAACCTGGTCGAAGCAGGTGAGGCCGCCGGTATTCTGGAAGAGTTGCTGGACCGATTGGCCGACTACATGGAGAAGACGGAAGGCATCAAGTCGAAAATCAAATCGGCCTTGATGTACCCCATCTCCGTGATCGTGGTTGCGTTTGTGGTCGTTGCCGTGATCATGATTTGGGTGATCCCTTCGTTCAAGCAGGTGTTTTCGTCCTTTGGTGCTGAGCTTGCCTGCGCCAACGCTCATGGTGATGGCCATCAGTGAATTCTTCGTCGAGTATTGGTGGTTGATTTTTGGCTTGCGTTCGGCGGTGGCTATTTTTTCTTCCAGGCTTGGCGTCGCAGCGAGAAAGTGCAGGCGTTCATGGACCGGTTGATGCTGAAGATGCCCATTTTCGGAACATTGGTCGAAAAATCTGTGATCGCCCGCTGGACCCGCACGCTGTCAACCATGTTTGCGGCTGGCGTACCGTTGGTGGAAGCACTGGACTCCGTCGGAGGTGCTTCTGGCAATTTGGTGTATGCCAAAGCCACGGAAAAGATCCAGCAAGAAGTATCGACTGGCACCAGCCTGACCAACTGCAATGACCAACGCCAACTGTTCCCATCCATGGTGCTGCAGATGTGTGCGATTGGCGAAGAGTCTGGCTCCATCGACCACATGCTGGGCAAAGCCGCCGACTTCTATGAAGCCGAAGTAGACGACATGGTGGCCGGCATGTCCAGCCTGATGGAGCCCATCATCATCGTGGTGCTCGGCACCATCATTGGCGGCATCGTGGTCTCGATGTACCTGCCAATTTTCAAGCTGGGCCAGGTCGTTTGATGGGTGGCGTGGAGGCGCTGGATGCTGCACTGCTCGGCTTGCTGGGGTTGATGGTCGGCAGTTTCTTGAACGTCGTGATCCACCGCCTGCCCAAAATGATGGAAATGCGCTGGGCGGCTGAATGCGCCGAACTGACGCAGACGTCGGCGCCAACCGAGCCCCTGCAGATGCGCCACCAATTCAACCTGATGGTGCCCCGATCGCGCTGCCCCCATTGTGGCCATGCCATTCAATGGTTCGAAAACATCCCTGCTCGCAGCTACCTGGTTTTGGGCGGTAGGTGCCGCTCTTGCCGAGTACCCATCAGCCCTCGGTATCCGGCGCGTGGAATTGTTGACCGCGGCCTTGTTCGCATGGTGCGGGTGGCATTGGGGCCTGACTTGGACGGCGGTTGCATGGTGCGGTTTCTCGGCCGCGCTCGTGGCCTTGACTTTCATCGATTGGGACACCACGCTGCTGCCTGACGACATCACCCTGCCTTTGCTGTGGGCAGGTCTGTGTGCCGCAGCCTTGGGTGTGATGCGATACGTCGCTGCCTGACGCTTTGTGGGGCGCGGTCGCAGGCTATCTTTCTCTCTGGCTGGTGTACTGGGCATTCAAGCTGATCACCGGCAAAGAGGGCATGGGCTACGGTGATTTCAAGCTCTATGCGGCATTGGGCGCATGGCTGGGCTGGCAAGCCTTGATTGCGGTCATCTTGATGGCTTCATGTGATCGGCGCGGTCATTGGGATTGGCATCAAGATCTTCGGAAAGCTGCGCGAAGGAGGCTATGTGCCCTTTGGGCCTTTTCTTGCGATCGCCGGCGTCACCGCAATGATCGTGGGCCCGGCATCCATCTTGCGACTGATCGGATTGTGAGCACCATCGTCCCACCCCCTCCACTCAAACTCGGGCTGACAGGCGGTATCGGCAGCGGAAAAAGCACGGTCGCCCATCAGCTTCTGCAACTTGGGTGCACACGTCATTGACGCCGACGCCATTTCGCGTGCAACCACGCAAGCTGGTGGAGCGGCCATGACGGCCATAGCTCAGCGACTTCGGCCAAGCATTTGTGGCTGCCGATGGCTCGATGGATCGCGCCAAGATGCGCGACCACGTGTTTTCTGATCCCGGTGCGCGCGACGCAACTTGAAGCAATCATCCACCCTCTGGTCGCGCAAGCCATTCAAACCGAAGTGACCAATACGAAGGCCAGAGCATTGGTTTTTGACGTACCGCTTCTGGTTGAGAGCCCTCGCTGGCGGCAGCAACTGGATCTGGTATGGGTTGTCGACTGCTTGCAGACCACCCAAATCGATCGTGTGCAAGCACGCAATGGCTGGGATGCGCGCCACTGCCCGGTCGGTGGTCGACAGCCAAAGCCCTCGATCAAAGCGCATAGCAGCAGCCGACGCAGTGCTTTTCAACGAGGGGGTGGATTTGATTGAGTTAGCGGGCCTGGTGAAACAACTTGCAAACAAGTTCGGGCTATGATGAAAGACCTCCTGCCCGCTACTTTGCGCCAACATCTGCCGCTGTGATCCTGTACGAATACCCTTTCAACGAACGCATCCGCACCTACCTCAGGCTGGAGCACCTGTTTCAGCGGCTGGAAGAGTTGTTGCCACGGGCCCACGCGTTGGATCACCATTTTGCGATCCAGACCATTTTCGAGATCATGGACGTGGCATCTCGCGCGGACATGAAGTCCGATGTGCTCAAAGACATCGATCGTCACAAGCTCCAACTCAACAGCTACCGCGGCAATCCCGCCATCTCCGAGCGCGCTTTGGACCAGGTGGTCGCCGAGCTGGACCAGTGTTTCAGCGAACTCAATGGGCTCAGCGGAAAGACAGGCCAAGCGTTGACAGAGAACGACTGGCTGATGAGCATTCGAAGCCGAATCAGCATCCCTGCGGGCACCTGCGAGTTTGATCTGCCAGCCTACTTTGAGTGGCAACACCATAAGCGTTGCGCAAACGCCAGACCGATCTGCAGCAGTGGGTTCAGAGCCTGGCACCCCTCGCAGAGGCCATCGCACTCCTGATGCGCATGTTGCGCGACTCCGGCTCCCCACAGAAGGTCATCGCACCCAATGGCCAGTTTCAGCAGAATCTGCCGCAAGGTCGCACCTTCCAGTTGCTGCGATTGGGCATCGATCCCAAGCTGAACATGATTCCCGAAATCAGTGGTAACCGACTGATGGTTTCTGTGCGCTTGATGAAACTCGGTGAAGATGGCCGCCTGCACCCAGCAGCAACAGAGGGTGCATTTGAATTGACGCTTTGTTCCTGAATGATGTCCGCGACCGACACAACGCCAGGCGAGAGAACAGTGGTCTGCCCTCAATGCGGCGGTCCCAGTGTTTACGCGAGCCAGCAATGCCTTCAGGCCTTTTTGCAGCGCTCGGTGCAAAAACGTCGACTTTGGCGCCTGGGCCAGCGAGCAGTTCTCATTGCCAGAACAAATACCCAGCAACGATCCCGGCTTTGAACAAAGCTGAGCGCCCCGAGTGAGGTCAGGTTCGCTCTTCGGCCAACCAAGTCAACACGGGCACGGTGCCCGGCAGCACAGGGCTGCACGCCACAGGCAACCCTTCCCAACTGAACGTTTGCCCCTCTCGCATATCAAGCTGGCCAGACCACTCGCGCACCTTGCAAAAATGCAACCGCACCAAAGCGTGGGGATAGTCGACCACCTGGACCCGCCATGATTCGGCGACCGCGATGGTGATGCCGATCTCTTCCTGAAGCTCACGACGCAAGGCTTGCTCGACCGATTCACCTGCCTCCAGCTTGCCGCCCGGAAACTCCCAAAAGCCGGCATAGGCTTTGCCTGCAGGCCGAGAGGTCAAGAGGAAACGCCCATCGC
This sequence comes from uncultured beta proteobacterium, assembly GCA_963698635.1. Taxonomy (GTDB): domain Bacteria; phylum Pseudomonadota; class Gammaproteobacteria; order Burkholderiales; family Burkholderiaceae_C; genus Hydrogenophaga. The sequence goes on from CAVORS010000005.1 coordinate 48,613, forward strand.
GGCCAATGATCACGCCCACAGCGACCTCTACGATGTTCCGGCATCCCTTCGCATCAGGATGCGCCCCGCCATCCACGGTCAACACATCCCGGTTCACATCGCCACTTGCTGTCATGCCCGCCGCGCTGCATGTGTACCCGCATAGTCACGCGCAAACTGATATGCCACCCGCCCACTGCGAGAACCGCGTTCGAGTGCCCACACCAGTGCTTGGGGATGGGCCGCTCGCGCCGTGGCAGCGTCGACGCCAAATGATGCCAACCATTGCGACACAATGGTCAGGTATTCGTCCTGGCTGAAAGGATAAAAGCTGACCCACAATCCAAACCGCTCGGACAAGGAAATTTTCTCTTCCACCACTTCGCCCGGGTGCACCTCACCATCTTCGGTGTGCGTGTAGCTGAGGTTTTCCTTCATGTACTCAGGCAAAAGGTGGCGCCGATTGCTGGTCGCATAGATCAAGCACGTTATGACCCACAGCCGATACCGACCCGTCCAGAATGGATTTCAGCGCCTTGTAGCCAGGCTCGCCGTCTTCAAAGCTCAAGTCGTCGCAGAAAACGATGAAGCGTTCTTTGCGGTCAGCCACGAGATCAACGATATCGGGCAAATCCACCAGATCCGACTTGTCCACCTCGATCAGGCGCAAGCCTTGCTCGGCATAGGCATTGAGACAGGCCTTCACCAAAGACGATTTGCCGGTACCCCGAGCGCCTGTGAGCAGCACGTTGTTCGCCGGCAAACCTTGCACAAACTGCGACGTGTTGCGTTCGATCTTGTCTTTTTGTCCATCGATTTCCTGCAAATCACTCAGTCGCATCTGCGCCACATGGCGCACGGGCTCCAGAACCCCATGACCACTGCTGCGCTTGCGGTAACGAAAAGCCACTGAAGCGCTCCAGTCGGGCGCGCCCAGAGGCTGTGGCAACACCGCTTCGATTCGGAGAAACAACTGCTCGGCCCGCGCCAGCAGCCGGTCTAGAGCCGCCTCGGCGCTCATGATCGGTAGTCGGCGTTGATCGTGACGTAGTCGTGGCTGAAGTCGCAGGTCCACACCGTATCGGTTGCGTCACCGCGACCCAATCCGATGCGCACCACAATCTCTGCCTCCTTCATGACGCGCTGACCGTCTTCTTCGCGGTACTGCGGGTGACGCCCGCCACGCGTGACCACGTGCACATCGCCGAGGTGCAACTCGATGAGGCTTGCATCCAGATCGGCAATGCCCGCGTAGCCCACCGCCGCCAGAATGCGCCCCAGGTTGGGATCGCTTGCGAAGAATGCCGTTTTCACCAGCGGCGAATGGGCAACCGCATAAGCCACTTGCAAACACTCAGCCCCGCTGCGCCCACCTTCGACTTGCACCTCAATGAACTTGGTTGCGCCCTCTCCATCACGCACGATGGCATGCGCCAACCGACGTGCCACCTTGGTCAACTCGCTCACCAACACCTGGCCATCAGCGCTGTCCAGATCGGTGATTTCGGTGTTCCCAGCCTGGCCTGTCGCAATGACGACGAAAGAATCGTTGGTCGACGTGTCACCGTCCACTGTCACCCGGTTGAAAGAACTGTTGGCCAAACGCAGCGCCAGAGCGTCCATCAAGGCTGGTGCCACGCAAGCATCTGTGGCGAGGTAACCCAGCATGGTGGCCATGTTCGGGCGAATCATGCCCGCGCCCTTTGAAATGCCCGTCGCACTCACTTGCTCGCCGCCCAATTCAAAACTGGCACTGCAGGCCTTGGGCAAAGTATCGGTGGTCATGATGCCCTCGGCCGCCAGCAACCAACGGCCAGGCGAAGAAGCCTCGGGCGTTGCAGCCGACTCAATGGCTTTCGGAAGTCCGGCCAACAAACGGTCCACGGGCAGTGGCTCCATGATCACGCCGGTGGAGAAAGGCAGGATCTGTTCATGCTGCAAACCCAGCGCTCGAGCAAGAGCGGCACAAGTCTGACGCGCATCGGACAAACCCGGCTCACCCGTGCCTGCATTGGCATTGCCCGTGTTGATGACCATGGCGCGAATGCCCTGGCCTGCAGCCAGGTGCTCGCGGCACACCTGAACAGGCGCAGCCGCGTAACGGTTTTGCGTGAACACCGCACCCACGGAGCAGCCTTCATCCAACAGAAAAACCGTCAGGTCCTTGCGATTGGCTTTGCGAATACCCGCCTCCGTCACGCCAATGCGAACACCGGGTACCGTCAACAAGTCTTGGGCAAGTGGCGCGCTGAGCAAAACAGGCATGGGAACTCCGTGGTCGTTCTAAATAATCGAGAGCATTTACAAGCCGTCACGCCAGGGCGTGTTGGTCGCGTCAGGTCAACTGCCCATGGCAGTGCTTGTATTTCTTTCCGCTGCCACAAGGGCAGGGCTCATTGCGACCGACCCGAGGAACTTCGGCTACAGCTGCAGGTGCACCCTCGGCGCCAACGCTTTGCGCCTCACCGGTTTCTGTTGGGGCGGTGTAAGTGACATTGGCCAGTTTCTCGGCCCGCTCTTCGATTTGCTCTGCGGCTTCGGTGATCTGCTCGGGCGACTGCACCCGAACATTCATCAACACCTTGGTCACATCGTTTTTCACGCTGTCGAGCAATTGTCCAAACAGCACAAAGGCTTCTCGCTTGTACTCCTGCTTGGGCTGCTTCTGCGCATAACCACGCAAATGAATGCCTTGACGCAGGTAGTCCAGTGCCGACAAGTGCTCCCGCCATTGGCTGTCGATGGTCTGCAGCAGCACCATGCGCTCAAACTGGGTGAAGTTCTCTTCGCCGACCAAAGCCACCTTTTCATCAAAAACCATCTTGGCCGTGGTCAGGATGCGCTCTTGAATCTCCTCTGCGTCGATCGCCTCGGCTTCTGAGACCCAGGTTTGCAAAGGCACCTCGATTGACAGCTCTTCTTTCAAGACCTTCTCAAGTCCCGCCAAATCCCACTGCTCCTCCACACTACCAGCGGGCACGAACTGCTGAACCGTGTCGGTGATGCTGCCATCCCGGAGCGAATCGATCTGCGCGCGCAGAGACTGGGCATCGAGGATGTCATTGCGCTGCTGATAGATCACCTTGCGTTGATCGTTCGACACGTCGTCGTACTCCAGCAACTGCTTGCGAATATCGAAGTTTCGCGCTTCCACCTTGCGCTGGGCGCTTTCGATACTGCGGGTCACCATGCCCGCCTCGATCGCTTCACCCTCAGGCATTTTCAAACGGTCCATGATGGCGCGTACACGGTCGCCCGCAAAGATACGCATCAAGGAATCATCAAGGCTCAGGTAGAAACGCGATGACCCCGGATCGCCCTGCCGACCCGAACGGCCACGCAACTGGTTGTCGATGCGACGGCTCTCATGGCGTTCGGTGGCGATGATGCGCAGACCGCCCAAGGCCTTGACCTTGTCTTGATCTTGCTGCCACTGTGCGCGCACCTCTTCGAGGCGGGCGGCTTTGGTCGCATCGTCAAGCAAGGTATCGTTCTCTACGGCGGCCATCATCTTTTCCAGATTGCCCCCCAGCACGATGTCGGTTCCTCGGCCGGCCATGTTGGTCGCGATCGTGATGGCCGACGGGCGACCAGCCTGAACAATGATGTCTGCCTCACGGGCATGCTGCTTGGCGTTGAGCACCTCGTGCGGCAGCTTCTCTTTGACCAGCAACTCGGCAATGATTTCCGAGTTTTCGATCGAAGATGTACCCACCAGCACCGGCTGTCCGCGCTCGTGGCACTCGCGAATGTCCTGAATCGCTGCAGCGTACTTCTCGGGCGTTGTTTTGTACACCCGGTCCAGCTGGTCATCACGTTTGCTGGGCCGATTGGCCGGAATCACCACGGTTTCCAGGCCGTAGATCTCCTGGAATTCGTAGGCCTCGGTATCGGCCGTTCCTGTCATACCGGCGAGCTTGCTGTACAGGCGGAAGTAGTTCTGGAAAGTGATCGAAGCCAGCGTCTGGTTCTCAGGCTGGATTTCCACGCCTTCTTTGGCCTCAACGGCCTGATGCAAGCCATCGCTCCAGCGGCGCCCCGACATCAGTCGGCCTGTGAACTCGTCGACGATCACGATTTCACCGCCCTGGTTCACGTAGTGCTGATCGCGGTGGTACAGGTGGTGGGCCTTGAGCGAGGTCACCAAATGGTGCATCAGGGCAATGTTGGAAGGGTCATACAGGGATGCGCCTTCCGGCAATAAACCTGCCTGGCTCAAGAGCTGTTCCGCATGCTCGTGGCCTTGCTCGGTCATGTGGATGCTGTGCGCTTTCTCGTCCACCGTGAAGTCGCCAGGCTTGATCACGCCTTCACCCGTGCGTGGGTCGGCTTCGCCCTCCTGACGGACCAGATGGGGAACCAGCGCCTTGATCGCCATGTACACCGGCGTCTGGTCCTCTGCCTGACCACTGATGATCAGTGGCGTGCGGGCCTCGTCGATCAAGATTGAGTCAACCTCGTCGACGATGGCGTAGTTCAAGCCACGCTGCACGCGGTCAGCGGTCTCGTAGACCATGTTGTCGCGCAGGTAGTCAAACCCATATTCGTTGTTGGTGCCGTAGGTGATGTCGGCGCCATAGGCGGCCTGCTTTTCTTCGCGCGGCGCTTGAGGCAGGTTGATGCCCACCGTCAAGCCCAGGAAGTTGTAAAGACGGCCCATCCACTGCGCATCGCGACTGGCCAGGTAGTCGTTCACCGTCACAACGTGAACACCCTTGCCGGTCAGCGCATTGAGGTACACCGGCAGGGTGGCGGTGAGCGTTTTGCCTTCACCGGTGCGCATCTCGGCCACCTTGCCATGGTGCAAAGCCAGACCGCCGACCATCTGCACGTCAAAGTGACGCATTTTCATCACGCGCTTGCTGCCTTCGCGAACCACGGCAAAGGCCTCGGGCAAAATCGAATCCAGCGATTCGCCATCGGCAATGCGCTGCTTGAACGCAGCTGTTTGCGCCCTCAGCTCGTCGTCGCTGAGTTTTTCGAACTTGGGTTCCAGGCCATTGATGCGCTCCACCGTTTTGCGGTAGGTCTTGAGCAATCGATCGTTGCGACTGCCGAAGATTTTGGTGAGGATATTTGTGGCCATACGTGCAAACCAGGACCGCGACCCTCAAAGGAGCCACGGGGCTGGGAAATGTGTCGAAACGCCCTTGCCAGCGGTGCCGGCACAGAAAGGTGATTTCCATGTGCCGGTGAACGCTGCTCTTTCAAGAGCAAAACGGGCATTTTAACTGGCGCAGCCTTAAGAAACCCGTGTCCGGGATAGGCAGGACGGCCTGCAGGAACAAACGTGGCAACAGCGACACGCAAAACACCGCCGGCCAGATGGCCCGAGAGCCCACGCCGACCCTGCGAAGAGGGACAGCATAGGACCGGTCAATCAGTCAACGGGTTTTCGCCAGTTCGGTGGCGGCAAGGCTCTCGCCCGCATTGAGGAAGGGCCGAGGATCCTGCACCACACCAGCCACCCAGACTTCAAAGTGAAGATGTGGCCCCGTGGAACGGCCGGTGGACCCCACTTCGGCAATTTTCTGGCCACGTTTAACGATGTCGCCCTTCTTGACGAAGACCTTGGAGGCGTGCGCGTACCGGGTGATGAGGTTGTTGCCGTGGTCCACCTCGATCATGTTGCCGTAAGCGTGGTGCAATTCTTGGACGATCACCACCCCGCCCGCTGCTGCGTAGATGGGTGTACCGGTGTCGGCAGGAAAATCCAGTCCGGTGTGCAGCGCCGTATTGCCCGTGATTGGATCAATGCGGTAGCCAAACGGCGAGCCTACCCGGGCACCCAATACCGGCTCCTGCGTAGGAATCAGGCTGCGCTGCATCTTTTGATCAAACAACCGGGATTCGACAGCGGTGAGCCAATCAACCCTCGAAGCAGAACGCTGGTCCAGTTCGCCCATCGCCGCTTGAAGTTCTTCGACGGTGATGGGATGACCGCCCACCAAAATACCGCCCGAGCCCACAGGCTCCGCTTTGAATTCTTCGGGCTTCAGACCGGCCAGGCCAGAGACTCGCTCACCCAGTGAGTCGATTTGCATCATGCGCGCCTGCATCTCGCCCAGCTTTCGCGCCATGGCATCGAGGTTTTCACGCATGTAGAGCTCTTTCGAGTCGACTTCCCCTTGCGTTACCAACTTGGCCACAGGAACGAACCCGGGCCAACCTTGGCGCACGCCTTCAAGGAACACCCAGTGGTAGAGCGCCACTGCGCCGAACATCGTCATCACGCTCGCCAGCGCCGCTGCCCCGAGAAGCTTGGCTCCGTTCAGGTGAACGGCTTGGCTGCGCGCCAACCAGGCGTCCGTGATAATGATGTGCACTGCGGTTCCTTCAATTATTCATGATAGCGCCGCCCACGGCGCCTTGATTCACCCGATGAAATCGGTCTTTCGATCCAACATTTTCAGCCTTGAACAAGCGGTAGGGGCCGCACCGCACCTTGCGGTGTTGACGCAGCGCATTCGCGTTTCACAAGGCTACCTGGACGACATTCAGCACCTGATACCAGCAGCTTTGCGTCGCCACATCAAGGCAGGCCCTTTGGACGAAGGGGCTTGGTGTTTGCTGGTGAGCAACGCAGCCGTGTCAACGAAGCTGCGACAACTGCTCCCCACCCTTCAGCGAACGTTGACCCAAAACGGTGCACAGGTTAACTCGATTCGGATCAAAGTCCAAATGAAGCCCACCAGCTGACGAGCCGCGCGAGAGCCTCTCTGTTGGCTTCGAAGAGCGCTTCGAAAGATTTTGGTGCCGCTTGTCTGACTCGAACAGACGACCTATCGCTTACAAGGCGATTGCTCTACCAACTGAGCTAAAGCGGCCCGGGAGGGATTCTACTTGACCCGCTTCAACACGGGACGACCACTGCGCCGAGTTGGGGGGCCTGAAGGCGGGGGGTCGAATTCGTCACCATCGGACGGTTCGTCCAAGTTTGGCTCTACGGGCACCGCACGGAGCACGCCACGCTTTGCGCCCTCGTCACCCGAAGGCGCTTCATCGTCGGCCACAGCCGCCTCGACCGTCTCCGGCAGCCCTATCGAGGGCGTGACAGAAGTGAGCAACGCAGGTGCAGGCGGCGGAAATGCCATGCCCTGTCCATTTTCACGCGCGTAGATGGCCACCACATGATCGACAGGGACCACAATTTCGCGCGCAACACCGCCAAAGCGGGCCTTGAACTCAATGAAATCGTTACCCAGCCGCAACCCGCTGGTGGCATCTACGCCAACATTGAGCACGATTTCACCATCTTTCACAAACTCCATGGGCACTTGAACGGATGCATCCACCTGCACCGCGAGGTAAGGCGAATACCCGTTGTCACTGCACCATTCGTGCAATGCGCGAATGAGATAGGGACGTGTAGAGGGTTGATCTTGATCTGACAAACTCATGGAATTCGAAAATATCAGCAAAAGTGGTCTGAGTGCTGAAGCACCCAGCGATCACCTTTACTTGCGCATCACCTTCTCGGAAGGGGTCAGCGCCTCAATGTAGGCTGGACGCGAGAAAATGCGCTCTGCGTACTTCAGCAAAGGCGCTGCATTTTTGCTCAGCTCGATGCCATAGAAGTCCAGGCGCCACAACAGCGGAGCAATGGCAACATCCAGCATGGAGAAGTTGTCTCCCAGCATGAATTTGTTTTTCAGGAACACGGGCGCCAACTGGGTCAAGCGGTCACGAATGTGTGAGCGCGCTTTCTCCAGGGCCTTCTCATTGCCCTTGCTCGCACGCGCCTCCAGCACGGAGACATGGGCGAACAGCTCTTTCTCGAAGTTGAGCAGGAACAGCCGAACGCGGGCACGGTCAACCGGATCACCGGGCATCAGTTGTGGGTGAGGGAAGCGCTCGTCGATGTACTCATTGATGATGTTCGACTCGTACAGAATCAAATCTCGCTCGACCAGAATGGGCACCTGCCCGTAGGGGTTCATCACGCTGATGTCTTCGGGCTTGTTGTACAAGTCCACATCACGAATTTCAAAGTCCATGCCCTTCTCAAACAACACGAAGCGGCAGCGGTGCGAGTAAGGGCAAGTGGTGCCCGAATACAAAACCATCATGGGTAAGTCTCCTTAAATGCAAAAACAGTGGCGAGCCCTGTGCGCCGGCTTGCGGCGAAAGGCCTGCCACTGTGAATCTCCACCCACCGCCGTCATCTTGCGTATGAGTGGAGAAAACAAAACCTGATTACTTGACGTCTTTCCAGAACGCGGCATTCAGACGCCATGCGACCAAGGTGAACGCAGCCAGGAACAACAAGCACCCAGACGCCCGATGCGAACACGTGGTTTTGCGCTGGCTCGGCCATCCACTGCATGTAGGCCACGAGGTCACCGATGTTGTTGTTGAATTCGGCTTCGGTCATGGTGCCTGGCTTCACGGGCGTCCCAGCCATTGACAACTTCCGTCTCAGCGCCGTGGCTTTCCACCTTGGCGTGGATCGGCTCACGCTCACCCTGCAGTTGCCAGAAGCGGGTTGGGCATGCCCACGTTGTGGAACACCATGTTGTTCCACCCGGTCGGCCGGGCAGGATCACGGTAGAACGTGCGCAAGAAGGTGTAGATGTAGTCGGCACCAGAGCCACCAGCACCAGCGCGCGAGCGGGCAATCACGGTCAGATCGGGCGGATTGGCACCAAACCACTCTTTGGCCTGCTTCGGATCAATGGAAGCCTTCATCGTGTCACCGATCTTGTCGGTGGCGAAAGTGAGGTTTTCAGCGATCTGCTTGTCGGTGAGACCAATGTCGCGCAGGCGGTTGTAGCGCATGAAGGCCGCCGAGTGGCAGCTCAGGCAGTAGTTGACGAACAGCTTTGCGCCATTTTGCAGCGCTGCCATGTCGTTGGTGCGATTGGGCGCCTTGTCCAGCGGGAAACCGCCACCAGCGGCCATCGCGGCACCGGACAGACCCAAGGCCAGTGCAAAGCCCAGAAGAATTTTTTTCATTTGTGTGACTCTCCGTGTCGCAGTTAGGGCTTAGTGAGGCGTGAAGGTCACGCGGCTGGGCACCGTCTTGAACTCACCCAGACGGCTCCACCAAGGCATCAACAGGAAGAAGCCGAAATAGAACAAGGTACCGACCTGAGACACACGCTCACCCACTGGCGATGGCGGCTGAACACCCAGATAGCCCAGGATCAGGAAGTTGATCACGAACACCGCGTAGAGCCACTTGACCCAGTCTGGGCGGTAGCGAATCGACTTCACCGGGCTGAAGTCCAGCCAAGGCAGGAAGAACAGAATCACGACCGCGCCGCCCATGGCGACCACGCCCCAGAACTTGGCATCAATGGCGTACAGCAAGGCCCACAGCGACCACGGCAGCACCCACCACCGCCATTTTCAGCACGCTGCTGATCTTGGCCTTGGCCACGCCCAGCAACGCACCCAGCACCACGCAAGCCATGAGCACGTACACCATTTCGCTGGTGATCGCGCGCAGCATCGAATAGAACGGCGTGAAGTACCAGACTGGCGCAATGTGCAACGGCGTCACCAGCGGATCGGCCGGAATGAAGTTGTTGTACTCGAGGAAGTAGCCGCCCAGTTCAGGCGCAAAGAAAACGATCGCCGAGAACACCATCAGGAACACGGACACGGCAAAGATGTCGTGCACCGTGTAGTAGGGGTGGAAAGGAATGCCGTCCAGCGGAATGCCTTTTTCGTTTTTGGTCGCCTTGATTTCCACGCCATCGGGGTTGTTGGAACCCACATCGTGCAGAGCCAGCAAGTGCGCCACCACCAGGCCCAGCAACACCAGCGGCACAGCAATCACGTGGAAGCTGAAGAAGCGGTTCAGCGTGGCATCGCCCACCACGAAGTCACCACGGATCAGCAAAGCCAGATCAGGGCCCACAAACGGAATGGCAGAGAACAGGTTCACGATCACCTGAGCGCCCCAGTAGCTCATCTGACCCCATGGCAACAGGTAACCCATGAAGGCTTCGCCCATCAACACCAGGAAGATGGCGCAGCCAAAGATCCAGACCAGCTCACGCGGCTTGCGGTACGAGCCGTAGAGCAAGCCGCGGAACATGTGCAGATACACGACCACAAAGAACGCCGAAGCACCGGTGGAGTGCATGTAGCGGATCAGCCAGCCCCAGGGCACATCGCGCATGATGTACTCGACCGACGCAAACGCCAGATTGGCATCCGGCTTGTAGTGCATCACCAGAAAAATGCCGGTCACGATCTGGATCACCAGCACCAGCAGTGCCAGCGAGCCGAAGATGTACCAGAAGTTGAAGTTCTTCGGCGCGTAGTACTCCGACATGTGGACGCGGTACGCGTCAAACGCGGTCGGAAAACGGTTTTCAAACCAGTTGGTCACCTGCGCACCGACAGGTGCGCCGGGAGGGAGTTCTTTGAATTCAGCCATGGTTTGCCTCAGTGATCGGTGGACTGCCTCAGCGCAGCTCAGGCCGCTTTATCTTCGCCAATCAGCACCACGGTGTCGGACACGTAGTAATGGGGCGGGATTTCCAGGTTGTCGGGAGCGGGCTTGTTCTTGAACACGCGCCCAGCCAGATCGAACGTGGAGCCGTGGCAGGCACACAGGTAGCCACCCACCCAGTTGTCTGGCAGCGATGGCTGTGGGCCTGTCGTGAACTTGTCACCAGGCGAACAACCCAGGTGGGTACAGATGCCAATGCCAATGAAGTACTCGGGCTTGATCGAGCGGTGCTGGTTCAGCGCGTACTCGGGCGTGGGGTAGGCCTTGCGCTCCGACTTCGGGATCGGCCAGGTCGCCCTCGATCTTGGCCAGATTGGCCAGCTCTTCATCGTGTGCGGCGCATGATCCAGATGGGCTTGCCACGCCACTCGACGACTTTTTTGGCGCCTGGCGCCACGTCGGAAATATCCACCTCAACCGCAGCACCAGCCGCTTTCGCGCGCTCGGAGGGCTGGAAGCTGCTCACAAAAGGAACGGCGACGGCGGCTGCACCCGCGCCGCCCATGGCGGCCGACGTGATCAGCCAGGTTCGGCGACTGCTGTCCACAGCAGGCGCTCCGACGGTTGCTTCACTCATGGAAATCTTTCAATGACGTTTCGATGAATCGGGAGGATGGACTAGGGACAACCCGGCATTGTACCGGACGGCCTCAGGCCCCTGCCCCGACTTTGGTCAAGGGCAATTTGAACGGGTCGCGAGGAGCAGTGTGACGGCGTACCAACATCGGCGGTCATTTGCCCGACAAGGGCATCTTTGGCGAAATTCACCTGAATACTTCCGACTTCTATGCGAGAATTCTTTCAGCTTCTCTGACAGGAAGCTGAACAGAACACATCTCCGACACAGAAATAAGGATTCTCAAATGGGCATGATGCAGGAATTCAAGGATTTCGCCGTCAAAGGCAATGTGATCGACTTGGCTGTTGGCGTGATCATCGGCGGCGCATTCGGCAAGATCGTTGGCTCCCTGGTCGAAGATCGTGATCATGCCCATCGTGGGCGCCATCTTCGGCAACATGGATTTCAGCAACCTGTTTGTCACACTGGGCGCATGTGCCCGATGGCACGGCCTCCACGCTGGCCGCAATGAAAGAAGCCGGCGTGCCTGTCTTGGCCTACGGCAATTTCATCACGGTGGCCATCAACTTCATCATTCTGGCGTTCATCATTTTCATGATGGTCAAACAGGTCAACCGCCTGAAGCGCGAGGAACCGAGGCCGCTCCAGCCGCCCTGAGGCGACACCGGAAGACGTGGTGTTGCTGCGCGAAATTCGCGACAGCCTGCGCAAATAACGCTTCCCACCCGTCAAGTCCGCTCCAGCCTGGGCGGACTTTTTACGTCTGAATGCCCATGGCTCTGCGCCGCGTCGATGGCAGCCAGCAGGCTGGCGGGATCGGCGCGACCAGTACCAGCCAGATCAAACGCCGTTCCGTGGTCTGGACTGGTGCGCACAAAGGGCAAGCCCAAGCGTGGTGTTGACACCATGATCCAGGCCCATCAGCTTCACCGGGATCAACCCTTGATCGTGGTACATCGCAATCACCACATCAAACTCGCCCTGCCGGGCGCGCATGAAAACCGTGTCCGGCGCAAGCGGCCCTACAGACCCCCAAGCCATCAGCCTGCGCCGTTGCAACGGCTGGTGCGATCACCTCGATCTCTTCGCGCCCGAACAACCCACCCTCACCCGCATGGGGGTTCAAGCCCGCCACCGCGATGCGCACCCGAGGCATGCCCCTTCGCTGAAAATGCGCGGCCGTGATGCGCAGAGTTTGCAACACCTGCGCCTCCGTCACGGACGCAATGGCTTCTCGCAGAGAAACATGGATGCTCACCAACACGGTGCGCAGCCCCGGACAACTCAGCATCATGCGCACCGGCAGCGCCTCGACGGTCACACCCTGGTGCTCAGCCGCCAGCGCTTGAAGATACTCGGTGTGCCCCGGATGGGTCACACCCGCGGCCGCCAAAGCCTCTTTGTGCATCGGCGCAGTGACCACAGCACTCGCCCGCCCGTGCAAAGCTGCGCGGGCCGCCCACTCGAATGCATTGGGCCGCCGCATGCCCTGCCCTGGCACTCACCTGCCCCAGAACCAAACCTCGCACGGGATCACACGCTTGCACCACCGGCACTGACCCAGGTTGCGGTCGCCAAGAGGCCAAGTCATTCAACAAGGTCCATACGGGTTGCGCCGCCCCTTTGGCCCTGGCCACCACCTCACCGGCTTGTTGCAGCACATGCATGTCACCAGCGACCACCAAGCTTGACATCAAGTCGGGACGTTTAAAAATTGCGCCGGCGATGATTTCCGGACCGATGCCGGCCGGATCCCCCATGGTCAAGACCATGGGCTTTTGATGGGTGGGTTCGTATATCAAGTTTTCCCGAACTGTCATGGCGCAGCTTTCAGGCGGGATTGTCGATGTCGATGAACTCGTGCGCCAACCCCAGCTGCGCGGCCACGTGCGCCCCAACGGCAGGCGCGCCATAGCGTTCTGACGCATGGTGACCACAGGCGATGTAGGCCACGCCGCACTCCCTCGCGTAGTGCGCTTGAGGCTCTGAAATTTCACCTGTGATGAACACGTCTGCGCCTGCGGCTATGGCCGCTTCAAAGTAAGACTGGGCTCCCCCTGTGCACAAAGCAATCCGCTCGATCGGCCGATCAGAACCGGCCACCAGCGTGATGGGGCGAGCCAGCGCTTTGCCCACATGCTCGGCCAACGCGGCTGCGCTGGGCATGGCGCGCCGCCCCATGAAGCCCAAGGATTGCTCCCCAAACCTTGCTTCTGCGCCTTCGAGCAACTCAATGCCCAAGTGCTTCGCCAATTGCGCGTTGTTGCCGAACGTCGCATGAGCATCCAGCGGCAAGTGGTAGGCAAAGAGGTTGATGTCGTGTGCCAGCAAACGCGATAGGCGCTGCTTCATCCACCCCACAATGCGGCCATCCTGACCACGCCAGAAAAGACCGTGATGCACCAGCAGCGCATCGGCATCGGCCTCGATGGCGGCGTCGATCAAAGCCAGGCTGGCCGTGACGCCTGAGACGATTTTTCGAATGTTCATGCGGCCCTCAACCTGCAAGCCGTTGGGACCATAGTCTTTGAAACCTTCAGGCAACAGCAGGGCATCCAGCGACTGGAGCAAGTGTTCCCGCGTCACCGGCGCGGCTGTAGAGGGAGCGTTCATTGAGCGGTCATCGGTTTCGTGCAGCCAAAGCAAAAGGCTGTGAAAGCGCACCATCGCGCATCCTCACAGCCTTTGTATTCTGACATCGCGGCGCCCTGCCCCGCAGGGAGAAGTCAGCCCTTTAGCTTCTGAGCCCGCTCGGCCTCGTCCATCTTCCGGTTGAAGAAGCGATAAAACCAGATCGCCATCCCGATCATGAACAGAATGCCTGAAATACTGAACAAGCCGTAGTCTGTCGAAAAAAGATCCACTATCGCTTTCATTTGCCTTCTCCATTGCTGTATCGAATCAATGCCTTATTTCAACCGGGTCCCCGGTGAAGTGCATTGACTTGGGTCAAATGGGTTGAACTCTGCTACCCAGGTGGCATATGCAGGACAATACGCCATGGCGCCACCTGCGGCAAACAGCCGAAATGCACCATCTGCACCCAATGACACCCATGAAAAGACTCTGGCTGGTATTTGCCCAATCTGTGACCGTTTTGCTGGCCACCTTCTTCGTCGTCGCCACGCTCAAACCTGAGTGGCTCAATCGCAAGCCTGTTCTGGCTTCCGTGGTTCCGGTGATCGAGTCCGCGGGTACAGCCCCGGGAACCGGCAGCGCGGGGGTCAACAGCTTCAGTGCCGCCGCCCGCATCGCATCGCCAGCGGTCGTGAGCATCAACACCAGCAAGGCTCCGGAAACCGGGCCAGCGGGTGCCGACCCCTGGTTCCGGTTCTTTTTTGGTGAACAAGGCCAATCGCAGCCCCAGGCAGGCCTGGGCTCCGGCGTGATCGTCAGCCCAGCGGGCTACATCCTGACCAACAACCATGTGATCGAAGAAGCTGACGAGATCGAGGTTCTCCTCAACGACGGTCGGCAAAGTGCGGCCAAGGTGATCGGCACCGACCCAGAGACCGATTTGGCCATCCTCAAGATCGACCTTCAGGAGTTGCCTGTCATCACGCTGGGAGACTCGGACAGCCTGACCATCGGTGACCCGGTTCTGGCCATAGGCAATCCGTTCGGCGTAGGTCAGACCGTGACCAGCGGCATTGTCAGCGCGTTGGGCCGCACCCAACTGGGCATCAACACCTTTGAGAATTTCATCCAGACCGACGCCGCCATCAACCCCGGCAACTCGGGTGGTGCACTGGTGGACATCGCTGGGCGCCTGATGGGCATCAACACCGCCATCTACTCCCGCTCAGGCGGATCCATGGGCATCGGGTTTGCCATTCCAACCTCCACAGCACGCAGCGTACTGGAAGCCATCGTGCGCGACGGACAGGTTACCCGCGGCTGGATCGGTGTGGAACCACAGGACCTGACCGCTGAGCTGGCAGAGAGCTTTGGCCTGAAAGAGGGTAGCGGCGTGATCATCACTGGCGTGCTGCAAAAAGGACCTGCGGCCACCGCAGGCATCAAGCCCGGCGACGTGATCACGGCAGTGGCTGGCCGCAAGGTCAGCAATGTCGCGCAGCTGCTGTCGGCCGTGGCTGCGCTGACGCCTGGTGAGCCCGCGCAACTGGACATCGTTCGAAAGACAGGCAACAGCAGCGTGGAAGTCACGCCTGGCAAGCGCACCCTGTCCGGACAAGCGATTCAGCGCTGAAAGCGCAGGATGGGACCGTACGCATTGTCGGGCTTTGGGTAAGCCCTTCCTTCGGTGCGTGAAGCGCAGCGATTCAGAACTGTGCCATTGAATGCCGCTCTGAATCAACGTGCGTTTCGAGGTGACGCCTGCCATGCCCCCCCCGCGAAGTCACTCCACGGGTCGCTCGGCCACCTCGTCACTTGGCGCTGCTGTGGTTTTCACGAACCACTGAGCGCCCCAGATGCCAAGCTCGTAGAGCAGACACATGGGTACCGCCAGAGCCAGCTGAGAAATCACGTCTGGCGGCGTGACAACGGCTGCAATCACAAAGGCCACGACGATGAAGTAGCCGCGAAACTCCTTGAGCTTCTCCACCGAGACCATGTTCATCTTGACCAGCAGCACCACCACAATCGGCACCTGGAAGGCCAGACCGAATGCGAGGTAGAGCGAAAGAATTGCTTCGACATAGGAGGCAATGTCTGGCGTGGCCGCTACGCTCTTGGGCGTGAACTGCTGAATGAACCCAAACATCTTGTCGAGCACCATGAACTGAACGAAGGCGATGCCCACGTAGGCCAGCAAGCTGCCCAGCACAATCAGAGGAATCGCAAAACGCTTTTCATGGCTGTAAAGACCTGGGGCCACAAAGGCCCAGACCTGGTACATCCACCAGGGCAGCGATATCACCAGCGCCGTCATCGCCAGCACCTTCATGGGAATGAAAAATGGCGAAAAAACACCCACAGCGATCAGCTTCGCATCGGGCGGCATGTGGGCGCGAATGGGAATTGCGATCCAGTCGATCAAGCCGCTGGGCCCTGGCCAGATCGCCAGTGCGATCATGCACACGGCCAGCCCCGCCATGCCGTACATCAAACGGTTGCGCAGCTCCATCAGGTGCTGCACAAAAGGCTGTTCGGTACCGGCGAGTTCGTCGGCAGTGTCTTTGGAGTCGGACATCAACGCTTGGAGGAAGTGGGGCGTGGACGGAAGCGCGCCACTCGGGCCGCACCGGATTGGGTGCGGGTGCGCACGCCGGCGCGGGCCTTGAACCACTGGGGCATGGCCTTTTGCTTGATGCGCCAGTTTTTCTTGGGATGCCTGTAAACCGGGTGCAGTTCGCTGCCGATACCGCCCATGGCGTCGTAGTCGGTGATGCCTGCAGTGGCTTCAGACCAGGTTTTTTCAAAGTCGCTGGCGCTTTCCTGCACCGAACTCTGCACATCGCGCGCAGCGCTCTCGACCGAATCTTTCATCTTCTTGAGTTCTTCAAGATCCATCGATCGGTTGACTTCGGCTTTCACATCGGCCACATAGCGCTGCGCCTTGCCAAGGAGAGCACCCACGGTGCGGGCCACGCGAGGAAGCTTCTCTGGTCCGATGACGATCAGCGCCACCGCGCCGATGAGGGCGAGTTTGGAAATGCCCAAATCAATCATGTGTCGACTGTCCTGAAAATGAAGAGGCTCCTCACGGCGCCGCCTGCTTGACCAGGAACATGCATGTCCCTGGCCTCAACCCATCAGCTTTTTTGACGGGCTTCGACGTCAATGGTCTCTTTGGCGGTGCGGGCGGCGTCTTGTGTCACTTTTGCAGGCTGCTCTGCATCGCCCTGCTCACCTTCTTTCATGCCGTCTTTGAAGCCCTTTACAGCCCCGCCGAGATCCGAACCGATGTTCTTCAGCTTTTTCGTGCCGAACACCATGACCACGATCAACAGCACGATCAGCCAGTGCCAGATGGAAAGAGATCCCATGATTTACTCCAGAAATGGAAACAATGCGCATACGCGCCGTATCAGTAGGATTCTAAGCGCGGGCGAGAGTTCAACGCCCCGCGAAGCGCGAATTCCATTCGATCGCCATCAGAGAATTCAACCGCGACTCCATGGTCGAGGCCCACCCATCACATGAACGTGCAGATGGTGCACCTCCTGGCCGCCCTCGATACCGGTGTTGCACACCATGCGGAACCCACCCTCCGGATAGGGGTTGCAGCCCAGTTCAGCGGCCAGGCGTGGCGCCAGCACCATCATTCGGCCCATGAGGCCAGCGTGCTCTGGCGTCAACTGCGCCATCGAAGGAATGTGCAGCTTGGGCACCATCAGAAAGTGCACCGGCGCCCAAGGATGGATGTCATGAAAAACGAAAACCTCCTCGTCCTCGTAGACTTTCTTGGAGGGGATCTGGCCAGCAATGATTTTGCAGAAGATGCAGTTGGGATCGTGAGCGCTCATGGATGGACAAGTATTCATTCTGGCAGTGCTTGGCTGGCGTTCATGCTCACCATGCCTTTGACAATGCGGTAGAGGAACCAGATGGAGATCACCGCCCAGGCGATGGCACCAGGCAAATACAACAACAAAAACAGCGGGAAGGTGACGACATAAAAGAAGCCAGCCCACAAAACGGTGCGGATGCGCCACGAAAAATGGCTGGCTTGCCAGGTGCCCTCCGCGTCGGATTTTTTCACCAGATCGATGATCAGCGCCACGATCAACAATCCCGCACCCACCTGCGCGCCTGGCACCACCGCTGCCACGGCCACGATCAGGTGCAACAGGTAGCTGACCCACCCCACGGTCTTGAGAGACTCGGCCTGCTCGTCTGTGTGGGCGTCCACGTCGATCAACATCGGGGTCTTGGTTCATGGTGTTCTCCGGTAAGCAGCCGTCATTCCGACGCTTCGCGCGCCTGGGCCTTGCGCAACGCCTTCTCTTCCAGCCCACTCAGGCCTTCGCGCCGGGCCAGTTCGGCCACCACGTCTGCGGGGCTCTTGCCATAGTGGGCAAGCGCAATCATGGAGTGGAACCACAAGTCGGCCACTTCATTGACCAGCAATTGGGTATCGCCACCATGGTCGCAGTCCTTCGCAGCCATCACGGCCTCGGTGGCCTCTTCGCCAATTTTCTTCAGAAAAGCATCGGGGCCCTTGTGCAGCAGGCGGGACACGTAGCTTTTTTCCGGGTCGCCCCCATTGACCGGTTTGCGGCTTTCGATCACGGCGGCCAGTCGGGCCAAATCATCGATGAGAGACATGGGTTGGGCGTTCACTTGTAAATCGATTCAGGGTCTTTGAGCACCGGCTCGGCAGATTGCCATCGACCGTCCACGTACTGTTGATAAAAGCAGCTGTGGCGCCCGGTGTGGCAGGCAATGCCGGGCTCGTGGCCCAGTTGGGTGACTTTCAGCAACACCACGTCGTTGTCGCAATCGAGCCGGATGTCGTGCACTGTCTGCACATGGCCAGACTCTTCTCCCTTGAACCACAGTTTGCTGCGCGAACGGCTGAAATACACCGCCCGCTTGAGCTCCGCCGTTTTTTGCAGCGCCTCACGGTTCATCCAGGCGAACATCAACACATCGCCCGTGCCGGCTTCCTGTGCAATCACGGGCACCAAGCCGTGGGCGTCCCACTTCACGTCGTCTAGCCAATTCATGGGGTGAATCTACCATGCGGGCTCACGCGCAATCGCAGACCTGATGCGTTTGGCGTTACCATGGACCAAGGACGCGGCGCACTGAGCGGCGCCCAACAAACAATACCGAATACCCAGCCTGAGGAGGCCCGACATGCGATTTCGCACCTTGCTCCTGATTGCCCTGATTCTGTTGGTTGCCGGTTTCGTGGCGCTCAATTTTGAAGCCGTCATGCACATGACCGAGCTGAACCTGGGTCTGGCCCAGATTCAGGCCCCGTTGGGCCTGGTGATGCTGGGACTGCTGGTGGTCATGTTCGGTATCTTCCTGATTGCGCTGTTGTGGTTTCAAACCAGCCATGCGATGGAGGTGCGCCGCATCACGAAAGAGGCCAACGAGCAACGCCATCTGGCCGACAAAGCCGAAGCCTCTCGCTTCAACGAATTGCGCGAATACCTGAAAGCCGAATTGCAAAAAGCGGCAGAGCGCGATGCCGTCCTGAATGACAAGCTCGCTCAGAAGATGGACATGGTGCGCAACTCATTGGTCGAAACGATTGAAAGCACCGGCAACGGCCTCAATGCCAACCTGGGACAAATCGAAGACCGCCTGGAGCGCCAGCAACCTTCGCTGCCGCACGACAAAGGCGCCTGAGGCGCCGCAGCGCCGCTTTGTGGTCAGGGGCGAACCGGAATGCCGCGTTCGGCCATGCGCGCCTTGGCCTGGCCCACAGTGAACTCACCGTAGTGAAAAATGCTGGCGGCCAAAACCGCGTCGGCACCACCTTGCTGCACGCCGTCGGCCAGGTGATCGAGGTTGCCCACGCCGCCTGAAGCAATCACGGGCACCGCACACCGCATCGGCCACCGCGCGGGTGAGTGCCAGATCAAAACCCGACTTCGTGCCATCTCGGTCCATGCTGGTGAGCAGGATCTCACCGGCACCGAACGCCGCCATCTGTTTGGCCCAGGCCACGGCATCCAGCCCTGTGTTTTTGCGCCCGCCATGGCTGTACACGTCCCAGCCTTCACCACGGTCGAGCATGTCGTCGCCATAACGGCGTTTCGCATCGATAGCGACCACGATGCACTGTGAACCGTATTTGTCCGACACCTCGCGAATCACTTGCGGATTGGCGATGGCAGCCGAGTTGAAACTGGTCTTGTCGGCACCCGCATTCAACAGCCGACGCACGTCGTCCACCGAGCGCACACCGCCGCCCACCGTCAGGGGAATGAACACCTGGGAGGCCACAGCCTCGATGATGTGCAAAATCAGATCACGGCCATCACTGGTCGCGGTGATGTCGAGAAAGGTGAGCTCGTCAGCACCTTGATCGTTGTAGCGCGCCGCGATCTCCACTGGGTCACCGGCATCGCGCAGTTCCACAAAATTGACACCCTTGACCACGCGGCCATTGGTCACGTCCATACAGGGAATGATGCGTTTGGCGAGCAAATCAAAGTCCTCAGTGAGTCAATACGATCGATCGAGAGCGTCTTTCAACCCAGGTCAGCGCGGACCTGGCTTCGCCAGTTCGCAGATGACACCCCCTGAAGGGCGTGACGCCAAAGGCGGCGCTGGGGTGATCCAAGTTCTAGCCGTTCAAATCGTCAGCCAGTTGCTGGGCCGCTTCAAAATCGAGGTCACCGCTGTAGATCGAGCGACCACAGATCACGCCCTCCACACCCTCTTCTTCCACTTCGCAAAGTGCGCGAATGTCGTCGAGGTTGGACAGACCACCCGAAGCGATCACGGGGATCGTCAGCGCCTGGGCCAGCTTCACGGTGGCTTCGATGTTGATGCCGCTGAGCATGCCATCGCGGCCGATGTCTGTGTAGATGATGCCTTCGACACCGTAGTCCTCAAACTTTTTGCCCAGATCGATCACTTCATGGCCGGTGAGCTTGCTCCAGCCATCGGTCGCGACCTTGCCGTCTTTGGCGTCGAGGCCCACGATGATGTGGCCGCCAAACGCCGAGCAGGCATCTTGCAGAAAACCGGGGTTCTTCACGGCCGCGGTGCCGATGATGACGTAGCGCAAACCGGCGTCCAGATAGCGCTCAATGGTGTCCAGGTCGCGAATACCACCACCGAGCTGCACATCCACCTCGGAACCCACCTCTTTCAGAATGGCGCGAATGGCCTGCTCGTTCTTGGGTTTGCCCGCAAATGCACCGTTGAGGTCAACCAGGTGCACCCGGCGCGCACCCTTGTCCACCCAGCTGCGCGCCATGGCCGCCGGGTCTTCCCCGAACACGGTGGATTGGTCCATATCGCCTTGTTTGAGGCGAACACATTGGCCGTCTTTGAGGTCGATGGCGGGAATGAGCAACATGATGGTGGTGTCTCTCGACGGTTGGAATCAGGGGTTCCAGTGAAGGAAATTGCGGTAGAGCGCCAGGCCCTGATCGGCACTCTTTTCGGGGTGAAACTGGGTGGCAAAAATGTTGTCGCGGGCGATGGCCGCGGCAAAGCGGCCGCCAAAATCGGCTTCACCCACGGCATGATGCGAGGTCCGGGTGGACGGGCGAAATAGCTGTGCACGAAATAGTAGTAGGCGCCATCGGCGATGCCGTCCCAGAGGGGATGCGCAGGACCTCGTCCCAGATCGTGAAACACGGCGTTCCAGCCCATTTGCGGCACCTTGAATCGACTGCCATCGGCCTGCAAGCGGCCTTCCAGCTGGAACCGGATCACCTCGCCAGGAATCAGGCCCAAGCCCTCGGAGGGACCTTCTTCGCTGCGGTCCAGCAACATCTGCATGCCCACGCAGACACCAAACAGGGGCTTGTTGGCCGCAGCATGCAACACGGCCTCCAGCAAACCCGACTCGGCCAGACCGCGGGTGCAATCGCCCATGTGGCCCTGACCAGGCAAGACGATGCGATCAGCGTCGCAACACAGCATTCGGGATCGCTGGTGACTTCAACGGTCAAACCACTGCCGGCGGCCACATGCGCCACCGCCTGCGACACCGAACGCAAATTGCCACTGCCGTAGTCCACCACGGCGACTGTCTTGGATATTCATCGGAACAAGCAATCAGCAGGCAGAGGCTCAGAGCGAACCTTTGGTCGAAGGAATCACATCGCCCATGCGCGGATCGCGCTCCAGCGCCATGCGCAGCGCGCGGGCAAAGGCCTTGAAGACGGTTTCGGCCTGATGGTGGGCGTTTTCACCGTGCAGGTTGTCGATGTGCAAGTGTCACACCGGCGTGGTTCACAAAACCCTGGAAAAACTCGAATGCCAGTTGGGTGTCAAACTGGCCGACCATGCCGCTCTTGAATGGCACACGCATGTGCAGCCCGGGTCGACCGGAAAAATCGATCACCACGCGGGACAAGGCTTCGTCCAGCGGCACATAGGCGTGACCGTAGCGGCGAATGCCCTTTTTGTCGCCCACGGCTTTGGCGAAGGCCTGACCGAGGGTGATGCCCACATCTTCCACCGTGTGATGGCCGTCGATGTGCAGATCACCTTTGGCCTGGATATCGAGATCGATCAGCCCGTGGCGGGCGATCTGATCCAGCATGTGGTCAAAAAAACCGATGCCGGTCGACAGGTTGGCGGCACCCGGTGCCGTCCAGGTTGACGCGCACGCCAATCTGGGTTTCCGAGGTGTCGCGCTGGACTTGGGCCACACGATCGCTCAGCGGCGGGGGAGAGGCAGGAGACGGGGACGTCATAGGTGTTTTTGCAGGGCCTGGATCAGTTGTGCGTTTTCGGCGGGCGTACCCACCGTCAAACGCAGGCATTCGCCCAGCAATGGGTGCATTTTAGAAACATTCTTGACCAGAATGCCGTCGGCCTTGAGTGCCGTCGAAACTCCGTTGTGCATCGGGCACACGTGTCAGCACCATGTTGGCATCACTGGGAAAGACCGTCACGCCGGGCATTTTCGCCAGCGCGTCGATCAGCACGCGCTCGCTGCTCGCGGATCTGTGCGGCCTGCTGAGCGAACACATCGGCGTGCTCCAGCGCAAACAGGGCGCATTCGGCGTTGAGCACACTCACGTTGTAGGGTGGACGCAGCTTGTCGACTTCGTGCACCAGCGCTTGCGGGCCCACCATGTAGCCCAGGCGCACGCCGGCCAGGCCGAACTTGGACAGGGTGCGCATCAGCAACACGTGGGCATTCGCCTCGGGATGGGCGCGGATTTCATCGAGCCAGCTGCGGCTGGAAAACGGCTGGTAGGCCTCGTCCATCACCACCAGACCACCAAAAGTGGCGGCTTCCTGCGATCAGGCGGCGGATCACGGCGGCATCCCACAAGATTGGCCGTGGGGTTGTTGGGGTAGGCAATGTAGGTGATGGCGGGCTGGTGCTCGCGCATCGCGGCCAGCATGGCGGCTTCGTCCAGCTCGAAATCGGCCGTCAGCGGCACGCCGTGGAAACGCCAGGCCTTGCAGTTGCGCGCCCATGGCGTACATCACAAAACCTGGCAGCGGCGCCAGGATGGACGCACCCGGCACGTCACAGGCCATGGCCAGCAGGGAAATCAGCTCGTCGGAACCGTTGCCGATCATCAGGCCCAGCCCTTGCGGGCAAATCGATGTAGTCGGCCAGCGCCTTCTTCAGATCATCGATGCGCGAACCAGGGTAGCGGTTGATCGCCACCGCGCCCAGGCGCGCACCCAGCTCGGCCTGCAGTTCGTGGCGGACAGCGTAAACGGGTTTTCCATCGCGTCGAGCTTGACCATGCCCGACCGAATCCTGGATGGCGTAGGCGTGCATGGACTGGATGTCCTGCCGGATGAATCGCATGGGACTGGCGCTCATTTTTCACCTCGCATGGGGGGAACTTCGTTCAAACGCAGTTCGGCGGCGCGGGCGTGGGCTTGCAGACCTTCACCATAGGCCAGTTCGGCGGCGATCACGCCCAGCGTCTGAGCGCCAGCGGCGCTGACTTCGATCAGGCTGCTGCGTTTCTGGAAATCGTAGACGCCCAGTGGCGAAGAGAACCGCGCGGTGCCGCTGGTGGGCAACACATGGTTGGGGCCGGCGCAGTAGTCGCCCAGGCTTTCGCTGGTGTAGGCGCCCAGGAAGATGGCGCCCGCGTGTTTGAGCAACGGCTCCCAGCGGTGCGGCTCGGCACTGGAGACCTCCAGATGCTCGGGCGCAATGCGGTTGCTGATGGCACAGGCCTCGGCCATGTCGCGGGTCTGGATCAGCGCGCCCCGGTCGTTGAGGCTTTTGGCGATGATGGCGGCGCGCGGCATGGTGGGCAGCAGGCGGTCGATCTCGGCCTGCACGGCATCGAGGTAGGCCGCATCGGGGCACAACAGGATGCTTTGCGCCAGCTCGTCGTGCTCGGCCTGGCTGAACAAATCCATGGCCACCCACTCGGCGGGCGTGCTGCCATCGGCCAGCACCAGAATTTCGCTGGGGCCGGCGATCATGTCGATGCCCACCGTGCCGAACACGCGCTTCTTGGCGCTGGCCACATAGGCGTTGCCGGGGCCGGTGATTTTGTCGACCTTGGGCACGGTGGCCGTGCCGTAGGCCAGCGCGGCCACGGCCTGCGCGCCACCGATGGTGAAGGCGCGGGAGACGCCGGCCACATAGGCCGCAGCCAGCACCAGCATGTTCTTTCTTCGCCGCGCGGCGTGGGCACCACCATGATGATTTCTTGCACGCCAGCCACATGGGCGGGAATGGCGTTCATCAGCACGCTGGACGGATAGGCCGCCTTGCCGCCGGGCACATAAATGCCCACGCGGTCCAGCGGCGTGACCTTCTGGCCCAGCAGGGTGCCGTCTTCGTCGCGGTAGCTCCAGCTTTCGCCCGGAGGCCTTTTTCTGCGCCTCGTGGTAGGTGCGCACCCGGCGCGCGGCCGCTTCCAGCGCCGTTGCGCTGCGCCGCAGGCAGACCCTCAAAAGCCGCCTTGAACTCGGCCTGCGTCAACTCCAGGGCTTCAACGCTGTCTTGCGCCAGACCATCGAACCGCGCGGTGTACTCGAGCACCGCCGCATCGCCGCGCCGCTGCACATCGGCCAGGATGTCGGCCACGCGCTGCTCGATCGCACCGTCGGTCTCGGCCGACCAATGCAGCTTGGCCGCAAACTGCGCCTCGAAATCAGCGGCAGCGGTGGACAGGCGAACGGGCTTGGCAGAGAGGCTCATGGTGCGGTTGCAATGCAGAGGTCTTGCGCAATGGCTTGGGTGAAGGCGTCAATGATGGGGCGGATGGCCGCCTGCTTGAGCTTGAGCGCAGCCTGGTTGACCACCAGGCGGGAGCTGATGTCCATGATGCGCTCGACTTCGACCAGGTGGTTGGCCTTGAGCGTGTTGCCGGTGGAGACCAGATCCACAATGGCATCGGCCAGGCCGGTCAGCGGTGCGAGCTCCATGCTGCCGTAGAGCTTGATCAGGTCCACATGCACGCCCTTGCTGGCGAAAAACTCGCGGGCAATGGCGGTGTACTTGGTGGCCACCTTCAGGCGCGAGCCCTGGCGAATGGCCGAGGCGTAGTCAAAATCGGCACGCACGGCCACGCTCATGCGGCATTTGGCGATCTGCAAGATCCAGCGGCTGGTACAGGCCCTGGCCACCGTGCTCGATCAGCGTGTCTTTGCCGGTCACGCCCAGATCGGCGCCACCGTATTCCACATAGGTGGGCACATCGGATGCGCGCACCAGCACCACCCGCACTTCGGGCTGGTTGGTCGGCAGAATCAGTTTGCGCGACTTTTCGGGATCTTCCAGCACCTCGATGCCAGCGGCGGCCAGCAACGGCAGGGTTTCGTCAAAGATGCGACCCTTGGAGAGTGCGAGCGTGATCATGCGTTCAGCCCTTGACGCGTTCGATCTGCGCCCCAATGCCGCGCAGTTTTTCTTCCATCTGGTCGTAACCACGGTCCAGGTGGTAGATGCGATCCACCATGGTCTCGCCATCGGCCACCAGGCCTGCGATCACCAGACTGGCAGAAGCGCGCAAGATCGGTCGCCATGACGGTGGCACCGGACAGCTTGGTCACACCTTCGACCACGGCCACCTTGCCTTCGGTCTGGATGTGTGCACCCAGGCGCACCATCTCGTTGACGTGCATGAAACGGTTTTCAAAGATGGTCTCGGTGACCTTGGCCGTGCCTTCTGAGATGCAGTTGAGTGCCATGAACTGGGCCTGCATGTCGGTCGGGAAACCGGGGTATTCGGTGGTGCGGAAGGTTTGCGCCTTGAGGCGACCCGAAGCCCGCACACGGACAAACGGACCGTCCACATTGCGCCCGGCCTCGATCGTCGGCGCCCGCGTCGCGCAGCTTGTCGACCACCGCGTCCATGTGATCCACCCGCGCATGGCGCAGGATCACATCGCCGCCAGTGGCGGCCACGGCGCACAGGAAGGTGCCTGCTTCGATGCGGTCGGCCACCACCTGGTGGGTGCAGCCGTGCAGACGCTCCACGCCCTGGATGTGGATGCGGCTGGTGCCGTGGCCTTCGATCTTGGCGCCCATGGCGATCAGCATTTCGGCCAGATCGGGAATCTCGGGCTCCTGAGCGGCGTTTTCCAGCACCGTTTCGCCCTCGGCCAAGCGCCGCGGCCATGAGGAAGTTCTCGGTGCCGGTCACGGTCACCATGTCGGTGGCGATGCGGGCGCCTTGCAGGCGCTGTCGGCCCGCCGCCCAGGCGCGCGACCATGTAGCCGTGCTCCACATCGATCTCGGCGCCCATGGCCTGCAGGCCCTTGAGGTGCTGGTCCACCGGGCGCGAGCCGATGGCACAGCCACCGGGCAACGACACCTTGGCCTGACCAAAGCGCGCCAGCAACGGACCCAGCACCAGCACAGAAGCGCGCATGGTCTTGACCAGTTCGTAGGGTGCTTCGGGCATGATGGGATCGGCCGCGTGGAACGACATGCCACCACGGTCGCCGTGTGTCTCCGTCTTCACACCCATGTTGTCGAGCAGGCGGCGCATGGTGGCCACGTCCTGCAAACGCGGCACATTGAGCAGGCGCACCGGCTCGTCGGTCAACAGAGTGGCGCACATTTCGGGCAAAGCCGCGTTCTTGGCACCGGAAATGACCACTTCGCCATTGAGAGGGCGGCCACCGGTGATTTGCAGTTTGTCCATGATAGATATCGCTTTTATAGGAGGCGCTCAGCGCCACATCAATGTGAGGAGACCGCCAGCCAAGGCCACCGCAGAACCGGCTCTGCCGGGCTGCGAGTGACGCCCCTTGGAGGTGACGCGAAGCGGCGCAGGGGGTCACTTTTTCTGCCCATTCAGCAGGGGTGTGTGTCTTCATCGACAAGGCATGCACCTCATCGGTCTTGATGCGTGCACCCAGCGTGTCGTACACCTTTTTGTGGCGAGCGATCAGGCGCAAGCCCTCAAAGGCGGGCGACACGATCACCGCCGACCAGTGGCGGCCATCGCCGGTGACTTCGATGTGCTCACAGGGCAGGCCAGCAGCGATGAGGGATTGCAGTTCTTCAGCGGTCATGATCAGTATACTGTTCACAATGTGGTGGGCGCTCAGTCTCAATGGCGGGTCTTGTAACCGGTGCGCAGCAGGTGCAGGCCGATCGCACTCACCACAGCCAGCGCACCGCCGACCAACACCAGGCTGATCCAGGGCGACACATCGCTGACGCCAAAAAAGCCGTAGCGAAAACCGTCGATCATGTAGAAAAACGGGTTGAGATGGCTCACGCGCTGCCAGATATCAGGCAACGAATGGATCGAGTAGAACACGCCCGACAAGAAAGGTCATGGGCATGATGACGAAGTTTTGAAACGCCGCCATCTGGTCGAATTTCTCGGCCCAGAGACCAGCGATCAGGCCCAGACCGCCCAGCAGGGCTGCGCCCATGAAGCCAAACACGAGAATCCAGAGCGGCGCAGCAAATGGCGGCCGGGCAAACCACCAGGTCACCAGCATCACGCCCGCGCCCACGGCCATGCCGCGCACCACCGACGAACCCACGTAGGCCACAAACCAGGCGCGGTGCGACAACGGGGTGAGCTGCAAAAACACCAGATTGCCCATGACCTTGCTCTGGATCAGCGAGCTGCTGCTGTTGGCGAACGCGTTTTGCAACACGCTCATCATCACCAGACCTGGCAACAGAAAAGCCGTGTAGCTCACCGAGTCGTACACCTGCACGCGCCCTTCGAGCACATGGCCAAAAATCATCATGTACAGAATGGCCGTGATCACGGGCGCGGCCACGGTCTGGAAACCCACCTTCCAGAAGCGCAGGATCTCTTTGTAGAAGAGCATTTGCCAGCCGTTCATGCTGCGACTCCCTGGCACTTTGCGCGCGGCGTTGCTGCCCTGAATCAGCTCCAGGAACACATCTTCCAGATCGGCCTTGCGGATTTCAATGTCTTCGACGGTGGCGCCCGGCCTCGCGCACCTGCGCAAGAATGCGCTCGACCGCCAAGGCATCGTTGGCGGGCAATTGCACCACACGACCGGTGACGCGCGCCAGCGCGGCCAGATCGGCGGGCAAGGCATCGTCGGTTTTGAAACGCAAAATGTTGGACGCGGCACGCTTGCAGCAACTGCCGAGGTGCGGTCCAGCGCCACCACTTCGCCACGGTTGAGCAAAGCCAGGCGTCCACACAGGGCTTCGGCCTCTTCCAGGTAGTGGGTGGTCAGCAACACGGTGCTGCCCTGCTTGTTGAGCTGAGACACAAACTGCCACAGTGTCTGGCGCAACTCCACGTCCACGCCGGCGGTGGGCTCGTCGAGAACGATCACCTGGCGGCTTGTGCACCAAGGCCAGCGCCACCAGCACGCGGCGCTTCATGCCACCCGAGAGCTGGCGCATGTTGGCACTGGCTTTGTCGGTCAGGCCCAGGCTGTGCAGCAGCTCATCGATCCAGGCACCGTTCTTCCGAATGCCAAAGTAGCCCGACTGGAAGCGCAGCGCTTCGCGCACCGTGAAAAACGGGATCAAACACCAGCTCTTGAGGCACCACACCCAAGCGCGCGGCGCGCAGCCTGGTAGTCGGTCTGCACATCGTGCCCATGCACCGTGCCGATCCCGCCCGTGGCCTTGGCCAGGCCAGCGAGCACGCTGATCAAGGTGGTTTTGCCAGCCCCATTGGGTCCCGAGCAAGACCAAAGAACTCCCCCTGCTCGATGTCGAAAGACACCGATTTCAGGGCATGGAGTTCGCCTCTGGGCGTGGCGTAGGTTTTGGAGACGTTTTGAAATGAGACGGCGGGCATGAAATGCAACAGGACACAAGCCCGGCACCGAGCAGGACATCTGCCAGAACTGGGGACGAACCTGGCATTTTAAGCGGCTGCGCATAAGGCCGCGCGCAGACGGTCAAGCACCCAGGACAGTCAGGCCAGCAGCAAGCTCGCTCACGCCGTACAGCCCGACCAGATCCGCGCAGGCGCTGGGGCCAGTGATCGACACTGAGCGTCTTGCCCTGGGCCAGCAAATTCCGACGCAATGCCAGCAACACCGCCACGGCCGAGGAGTCGAACACCTTCAGGCCACTGGCATCGAGCGCCACCATCGGGCCCGGCTGCTTGGTCCACGACCCGTTCGAGCCGCTCCAGCACCGCACCGCTTCCTGCAAGGTGAGGCGCTCTGGCAAGCTGACGGCGCCGGATTCGAATCGCTGGCAGCCATGGTGTTCACCTTCACCCGCCTTGGCCGTCGCCGCAGCCTTGTTGCGCTGGGCCAGGGTCGCGATCAATCCGTCGATGACCCTTGCTGTTGATTTCCTGGGCGAACTGGCTGCGGTAGGTGTCCACCAGCCAGATACCCAGCACGTTCAGGTCGTAAATCTTCCAGCCATTCACCGGTTTTCTCAAGGCGGTAGTCCAGCTGGATCGGCTCGCCACGGCCCCGCACCACCGAACGCACCACCACATCGGTGTCCTCCGGGCGGAAACGGGTGGGCTGGAACGACAAGGACTGGTCCTTCACTTCACCCAGAGCACCCGCGTAGGTGCGCACCAGCAAGAGCTTGAACTCGGCCTGCAAGGCTTGTCTGCTGCTCGGGTGTCGCCTGGCGCCAGAAGCGACCCGACGGCCGAAGACGGTCATGCGCGAGAAATTCACGTGGGGCATGATCTTGGTGTCGACCAGCGTCACGATGCGGCCCACGTCACCCGCCTGAATGGCCGCATCGGCTTTGATCGTGTCCATGACCTGCGCCTGAGACGCGCTGCACCAGCGCATCGGGCGCTTCTTCGGCGGCAAACGCCAGGGGGCTGATCAGGGCGGCACCCGCGATCAAGAAGGTGGACATCCATTGGCGGCGTTGAATCATATTGGTTCCTTTGTTGCGAAGACACCTGAGCGGTGTGCGCGCGCTTGGTCGTTGAGACTGCCACTGTAAGGCAGCAGTTCCCCGGTTTTGTATCGCTTGTGTAATTGTTTCGTATCGTCTTGTATGGACCGCAACGACTCAACGCGCGTTCTTCAAGCCGATGCCCTTGTCCTTCAGATCTTCGATCTGGTTTTCGCGGCGCTGCAGGTAGATATCCCGCGTAAAGCTGTATTTATCCAGGGCAGCGCCTTCCAGCATGGAGGTGGCCCGCAACAGATTGGCCCGGGTTTCCACTGCGCGCAATGCGTACAGCGAGTTGCGGGTCGGAACATCGGACAAGCCCTGCACCAGATCACCCTGGACTCGATGGTGAAACCCGCGGCATCCCGGACCGACGAGGGCCCAAAAATGGGCAATACCAGATAGGGGCCGGAAGGCACACCCCAGCGGCCCAAGCGTTTGCCCAAAATCGAGCGAGGTGCGCTCGATCCCCATTTCGGATGCGATGTCGACCAAGCCCCAAGACGCCGAACACGGTGTTCACCGAAGGCGCAAGAAGTTTTCGGACGCTTCCTTCGGGCGCAATTGCAACGAAGCGTTCACAAACGACCAAGCATCGTTGAGGTTGCCAAAAAAATTGCTGACACTGGTCCGAACCGGATCGGGCGTCACATCGCGGTACACCGTGGCCACGGGTTTGAGCACAGCCCCGTCAACGGCATCGTTGAAACGGATGACACGTCGCGGTTGAAAGGCTCCAACGGGTCGCGCGGGTTGGCATCTGGACCTGTGGCGCACCCGGCCAAGACCAGGCAGCCAGAAGCCAAGGCAGCACGTTGACGGCCAGACATCGGCCCGGACGGAGAAACGGTATTGTGATATTCATGAACTGCACCGTTCATGTCTGGACTGACTGAATCCTGACGCACGATTCGCATGACCAAAACATTACTCGGACTGTGCACTGACCACCATCGGCTGCCTTGCTGAACAGGAACTGACCAATCAGGTTTTCCAGCACCACCGCAGACTGCGTGCGCGTGATCACATCGCCGCCTTTCAGGTTCTCCATGTCACCCCCGGCCTCAAGACCGATGTACTGGTCGCCCAGCAAGCCCGCCGTCAGGATTTTGGCCGAGGTATCCCGGGGAAACTCGACGCCCTTGTTCACATCCAGCGTCACCAGACCCTGATAGGTCACGGAATCCAGCGTGATGCTGGTGACGCGCCCCACATTCACGCCCGCCGAGCGCACAGGCGCGCGCGCTTTCAGTCCACCAATGTTGTCGAACTTGGCGGTCAGGGTGTAGGTGTCGCCTCCGCCTGAAAAACTGCCCAGATTGGCGGCCTTCAGGGCGAGAAACAGCAGGCCCACGGCACCCAGGGCGACAAACAGACCGACGAAAATTTCAATGCTTTTTTTGTTCATAAGAGCTCCACAAGGGAAATCAGGGCGTCGAAAACATCCACGCCGTGAGAATAAAGTCCATGGCCAACACACCCAGCGAGGCTGTGACCACGGTGCGCGTGGTGGCGTAGGCCACGCCTTCGGGCGTTGCTTCGGTTTCAAAACCCTGGTACAGGGCCACGGCGGTGCAGATCACGCCAAACACGACGCTTTTGACAAACGCCGTTGCCCACATCGCGCCAGACGTCAACGCCGTTTTGCTGGATGGACCAGAAATTGCCAGCATCGATCCCGATCAGGCCCACGGCCACCACGTAGGCGCCCAGAATGCCGATGGCAGAAAACAAGCCGGCCAGCAAGGGCATGGAAATGATGCCCG
Organism: uncultured beta proteobacterium; assembly: GCA_963698635.1. Taxonomy (GTDB): domain Bacteria; phylum Pseudomonadota; class Gammaproteobacteria; order Burkholderiales; family Burkholderiaceae_C; genus Hydrogenophaga. Next base: position 80,287 of record CAVORS010000005.1, read on the forward strand.
CCAGGAATCTGGGCGCCAACACCCGGGAACGGGGATCAATCGCCATCAACTCCATGGCTGCGATTTGCTCACCCGCTTTCATCAGGCCGATTTCAGCGGTCAGCGAGGTGCCTGCCCGGCCAGCGAACAGCAAGGCAGTCACCACCGGCCCCAGCTCGCGCACCAGCGACAGGTTCACGATCAGGCCCAGCGACTCGGCCGCACCGTAGGTCACCAGCGCGTAATACATCTGCAGCGCCAGCACGAAGCCCACCGAGAGGCCGGAGGCCAGAATGATCACCAGCGAGCGGTTGCCAATGGCATGGATCTGCCCCACCACCAGCCCAAACCGACGCAAGGACGCCGGCAAGCGCGAGCAGCAGCTCCAAGAAAGAACACCGCGCCATGGCCCCAGGCCGCCAGCGTGTCCAATACGTGCGCTGGCCCAGGCGTTGGAAAAAATTCATGCCGACGCCCTCGCTCCGAAGTCTTCTTCCAGCGAAGGCGCCGGATAGTGAAATTTCACCGGACCATCGGGTTCACCGCGCACAAACTGGCGCGTCTCCGGGTCGTCGCTGGCCATCAGCTCGGCGGGCGTGCCCTGGGCCACGATGCGGCCACCGGGCGCCAGCAGGATCACGGCGTCGCTGATCGCCATGCACTGCGGAATATCGTGAGAAATCAACAGCGTGGTCGCGCCCGTCACATCGGTCAGGGTGCGGATCAGCTTGGCGGCAACCCCCATGGACACCAGATCAAGACCGGCAAATGGCTCGTCGTACATGATCAACTCGGGGTCCAGCGCAATGGCACGGGCCAAGGCGACGCGCCGGGCCATGCCACCCGACACCTCGCTGATGCGAAGTCCTGCCGCGCCGCGCAAGCCCCACCGCATTGAGCTTCATCAGCACGATGTTGTGAATGAGTTCTTCGGGCAGATCCGTCATTTCGCGAAGCGGAAAGGCCACGTTGTCGAACACGGTCAGGTCGGTGAACAGCGCGCCAAACTGGAACAACATGCCCAGACGGCGGCGCAAGCGAAACAGCTGCTGCTTGTCGCTGGTGTCGATGACTTCGCCATCAAACACCACCGCGACCACTGTTGGCCGCATGCACACCTCCGATCAACCGCAGCAAGCGTGGTCTTTCCGCAGCCCGATCCACCCAGAACGGCCGTGACCTTGCCGCGCGCGAATTGCAGCGAGACATCTTTCAATATGGTCCGTCCGGCTGTCGTAGCCAAAGGTCACATGGTCGATTTCGATAAAGGGTTTGTCACTCATGGGCATCTGTGTTCAATCGCGCATTGTCGCATGAGGGAATACCCCGAGTCTGAACCCGACGGCATCAACCCTTGCCCACGCAGGCTTTGGCATGGACCATCGTTCGCCCACAATCGCTCGACACGAAAAAGGAAGGCGATGCCGCGCTCGCACAGCATCGCCCTTGTCGATTCAGCGGTCCGAGGCCGCCTGATTCAGCTCGACTCAGCGCGGCAGATCTGAAAACCCCATCAGGAATTCATCGACCGCGCGTGCCGCCTGACGACCTTCACGGATGGCCCAGACCACCAGGCTCTGGCCACGGCGCATATCGCCCGCGGCAAAGACCTTGTCCACATTGGTGGCATAGCCGCCGGTGAACTCGGTGGACGCCTTGGCGTTGCCTCGGCCGTCTTTGTCGACGCCAAATGCATCCAGCACGGTGGCCACCGGATGAACAAAACCCATGGCCAGCAAAACCAGGTCGGCCTTGTACTCCTTTTCGGTGCCCGGCACCTCGACCAGTTTGCCGTCTTTGAACTCCACCTGCACGGTGGTCAGGCCGGTGACTTTGCCCTTGCTGCCCGTGAATTCCTTGGTGGAGATGGCGAACTCACGCACACAACCCTCTTCGTGGCTGGAGCTGGTGCGCATCTTCAGCGGCCAGTAGGGCCACACCAGTGGCTTGTTTTCCTTCTTCGGGCGGCTGAGGCATCACTTCAAACTGGGTCACGCTCGACCGCACCGTGGCGGTTGCTGGTGCCCACACAGTCGCTGCCGGTGTCGCCGCCGCCGATCACGATCACGTGTTTGCCGTCCGCGCGCAACTGGTCCTTGAGCTTGTCGCCCGCGTTCACCTTGTTCTGCTGCGGCAGGAACTCCATGGCGAAATGGATGCCATCCAGATCACGGCCAGGCACCGGCAGGTCACGGCTCTGCTCGGAGCCGCCGGTCAGCACACACGGCGTCGAAGTCCTTCTTCAGCTGCTCGGGACTGATGGTTTCCTTGGCCCAGTTGGTGACCTTGCTGTCTTTGGGCATCTCACCCACCAGCACGCCGGTCTTGACCACCACGCCTTCGGCCTGCATCTGCTCGACGCGGCGGTCGATGTGGCTCTTTTCCATCTTGAAATCGGGAATGCCGTAGCGCAGCAAGCCACCCGACGCGGTCGTTCTTCTCGAACAGTGTCACGTCGTGACCGGCGCGCGCCAGTTGCTGCGCCGCGGCCATGCCGGCCGGGCCAGAACCGACCACCGCCACCTTCTTGCCGGTCTTGATCTTGGCCGGCATGGGCTTGACCCAGCCTTCGGCCCAGGCCTTGTCGATGATGGCGTGCTCAATGCTCTTGATGCCCACCGCGTCGCCGTTCACATTGACCGTGCACGCGGCCTCACAAGGTGCCGGGCAGATGCGGCCGGTGAACTCGGGGAAGTTGTTGGTGCTGTGCAGCACCGTGATCGCATTCTTCCAGTCGCCCGAGTACACGAGGTCGTTGAAGTCCGGAATGATGTTGTTGACCGGGCAGCCGTTGTTGCAAAACGGCGTGCCGCAGTCCATGCAGCGTGCCGCCTGGACCTTGGCCTTGCCGTCGTCCAGGCCGATCACAAATTCTTTGTAGTCCTTCAAGCGCTCCGGCACGGGCTTGTAGCCCTCTTCCAGACGCTCGTACTCCATGAAGCCAGTGACTTTTCCCATGATGTGTGTCCTTTTCTAGCGGTCGCTTTATTTGGCCGGAGCCGTCTTTTTCTTGGCAGTTGCCTGGGCCTTGGTGGTCACTTCGGCGGCCTCTTTGCGCGCATGAATTTCACCCAGGGCACGCTTGTATTCGTTCGGGAACACCTTCACGAACTTCTCGCGCGCCTGCGCCCAGTTGTCGAGCAGCTCGCGCGCACGCTTGCTGCCGGTCCAGCGGTTGTGGTCTTCCAGCAGCTTCTTGAGCTGCGCTTCGTCGGTCTGGTCGCGGTGCCAGATGGCGCGGTCCATCTGGGCCGTCTGCTCGGCCGTGGTCAACACCTTGTCGATGCTGACCATGGCCATGTTGCAGCGCTCGGCGAAAGCTGCCGTCTTCGTCGTAGATGTAGGCCACGCCGCCGCTCATGCCGGCGGCGAAGTTGCGGCCGGTCTTGCCCAGCACCGCGACCGTGCCGCCCGTCATGTACTCGCAACCGTGGTCGCCCGTGCCTTCGACCACCGCCGTGGCGCCCGACAGGCGCACGGCAAAGCGTTCACCGGCCACGCCGCTGAAATAGGCCTCGCCCGAGGTGGCGCCGTACATCACGGTGTTGCCCACGATGATGTTGCGCGCCGACTCGCCGCGGAAATCGATGCTGGGGCGCACCACCACGCGGCCGCCTGAGAGGCCTTTGCCGGTGTAGTCGTTGGCGTCGCCAATCAGGTACAGCGTGATGCCGTTGGTCAGGAACGCGCCAAACGACTGGCCACCCGTGCCTTCGAGCTGGATGTGGATGGTGTCATCAGGCAAACCTTCGGGGTGCACCTTGGTGACCGCGCCAGACAGCATCGCACCCACCGAGCGGTTCACGTTGCGCGCCGCCTCCAGGAACTTGACCCGCTCACCCTTGTCGATGGCAGCGCGCGATTTGGCGATCAACACATTGTCCAGCGCCTTCTCCAGGCCGTGCTCCTGGCCTTCGGTGTGGTAAGCGCGGCACGTCGGCCGGCACATTCGGCACAGCCAGCAGGCGGCTGAAGTCCAGGCCCTTGGCTTTCCAGTGCTCGATGCCCTGGCGCATGTCGAGCAGGTCGGCGCGGCCAATCAGCTCGTCAAACGTGCGGATGCCCAGCTGGGCCATGATCTGGCGCGCTTCTTCGGCGATGTGGAAGAAGTAGTTCACCACATGCTCGGGCTTGCCGGTGAATTTCTTGCGCAGCTCGGGATCTTGCGTGGCCACGCCCACCGGGCAGGTGTTCAGGTGGCACTTGCGCATCATGATGCAGCCCTCGACCACCAGCGGTGCGGTGGCGAAGCCGAACTCATCGGCACCCAGCAGGGCGCCGATGACCACGTCGCGGCCGGTCTTCATCTGGCCATCGGCCTGCACGCGGATGCGGCTGCGCAGGCGGTTGATCACCAGCGTCTGCTGGGTTTCGGCCAGACCGATTTCCCAGGGCGAGCCGGCGTGCTTGATCGACGACCAGGGCGAAGCACCCGTGCCGCCGTCGTGGCCGGCGATCACCACGTGATCGGCCTTGCACTTGGCCACGCCGGTGGCGATGGTGCCGACACCGATTTCCGACACCAGCTTGACGCTGATCGAGCTGTGCGGCGCGACGTTTTTCAGGTCGTGAATCAGCTGCGCCAGATCTTCGATCGAGTAGATGTCGTGGTGCGGCGGTGGCGAAATCAGGCCCACGCCGGGCACGCTGTGGCGCAGCTTGCCGATGTAGTCCGACACCTTGCCGCCGGGCAGCTGACCGCCCTCGCCCGGCTTGGCGCCCTGGGCCATCTTGATCTGGATCTGGTCGGCGCTGTTGAGGTATTCGGCGGTCACACCGAAGCGGCCCGAAGCCACCTGCTTGATGCGCGAGCGCATGCGAGTCGCCTTCCTGCAGCGTCGTAGTCCACTTCAAAGACGTCTTTGCCCAGCAGGTCAGACATGGTCTGGCCCTGCTTGATCGGGATGCCTTTGAGCTCGTTGCGGTAGCGCTTGGCGTCTTCGCCGCCTTCGCCGGTGTTGCTCTTGCCGCCGATGCGGTTCATGGCCACGGCCAGCGTGGAGTGTGCCTCGGTGGAGATGGAGCCCAGCGACATGGCGCCGGTGGCGAAGCGCTTGACGATCTCTTTGGCCGACTCGACCTCATCGATGGAAATGGCTTTGGACGGATCGATCTTGAACTCGAACAGGCCGCGCAGCGTCATGTGGCGCTTGCTCTGGTCGTTGATGATCTGGGCGTATTCCTTGTAGGTGTTCCAGTTGTTGGAGCGCGAGCTGTGCTGCAGCTTGGCGATGGCATCGGGCGTCCACATGTGCTCTTCACCGCGCGTGCGCCAGGCGTATTCGCCGCCAGCGTCGAGCATGGTTTCCAGCACCGGATCGTCACCGAAGGCTGCCTTGTGCATGCGGATCGCTTCTTCAGCGATCTGGAACACGCCAATGCCCTGCACGCGGCTGGGGGTGCCGGTGAAGTACTTGCCGATGGTGTCGGTGTTGAGGCCAATGGCTTCGAACAGCTGCGCGCCGCAATACGACATGTAGGTCGACACGCCCATCTTGGACATGATCTTCGACAAGCCTTTGCCGATGGCCTTCACGTAGTTGTAGATCGCCTTCTCGGCGCTCAGGTCGCCCGGCAGATCCTTGTGCATCTTGGCCAGGGCTTCCATCGCCAGGTAGGGGTGAACCGCCTCGGCGCCGTAGCCTGCCAGCACGGCGAAGTGGTGCACTTCGCGCGCTGTGCCGGTTTCCACCACCAGACCGGCGGTGGTGCGCAAACCTTCGCGCACCAGGTGCTGGTGAATGGCCGACAGCGCCAGCAGCGCAGGAATGGCCACCTGCGCGGCGCTGACCTTGCGGTCGCTCACGATCAGGATGTTCTTGCCGCCCTTGATGGCATCCACGGCTTCGGCGCACAAGGACGCCAGCTTGGCTTCCACGCCTTCGCGGCCCCAGCTCACCGGGTAGGTGATGTCGAGCACATGGCTGCGGAACTTGCCCTTGGTGAAGGTGTCGATGTGGCGCAGCTTCTCCATGTCGGCGAAGTCGAGCACCGGCTGGCTCACTTCCAGGCGCATCGGCGGGTTGACCTGGTTGATGTCGAGCAGGTTGGGCTTGGGGCCGATGAACGACACCAGCGACATCACGATGGCTTCGCGGATCGGGTCGATCGGCGGGTTGGTCACCTGCGCGAACAACTGCTTGAAGTAGTTGTAGAGCGGCTTGTTCTTGTCGGACAACACGGCCAGCGGGCTGTCGTTGCCCATGGAGCCCAGCGCCTCTTCGCCGGCGGCGGCCATGGGCGCCAGCAGGAACTTCATGTCTTCCTGGGTGGTGCCAAAGGCCTGCTGGCGGTCGAGCAGGGACACGTCGCTGGGCAGCGGCTCTGCCGTGGCCGGGCCTTCCACGTCGTCGAGCTTGACGCGCAGGTTTTCGATCCACTGCTTGTAAGGCTTGCTGTTGGCGAGGTTGGCCTTGAGCTCCTCGTCGTCGATCATGCGGCCCTGCTCCAGATCGATCAGGAACATCTTGCCGGGCTGCAGGCGCCACTTGCGCACGATCTTGTGCTCGGGCACGGGCAACACGCCCGACTCCGAACCCATGATCACGAAATCGTCGTCGGTCACGCAGTAGCGCGAAGGGCGCAGGCCGTTGCGGTCCAGCGTGGCGCCGATCTGGCGGCCATCGGTGAACACGATGGAGGCCGGGCCGTCCCACGGCTCCATCATCGCGGCGTGGTACTCGTAAAAGGCCTTGCGGCGCGGGTCCATGGTGGCGTGGTTTTCCCATGGCTCGGGAATCATCATCATCACGGCCTGGGCCAGCGGGTAGCCGGCCATGGTCATGAGTTCCAGCACGTTGTCGAACGTGGCCGTGTCGGACTGGCTGGCGAAGCTGATCGGGTACAGCTTTTTCAGATCGTCACCCAGCACCGGCGAGCTCATCACGCCTTCGCGCGCCTTCATCCAGTTGAAGTTGCCCTTGACGGTGTTGATCTCGCCGTTGTGCGCCACATAGCGGTAGGGGTGGGCCAGCGGCCACTCGGGGAAGGTGTTGGTCGAGAAACGCTGGTGCACCAGGCCCAGGGCGGAAACGCAGCGTGGGTCTTGCAGATCGTTGAAGTAGGTGCCCACCTGGTCGGCCAGCAGCAGGCCTTTGTAGACCACCGTGCGGCTGCTCATGCTGACCACGTAATACTCTTTGCTGTGGGTCAGCTTCAGGCGCTGGATGTTGCCGCTGCAGGTCTTGCGGATCACATACAGCTTGCGCTCCAGCGCGTCTTGCACGATCACATCGTTGCCGCGGCCAATGAACACCTGGCGGATGATGGGTTCTTTCTTGCGCACGGTGGGCGACATGGGCATGTCGCGGTTCACCGGCACATCGCGCCAGCCCAGCAGCACCTGACCTTCGGCCGCGATGGCCCGCTCCATCTCCTGCTCAACGGCCAGGCGGGAGGCGTGTTCCTTGGGCAAGAACAACATGCCCACGCCGTATTCGCCGACTGGCGGCAGCGTCACGCCCTTGGCCGCGAACTCTTCGCGGTACAGCGCGTCGGGCAACTGGATCAGCAAACCGGCGCCGTCGCCCATCAGCTTGTCGGCGCCCACCGCGCCCCGGTGGTCCAGGTTTTCCAGAATCTTGAGCGCCTGGGACACGATGGCGTGGCTCTTTTCGCCCTTGATGTGGGCCACAAAGCCCACGCCACAGGCGTCGTGCTCGTTGGCGGGGTCGTAGAGACCGTGTTCCTGGAGATGTTGCAGTTCGGCAGCCGTGGTCATGGCACTTCCTTCAAATTCGGTTCGTGGGCGTGAAATGTCTTCGCGGGTGAGGAGAATACTGCATTGCAACATCGGTGCCAAGCAGAATAAATGGGGTCTGACCCCAATTATGAAATTCCGCGATCCTGTCGAAACTTATTAATTGGGGACAGATTAATTTGCCGCGAATGCCCATCGAACGGCGCCAGATCGCGATCTCGAGCTCGACGGATCTTTGGCTGCTTTGACCGACACCGGGCGCCCCGGCTGGGCCTGCTGCAGGCGGCGCGGCGTCTGCCGCTGCAACTCGGCCAGAAAGTCCTCGCTCGCCCAGCGCCCAGCCGCGCAAGGTGGCATCGGTCAATGCCTTCTGATCCGCCGAACGTCACGCCCGCCTGCACCAGCTCTGCGTAAGCCGCTTCTCGCGCAAACGGCGTGTTGCCCAGCGCCCAGACCAAGGGATGCGGCGTCACCAGCGGGTCCATGCCGCTGCCCAACATAGTGCGCATGGCTCGACCAGGCGAAGTCCAGCGGTGCATGCACCATTCCGGCGCGCACCGGGTTGAGATCGATGTAGGCCATGCAGGCCAGCAAATAGCGCTCGGTTTCGATCAGGGTCGAGCGGTAGCGCCCTTCCCACAGCGTGCCCGTGCGCCCTGCCCGGTCGTTGAAATAGCGCACATAACTGCGCCCCACGGCCTGCATCATGGCCGGCAGGCCCTCGGCTGTTTCGGGCGTGGCCAGCAGGTGGAAATGGTTGTCCATCAACACGTAAGCGTGGATCGCCACCTGGTTCTTGACTGAGTGCTCCAGCAGCAAATCCAGCATGCGCTCGCGATCGGCATCGTTCAGGAAGATGGCCTGGCGGTTGTTGCCCCGCTGGATCACGTGGTGCGGGTAACCGGGGATGCTGAGGCGGGGGAGGCGGGCCATGGTGGAGTTGTAATGGGGGTCAGATTCCAATTATCTGCCTTCGGCCATCAACCCGTCACCATCAGCACCAGCCCCAGCACCGCAAACGCGCCCAAAAACAGGCGCTTGAACAGCGCTTCAGACAAGCGCTTCTGAATCAGCGTGCCCAGCACCAGCCCCGCCGCCACGGGCACGCACGCCGCCAGCGACGCCTGGCTCAGCGCCGTGGTGGCCTTGCCCATCAACCAGAGCGAGCCCAACATGCCCAGGGCCGACAGCAGGTACAGCATGCCCATGGCGCCGATCAGGTCGGATTTGGACAAACCCACCGCGCGCAGATACATCACGCCCGGCACCGAAAAACACCCCGTCATGCCCGTGAGCACGGCGTTCACCGAACCGGCCACGAAGGCCACGCCAGGCTTCTGCGCCCAGGGCAAGACGCGGTCTTTGCCCCACAGCGTCCACAGGCTGTAGAGCAAGATGGTGAGACCCAGCAGCCGCCCGTAAGGCATGGCAGGCACGTACACAATCGCCGCCACCCCCAGCGGAATCAGCCACACCGCCGCCAGCATGAACACCCAGAGCCGGCGAACGACGGTGCGCAGGTCGCCATTGACCCACATCTGCCAGACGTTGGTGGCGATGGTCGGCACCGAGATCAACAGCATGGCCGTGGGAATGTCCACCACCAACGCGCCCAGGCCGATGCCGATGGTGGGCAGGCCAAAACCCACGGTGCCTTTGACCAGACCACCGGCGAAAAAGATCAGCGCCAGCAGCACCAGGCTATGGGTGGTCAACATGGGTGGGGCGCTCCTTGGGACAAGGCGGCAGTATGCACGAGGGGCAAGGGTTCAGCGGTGCCTGAAGCGACCCGCACTCAAGCCCCGTACCGCGCCAAAACCTGCGCGAAAAACGCCGCATCCACATTGCCACCCGAAGCCACCGCGATCACCGTATCGGGCAGCTCAGGGCGGAACAGCGCCGCCGCCAGCGCCACAGCGCCGCCGGGCTCGATCACGATGCGCAGGTGCTCAAAGGCCAGCGCCATGGCGCGCTGCACCTCTTCGTCGGTGACCACCAGGCCCGGGCCACACAGGCGCTGCAGGATCGGAAAGGTCAACTCCCCCGGCGAGGGCGTCACGATCGCATCGCAAATCGAGCCCGAGAGCGCCGCATTGCGCTCGCGCTGGCCCGAGATCAGGCTGCGGGCGGTGTCGTCAAAACCTTCCGGCTCGCAGGGGCGCACCTGCATCCGGCCTTCCAGGGCCAGGGCAACGCCGGCGGTCATGCCGCCGCCCCCGCAGCAGGTCAGCACCAGCGCCTCGCCCTCGAAAGTCTTGCGCGATCTCCAGCCCGATGCTGCCCTGCCCCGCGATCACCTCGGCGTTGTCAAAAGGTTTGATCAGCGCCAGACCACGTTCCTGCGCGATGGTTGCCCCGATCGCATCGCGGTCTTCGCTCCGCGCGGTCGTACAGCACCACCTCGGCCCCATAGGCGCGGGTGTTGGCGATCTTCACCTTGGGCGCGTCCGAAGGCATGACGATCACGCAGGGCAAACCATGGCGGCTCGCGGCCAGCGCCACCCCCTGCGCGTGGTTGCCCGAGGAATACGCGATCACGCCTTTGGTATCCGCAGGCAACGCAGAGACTGCCGCCCAGCCGCCGCGAAACTTGAAGCTGCCGGTCCACTGCAAACATTCCGCCTTGACCAAAATCCGCCGCCCGGCGATGCGGTCCAGCAGGGCGCGGCCAGCAGCGGCGTGTGGCGGGCGTGGCCTTGCAGGCGGGCTGCGGCGGCTTGGATCATTTGTAGGTTCATGCGACTGCCTTCGGGGATGTACATGCGAATGCCAGCTATTCGGGCCAAAACCATCGCGCACGTGCAAGGAAAGGGTTGAGTTGAAATGTGAACGAGAACGCGTGAGCACCCGCCGTTTCGGCGGAGCATCTCAGATCAAAGGTTGACGCCCACCAGTCGATTCTTCTCCTGGCAAACCAATCAGCTAAACAGCGCAACAGCGAGCCCAAAGAACAGCATGGGACCATGGCACTGGAGCACCCCTCCCTCTTGATCTGCAATAAACAACCAGTGCCAGCAAAGCGGGGCACAGACCTGCAGCTGCAGCGGTCCAAGCGAATTTGCCCAGCCTTTCCGAAAAAGAAATGCGCCAATGGGTGCGCCAAAAAACAATCCAAAGGGACGGCAGACAAGGACGGCAACGAGAGAGGCCATGGTCAAAACCTGCAACTGTTCGACCAGGCTCCTCCCCTCATTGCCGCCAATCAATCGAGAAGGTGACAAGAAACAAAAGGGCCTCCGGTCAGGCAACCCACGGGAATGCCAAAAAGCAGGGCCAGCAGCATGTGTTGGAAGCAATGCCGGTAGCTTTTCATTGTTTTCGAAAAAAGCCACTTGGGTGCGAAATTGCCAGCTACTGCGTGAACCCCAACCCAAGCCCCCTGCACCCGAGCCGCCACCCACAACCCCAGCAACGAACAAGCCCCGGTCGCAATCCCCGTCCAGTGCCAGTTGCCCACGGTCGAAGCCAACCAGGCCACCGCGGGCGGGCCAATGAACTGGCCCAGGGCCGAGAGTTGCTGCATCCAGCCCACCGTGGTGGAAACGGTGTCGTCGTCGGGCGCGAGGCGCACCGAGACGCCAAACAGGGTGCCGGGAATCAGACCGCCCACGGCCGAGAACAGCAGACACCGCCAGATAGGCCACCAGCGGCGGCACATCGCCGGCGAACGCGAGCACGGCGCCCATGCCCATGACGCCGTAGGCCACGCTCATCAGGCGCCCCGGCCCCACGCCTTTGGCCAGCAGGCGGCCGGCCATGACGTTGCCGATGATGTTGACGGCGGCGGCCAGCGCGGTGAGCACCGCCACCACGCCGCCGATGTAGCCGGCTTGCTGGTACACCGTGGGCAGGAAGCCGACGACGGCCAGCCATTGGCCCGAATACAGGAAGAAGCCCAGCGCCACCAGCCAGGGGCCGGGCGCTGCGAGCGTTCGCCGCAGGCGCGGGCCGAGCGGCGCGGGCATGGCATGGGCGTGGCTGACGCGGGGCGGGGGCACCGCCCAGGTCAACACGGCCCAGGCCAGCAACCGACACGCCCGCCAGCACCTGCCAGGCGCCGCGCCAGCCGACCACGCCGATCAGCGCCGCGCCGCGCCAGCAAGGCGATGGCGGTGCCGAACGGCATGTAGGCGCCCCACCAGCCCAGCGCTTTGGACAGCGTGGGCGGATGCGCCACGCGCTGGCGCAGCAAGGCGGGCGCGGGCAAGACGGAAAGCAAAAAGCCCACGCCCTCGAGCGCGCGGGAGGCCAGCAACCATTGCACCTGCCTGTGCCGTGGCGCCCAGCGCGCTGGCCGCGGCCAAGACCAGCAAGCCGATCTGCATCACGCGGCGCGGCCCGAAGCGGTCGGCGCCCAGGCCCACCAGCAGGCCCAGCGCCATGCCGGCGAGCTGCACCATGGACAGCAGAAAACCCGCCTGAACCAGAGCTCACGCCCAGCGCTTCGCGCAACACGGGAATCGCCACCGGCAGCTTGCCGATGTGCAGCGCCGAACTCACCCCGACGGCCAACACCACCCAGGCCACGCGCTTCGATAACGCGCTGGCGTTGTCTTCAAAAGGCAAGGTCCTCCTCATGGGAACAACACGGTGCCGCAAAGGCGCTCGTGTTCGCGGATGGCGAAGCGGTCGGTCATGCCGGCGATGTAGTCGGCCACCACGCGGGGCAGGCTGGAAGTGGACGCGCGCTCTTCGCCGATTTCTTCGGGGTGCGCCATCAGAAAGGCAAACAGGTCTTTCACCACCACGGCCGCGCGGTCGGTGGTTTCCATGACTTGCGGGTGGCGGTACAGGTTGCGAAACAGGAAGCGCTTGAGTTCGGTGGATTCGGCGCGCATGGCGTCGGAAAACGCCACCAGCGGCTTGTGCGCCCGCACATCGTCCACCGTCTGCACGCCTGAGGCGGCGATGCGCTCGCGGGTGGTGTCGATCACGTCGTAGACCTGCTGGCTCAGCATCAGGCGAATCGATTCAAACAACAGGCGGCGCCCGGCGAGCTTGCGGGTGCGCCTTCAGGGCCTGCTGGCGGAAGCGCTCGAACAAGGGCACCTCGGCCATCTGCTCCATGCGTCAGCAAGCCGGAGCGCACGCCGTCGTCGATGTCGTGGGCGTTGTAGGCGATTTCGTCGGCCAGGTTGCACAGCTGCGCCTCCAGCGAGGGCGAGCCGCCCTCCAGAAAACGCTGCGCCACGCCGGTGGCGTCCACCAGGGCGAGGCGCTCGGCATCGGCGCGCGAGCAGTGTTTCAAGATGCCTTCGCGGGTTTCAAAGGTGAGGTTGAGGCCGTCAAAGCTGGGGTAGCGCTCTTCCAGCCGGTCCACCACGCGCAGGCTTTGCAGGTTGTGCTCAAAGCCCACGACCACGGCCGTGGCCGGGTCGTCGCCCTGCGGCCCCAGCGCTTTCAGGCAGCCGTTGAGCGCGTCTTGCCCGGCATGGCCAAAGGGCGTGTGGCCCAGGTCGTGGGCCAGCGCAATGGCTTCCACCAGGTCTTCGTTGAGCCGCAGCGTGCGCGCGATGCTGCGGCGCGAGTTGGGCGACTTCCAGCGAATGGGTGAGCCGGGTGCGGAACAGGTCGCCTTCGTGGTTCAGGAAGACCTGGGTTTTGTAGACCAGGCGGCGAAAGGCCGAGCTGTGCACGATGCGGTCGCGGTCGCGCTGGTAGACCGAGCGCGTGGGCGCATCGGCTTCGGGGAATCGCCGGCCACGGCTCTGGTCTGCGTGGCAGGCATAGGGAGCGAGCATGACTCAGGCAGCACAGCAGGCGTTGATCACCTCGGCCACCATCGCATCGGGCGCCGGGCCCACAGTGGCCTTGCCTTTGCCGTCGACCAGGATGAACTGGATCTGCCCGGCATCGGCCTTTTTGTCCACGCGCATCAGCTCCATGTAGCGGCCCACGTTGTCTTGCGCGTCGAGCACGGGCGCCACCGTGGGCAGGCCAGCGCGCTTGACGATGCGCGGTCAAGCGGTCCACAAAGGCCTGATCCACCAGCCCCATTTTTTGGGACAACATCGCCGCCATCACCATGCCGCAGCCCACGCCCTCGCCGTGCAGCCAGGCGCCGTAGCCCATGCCGGCCTCGATGGCGTGGCCAAAGGTATGGCCAAAATTCAGAATGGCGCGCAGGCCGCCTTCGCGCTCGTCCTGGCTGACCACATCGGCCTTGATTTCGCAGCAGCGTTTCACGGCGAAGGCCATGGCCTCCGGGTCGCAGGCCATCAACGCATCGAGGTTGGCTTCGATCCAGTCGAGAAACGCCATGTCTACGATCGGCCCGTACTTGATGACTTCGGCCAAGCCCCGCGCTCAGCTCACGCGGAGGCAAGGTCTTCAGCGTGTCGAGATCGCAAATCACGCGCAGCGGCTGGTAAAACGCGCCGATCATGTTTTTGCCCAGCGGGTGGTTGATGCCCGTTTTGCCGCCCACCGACGAATCCACCTGGGCCAGCAATGTGGTCGGAATCTGCACAAACGGCACGCCACGCATGTAGCTAGCCGCGGCAAAACCGGTCATGTCGCCCACCACGCCGCCACCCAGCGCGTAGAGCACGGTTTTGCGGTCGCAGGCTTTGGACAACAGGCCTTCAAAAATCTGGTTCAGCGAGTCCCAGGTTTTGGTGGCTTCGCCATCGGCCAGGACCACCGTGTGCACCGTGGCGTGGCGCTGGCGCAGCATGCCCAATAGCGTTTCCAGGTACAGGGGCGCGACCACCGTGTTGCTCACCACCAGCGCCGTGGTCGCTTTGGGCAGGCCGTCAAAACTGGCCGGTGCGGTCAGCAGGCCGCTGCCGATGTGGATGTTGTAGCTGCGGTCGTCGAGCTCGATGGGGACGATCTGGCGCGGAGTCTGGGATGGGGCGGGCGAATTCATGGGCCCAAGTGTAGAGGTTGGCGCCTTTCGCCTTGCGGGCGTGGCCATCGCCAGCGCCGCCCCTCACTCAACGGGCGTCGGGGCGCCAGGCGTTGACGATGGCCACCAGCGAGAGCATCACCGGCACCTCCACCAACACGCCCACCACGGTGGCCAATGCCGCGCCGGAATTCAGGCCAAACAGCGAAATGGCCACGGCGACCGCGAGCTCGAAGAAGTTGGAGGTGCCGATCAGGCAGGCGGGGCCAGCGATCTCGTGTGGCAGCTTGAGCAGCTTGGCGCCCCACCAGCCCAAAAAGAAAATGCCGTAGGTCTGAAGGATCAAGGGGACGGCAATCAGCGCGATCACGAACGGCTGATCAACGATGGTTTGGGCTTGAAACCCAAACAGCAACACCACCGTGGCGATCAAGCCCACCACCGACCACGGCTTGAGGCGCGCCACAAAGTGGCCGAGCGCGGCGGGCGATTGCTTGATCAAGCACCTGGCGCGTGGCCATGCCTGCCAGCAGTGGCAGCACCACATACAGCACGGTGGAGAGCAGCAGCGTTTGCCAGGGCACGGTGACATCGGTGACGCCCAGCAGAAACGCCGCAATCGGCGCAAAGGCAACCACCATGATGAGGTCGTTCACCGAGACCTGCACCAGGGTGTAGTTCGCATCGCCCTTCACCAACTGGCTCCACACGAAGACCATGGCCGTGCACGGCGCCACGCCGAGCAAGATCATGCCGGCGATGTATTCGCTGGCCGTTTGCGGGTCGACCCAGGCGTGCGAACACATGCTGAAAGAACAGGATGCCGAGCGCCGCCATGGTGAAGGGTTTGATCAGCCAGTTGATCACCAGCGTGAGCAGCAGGCCCTGCGGTTTCTGGCCCACGTTTTTCACCGCATGCCAGTCGATCTGGATCATCATCGGGTAGATCATCACCCAGATGAACACCGCCACGACCAGGTTCACCTGCGCCACTTCCAGCGCCGCCACGGCTTGAAACACACCGGGCATCACCAGCCCGAGTGCCACGCCGGCAGCAATGCCCAAACCCACCCACACCGTCAAATACCGCTCAAACAAGCCCATACAAACCACCCGGTAGAGAATTGAAAACGCACTTCAAAAGATCGCTCAATCGCTGCTCAATGCAACGCCAGATCGCGCGCTGACGCCTGCAGCAGCTCTTTGCCCAGCTTGTCGGCTGGCAGGTTGATCAGCAGCTCCAGGCGGCGCTTGATCAAGTGCAAAGTATTGCGGAACGCCTTCCGTTTTTCCTCATCGGCGCCATCGCCTTGCGACGGGTCGGCGAAACCCCAATGGGCCGTCGCGGGGTGCCCGGGCCATACCGGGCAAACCTCACCTGCGGCGTTGTCGCAGACCGTGATGATCAGGTCCATCTGCGGCGCGCCGGGCGCAGCGAACGCATCCCAGCTCTTGCTGCGCAATCCCTCGGTATCGATGCCTGCGGCCTGGAGCACCTCCAGGCCCAAGGGGTGGGGTTGCTGCTGGTCGCGGGGGCTGCTGCCGGCCGAATAGGCCTTGAACCGGTCACCGGCCATGGCGTTCAGGAGCGCCTCGGCCAGGATGCTGCGCGCGGAATTGTGGGTACAGAGAAAGAGAACGTTGAGGGGGGCAGTGGCGGTCATGGTGGAAAGGCGTTCCCGGAAAGTTGATGGGGTGGCGGCGCGGCCGCAAAGGGATGATCAGGCGAGAGGCAAAATCCACGAAAGGGCGACGCCACGGGGCTTGAACCGCCGCACAACATGGCCCTTCGCTCAGCTCTGCTCAACAATCGCAGGCCAGCGCATCGGGCGACAAACACGCGGCCCCTTGGCAACAGTTGTCGGTGAGGTAGCCCAGCAGTTCGTTCATGGTCGCGAACGAGGCGCGGTAGATCAGGTTGCGCCCCTGGCGCTCCTGGCTGATCAAACCCGCATGCGTGAGCTCCTTCAAATGGAACGACAAGGCGTTGGGCGCCACCGCCAGTTGCTCGGCCAGCGCGCTGGGCGTCAACCCGCCAGCGCCGGCCACCACCAGGGCGCGGAACACCCGCAGGCGCACCGCTTGGGCCAAAGCGGCCAACGAACGAACAACATCCATTTCTTTCATAGATGAATAATACAACGATTATTGAATCATAGTATCCTCGTCTCAACCTATTTCGGTGAGCCGGCCGGTGTTTCAATCGTTTTGAAGCCCTCCAAGCCTCACGCCAACCCCACGCCAAGGACACCCCACGATGCCCGAAACGCCCTCCTCCCAAGCCGACATCACGATTTACCACAACCCCAAATGCGGCACCTCGCGCAACGTGCTCGCCATGATCCGCAACAGCGGCGCCGAGCCGCACGTGGTGGAGTATTTGAAGACACCGCTCAACGCAGCAGCAACTGCACGGCGCTGGTGAAACAGCTGGGCATACCCGTGCGCGATCTGCTGCGCCAGAAAGGCACGCCTTACGACGAACTCGGCCTGGGCGAGGCGCACTGGACCGACGCGCAACTCATCGAGCAGATGGCCAGCCCACCCCATCCTGATGAACCGCCCGGTGGTGGTCACGCCCAAAGGCGCCAGGCTCTGCCGCCCTTCGGAGACCGTGCTGGACATCCTGCCCAACGCACAACAAGGCGGGTTCACCAAAGAAGACGGCGAAGTGGTCGTGCCCGGGAAGGCAGCCGAATGCTTGATCCCATGCTGCTGAACTCGCCGGTGGACGCGCGCCAGCTTCCAGGTGCCCGCGCCCGAGCGGCTGCGCCCTGCAGCGCCCTCGACCCACGCACCGCGCATCCTCCTGCTGTACGGCTCGCTGCGCGAGCGCTCCTACAGCAAGCTGCTCACGCTGGAAGCCGCCCGCCTGCTGCAGGCCATGGGCGCCGAGACGCGCATCTTCGACCCCGCCGGCCTGCCCCAGCCCGACAGCGCGCCCGACACCCACCCCAAAGTGGCCGAGCTGCGCGAGCTCGCCGCCTGGAGCGAAGGCATGGTGTGGACCTCGCCCGAGCGCCACGGCGCCATGACCGGCATCTTGAAAAGCCAGATCGACTGGATCCCGCTCAGCGTGGGCGCCGTGCGCCCCACCCAGGGCAAAACCCTGGCGGTGATGGAGGTGAGCGGCGGCTCGCAATCGTTCAACGCGCGTGAACCAGATGCGCATCCTCGGCCGCTGGATGCGCATGCTCACCATCCCCAACCAGAGCTCGGTGGCCAAAGCCTTTCTGGAGTTCGAAGAAGACGGCCGCATGAAGCCCTCGGCCTACCACGACCGCGTGGTGGACGTGATGGAAGAGCTGGTGAAATTCACCCTGCTCACGCGGGATGTGGCGCCGTATCTGGTGGACCGCTACAGCGAGCGCAAAGAAAGCGCGGAGGCGCTGAGCCAACGGGTGAACCACGCGCCCAGCCGCTCGATCCCTCTTCGCCACAACGCACGACCAACCATCCGAACACCCCGTTTTGCCCAACACGAAGCCCATCCCCACCCACATGAAAGGCGTTCAGCTCACCGGTCACGGTGGCCTGGACAAGCTCGCGATCCGCGATGACATTCCTGTCCCAAAGCCGGGCCCGCGCGATGTGCTCATCCTGGTGGGCGCCGCTGGCGTGAACAACACCGATCTCAACACCCGCATCGGCTGGTAGCCAAATCGGAGGGCGACAGCAGCAACGCGGGCTGGAATGGCGAAGGCCTGAAGTTTCCGCGCATCCAGGCGCGCGGAGGCGTGTGGCGAGGTGGTGGCCGTGGGCGCAGACGTTGACCCTGCGCTGCTGCACAAACGGGTGCTGATCGAGCCCTGCCTTCAGGAAGCGGGCGGCAAAGCTTGGAGCAGCCCTGGGACTCCGGTTCCGAGCGGCGGTTTTGCGGATACACGGTGGTGGCCGCGCGCCACGCCCATGCCATCAACAGCCCGCTGAGCGACGTGGAGCTGGCCTCGTTCCCCTGCTCTTACTCCACCGCAGAAAACATGCTCACCCGAGCCAACGTGGGCGCCAGCGATGTGGTGCTGGTCACGGGCGCCTCAGGTGGCGTGGGCTCGGCAGCGATCCAGCTGGCGAAAGCCCGGGGCGCACAGGTGATCGCGATCACCTCGCCCTCCAAGGCCGAAGCGCTGCTGGCCCTGGGTGCCAGCCAGACACTGGACCGTCACGCCGACCTGGTCCAGGCGCTGGGCAAAAACAGCGTCACCGTGGTGATCGACCTGGCGGCCGGGCCCCAATGGCCCAGCCTGCTGGAGGTGCTCAAGCCCTTTGGCCGCTACGCCACCGCCGGCGCCATCGCCGGCCCCATGGTCGAGCTCGATGTGCGCACGCTCTACCTCAAAGACCTGAGCCTGTTCGGCTGCACGGTGCTGGGCGACAGCGTGTTCGCCAACCTGGTGCGCCACATCGAAGCGGGCGACATCCAGCCGCTGGTGTCGCAGGTCTTTCCGCTCGACCAGATTCGCGAAGCCAGAGTTTCAGACCAAGGCGGTTACGATGACCAAGGCCCACTGAGTTGGGTACAGCTTGCACCGCTCCCGGGCCGCCTCACTTCCCGACAAACCCCGCCCACCCCCGCGCCCGCAGCTCACAGGCCGGGCACACCCCGCAGCCATAGCCCCAGGCGTGCCGGTGCTCGCGGTCACCCAGGTAGCAGGTGTGGGTGTGTTCCACGATCAGGTCCACCAGCGCTTGCCGCCATCGGTCACGCCTGAGGCGGCGCCCACGTCGTGCGCCAGGCGCCAGGTGGCGGCCTTGTCGATCCACATCAGCGGCGTGTCGATCAGGAAGCGGTGGTCCATGCCCAGCGACAGCGCCACTTGCATGGCTTTCATGGTGTCGTCGCGGCAATCGGGGTAGCCGGAAAAGTCGGTTTCGCAGACGCCGGTGACGATGACCTGGATGCCGCGCCGGTAGGCCAGGGCGGCGGCCAGCGTCAGGAACAGCAGGTTGCGGCCGGGCACAAAGGTGTTGGGCAGGCCGCTGGCTTCCATCTCGAACGCCGTGTCGCGGGTGAGCGAGGTTTCGCTGACCTTGCCGAGCACGGCGAGATCCAGCACATGGTCTTCGCCCAGCCGCGGCGACCAGTGCGGGAAACTGCTCGCGCATTTCGCGCAGCACGTTGCAGCCGCGCGGTCATTTCCACGCTGTGGCGCTGGCCGTAGTCAAAGCCCAGGGTTTCCACCCGCGGGTAGCGCGCCAGCGCCTGGGCCAGGCAGGTGGTGGAGTCTTGCCCGCCGGAGAACAGCACGAGGGCGCTGGTGTGGTGGGGCGCGGCCGAGCGGGGCGGCATGGGAATGGGGGAATGGGCTTCGGACATGGTGGCGCGATGGTAGCGCGCGCCGGCCGAGGCCGTCGAAACCCTTCAGCCCTCAGTCGCGGTCCATGGCCCAGGGGTGGTCGCGCGGCGGGTGGGACTGGTCGCGGCTGCTGGCGAGCATGCGCAGCAGGGAACGGTTGGCATGTTCCAGCGTGATGTCGTGGGCATGGCACACAGCGGGCAGCATGTGCAGGCGCTCGAAGTCGCCTTGCGCTCGGGCCACTTCAAGCAGCGGCACGTAGGGGCCTTCTGCGCGCAACAGCGCGTCGAGCAAGCGGCCCGACAGCGGCAGCTTGTGCAGCAGGGGCCCGAGGGGCTGTCGCATGAGCCGGTCGAGCTGTGCAAACAGCGCGGTGAGGTAGACCTCGGCGCGCAATTCTTCTTCCGAACCTGCGTCGAGCAGGTGCTGCGCCATGCGCGCGCGCATGACCTGGGCGAACCGCACCGGGTGCAGGTCGGCATCGGTGTCGCTGCTGGCCAGCTGCTGGCCCAGCCATTGGTTGAGGGCGCCAAAGCCCAGCATCATGATGGCGTGGCGCAGGGTTTCGATTTCACGCGCTGTCCCGGTGACGGCCGAGTTGACCAGCGTGAGCAGGCGGTACACCAGCACCGGGTCTTGCCGCAAAAAGCGCTCCAGCTGGTCGATGCGAGCAATCGCTTTCGATCGCGTGGCGGCAATCTTCTATGACGCTTTTGGCGCCCAGCATCTCGCGATCGCGTCGCGGTACAACGTGTCTTCGTCTGGCCAGCCGGCCAGACCCAGCGCACCGGCATCGTCCAGACAATGGGCGGCCAGGGCCCGGCTGGCAATGCCTTCATAAAACTGATCGGGCAGCAAAGGGCTGTCGGGCGCCTGGCGTGCGCATGGCCTCCAGCGCTTCTTCTGCGCTCAGGCGCAGCAGGCTGCGCACACCCAGCGGCGCGATCTGTTCGTTGCGAACGCTCGCCAGCGGCGCATGGCGCAACAGGTGGTGGCCACGGCGCACAGCCAGCGTCAACCGCTCCAGTCCCGCAGGGTGCGCTGAAAGCCTGGGCCGGCACCTCGATCCAGGTGTTGGGCACCGGCGCGCTGCTCAGGGCCTCATCGCGCAGCTGGGCCGAGCTGAATGAGAGGCTCAGCAAAGGGGCCGCCACAGGCCAGTCTTCGCCCAGGGCTTGCGAGCAGATGGGCGCCATCGACCGCATCGGGCTGCACCGCCAGCACGCCCACGCGCACAGCGGCCAGGCGGCGCTCGCTGTTCCAGATGGGCTGGTACGCCAGCGCCACGCTGTCAAGAATGGTGTCGCTCATGGCGATCGAATCAGCCGATGTACTGAAACAGCGAGAGGCGCTGCACCTGGGCATACGACTGCAGCGCCGCTTGCAGTCCGGTTTGCTGGTTCTGGAAATCGGAAATGCCTTGCACCATGTCGAGGTCCTCCAGATTGCATTGCTCTGTCTGGTGGGCCACGGCGCGGTCGGTGAGCAGGGCTGTCGATGCTGTCGGCGCGGCAAGCCAGGCGCCCGCCATGCTGCGCGCCTGCAAGATGCGATCGTGACCCGAATCGAGCTCGGCCGTGGTGCGGCCCAGCGTCTGCATCAGCTCGGGCGAGTTGTTGGTGGTGGCGCTGCGCAAGGCGTCGACGACGTTTTGCAACACCTTGAAAATGTCGGTGGGCGGGGCGGAGGCGTCGAGCGTGATGCTGTCGCCGGTTTGCGGATTTCCGTTGACCTCGAACGACAAACCGTCGAACGCGATCGCCGTGCCGGGTGTGTAAGGCATGCCGGTTTGCCCTGCCACGGGCAGGCCGGTGGTGGTGTTGGTCACGCTGTATTCCATGGTGCCCGCGTTGTCGGCAAAGCTGATGCTGTAGTTCTGTCCGGTCAGGGCCGAAGGGTTGGCACCTGGCCCGTGTCGGTGCGCACGGAGCCGGTATTGCTGGCCGACCGGCTCAGGACAAAGCTGCCATTGCCCTGGGGTACGCGCATGAAGACCGCGTTGCCGTCAAACGACTGCGGCAAGCTGTTGTCGCCGGTGGCCTCCTGGCCCGCGCAAGCCCTGAAAGGTGCACGCCATTGCCGCCGGCGACCAAAGCTGTCGACAAAGGGCGTCTCGGCGCCGCCCAAGCCACCAAACAGGGTGCGTCCCGAGCTGTCTTTCTGGTTGGCCACCGCCAGCAGTTGATCGCGCATGCCTTCAATCTGCAACGCGATGTCTTTGTATTCGCTGTGGCCCATAAGAACCGTTGCCCGCGCTGATCAGCAAATCGCGCACGTCTTGCAGAATCTCGCCGGCCTGGCCCAATGCGCTCTCGCCCTGGATGATGCTGGTCTTGGAGGTCTCCAGGGCGCGTTGATCGGCCTGCACCCGCGTGAGGCGGTTTTGCGCAGCCTCGGACAGCACCGCCGCCACCGGGTCATCGCTGGCCTTCTGCACCCGCTTGCCGGTGGAAATCTGCCCTTGCAGGGCCGAAAGCTCGGCCTGCCGCTTGGTGAGCTGGGCGATGGTGTTGTCGTAGCTGTTGGCGGTGGCAACTCTCATGATCGGACTTTCAATAGGGGGCGAAGCGTGCTCAGCGACCAACGGTTTGCAGCAGGGTGTCGAAAGTGCCCTGAGCAATTTGCAGGAATTTGGCCGAAGCCTGATAGGCCTGCTGGAACTGCAGCAACCGGGCCGCCTCTTCATCGAGGTTGACGCCCGAGAGGCCGAGCGCGGGCGCTTTCGGTGCTGCTGGCCAGTTGCGTCGGTGTAGCGGGCCGCAAACTGCGCGCTTTGCACCTCTGTGCCCAGGTGAGACAGCAAGACGCCGTAGCCTTCGCTCAGCGACACGCCGTCAAAGGTGGCCAGGTCGCGCAGCGCCAGGACCGCCTTGGCGTTGCCCCCGTTTTGCGGGTTGGTAGCCTGCGGGCGCCGGCGTGATCATCGAAGCTGTCGCCGGCAGTGGGAGAACCGCGCAGCGTCAGGCTCCAGCCGTTGAATTGCAGCGGCTTGCCGGGGGTGTAGTTGTAGCTCGCAGGCGGCCCGACGTTGTCGGGCGGCGGGTTGCCCGGGCCCAGGCCGCTGATGGTGAAGGTACCGTCGGCCAGAAAGCTGATCGACACCGGATCGTTCAGGTTGGCCGACGGCTCGAAGGCGTAAAGGCTCTCGATGCTCAGGCCTTCGGCGTTGGTGCTGCCTGGCGTGACCATCACCGGGCTGGCCACCGCCAGCTGGCTGGGAGATCCGATGGCCAGCTGCATGTCGCGCGCCGCGGTGGCAAAGGGGCGCACAAAATAGCTGTCACCGGCAGCGCGCCGCGCCCGAATCGAGCTCAAAGCTCAAGCCGTCGAGCTCGGCAGGCAAGCGAGGCAAAGGCCGTGGTCACGCCATCGGACAGGCGGGTCACATTCACCCCGGCACCGTCGAAAGCAACCAGTTGGTAATCCGACGCCTTCAGCGCCGTGGGGTCGCTCACCTCGGTGTGAATCTGGGCGTTGCCGGTATTGGCCGCAGCCCGGCACGCCCAGCGGCGTTCGCGCTGGGCACGAAAAAATCTCCGCCGACGTTGCCCTGCAAATCCACGCCCAAGCGGTGCTGGGTGTTCATCTCGGTTTCCAAGGCCAGCGCCATGCGGCCCAGCAGGTTTTGCATGTCGCGGCAGGTCCGTGGTTCACGAAAGTCAACAGCCCGCCCAGCGAACCACCGAGATTGGCGTCGGGCAGGGCCTGGCTCACGCCACCCTGTACAAATTGACCTGTTTCTGGCTGCGGGTTGTCGGGGTTGTTCACCAGCATCCAGCTTGTTGGCCGTGCTGCCCAGACACCAGCGGCTGGCTGCCACCGACAAACACGCTGGTGCTGCCGTCGTCGGCGCTGACCGTGGTCACCTTCACGAGCTTGCCCAGCTCGCTCAGCAACTGATCGCGCTGGTCGAGCAGGTCGTTGGGCGCACCGTTGTCGCCTTGCGCTTCAATGATCTTCTGGTTGATCTTGGCCACATCGGTGGCCAGGCGGTTGATGGTGGTGACCTGCCGCTGGCTTCCTGGTTGGCGCTGCTGGCCAACACGTCGAGCTGCGCGACGGTGCTGCGCATGCGGCCGGCCAGGTCGTCGGCGCGCGCCAGCGCCACCACGCGGGCCGAGAGGTCGGACGGCGAGGACGCCACATCGTTCCACACGTTGAGCATGCTGTTGACCGCCGCGCCCAGCCCATTGGTACCGGTGGGAAAGAGCGACTCCAGCTGTTGCAAACGCGCATAGCGCTCGGCATCGGCGGCCGAGGCTGAGGAGCTCGCGAGCCGGGCTTCACGGGTCAGGTACTCACTGTGGGCACGGGTCACGTCGGCCAGTTCAACGCCCTTGCCGAAATACTGCCCCCCAGCTTCTGGTAGCCAGCGGACTGGGTTTGCACGGTCTGGCGCGAGTAGCCCGCCGTGTTGGCATTGGCGATGTTGTGGCCAATGACCTGCAGCGCTGTCAGGTTGGTGTTGAGCGCTCGCGCGCCGATGTTCAGGGCCGCAGACATGTCAGCACCCGGACGCCATGGCGCCGATGCGCAGCGGTCCGGCGCTTTGCCGCACAGGCGCTTGCAGTGGTTTTGCGACCGGGCGCCCGGCCACGGTGCGGATCTCAACCGTTGAGAGCGATCGAATCAAGGCAGGAATGCATCATGATGGGCTCTGCTGAAGGCTGAGGGTGGTGTTGATCGCGCGGCTGAGCTTGGCGGCGTACTGTGGATCGGTGGCGTACCCCGCCTTTTGCAGACCGCTGGCAAAGCCGTGCACCGAATCGAGGTTGTCCATGACCTTGTCGTAGCGCGGGCTGTTGCCGATCAGGCGGGCGTAGTCGCGGAAAGCCTCTTCGTAAGAGTTGTAGGCGCGGAACTTCGCCACGGTTTTGCGGGGCTGGCCGTTGCTGTATTCGGTGGTGGTGATTTCGGCCACATCGCCCTTCCAGCCGCCAGTGGCCTTGATGCCAAACAGGTTGTAGGAAGGCGAGCCATCGGCGTGGCGGATCTCGCTCTTGCCCCAGCCGGTTTCGTGGCCTGCCTGGCCAATCATGAAGCTGGCTGGAATGCCTGACTCGCGTGCCACGGCAGTCGGCGGCCTGGCTGTGCTGGTTCACAAAACCGGCCTGGCGCGAGCCACCCGAGGCGCGCGACACCGTGCTGCGCGCGTCAACCGGCTGGCGCGCTGACCGCGCCCGACTTGAACGTCTGCACGGTGCTCCGTTCGTTGCCGCTGCTCGATGGGTTGCCCGTGATCTGCTGGCTGAGCTGGCGCTCGATGGCCTCGGACAGGCCACCCGGCAGACCGGTCAGCTGCATGGCGTATTGCTGGTCGAGCAAGTCGCTGCCCAGGTTGGTGCCTTCGCCGTCGAGCATGCCCGACTTCATCGTGGCCTCGCGCATGCTCTTGATGATCTCGCGCATGAACAGGGCTTCAAATTCCTTGGCCGCCTGCTTGAGCGCCGCCTTGCCATCACCCCCCGACTTGCCCGCCTGGAACTTCAGCGCGTTGAGCGAAGAAGGGTCGGCCGACAGCGACTGCTGAGCGCCCAAAGACACCGCGTTCACGACCCAGCCCTCCCGACCAACTTCGCAGCACGGCGATGGCTGACCGCCTCAACACGGAGCACGCCCGTGAGATGGCCGCCGCCCAGACCGATTGCCTTCGGGGCGAGCGATTTGCAGCTCAACATCAGGCGTGCGATGTCAGCGCCGAGAATGCCGCAGAACCGGCTTTGCCGGGCTGCTGGCATTGCCCCCTTGAGGGGGTGACGCGAAGCGGGCGGGGGTGTTCCATCTAGATAACCTCCAGCTCGGCATTCAAGGCACCCGCGGCCTTGATCGCCTGAAGAATGGCCAGCAGATCCTGTGGCGTGGCGCCCAGACCGTTGAGCATGCGCACCAGGTCCGACAGCTGGGGCGAGGCGTCCATCTGGATCACCTTGCCGGGCTCCTGCGTGATCTTGACGTCGGCCTTTTCCGCCACCACCGTCTGACCGCCGGACAAGGGGTTGGGCTGGCTCACCACGGGCGTGGAGCTGATGCTCACCGACAGGTTGCCATGGGCCACGGCGCAGGGACCGAGCGTGACCGCCTGGTTCATGACGATGGAGCCGGTGCGGGTGTTCACGATCACGCGCGCAGCAGGCACGGTGGCTTCCATCTGGATCTCTTCGATAGTCGGCCAGAAAGCCCACGCGGGCGTTGGGATCGACCGGGGCGTTCAGGCGCACCACACGGCCATCGAGGGCGCTGGCCGTGCCCGCGCCGAGTTTGGCGTTGATGGCATCGGCCACGCGGCGGGCGGTCAGGAAATCGGCCGAATTCAGGCCCAGATCGATGGTCTGACCCAGGGCGAAACCAGTGGGCACGGTGCGTTCCACCTGCGCGCCCGAAGGAATGCGCCCGGCGCTCAGGTGGTTGATCTGCACCTTGCTGCCACCGCCCGAAGCGCCTGCACCGCCGACCAGCAGGTTGCCCTGCGCCAAAGCATAGATTTCGCCGTCCACGCCCTTGAGCGGTGTGGTGATGAGGGTACCGCCGCGCAGCGATTTCGCGTTGCCCATGGATGAGACGGTGACGTCGATCATCTGGCCCGGCTGGGCGAACGCAGGCAATTGCGCCGTGACCAGCACCGCCGCCACGTTTTTCATTTGCAGCTTGGCATCGGCCGGCAGTGTCATGCCGAGCTGCTGCAGGTAGTTGTTCATGCCCTGCGTGGTGTAGGGCATGTTGGAGGTCTGATCGCCCGTGCCGTCCAGGCCCACGACCAGGCCGAAGCCGGTCAGCTGGTTGGTGCGAACGCCCTGAACGGCGGCAACTTCCTTGATGCGCAGGGCCTGCGCGTCCAGCGGCCAGCCCATCCAGACCGCCGCAGCGGCCAGACACAACGCCCAGCCGGCCCAACGGGTCAGGCGGGTGCGCCAGCTGTTGCGCTGAACAAAGATGGTGCGTTGGACTCGGGCGTTCATGGGCGTGGGTATGGCGTTGGTGCGTTGAAAAGCTTTGAAGCTCATGACACCCATGCTACGAGGGGGTCAGAAGGGGAAAACGTTCAAAAAGACCCGTCCTAACCAGCCTATTGAGAGCGCTTCTTGTACGGCGCCGCGTCCTTTGGATTCGATGCGGGCATTGGCCACCAGGGTGGAAGCGATCACATTGCCCGGCTGGATCTGGCGCGGATCGACCGTTCCGGAGAAGCGCAGCACGTCCACATTGCTGTTCACACCGATCTGTTTTTCACCGGCGACCAGCAGGTGGCCGTTGGGCAACACCTCTTGGACGGTGACGGTGATCACGCCGGAGAAATCGTTGACGTTGGCGTTGTCGCCCTGCCCTCGAAGCTGTTGCTGGAGTCGGCGCCCATAGTGAGGTTGTTGACCTTGGCCAGATCGGCAGGTTTGATCATCGGGATGGCGCTCACGCTGCCGCCAGCGCTGCCGCTGCGGTCGATGGTGGCCGAAGACGACTGGTTGGCACTGACCTTTTCCGTGATCTGGATGGTCAGCGTGTCGCCTGGCATGCGCGCGCGCGGATCTTCAAAACCCGGGCGGTAGCTGGCCGACCTGGAACAGGCTGCCGGGCGTGCCGGGCGCGGCTGGGTCTGCACATACTTGATCGGGCGCTCAGGCTCGACCGACACCGGTGCGGTCTGGCAGGCAGCCAGCAGATGGCGGCGCCCAGCCACGACCCGCGGGCCAGGCTCGCCAGAAAGTATTGGAGGGTGTGCGCAAGTGTCATGGCGGCTTTCGGCGCGAGGTGACCATCACAGCTGCGCCAGACGCTGCAGCATCTGGTCAGAGGTCTGGATCGCCTTGGAATTCATCTCGTAGGCGCGCTGGGTCTGGATCATGGTGACCAGCTCCTGCACCACGTTCACGTTGGAGGTCTCGACATAGCCCTGCATCAACTGGCCCATGCCGTTGGTGCCTGGCGCGCCGTTGATGGGGTTGCCCGAGGCCACGGTCTCGGCGTACATGTTGCCGCCCAGCGGCTCCAGGCCGGCCGGGTTCACGAAGCTGGCCAGTTCGATGTTGCCCACCTGTTGCGGAGTGGCATTGCCGGGCAGCTTGACGGTGATCACGCCGTCTTTGCCCACGGTGATGCTCTGCGCTTCGGCGGGAATGGTGATGCCGCCGGCCACCGTCAGGCCGCTGGAGGTCACCAGTTGGCCCTGACCGTCGACCTGCAAGCTGCCGTCGCGGGTGTAGCCGGTGGTGCCATCGGGCATGGCCACCTGGATGAAGCCGCTGCCGTTGATGGCCAGATCGAGCTGGTTGCCCGATTGCTGCAGGCTGCCCTGGGTGAAGTTGCGCGCCGTGGCCACGGTGCGCACACCCAGGCCCACTTGCAGGCCGGTGGGCAGGTTGTTTTGCTCGGTGTCGGCCGCACCCACCTGGCGCAGGTTCTGGTACATCAGGTCTTCGAACACGGCGTTGGCACGCTTGAAGCCATTCGTCGACACGTTGGCCATGTTGTTGGAAATCACGTCCAGCTGGGTCTGCTGGGCCTGCATGCCGGTCTTGGAAATCCACAGGGAATTGATCATGGTGTGCTCCTGGAAAGGGTGCGGTTAGCCGTTCATGCTCAGCAACTGGCTGGCGGTTCTGTCATTGGTTTCGCTGTTTTGCAGCATCTTCATTTGCAATTCGAACTGGCGCGCGACCGCGATCATGCCGACCATGGCTTCGATCGGGTTCACGTTGCTGCCTTCGAGCGCACCGCCTTGCACCCGCGCCTGCGCATCGGCCGGCATGGGTTCTTCTGATTGACCGGACGAAACAGCCCGTCGTCGCTGCGCTTGAGCGCGTTGTCGCCATCGGGTGTGACCATCTTGAGACGGCCCAGGTTTTGCGGTGGCGCATCGCCCACGCGGGCCGAGACCGAACCGTCGTCGCCGATGTCGATGTGTGCGTTGTTGGGCACCACGATGGGCGCGTCATTGGTGCTCATCACGGTGTAGCCCTGGGCTGTGACCAGGGTGCCGTTGGCGTTGACTTCGAACGCGCCAGCCCGGGTATGGGCCTCGGTGCCGTCCAGCCCCTGCACCGTGAAATAGGCATTGCCCCTGGCGGCCACATCAAGGCTGCGCCCTGTGGGGTTGATGGGGCCTGGCGCATCCAGATGACCGGCAGTGGCCTCCAGCGCGAACACGCGGGAAGTCGTGCCATCGCCGCGCACGGGCACCGCACGGAAGGTGGCCAGCTCGGCGCGAAAGCCCGGCGTGGACGCATTGGCCAGGTTGTTGGCCAACACCTGCTGCCGCTGCGAAGCGGCGTTGGCGCCGGTCATCGCGGTGTAGATCATGCGGTCCATATCGGGCTCCTGTGTTGTCGTTTGGGTCGAAATCGCTCCCATGCGTCTGGCGCGAGGGCCTAAGCCCAGGGCACCGCGGAACCGGCTTTGCCGGGTCGCCAGTGCCGCCCCCTTGTGAGGGGGTGACGCGCACAGCGCGGAGGGGGTTACCTCATGTTCAGCAACGTGCTCAGAATCTGATCCTGCGTCTTGATGGTCTGGGCGTTGGCCTGGTAGGCGCGCTGCGCGGTCATCATGTTCACCAGCTCGCCGGTCAGGTCCACGTTGGAGTCTTCCAGCGCACCTGAGCGCAGATAGCCCAGCTTGCCCTCGCCTGGTGCGCCGCGCACCGGTTCGCCCGAGTCAAAGGTTTGCGACCAGTTGCCACCACTGGTGGGCGACAGGCCCTGCACGTTGCGGAAGTTCACCAGCGCGATCTGCCCGGCCGCTTGAGACTGGCCGTTCGAATAGCGCGCTGTGATCACACCCGCGTCGCTGATGCCCAGGCTGGTCAACTCGCCAGGGCGGTAGCCGTCCTGCGAGAGATTGGTCACGCCAAAGTCTGCGCCAAACTGGGTGGACTGATTGAAATCGATCGCTACATCGAACACTTGCGCGGGGTCGTTGGGCGACTGCAGTTGCAGCGGCGGAATCACGGTGGCGGGATCGAGCTGGCCATCGGCGTTGAAGGTGATCTGGAACGGCACAGACAGCGCCGGGTCGGCGCCATTGACACTGGTGTACACGTCCCAGGTGTTGTTGGCCGTCTTCTGGAAGACAAAACCCACGGGCACTTCCAGGCCCTGTGCGTCAAAGGCATTCAGGGAGGTGGCGTAGGTGCCGAATGGCGTGTTGGGCACCACCGCGTCGAAGACCGGGGCTGAAGCATCAAGGTTGAATTCGGCCTCGATGGCGGTGGACTGCCTGGCCGGCACGGCGCCGCCCGTGGGCAGGGTGAGCGGTACCGATTCAAAGCCCAGTCGCACCCCGTCGTTGTCGGTGGGATAGCCCATGAGCTGTCCGCCCAGGTTGGTCACGATGTTGCCATCGCGATCGAGCTTGAACATGCCGGCGCGGGAGTAGCTCATCGCGCCATCCGGCATGGTGAGCTCGAAGAAACCGTTGCCGTTGATGGCCACATCGAGATCGTTGCCGGTCACTGTGATGTTGCCCTGGGTAAAGAGCTGCGAGACGGTGGACACGGTCACGCCGATACCGGCATTGATGCCACCGGCCGAGTTGATCGAACTCGCATAGAGCTCGCTGAACTCGGCGCGCGACGACTTCATGCCCACGGTATTGGCGTTGGCGATGTTGTGGCCGATCACGTCCAGATTGCGGGCCGAACTGTTGAGACCCGAGAGACCTTGCTGGAATGCCATGGTGCTGTCCTTTGGTGGAAATGAGTGAAGGAATGAGGTTCAGGCGCGCGGCTTCACATGAAGGCGCGCGCCTGGTCGTAGGGAACGGTTCGGCCGTTGGCCAGTTGCAGGTTGATGGCGCCATTGCTCATGCCCACCGAAGACACCTTGACGCGCGACAGCGGTGTGGCGGAGATCACTTCGGCGCCCTGGCTGGCGCGCACATTGAAGCTGGCCACGCTGGCGACCGGAATGGCGCCGGTGTTCCATTCGAAGGCATGTTGTCCGGCGCTGCGTGCGCCCATGTCGACCGTGTCGATGATTTCGCCATTGACGCCCACGATGTCGACATAGACCTGGCTGGCCGACGACGGCAATGACAGTGCGCCCTTGGCCACATTGCCTTCGAAGCTGAGGTCGGTGCCATCGATCAGCACCTCACGTCCGATCAGGGTTGCCCCTTGCAGCGACTGCGTGGCACTCATCTGGTCGGCCATGCCCTTGAGCGTGGCGTTGAGTTCCTGGATGCCGCTGACCGTGTTGATCTGCGCCATCTGGGTCGTCATCTGGGCGTTGTCCATGGGGTTGAGCGGATCCTGGTTGTTGATCTGCGCAACCAGCAATTTGAGAAACCGGTCTTGAGACGCCTGGGGATCGGTGGCGTTGTTGCTGTTGGTCGAAGTGGTGCTGCCCACGGCGGTGCCGAGGCTGCTGAGGTCGATGGCTTCGATGGTCATGGTGAATGGCTTTCTTATTGACCCATTTGCAGGGTTTTCATCAGCAGGGTTTTGGCCGTGTTCATGACCTCGACGTTGTTCTGGTACGAGCGCGAGGCCGACATCATGTTGACCATCTCTTCCACCGGATTCACGTTGGAATGGGTCACGTAGCCTTCTGCATCGGCGCTGGGGTGGTAAGGGTCGTGCACGCGGCGACCCGGCGCATCGCTTTCGGTGATGTCCTTGACCTTCACCCCCGCGTCGCCCGCACCGCCCATGGGCACGGTCTGGAACACCACCTGGCGCGCCTTGTAGCTCTGGCCATCGGGCCCCGCCACCGCATCGGCATTGGCCAGGTTGGAAGCCACCACATTGAGCCGCTGCGCCTGCGAACTGATCGCACTGCCAGAGACCCCAAAAATCGAAAACATGGACATGACCAGGTCCTTTCAGATGAACGCGCACGGCGCAGCGCACAAGGGCATCAACCCAGGGACACCGCGGAACTGGCTTTGCCAGGCCGCCGGTGTCGCCCCCTTGGGGGGTAGCGCCGAAGGCGATGCGGGGGGTTGCCATAGTCACTGCCCCGTGATGGCGGAAAGCATCGTCTTGACGTTGGAGTTGATGAACCGCAACGTGGATTCGTAGCGGATCGCGTTGTCCATGAAGTTCGCACGCTCGCGGTCAAGGTCCACCGAGTTGCCGTCTTCACTGGGCTGGGTTTGCACGGCGTAGGCCATGGCCGGGTTGCGCGGATCGCGGCTGCCCAGGCTCATGTGGCGCGTATCGGTTTGCTTGGGACCCGCGGTGTTCATGCCGGTGGCGTCTTTGAGGGCCGAGGCGAAATCAAAATCACGGGCGATGTACCCCGGCGTGTCGGCGTTGGCGATGTTGCTGGCGAGCACCTGCTGGCGCTGCGAGCGCAACAACAACGCATTGGACTGAAAGTCCAGTTTGGCGGTCATTTGTTCCAGCATGGCGGGCTCCAGACTTGGGTGAATCGGCAACGCCAAACAGGGATTTGTCTGGCTCGAAATCCGAGTATCGAAAAACTTGAGGCTTGGCAAGAACGGAAACAAGCGCCGGTTTTTCAGTCATTTCCTGCCTTTGCCCGAACGCACCCGCTCTAAAGTCGTCCTCACGCAGCAACGGGTCTGTGCACCACCCAACCCCCTTCCGGGGTCGGGCAAGCACCCTCCCCCCTGCCCTCTTTTATGAACACCACCACAACCTGCACGCGCAATCGCCCCATGCTCCCCGGCCTGCCCCGATCGGCGGCCTGGGCGCTGGCTTGCGCCCTGGGCTGTGCTGATGTCACTGGCGGTCACGCCAGCCAGCGCCCAATACGCCGCGGCCAAAGCCGTCACCGCCAACGACCGCGCCCTGCTCGCCCAGATGGCGCGCGACTGGCTCACCCCCGCCCTCGAATCCACCATGGCGGACAACCCCGACAGCTTGTTGCGCCCCGAAGTGATCATGGGCGCGCTGGATTCGCGCCTGCGCCTGGCGCCCTGCCAGCAGATCGAACCCTTTTTGCCGCCCGGCACCCGCCTGTGGGGCCGCAGCCGCGTCGGCCTGCGCTGCCTTGAGGGCCGGGTGCACTGGAAGGTCTATGTGCCGGTGACCGTCAAGGCATGGGGCCCCGCCTGGGTGTTGCGCCGGGCCGTTCCGGGTGGCACAGTGCTGACTCAAGACGACGCCGATCTGGCCGAAATGGACTGGGCCGAACAAACGGCCAGCGTGCTGGCCACACCAGAGAGCTGGGTGGGCCAGGAAGCGGCTTTTGCCTTGCAGCCGGGCCAGACGATCCGTGCCAACATGGTGCGGCCCGTCCCAGCCTTCGAGCGTGGCGCCCAGGTACGCGTCAAGAGCCTGGGCTCAGGCTTTCATGTGGTGGTCAGTGGCCAGGCCATGGAAGACGGGGTCGTGGGTCAGTCGGTTCGGGTCAAACTGAACGGCGGCCGAACGGTCACTGGCACGGTTCGACCGGGTCAGGTGGTGGAGGTCAGACTATGACCACTGGGTTTTTCCCCATATGTAGAACTTTTGTGAACTACGGGGTAAAAAAATGCTTAAGTTCCCCGAAAGGGGTGCCGATAGTCTTTCCACAACGCCCCATTCTGGGGTTTGGAGAGTGAAATGAAAGTCGATTCATCACCGGATTCCTACATCGGATCGGTTGCCGGCGGGCCCCAAAAGACCGCCGACAAAGCGCCCACCGG
Organism: uncultured beta proteobacterium; assembly: GCA_963698635.1. GTDB lineage: Bacteria > Pseudomonadota > Gammaproteobacteria > Burkholderiales > Burkholderiaceae_C > Hydrogenophaga. Next base: position 113,690 of record CAVORS010000005.1, read on the forward strand.
CGCGGAAAGCGCAGCGGCAGCTGGCGCTGCGGCCAAGCCGCAGGCGAGCGCAGGCGTCACCGTGAGCCTGTCAGCGTCCACCACCCAGGCATTGTCGGGTGGGGGCAACTCCAGCGACGTGTTCAACGCCGAAAAGGTCGAGACCATGAAGCAGGCCATCGCCAACGGCACCTTCCAGGTCAACGCCGAAGCGATCGCCGACAAGATGTTGTCCAACGCGGCGGAAATGCTCGGCGGCGGCAAATCGGCCTGATCCCGATCAGGCAACACCACACCATGGCCGAATCCAAAACCGCTGTTCACCCCTGGATCGTCAATCTGCGCGCGCAGCTCGACGCGCTGGAGACCGCCTTGCTACAGGGCGACGCGGTGGCCGTCGAGGCCAGCAGTGCCCAGGTGCAATCGGTGTTGCAGCAAGCGCCAAAAACAGCGGAGTTTGGTCGGCCGGGCAGCGCTTTGCGCCTGGACATGGTGCAGGCCGCCCATCGCCTGGGGCAGTTGCGCCAGACAGCTCTGCGCGCAGGCGCCCAAAACGAGCGCGCCTTGCGCAGCCTGCTGCCGGAAAAGGCCAGGCAGCCGACTTACGGCCGGCTCAGTGGCTCGACACGCAGTGGCCCGGGCCAGGCTTTTCTGAGCGCCTGAACTTTTTGACGGAGCGCCGCATCAGCCGCGCGAATACCCCATTGGGATCGAATGCCTTGCGCCTTGCAAGGCAAACCGTGTGACGCCAGACGCGTCACACAGGATCCAGCCACGCCGCTGCGCCTCACTCCTTTTCGGAGGGTGCCAGGCGATGGGTGCCGAAGTAATGGCTGATGCGAAAAAGCAATTCGATGTTGCGGTAAAAAATGATGTATTTCTTCCGTGGGCCGCCGCGGTGCATCCCTACTTCCGGGGTGCGGAAGTCCACAAAACATCCCAGATCGGTCGCCACCTTGATCAGCGCCAAGGGTGACCAATAGGCCACGTGGCCGGGCACGAAGGGGTATTGGTGGCGGCTGATGTCGGTGCCATCGAAGATATTGGAGCTGCAGATCAGGATGCCGTTCTGCTTGATCAGGCGGATCAGCGATTTGAAGTGTTCCAGCGGCTCTTCGAAATGCTCGATCACCTCGGACGCCACGATCACATCGGACGGCGTCGCTTCGGCAATGGTCTCGAAGCTGTCCAGGCCCTGCATGTTCTCCAGGTCCACCAGCTTGGTGGTGGCCTTGGGATACTTCGACTTCACCCAGCGGTGATCGGTGTTCAAGCCTGAACCGAAAAAGGTGACCGAAGGCGCCTCGACGCCCACGATGTCCATCCCCATCTCGGCCATGTAGAACTCGCGCCCAGGGCGCTCATCGTTGGCATTTCGAAAATTGCGCAACGAGCCTTCCAGCGTGGCGTTGGACACCACCTTGGAGAACCCGCCGATGTTCTCGGGCATTTGCACAAAGTCGCAACCAGTGCAACGGTAGCCTTTCAGCACCTTGCCTTTGTAGGGTGCGACCGCACATTCATAGGCATGGGTTTTGACTTCTGCATCACAAACGGGACAAGACATAAGAACTCCTGATCAGATTCGGAGCGGCCGCCGCCGCCCTTGGGACAAAGAAAGTGGGTCAGATGCGGGCGATCACACCTGTGCTGCCCGAGCTCATCAGCTTGGCCGAAACCAAGGCGACCTCGTAAGGGCTGAGCAGGCTGCGCGAGTCTTCCGAAGCAAAGTTGCTGCGTCGCATGGCCGTGTCGGTGCGACCCGGCACGATGCAGTTCACACGAATGCCGTCGTCTTTCCACTCATCGGCCAGGCCTTGGGTGAGATTGACGATCGCGGCCTTGCACGCAGAGTAAGGCGTGTAGTCGGCGCGCCCCCGCGTGAACGAAGAAGATGAAAACTGCAGCAGCATGCCGCTGGACGCTTTGAGCGCCGCATGGCTGCACTGCGCCACGTTGAGCGATCCCATGAGATTGACCGAAACCTGCTCGGCCACATCCTCGTGGGACTGCCGGTCCAGCGGACTCTTGACCAGCAAACCCGCGGCGTTCACCACATGGTCGATGTGGCCCCAGCGCTGCATGGCTTCGTCGATGACAGCAGCCACCTGCTCGTGGTCGGATATGTCGCAACCGCTGCGCCGAGACACGCTTTGCACCTGGCTGCCCGCCTCTTGCAGCACCTGGACAATGGCCTTGCCGATGCCTTCGCTGCCGCCAAAGACCAAGGTGTTTTTGCCTTTGAGGTCCAGACCTGAAGCATTGGGCACCATGTGCTGGGTGCGGATGCGAAACAGCTCGTCGGCCAGCACAAGGTCCACCGAATCGGTGATCTTGATGTTCTCAGGACTGCCCTTGACGATGCGGATCCTGCCCATGGGGTTGCAGGTCAGGTAGATGCCACAGTCGTCGGTGAATTCACCGATTTTTTCAGGGCCGAGCTCTTCATAACACTGCACCAGAGCGCCATAGCGGAACGCTTGCGGCGTCTGGCCACGGTAGATGTGGTCGCGCTTGGGAATGCTCTGAATAAAACCATCGCGTTCGACGATGATGGTGTCGGTGGTCTTGATGCCCACATCCACCGCTTCATACAGCGTCAGGGCCTCCACCACATCGTGCAGGATCTGGTGGTTCAAAAACGGCCGTGCGGAATCGTGAATGATGACGTTCTTGGGTGCGTCTGCCGCGAGGTGCTTCAAACCTGCAAGGGTCGATGCCTGGCGCGAAGAGCCGCCCACGATCACCTCGGCCCGGGTGCCTTCAAACAGCGCCCTGGCAAACGACAGGGCATCCGATGGCACCGTGATCACGATGCGCGCATCGGGTGCGAAGGCTGCAAGATTGGCGAAGCTGTGCTCCACAATGGTTTTGCCCGCGACGCGAATGAACTGCTTGGGAATGGGCGAATCCAGGCGGCTGCCACTGCCGCCGGCGAGCAAGATGAAGGCAATGTCATGCGGCATGGGCCACCTCCATCTGTTCGCGGGTGCTCAGATAGGCCTTCAACCCCATCAGCGGCTGACCGCGCATGCTGTGAGGACATTCCGCCAGGCGCTCCATGAGGCTCACCACGCGCGACAGCTTGTCGGTGTTGCCCGCCGCCATGGCTTCCAGCGCCCTCAAACGCGCCACCACCTGGTATTCCAGTCCACCCACATCCACGGTGGATGGAGATTCCAGGTGGGAGATGTAGCAGGGATCCGACTCGCGCCAGTTGCCGAAATTCTCGGCCAGTTTCTTTTCCACGTCATCGGGCACATAGAAATCGATACCCAGAAACTGCACGCTCTTCAGTCCAAACGGTGAGAAGGCAAACTTCTGCAGGTAGCCAAAATCGGACTCGACGCCGGTCACCCATTTCCCGTCTTCAGGGTGGTAAATGAAGATGTCGATGTGCACGCGGGTGGTCTTGTGCAACACCGGCAGGTGGTAGCTGCGCGCACCGTGCAGGCGACCCAGATCGATCTCGAAGCGACCGCTCTGGAACAGGGCGTTGGCCACCTCAAACTGATCTTCCCAGCCCACAATGCCCACATCGATGTCTTTGTCATGTGCCAGCAACTGGCCTTCGCGGGCATAGCCGAGCAAAGTACCTGAGACCAGAAACGCCTTTTGACCCACGCCTTGCAGCAGGTCCTGCAATTCGACCAGGGCGTGGGAGGCCAGGCTCACGTCAAACGTCTGACCTCGAGCGGGAGTGGAAGCGTCACCCGCCACGGGAATGCCGTGCTCTCGGTGATAACGGCTCATGTTGACCACGAGGCCATCGAGGCGCGCAATGCATTCGGGCAAGCGCTGCATGCGGCACAGGGCCCGAGCCATTTCATATTCGGCGAAATAGCGGTCGTCTTGTGTATCGGCCATCGGCGCGGTGACCATCACCCGCTCATGGCTACCCGCCAAGGCAAACGCACGGGTAGCGTACAACGCCAGACTGCTGCGCACCTTGCCCAGCGTCGGCGCCTTGCCGGGCAACTGGTTGCGAACCAGCAAATAGCATTCACCCAGACTCTCCATCTGGGCGCAGCGGCGAAGGCTGTCCTGGCGGGAGAACATCACCCGCGCCAGGTTGAGCCACGACACCATGTCGAGCTTGCGCCGAGCCAGCGACTGGAGCATCGCGAGCAGGGTGTCGTAATGCTGGAAGTCCAGCACGCATTCCACCGCCTCATGCCAGTCCTGCGGAGGCTTGAAGGCATGGCCTTTCAGGTTCAACTCAGCCAGTGGTGCATGCCCCATGATCACGTCGACAACGGCCGCCAGAGGCTTGCCCGCACACAACCGCGTGAAGTCGGGTGTGACACTGCGATCTCCGATCGACTGGTACACCGCCAACCAGCGCTCGGCCACTTCTGTGTGCTCCAGGTTCGCCACACACAGTGTCGCCAGATAGATCACCGTGGCTGGCGACCTCATGCAGCGGGCCGCATTGAGTGCCTGCAGACTGATGAGTCCATGCTGAGCTTCGGCTTCGGTCAGGTCTTGCAGCGTCTCGTACTGCTGCTCTCGCAAACAGGTTTCAATCAACCGAAGTCTGGGGAATTCATCCTGGAACATGTGTCGCCTCTTTGAATGGGGTTGAACCGCCTGGGGTTGTCAGTGCTCGCGCAGCTTGGTGCGCAAACGGGCGATCGACTGGCTGTGCAATTGACAAATACGCGATTCGGTCACGCCGAGCACGGCCGCGATCTCTTTCAGGTTCATGTCGTGCTCGTAATACATGCTCATGATCTGTTGCTCGCGTTCGGGCAGCACCTTGATCGCCGCCACCAGGGCCTGGCGCATGCGCTGGTCTTGCAGGCGCGCAGAAGGCTCGGCGTCTTCATCGCCCACGTGTCGGTCCAGAAAGCTGTCTTCGTCTTCGCCCCGGCCACCAATGTCTTCGAGATACACCAGCTGGGTGCCGCGCACTTTGGCCAGCAGGTGCTGGTAGTCGGCCAGGTTCATGCCCAGCTCTTTGGCGATCTCGGACTCCATGGGCGGCCGCTTGAGTTTTTGCTGCAAGCGGCTCACGGCCTGTTCGATGTCTTTCTGGCTCTTGCGCGAACCGCGCGACATCCAGTCGCCTTCGCGCAGCTCGTCGATCATGGCGCCACGGATGCGCTGGCTGGCAAAGGTCTCGAACTGCACGCCCTGGGAGGGCTCGAAGCGGGAGATGGCCTCGGTCAGACCGATCATGCCGACCTGGATCAGGTCGTCCACTTCCACGCTGGGCGGCAGCTTGGCAATCATGTGGTGTGCAAGACGGCGTACCAACGGGCTGTATTTGCGCAATTGGTCGTCCCGGTTCAGGGTGCCTTTGGCGGTGTACATGGTGCTCAGCTCCATCCAGCAGGACTGCCCACGGCGAGCCCTGAAAAATTGTTTCTTGCGGCAGGTTGCTGCGCGATCTGCGTGCCGGGCGGCAGGGGTGCGTTGAGCGCCGCCTCCTGTACGCGCTTGCCCAAGGTGCTCACAGGCCATTGCTCCACCGGGTAGTTGAGGTAGCGCTCCGCGCAATCGCACACGCTGCGCACCACCTGCATCAGCGGCGCCTGGGCGGCATCGGGCTCACAGTGCATGGGCGCGAGCACCGGCCACAGGCCAGCGCCGTGCAACACCTTGAGAGAGCCGTAGGCATCGATCGTGGCTTGCGGCATGTCCAGAACCGGCACGATCACCTGGGCCTGCAAACCGGCGAACAAAGCAGCGATGGTCGAGGCCGGGGCGTACAGCAACACCACCGTGCCCGAAGCGAACGGCGCCAGCAAGCGCGACAAAGCCACCGCAGCGCCAGCCGCACGCGCCGTCTGTTGCAACACTTGCAGGCCCTTGGCACCCGGCATCACCAGCCAGTCTGCCGATGGCATCGGCGCACCGAGGCTGCCGATGGAGGCATCCAGCAAAGCGTGCATCAGGCCCAGATGGCTGCCATCGTGCGCGCGATGCTCGCCCACCTCAATGGCGCTGCCGTCGATGATCACGGCGTCGCGCCCAGCGGCATTCAATTGCGAGGCCACGGTGCAAATCAGTTCGTAGGCCTGACCTGGCCGCCCGGTGGTGGCCACGGGCATCACCACAGGCGGGTTGTGCGAAGTGGCCGCGCGAAGACCTGCGGCCTGGTCAACACCGAACTCAAACATGGGCGCTCCCCAGCTGGAAACCCAGCGAAGCGGCCTGCGAGAAATACAGACCCATCTCCGAGGCGAGGGGATCGTAGGCCGATTTGCCTTCGGTACCCAACGACATGCGCACCAGGGCATTGGCATCGGGGTCCTGCCAGTCTTCGGGCACGCGCTGGCCATTGGCCACGCCACGCAGCACCACCTGGTGGCGGATCAGGGCATCGATGGAGGGGCCCAGCTTGACCGCTTCGTCCACCTTGGAGAGCACCACACCATGCAGGGTGCTGGCCTTGAAGGCGGTGAGCACGTCGTCCAGCGTGTCGCCGTGCGAACCGGCGTTGAGCACCAGCATCTTCTTGATGCTGGGCATGTCCAGCACATCAAGCATGTCCTGGATGCGCTGGTCGCGCTGCCCCAGGCCAGCGGTGTCGATGATCACCATGCGCTTGCTGGCCAGCAGGGCCAGCAGGTCTTTGAGTGCGGCACGGTCGTGGGCCAGATGGGCCACCACACCCAGCATGCGGCCATAGGCGCGCAGCTGCTCGTAGCCCGACACACGGTAGGTGTCGAGGGTGATCAGGCCCACGCTGCCAGCGCCGTATTGTCTTGACGCACTGGGCTGCGAGTTTGGCGGCGGTGGTGGTCTTGCCCACGCCGGTGGCACCGATCAAGGCGATCACACCACCTTCGTCGCACAGGCTCTGGCCAGGCGCGGCGGCTTTCACGTTGCGGATGAGGATGTCTTGCACCCAGCGCAGGGCCTCGGCCGCCGCGCTGTCGGCGGGCACGCGCTCCAGCACCGAGCGCGGACATGGCGGGTGAATAGCCCGCGCGGATCAGCTTCAGCATCAGCTGCGACTGCATCGGGTTCTGCGCGTGATAGCCCAGCCAGGCCAGGGTGTTGAAGCGCTCTTCGATCATGTCTTTGAGCGCGGACAGCTCCACCGCCATGTTGGGGCTGGCGCGGCTCGGTGCGGCGAAGCCGGCGACGAAGCGGCAGCCGATGCCTCCCAGGCTGGCGGGCAGCAGCACGGGTCAGGATGGGCGGTGGCGCCACCGGACGCTGGCCATGCGCGGCGGCTGGTGCCGTTCGGGCGCTGGGGCGGCCTCCTGCACCTCGGGCCGCGCGGCGGGCGCCGGTGCAGCCAGCGCGGTGCGGGTTTCGCGGCAGCGCGCTGCGCCGGCGCCGCCAGGGTCGGCTCGTCGACGCTCTCGCCACGGCGCTTGCGCAGCATGCGTTCGCGCACATAGTCCTGAAACGACAGCGTGCTCATGGCCAGCGCCTCGGTGTCGGCTTCGACGGAGTCGTCCTCGTCATCGTCAAACTGGGGCGGGCGACCAGGGCGACTGCCGCTGCGGCGCGTGACGATGGGCGCGATGCGGTCGTTGCGCGGCATCAGGGAAGCCTGAGGCGCCATCGGTGCCAGGCTCTCTTCGGCGGCGGCCATCACCTCGAAGCCCTCGTCGGTCGCCCGGCTGGAGAGGATCACGGCGCTGTCGCCGAAAGCGTTGCGCGCCTTGGACATGGCTTCGCGGGATGTGGCGGCGATGAAACGCTGGATGTTCATGATGCTAGCTCTCCAAGAATCGGGCCAATGCGGATGAGATGGGTCTCAGGAATTTCACTGTGCGCCAGCACCTGCAGGCGCGGCGCCGCGCGGCGCAGCAGGCGCGCCATGGCGTTGCGGATGGCGTCGGGCACCAGCAGGCAGGCGGGCACGCCTTTTTCCTCTTGCTGGTTGGCGATGTCGGTGGCCGACTTGCTCAACATTTCGGCCACACCGGGGTCGAGCGCACCGGTGGCGTTGGGCGACAGCGACTGCATCAGCAGGCGCTCCAGGCCGGGCTCGATGGCGATGACTTCCAGCTCTTTGACCGGGCCATAGATCTGCTGCACGATGGCCGGCGCCAGCGCCATGCGCACGCGGCGGGCCAGCTCCACCGGGTCGGTGGTGGACGGCGGCGTGTTCGGCGATGGCTTCGATGATGGTGCGGATATCGCGCACGTGCACCGACTCTTCCAGCAGCAGCTGCAGCACTTTCTGGAAAACGGCGACAGAGATCATCTTGGGCACGACTTCTTCAATCAGTTTGGGGGCCAGGCGGGTCACGTGTTCGACCAGTTCCTGGGTCTCCGTCCGGCTCAGCAACTTGGCTGCCTGGACTTGCATCAAGTGTGAAAGATGGGTCGCCAGCACAGTCTCGGAATCAACCACCGTAAAACCCGCCATTTGCGCGTTCTCTCTTTGTTTCTCTTCGATCCAGTGCGCGGGCAGGCCAAAAGCGGGGTCGGTGGTGGGGGTGCCGATCAGGGGCATGTTCACGCCACCCGGATCGATGGCCAGGAACATGCCCGGGAAGACCTCGCCCTCGCCCACCACCACGCCACGCAGGGTGATGCGGTAGCCACTGGGCTTGAGTTCCAGGTTGTCGCGCACATGCACGGCCGGCGGCAGAAAGCCCACTTCCTGCGCAAATTTCTTGCGCACGCCCTTGATGCGGGTGAGCAGATCGCCCTGGCGGTCTTTGTCCACCATGGCGATCAGGCGGTAGCCCAGCTCCAGCCCCAGCAGGTCCACCGGCTGCAGATCGTCCCAGGTGGCTTCGCCATCGGGGTTGACCGGCGCCTGGGCCTCCACCGGCACGGGCTGGCGCTCCTCCTGCAGGCGCCACCAGGCCAGGCCACCAAAGATCGAGGCAAAGGTGAGGAAGACCACGTGGGGCATGCCCGGCACGACGCCCAGCATGAACAGCATCGTGGCGGTGATGCCCAGCACCTTGGGCGAAGAGAACATCTGGGTCACGATCTGGCCACCCAGATCGGCGTCTTTGCCCACCCGCGACACCACCATGGCCGCAGCCACCGAGATCAGCAGCGAAGGAATCTGCGCCACCAGCGCATCGCCCACGGCCAGCAGGATGTAGCTGTCGGCCGCTTCGCCGGCGCTCAGACCGTGCTGCGCCACGCCGATGATCAGGCCACCGATGATGTTGATGAACAGAATGATGATGCCGGCGATGGCGTCGCCGCGCACGAACTTCGAAGCACCGTCCATGGAGCCGAAAAACTCGGCCTCTTCGCCCACTTCCGGCGCGGCGGCGCTTGGCTTCCTTTTCATCGATCAGGCCCGCGCCCAGATCGGCGTCGATGGCCATCTGCTTGCCCGGCATCGCATCCAGGGTGAAGCGGGCCGACACCTCGGCGATGCGCTCCGAGCCCTTGGTGATCACCACAAAGTTGATCACCACCAGGATCGCAAACACGATGAAACCCACCGCGAAGTTGCCGCCGATCAGGAAGTGGCCAAAGGCCTCGATCACCGCGCCCGCAGCGCCTGGCCCGGTGTGGCCCTCCATCAGCACCACGCGGGTCGAGGCCACGTTGAGCGACAGGCGCAACAAGGTGGTCAGCAGCAACACGGTCGGGAACACCGAGAAGTCCAGCGGGCGGCGCATGTAGGCCGAGACCATCATCACCATCAGCGCCAGCGCGATGTTGAGCGAGAAGAAGGTGTCGAGCAGCCAGGCCGGCAGCGGCAGCACCATCATGGACAACACGGTGATCACCAGCAGCGGCGCCGCCAGGCCCTGGGCCCAGCCCGCGTTGTTGTCAAACCATTGCTGGATCAGTTTCAGTTGGGCGTTCATGCGGTCGAGCCTCTGTGGCAGGGTTCTTCCAATGGGGATCCAGCTCCTTCGGCACCTCAGGCGTGGGCGCAGCGCCGGGCATGGCACCCTTGCCGCTCATGGCCGCCTTGAGCTGGTACACATAGGCCAGCACCTGGGCCACGGCGGTGTACAGGGCCGAAGGAATCTCGCCGTCGATCTCGGCGTGGGCATACAGGGCACGCGCCAGCATGGGCGCCTGCAGCACCGGGATCTTGTGTTCCTTGGCCACATCGCGGATCTTCATGGCGATCAGGTCGGCGCCCTTGGCGATCACGCGGGGCGCGTTCATGGTGGCGTCGTCGTATTGCAGCGCCACGGCGTAGTGGGTGGGGTTCATCACGATCAGGTCGGCCCGGGGCACGGCCGCGATGCTGTTGCGCTGGGCCAGTTCACGCTGGCGCTGGCGCCGCTTGCCCTTCATCTGCGGGTCACCTTCGCTCTGTTTGTGCTCCTGCTTGACTTCCTGCATCGACATCTTCATGCGCTCGCCGTACAGGAACTTCTGCATCGGGAAATCGACCATCGCCACCACCACGACCACGGCCATCAAGGACGCGACGCCGAACATCAGCCATTGCCCCAGTTGACCCAGAGCACCCTCGAGCGGCTGCATCACCAGAGTGGCAAAGAGCTCCACATGAGAAGACAGAAAGTGCCAGCCCACCGCGCCCACGATGGCGGTCAAGACGCGACAGTTTGGCGGTCTCGAACAGCTGCTGCTTGGAGAACATGCGCCCAATGCCCTTGAGGGGGCTCAGGTGGGACAGGTCCGGCGTGATGGGCTTGGTGCTCAGGGCCCAGCTGCCCGCGACAAAGGAGGTGCCCACCGCCACCAGCGAGCATCAGCAAGCCCAGCGGGAGGTAGATCATCAAGCCGTTGCCGAACGCACCGATCAGCACTTCGATCACCTGGGTCGGGCTGCTCCAGCTGGCTGGTGGTCGAAGTGCAGCTGCTGCTTCCAGGCCCGAGCGCAAGGCCTCAAAGCCCATGGGCATCAGCGCCACCAGCAACCGCGGCGCCACCCCCCAGCACCGCCAGGTTGGACAAGTCTTTGGAGCGCGGAATATTGCCGTCTTCGCGGGCCTTCTTCAGGCGTTGCGCGGTGGCGGGTAAATTTTTGTCCTGACTGGAGGAATCCATGGCTCTGGCTCATCGGGTGGATGAAACAGATTGTGGAATTCGGGTCAGAAAACTAAAGGAGGAATAAGCCGCATGCGACCGTGCTTTTCATCAGCACAAACCCGAAAGAGACTGCAGCGGCGTCGGAGGCCCCAACCCAGAACGCGCGCCGATTCGGCTCCGCCGATCGGCCAGCGTTGCCCCTTGAGGGCGGAGCGGCACACGCAGTGAGCCGCGATGGGGATGGCCCGAATGGACGCTGGCTAGAAGCCCAGGCTGGCCAGCAAATCGTCCACCCGGCCTGGTCGTTCACCACATCGGGACGGCCTTCGCTCTCGACCACAGGCCCTTGCAGGCCGGGGGACAGGTCGGGCACCTGGTCTGCACGGCTTGCCGGGCGCAGACTGGAGCAGCAGCTCCATCAGCTGCTCTTCGATGGTGGCCGCCAGCTGCACCACGCGGGCAATCACCTGGCCGGTGAGGTCGTGAAAGTCCTGCGCCATCATGATTTCGGTGAGCCGCGTGTCGATCGGACTTGCGGCTGTTGTCGATCACCTCCTGTGACCAGTCGAGCAGCTCGGGCATGGCCGCAGCCAGGCCCGGAACGCCCTTGATGGTCTGGCGAAGCTGCCTGGCACGGTCCGATCACCAGCGCCTGCTCGGCCTTGGCCGCGTCCACATGGTTCAGCACCTTCTCGGCCGCTTCGCCGGTCAGTCGCGCGATGTAGTTCAGGCGGCTCTTGGCATCGGGCAACTGACCCATCGTGCCTTGCAGCCTGTCTGCGTGTCCCAGCTCCTGCAGCGCGTCGTGCAGTTGGCGGGTGATGCCCCCCAGGCGCTGGTACAACTCTGGGTTGCCGGATCCGTTGTCGGTTTGTGTATCCACAGTGGTCTGCTCTCAAAGAGTCAAAGACCCAGCTTCTTGAAAATGTTGGCCATCTTGTCTTCCAAGGTGGCCTTCGTGAACGGCTTGACGATGTAGCCCGCTGCGCCACTCTGTGCCGCCAGCACAATGTCTTCCTTGCGCGCCTCGGCCGTCACCATCAACACCGGCAGGTGCTTGAGCTTTTCGTCTTTCTTGATCTCGGCCAGCAACTCGAAGCCGTTCATGTTGGGCATGTTGATGTCGCGACACCACGAAGTTGAAGTTGCCGTTGCGCAGCTTGTTCAGCGCAATCGCACCGTCCTCGGCTTCGTCGGCATCGGCATGCCCGATTTCCTTGAGCAGGTTGCGGACGATGCGCCGCATGGTGGAGAAGTCGTCAACGATCAGGAATTTCATCGGTTGGCTCATGGAGAGGCTCCACGAAGAAGAGGATCAAAAAAATCAGGGCGAAGCGGACGCGAGTCCACCTGCGGCTTGCTCACTGTTTCGTCACTTTCGCGGGCAATCTGTAGCCTGGGAAGCTCAATCTTTCCCTCTGAGCGGAGTCGGGTAGTCCACGGGCTCGGCGCCGCCCAGCCTCGCCAGGCAGCGGATCCTCCCAGCGCAGGCATTTCAGTGCCAGTCCAGCATCGGTCAGGTGCACCGCCCGACAGCACCCGCTCGTTCGGCTTCTTTGGTCAGGATCAGGATGCTGATGCGGCGGTTGGTCGGCGCATTGGGGTCTGTCGGGTGTCAACGGGCGGCTGGACGCCAGGCCCTCCACCCGCAGCATCTTGCTGTCGGGCAGACCACCCACCACCAGTTCGCGCCGCGAGGCATTCGCCCGGTCGGCCGACAGCTCCCAGTTGCTGTAGCCCCGGTCGCCGCTGCCGTAGGGCATGGCATCGGTATGGCCGGCGAGCGATATGCGGTTCTCCACATCCACCAGCGCGCCGCCAATTTCCCGCAGGATGTCGCGCATGTAGGGCTTGACGATGGCGCTGCCCACGTCAAACATGGGGCGGTTCTGAGCGTCGACGAGCTGGATCTGCAAGCCCTCTCGCGTTTGCTCCAGCTTGATCTGGTCGCCGAACTCGGCCAGCGCCGGGTTGCTGGCCACCAGCTCGGAGATTTTCTTCTGCGAGCGCATCGATGCGCACGGCATCTTGGCGGGCCAGTTCGGCCCGCGCCATCTGTGCGCCGATCAGCTTGGCGGCCCGCTCGGCGTCGCCGCCATCGACCTGACCGGCCGACTTGCTCAGGTCGCGGCCACCACCGGGCAAGATGCTTTCGCTGTTGCCGGTGCCGTCGCCGCCCATCAAGGAAATCTTGACCGGCGCGGTGAAATAGCTGGCAATGCCGTTGAGATCGCCTTTGGAGGTGGAGCCCAGCAACCACATCAGCAGAAAGAAGGCCATCATGGCCGTCACAAAGTCGGCGTAAGCAATCTTCCAGGCGCCACCATGCGCCGCATGCCCGCCCTTCTTGACGCGCTTGACGATGATGGGCTGGAGCTTTTTATCGGCCAGCCAGGATGCCCCCCCCTGCGCCGCCTGCGGCGTCACCCCCCCGAGGGGGCGGCACTGGCGGCCTGGCAAAGCCAGTTCCACGGCGCCCTGGGTTAGAGTGACCATCAGGCTCGCTGCTGGCACAGGCGCTCTGGATACCTCACTCTCGAAAAGCAGAACCCACCCGGCGCGAGATGCGTCACCCAGGGCACCCGTGGAACTGGCTTTGCCAGGCCACAGGGTGCGCTCCCCCTCCCGAAGGAGAGGGGGGGTGACGCGAAGCGGCGCGGGGGGGTGCTTCTTCACTTCTTGCCTTTGACGTGGCTCTCCAGCTCGGAGAACGTCGGGCGCTCGGTGGAGTACAGCACCTTGCGGCCAAATTCGATGGCGGTGGACGGGGCATAGCCCTGCATGCTGGCCAGCAGCGTGGTTTTGACGCACTGGAATTCTTTGCCGCCCTCTTCCATCTTCTGCTCCATCAAGCCGCCCAGCGGTTCGACCACACCGTAGGCCAGCAAAATGCCCAGGAAGGTCCCCACCAGGGCGGAGCCGATCATGCCGCCCAGAATGGCCGGCGGCTGGCCCACCGAGCCCATGGTGTTGACCACGCCCAGCACGGCGGCAACGATGCCGAAGGCCGGCAAGCCACCGGCCAGCCGCGCCACGGCCGCCACGGGCGCATGGGCTTCGTGGTGGTGGGTATCGATCTCGGCGTCCATCAGGGATTCGATTTCGTGGGCGTTGAGGTTGCCCGAGACCATCATGCGCAGGTAGTCGGTGATGAACTCCACCACATGGTGGTCGGCGGCGATGGTCGGGTACTTCTTGAACACCGCGCGACTGATCGGGGTTCTCCACGTCTTGCTCGATCGCCATCAGCCCTTCCTTGCGCGCCTTTTGCAGAATATCGAACTGCAGGGCCAGCAACTCCATGTACCGCGCCTTGGTGTACTTCGAGCCCTTGAACGCAGCCCCCACACCAGCCAGCGTGGACTTCACCACCTTCATCTGGTTGTTCATCATGAAAGCGCCCAAGGCCGCCCCCAGGATGGTGATGGTCTCGAACGGCAAGGCCTTCAGAATCACCTCGATGTTGCCGCCGTGAAAGATGTACACCCCGAAGATGCACGCCATCGAGAACAGAAAACCGACGATGAGAAACATGTTGTTGACCTCGAAAACAGAAGCAATTCCGTCACCGAGCCACTGAGCGGGCAGGTGCTTCTTTCTATCGGTCAACTCTAGGTGGGAATGAACCCAGCGCATGCACGCAAAAAGGGCCCTGATGAGGGCCCTTTTTTCGCTTTGCGGGATGAGAGCCGAGAGGTTAGCGAGACCTGCGGTCAATGCAGGCGCAAGCCCGATCCACTGCCCTTGCCGGCACGGGCCGGTGGCGCGCACAGGCCACAGGTGAAATTGCGCGAGTTCTCATAGGGCTCGGTCACAAAGTTGCCACCACAGCAGGAGCATTTGGTCAGCGTCAGCATGCCGTTGTCGACAAACTTCACCAGGCGCCAGGCCCGCGTGACCGAGAGGAGGGGCTCGATCTGGCTGGCCGTCATCTGGTCGGCGTACAGGCGGAAGGCCTTGATCACCGTGTCGATCTCTTCGAGCTCGCTGGTCTTGGACAGGTACTCGTGGATGTTCAGGAACAGCGAGGCATGGATGTTGGGCTGCCAGGTCAGGAACCAGTCGGTGGAGAACGGCAGTTGCCCCTTGGACGGCGACTTGCCAGCCACTTCTTTGTACAGACGCAGCAAACGCTCGTAAGACAGACTGGTCTCATACTCCAGCACCTGCAAGCGGGCACCCAGCTTGATCAGGGAGATGGCGCGCTCGATGTCGCGCGACTCGTTGAGAATGCTTTTGGTGGCCATGGTGTCTGTCTCCGGTGAGCGTCGAAGAGTTGTGGCCGCGCTGAAGCTCAGTGCGTGGCCATGGACTCGGCGAAGCGGCCGGCCATCAGGATGCTGGCGTGCAGCTGCGTGGTGGTCGTGTTGTCGACCTTCTTCACGTTGTGGTTGGTCAGCAGGCTCCAGACCAGGTCGTCGTCCACCCGGAAGCGGCACAGCAGCATGTTGCTCGAAGCGATCTTGAGCAACTGCGCCGTGGACAACATGCCCAGCAGGTCAGCAGCTTCTTCGGTCAGACCCAGACGGAACAGGGCTTCTGCGCGGTCCTTGCGGATCAGGTTCTGCGCCAGCATCAGGTAGGTCAGGTTGGCTTCGCGGATTTCGGCCAAGAGTTGTTCGCTGTCCATGGTGTTCTCCTTCAGGTGATTGACCCAGGTCTTCGATGTTGGCGGGCTGCTTACATCTGCTGACCTGATGTGTGTAATTGTGTCGACGTAAAAAATTCTTGAATCGGCGAATGGCTGTTTGACCTGTCAGGGATCACACCCCTTCGTGTCAGGTTTTTTCCTACAACCTTAGCATTCAAAGATCGTCTTTCCCGCTTCTCCGGGAACAGGCCCGACAAGCCAGCGCACTTCAGCTGTTTCACCTGCGCATGCGGTCTGCGAGACTGCACAGGTACCGGACTTGTCAGAAGCAAAGTGACACGACTCACATGCACAACTGGGTGAGGGCTGTTGCCTGCGCGCCAATGCCCGGCAAGCGCTGCCGCACTTGCACCGTGGGGTCGCATGGACCTTGGCCTGCAAGAGCCACGCAGCCGTCGCGTTGCATGGCTGCTCAGCATC
This sequence comes from uncultured beta proteobacterium, assembly GCA_963698635.1. GTDB lineage: Bacteria > Pseudomonadota > Gammaproteobacteria > Burkholderiales > Burkholderiaceae_C > Hydrogenophaga. The sequence continues at coordinate 129,639 of CAVORS010000005.1, forward strand.
GTGCAACGGCGGTCAATCGCCCTGATGCCGCATCAAGTCGGCCTGCATGCGATGCCCACTCAGCGGCGTGCCTGGCGCACGCCTGGAAGCCTTGACTTCGCACAGAAGCGCGCCGATAGTGAACGGTTCAGTGCCGATGCTTTCACCGTTCGACCCTGCTTCACGGGGCTGCACAGCACACGCACGGCCACGGCTGCATCACAGCGGCCAGCAAGCAGCCGACGCTAGCAAAGATGAGAACTGGGACACACATCGCGCGCTTATTCAAGCAAACAGATACAAGTCAACGCTAAAGAATAGGCCGGGACCACCGAAATTGAAATCAACGGACTTCTAAAAAGGGTTCGTCGTCCGGCAAGCGAAGCGGCGAGATGGCAACGTGGCCCCAGGGTCCAGCCGGCTCGCCTCCAGCAACCGGTCATGGCGGCCAGCAGCGATGCTGGCGTTGAGATTGGCAGCGATGCCGGATTACCTTTGTTTCATCTTTTAGGAGTTAGTTATGAGCTCGATCAACACCAACGTGATGTCCCTGAACGCCCAGCGCAACCTGTCGGCCTCGTCCGGCGCGCTGGCCACCTCCATGCAGCGCCTGTCTTCCGGCTTGCGCGTCAACAGCGCCAAAGACGACTGCCGCTGGCCTGGCCATTGCCGAGCGCATGAACGCCCAGGTCAAGGGCATGAACGTGGCCATCCGCAACGCCAACGACGGCATCTCGCTGGCGCAGACCGCTGAAGGCGCACTGGGCAAGGTCGGCGACACGCTGCAGCGCATGCGTGAACTGGCTGTGCAGTCCGCCAACGCGACCAACAGCACCACCGACCGCGCCAACCTGAACGACCGAATACCAGGCACTGGCCGCTGAGAATGACGCGCGTGATCGACCGGCACCAAGTTCAACGGCAGCGACCTGTTGTCGGCACCGGCGGCACCTCGGGCAGCTTCACTTTCCAGGTGGGCGCCAACAACGTCCGCCGACAACCAGATCACGGTGACCATCGGCAACATCGCCAACCGGCCATGGGCACCGACGCGCAGGGCGCTGCAGCCACGCTGGCGTCACCGACGCCGCCAGCGCTCGCCAGGCCATGGACGATCTGGACACCGCCATCGACGACATCACCACCGCCCGTGCCGCCTTCGGTGCCGTGCAAAACCGCTTCGACTCGGTGATCTCCAACCTGCAGGTGGCCTCCGAGAACCAGGCCGCCTCCCGCGGCCGCATCATGGACGCCGACTTCGCCACAGAGACCTCCAACCTGTCGCGCGGCCAGATCCTGCAGCAGGCCGGTACGGCCATGATCGCCCAGGCCAACCAGCTGCCACAGGGCGTGCTGTCGCTGCTGCGCTGATCGAAACGCAACGCTGCGCCTTCTGCCGGCGGCCGCTCTCGGCCAGCGAAGGCGCAAGCCGCCTTCGCTGGCGCCAGCATCCCCCCTGCGGGGATGTACAGACCGCATGGCCCCGCGTGCGGTCTGTACATCCGGTTTCACGACTTCGCCGGCACACCATCCGGTCACCTGCACTTTCGCCGGCAAGCCGTGCATCGCCCAGCGCCACGGCGCAGCACTGCGCGCAGCGACAGAGGCAGGCAGAGCAACTGACCAGGAGTCCACATGGCAACCATCTCTTCACCCGGTATCGGCAGTGGCATTGATGTGTCGTCCATCGTCAGCCAGCTGGTGGCGCTCGACAAGGCACCGCTGACCCAGCTGCAAGCCACGGCCACGACCACCCAGACCAAGCTCTCGACCTACGGCACCATCAAGTCGCAGGTGTCGGCGCTGAGCGATGCAGCGTCCAAGCTGGGTTCCAGCCACGGGCTGGAACGCCGTGACCGCCACGTCGTCCAACGCCCAGCGCCATCGGGGTCACTGCCGCTGCCGGGGCACCGCGCCACCTCGGTGACCATGGAAGTCTCGCAACTGGCCAAAGCCCAGTCCGCAGCATCCACGCCGTGCCCACAGGTACCGCCATGGGCACAGGCAGCATGACCATCGAACTGGGCGCCTGGAGCGGCAGCAGCTTCACCGCGGGCGCAGCCACGCCCGGTGAGCATCACCATCAATGCCGGCGAAGACAGCCTCAGCGAGATCGCCGCCAAGATCAACGATGCAGACGCCGGTGTCACGGCCACGGTGTTGAAAGACGCTTCTGGCGAGCGCCTGTTGATGCGTTCCAAGGACACCGGCGAAGACAACGGCTTCCGGATCTCCGTGGCCGATGACGACGGCAACAACAGCGATGGCAGCGGTCTCTCCCGCCTGGGTTTTGACGCTGGGCAATGCCGCCGGCATGACCCAGACCCAGGCAGGGCAAAACGCCCTCGCCACCATCAACAATGTGGCCATCATCATCTGCCAGCAACCTGCTGAGCGACACCTTGCCGGGCATGAGCATCCAGCTGTCGCAGGTCACCACGGCCCCGGTGGAGCTCGTCGTGCAGCCAGACACGGAAGCGGTGCCAAGGCCAACGTGCAGGCCTTTGTCGACGCCTACAACACGCTCAACACCACCTCTGCCAGCGCCACCAAATACGACTCGGCCACCAAGACGGCCGGCGCCTTGCAAGGCGACTCCACCGCCGCCGGCCTTCAGAACGCGTTGCGCGGCATGATGCGATCGGTCACCGGCCAGCAGCCCGTACACCCGGCTCTCCGACATCGGCATCGAACTGCAAACAGGCGGCACGCTGTCGCATCGACACCACCAAGTTCGACACTGCCCTGGGCGATCTCGACGGGCTGCAGCGCGCTCTTCACGACGACACCGGCAATGACGCCACACAGGGCTTTGGCCTGAAGGTCGAAGAAGTTTGCGACGGCCTGAATCGCCACCGATGGCTCGATGACCAACCGCACCGATGCCATTCAAGCGCCGATCGACCGCAACACCGACGAGCAGGAGCGGGTCACCGACCGGGCCACCCGCGTCGAAGCCCGCTATCCTGGCGCAGTACAACGCCATGGACGCCAATGTGGCCAAACTGAACTCGCTCAACACCTTCATCACCCAGCAGATCACGCTGTGGAACAAGGCCTGAATGCCTGACCGCAGCTTGCCGCTGATGTCAACGCGTGATTCGACTGCAGACCATCCCGACATTTTCCTGCCAGAGAAACACCCGATGTTTGTAGCCTACAGTCCCTGCCGTCGATGCCGATACAAAAAGGTATCAGACACAAGGAATCGACACCATGTTCACCTCTGTAAAGTCCCGCGCAGCAGCGCCTACCGACGCATCGCCGCCGAGACCAGCGTTCAGGGCGCCAGCCCACACCAGCTGGTGGGCTTGCTGTACGACGCCTTGCTGCAAGTCGATCGCCTCGGCCAGAGGCGCCCTGGCACGCGGTGACATCGCGGCCAAAGGCGTGGCCGATCGGCAAGGCGGTTCGCCTCATCGAAGAAGGCCTCAAGGCCGGCCTGAACCTGGAGCAAGGTGGTGAAATCGCCGCCAATCTCCACCGGACTGTACACCTACAGCGTGCAGCGCCTGACCCACGCCAACGTGCGCAACGACGCGGCCGCGCTGGAAGAAGTGACCCGGCTGATCGAGCCCGTGGCCGACGCCTGGAAACAGATCCAGGGCCCTCGCCCAGCCAACCTTCAACCCGTCAAAGCGGCTGGAGCCTGATCATGGAGCACACGCTGTTGGACTACTACAAAGCCATTGAGAACGCGAGCCAGAAGATGCTGGACGCCGCCCGCGCCGAAGACTGGGACAGGTGGTGCAGATGGAAAGCACCTGCACCGTGCTGATCGCCCAGCTGCGCAGCAGCCACGCATTGCCAAGCTTGGACCCGAAGAGCGCCAGGAAAAGACCCGCATCATGCAGCGCATCCTGCGCACCGACGCCGAGATCCGCAACCTGGCCGAGCCCTGGCTCGCCGACCTGGCCTTGATGATGAAGCAACACGCGAGCGTTCATTGACCCCCCCCGCGCCGCCACTGCGGCGCTCACCCCCTCAAGGGGCAACGCTGGCGGCCCGGCAAAGCCGGTTCCGCGGCGTTCTGCGATCAAGCGGCCTGCGGACCACTTGAAGCTCGCTCTCGCGAGCAGCCTGCGCAAGCACCTCGGCTGCCATCAGCTCACATAGGCGAGACAAGAAGAGATACTGTCGAGCTCAAACGGCGCGTAGCGCGATCAAGCGTTCCGAGGCCGTTGATCCAGGGCGCCGCGGAACCGGCTTTGCCGGGCCGCCAGCGCCGCCCCCTTGAGGGGGTCGCGCGAAGCGCGGCGCGGGGGGAGCGTTAAACAGACATGTTCATGATGTCGGTGTAGGCCTGAACCATGCGGTTGCGCACGTTGAGCGTGGTCTGGAAGCCGATCTGGGCTTTTTGCATCGCCAGCATGGTTTCTTCCAGGCTGACCGCGGGGTTGCCCAGTTGCACCTCGGTCTGCAAGCGGGTGACTTCGTTCTGCGCAGCGCTGACTTCTTTCAGCGCGTTCTTGAAGTTGTCGGCGAAACCGCCATCCACGGCGCCCGCTGCCAGCCGGCCGAGGCAGGGCGCTTCATCTGCAGGCTGGCTCGGGTTCAGCGACTGGCTGCTCAGCGGCGAAATTCTTGCGTCCATGGTGGTGCTCCTTCAAGGTCAAATCCGAGGCCTCGATGCTAGGCAGCGCCCTGAAGGCTCGCTCCGGGAATAAGGGGTCAAACGCCACCCTTTTCACGGCTATGGCAGCGACAGCGGGGCCGAATAATCGATCGCAAGAGGGCTTAGATGCCCGCACCGATCTCGTTGACCAGAGCACTTCTCCCATGAGCACTACTGTCGCTGAACTGGATATGCAGCCACCCCGCCAAAGCGCCTTCGGCGCAGGCTTCGCGCGCATGGACAACACCCAGAAGACGCGTCTGGGTCTGGGCGCTGTCGCGGTGCTGGCGCATCGTCCTGTCGCTCTTCTTCATGGGCCAGCAACCCGACTGGCGCGTGCTCTTCACCAACCTGAACGACAAGGATGGCGGCGCCATCGTGGCGCAACTGGCACAGATGAACGTGCCCTACAAGTACACCGAAGGGGGCCAGGCCATCATGGTGCCTTCCGACAAGGTGCACGACACCCGCTTGCGCCTGGCCTCCCAAGGCTTGCCCAAAGGCTCGGTCACTGGCTTCGAATTGATGGAGTCCAACCGCTTCGGCATGACCCAGTTCCAGGAACGCCTGACCTTCCAGCGCGGCCTGGAAGGCGAGCTGACGCGCTCGATCCAGTCGCTCTCGTCGGTGCAGACCGCACGCATCCATCTGGCCCTGCCCAACCAGAACGGCTTCTTCAGCGAGCAGCAAAAGCCCTCGGCCTCGGTGCTGCTCACGCTGTACCCCGGCCGCACCCTCGACAAGTCCCAGATCGCCGGCATCGTGCACCTGGTGGCCTCCAGCGTGCCCGAGCTGAACCCCAAGGCGGTGAGCATCGTCGACGACGCGGGCAGCCTGCTCTCGGCCACGCCGGATGACCAGCGCCAGGGCGCCGACAGCGAAAAGCTCAAGTACGTCCAGCAGATGGAGCAGCTGTACACCCGGCGCATTCTCGACATGATCGAGCCGCTGGTGGGCGTGGGCAACGTCAAGGCCCAGGTCAATGCCGACATCGACTTTTCGCTGGTCGAAGCTGACCTCCGAACAGCACCGCCCCAACCAGACCGCCGAGACCGGGCGCGATGCGCAGCCAGCAACTGGTCGAAGACGGCACACCACCTGTTGCCCAGCCCGCGGGCGTGCCCGGCGCCACCACCAACCAGCCTCCCGCCACAGGCACCGCCCCCATCAACGGCGCCGCCGCGCCTCTGGCCGCTGCCGGCAACGCCGACCAGGCCGCCAAATCGCGCCGCGAATCGGTCATCAACTACGAAGTGGACAAGACGGTCAAGGTGGTGCGCGAAGCCAGCGGCACCGTGCGCCGCCTGAGCGCGGCCGTGGTGGTGAACCACCGCAACATCACCGACCAAGACCGGCAAGGACACGCCGACGCCCATCCCGCCGGAACAACTGGAACAGATGACGGCCCTGGTCCGCGAGACCATCGGTTTCAGCAAGGACCGCGGCGACTCGGTCAACGTGATCAACGCCGAATTCAATGTGACCAAGCCCGCCCGAAGTGAACCAGTCCCCTGTGGCGCCAGCCAGAGAACATCGAACTGGCCCGCAGCCTGTCATGGCCAGTGGGCATGCTGGGCATGGGTCTGCTGGTGCTGATGGGCATGGTCCGCCCAGGCTTCAAGCTCATGAAGGCGGCGGCCCCGAGGCTCGCAGCGCCCGTGGTGCCACAGCTCAACACCGTGCTCAACGAAGAGCCCGAGCGCCCCGGCCTGCCCATGCCCGAGCCCGAGAGCACAGAACCCACCGTCGACATGGTCCGCCTGGCCGATGCCAAGCGCCTGGCACTGGAAAACCCGGTCGCCGTGGCCAACATCGTCAAGGGGTGGGTGAACGGCGAAGCCACCGCAGGCGCCTGAACCTTCAAGCCTTACAGATAGATCCCCATGGAAGACCAAGGAATGCAAGACGCGGCCATTTTTCTCATGTCGCTGGGCGAAGAGGAAGCGGCCGAGGTGTTCAAGCACCTCAGCCCGAAAGAAGTGCAGCGGCTGGGCGAGACCATCTCGCCAAGCGCTCGGTGTCCCACGAGCGGGTGCAGGAGGTGATGGACAAGTTCACCGACGCGGCCGCCTCCGAGAGCCTGCTGGTGTCCGACACCAACGGTTATGTGCAAGCGGTGCTGCAAGCGCGCCCTGGGCGACGACAAGGCCTCGTTGCTGATCGACCGCATCCTGCAGGGCGGCGACGTCACCGGCATCGAGAGCCTGAAGTGGATGGACGCGCTGTCGGTCGCCGAACTGCTGCGCAACGAACATCCGCAGATCGTCGCGGCCATCCTGGTGCACCTGGAAATCGACCAGACCGCCGCTGTGCTGAAGAACTTCACCGAGCGCACGCGCAACGACGTGATGCTGCGCATCGCCACGCTCGAAGGCATTCAGCCCACCGCGCTCAATGACCTCAACGAGGTGCTCTACAAGGTGCTGGCCGGTGGCGACAAGGTGCGCAAGACATCGATGGGCGGCGTCAAGACCGCCGCCGACATCATCAACATGATGGGCACCGCGATCGAAGGCTCGGTGATCGAAACGATCCGCGAGCTCGATGGCGATCTGGCCCAGAAGATCATGGACAAGATGTTCACCTTCGAAGACCTGCTCAAGCTGGACGACAAGTCGGTGCAGATGATTCTCAAGGAGGTGTCGGGCGATGCCCTGGTGATCTCGCTCAAGGGCTCCAGCGGGAGCTGCGCGAACTCATTCTGTCCAACATGTCCACCCGCGCCGCCGAAGGCCTGCGCGAAGACCTGGAGTCGCGCGGCCCGATCCGCCTGTCGGAAGTGGAAGGTCAGCAGAAGGAAATTCTGAAGATCGTTCGTCGCTTGTCCGACGAGGGCTCGGTGGTGCTGGGTGGAGGCGGGGATGAGGGCTTTGTCTAATAAGCTGCGCCGAAAACCAGCCCCCACTCGCGCTTCGTTCCGCGCGAGGAGATCGACGACGTGTCGGCCTGGCACTTCTCGGCCATGGACGGGTGACCGAGCCGGCGCCGCTGGCGGAAGAGCCCGACACCGAAACGGCGGACATGATCGCCATGCACCATGCGGTGCAGGAAGCCCGGGAGCAGGCCTACGCCGAAGGCTACGCACAAGGTCACGAGACCGGGGCGCAGGAGATGCGAGAAGCGCTGGAAGCCGACCACCCTGAAAGCACAACAAGGATCTGGCCGAGCGCATCGGGCAGGTGCTCAACACCATGACCGACCAGCTGCTCGACAAAGAACAGGCCATGGCGCGCCAGATGCTGGAGCTGTCCTGCGAGATCGCGCGCCAGGTGGTGCGGCAGGAAATCAAGACCAACACCCGGCACCTGCGCGCCGTGATCGGCGAGGCACTGGAGATGATGGTGGACGACGGCTTGCCCGCCAGCCGTCCACATGAACCCGGACGACCTCGCGCCGCATGCAGGACGCCCTGACCGAAACCCTGGGCGAAAACGCCCCCGACTTCATGGGCGACCCCACCATCACGCCCGGTGGCTGCATGGTGAAGTCGCCCAGCACCACGGTCGATGCGACCATCGAAAAGCGCTGGGCCAGGGCCGTGGGCAACCTGGGCCTGAGCAGCGAATGGGCATCGGAGGTGCGACGATGACTGAGCACCGCCGACCGCTGGGGCCAGTTCCTCAAAGACGCGCAGGTGCACGCCGACGCCCAACCCGCTGGAAGTCAGCGGCACCCTGACCCGCCTGGCCGGCCTGGTGCTGGAAGCCGTGGGCTTGCGGGTGCCGGTGGGCTCGCAGTGCCTCATCCGCAACGGCGGCAAATCGCCCGTGCTGGCCGAGGTGGTGGGTTTCTCCAACGACCGCGCCTACCTCATGCCGGCGGGCGATACCCACGGCTTGTCCAGCGGCGCCATCGTCACGCCGCTGGCGCCCTACCGCGCCATTCCGCGCCTGGGCAAGGTCAACAAACCGCCCGACGCCCGGCGATCGGGGCGCCCTGCGCCTGCCACTGGGCAGGGGCCTGCTCGGCCGCGTGGTCGACTCCCACGGCCACCCCATGGACCACCAGGGCCCCATCGTCGATGTGGACATCGAGCCGCTGGACCGCTCCCCGCTCAACTGCCATGGACCGCGATCCGGTGCGCGAGCCGCTGGACACCGGCGTGCGGGCCATCAACGCCCTGCTCACCGTGGGCCGCGGCCAGCGCATCGGCCTTTTCGCCGGCTCCGGCGTGGGCAAGAGCGTGTTGCTGGGCATGATGGCGCGCTACACCCGGGCCGATGTGATCGTGGTGGGCCTGATCGGTGAACGCGGCCGCGAGGTCAAGGAATTCATCGAAGACATCCTGGGCGACGAGGGGCGCAAGCGCTCGGTGGTGGTGGCCGCGCCGGCCGATGCGCCGCCCCTGGTGCGCATGCAGGGCGCCAGCTACGCCACCGCCATCGCCGAAAGTTTTCGCGACGATGGCCTGCATGTGCTGCTGCTCATGGACTCGCTCACCCGCTACGCCATGGCCCAGCGCGAGATCGCCCTGGCCATTGGCGAGCCCCCGGCCACCAAAGGCTACCCGCCCCGCTGTTTCGCCAAGCTGCCCCAGCTGGTGGAGCGCAGCGGCAACGGTCTGAACGGCGTGGGCTCGATCACCGCGTTCTACACCGTGCTTTCCGAAGGCGACGATCAGCAAGACCCGATCGCCGACGCCGCCCGCGCCATTCTGGATGGCCACATCGTGCTCTCGCGCGCACTGGCCGAGTCGGGTCACTACCCGGCCATCGATGTCGAAGCATCGGCCTCCCGTGTCATGCACAACGTGGCTTCGCCAGCAGCACCTCGAACTGGCGCGCAAGTTCCGGGCGAACTACTCGCGCTACATGAAGAGCCGCGATCTGATCCAGCTCGGCGCCTATGCCGCCGGCAGCGACCCCGAGATCGACCGGTCCATCGTGCTGTACCCGGCTTGCAGCGCTTCCTGCTCCAGGACATGCACGAAGCCGCGACGCTGGACAACAGCCTGCACCAGATGGCCAACGCCCTGCAGGAAGAACCCGCCGATCGAGACGCCCAGCAACGCAAGGCCCAACGACCCCACAACAACCCCTATAACGAAAGCGCGGCATGAGCAACATCAAGACACTGCACAAAGTGGTCGACATCGCCGAGAAGCGGCGCGATGAGGCACTGACTCGCCCTTGGCCAGCAGCAACGCGAATGGAACGATGGCCAAGGAGCAGATGGAGCAGCTCAAGGCCTACGCCAAGGAAGCCGAACAGCGCTGGGTGTTGCGCAGCGGCGCCGGCGTAGACGCGGCCATGCTGCACCACCACCGCCACTTCATGCAGAAGATGCAGCACGCCATCGAATTCCAGCGCGGGGTGCTCCAGCGAGCGCCAGCACCGGGTCGACCAAGGCCAGGCCCAGGTGTACGCCGCCGAGCGCGATGTGGCCGGCCTGCGCAAATACACCGAACGCAAAGAACACGCAAAAGCCGCCTCAGGTGGAGCGCCAGGAACAGAAAGCCACCGACGAAATGGCCCTCAACATCCACATGCGCCAACGACTCGCCATGCAATCACGGGGACTGCAAGCATGACCGCCACCGCGACATCGACTTCCGCACAGGCCGCGCCGACCAACGGCAACCAGGCCTCCGGGCTCGGCCGCCACCTCCAAGAGCGCTCAGCGCAACCCGGCGGATCTGTTCTCGAACCTGCTGGGCCTGCTCAGCGCCACGCTCGATGAGCCCCTGACCATCGGCGGCGCCAGCCTGCTTGGCGATGCCTCAGCCGATGGCACAGATCCAGAAGACCCGAACAACCTGCTGTCAGGCGATCCACAAGCCGGCCTCACAGCCCTGGGCAGCGCGGGGGCCAACCCGCTGGCCGACCTGATCGGCTGGCCCGGTGCCGCCGCTGCGGCCGCGGCTGCAGCGGCCAGCAGCGCGGGCGAGAGTGCTCGGGCCGCGGACAAGGCCCCGCCTGCCGCCACACCGGCAGGCGCTGCTCCAACTGCGGCGACATCCGCGCCCACCGATATGAGCACGAGCGCAGGCACCGAATCAGGCCTGTCCTTGCAAGGCATGACCCTGCTGGCCCAGCCCACCGCGGCCGAGCCTGGCCTGGTGCCCGACCTCAAAACACCGCCCACGACCACGCCAGCCGCTTCACCGCAGGGCAACCCTCTGTCGAACGCGGCGGTTGTGAGCGCGTCCAAGGCGACGGCCGACAGCGATGCGGTGTCCGTGCGCTACGGCGATACGCCCACGCCGAAGACCGATACCGAGACCAGCATCCCGGTGCGCAACGGCGACTACATGGCCGCGCGGCCGGCCAACTGGCGAAGCACCACCACACTGGCCAACGCTGGCGCATCGGCCAGCTTGCCGGGCACCGCCGCCACGCAGACCGCTGCGATCCAGAACGCTGCGGTTCAGCAGAGTCAGAGCGTCGCGGTGCAACGCAATCCGATGGCCGATCCATCGTTGCCCCAGCCCCGCAACACGACGGCACCCAATGAGCGCTTCGGCAGCAGCACCACGGCAGAGGCCGTCGCCGCCGACTGGATTGCCGTTGGCACACAAGGCCAGGCCACCAAGGGCGAGACCCACTCCTCCGGGGGTGGCCGCGAGGAGCCCCTGCTCGCAGGCAGTTGCCCTGCCTGAAGCCACGGACGCCGAAGCACCCGAAGAAGTGTTTTCGCTCGACGCAGCGACTGTCGGCCGAAGAAGAGCTCGACGGCACAGCTTTCCTGAGTCCGCAACCAGTTGCGCCATGCCAGCGTGCGCGTGGGCGAAGGCACCGACGAGGCCATTGACATCCGCCTGTCGCTGGACGGCGAGCCGCTGAACGTGGATTTCCGCACCGACAACGCCGAAGTGCGGGCGGGTCTGCAACACCATGCGGGCGCCTCCCTGTCTGATCTGCATGCAGCGCGGCGGCATTCAGCTCGGTGGGGTGTCGGTGGGTGCCCAGTCGCAACAACAGCGCGGGCAGTCCGGCCAAGCCGATTCGGCGCCCTCGCGGGTGGGCGCCTCTTCAGGCGCGCAGCATCCCAGGCACCCGTGGCGACGAAACCACAGGCCCGGAGACCCGCCCGCGCGCACCCGCGGCCCGCCGCAGCGACGGTGGCCCGGGCCTCGACATCTTTGCGTGATGCAGGCGCCTGAACCAGCGGCCGATCTGCCCAACGTCCGGACGGAAAGCGCGGCTTTTCCCGCTCTTTTCTGCGTAAAGCCGAGGCCCTGGGCTCAATAATTCTTCCGAACCACACGCATTTCCGGCGTGTGAATGCCGTCCCGCACGGGACGCCTGTCTGGAGAAATCACATGTCTTCCGCCGCCGCTGCCACCGCCGCCCGCTGCCGAGGGTGCAGCCCAAAAAGAGCAAAAAACTGCTCTTCATCATCATCGGCGTGGTGGTGCTCGCCCTGGTCGGCGCTGGCGGCTGCCTTCTTCATTCTGAAGAAGAACACCGCCGACCACGAAGACGGCGACGAAGAAGAGGCCGTGGTGGAATACGCACGCGCCAGAGCCCGGCACACCGCCCACCTTCCTGCCGCTGGACAGCATGGTGGTCAACCTGGCCGATCCAGGCGGCAACCGCTTTGTCCAGCTGGCCATCACGCTGCAGGTGCAAGACGCGCCAGCCGAGTGACGCCATCAAGCTCTACATGCCCAGCATCCGCAACGGCATCCTGATGCTGGTCTCACAGCGCACGGCCGAAGAGATCCTCAAGCCCGAGGGCAAGGAAAAGCTGAGCCACGGCCATCATCGAAGAGATCTCCATGACCATGGGCTATGAGCTCGACGAGCCACGACGAAGAAGGCACCAGAAGAAGCGCCGCCGCCGTGCGCCGCCCAACCCGCTGCAGGGCGTGCTCTTCTCCAGCTTCATCGTTCAGTAAGCCGCCAGGAACGTCACCATGTCCGATTCCGCGCTGTCACAGGAAGAAATCGATGCCCTGCTTGAGGGTGTCACAGGCGAAAGCCAGAAGCTGGAAAAGGAAGACCGAACACCAAGGGAGGTGTCGCGACTACAACCTCTCCAGCCAGGAACGCATCGTGCGTGGGCGCATGCCCACCATGGAGATCGTCAACGAGCGCTTTTCGCGCAACCTGCGCCTGGGCCTTTTCAACTTCATTCGCCGCAGCCCCGAGATCGCGGTGGGCGCGGTTCAGGTGCAGAAATACAGCGCCTTCCTGCGCGACATGGTGGTGCCGACCAACATCAACATCATGGCCGTGCGCCCCTTGCGCGGCAACTGCGTGGTGGTGTGCGAGCCCACCTTGCTGTTCGGCGTGATCGACAGCCTGTATGGCGGCAACGGCAAGTTCCGCACCCGCATCGAAGGCCGCGACTTTTCGCCCACCGAGCAACGCGTGATCAACCGCCTGGTCGATGTGGTCGTCCGAGGAATACAAAAAGGCCTGGCGCGGTGTGTACCCGCTGGAGCTGGCCTACCAGCGATCGGAGATGCAGCCCCAGTTTGCCAGCATCGCCACACCCAGCGAGATCGTGGTCTCCACCAGCTTCACGCTGGAGATCGGCGAGATCTCGGGCTCGCTGCACATCTGCATTCCCTACGCCACCCTGGAACCCATTCGCGACGTTCTGTACTCCAGCGCCCAGGGCGATGCGATGGAAGTGGACCGCCGCTGGATCAAGCTGCTGAGCCATGAAATCCAGGCCGCCGAGCTGACACTGGTGGCCGAGCTGGCCACAGACCGACGCCACCGTGGAACAACTGCTGTCCATGCAGGTCGGCGACTTTCTGGAACTGGAGCGCGCACCCAACATCGAGGCCAAGGTCGAAGGCGTGCCCCTCTTTGAATGCCAATACGGCACCCACAAGGGCAAATACGCCCTGCGCATCGACCGCAAGCTTCGCGGCGCGAAATGAACTGGCTGGGAGACTCTTATGTCAACTGATACCACCCGACACCACCGAAATCCACACGACAGCGTCAGCGACGACTGGGCACAGGCCTTGGGCGAGCAGGCCAGCGCCAGCAACGGATCGGCCACCGACGAGCGCACCCGAATTCGATTCGGTGACGGCACCCGCCAAGCCCGGCGGCAGCACCGCCACGCAACGACATCCAGATGGTGCTCGACATCCCGGTGCAGCTCACCGTGGAACTCGGGCGCACCAAGGTGCCCGATCAAGTACATCCTGCAGCTCGCCCAGGGCTCCATCGTCGAACTCGACGCACTGGCCGGTGAACCCATGGACGTGCTCATCAACGGCTACCTCATCGCCCAGGGCGAGGTGGTGGTGGTGAACGAGAAGTTCGGCATCCGCCTGACCGACATCGTCACGCCTTCCGAGCGCATGCGCCGCGTGTCCCGAAGCTGACCCGAGTCGCCTTCGCGCCACCCCCGAGGGGCGACACTGGCGGCCCGGCGAACCAGTCCACGGTGTCATGGTTAAAGCATCAAACCGCCGCTCCCCGACTTCGAGGCCTGTTCAACATGCTGCAAAACGCTGCACCTGCTGTCGGCTTGCTGCTGGCCATGATGGTCGTGGCCTGGTTGCTCCAGCGCTACCGCCGCCACCTGCCCGGCGTGGCCGCGCAGGCCGGGCCTCGCTGAAGGTCATGGGCTCGCTGGCGCTGGGGCCGCAGCAACGCGTGGTCACCGTGCAGGTGGGCGAAGGCGAAGAGCGGCTGTGCCTGGTGCTGGGCGTCTCGCCCGGCAGCATCACCGCCCTGCACCAGATGCCCCTGCCCGACGAATCACGCCACCCGAGCCAGCCATGGACCCCCATCCGGCGCGACCGGCTTCAAGGCCCGCCTGGCCCAGCTCACCCAACACGCAGCCCAAGGCCCCCATGCCACACGCTGACATCCGCCGCAGCCGGCCACTGCCGGCCTGCTGTTGACCGGCCTGGCCTTGCTCGGCATGGGCAGCGCCTGGGCGCAGACGCCACCCGACCGGCGGCGCCTCGCTGCCGCTGGTGATCGGCCAGGGGCCAACGGCAACAGCTACTCGGTGCCCATCCAGACCCTGCTGTTCTTCACGGCGCTGTCCTTTCTGCCGGCCATGCTGTTGCTGATGACCGGCTTCACACGCATCGTCATCGTGCTGTCGCTGCTGCGCCAGGCACTGGGCACCCAGTCGGCCCCACCCAACCAGGTGATCGTGGGCCTCTCGCTGTTCCTCACCCTGTTTGTCATGGGCCCCACGCTGGACAAGGTGTACCAGGATGCCTACGCGCCCTACACCGCCAACACCATCAGCTTCGAGCAGGCGCTGGAGCGCGGCCAGGCACCCATGCGCGCCTTCATGCTCAAGCAGACCCGGCAGTCCGACTTCGAACTGTTTGCCAAGCTGGCCCAGCTGCCCGCCGATGTCACCGCCGAAGACGCGCCGTTTCGCGTCATCGTGCCGGCCTTTGTCACCAGCGAGCTGAAGACCGCCTTCCAGATCGGCTTCATGATCTTCATCCCCTTTCTGGTGATCGACATGGTGGTGGCCAGCGTCCTGATGTCGCTGGGCATGATGATGCTGTCCCCGGTGCTGGTGGCCCTGCCGTTCAAGCTCATGCTGTTTGTGCTGGCCGACGGCTGGAACCTGCTGCTGGGGTCGCTGGCCGCCTCGTTCGCCCCCTAAACAAGAGAAGGCCATCCATGGATCCACAAGCCGCCCTCACCATGGGGCAGAACGCCCTCTTCCTGATCCTGATGGTGGCCGCGCCGGTGCTGGCCACCGTGCTGGGTGTGGGCCTGCTGGTCAGCCTGTTCCAGGCCATCACCCAGATCCACGAAGCCACGCTGTCGTTCGTGCCCAAGCTGATCGCCGCCATCGCCGTGTTTGCGATCGCCGGGCCATGGATGATGACCACCCTGGTCGAGTTCATCCGCAACACCATCCTGTCGATTCCGAACTACGCCATCTAGAGATGCACCCCCCGCGCCGCTCCGCGCCTCCCCCCTCCAGGGGGCGGCACTGGCAGCCCGGCGAAGCCGGTTGTGCGGTGCCCTGGGTTGGGAACATCTCGCGCCGGTCGGCCGCTGCTCTCGTCTGTTTTCTGATATGCCCACCTTCACTGAAGCCGACATCATGGCGCTGGTTTCGCCCGTGTTCTGGCCGTTCCTGCGCATTCTGGCGGTGTTCTCCAGCGCGCCGATCTTCTCGGCGCGCTCGGTGCCGATGCGCACGCGGGTGGCGCTGGCGATGCTGATCGCCATCTGCGCGCAAGCCGGCATGTCGGATCAGGCGGTGGTCGGCCTGACCGACCCGCAGGCCCTGACCACGGTGTTTCAGCAAGTGGTCGTGGGTGTGGCCATCGGCCTGGCGGTGCGCATCGTGTTCGCTTCGGTCGAGCTGGCGGGTGAGGTGATCGGCCTGCAGATGGGCCTGAACTATGCCGGCTTTTTCGACCCGTCCACCAACTCCCAGACCAGCGCGGTCGGGCGCTTCTTCGGCAACACCACCATGCTGCTGTTCGTGGTGCTCAACGGCCACCTGATGCTGCTGCAGGCGGTGGTGGCCAGCTTCGACACGCTTTCCGGTGGGTGGCGGCGCGCTGGAGTCCATCAACCGCATGCGCCTGCACGAACTGGGTGCGGTGGTGTTCCGCTACGGGCTGTGGATCGCCCTGCCCATGATCGGCATGCTGCTGTTCGTCAACATCGTGCTCGGCTTCATTTCGCGCATCGCGCCACAGATGAACGCCTTCGCCATCGGCTTTCCGCTCACCCTGTCGGCCGGCCTGGTCGGCATCGCCATGACCCTGCCCATGCTGGACGGCCCGGTGGTGGCCCTGCTCAAGCTCGCCACCGAAATGTTCAGGGGGGTGAAGGCGCCCCCGGCCGCTGTGGCGTCATCCCCCCGGGGCGGCGCAGGCCGACGGGCAGAGCCAGACCGGCGGCACACTGGGCGCTTCGCCCTGCATATTGCTTTGGCCTTGCGCGGGCAACTTTGTCGATCGCGCAAGTTTGCTCAGGTCTGACCGGACTGCGCATCTGAAGCCGAAACGCCCCGGACCCGACTTCGCCAGCCCGGCATTGGCAGCAGGCTCGACACGGGGTCTCAACGCAATAACCGTCACTCCCAGGGCAGGTCGCGCAGCTTCCAGTCGGCGCCTTCGAGGTTCCAGCGCAGCTGCACGGTGTACGGCGATACCAGGCGCTCGGGAATCAGGCCCTGTGCCCCTGTGACCACCACCTGGGCCTCGGTGATGGCCGAGCGAGGAGCCCGGCGCCATCTTCCAGGCTGCTGCGTTCGACACCGCGATGACCCTGACCTGGGCATAACGCAGAAACACCAGCGCCATGGTCTTGCGCGCCCAGTCGGCGTCGAAACCGTCTTGCGCTCGAAAACGCGGATCGAGCATCGCAGCACCACCTCGCGATCTTTGGCCTCCAGGGGGTCCTGCAGCGGTTGCACGGTGGCCTCAAGCGCATCTGCGGGTCGGGCTTGCTGCAGGCGCCAAGCAAGCAAACAAGAGCAGAAACAGCTGAAGAAAAAGCTGCGCAATTGCATACCTCGTACGGTTAAAAACCCCAGCTGGATCTGGCTTCAGACCGCACCGAAAAGAGCGTCTCAACCCGGAAGGCCCCGAGAGCCGGTCCGCCAGACCGCAGCGCTGCCCCCCAGAGCGAGACGCGCACAGCGGCGCGGAGGGACCAACGTCTCACACCAGGCTGTTGCGGATCGCGTACACCGTGAGTTCGGCGTTGTTGCTCAGGTGCAGCTTCTCCAGCACGCGGGCCCGGTAGACGCTCACCGTCTTGGGGCTGAGCATCAGCTCTTCGGCGATCTCGGACAGCTTCTCGGCCCGAGGCAATTTTCTGCAAGGTCTGCAATTCGCGCTCGGACAGGCTGGCGTGCAGCTCTTCGCTCTCGGGCGCATTGAGGTTGTCGACCAGCATCTGCGCCACCTCGGCGGTCACGTACTTGCGGCCCTGCACCACGGTGCGGATCGCCGTCACCAGCTCGGCGGGATCACCGGCCTTGTTCAGGTAGCCGGTGGCGCCCGCACGCAGGCAACGGATGGCGTACTGGTCTTCCGGGTACATCGAGACCACCAGGGTCTTGACCGGTGACCCCTCTTCCTTCAGCGCCGCCAGAACCTCCAGCCCGCCCCGGCCGGGCATGTTCAGGTCCAGCACCAGCACATCGCAGGCCTTGTTGCGCATCTGCTCGCGCAGCTCGGGATAGCTGCCAGCCTCGCCCACCACCTGAACATCCACCGCCTCGGAAATGGTGTCGCGGATGCCGCGGCGCACCATGGCATGGTCGTCACACAAAATCACTTTGATCATCGAGCAAGTCTCCGATGGAGGGAAGTGTCGTCAGCGCCCGAACGCAAAGGCACCGAAAGAATGATGGACGTACCGCGCGGACGAGGAGCTGACGTCCAGCCAGCCCCCCACCTTGGCCGCGCGCTCGCGCAGGCCCAGCAGGCCAAACGAGTGGGCCTTGAGCATGGCGTCGTCGCACCATGCCCGGACCGTTGTCGGACACCTCCAGGGTCAGCACGCCTTCGCGGTCGCTGAGGTCGATTTCGATCGCCGTGGCCTGTGGGCGCATGTTTGGACACATTGGTCAGCGCCTCCTGCGCCGTGCGGTAGGCCACCAGTTGCACATCTCGCGGCTGACTTCCAGCTGCTCCGACGATCGCCGCACATGGACCCGCACACCGGTGCGCCGCTCAAAACCGGACGCCAGCCAGACCACGGCCGCCACCAGCCCCTGGTCCAGGATGGGCGGGCGCAGGTTCATCATGATGCGCTGGCTGGCGCCCAGCGCGTGCTGCAGCATCTCCATCGCGCTGTCGAGGTGCTTTCGCGTGGTCTCACGTCTTCGGCACGGCGCGACACCCAGGCCAGATCGAGTTTCACCGCGGCCAGCGAGCCCCCGATGTCGTCGTGGATCTCGCGGGCAATGTCGGCACGCTCCTGCTCGATGCTGGTCTGCAGGTGCTCGGCGAGTTCGGCCAGGCGCTGGCGCGACTCGGCCAGCTTGGCATCGGCCCGGGCTTTGGCGCGGCGCGTCTGGCCCACCTCCAGCGCACGCTCGATCACGTGCGACAGGCGCGGCATGTTGTCTTTGAGCAGGTAGTCGCTGACGCCCCGGTGCATGGCGTCCACTGCAGCGGCCTCGCCAATCGCACCCGAGAGGATCACGAAAGGAATGTCCGTGCCGGCTGATCTTCTGCGTGCTCCCAGGCATCCAGCCCGGAGAAACCGGGCAGGTGGTAGTCGGCCAGCACCAGATCGTGACGCACCGGTCGCCAGCTCACGCTGGAAGTCGGGCATGGTGTCCACCAGCGTCAGCTCGTGGCGCATGCCGACTGCGCTGCAAGGCGAACTTCACCAGGGTGTGGTCCACACGGGAATCTTCGAGATGCAGGATGCGAACCAGGGGTTTTCGGAGGGATCGGACATGCCGCTGGCCGGTGGAGTTGAAAGAAAGCCGAGCACACGAAATGGCGCTGAATTCGAGACGTTATCGGCCGATACAGCAGGCACAGGCCGTCAAAAATTGTACTGCCCGCTTGATGAGACCCCATCCATGACGCATTCAGACCGACGCACCCATGTCAGCCGCCTCGCCGCCACAGACACTGAACCTTCGCCGACGTCTGTCGAGCTGTCCGGTCAACCTGGTGGCCGACCTCCAGGACGCGCTGATGATGGCCATGACCGATCTCCAGCGCCTCGAAGGGCTTGCTGGATCATGCCACCAGCAACCTGCTCGACCGCTTCGGCTCGGCCAACCAGGCACTGGCCCAGCTGGCCGACACCGACACCCACCGCCTGCAACCCATTCGGGACCACCTGCACCAGGCGGTGACCGAACTGCAGTTCCACGACATGTCCACCCAGCTCATCGTGCACACCGGCAAGATTCTGCAGGCCTGTGCCTGGAAGCTGGCGGACAGCGCCATGGAACCCGAGGAAGACGAGATCCCCCTGGAGCTCGAACCCGATGCCCGATCGGCCCAGCCCCGTCACGCAAAGCGAGATGGATGCGGGCTCCATCGACCTGTTCTAAGCCCCATTCAAGATCGGCCGATTTGGCCGATAGAAACATGACTTTCGGAGTACCTTCATGCAATCGATTCTTGCCGTTGACGACTCGGCCTCCATGCGAAAAATGGTGGCCTTCACCCTGACCGGGGCGGGCTTATCACGTCGTCGAGGCCGTCGATGGTCAGGACGCCTACGAAAAGGCCCAGAACCACGCCATCGATCTGGTCCTCACCGACCAGAACATGCCGCGCCTCGACGGCCTGGGCCTGACGCGCAAGCTGCGCGACAACCCAAAGTTCAAAGCCACGCCCATCCTGATCCTGACCACCGAGTCCAGCGATCAGATGAAGCAGGCCGGCAAGGCCGCGGGCGCCACAGGCTGGCTGGTCAAACCCTTCGATCCGGGTCGTCTCATCGAAGTCATCCAGAAAGTCATCCGCTGAGCCGGCTCGACACCTCGCAGATCCAGGAGCCACACATGGGTGAAACGATGAACGAAGCCCGTCTTCCAGCGGCAATTTCGACCTGACCCAGTTCTACGACATCTTTTTTGAAGAAGCCGGAGAAAACCTGGACCAGATGGAGCAGATGCTGCTTCAACTGGATCTGGACAACGCCGACGACGAAGAGCTCAACGCCATTTTCCGTTGCGCGCACTCGATCAAGGGCGGCGCGGCCACCTTTGGTTTTGCCGATGTGGCCGAGCTGACCCACCAGATGGAGTCGCTGCTCGACAAGCTGCGCCGCCACGAACTGCAGCCCACGGCCCCCATGGTCGATGTGCTGCTGGAATCGTCGGATGCGCTGCGCTCTCTGCTGGCGCGCCACCAGGGCAAGTCGGTCGACACCCCCGCCACCGCCATCCTGGTCAGCGCATCAGCGACCTGGCCCAGGACCAGGCACCAGCGTGCGGCTGTTGCTCGCGCCACCGGCCGCCAGTGCCCGCACCTGCACCCCAGATGGCCGAGCCGTACAGCGCCTGCACCGGCAGCGGCCCAGCGCCGCAGCCCGCCGCGCCAACGGCGAGCGGCTGCTCGACATCCAGATCGGTCCCCTGGACAACCTGGAGCAGGCCGACAGCATCGCCGACCTGTTCCGCGACATCACAGGCCTGGGCAGCATCGAGCCCGCCCTGCGACCAGGCCGACAAGCGCGTCTACCGGGTGCACACCAGCGCCAGCGACACCGACCTGATGGATCTGTTCACGTTCCACGTCGAGCAAGGAGCACATCCACATCGCAGTACAACGAGGCAGGCGACCCCCGGAAGCCCCCGCTGCCGCTGCGCAGACCGACGGCAACTGGCCGAGCCTGCAGCCACCGAGAGCGCCGACTTTCGGCTTCTTTGACGACGCACCTGGATCGCCCGCCGTCGCCGCGCCATCGGCAGCTGCACCGCGCCACGCCGTGGCTGCGCCCGCGGCAGGCCAGCGCCCTGCCGGCAGCGCCCAAGCCGCGACCAAGGCCGAAGCCAAGTCAGCGCAGCTGCCGCAGCCGATGGAATCGAGCACCTTGCGGGTGTCGGTCAGCAAGGTCGACCAGCTCATCAACCTGGTGGGCGAACTCGTGATCACCCAGGCCATGCTGGCCCAGAAAAGCCGCGAACTCGACGCCGCGGTGAACCAGCCCCTGCTGGCGGGCCTGGCCGATCTCGACCGCAACACCCGCGACCTGCAAGAAGCGGTGATGTCCATCCGCATGATCCCCATGTCGGTGGTGTTCAACCGTTTCCCGCGCATGCTGCGCGACCTGGCCGGCAAGCTGGGCAAAAAGGTGGAGCTCGTCACCCACGGTGAAGCCACCGAGCTCGACAAGGGACTGGTGGAAAAAATCACCGACCCCCTGACCCACCTGATCCGCAACAGCTGCGATCACGGCCTGGAGCTGCCCGAAGAACGGCGCGCCAAGGGCAAATCCGAACAAGGCACCATCACCCTCTCTGCCAGCCACCAGGGCGGCTCCATCCTGATCGAGGTGCGCGATGACGGCAAAGGCCTGTCCCGCGAAAAACTGCTGAGCAAAGGCCCGCGAAAAGGGCATCGATGCACCCGACTCCATGAGCGACAACGATGTCTGGAACCTGATCATGGCGCCGGGTTTCTCCACCGCCGAAGTGGTCACCGATGTCTCGGGCCGCGGCGTGGGCATGGACGTGGTCAAGAAAAACATCGCCTCGCTGGGCGGCACGGTCGAAATCGACTCGTCCGAAGGCTACGGCATGAGCGTCAAGGTGCGCCTGCCGCTGACCCTGGCCATCATGGACGGCATGAGCGTTCGCGTCAGCGACGAGGTCTACATCCTGCCACTGGCCTCCGTGATCGAGTCCTTCCAGATCAAGCCATCCGACATCAACACCGTGGCCCAGGGCGCCCAGCTGGTGAAGGTGCGCGACGAGTACATGCCGGTGATCGAACTGGAGCGGGTGTTCAACGTGCCGCGATTCGAATTCAACGCCACCAGCCCGATCATGGTGGTGGTGGAGCCGACGGTGCGCGCGTGGCGCTCATGGTCGACGAACTGCTCGGCCAGCAACAGGTGGTGATCAAGAACCTGGAATCCAACTACCGCCGGGTACCCAACGTGTCGGGCGCCACCATTCTGGGCGATGGCAAGGTCGCGCTGATTCTCGACACCTCAGGTCTGGTTCGTCGCTCGCGCCATTGAGACGAGCGCACGCCCCCTGCCCACCACAGCCGAGGTCTCCATGTTGCTCTCCACCCGCAGCGCCAGAGCGCCGCCCCGATGCGCTTCGAAGCGCCCTACTCGAAGCCGGTGCCACTGGCCCAGGGGCGCGAGTTCCTGTGGTCCGATGCCGACTTCAAGCGCATCAAGGCGCTGATCTACCAGAAGGCCGGCATCAGCCTGCACGACGGCAAACACGCCATGGTCTACAGCCGTGTTTCCCGCCGCCTGCGCGACACCGGCCACACCAGTTTCAAGAGCTACCTGGACTGGCTGGAGCATCACGACGGGGCCGAGTGGCAGGACTTCATCAACGCGCTGACCACCAACCTCACCGCCTTCTTTCGCGAACAACACCATTTCACCGATCTCGACGCACATCCTGCGCGCCGACCGCAACAAGAACTGGCGCATCTGGTGTTCGGCCGCCTCCACCGGTGAAGAGCCCTACTCCATCGCCATGACCGCCACCGAGGCCCTCGGCCCGCAGGGGCAGTTTCACCTCGACAACAGCGATATCGACACCCAGGTGCTGGCCAACGCCGCACGCGGCGTCTACAAGGCCGATGGCGTCAAAGGCCTGAGCCCCGAGCGACTGCAGCGCTTCTTCATGCGCGGCAAAGGCAGCAACGCGGGTCTGATCCGGGTCAAGCCCGAACTGCAGAAAGCACATGGCCTTTCAAACGGTCAACCTGATCCAGGACCTGCCGTTCCGCGACCCCTTCGACGTGGTGTTCTGCCGCAACGTCATGATCTACTTCGATGCCGCCACGCAACGCCAGGTGCTCGAACGCATCCACCGCGTGATGAAGCCGGGCGGCATGCTGTTCGTCGGTCACGCCGAGAACTTCAGCGATGCGCGCAGCCTCTTCGCGTTGCGCGGAAAGACAGTCTATGAACGCATTTGACACCGCGACGATCCACGCGCGCGCGCAAGGCGCTGATCGCCCAGCCGCTATGCCGGCCGGCAGTGCGAACGCTCCCGGGTCGAGCAGCTCAAGAGCACGGGCGCCCAAACCCGGCGAAGCCTCGTTTTTCTACCGCGACCACCATTTCAACCAGGACGCGGTCAAGGTGCTCCCTGGCGAGTACTACGTGACCACCGACGACATGCATGGTCATGACGGTGCTGGGCTCGTGCATCGCTGCCTGCATCTGGGACCCCAAGGTCCGCGTGGGCGGCATGAACCACTTCATGCTGCCCGACGGCGGCGGCGACACCTCGGGTCGCTACGGCTCCTACGCCATGGAATTGCTGATCAACGAAATGATCAAGCTCGGCGCCCGGCGCGAAACCATGCAGGCCAAGGTCTTTGGCGGCGGCCAGGTCATGCACAGCTTCACCACCATGAACGTGGGCGAACGCAACACGCAGTTCGTGCTGGACTACCTGCAGACCGAGCGCATCGCGGTCGTCTCCAAGGATGTGCTCGACATCCACCCGCGCAAGGTGTGCTACTTCCCGGCCAGCGGCAAGGCCATGGTCAAGCGGCTGGCGCACTCCCACCCGGAAACCCTGGAAACCCAGGAACGCAAGGGCAGTGCCGCGTCGGTGGTCAAGACCACCGCGGGTGGATCGGTGGATCTCTTCTGAGACCACGATCACCTCACGACGTCCGCTGCCGAGATCTCGAACGCAAGCGGCCTGTTCACTGCGGTGGCGATGTGATCAGGGAAAAAAATGACAAAAAGAATCTCGGTGGTGGTGGTGGACGACTCGGCACTGGTTCGCAGTCTGCTCACGGAGATCATCAATGCGCCAGCAAGACATGGTCTGCATCGGCGCGGCCAGCGACCCGCTGGTCGCGCGCGAGATGATCCGGGAGCTCAACCCCGACGTGATCACGCTCGACGTGGAAATGCCGCGCATGGACGGGCTCGAGTTTCTCTCGCGCCTGATGCGCCTGCGCCCCATGCCCGTGGTCATGGTCTCCACCCTGACCGAGCAAGGTGCCGACGTCACGCTTGCGCGCGCTGGAGATGGGCGCCGTGGACTATGTGGCCAAACCCCGCATTGGCGTGAGCAACGGCCTGCACGAACTCGCGGGCGACATCGTCGACAAGATCCGGGTCGCTGCCTGCGCCCAGGTGCGACGGCTGGTCGCGGCACCGTCAGCGGTCGCGGCGGCCAGCAACCATCACACGCCGCCGGGCAGCGACCAGCACCGCGCCCAGACCCTTTGCCGCGTTTGTCCACCGAAAAGTCATCTGCATTGGCGCCTCGACCGGCGGCACGGAAGCGATTCGCGAGGTGCTGATCCCATGCCGGCCGACGCCCCCGCCATCGTCATCACGCAGCACATGCCACCTGGCTTCACCACCAGCTTTGCCGCCCGACTCAACTCGCTGTGCCGCATCCGGGTGTCCGAAGCCCAGCAACGGCCAGCGCATTCTGCCGGGCCATGCCTACATGGCACCGGGTGGACATCCATTTGCGCATCGACCGCAGCGGATCCAACTACGTGGCCGTGATCGAAGACACCGAACCGGTGAACCGGCACCGTCCGTCGGTGGAGGTGCTGTTCCGTTCGGCCGCGCACGTGCTCGGCCCCAACGCCATCGGCATCATGCTCACCGGCATGGGCGGCGACGGCGCCCAGGCCATGCGCGAGATGAAAGACGCCGGCAGCTACAACTACGTGCAGGACGAGGCCACCTGCGTGGTGTTTGGCATGCCCCGCATGGCCATCCAGGCTGGCGCTGCCCACGAAATCCTGCCGCTCAGCCAGATCGCGCCGGCGGTGCTCAGCCGCCTGGCCAGCACACCGGCCGGCGTGCGCCACCGAATCTGACCCATCGCCCTCACACCATCGCCTTCACTTCACCCACACTTACAAGGATCCGATATGAACCGCCGCAATTGCCTCAACTTCGCCACCACCCTGTTTTGCAGCGCTCTGCTGGCCACACCGGCCCTGGCACTGGAAGCCCCCAAGGAGCGCCCCATCCTCACCGTTTCCGGCGCCATCGCCGAGAAAAACGCAGGTGACAAGGCCCGTTTCGACATGAAGATGATCGAAGCATTGCCACAGCACAGCTTCACCACCAGCACACCGTGGTACGACAAACCTGTCAAGTTCACCGGCCCCCTGCTCTCCGATGTGCTGGCCGCCGTGAAGGCCAGCGGTACCAGCATCAGCGCCGTGGCCATCAACGACTACAAGATCAGCATTCCCATGGCCGACGCAGCAGACCACGGCGTTCTGGTGGCCCGTCTGATCAACGATCAGCCGATTCCTGTGCGCGAGAAGGGTCCGCTGTTCGTGGTCTACCCTTTTGACAAAAGCGCCGAACTGCGCACCTCGAAGTTTTACGAACGCTCCATCTGGCAACTGAAGGCTCTGGAAGTGAAATGATGTTCGAAATGCCCAACATGGCCAGGTGGCAAAGGCGGCAATGGGCAATGGCCCTGAGTTTGCTGCTGGCGATCACCGTCGTGCCGCTGGGCTGGATCCAGTGGCGCCAGTACCAGATGCTCGACGATATGTCGAACAATCAAGTGGACTCCATCATGTGGCAGGCGTATCAGCTGGAGCGCGAGATGGGCCGCATGGAACATTCGATCATGGAAGCTCGGCGCGCCACCGAACCGGTGGATGGCTACGACCTGCTGGAGCGCTACGAAGTCTTCCTCAGCCGCATCGATCTGTTGACCAAAATTCCGCGCCGAGACCTTCTGGAGAATTCCTTCGAATACACCTCAGCCCTCAAAAAAATAGACGCATTCAATGCCATGGCCGATCCGCTGTTCGGCGACCCGATGACGCTGGCCGAACGACCTGATCAGTTGCAAAAGCTGGACGAAGCCATGGAGCTTCTGAAGCTTCCGCTGAGTGAGCTCACGCGCGAAGCCAACCGAGCCGTCGCGCGACACCTGGACGAGCGCAACAGCCAGCTTCGATCCCAGGGCAAGATGGTCATCGGCCTCGCAGCCGCACAAATTGTGGTCATGTTGCTTTTTGTGGGCCTTCTCGTGCGCCACATTCGCCGCCAGCAGCGCCAATATGTCGAACTGCAGGCGCTCAGCCAGGCACTCGAAACGGCGCGTGATCAAGCCGAAGCCGCCAATCATGGCAAGAGCATCTTCCTTGCCAACATGAGCCACGAAATCCGCACGCCCTTCCAGGGCCTGCTGGGCATGCTCAACCTGCTCGATGATGCATCGCTCACCGGTCAGCAACGTGACTACCTGCAAACCGCGCGGGATTCGGCCATGCATTTGCTGGGTGTTCTGAACGACATTCTCGATGTATCGACCATGGAGTCCGGCACCATGAAACTCTCCCCGGCGCCAGTGCATCTGTCGAGCGTGGTGCAGGAGGTCGACGGCTTGATGCAGGTGGCAGCACGCGACAAGGAACTGACGCTGAACATGTACACGGCGGCCGATCTGCCCGACTGGGTCCACGCCGACGCCACCCGGCTGCGCCAGATCATGTTCAACCTGATCAACAACGCCATCAAGTTCACCGAAACCGGCAGCGTGATCGCCGAGCTGGCGCTCGACCCCGATGGGCAGTCGAACGTGCTCTTCACGGTGCGCGACACAGGTGTGGGCATGGACAAGCGAGGCCCAGGAGCAACTGTTCACCCGCTTCTACCAGGCCGACAACTCCCTGCGCAGGCGCATTGGTGGCACAGGCCTGGGCCTGGAAATCTCGCGCAACCTCGCGCGCATGATGGGTGGTGATATTTCGGTGCAAAGCAGTCTGGGCGTGGGTTCGGTGTTCGCCGTGACGTTGAATCTGCCGCCTGCCAGCCCGCCGCCAACGCATTCCACCATTGGCGACGATCTGGGCTACTCGCCCAAACTGCGCATCCTGGTGGCCGAAGACCACCCGATCAACCTCAAGTACATGAACATCTTGCTGGAGAAGATGGGGCATGAGGCCACCTTTTGCGAGAACGGCCAGGAAGCGCTGGAATTGCTGCAAAAGGACACCTTCGATCTGGTGCTGCTCGACTACCACATGCCCGTGCTCGACGGCCTGGCCACCACCGAGGCCATCCGAGCGCTCGAAGGTCCGCAGTCGGCCATCAAGATCATTCTGGTCACGGCCGATGTGGTCAACGACACCCGCAAACGCGCACGCGAAGTGGGCGTCGACGAGTTCGCCAGCAAACCCTTGCAATTCGAAGAGTTGCAGAGCGCTATCGCTCGATGCGGCTTGCTCAGCCTTGACTTCCAGTCCGGGGAGCGCATCGAACTCACCGCCCCGCCACTGTCCAGGCCCTTCCCTTTCTCATCCTACGAAGCACCGGTGCGCCTGCCCGATGCCGAGCAACCCATCAACGCCCTGATCGACAGCGAATCCTTTGAAGAAATTCTGCAAATGATGCCCATCGACTCGCTGGGCGAGCTGCTCAAAACCGTGTTCGATGCACCGGAAGGCACTGCCTACATATTGGCGCAATGCATCGAGGAGGGTGACCGCGAAGCCATCGGCTACAACGCCCACAAGCTCAAAGGCACATCGATGTTGATGGGCTTTCGCGCCATGGTGGCCACCGCCAGCCAGATTGAGTACCTGGCGATGCAGACAACAGACACCATTGACCTCAAGCTGGCCCAGCAGGTCTTGCGCGAAGCAGCCCTCACCAAGAAGGCCATTGCGCGCTTCAACGCCACCATTCCAGCCTGAGCCTTTGGGCTTCGCCACACGGTTTGCAAGGCCCCAAAAAAGGAGGGGGATTGCCATCTGGCAATCCCCCTCCTTTTTTGGGCTGTGGCTTGCGCCTGCCCGCAGCGCTTTTCAGGCCCTCTTGCTGACCAGGCGCCCTGGCTCCAGGACACTCCACTCACTGGCTCCCTGGTCTGTGTAGGCGACGGGTGGCTCCGCGGCAGCGAGGGCGGGGTCACCTTCCACAGCTGTGGTCTGATCTGATCGGCCCTCAGGATCCGGGCCGCTTGAACGCTTGTCCACGATAGCGGCAGAGGTCGCCGACTGCGCCTGGGCAGGGTCCGTTTGCGCCCCGGAGACGGATTCCTCGCGCCTTCCGAGCGCGTTGTCCACCACCGCCGCGCTGGCTTTCCAGACCGTGGACAACACGTCCATCAGCTTGCGCATGTTCGCCGAACGCGCTTCTTCCGCCTCTTTCACCTCCTGGGCAGAGGGCTTGTTCTCCGCTGGCGCCTGAGCGGCGCTGGGCTCTTCGCCCTCCTTGGACCGGGCACGGGGCAAAAGCGGTGCCGCCTGTGCGCTCTCTGCGGTCTTGTCAGGCGCGGCACTCTTGTTCTGTCGAGCGTCGCGCGCGGCGGCGTCTTGACGATCGGAGCCCATCCCGGACTGGCCTTCGCGCGGGGAGCGTTGCGCGGGCGAGACCGCGCTCACCGCGGCCACCGGTGCAACGACCACTGCCGTTGATGAAACCGGCCAATGTACCGGCTGACTTGAAGCAATGTTGATCATAAAAACCCCTCTTTCGGGTTCAGCGGATCCAGACAATCCCGCTGTTCTATAGCGTTTTTCGACCTCTAAAGCCCGAACTTGAGGGTTTTTTCACCGTTATTTCACGGGCAATTCTTCATCGCTTGGTTTGCTGCAACTTGGCGAATGCCGATGCCATGGCCGACGCAGGCTGCGGGGCCTGGGCACCCGAACGCCCGCCGCCATGGCCCTGTCGGGCGGGTTCAAACCGGTTGTCGCGCGGCGCACCCGCTTCGCGCCTGGGTGCCGCAGCGTCCAGGCGCATGGACAGGCCGATGCGCTTGCGCGCCACATCCACCTCCATCACCTTCACTTTCACGATATCGCCCGTTTTCACGATCTCGCGCGCGTCATTGACAAACTTGTTGGCCAGCTGGCTCACATGCACCAGACCATCCTGATGAACGCCCAGGTCGATGAAGGCCCCAAACTGCGCCACGTTGCTCACCGTGCCTTCCAGAACCATGCCTTCGCGCAGATCGCTGATGTCGTCCACGCCATCGTTGAAGCGGGCCACCTGAAAATCCGGGCGCGGATCGCGGCCTGGTTTTTCCAGCTCGGTCAGGATGTCTTTGACCGTGATCACGCCAAACTTCTCATTGGCAAACAGTTCTGGTCGCAGCGTTTTCAGCATGTCGGCCCGCCCCATCAGCGCGGCCACAGGCTGACCCGTCTTGGCCATGATCTGCTCGACCACGGAATAGGTCTCGGGATGCACACCGGTCATATCCAGCGGGTTTTCGCCGTCTCGGATGCGCAGGAAGCCCGCGCTTTGCTCAAAGGTCTTGGCGCCCAGACCGGCCACTTCCATCAATTGCTGCCGGCTCTTGAACGCGCCATGCGCTTCGCGCCAACGCACCACCGCCTTGGCCACGCTGCTGGAAAGCCCAGACACGCGAGAAAGCAGCGGCACACTGGCGGTGTTCAGGTCCACACCCACGCCGTTCACACAGTCTTCGACCACAGCTTCCAGCGTGCGCGCCAGTTCGCTCTGGTTCACATCGTGCTGGTATTGGCCCACGCCGATGCTCTTGGGGTCGATCTTCACCAGCTCGGCGAGCGGGTCTTGCAATCGCCGCGCAATCGAGGCCGCGCCGCGCAGGCTCACGTCCACGTCGGGCATCTCCTGCGAAGCGAATTCGCTCGCACTGTAGACCGACGCGCCCGCTTCGCTCACCACCACCTTTTGAACGCCGCTCTGCCCAGCCTTGTCCAGCATCTTGATCAGATCAGCGGCCAGCTTGTCGGTCTCCCGGCTGGCCGTTCCGTTGCCGATGGCAATCAGGCTCACGCCATGTTTGCGGGCCAGCAGGCCCAGCGTATGCAACGAGCCCTCCCAGTCGCGGCGCGGCTCGTGCGGGTAAACGGTGGCTGTCTCCACCAGCTTGCCGGTGGTGTCCACCACCGCCACTTTCACACCCGTGCGGATGCCGGGGTCCAGGCCCATCACCGCCTTTGGGCCTGCGGGCGCGGCCAGCATCAGATCGCGCAGGTTGTCGGCAAACACCTTGATCGCCACCGCTTCGGCACTCTCGCGCAGACGGGCAAACAAATCGCGCTCGCTGGACAGGCTCAGCTTCACCCGCCAGGTCCAGGCCACACACTTGCGCAGCAAATCGTCGGCCGCGCGCCCCTTGTGGCTCCAGCCCAAGTGCAAAGCGATGCGACCCTCGGCCAGAGAAACCACGGGCGCGGGGCGACCGGTGGCGGTCACGGCGGGTTCCGCTTCTGGCAACACCAGCTTGGCGTCGAGAATCTCCAGCGTGCGGCCGCGGAACACGGCCAGCGCGCGGTGCGATGGCACGCGGCTGATCGGCTCGTCGTAATCGAAGTAATCGCGAAACTTCGCCACGTCGGGATGGTTTTCATCTTTGCCCGCCACCAGCGTGCTTTTGAACAGACCTTCATTCCAGAGCCATTCCCGCAGGTTTTGCAGCAACGCAGCGTCTTCTGCCCAGCGCTCGCTCAACAGATCGCGCACCCCGTCCAGCACCGCGGGCACGGTAGAGAAATCGGCACCTGGCTTGCCATCGTCCAGCACCTCGGGCGGCTGGGTGAACGCAGCGGCTTCGGCGGCAGGATCCAGCGTGGGGTCGGCCCACAGTTTGTCGGCCAGCGGCTCGAGCCCAAACTCGCGCGCGATCTGGCCTTTGGTGCGGCGCTTCTGCTTGAAGGGCAGGTACAGATCTTCGAGTTCCTGCTTGGTCGGCGCGTTGGCGATGGCCAGGCGCAGGGCATCGGTCAGCTTGCCCTGTTCGTCGATGGCTTTGAGCACAGCAGCGCGGCGATCCTCAAGCTCGCGCAAATAGGTGAGCCGGAATTCGAGTTCACGCAACTGAATGTCGTCCAGCCCATTCGTGGCCTCTTTGCGGTAGCGGGCAATGAATGGCACGGTGGCGCCGCTGTCGAGCAGTTCCACGGCGGCTTTGACCTGCGATTCCTGAACCTTGATTTCCTGCGCGATTTGCGCAACGATCTTTTGCATAGGGTGAATGGCGCTCCCGGCGCTCTGTGCAAACCAAAGCCAAGAAGTTTGCCACATCGATCTCGGCCACCCGGGTTCGCTCCCGGAGTCGCAACCACCACCCAAACCGCCAAGCCTCGCCCTTTGCATTCAGGGTTGCAAGCGGCACCCAAGTCTTTTGAAACCACAGCTCAGCCGGTTCGAACCGGCTGAGGCCCGGCGGGCGCCTTGCCACCCAGCGTGAGCCAGGTCAGCGCAACGCCGGTCAAGGCGCCGGCCGCCATGCCGGCCACCATGGGCAAAGGCTTGCCGTTGGCAAACAGGCTCACGATGCCCATGGCCGTGGCGCCGCCCATCATTTGCAGCGTGCCCATGAGGGCCGAGGCGGTCCCGGCGATGGCGCCGTGGCGGTCCAGCGCAAGCACCGAGGCAGTGGGAATGACCAGACCCATGAAACCGCTGGCCACAAAGAACAGCGCCATCAAGACCCAGAGCTGTCGCCGCCGGCTGCGAAATAGATCAAAAGGCTCAACATGAACACCCCCGACGCGCTGGCCGCGAACTTCACCAAGGGCACCAGACCAAAACGCTTGCCCAGTGGCGCCGTGAACTGCGAGGCACCAATGAAAGCAACGGCGTTGAACGAAAAGGCCAGGCTGTATTGCGTTGGCGAAAAGCCATAGTGGTTGATCAAAACAAATGACGAGCCGGCCAGGAACACGAAAAAGCCGGCCATGGCACCGCTGCCGATGCCCACCAGCCCCAGAAAGCGGGTGTCGCGCAACAACAGCCAATAGGCGCGCAAGGCACTGCCGAGGCTGCTTTCCACCCGCTGCTCAACCGTGCGCGTTTCGCTGAGCGCGCGGTTCACCATGACCAGGCCTGCCACCGCCGCCACTGCCACACACCAGAACACGCCGCGCCACCCGGTCAGCGCGATCACGCCACTGCCCGCCAGCGGCGCCAGAATCGGCGACACGCTGAACACCAGCATCAGCAGCGACATCATGCGCGCAGCTTCGGTGCCGGTGTGCAGATCGCGCACCACGGCGCGAGGAATCACCATGCCCGCCGCCGCGCCCAGCCCCTGCAGAAATCGCAGGGCGATCAGCATGTCGCACATCGGTGGTGAGCGCGCAGCCGATGCTGGCCAGCGTGAACAAACCCAGGCCAAAGTACAGCGGTGGCTTGCGACCCACCATGTCGGACACCGGGCCGTACAGCAGTTGCCCGGAACCCAGGGCCAGAAAGAACACGGTCAAGCGTGAGCTGCACCTGGCCCACCTCCGCGCCCAGGCTCTGCCCGATGTCGGGCAAGGCAGGCAGGTACATGTCGATCGCAAACGGACCAATGGCGGAGATCAGGCCCAGGATCAGGGCCATTTTGAGGTAACGGGTCACAGGCATGGAGAGATTGTCGTTGACCCGGGGAAACCCTGAGCGTTCGAGGCCAAGTCTCAGACTTCGCCAAACATAGGCAGCGTGGCCCCCGGCACCACGCCTTCGATCGCCAGCATGCGCATCTTGGTGACTGCGCCCCCATTGGCCGAGAAACCGCCAGGCTGGTTTCCCGCGGCCAGCACCCGATGGCACGGGACCACGGGGGCAAACGGGTTGCGGCCCAAAGCCTGTCCCACAGCCCGGGCCAGCTTCACATCGCCCAGTTCGCTTGCGATCTCGCCATAGCTGCGCGTCTGGCCAGGCGGAATCGCTCGGGCGATGGCGTACACCGCACACTGAAACCCGGTCAGGCGCGACATGTCCAGCGGCAGTCCCTGCAAATCGCGCCGTTCTCCGCTGAGCAAGGCTTGAACGCTCTGCGACAGCCTGAACCGCCAATCGGCGGCAATACGGTCGTGGCTTCACTGGCGTCCGGCGTTTGTCAGCAGGCGCCGCACCGTGGTTGCATCGCTCGTCTTCGGGCAACTGAACCGCCAGTCAAACCCAACGGACCCCACGCCAATGCGCAGCGGCCGATGGCCGTGTCGAACAGGGCGTGGCCGCTGTCAGCCAAGCGTCTTCAACCGGCGCGCAATTGCGCGCGCAGCGCTTCACCAATGTCCGGCCGGGCCGCGAACGGATCGACCGGGTTGGTGCCGGCCACGATGGCGTCGAAACGCTGCTGCGCATTGCCCAAGGCCTGGGGGTGGCTGTAGATGTAGAACTGGTCTGCGCCAATGGCATCAAACACCATGCCGCGCCACCTCGGCCGCAGAGACCTTGCCCGAGCTCACCGCCTTGTCGCTCATGGCCTGACCGATCATCTGGCTCTGCGTGGGCTTTTCGTCGGCCATGCTCGGCCGGCCGGTTGCGGTGGCTCTGGCTGATGCCGGTGGGCACAAAATACGGGCACAACACGCTGGCGCTGACCTGATCGGTGACCAGCTTCAAGTCCTGGTAGAGCGTTTCGGTCAGGCTCACCACCGCGTGTTTGCTCACGTTGTAGATGCCCATGTTGGGCGCGGTGAGCAAACCGGCCATGCTGGCGGTGTTGACGATGTGACCCTGGTAGGCGGGATCGGCCTTGGCGGCCGCCAGCATCATGGGCGTGAACAGGCGCACGCCGTGCACCACACCCCAGAGGTTCACGCCCAGCACCCATTCCCAGTCCTTGACCGAGTTCTCCCAGATCAGGCCGCCGGAGCCCACGCCGGCGTTGTTGAAGACGAAATGCGGCGCACCAAAGGTCTTTTGCACGTCGTCGGCCAGGGCCGCCATCTGCTCTGCGTCGGACACGTCCACGCGCCGCGCCATCACCTTCGCGCCCGTGGCCTTGATCTCGGCCTCGGCCTGGTCCAGCGCGTCCTGCTGCACGTCCACCAGCACGAGGTTCATGCCGCGCGCGGCGCCAATGCGGGCGCACTCGAGGCCAAAGCCGGAGCCTGCACCGGTGAGTACGGCGGTCTTGTTTTTGAAGTCTTGAATCATGTTGTCGTCTCCTGTTGTTGAAAGGGATAGGGGATCAGGCCGAATCATCTCGATGTGTTCGATGCCGTCTTCGAGATAGAGATCGCCTTGCGACTCGAAGCCGTGCTGGCGGTAAAAGCTTGCAGGTGGGCCTGCGCACCGATGCGAATGGGCTGCGGGCCCCAATAGGCGGTGCAGCTGTGTGCAGGGACTCGGCGCATGCAGCGCATGTCCCAGGCCGGACCCTGCGCGCCACCGGCGAAGTGACCACGCGGCCGATGCTGGCTTCGGCAAACGCCGTCCCGGCAGGCACCAGCCGGGTGTAGGCCAGCAGGCTGCGGCGCCCCGTTGCCCCGCTCATTTCGCCCAGCAGGTGAACAGCCGTTGCGTCCAGCCCATCCATGTCCTGAAACACACAGTTCTGCTCCACCACGAACACCCGGCGCGCAGCTGCAGCAGCCGTACAGCATCCGACCGGTGGTCAGGCGCATCAAACGCGCAATGCACGCCATCGCAAACCCGTGAAATCGCCTGCCGCGCGCTCACGCCCGCACTTCCTTCAGCACAAAACCGATGCGCGGGAAGTGCACATGCACCGTGCCCGCGCGGTCGTCCGAGCGCTCCAGCGTGTAGCGGGTGCGGGTCGCAGCGCGCAAGATGCCTTCGGTGGGCTCGGTGCCAAAAGCCTCGGCGGCGATGGTCACCCGGCTGCCCAGCGCGATGCCGTGATCGTCCTGAAAGATGTCGTCGGCCAACGCAGCAGGCTGTGCGGCAGCAGCCACGGCGATCGCCTCGGCCGAGGTGAATTTGCTCATGTGCCCATGGCCCAGGGCGGCCATGCGGTCCATCCAGGCCAGCACGTCGGGCGTGTGCGTCCAGGATGCCGGCCACCGCCGGGTTCACCACCCGGCTGAACCACAGCGGGTGGTAGGCCGCAAAGTCGGCCACGCATGGCGCATCACCCAGCAAAAACGGCTGCTCTTCGAGCATGGTCGACAGGCGGCGCAGGTAGCTGCGGTAGGCCGAGGTGGCATCGCCCGGGCGCAGGCTGGTCATGTTGGTGCGCATGGCACCGCGGTCGGCGGCAAAAGCCTGCGCCGCTTCGGGCGGCTGCCCGGCAAACATGGCCGCTGCACCCTTGGGGCTGAGGTTGTAGCCCATGGCGGCCCAGAACAGGGTGCTGTCGGCCCATTGCGCCAGCACGCGGGCAACGCCTTTTTGCCTCGCGGGGAACAGCGGCGCCCTGGGCTCGCGGTGCTCCAGCACATCGCAGATCAACGCGGTGTCGCAATAGATGTCGGCGCCGATCTGCAGAAACGGCGTGCGACGGTAGCCACCCGTGAGCGCCAGCACATCGGGCTTGGGCATGATGCGCGGAATGATCACGCTCTTCCAGGCCAGCTGCTTGTAGCCCAGGATCAGCCGCACCTTTTCGGAGAACGGCGAAGTGGGGTAGTGGTGAAGAATCAGATCGGACATGGCGAAGGGCTTTCAATGGGCGCTTGAGCGCGGGCAATGATGGCGTCGAAATCGGTGCTGGCTGACAGCGAGCCGAAGCTCCAGCCCCACTGGCCATCCAGGCGCGAATCGCAGAAAGCGGAAAACACGGCCGCCGGCGCGGTCTGGGCCAGCAAGGCGGCCTGCACCGCCAGGGCCACGTCTTGGGCCAGGCGGCGCGCCTCGATTTCGGTGGCCATTGCTTCGACGCGAATCGGCAGGGTGGCTGCCAGGCGGTCGAGCGCAGGATGCATGCCCGGGCGGGCGCGAGTTCATGGGCCAGAGCCGCAGCGGCATCGGCTTTGCGCAGCGCGCGCAACAGGTCCAGCGCCATGATGTTGCCCGCACCTTCCCAGATGCTGTTGAGCGGCATCTCGCGGTAGATGCGCGCCATCACGCCTTCGCCGCCCTCTTCCACATAGCCGTTGCCGCCCAGGCATTCCATGGCTTCCTGCGCAAAATGGCTGCCGCGCTTGCAGATCCAGAACTTGGAAACGGGCGTGAGCAGGCGGTTCATCACCTGCTCATGGGCATCGCCCGGGTGGTCAAAACTGCGCGCCAGACGCAGCGCCAGCGCGGTGGCCGCTTCGGACTCCAGCGCCAGATCGGCCAGCACGTTGTGCATCAGCGGCTGATCGATCAGCAGCTTGCCAAAGGCCTTGCGCTGCGCCGTGTGGTTCAGCGCCAGCGACAGCGCCTGGCGCATCAGCCCGCTGGTGCCCAGCGCGCAGTCCAGCCGCGTCATGTTGCCCATGGCCAGAATCTGCGGCACGCCGCGCCCTTCTTCGCCCACCAGCCAGGCGGTGGCGCCCACGAACTCCACTTCGGAGCTGGCATTGGCCTTGTTGCCCAGCTTGTCTTTCAGGCGCTGAATGAACAGCGGTTCATCGAGCCGTCGGGCAACACACGCGGCAGGAACAGGCAGCTCAAGCCCGAGGCCGTTTGCGCCAGGATCAGAAAGGCGTCGCACATGGGCGCGGAGAAAAACCACTTGTGCCCGGTCACGCGGTAGCGCTGGCCCCAGTGGTCCTCACCCTCGCGCACGGCCTGCGTGGTGTTGGCGCGCACGTCAGAGCCGCCTTGCTTTTCCGTCATGCCCATGCCCATGGTCACGCCGGGCTTTTCGCTCCAGAGCTTGCAGCGCCGGGTCGTAGGCGCGGCTGGTGAGCTTGTGGCGCCCAGTCGCTGTAAATCGCCGCGTTGCCTTTGAGTGCGGGTGTGACCGCATAGGTCATGGAGATCGGGCACAGCATCGAAGGCTCCAGCTCGGTGAAGAGCATGAAAGCCGCGGCACGTTTGACATGGGCATGGCCCGTCGCCTGCTCTGCCTCGCCAAACGCCGTGCCGTGCAGACCGGCCGCGGTGGCGGCTCGCCATCAGGGCGTGGTAGCTCGGGTGGAACTCCACCTGGTCGATGCGGCGGCCAAACCGGTCGTGGCTTTTCAGCTGCGGCGTGAACACGTTCGCCAGCCGCGCATGGGTCTGCATCTCGCCACTGCCGACGCGCTCGCCCAGCGCCCTCAACGGCGCCGTGTCCAAGCGTCGGCGCATTGAACGCCAGCGCCGATTGCAAGCGCCTGGTTGCCCGCAAACAGGTTGACGTCCACCAGCGGCTCAGGCTGGTTAAAAACCTCGTGCGTAGTGTTCATGGCAACTCCTTTCGATGGTCAACACAAATGCCAAAACTGCGGGGTAGCCCATCCAGGCCACCGCGGAACCGGCTCCGCCGGGCCGCCAGTGGCGCCCCCTTGAGGGGGGCGTGCGCAGTGCGGCGGGGTCGACACCAAGGCTGCTTCGCAGGGGTTACACCAGCTTCACCAGCTGCTTGCCGAAGTTCTTGCCCTTGAGCAGACCCAAGGAAGGCTTCAGGCGCAGCCGCCAGGCCTTCGGCGATCGACTCGCGGGGGCGCAGCTTGCCGGTGGCCACCAGGGTGCCCAGTTCGGTCAGCGCTTCTGGCCAGACTTCCATGTGCTCGCTGACGATGAAGCCTTCGACCTTCAGGCGGTTCACCAGAATCAGCGCGGGTTGGTCAATGGCAACGGCTGGCCGTCGTAGCCGGCGATCATGCCGCACACCGCGATGCGGCCAAAGGCGTTCATGCGCAGCAGCACGGCGTCGAGCATCATGCCGCCCACGTTTTCAAAGTAGCCGTCGATGCCGTCGGGGCAGTGCTCTTTGAGCGCCTTGGCCAGCGAGTACATGTCTTTGTGCAGCTTGTAGTCGATGCAGGCGTCAAAGCCCAGCTCGTCCACCGCGTACTTGCACTTCTCAGGGCCACCGGCAATGCCCACCACGCGGCAGCCGCGCGCCTTGGCCAGGGCGCCAAAGGCGCTGCCCACCGCGCCGGTGGCGGCGCTGATCACCACGGTTTCACCCGCCTTGGGGTTGATGATCTTGACCAGGCCGTACCAGGCGGTCACGCCGGGCATGCCCACCGCGCCGAGGTAGTGGGACAGGGGCACATGGGTGGTGTCGACCTTGCGCAGCGCGCCCGGCTGGTCGGCATCGACCACGCTGTATTGCTGCCAGCCGCCCATGCCCACCACCTTGTCGCCGACGGCGAACTTGGGGTGCTTGGACTCGACCACTTCGCCCACCGTGCCGCCGATCATGACTTCGCCCAGGGCTTGCGGATGCGGCGTAGCTCTTGCTGTCGTTCATGCGGCCGCGCATGTAGGGGTCGAGGCTCAGGAAATGGTGCTTCACCAGCACCTGGCCGTCGGTGAGCGCCGGGGTCTCGCTGGTGACCAGCTTGAAGTTGCTGGCAACGGCTTCGCCCTCGGGGCGGTTGTCGAGAACGATTTGTTGATTGGTGGGCATGTGGTTTCCTTGAAATGGACTGAGGTTCAATCAGTCGGTTGAAATGGCGGTTGAGGGTCTGGGCGCTGCCCGGGCCCGGTGGGCAGGCGGGCCACAAACTTGAAGGTGCCGGTGGCATGGCAACACAGCTTGCCCCTGGCATCAAAAATGCTGGCCTCGGTGAAGGCCATGGTGGCGGTGCGGTGCAGCAGCTTGCCCTTGGCCACCAGCGGCCCTTTGGCCGCGCGCATGAAGCTGGTTTTCATCTCGATGGTGACGCAGCCCATGTCGGGCTCGACCGAGCGCGCCGCATGGGCCATGACCACATCCATCAGCGTCATGCTGGCGCCGCCGTGCACCACGTCAAACGAGTTGAGGTGCTCGCTCGTGGGGTTGAAAGCGATCTCCGCCTGGCCATCGGCCATGCTCAACAACTCAAAACCCAGGAGTTCGACAAAAGGGATATGGACAGAAAATTTCATGGACACAGTGTGCCGCAATCGGTGAGGAATTGCATCGGCAAACCAAAGCGCTACCGGCGCGACAATGCCTTCACCCAGGATGCCGCGGATCCGGCTTCGCCGGTCCGCCAGCATCGCCCCCTTGAGGGGGTGCGCGCGACGGCGCGGCGCAGGGGTGGGCCAAATTCAGCCGCCGTGACCACGACGACACACCACCGTCCACCGCCAGCCACTGGCCGGTGATGTGCTTGCCGGCATCGGATGCGAACAAGCACGGTCAGGCCCTTCAGGTCTTCGTCGTCGCCCAGGCGGCCCAGCGGCGCGCCGGCCGCCAGCTTCTCTTCGCCCAGGGCCTTGAGCGTGCCCAC
This sequence comes from uncultured beta proteobacterium, assembly GCA_963698635.1. Taxonomy (GTDB): domain Bacteria; phylum Pseudomonadota; class Gammaproteobacteria; order Burkholderiales; family Burkholderiaceae_C; genus Hydrogenophaga. Next base: position 168,758 of record CAVORS010000005.1, read on the forward strand.
GGTCATCTTGCTGGGGAAGAAGCCCGGGCAGATGGCGTTGACGGTGATGTTGTACTTGCCCCATTCGGCGGCCAGCGCGCGGGTGAAGTTGATCACCGCACCTTTGGAGGTGTTGTAGGCAATGGTCTGTCATCTCGGGCGGGTTGCCGCCCAGGCCGGCGATGGATGCGATGTTGATGATGCGACCGCTCTTGCGGCCGATCATGCTGCGCTTGGCAATGATCTGGCTCAGGATGAAATAGCTGCGCACGTTGAGGTTCATCACCTTGTCCCAGGCCTCGACCGGGTGGTCTTCAGCGGGCGCACCCCAGGCGGCACCGGCGTTGTTGACCAGGATGTCGATGTCGCCCATGCGCTCCAGCGTTTCGTCGGCCAGGCGGCGGATGTCTTCTTCCTTGGCGCAGTCGGCAGCGATCCAGCGGGCATCGATGCCGGCCGCTTGCAGTTCGGCCGTGGCCTCCTCCAGATCGGCGGCCTTGCGCGAGCTGATCATCACGCGGGCGCCCTGCTCGCCCAGCGCATGGGCCATCTGCAGGCCCAGGCCGCGCGAGCCGCCGGTGATGAGGGCGGTCTTGCCTTTGAGGTCAAACAGTTGGGGAACGGTGCGTGTCATGGTTGTCTCCTGTATCGGTGGTTGTTGGGTGGTCTTCAGCTTGCTCATGCGAGCGTATCGGGGATGGCGCTGCCGCGATGTCGCTTAGGTTCGCTCGTGCAGGCGGGCAATCGCCGCTGCCGTTCCGCAGGTCGGAGCCGAGGCTCAATCCTCGTAGTCCATGCACTGCCGCGCAGCCACCACCGATTTCATGAACGGTTTGATGGCCACATGGTCGGGGTGGCACTGGTAGGCTTGCAGCGCCCCGCGATCGGCGAAGCTGCTGTTGAGCACCACGTCGTAGGTGCATTCCAGACCGGGCTGCGCCGCAGCCACCTCAAACCTGATGATGCCCGGCACGATCGCCGCACAGCCTTGCAACAGCCGCACAGCCTCGGTCACGCCGGATGGCTTTGTCGTCGCCATCGTGCAGCTTCCACATCACAACGTGGTGCAAGCATCAGAAGGCCTCCTCGGGCAACTCGGCGCAGGTCTGGTCGCGGCTGCTCACCACGTTGAGCCAGGCCCCGATCTTGGGCAACTCGTAGTGGAAGAAATAGCGCATGGCAGCGAGTCGTCCGGTACGCGCAGGGCGCATCGGCGCCGGCGTGAGCCAGTCGAGGGCCACATCGAGCCAGATCCAGGCCAGCACCATGTGACCAAAGGCCTGCAGGTAGGGCACCGCGTTGGCCAGCGCATCGTCGGGATTGCCGGTGGCCCAGGCGGCCTTGGTGGCCGCACCCACCTGCGCCAGCGACTGGCCCAGCGCATTGGCGTGGGCCGCCAGCTCGGGCACCTGCATGGCGCGCTGGATGGTGTCGTTGATGCGTCCGGCCAGCAGCTTCAAGCCCTTGCCCTCTTCCATCAAGACCTTGCGGCCCAGCAGGTCCATGCCCTGAATGCCGTGGGTGCCTTCGTGGATCATGTTCAGGCGGTTGTCGCGCCAGTACTGCTCCACCGGAAAGTCGCGCGTGTAGCCGTAGCCGCCATGCACCTGGATCGCCAGCGAGTTGGCCTCCAGGCACCATTCGCTGGGCCAGCTCTTGGCGATCGGCGTCAGCACCTCCAGCAGCAGCCGGGCATCGTCGGCCGCATGCGGCTTCTGCCGTGTGCTGCTCGTCCACCAGCCGGGCGCAATACAGCTCCAGCGCCAGCGCGCCTTCGCCGTACGACTTTTGCGCCAGCAGCATGCGCTTCACATCGGCGTGTTCGATGATGCGCATCTGCGGCTGCGCCGGGTCTTTGCCAGCCGGGCCCATGGGTCGGCCCTGCGGGCGGTTCTTGGCGTAGTCCAGCGAGGCGTGGTAACCCGCCATGCCCAGCATGGTGGCGGCCAGGCCCACGCCGATGCGGGCCTCGTTCATCATGTGGAACATGCAGGCCAGGCCCTTGCCCGGCTGGCCCACCAGGTAGCCCACCGCGCCCGGCCTCGCCATCGACCGGGTACTTGCCCTCACCGAAATTGAGCAAGGTGTTGGTGGTGCCGCGCCAGCCACATTTGTGGTTCAAACCGGCCAGCGCCACATCGTTGCGCTCGCCGGTCAGCTCACCTTCGGTGTTCACCATCTTCTTGGGCACGATGAACAGCGAAATGCCGCGCGTGCCCGGCACCAGCTTGCCGTCTTCATCGGGAATCTTGGCCAGCACCAGGTGGACGATGTTTTCGGTCAGCTCGTGCTCGCCCGACGAGATCCACATCTTGTTGCCCTTGAGGCGGTAACGCGGACCCAGCGGATCGCTTTCGCTGCCGGCGCCATCGGGCACCGCGCGGGTGGCCACATCGCTCAGCGACGAACCCGCCTGCGGTTCGCTCAGGCACATGGTGCCCGACCAGCGCCCGGAGAACTCGTTGAGCGCAAACACCTTCTTCTGCAAGCTCGGTGCCATGCTTCATCAGCAGGTTGGCGTTGCCCATGGTCAGCAGCCCGGAGCCGATGCTCACCGAGGCCATGGCAAAAAAGGCGTTGGCCGCCGCTTCCACGGTGTAGGGCAACTGCATGCCGCCGATGTCGTAGTCTTGCGCGGCGCTCAGCATGCCGCTCTCGGCATAGGCCTTGTGCGCGTCGTGCGTGGCCTGCGGCAGGATCACCTTCTCGCCGTCGAAGTGCGGCTCCTGCGTGTCCACCAGGCGGTTGAACGGCGCGTATTTTTCACGGGCGATGCGCTCGCAGGTGTCGAGCACCGCATCAAAGGTTTCGCGCGAATGGTCGGCAAAACGCTCGCGCTGGTTGAGGCCTTCGACAGCCAGCCAGTCGTTGAGCAAAAAATCGAGGGTGGGGCGAAGGCTCATGGGTGTCATCCATTGCAAAAAACGCTGCGCAGTCGTGACGCCAAACACAGGCATCAGCCGGAGCGAGTGCCTGCTTCCAGGATGCCGTGGCTCTGGCTTTGCCAGGCCACAGGCATCGCCCCCCTCTGGGGGGTGACGCGAAGCGGCGCGGGGGGTGTTGTACGCCCGCGCAGCGCGCGGCGTTACAACACTTCAAAAACACCGGCTGCGCCCATGCCGCCGCCAATGCACATGGTGACGCAAACGCGCTTGGCGCCACGGCGCTTGCCTTCGATCAGGGCATGGCCGGTCAGGCGCTGGCCCGACACGCCGTAGGGGTGACCCACAGCAATCGCACCGCCGTTGACGTTGAGCTTGTCGGCCGGAATGCCCAGCTTGTCGCGGCAGTAGAGCACCTGCACGGCAAAGGCTTCGTTCAGCTCCCACAGGTCGATGTCGCTGACCTTCAGGCCCAGGCGTGACAAGCACTTTGGGAATGGCGAACACCGGGCCAATGCCCATTTCGTCGGGCTCACAACCGGCCACGGCGAAGCCGAGGAAACGGCCCAGCGGCTTGAGGCCACGCTTTTCGGCCAGGGTTTCGTCCATCAACACGCAGGCACCGGCGCCATCGGAAAACTGGCTGGCGTTGCCGGCCGAGATCAGGCCACCGGGCAGCGCCGAGCGCAGGCCGTGGATGCCGTCGAACGTGGTGCCGGCGCGAATGCCTTCGTCGTTTTCAACGGTGACTTCCTTGGTGATCAGGCCCAGTGTCTTGTCGGCGATACCGGCGGTCACGGTGATGGGGGCGATCTCGTCCTTGAACAGGCCCTTTTCCAGCGCGGCGGTGGCGCGTTGCTGGCTGGCGGCACCGTACTCGTCCATGGCGTCGCGGCCGATGTTGTAGCGCTTGGCCACCTGCTCGGCGGTCTGCAGCATGTTCCAGTAGATCTCGGGCTTGTTCTTCACCAGCCACGGATCGGCCAGCATGTGGGTGTTCATTTCCTGCTGCACGCAGGAAATGCTCTCCACGCCACCGGCCACATACACACTGCCTTCGCCGGCAATGATGCGTTGCGCGGCCAGTGGCGATGGTCTGCAGGCCGGACGAGCAGAAACGGTTGACCGTCATGCCCGACACGGTGATGGGCAGCCGGCGCGCAAGGCGATCTGGCGCGCGATGTTGGCGCCGGTGGCGCCTTCGGGGTTGGCGCAGCCCATGATCACGTCTTCGACTTCAGCGGCGTCGATGCCGGCGCGCTGCACGGCGTGCTGCACCGCATGGCCGCCGAGCGTGGCGCCATGGGTCATGTTGAAAGCGCCCTTCCAGCTCTTGGCCAGAGGGGTGCGTGCGGTGGAAACGATGACGGCGTTGGTCATGATGGTGTCCTTGAAATTCGATGACGGGCTGGAGCGACTCGGAGGCGTGCTGGTCCAGCGCTCCCGTAGAACCGGCTTGCCGGGCTACTGGGAGCGTCCCCGTGGGGGAAGACACGAAGTGGCGCAGGGGGCATCATCACCGTTGAAAGATCTTGCCTTCGGCGACCAGAGCTGGCCAGCAAAGGCGCTGGCTCCCAGAACTTGCCGTCGTCCAGCGGGTTCTTGGCGAAGCGCTTCATGGCCTGGACCACGTTGAACAGGCCCACCTCGTCGGCGTACTGCAAGGGGCCACCGCGGTGGATCGGGAAGCCGTAGCCAAAGATGTAGACCACATCGATGTCGCTGGCCTTGTTGGCAATGCCTTCTTCCAGAATGTGGGCGGCTTCGTTGACCAGCGAGAACACCAGGCGCTGCACGATTTCTTCGTCGGAAATCTTGCGCGGCGTGATGCCCAGGGCCTTGCGGTGCTCTTCGATCATCTGCACCACTTCGGCGTTCGGAATCGCATCGCGCTTGCCGGGCACATAGTCGTACCAGCCGGCACCGGTCTTCTGACCAAAGCGGCCCTTCTCGCACAACAGGTCAGCGGTCTTGCTGTACTTCATGTCGGGCTTTTCCTGGTAGCGGCGCTTGCGGATCGCCCAGCCGATGTCGTTGCCGGCCAGATCGCCCATGCGGAACGGGCCCATGGCCATGCCGAACTTCTCCATGGCTTTGTCGACCTGCGCAGGCGTGCAGCCTTCGTCCAGCAGGAAGCCGCCCTGGCGGCCGTATTGCTCGATCATGCGGTTGCCGATGAAGCCATCGCACACGCCCGAGACCACGGCGGTCTTGCGGATTTTCTTGGACACGGTCATCACCGTGGCCATCACGTCTTTGGCGGTTTCCTTGCCGCGCACCACTTCCAGCAGCTTCATGACGTTGGCCGGGCTGAAGAAGTGCAGGCCCACCACGTCTTGTGGACGCTTGGTGAAGGAAGCGATCTTGTCCACGTCCAGCGTGGAGGTGTTGGAGGCCAGGATGGCACCGGGCTTCATCACGCGGTCGAGTTCCTTGAACACGGCCTCTTTCACGCCGATTTCTTCGAACACCGCCTCGATCACGAGGTCGGCGTCTTTCAGGTCGTCGTAGCTCAGCGTGGTCGTGAGCAGGCTCATGCGCTGCTCGTACTTGTCCTGCTTGAGCTTGCCCTTTTTGACCTGGGCTTCGTAGTTCTTCTTGATGATGCCCAGGCCCTTGTCGATGGCTTCCTGCTTCATCTCCAGAATCTTCACCGGAATGCCGGCGTTGAGGAAGTTCATGGCAATGCCGCCGCCCATGGTGCCGGCGCCGATCACGGCCACCGACTTGATCTCGCGCTGCTTCGTGTCTGCAGGCACATCAGGAATCTTGGACGCAGCACGCTCGGCCATGAACAAATGGCGCAGCGAACGGCTCTCGGGCGTCCACATCAGGTTGATGAAGATCTCGCGCTCGGTGGCCATGCCCTCGTCGAACTTCTGCTTGGTGGCGGCTTCCACGGCGTCCACGCACTTGGCAGGCGCAGGGAAGTTCTTCGCCATGCCCTTGACCATGTTGCGGGCGAACTGGAAGTACGCGTCGCCTTTGGGGTGCTTGCAAGGCAGGTTGCGCACCAGCGGCAGCGCAGAACCGTCGGCGTGCTTGGCGGCCACTTCCTTGGCAAACGCCAGGGCCTCTGCGGCCAGCGCTTCAGGCGACTTGGCCAGCTTGTCGAACAGCTTCTGGCCGGGAACGCTGGCCAGCAGTTCGCTCTTGACGGGCTCGCCGGAGACGATCATGTTCAGCGCGGCTTCCACGCCCATCACGCGCGGCAGACGCTGCGTGCCACCGGCACCGGGAATCAGGCCCAGCTTCACTTCAGGCAAGGCCACGCTGCAGCCAGGGGCCGCGATGCGGTAGTGGCAACCCAGTGCCAGCTCCAGACCACCGCCCATGCAGACGCTGTGAATGGCGGCCACCACGGGCTTGGTGGTGGCTTCAAGGGCCAGGATCACGCTCAGCAGATTGGGCTCGACCAGGGCTTCGGGTTTGCCGAATTCGCGGATGTCGGCGCCGCCCGAAAACGCTTTGCCGGCGCCCGTGATCACGATGGACTTCACGGCCGCATCGGCCTCGGCCTTGGCCAGACCGTCGGTGATGCCGCGGCGGGTGGACAAACCCAGACCGTTGACCGGGGGGTTGTTCAGTGTGATGACGGCCACATCGCCGTGGACCTGGTATTCAGCGGTCATGGAATCTCCTCTGGGTGAATCGGGAAAACAAGAAAAACGAACGATCGTGCGATTTTAGGGAACTTGTGCACGTGCCACAAGGGCAGCTTGTCGCAAGTGGGTCACCGGGAGTTGACGCTCCCCGCGCCGCCTGCGGCGTCACCCCCACCGGGGGGCGGCACTGGCGGCCCGGCAAAGCCGGTTCCGCGGTGCCCTGGTATGACCCTATCCGGAGAGGCGGGCATCAACCCAGGACACCGCGGAACCGGCTCTGCCGGACCGCCAGGCATCGCCCCCCACTGGGGGGTGACGCCGCAGGCGGCGAGGGGGGCGTTCAAACTTCCAGCCATTCCTTGCGGACGGCCGGGTCGGCGCGCAGGCTGGCGGGCGTGCCCTCGAACACGATGCTGCCATGGCCCATGACCAGAACACGGTCGGAGATCGACATGGCGATGGTGAGTTTCTGCTCGATCAGCAAGACGGAAACGCCCCGGCTCTTGAGCTTCTTGCAGGTACTCGCCCACCAGCTCCACGATCTTGGGCGCCAGGCCTTCGGTGGGCTCGTCGATGATGATGAGATCGGGATCACCCATCAGGGTACGGCACAAGCGTCAGCATCTGCTGCTCGCCGCCAGACAGCACGCCGGCCTCGGTGTGCTCGCGCTCCTTGAGCCGCGGAAACATCGTCGTACATGTCGTCAAAACTCCAGCGGGCCCCTTTGCCGCTGCCTTTCTGGCCCAGCAACAGGTTCTGGTGCACCGTGAGCTTGGGAAAGATGTCGCGGTTTTCGGGCACATAGCCCAGCCCCAGGTGGGCGATCTCAAACGGCTTCTTGCCCTGAATGGATTGCCCTTTCCAGTGCACCGTGCCGTCGCAGTCCACCAGCCCCATGATGGCTTTGGCCGTGGTGGAGCGACCCGAGCCGTTGCGCCCCATCAGGGCCACGATTTCGCCCTTGCCGACCTCAAACGACACCCCGTGCAGCACATGGCTCTTGCCGTAATAGGCGTGAAGATCTTGAACCTTAAGCATGGCTGGCTCTTCGTGCCTCCTCTTCCAGCATCGAGCCCAGATAGGCTTCCTGCACGCGCGCATTGGCGCGCACCGCGTCGGGCGTGTCAAAGGCCAGCACCTCGCCATACACCACCACGGCAATCTTGTCGGCCAGACCGAACACCACGCCCATGTCGTGCTCCACCGTGAGCAGTGTCTTGCCCACGGTGACTTCACGGATCAGCTCGATGAACCGGCTGGTTTCACTGTTGCTCATGCCGGCCGTCGGCTCGTCGAGCAAGATGACGTTGGCACCTCCGGCGATCGTGATGCCGATCTCCAGCGCACGCTGTTCGGCGTAGGTCAGGTTCATCGCCAGCACGTCGCGCTTTTTGTCGAGCTGGATCATTTGCATGAGGCTCTCGGCACGCTCATTGGCATCGTCCAGATCGGCCAGAAACCGGAAGAACGTGTACTTGTAGCCCAGGCTCCAAAGCACACCGCAGCGCAGGTTCTCAAACACGCTGAGCTTGGGGAAAATGTTGGTGATCTGAAAGCTGCGCGACAAGCCCATGCGGTTGATCTCGAACGGCCGCATGCCATTGATGCGCTGACCATTGAGCAGCACATCGCCACTGGTGGGCTCGAAGCGACCCTGAATCAGGTTGAACAGCGTGGACTTGCCGGCGCCGTTGGGGCCGATGATGGCAATGCGTTCGCCGCTGCTTCACCGCCAGGTCGATGCCGCGAATGATTTCGGTCTTGCCGAAAGCTCTTGCGCAGATTGCGCAGTTCCAGGGCGTACTCGCTCGAAGATGGATGGGATGTCATGGTTTTGCTCACAGGGCCGCCTCCCGGCGCTTGATTTCCTTCTCGATGGCGGTCTGGATTGCACCCCACTTGACACTGAAGCCGCGCCGCACCCATTCGAACAAGCCCAAGCTCACCAGCAGCGCGCGCCACGAGCCAAGCCAGCTCCCCATGACTGGCCACGTTCAAGTCGATGCCCAGGAAACTCAACTCGTCGCCCATGGCTGCGTTGAGCTGCAGGTGGTAAACCATTTCGATCAAGGCGCCTCCGCCGGCAAACAGCGCCAGCGCCAGCATCAGCCAGCAGGCCATAGCTGGGCAACAACCGCTTGAGAAAGCCAAACGCCGCCACGCGCACATTCATCATGATCAGGCTGGCCACGCCACCCGGGGCGTACATCACCATGAACAGGAAGATCAGGCCCAGGTACAGCAACCAGGCCTTGGTGAACTCCGACAACAGCACAAAGGCCAGCACCATCAAGATACCGCCGATGATGGGGCCGAAGAAGAAGGTGGCACCACCCAGGAAGGTGAACAGCAGGTAGGCACCCGAGCGCGCCGCACCCACCACTTCGGAGGTCACGATCTCGAAGTTCAGCGCGACCAGACCGCCGGAGATGCCGGCGAAAAAAGCCGCGATCACGAACGAGATATAGCGCACCATCTGCGTGTCGTAGCCCACAAACTCCACCCGCTCCGGGTTGTCGCGCACCGCATTGAGCATGCGACCCAACGGCGTGCGGGTGAAGGCAAACATGAGCGCGGTGCACACAAAGGTGTAGAGTCGCGATCAGGTAGTACAGCTGAATCTGCGGTCCGAAGGTGATGCCAAAGGGGCTGGAGCCCGCCACCCGGTTGCCCGACACGCCGCCTTCGCCGCCGAAGAACTCCGGGAACATCAGCGACATGGCCCACACCAGCTCACCGATGCCCAGGGTGATCATGGCAAACGGCGTGGCGGCCTTCTTGGTGGTGACCCAGCCCAACAACACCGCCACCAACGCCGCACCCAGCCCACCCAGCAACAGGCACCAGGCTGACCGGCAGTGGCCAAACGCCGTCGATCACGCGGTTCAGCGTGTGGATGGCCAGAAACGACCCCATGCCCGAATACACCGCGTGGCCGAAACTCAGCATGCCGCCCTGCCCCAGCAACATGTTGTAGCTCAGGCAGACGATGATGGCGATGCCCATCTGCAGTGAGCATGGTGCGCGAGCAGGCTGCTCGTCCAGAACAAGGGCGCGAAAATCAGCACCAGGGCAAACACGCACCAGATCACCCAACGGCCGATGTTGAAGGGTGTGAAGTGGTAAGTACTGGCGAGCGCCGGCAGATGCACTGGCCATGGAGGTAGCAGAAACTTGTGTATTCATGGTGTCAGCCCTCTCTCGTGCCGAGCAGGCCGCGGGGTCGGAAGATCAGAATCAGAACCAGAAACAGGTACGGCAGGATCGGCGCCACCTGGCTGACCTTGAGTTTCCAGAGCGAATAGCCAAAGGTCTCTTCGGACATCGTGATGTTGAAACCTTCAAACAGCCCCAGCAAAGAAGCATCGATCGCCACCGCAAAGGTCTGCACCACACCAATCAGCAGGGAAGCAAGGAAGGCGCCCGACAGCGACCCCATGCCACCCACCACCACCACCACGAAGATGATCGGGCCCACTGAGATCGCCATGCCGGGTTCGGTCACAAAGGCGTTGCCACCGATCACACCGGCCAGACCCGCCAGCGCGGCACCACCGCCAAACACCATCATGAACACGCGCGGCACGTTGTGGCCCAGCGATTCCACCGTCTCGGGGTGGGTCAGCGCCGCCTGAATCACCAGGCCAATGCGGGTGCGCGTCAGCAACAGCCAGATCGCCATCAGCATCAACAGCGACACGCCCATCATGAAGCCACGGTACATGGGGAACTGGGTGCCCCACAGGGTGAACAACGGGCCACTCAATTCCTCGGGCACACGGTAGTCCACCGAGCTCGGCCCCAGATCAGTTGCACCAGCTCAAGAATGATGTAGCTCAGGCCGAAGGTGATCAGCAACTCCGGCACATGGCCAAATTTGTGCACCCTGCGCAAGAGCGTACTTTTCAAACAGGGCACCCAGCAGCCCACCAGCAATGGGCGCCAACACCAGCGCAGGCCAGAAACCCACGATCAGCGTGATGCGTGTAGGCCAAGTAGGCACCCACCATGTAGAAACTGGCGTGCGCAAAGTTGAGCACGCCCATCATGCTGAAAATCAGCGTCAGGCCAGAACTCAACATGAACAGCAGCAAACCGTAGCTGACACCGTTGAGCATCGAAATGGTGAAAAACTCCATGGCAGCAGCGCTGAGCGTGGTTCAAGACAGTCAAAGAAATCAGGCCCACTCTCCCGTGATACGAACCAAGGGAGAACAGGCCCGCCGGGGCGCCCCAAGGGGCACGGCATTGCCCTCGCGGGCTCTGCCTTGCACCTGGTCAGGAAGGACGCTTCATGTGGCAGCTGGTGGGCGTGCTGGCCACATAGGGTTCCATGTGCTTCACCGGCGCAAAGGTGTAGCCGGTGTTCTCCACGCTGTAGGGGTACTTGGCCGAACCTTTTCCCACTTGGTCACGTACATGCGACTGCTGCAACTGGTGGTCGGTGTTGCGCATCTTCACGTCGCCCGCAAAGCTCTTGACCTCCAGGCCCTCCATGCGCCGTGGCCACCTTGACCGGATCGGTCGACTTGGCCTTGGCCATGGCCGCCCGACATCAGGTTGATGCCGTTGTAGATAGCGAAGGTGTAGAAGTCGTCATTGAACTTCTTCTTGAAGTCGTCAGCCAGCTTGCCCACTCGCCCGGCTGGTTGGAGTGGCCGTAGGCGATCACGTACACCTCGCTGGCATTCGCCAGCGGCCAGCGCGGTTGGCGTGCCGGTCACACCTGCGTAGTAGGTGTACATCGGGATGTTCAGGCCGGCATCGTTCAAGCGCCTTGACAAACAAGGTCAGGTCGGTGCCCCAGTTGCCGGTCACGATGGTGTCGGCGCCCGACTGCTTGATCTTGGCCACGTAGGGGGCAAAGTCTTTCACCTGAGCCATCGGGTGCAGGTCTTCACCCACGATCTGCAACGTCGGGGCGCTTGCGCTCGATGCCTTCCTTGAAGTACTTGGCCACTTGCTGGCCATGCGAGTAGTTCTGGTTCAGCAGAAACACCTTTTTGACCTTGGGCTGGTCCTTCATGAAGCTGGTCAGGGCTTCCATCTTCATGGTGGTGTCGGCATCCAGGCGGAAGTGCCAGTAGTCGCACTTCTCGTTGGTCAGCGCTGGATCCACGGCCGCGTAATTCAGGAACACCACCTCCTTGCCGGGGTTGCGCGAGTTGTGCTTGCTCACGGCATCGGAAATGGCCGCAGCCGCACCCGAACCATTGCCCTGCGCCATGTAGCGAAAGCCCTGGTCGATCGCCGCCTTGAGGGAGTTCAGGCTTTCCTGCGGAGAAGCCTTGTTGTCGAAGCCCACCACTTCAAACTTCACGCCGGCCGGATTCGCCTTGCCGCTCTTGCGCTCTGCCACGAACTGCCAGCTCTTGAGCTGGTTCTGACCCACGTTGGCAAAGGGGCCAGACAGGGGATCGATGAAGGCAATCCGACGGTCTCACCCTTTGGGCGAAACGCACCAGACATGGAGGCGGCCAGAGCGGCAACGGCGACAGATTTCAGGACGAACGACATAGATGGATCTCCTTCGGTTGGCAAAGACCTTAGCGTAGTCCCTTACAGCAATCTGACCACACAGGGATTGCCCTAGCACCTATCACCATGGCGACTTGCTCCGCCCGGCTCACCAGGGTTTCACGCCCCCAAAAAAAGAGCGGTGCACCGATTCGATGCACCGCTCAGACCCCGAGCAAATGGCCAGCCATGCAGCGCGGTCCCGCGCCGTCGCTGCCAGTGCCAACGCCCTGTCAGGCCGTGGGCAGCACGTAGTCTTTCAGCTGCTGGCGCAGGGTCATTTTCTGCATCTTGCCGGTGGCGCCCAGCGGAATGGCGTCCACAAACACCACGTCGTCCGGGATCTGCCACTTGGCGATCTTGCCCTCATAGAAGGCCAGCAGCTCTTCGCGCGTCACCTCGGTGCCCGGCTTTTTCATCACCACCACGATCGGGCGCTCGTCCCACTTGGGGTGCTTCATGCCGATACAGGCCGCCATCGCCACGGCCGGGTGCGCCATGGCGATGTTCTCCACATCGATGGAGCTGATCCATTCGCCGCCCGACTTGATCACGTCTTTGCTGCGGTCGGTGATCTGCATGAAGCCCTGCGGGGTCGATGGTGGCCACGTCGCCGGTGGGGAACCAGCCCTTGCCCGTCGGCGTCGTAGCGCAGCGGATCGCCGCCCTCGCCCTTGAAGTAGCTGGCGATGATCCAGGGACCGCGCACCAGCAGGTCGCCATAGGCCTTGCCGTCCCAGGGCAGCTCATCGCCCGGCTTCGTCGACGATCTTCATGTCCACGCCAAAGACCGCGCGGCCTTGCTTGAGCAAGATCTTGGTCTGCTCTTCGGGCGGCAACGTCATCTGCTCGTTTTTCAGGGTGCCCACCGTGCCCAGCGGCGACATTTCGGTCATGCCCCAGGCGTGCAACACGGTCACGCCATAGGTCTCGTTGAACGCGTGGATCATGGCGGGCGGGCAGGCCGAGCCGCCGATCACCGTGCGCTTCATGGTGCTGAATTTCAGGCCACCGGCCTGCATGTGGCCCAGCAGCATCTGCCAGACCGTGGGCACACCCGCGGCCATGGTGACCTTTTCGTTCTCGAGCAATTCGTAGATCGACTTGCCGTCCATGGCCGGGCCGGGAAACACCAGCTTGCAGCCGGTGGCCGCAGCCGAATACGGAATGCCCCAGGCGTTGACGTGGAACATGGGCACCACCGGCAACACGCTGTCGCGCGCGCTCAGGTTCAGCGAGTCGGGCAAGCGCCGCGCTGTAGGCGTGCAGCAATGGTGGAGCGGTGGGAGTACAGCGCCGCCTTGGGGTTGCCCGTGGTGCCGCTGGTGTAGCACATGCTCGATGCGCTGTTTTCGTCCAGCTCGGGCCAGATGTAGGTATCTGGGCAGGCGCCCATCCAGGCCTCGTAGCTCAGCAGGCCGGGCACGCCGCTGTCGGCGGGCAGCTTGTCGGCATCGCACAGCGCGATCCAGTGTTTCACGCCCGGGCAGTGCTTGACCACGGCCTGCACCAGCGGCAGGAACGTCATGTCAAAACAGATGGCGCGGTCGTCGGCGTGGTTGACGATCCAGGCCAGTTGCTCGGGGTGCAGGCGCGGGTTGAGCGTGTGCAAGACGCGGCCGGTGCCGCTGACGCCGAAATACAGCTCCAGGTGGCGGTAGCCGTTCCAGGCCAGCGTGGCCACGCGGTCGCCCGAGGCGAGGTGCAAGGCCGTCGAGCGCGTTGGCCACCTGGCGCGAGCGGCGGGCGATCTCGCCCCAGTTGCTGCGGTGGATATCGCCTTCGACCCGGCGCGAGACGATTTCACCCGAGGCGTGGTGGCGCTCGGCGTGAACGATCAGCGACGAAATCAGCAGCGGTTGGCTTTGCATTTGACCCAGCATGGGGGCGTCTCCTTTGGATCGAAAACGGTATGGCACAGAAAAGACCGATCGTTCGCATCATGCCCGAGAGTTCACGCCGTTCCAAGGCGCATGCAACCCCAATAGCCCCCGGGCGTCGCAAGGACCAGTCATCCGGGTGACAATCGACCGCATCGCAGGCGCTGCTGGCGCCCGCACACAGGAGCACGAGCATGACTTTCCCGATCCAGAAAACCGACGAAGAATGGCGCGCCCTGCTGGCCGAAAAAGGCGCCGAACCTGGCGCCTTCGACATCACGCGGCGCGCCCACACCGAGCGCCCCTTCACGGGCAAATACGAAGAAGTCTGGGCCGACGGCAGCTACCACTGCGTGTGCTGCGGCAACCACCTGTTTGATGCCGGCACCAAGTTCGATGCAGGCTGCGGCTGGCCCAGCTTCTGGAAGCCCGTCGAAGGCGCGATCACCGAAATCACCGACCGCAGCCTGGGCATGACGCGGGTCGAAACCGTGTGCAGCCAGTGCGGCGCCCATCTGGGCCATGTGTTCGAAGACGGTCCCGCGCCCACCGGCCTGCGCTACTGCATGAACTCGGCTTCGCTGGAACACGATCCCAAGCCATGAGCGATCGACACGCAGCATGCAGCAGAGCGCACCGAAGCCCGCATCACCGAGCTGGAAATCAAGCTGAGCTACAGCGAAGACCTGCTCGACACGCTCAACGCGCTGGTGGCCGACAGCAGCAAGACATCGCCATGCTGCTGCGCGAAGTGGCGCAGCTGCGCCAGCAAGGCGCCGAGCCTGGCATGGCAGCGGCGTCGCAACCCGCGCGACGAATTGCCGCCGCACTATTGACCAGGGTCGTGGCGACTGCCCCAATCTGTATATGGGTCACGCCTTCGCCCCTCGACCAACCAGATGGCCAAGTCCATCGGTCGCGCCAGACCGCGCTCGCGAGCGGCCAACTTGCCCGGCGCCGCAGGTGCGCCATGGTTGAGCCACCCGCAGAAGAATCTGCAATGCAGAACCAAATTCCGCTAAAGTTCCAGCAGCGCCAAGGTCAGCACTGGCCCGCCACAGGAACCCCGAATGGACTTGAACATCACCGCCGACACCCCGTTCACCGTCATCGCCGATCTGGTGCGCGAGCACGCCCGCCAGGCGCCCTGAACACCCCGCGCTGCAGCGACAACGCGCAAACCCTGAGCTACGCGGCGCTCAACGCGCAGATGGACCGGGTCGCCGCCGCGTTGCAGCGCGACGGCCTGCAGCCCGGCGACACCATCGCGATCTGCGCCGCTTCATCGGTGCGCTATGCGGCGCTCTATCCTCGGCGCGTTGCGGGCCGGCGTGGTCGTCGCGCCGCTCGCGCCCTCGGTCACCCGCGACAGCTTCGCTGCCATGCTGCGCGACGCCGGCGCGCAAGCGGCTGTTCGTCGACCGCAGCGCCGCCGAACTGATGCCCGACGGCCATGCCGGCGCGCGCATGTGGTCTGGCTCGACGACAAGCTGCGCGGCACCCCGTTCGGCGCCTGGCTGGCCGCCGAAGGCGCGCGGCCCGACGCCGGTCGAGGTGCAGCCCGAGTGGCCGTTCAACATCATCTATTCGTCCGGCACCACCGGCACGCCCAAAGGCATCGTGCAGTCGCACGGCATGCGCTGGACCCATGTGCGCCGCGGCGCTCAGCTACGGCTACGGCCCCGACAGCCGTCACCCTGCTGTCCACCCCGCTCTACTCCAACACCACCCTGGTGGTGTTCTTCCCGACCAGCTGGCCTTCGGCGGCTGCGTGCACCTGATGGCCAAGTTCGACGCCGCCGCGCTACGCCGCCATCGCCGCAGCAGCAGCGCATCACCCACACCATGCTGGTGCCGGTGCAGTACCAGCGCCTCATGGCCCTGCCCGATTTCGACCGCTACGACCTCTCGGCCTTCCAGGTGAAGTTCTGCACCAGCGCGCCGTTTCACGCCGCGCTCAAGGCCGACGTGGTGAAGCGCTGGCCCGGCGGCCTGGTCGAGTTCTACGGCATGACCGAAGGCGGCGGCACCTGCATCCTCAATGCGCACGAACACCCCGACAAGCTGCACACCGTGGGCCAGCCCGCCTCGGGCCACGACATCCGCCTGATCGACGAAGCCGGCAAGGAAGCTGCCCGAGGCGAGACCGGCGAAGTGGTCGGCCATTCGCCCGGCATGATGACCGGCTACCACGGCCAGCCCGACAAGACCCGCGAAGCCGAATGGTTCGACGCCGCAGGCAAGCGCTTCATCCGCACCGGCGACGTCGGCCGCTTCGACGCCGACGGCTTCCTGGTGCTCATGGACCGCCGCAAGGACATGATCATCAGCGGCGGCTTCAACGTCTACCCCAGCGACCTCGAAGCCGCTGCTGCGCCAGCACCCGGCGGTGGCCGATGTGGCGGTGGTCGGCGTGCCCATCGAGCAATGGGGCGAGACGCCGGTGGCCTTTGTGGTGCGCGCGCGCGGGTGCCGACGGCCGGCGAAGCCGAGCTGCTGGCCTGGCACAACGAACGCTCGGGCAAGACCCAGCGCCTGTCGGCGCCTGCACTTCGTCGACGAACTGCCGCGCAGCGCCATCGGCAAGGTGCTCAAGCGCGAACTGCGCGACCGGTTCGCCGCCCAGCCCGCCTGAGCCGCGCCCTTGAAAGGCCGCTTGCCGATGAACACCAGGCCTCGCCCGAACGCGTGCAGCCAACTGGGCTTTGGTGGTTTACCCCATTGCCAGCCCCGGTCGAAAGCGCTGGAATGCGCATAAAGTTCAAAGCAGCATTTGCAGAACGGAGTTCCATTTTGAGCGCAAAGAAAACCAAAGACAGCGGGGCCACGCCCGAAGGGGAGCCAGCCGGGGCCACGCGCCCCCTCCCGCGAGCCAAGCAAGCCCGAAAGCCCAAGGAAGACCGGCACTTCGTGACCGCCCTCGCGCGCGGCCTCGAAGTGTTGTCCTGCTTTCGCCACGGCGAGATCACCCTGAGCAACCAGGAACTGGCCCAGCGCTGCAAGCTGCCCAAGTCCACGGTGTCGCGCCTCACCATGACGCTCACCAAGCTGGGCTACCTGATCCATGTGCAGGAAAGCGGCCGCTACCGGCTCGGCACCGCCTGCCTGGCGCTGGGCAGCGCGCTGCTCAACAAGCTCGATGTGCGCAAGATCGCCCGGCCCATGATGCAGGAGCTCGCCGAGTTCTCCGGCGCTTCGGTGTCGCTGGGCGTGCGCGACAAGCTGTCCATGATCTACGTGGAAAACTGCCGCAGCACCGCCGCGCTCACGCTCACGCTCGACGTCGGCTCGCGCATGCCCCTGGCCAGCTCCGGCCATGGGCCGCGCCTGGCTGGCCGCGGTGTCCCGAAGAAGACCGCCTGGAAGCCATGGAGCAGATCCGCGCGCTGGACCACCTGGCCTGGCCCAATGTCAAGGCCGGCATCGACAAGGCGCTGGCAAGACTACCGCACGCTGGGCGTCACCTGCTCGTTTGGCGACTGGAACAAGGAGGTCAACGGCGTGGCCCGCGCGTTCGACCCGGGCAACGGCCTGCCGGTCATGGCGGTCAACGTGGGCGGCCCTTCCTACAACCTCTCGCCCGAGTTCCTGCTGGAAGAAGTGCGCCCCCGCCTGCTGCAGGTGGTGCGCGCCATCGAAGAAGCCCTGCCCACCTGAGCGCCCGCGAGGCCGCCCGGCGGCGCGCGCCCCGCCCCTTCGACCGCCTGCACGTCGCAGGCTCCCGCCCGCCGCCAGACCGCTGGCGGCAGCCGCCTCGGCCGCGCCCCGCCGCCACCGCAACGCCCCGTCCCTGACAGCGCCCGCACCAGACACGGACGGGACATCCGCGCCCCTCTCACAGGGAAATCCACCTTTACGCTCGCCCCGTCTCTGGCTACCATGGTTTGCATTCGGAATATAGTTCTGCACAGCAGTCCTAAACTCCCAGACATCGCGACCTCAGCCATTCCCATACAACGGAGACACCCCCATGAACCCGGTGGACTACAACTTGCGCGGCCCGGTGGCCGTGCTCACGCTGAACAACCCGCCCGTCAACGGCCTGGGCCTGGCGCTGCGCAGCGGCATTCTGGCCGGCCTCGACCGCGCCCTGGCCGACCCGGCGGTGACCGCCATCGTGCTCACCGGCGGCGAAAAGATCTTCTCGGGCGGCGCCGACGTCAAAGAGTTCGGCACGCCCAAGTCGTCCACCTCGCCCAACCTGCCCGATGTGATCCGCGCGCTGGAGCAATCGGCCAAGCCGGTGGTCGCCGCCATCGCGGGCTTTGCGCTCGGCGGCGGCCTGGAGCTGGCCCTGGGTTGCCACTTCCGCGTCGCCCAAAAAGACGCCACGCTCGGCCTGCCCGAAGTCAAGCTGGGCCTGCTGCCCGGTGCCGGCGGCACCCAGCGCCTGCCCCGCGCCATCGGCCTGGAAGCCGCGCTGAACATGATCGTCTCGGGCGCGCCGCAAAAGGCCGCCAGCTTCGAAGGCACGGCTTTGGTCGACGAGCTGACCGAGGCCAACGTGGTCGACGCCGCCGTGGCCTTCGCCGAGCGCGCCGCGAAAGAACCGGCTGCCCTGCCCCGCCTGCGCGATGTGAAGGTGCCCACCGCGGGCGCCGATGCCTTTCTGCAGTTCGCCCGCAACAACGTCAAGGCGGCCGCCAAGGGCCTGCCCGCGCCGCTGGCTTGCGTGGAATGCGTGGCCGATTCGGTGACCCAGCCGTTTGACGAAGGCCTCAAGCGCGAGCGCGCCGCCTTCTTCGCCCTGATGGCCACGCCCGAGTCGCGCGCCGCGCGCCATGTGTTCGCCGCCGAACGCGCCGCCGGCAAGCTGCCCGATATTCCGGCCGACACGCCGCTGCGCCCCATCAACACCGTGGGCGTGATCGGCGCCGGCACCATGGGCGGCGGCATCACCATGAACTTCCTCAACGTCGGCACGCCGGTGGTGTTGCTGGAAACCACGCAGGCCGCGCTGGACCGGGGCCTGGCCACCATCCGCCGCAACTACGAGAACAGCGTCAAGCGCGGCAAGCTCAAGCAGGAGCAGGTCGAAGCAGCGCATGGCGCTGATCACGCCCACGCTCGACTACGCCGCCTTCAAAGACGTGGACCTGGTGATCGAAGCGGTGTTCGAGCAGATGGACGTGAAAGAGAAGGTCTTCACCCAGCTCGACGCGGTGTGCAAGCCCGGCGCCATCCTGGCCTCCAACACCTCCTACCTCGACATCAACCAGATCGCCAGCTTCACCAAGCGCCCGCAAGACGTGCTGGGCCTGCACTTCTTCAGCCCCGCCAACATCATGAAGCTGCTGGAAATCGTGCGCGGCGAAAAGACCGCCAACGACGTGATGGCCACCGCGCTGGCGCTGGGCAAGAAGATCAAGAAGGTGGCCGTGGTCTCCGGCGTGTGCGACGGCTTCATCGGCAACCGCATGCTGGCGCGCTACGGCGCGGCGGCCCATGCGCTGGTCGTGCCAGGGCGCGGCACCCCAGCAGGTGGACAAGGCCATGGAGCGCTTCGGCTACGCCATGGGCCCGTTCCGCGTGGGCGACCTGGCCGGGCTGGACATCGGCTGGGCCACGCGCAAGCGCAAGGCCGCCGAAGCCGGCGTGCCCCACGACCCGACCATCGCCGACAAGATTTGCGAGCTCGACCGCTTCGGCCAGAAGATCCGGCGCCGGCTGGTACCGCTACGAGCCGGGCGTGCGCGAGCCGCAGGCCGATCCGCTGATCGACAAGCTGATCGCCGACTACCGCAGCGCCAAGGGCGTGACCCCGCGCAAGGTGAGCGACGAAGAGGTGGTCGAGCGCTGCATCTACGCGCTGGTCAACGAAGGCGCGCGCATCCTCGCCGAAGGCATCGCCGTGCGCGCCTCCGATGTCGATCTGGTCTACCTCAACGGCTACGGCTTCCCGGCCCGCCGCGGCGGCCCCATGTGCTACGCCAACGAAGTGGGCCTGGCCAACGTGGTGCGCGCCCTGCGCCGCTTCGCCGCCGAGCCCGGCGCCGATGCGTCGTGGGAGCCCGCGCCGCTGCTGGTCCAGCTGGCCGAAGAAGGCAAAACGTTTTAAAGCCCCCTGCGCCGTCGCTCCCCCCGGTGGGGGACGCTCCCTGTGGCCCGGCAAAGCCGGTTCCACGGGAGCCCTGGGACTGGAACCCCTTCTCAGACTGTCGCACTCCTCACATTTCTCTGGAGCATGTCCCCATGAATGACGCTGTCATCGTTTCCACCGCCCGCACCGGTCTGGCCAAGAGCTGGAAGGGCGCTTTCAACATGACCTATGGCGCCACGCTGGGCGGCCATGCGGTCGAACACGCGGTGGCCCGCTCGGGCATCGATCCCAACGAAATCGAAGACTGCATCATGGGCGGCACCTTCGGCGAAGGCACGACCGGCGGCAACATCGCCCGCGCCATCGCCTTGCGCGCCGGCCTGCCGGTGACGGTGGGCGGCGTGAGCGTGAACCGCTTCTGCTCGTCGGGCCTGCAGACCATCGCCATGGCCGCGCAGCGCGTGATCCTCGAAGGCTGCCCGGCCATCGTGGCCGGCGGTGTGGAGAGCATCAGCTGCGTGCAGAACGAAGCCAACACGCACATGCGCCGCGACCCCTGGCTGGTCGAGCACAAGCCCGAGCTGTACTGGAGCATGCTGCAAACCGCCGAGACCGTTTCCCAGCGCTACAACGTGAGCAAGCAGGCGCAAGACGAATACGGCGTGCGCAGCCAACAGCGCGCCGCCGCCGCCCAGGCGGCCGGCAAGTTCAAAGACGAAATCGTGCCCATGACCACCACCATGGGTGTGGTCGACAAAGCCACGGGCCGCATCACCCGCAAAGAAGTCACCATCGATTCGGACGAAGGCATCCGCCCCGACACCACGATCGAAGCCGTGTCCAAAATCCGCGCGGCCCTGCCCGGCGGCGTGGTCACCGCGGGCAACGCCAGCCAGTTCTCCGACGGCGCTTCGGCCTGCGTGGTGATGAACGGCAAGCGCGCCGAGCAGCTCGGCATCCAGCCGCTGGGCATCTTCCGCGGCTTCGCGGTCGCCGGTTGCGAGCCCGACGAAATGGGCATCGGCCCGGTCTACGCCGTGCCGCGCCTGCTGCAGCGCGCCGGCCTCAAGGTGGAAGACATCGGCCTGTGGGAACTCAACGAAGCCTTTGCCTGCCAGGTGCTCTACAGCCGCGACAAGCTGGGCATTCCCGACGAGCTGCTCAACGTCAACGGCGGCGCCATCGCGGTCGGCCACCCCTACGGCGTGAGCGGCGCGCGCCTGACCGGCCATGCGCTGATCGAAGGCAAGCGGCGCGGCGCGAAGTACGTGGTCGTGACCATGTGCATCGGCGGCGGCCAGGGCGCGGCCGGCCTGTTCGAAGTCTGCTGATCCTTCCCCCACAAACACAACACCACGGAGACACAACATGAGCGTCAAACAACTGTTCCAACTCGACGGCCAGGTGGCCCTGGTCACCGGCGGCTCGCGCGGCCTGGGCCTGCAGATGGCAGAAGCCCTGGGCGAAATGGGCTGCAAGGTGGCGATCAGCGCCCGCAAGGCCGACGAACTGGCCGAAGCCAAAAAGCACCTGGAGAGCAAGGGCATCACCGTGCTCACCGTCGTGAACGACCTGCAGAAAGCCGACAACATCGCGCCGCTGGTGGACGCGGTGATCGAAGGCCTGGGCCCGATCGACATCCTGGTCAACAACGCCGGCGCCACCTGGGGCGCGCCCGCCGAAGACTACCCCGATGAGGCCTGGCACAAGGTGATGAACCTCAACGTGACGGCGCCGTTTTTCCTGGCGCGCGAAGTCGGCAAGCGCTGCATGATCCCGCGCAAAAAGGGCAAGATCATCACCGTCGCTTCCGTGGCCGGCCTGAAGGGCATGGGCGCGGGCGTGCAGACCGTGGCCTACAACACCTCCAAGGCCGCGGCCATCAACCTGACCCGCGCGCTGGCCGGCGAATGGGGCCAGTACAACATCAACGTCAACGCCATCTGCCCCGGCTTCTTCCCCTCGAAGATGTCGGCCGGCCTGCTCGACACCATGGGCGACGCCGTCATCGCGCGCTCGCCGCTCAAGCGCATCGGCGGCGACGAAGACCTGATGGGCACGGTCGTGTTCCTCGCCAGCGAAGCCTCGCGCCACATCACCGGCCAGTACATCGCGGTCGACGGCGGCAGCCTCCGCGGTATGAGCGGGCAAGCCTCCAGCGACGTGCAATCGCAGTTCACCGGCACCCAGCCGGTGGCGCCCGCCAACGCGTTCGACGAAGCCCGCCTCGCCGCCTGGATGGCCGCCAACGTGCGCGGGCTTTCAAGGCCCGCTGTCGGTGGCCCAGTTCAAGGGCGGCCAGTCCAACCCGACCTACCTGCTCACCGCCGGCGGCCACCGCTACGTGCTTGCGCCGCAAGCCGCTGGGCGACCTGCTGCCCTCGGCCCATGCGGTGGACCGCGAGTTCCGCGTCATCAGCGCGCTGGCCCAGACCGAGGTGCCGGTGGCGAAAGCCCATGCCCTGTGCGAAGACACCAGCGTCATCGGCTCGATGTTTTACGTGATGGACCATGTGGAAGGCCGCATCCTCTGGGACCCGACCCTGCCCGGCATGTCGCCCGCCGAGCGCGGCGCGCACTACGACGAGATGAACCGCGTGATGGCGGCGCTGCACTGCGTGGACCCCGCGGCCATCGGCCTGGCCGACTACGGCCGCCCCGGCGCCTACCTGGAGCGCCAGGTGGCCCGCTGGACGCGCCAGTACAAGGCCGCCGAAACCGAGCCCATCGAAGCCGCCGACCGCCTGATGGAATGGCTGCCGCAACACATGCCCGCCGAGGGCCAGAGCCGCATCGTGCATGGCGACTACCGGCTCGACAACGTGATCTTCCACCCGACCGAGCCGCGCATCGTGGCCGTGCTCGACTGGGAGCTCTCGACCCTGGGCGATCCGCTGGTCGACTTCGCCTACCACTGCATGACCTGGCGCATGCCCGCCGGGCGCTCGCGCGGTCTGGGCGACGCCGACCTGGCCGAGCTCGGCATTCCCGTCGGAAGCCGACTACCGCGCGCTCTACATGCAGCGCACCGGCCGCCGCACCCCGGTGCCCGAGGCCGACTGGAACTACTACCTGGTGTTCAACATGTTCCGCCTGGTCGGCATCCTGCAAGGCATCGCCAAGCGCGCCGAGCAAGGCAACGCCTCCAACGCCAGCGCGGTGGAAACCGGCAAGCGCGCGCGGCCACTGGCCGAGCAGGCCTGGGCGCTGGCGCAAACGCTCTGAACTGCGCCCGGCTCATCCGCGCCACCGCTCAGCGCTGCGCGCCCCCATCTACCAGGACACCCCATGGATTTCGACCACTCCCCCAAGGTTCAGGCGCTGCAAGCGCGCGTCACAGCCTTCATGGCCGAGCACGTTTACCCGGCCGAGCCCCTGTTCGCCGCGGAGATGGACGCCTTCCGCGCCGCCGGCAACCCCTGGCAGGAGCCCAAGGTCATGGAAGACCTGAAAGCCAAGGCCAAGGCCGAAGGCTTGTGGAACCTGTTCCTGCCCGAGTCGGACATGGGCGCCGGCCTGAGCAACCTCGAATACGCGCCGCTGTCCGAAATCATGGGCCGCTCGCCCATCGGCTCCGAGCCCTTCAACTGCTCCGCGCCCGACACCGGCAACATGGAAACCCTCGTGCGCTACGGCACGGCCGAGCAGAAGGAGCAGTGGCTCAAGCCCCTGCTGGCCGGCGAGATCCGCTCGGCCTTCGCCATGACCGAACCCGCCGTGGCCTCCAGCGACGCCACCAACATCGAAGCCAGCATCCAGCGCGATGGCGATGACTACGTGATCAACGGCCGCAAGTGGTGGACCTCCGGCGCCAACGACCCGCGCTGCAAGATCATGATCTTCATGGGCAAGACCGACCCCGAAGCGCCCAAGCATTCGCAGCAGTCGATGATCCTGGTGCCGATGGACACGCCCGGCGTCAAGGTGCTGCGCCACCTGCCGGTGTTCGGCTACGACGACGCGCCCCACGGCCATGCCGAAGTGCAGTTCACCAACGTGCGCGTGCCGGCGACCAACATCCTGCTCGGCGAAGGCCGCGGCTTCGAGATCGCCCAGGGCCGCCTCGGCCCGGGCCGCATCCACCATTGCATGCGCGTCATCGGCCGCGCCGAGCGCGCGCTGGAAGAGATGTGCCAGCGCGCCACGCAGCGCACCGCCTTTGGCAAACGCATCGCCGACCAGGGCGTGACCCGCGAGCGCATCGCCGAGTCGCGCATCATGATCGACCAGGCGCGCTTCCTGGTGTTGCACGCCGCCTGGAAGATGGACAAGGTCGGCAACAAACAGGCGCGCCAGGAAATCGCCATGATCAAGGTCGCCGCGCCCACCATGGCGCTGCAGGTGATCGACTGGGCCATGCAGGTGCACGGCGGCGCCGGTGTGAGCGACGACTTCGGCCTCGCCAAGGCCTACGCCTCCACCCGCACCCTGCGCTTCGCCGACGGCCCGGACGAGGTGCACCGCAACGCCATCGCCAAGGAAGAGCTGGCCCGCCAAAGCGCCAGGCCTGAAGCCGCAGCACAGCCCCGACACCGCCAGACACGCCCGCCATGCCCGCCGTCCACAGATCTGCCCCGCCACGCCCACTGGCCCCCGGGCCTGCCCCGGCACCTCACGCTGCCCGAGACCAACCTGTTTGACAACGCCGCGGTCTCGGCCCGCCGCTACCCCGACAAGCCCTTCCTGATCTACTACGGCGCCGAGCTGAGCTTCGCCGAGTTCCACGACGAGGCCACGCGGCTGGCGGGCTACCTGGAAAACGTGTGTGGCGTGAAGGCGGGCGACCGCGTGCTGCTGTATTTGCAGAACAGCCCGCAATGGGTGCTGGGCTACTACGCCATCCTGCGGGCCAATGCGGTGGTGGTGCCGGTGAACCCGATGAACCGCAGCGACGAGCTGGCCCATTACGTGGCCGACAGCGGCGCGCGCGTGGCGATCGCCGCGCAAGACCTGTTGCCGCAACTGCGGGACCACCTGAACCCCGAGGAACACGCCGAGCCCGCGCTGCACCACGTGGTCGTGGCCTGTTACCGCGACCACCTGCCCAGCGAGGAACAGGAAGAGCAGCGCCCACCGGCCTGCGCCTGCCCGACTTCGTGGCCGAGCCGCGCGCCGCATGTTGAAGGCCCCGGCCTGCACGCCTGGCGCGATGCCATCGCCGCCGCACTGCGCGCCCGGCCCGCTCACCGCCGGGCCGGACGACCTGTGCGTCATGCCCTACACCTCGGGCACCACCGGCCACCCCAAAGGCTGCATGCACACCCACCGCAGCGCGCAAAGCACCGGCGTGGGCGGCATGCACTGGTTCGCGCGCACGCAAGACGCGGTGATGCTCTCGGTGTTGCCGTTTTTCCATGTCACCGGCATGGCCGGCGGCATGAACGGCCCGCTGTTCCTCGGCGCCACCATCGTGATCATGTCGCGCTGGGACCGCGAAACCGCCGCCGAGCTGATGCAGCGCCACCGCGTCACCAGCTGGCAAGCCATCTCGACCATGGTGGTCGATTTCCTGGCCAACCCGCGCATCGGCGAATACGACCTCTCGGCCCTCAACGGCATCCGCGGCGGCGGCGCCGCCATGCCCGAGGCCGTCGCCGCCAAGCTCAAAGCGCTCACCGGGCTCAACTACGTCGAGGGCTACGGCATGACCGAAACCCTGGCCGCCACCCACATCAACCCGCCCCAGCGCCCCAAGCCGCAATGCCTGGGCATCCCGGTGTTCGATGTGGACTCGCGCATCATCGACCCGACCACGCTGGCCGAACTGCCCCCGGGCGAAACCGGCGAAATCGTCACCCACGCACCGCAGGTCATGCAAGGCTACTGGCGCAACGACGCCGCCAACGCCCAGACCTTCATCGAGCTCGACGGCAAGCGCTTCCTGCGCACCGGCGACCTCGCCCGCATCGACGAAGACGGCTACTTCTTCATGATGGACCGGCTCAAACGCATGATCAACGCCTCGGGCTTCAAGGTCTGGCCGGCCGAGGTCGAAGCGCTGATGTACAAGCACCCCGACATCCACGAAGTCTGCGTCATCGGCGCGCTGGACCCCAAACGCGGCGAGACGGTCAAAGCCTTCGTGGTGCTCAAGCCCGAGCGCATGGGCCAGGTCACCGCCGAAGACATCACCGCCTGGGCCCACGACCACATGGCCGCCTACAAAACCCCGCGCCTGGTGGAGTTCATCGACAGCCTGCCGAAGTCGGGCACCGGCAAGATCATGTGGCGGGAACTGCAGGAGCGGCAGGCGGAGCTGGATCGGGGGTAGGTCTCGACTCGACTCTGCTCAAGGGAATCTTTCTTGGCCGGTGTCGGCCAGAAGCGGTCCTTAGTCAAATAGGCAAGCAGTCGCTCAACGGTTCAATTCACCGGACTGCGTGACGAAGGACTGGTGCGCTTCCCATCGTCACCTATTCCTCGCCTGCTGTCTCTTAAGCGCACGAACTCCATCTGCAATAGCCTTCAACCGCAACTGTCAGAATTTAAATCTGCAGCCCGCAGCGATACGCTGGATGAATGGCCTCCGCAAAAGAAGGAGCAGGTACTGTTCACGGACCCAGGTCGTATGGCATCTCGTTCAAAAATTGAGGCGAGGTTTGATGTGGAGCAGCAAGCCGATAGTCAGCAGGAGCGAGGCACCGATGTCAACCCACATCACCCTGCCCACTGCCGCGCCATGCGGCTGCCAGGCTGAGATCAGCACAAAGCCCAGCATGCTGATCAGCATCCCAATGCCGACCGGCGTGCGCCAGCTGGGTATGCCCACTGCCCCCAGGGAAGCCGTCGCCAGCAAGCCAAACAGCAAAGCGCGGTGCTGCATCAAGATCACCAAGTCTTGGCCTTCGCCCAGATGAATGCCGTATGCGCGCTCCAGCGATGGACGGCCGAGCAAACCTGCCAAGGGCAGTAGATGAATCACGCCCGTAGCGGCAAAGGCAAAGCGGACCAGCCATTCTGTCCAGTGATGCGAGTTCACGCTGTCTTCTTCGCGGTGATGAAGTACAGCAACGGGCCAAACGAGCCGCAGGTGATCGAGAAAATCGCCCAGGGCCAGAAAGGGCGGCCTGTGGCCGCGGCATCTCTTTTCATGAAGACCAAGAGCAAGCACATGGCGATCAGCAGATCCGCAAAAATCTGCCAGCTGGCCGGATCGCGTGTGTAAAAAAGGAGCCAGGGGATCAGGCCGCCGTAATGCACCATGGTGTAGACCGTCAATGCGCTGAAGACAACGAGCACGGCGATCAAGAGAGCTTTGTTCATGAGGGTTCCTTTCGAAGTGAAGCCAGTGTGTGCGGCGCTTTGAATCAATGCAATTACGTTGCAGGTAATTGCGCGCATGTAGGCGCTGTGATTGAATGCGGGCATGCAAGCCCATTCATCACCCAGCCTTCGAGCCACTTTGCAGACAGCGCGCAAATCCAGGCGCTTGAGCCAGTTGGAGCTGGCGCTGCGCATGGGGGTGAGCCAGCGGCATGTGAGCTTTGTGGAAAGCGGACGCGCGAAGCCCAGCCGTGAGCTGCTGCTCGCCTGGCTGAGTGAACTGCAAGCGCCCTTGGCCTTGCGCAATGTGGCTTTGCAGCAAGCTGGCTTTGCGCCTGTGTATCGAGACAGCGAACTGGGCGATGCCGTACTCGCCCCGGTTCGCGAGGCGCTGGGGCGTTTGCTGGCCGCGCATGATCCGATGCCAGCGATGGTGATGGACGCCACATGGAACGTGTTGCAGATGAACCAAGGCGCACGCTGGATGGCCATCACGCTCATGCCTTGGATCGCACAGCTGCCACCGGGCCAACCCATCAATATGCTCGACGCCATGCTGCACCCCGAAGGCATGACGCGGCACATGACCAACCTCGAAGAAGTCGCGCCTGCCCTGCTCGCGCATTTGCGCGACGACGCCAGCGTGGCGCCCGAACTCGTTCCACGCGTGGAGCGCTTGGCCGCGCAAGTACAGCAGCGCCTGGGAAACAAGCGCCTCGCCCCTTGGCCACGCCAAATGGCCCCCGTCCTCACGACCCGCTTCGCCACCGGGTTTGGTGAGCTGGCTTTCTTCAGCATGTTTTCGACGTTTGGCACACCGCAAGACATCACGCTTGCATCGCTGCGCGTGGAGCATGTGTTCGCAGCTGATGAAGCAACGCGGCAGGTGGTGATGGCAAACGTGGTTTGACAATAATCTGCCACTACTGACCTCACAAGCCACGGGTACGGTGATCCGACCGCAAACGGATACGCTGGTCGAGATCAAGATCTGGTGCGTGTAGCGGCACCAGATCTCTGGACAGCACATCGGCTTGGGTGGAGAGTTCACTCCACCAGAAAGAGGCTTTCTTTATCGGACAAAAATGGCCACCCTCCGCCGACAGGTTCGACGCAACACTGGATAGCCCAACTAGATCGATGGTTGTTGAGCGCTGCAATCGGAATGACGGCTTTGCAGCACCGGGCCCGATGCCCGGTCAGGGTCGATACCGGCCCCTCTGGCTTGCAAGCGCCCCGCAGCACCACCTCACCCCCCACTCAAACTCCCCGCCCCCTCCCGCAATCCCCCATCCAGATGCCGCACGCAATTGAGCAGGCGCACAGCGTGCGGCGGCGCGGCGTCCAAGATGGTCAACGACGTGTTGCCCATGCGGGGCAGCTCAAGCTCCCCTTCTTCTGAATGCGCCGAGGGCGGCAAGGCCGCCAGCATCTGGCGGATGACCAGCCCGTGGGTCACGACCACCAGCGGGCCGCCGAGTTGGGCTTGGCGTTTGCAGCGCCAGCGCAAACGCTTCGCGGCAGCGCTCGGCGAACTGCGCGGTGGATTCGCCGCCGGGCGGGGCGTCGTCCATGGCCAGGGGGTCGGTGCTCAGGCTGTCGTAGGGCTGGCCGCGCCAGTCGCCGAAGCTGCGTTCGTGCAGCAGGGGCGTGGTGTGCAGGGCGTGGCCGGTGCGCTCGGCGATGGCTTGGGCGGTCTGGTGGGCGCGGGGCAAATCGCTGCTGAGGATGCCGGCGAAGCGTTCGCCGGCCAGGCGCTCGGCCAGGGCCTGGGCTTGTTGCAGGCCGTGGGGCGAGAGCGGCGTGTCGGCGGGTTGCAGGATGCGCGCGGCGTTGAGCGCGGTTTCGCCGTGGCGGACCAGCCAGATTTGCATGGCTCATTGCTCCCGTCAGGCGCAGCAGCGGAGCGGCTGGCTGCGTGGTGTTGGTTGTCCAGGGTGGCCGATGCGGTGCATTGTGCATCGGGCGGGCTTGGCTTCGCGCTGGTTGGTTCAGCGGGTTGGAGTGTCGATTGGCGGGCAGACAGTCAGCCGGCCAGGCGCTGCGTCGGCCTTGCCGCTCGCCGAGCCGCTGCGCTGCGCGGTCCGGGCGGATCGTGAGCAGGCGAAAAAAGGGCTGCCAGGCCTGGAGAGGCAGCGGCAGCCCGAACGCTTCAAACCAGTTACTTGCCGAGTTCGCTCAGCTTGACTTGCTTGACTTTGCCGCCTTCGATCACGCCCACGCGGGTGTCGATCATGGAGCCACCGTTGGCTTCAATGCCGTCGTAGTTGGCCAGGTTCTGCGCTTCGGGCAAGCGCCTTGATGGCGGCGTCGAGCTTGGCGCGGATGGCCATGGCGTCGGAGGTGGTGCCGGCCAGCTTCATGGCGCCGGCGGTGGCCATCATGGCGGTGTAGTTGTAGGTGGCTTCCGAGCCTGGCTCGCGGCCGGGGTAGACCTTGTTCCAGCGCTCGACGAAGGCCTTGACGGCGGGCTGCTGGATCGTCCACCACGGGCAACACGCCGATGGCGCCTTCCATCGCAGCCGTAGCCGCCCACGATGGGCTTCATCTCGTTCATCTTGGCCTGGTCCATGATGATGAAGCCGCCTTTGAAGCCGAGTTCGCGGGCCTGCTTGGCCACCAGGCCGGTGGGCTCGGAAGCGCCGCCGATGAACAGCACATCGGGCTTGTCGGCCAGGGCCTTGCTCACGCCGCTGTAGAAGTCGGTGGACTTGTTGTAGCTCATCGGGTTGTCGGCCACGACGGTGCCGCCGGCGGCTTCCCAGGCGGGCTTGAACAGGGCGGTCCAGGCTTTGGCGTAGTCGTGGTCGGCGTTGGCAATGGCGACCTTCTTGCCGAACTTGCTCATCGCATGGCTGATGAACGGCTTGATGTAGGTCGAGAAGTCGGGCGGGATGCGGAAGGTCAGCTTGTTGCCGGTCTGCGGTGATTTTCGGCACGCTGGTGTACGACAGCAGCAAGGCGTTCATGCGCTCGTTGCTGGTCTGCACCGCGTAGCCGCCACCGGAATGGGGCACCATCACCACGGGCGTCTTGCTCTGCTGCACCAGGCGCTGGAAGTTGATCGCGGTTTCGCTGGGGTTGTACTTGTCGTCCAGGGCAACGACTTCGAATTTCACCTTCTTGCCGGCCGACTTCAAAGCCGGTGGCGTTGAGTTCGTCGATGGCGAATTTCAGGCCGTCGAGGGTGTTCTTGCCGTATTGCGCGGCGCCGCCGCTCAGGGGGCCGGAGAAGCCGATGTTGACGACTTCCTGCGCGAAGGCGGGGGCCGAGGCGAGCATGCCGCCGAGCGCGAGGGCGCTGGCGATCTGGGTGAATTTTCTTCTGATGATCATGGTTGTCTCCTGGGTTTCGGGGGAAAGGTCGGGGGGAAATTCGAAGGGCGTCGATCGAAGGGAAAACTTTCGGGCGTGGCGTCAGGCGCCGATGTAGGCGCGGCGCACGGCCTCGTTGTTCATCAGGCTTTCGCGGTCGCCTTCGAGCACGATGCGCCCGCGCTCCATCACGTAGGCGCGGTTGGCGATCTTGAGGGCGGCGTAGGCGTTTTGTTCGGCCAGCAACACGGTGGTGCCGGCCTTGTTGATGCGCTGAATCACTTCAAACACCTGCTTGACCACCAGCGGGGCCAGGCCCAGCGAAGGCTCGTCGAGCAGCAGGACCTTGGGGCGGCCCATCATGGCGCGGCCAATGGCCACCATCTGTTGCTGACCGCCGCTGAGCGAGCCGGCCGCGTCGGTCTTTCTTTTCGTCGAGGATGGGGAACAGCGCCATCACTTCTTCGAGGCGCTGGCGGTTGCCCGCCTGTCGCCGCGGTGCACATAGGCGCCGAGCATCAGGTTTTTCAGCACCGACATTTGCGGAAACAGCTTGCGGCCTTCGGGGCACTGCACCAGGCCGGTGGCCACGATCTGCGAGGGCTTGCGGCCCACCAGCTCCTGTCGCCGAAGCGGATGCTGCCGCCGGCGGCTTTGTGGATGCCGCTGGCGGTCAGGAAGATGGAGCTCTTGCCCGCGCCGTTGGCGCCGAGCAAGAACCACCAGCTCGCCGGTTTCGGCATGCAGGGAAACGCCATCGAGCGCGAGGAAGCTGCCGTAGGACAGCGACACGTTGTCAAACGTCAGCATGGTCGCTCCCCAGGTAGGCGTCGATCACGGCCGGGTTGGCGCGCACTTCGGCGGGCGTGCCCTCGGCGATTTTTTCGCCGTAGCTGAGCACCAGAATCTTGTCGGCCAGGCTCATGATCATGTCCATCTTGTGCTCGATCAGGCAGACCGTGAAGTCGTGCCGGACCATCTTGCGAATCAGCTCGGCCAGGCCCAGCGTTTCTTCGGGGTTCACGCCGCCGGCAGGCTCGTCGAGCAGCAGCAGCTTGGGCGCGGTGGCCAGCGCCAGCGCAAAGGCCACGCGCTTGCGCTCTTCCTGCGTGATGTCGCCGGCGACGCGGTTTTCCAGGTGCGCCAGGCCCACGAAGTCGAGCGCTTCGCGCGCTTTCTCGCGGCACACGCGCTCTTCTTCCTTCAGGCGCGCCGAGCCGAACGATGACGTCGAGCAGGCCCGAGCGGGTGCGCAGGCGGTGGCCCACGATCAGGTTGTCGAGCACCGAGGCGTTGTCGAACAGGGTGGTGGACTGGAAGGTGCGGGCGATGCCCAGGCGGGCGACTTCGTCGGTGCGCAGCGTGGTGATGTCGCGGCCTTCGAAGGTGATCGTGCCTTCGCTGGGCTTGTGCACGCCGCTGATGAGGTTGAAGAAGGTGGTCTTGCCAGCGCCGTTGGGACCGATGATGGCGTTGATCTTGCCCTTCTCGATGCTGGTGCTGACGCTGTTGACGGCGGTGTTGCCGCCGAAGCGTTTGGTCAGGTGTTCGATCTCAAGCACGTGTCGACTCCTTTGGACCAGCGTCGCTCTTCGTTGGTGGGTTCTTTGGGCGGCTTTGCGCTGCGCCACAGTGCGGCGGCGGAAGCCTGGCGGGCGCGGCGCGCCACCCAGGTGCCGACGATGCCGTTGGGCACGAAGATCACCAGGAAGATGAGCACCGGGCCAAAGATCAGGAAGCGGAACTCCTGCAGGAACTGCAGGTACTGCGTAGCCCAGGGCACCATCAGGGCGCCCAGCAGCGGGCCCAGCACGGTGCCGAGGCCGCCGATGATCATGTACATGGTCATGTCGAAGGCATGGGAGGCGCCGGCCAGATCGGGGCCGAGGAAGCGCACGAAGCCGGCGTACAGGGCGCCGGCGAGACCGGCGTACATCACCGACAGCGAAAACGCCATCAGCTTGTTGCGCATCAGGTTGACGCCCAGGGCTTCGGCCAGGTCGTCGCCGTTGCGGATGGCCATGAAGGTGCGGCCCATCAGCGAATCCACGATGCGGCGCATCACCCACACGCCCAGCACCAGGAAGAAGATACACCAGGTAGTAGATCGAGAGCGGCGTTTCGAAGGTGAGCGGGCCGATGGCCGTGGGCGCGGGGATGCCCATGATGCCCACGGTGCCGTGGGTCAGGCTTTCCCACTTTTCGATCACCAGAAACATGATGGTGCCCACGCACAGCGTGAAGATCGAGAAGTAGTGGCCACGCAGGCGCAGCGACACCCAGCCCAGCGGCAAGCCGACCAGCACCGTGACCACGCCGGCGAGCACGAAGGCGAGCCAGAACGACACTTCGTAGTCGACCGTGAGGATGCCCAGCGTGTAGGCGCCCACGGCCATGAAGCCGGCGTGGGCCAGGTTGAACTGGCCGGTGTAGCCGGTGATCAGGTTCAGGCCGAGGGTGGCGATGGCGAAGATGTAGGCGGTGGACATCACCGTGAGGTGGTAGTCGTTGCCCGCCATCAAGGGGAACAGCAGGCCGGCGACCAGCAGCAGCCCCCAGCCGAATTTGCCTTCAAGAAATTTCATCATGGCTTCAGCGCGCTCCGTTGGTGAAAAGGCCTTGGGGGCGCAGGGAAAGGATCACCACCAGCAGCACGAAGGAGATGATGTCCTTGTAGTCGGTGGAGATGTAATAGGCACCAAACGACTCGGCGAAACCGATGATCAGGCCGCCCACGATGGCGCCGGGCACGCTGCCCATGCCGCCCAGGATGATGATCACGAAGGCCTTGGTGATCACCAGGTGGCCCATGGCCGGGTACACGAGGTTGATGGGGGCGTAGAGCGTGGCGGCCACGGCGGCCAGCGCGCCGGAAATGCCGAAGGTCAGCATGGCCACGCGGTTGGCATCGATGCCGACCAGCGAAGCGCCGTCGCGGTTTTGCGCCATGGCGACGATGGTCGAGCCGGCCACGGTGCGGGTCAGGAAGAGCTGCAGCGCGGCCATCAGCGTGAAGGCGCCGGCGATGATCATCAGGCGCTGCACCGGCGCGGTGACGCCGGCGATTTCCACGATGCCGCTGAAGGGGGTGGGCATGCGCAGGAAGTCGGCGCCCCACAGGGCTTGCGCGCCGGCTTCCAGAAACAGCAGCAGGCCGATGGCGGCGATCATGGGGTGCAGCCCCGAATGGTTGCGCAGCGGGTGGAACACCAGGCGCTCGGACAGCGCACCGATCACGGCCACCACACCGGCCGCGCCCGCCATGGCGATCCAGTAGTTGACCTCCCAGCCGGTCATGAGCTTGAGGGCCACGAAAGCGCCCACCATGTAGAACGCGCCGTGGGCGAAATTGGGCACATGAAGAATGCCGTAGACCAGGGTCAGGCCCAGGGCCACCAGGCTGTAAATGCCGCCCAGCGTCAGGCCGTTGAGCACCTGTTGAAGAAAAATGTCCACTGTGTTTGCGCCTCTGGATGGGTTGCCAAAAGAACCGTCGTCCCACCAAGCAAATCGCTTGATTTCGAGACTATAGACTGCACAGTGGAATCGAACAACAACGGGTTAACCCTCAAGTTGATTCCTTGGCGACACCCCCAAAACGCCTTCGCTTTAAAGACCATGTTTGCTTTGTGGTTTTTCGGCATTCATCGCGAAAAAGCCAGGTGCTTTCGGGCGCCTGCGTAGCAGCGGCACAGGCAGCATCGCAATGCTGCACTGCAAAACCAGGGCAGCGAAGTGGAAGCAGCGGCCGCGGCCCAAGGGGCCAGGGCGGCCTGGGCAGGAGCACGGCGGCCAGCGGGCCTGTGGGATAAGGAAATTCAGGAAACGCGACAGCGCCCAAGCGCTGTGCGCTGGGCGTGCGGTGCCGGGCTGATGTCAGCGATGGCCCACGACCGGGCCAAATGCACGCGGCAGCGCGCCGGGCGAGTGGCGCGAACCGCTCAACAGATCAACGGCTCAGTCGTCGCCGCTGCCGCAGTTGTCGCAGTTGCCGCAGGCAGGCCCTTGCCCTTGGACACCCGCCAGTAATTGCGCACCACGAAAGGCCACGGCCAGCCCGACCAGGACCAGCACGGCGATCAGGTCGAAGTTCATCTCAGAAGCCTCCCAGGCTCAAGGCCAGCCGGTAGGTGACCCACGACGCGGCGTAGGCCAGACCAAACAGAAACACCGCCATGCCCACCGGCATGGCCCAGCCGCCCATTTCCTTGCGCACCACGGCCAGCGTGGCCAGGCATTGCGGCGCGAACACAAACCAGATCAGCAGCGACAGGCCGGTGGCCAGCGTCCAGTCTTGCGCGATCAGGGGGCCCAGCGCGGCGCCCACCTCATCGCCCGTTTGCGACAGGGCGTAGACCGTGCCCAGCGCGGCCACCATCACCTCGCGCGCCGCCAGGCCGGGGATCAAGGCCACCACGATCTGCCAGTTGAAACCGATGGGGGCAAACAGGCCCGCGAGCGCCTGGCCGATGCGGCCGGCAAAGCTGTATTCGATGGGGCTGCCCGCGAACGTCACCGGGGCCTGGGGGAAGGTGGAGAGAAACCACAGGATCACGGTCAGCGACAAGATGATGCCGCCCACGTTGCGCAGGAAGATGCTGGCGCGCTGCCACAGGCCAATGGCCACGTCTTTCACGCGCGGCAGGTGGTAGTCGGGCAGCTCCATCATGAGTTGCACCGGCTCGCCCGCGCCCGCGCCAGAGCTTCAACACCCAGGCCACGGCGATGGCCGAGACGATGCCCAGCACATACAGGCCAAACATCACCAGGCCCGGCAGGTTCATGCCGTAAACCGTTTTGGCCGGAATGAAGGCGCCGATCAGCAGCGTGTACACCGGCAGGCGGGCCGAGCAGGTCATGAGCGGCGCGATGAACACCGTGACCCACTTGGTGCGCCGGTCGGAGATCGTGCGCGCGGCCATGATGCCGGGAATGGCGCAGGCAAAGCTGGAGAGCAGCGGAATGAAGGCCCGGCCCGACAGGCCCAGGCTGCCCATCAGGCGGTCCAGCAAGAGCGCGGCGCGCGGCAGGTAGCCCGACTCTTCCATCACCAGAATGAAGAAGAACAAAATCAGAATCTGCGGCAGAAAGATCACCACGCCGCCCAGGCCGGCGATCACGCCGTCGATCAGCAGGCTCTTGAGCAAACCCGCTGGCAGCAGCGCGTCCACGCCCTCGGCCACCCAGGCGGTGGCGCTTTCGATCAGCCCCATGGGCCACTCGGCCCAGGCAAACACCGCCTGAAAAATCAGGAACAACAACACCAGCAACACCAGCACGCCGCTGACCGGCTGCAACAGCAAGGCATCGAGGCGGCGCGACCATTCGTGGGCCGA
Source organism: uncultured beta proteobacterium (assembly GCA_963698635.1). GTDB lineage: Bacteria > Pseudomonadota > Gammaproteobacteria > Burkholderiales > Burkholderiaceae_C > Hydrogenophaga. Next base: position 204,576 of record CAVORS010000005.1, read on the forward strand.
CATCGGCTGGTCCAGCCCCGCGGCCTGCAGCCAGGCCTGGGCCTGCGCATCGTCGGCGCGGACCATGTCGGCACTGGCTGCACGACCTGGTGCTTCGGGCCGCGGCTGGGTCCAAAGGTCGGCGTCGGTCCAGCAATTCGCCGCAAGGCGTCGGTGCCCTGCACCGAAATGCCGGTGGCTTCCACCACCGGCACGCCCAGCGCAGCCTGCAGCCGCGCCACATCGAGCTCGCGGCCCTGGGCGCGCACCCGGTCCATCATGTTGAGCACCACCACCATGGGCACGCCCAGGCGCTTCAGCGCGGCCACCAGCCGCAAGCCCCGGCGCAAACGCGTGGCATCGAGCACCACGGCGGTGAGGTCGGGCGCTTTTTCGCGCAGGCTCTGGCCCAGCACCATGTCGCAGGCCACGGCCTCGTCCTGGCTGCTGGGGTTGAGGCTGTAGGTGCCCGGCAGATCGATCACCGTGACCGAGCGGCCAGCGGCGGTTTTCATGAGGCCGCGCTTGAGCTCGACCGTGACGCCGGCGTAGTTGGCCACCTTTTGCTTGCTGCCGGTGAGGCGGTTGAACAGCGCGGTCTTGCCGCAATTGGGGTTGCCCAGCAAGGCCAGGCGGCGCTGCGCCATGCCGCTGATGTCGACCGTGGCGGTGCTCATGCCGCTGCGGCTCCGGCCAGGCTTCGTACGTGCTGATGCACTTCGATCTGGCATGGCCTCATCGGGCCGCAAGCCGAACACCGCATCGCCCACCTGCACCACCAGCGCCCCGGTCTTGAACCAGCTGCGCTGCAGCACGCGCACGTTTTCCAGCGGCAGAAAGCCCAGCTCCAGCAGGCGCGGGTGGTGGGCGCTGTGTGCTGCGATGCGGTGCCATTGGCGAACGGGGGCTTGATTCAGGTTGCGGGAGTCATGGGACCGATCTGCAAATGCGAATGATTCACATTGTACGTAGCCAATCCTTAAGGCTGTCTGATGTAGATCAAATCCATGCGTGAAGACAATGGTGCGGCCGAAGCGCCAGAGCTGCGACTCCTTACCAGCGCGCCTGAAGCCGGTCTTCTTCGCGCACCGCCGGGCCCGCCTTGGCCAGCGCCATCCAGACATGAAACGGCAGTTGCTCCACCGCCCTGCGCGGCGCTTCCCGCGCCACCTTCAGGACCGCCGTCTTCCACCAGCATCACGCCGCACTCGGCCGGCACTTCGTCGGGCGCACCGATCGCGCGCCCCTTGGCGTCTTGCCCCAGCACATACCAGCAGGCCCCCGCCATGCCCAGGTAAGCCGCGCGCTTGGCGGGCTTCTTCAAGTCGCCCAGCAGATCGGCCCGGCTCACCTTGATCTCGTGCACCACGGGCTCCACATAGGCCTCCACCGAGGTGCGGCGGATCGAAAACACATCGGGCATGGCCAGGCACCAGGCGTGGCCCGGGCGGCTCGGGCAAGGGCGTGGCATCGTCGTCCAGCGCCAGCCCGGGCGACTCGGGCAGTGGCGCGGGCTCTTCGCCCAGCAGCAAGGCCTTGGGCAAGGCCACGCGCAGCATCAGGCCACGCCAGGCCAGGCGACCGCCCCGGGTCATCTCCAGCGCCACGCGCTGCACCAGCTCTTCGTGCGGCGAACGCGCGGCCTTGTTGCTGGCGAACACCTTGGCCAAGGTGGCGATGCCGGCATCGGTCACGCGCAAGGTTTCGTGGCCTTCGCTGGAGCGCACGCGCTCGATCTGCCCGGCCGCCAGCAACTCCACTTCGATCATGTCCTGGATCGGCCAGCCGGCCGAGCGGTACAGGTCGCGCAGGCGGCGGTGGTGGACGCGGGTGAGCGTGGGGCGTTGGGGCGTCATGGGGGTGGATGGGTGGGGTGCTTGGGTCCATGGCGGCTCGGGTTCCAGCCCGTATCATGCCAGCGAGCCCTCTGCATCACACCCTTGACCGCGCAAAAGCCCATCCCCCGACACCGACACCCGCGCCGACGCGGCGATGCCCCTGCCCGGCGACGCCGCGCACAGCGCCGTGGCGGTGCGCGCGCTGTGCGAATTCGGCGCCAAGGAAGGCGACCTCGACCTGCGCTTCACGCCCTCGCCCAGCGGCGCCGAAGGCGTGGCCGGCCACACCACGGTCACCGGCGCGCCGCCCGGCCGGCTACCAGCGCGAGCTGCCCTTGAGCGCCCGCTTCGAAGAGCTCACCGTCACCGGCCGCGCCGATGGCTTCGACCCCGATGCCAGGCGCGTGGAAGAAATCAAGACCCACCGGGGTGATGCCGACGCCATACCGCCCAACCACCGCGCCCTGCACTGGGCGCAGGCGCGGGTCTACGGCTGGATGCTCTGCCAGCAACTGTCCATCGACCAGATCGACATCGCGCTGGTGTACTTCAACATCGACACGGCCGAAGAAACCGTGCTCACCGAAACGCAGACCGCCAGCGACCTGCGCAGCCATTTTGAGGCGCTGTGCCAGCGCTACATCGGCTGGGCGCGCGAGCAAACGCGCCCACCGCCTGGCGACGCGACGCCGCGCTGCGCGAGCTGGCCTTCCCCTTCGCCGACTTCCGCCCCGGCCAGCGCAAGCTGACCGAGACCGTGTACCGCGCCCAGGGCCGCACCAAAGCCGGCGAACGCATGCTCATGGCGCAGGCGCCCACCGGCATCGGCAAGACCATGGCCACGCTGTTCGCCGCGCTCAAGGCCGCGCCCAGCGCAAGGCATCGACAAGGTTTTTTACCTGACCGCCAAAACCCCCGGCCGCCAGCTCGCGCTCGATGCGCTGAAGCGGCTGAACAGCGCGCGGCCACATCCGTGTGCTCGAACGGGTGGCGCGCGACAAAGCCTGCGAACACCCCGACAAAGCCTGCCACGGCGCCTCCTGCCCGCTGGCCCAGGGCTTTTACGACCGCCTGCCCGAGGCCCGCGCCACGGCCGCCAAGGTCCAGTGGATGGACAAGGCCACCCTGCGCGACACCGCCCTGGCCCACACCGTCTGCCCCTACTACCTGGGCCAGGAAATGGTGCGCTGGAGCGATGTGCTGGTGGGCGATTTCAACCACTACTTCGACCACGGCGCCGCCTGGCACGCGCTCACCGAAGCCAACGAATGGCGGGTCAGCCTGCTGATCGACGAAGCCCACAACCTGATCGAGCGCGCGCGCCTGATGCACAGCGCCGCGATGGAACCCGGCGCCTTTCAGGCGCTGCGCCAGAGCGCGCCGCCCGCCTTGAAGAAGCCGCTGGACAAGCTGCACCGCCAATGGGGCAAGCTCGCCAAGGAACACATCGAGGCCTACGAAGTGTTGCCCGAGCTGCCCGGCGAATGGGTGGACGCGCTGCAAGCCACCTGCCACGCCATCGGCGAACACTTCGCCGAACACCCCGCAGACGCCACCGGCGCGCTGCAAAACTGGTGGTTCGACGCCCTGCACTTTCAGCGCGTGGCCGAGACCTTTGGCGACCACAGCCTGTGCGACCTGTCGCGCGATGCATGGGCCATGAACAAGTCCGGCAAACCCAGCCACCCCGCGATCAACCTGCGCAACATCGTGCCCGCGCCCCTGCTGGAAGACCGCTGGGCCACCGCCCACAGCGCCACCCTGTTTTCCGCCACGCTGGCGCCCATGGACTATGTGGCCAACCTGCTCGGCCTGCCCGACGACACCACGCGCCTGGAAGTGCCCTCGCCTTTTGCGGCCGAGCAGTTGCAGGTGCGCGTGGCGCCCCACATCTCCACCCGCTGGAGCGACCGCCTGGCCTCGCTCACCCCCATGGCCGATGTGATGGCCGAGCAGTTTGAAGCCGAGCCCGGCAACTACCTCGCGTTTTTCAGCAGCTTCGACTACCTGCAACAAGCCCTGGACCGCCTGCAGGAACGCCACCGCTTTGTGCCCACCTGGGCCCAATCGCGCGGCATGACCGAACCCGACCGCGAAGCCTTCATCGCCCGCTTCACCGAAGACAGCCAGGGCATCGGCTTCGCCGTGCTCGGCGGCGCCTTCGGCGAAGGCATCGACCTCCCCGGCCACCGCCTCATCGGCGCCTTCATCGCCACCCTGGGCCTGCCGCAGTTGAACCCGGTCAACGAACAGATGCGCGCCCGACTGCAGCAACGCTTCGGCCGGGGCTACGACTACGCCTACCTCTACCCGGGCCTGCAAAAAGTGGTGCAAGCCGCCGGCCGCGTGATCCGCAGCGAAACGGACCACGGCACGGTGTGGTTGATGGACGACCGGTTTGGGAAAGCGGAAGTGAAGCGCTTGCTGCCGGCCTGGTGGGCGCGCAGCTAACGGTCTGAACGCAGAGGCGCGCTGCCCCGTTGCTGCTTCTTTTTGTTCAAGTGGTAGGTGAACGCCGCCGCCATGCAGAACGCCACCGAATCGGCGGGAATGGCCTCACCCAACCTGAACACCAGCGCACGGTTGCCCTCAAACACAAAGTCGTTGGGGAAGAGGGTTTTGAAGGTTTCGACCAGGTCGGTCTGGCAGTTGAAGTACAGCGCATAGCTGCCCGGCGCCTTGGCCTTCCAGTCCATGCGAAAGGTGCTGCCCGCCTTGCTTGGGGTGCCGTACGCGGGCTCGCCCCACTTCAACGTTTCCTCGATTTCGCCCACCTCTGGCAACGAGCGCGCCGTTTTCCAGGCGATCTCCCGCAAGGCCAACAGCGCTTTCCTTGCTTCGACAGGATAGGAAGCAAATTTCTCGGCCACCTGTAGTGACTGGAATGGGGTCATCACGGAACTAAAGAAAAGGTGATTTCAGACCTGCGCCATCCATTGCATCAAGGGGTCGGGGGCAAGCGCTCATCTTGAGCCCAGCGAACAACCCACCAGCAACCGATGGGGGCGCCCATGGCTCATCGGCCGCCCGCACGCCCACGCCCTCGGCCACGGCCTTGCCCGCCAGAATCCCCGCCCGAAGCCCCGAATCGCTGCCCGAGGAGCCGCTGCCTGAGGAGCCAGCCACCGCTGCCTGAGGAGCCACTGCCTGAGGAGCCGCTGCCTGAAGAGCCGCTGCCCGAGGAGTCGCCTCCGCGCCCCCTGCCGCGACCTCTGCCCTGCCCACTGTCCCCCGTCTTCCCGCTGGATGCGTTGCTGCCGCTGTCTGTCGCTGATCTGTCCGAGTCGCTGTCGTCCGATTTGTTGTCGTCTCTCGAATCATCGTCATCGCGACTCAAGGCGGCGGTTGCAGCCCGTCGGCTGGACCCTTCACCCCTTCGACTTTCCTGCAGATAGGCCAGACGATCGACCGTGATTCGGTTTCCGGCCCCCATGCGCCCATGCACCTGCACCTTCTGGCCCACACGCAGATCGCCAAGTCGCCCACCCGTCACCCGCACGCTGGTTCCCAGCGTGAGTTGGGCGTAGTCCAGCTCCACAAGCGGTCCGTCAATGCGCTGCACGTAGCCCTCCAACACCACATCCTGGCTGCGTTGAATCAGGCGCTTGGTGGGTTCTCGGGTACCGGCATCGGCTTCAAAAACGGAGCCATCCCATTGCCCGCGCAAGAGCACCTCTTGCCCATCGGCCAGTTCGGCCAGCCAGCGAAGGCGGCTTGCGTTGACACGCGTGGCACCGATCATGAAGCTGTTGCCCGCCAATTGCCGGACGGTGCCTCGCAGCAACGCTGCGCCTGGCGTTGCCCTTTGCACCCGGGTCGCTCGAATTTCACCACTGGCCCTCGCCAAGCCACTGACCCGCGCCCAGTCGCCAACCGCCAAGCCCTCCAGATCGCTGGGCTCTTGCGCCTGCGCGATTTGCCCCACCAGGGCGATGTGTCCCGTTTCGAGATTCAGCGCAGAGATGGGGCCCACCACCGTGTCCAGAACATCGATGCGCTGCGCGCTCAGGCCTTCTCCCCGCTGCACGGTCTGCAAGGCCACCACCTGGCCCACGGCGAGCACGCCAGTGTTGGCGCTCACACCGTCTTGCCACACCGCGGTGTCGGGTTCATAAGCCACCTTCAGCCCGTTGACGCAGATGCTGGCAAAGCCGGTGACCACGCCCACGATGCCGGTGCCGCCCAGGCCACCTTCCGCCGCCACCTGACCCGTGCCACCGATGCCGCCCGGGTCGGCAGCGGCCACAAGGGGGGCGCCTGTACCACCAACACCACCGCCGCTGAAAGGGTTGTTCAACGAGGCATTGGCGCAGGCTGGTGGCGGCTCACCAGGAGCGACCGTGCTCTTGATGCGGTGGCCACAAGCTGCCAGAACAGCGGCAGCAACAAGGAGCCCGGCAAGGCGAAGCAAGCGATGTCGCGGTCTGTCGTTCATGACTCGGTTCCTTTCGGTGCCTCTGGCTCTTCAGCGCCATTTGCTTCGATGGGTGTGGCGTAGAAATACACGCCCAGGGTGAATCGCTGGTTGGCAGCAGTCTGACCGGCCCCTTCCTGGACCTGAAGATCAGCCGCTTGCGCTTCTGTGGCCGCTTTGTTGACGGCCAGCAGGGCCTGCATGCCCATTTCCCGGGAGAGCGCCTGAAGCTTGCCCACCGAGGCGGGCGTGAGCCCGCTGTAATGCACGCTGCGCTCCATGAACGGTGGCTGGCCGCCCAACACGTTGTGCACGGCGGCGGCGGCATGATCGTGGAGGTTGTGGCCGAAATAGAAAGCCTTTTCTTGCGCATCCTCGGAGGGCACGAAAGCCTGGGTATTGAGGCACACCTTGCCCGCCTCATCAACCGTCGCCAGGCCTTGATGCAGCCACTCATCGAGCACAACGCGCGAGCGGATATCGCTGTTCACACTGGTGACCAGGGCTTCAAACGAGAGATCACCGCCCTCACTGATCAGCCGAGGGAGGGGCCGCGGCCGACCATCTTCAAGCCAATAGCGGGGGTTGCCCAGCCATTGGGCGATGAGCTGGGCACTCAGCGGCACCACAGACGAAGCTTTCTGCGCCTTCAGGCCCTCCGCGCTGCGCAGTCGGCTCACATCTTTGCGGTGCACACCGCTGACAAGGCTCACGCGGCTGTCGGTTGGCGGTTTGTCGTTGAGCCGAAAGTCCTGATCGGCCACTTCAACAAACAGGCCCTTCAGCAAATCCGACAAATAGGGATAGGTGATGCCCTGGGACAGCATGAGCTTCACCAGCGGGCGCAAAAGCTTGCGCAGAGCAGCCACCAGGGCCACAGGTGGTCCGCCTGGCGAGGCGTCACCTGGGCGCTCTGGAGAGGGGCTGCGTGGGCTGGACATGTGGAACAAGGAAGGTAGGGACAACGGGTGACTGAAACGAACTTTAACACTTTACGTGGGAAATTTTCTCACATTTATATTGACGTGGGCAAATTTCCCACGGATACTGCGGTCCTGCGTGGGAAAAAATCACACACAGGACCCGGTCACAGAAACATTCAACCTTCAGGAGATAGCCATGATCACTTTCAAAAAATCCACACTTGCCAGCCTGGTTGCCGTCATGGCCCTGGGTCTGGCTTCCAGCGTCGCTTTGGCCAAAGACGGCAATTCGGGCAAGGGGCGCGGAGGCGACGCCAAAGGCAATTCGTCCTCCTCTTCGTCTGGCGGCTCGGACAGCGGCAAAGGCCGGGGCCGCGGTCGCGGCGGCGATGACGGCGGCCGTTCCAGCAGCTCCTCATCTTCGTCCAGCGGTGGTTCGTCGTCTTCGTCTTCCGGCAACAGCTCCAGCTCCGATGGCAGCCGCGGCCGCGGTCGCGGCAGCGACGATGGCGGCCGCTCCAGCAGCTCCTCATCCTCGTCCAGCGGTGGTTCGTCGTCTTCGTCTTCCGGCAACAGCTCCAGCTCCAGCTCCGATGGCAGCCGCGGCCGCGGTCGCGGCAGCGACGATGGCGGACGCTCCAGCAGTTCGTCAGCCTCAGGCAGTGACTCTTCCTCGTCATCGTCGAGCAGTTCCGACAGTGGCCGCCGTGGCCGGGGCGCCGATGACGGCCCCAACCACCATGCCGACGGCCATGTCAGCGGCCGAGACCGCAACCGCGCCCGCAACGGTGACGACAACCCCGGGCGCGATGGCCAGACCGTGTCGTCGTTGGCTGGCCAGGGCCGGGGCACCGACGATGCCGTTGGCCATGTTCGCCGCGGCCGAGGTGCAGACGACGCGAATGACGCGCCCGATGACAGCGATGCACGCCGCATGAACGAAGCCTTCGGCAACTGATCAACGGCTTCAGCCGTCCATGATCAACAGGAGCCTGGCAATGCCAGGCTTCTTTCTTTGAGACTTTTCAATCAACGCCTGCCCAGGCGCGATGCGTACTCAAAGCACGTGTTGTGAGGAAGCGGATCTGGCTTGTCTGGACTGACAAGCCCGGCAGACAACGCGTCATCGATAAGTCGCCAGACGGATGCCGATCTCCGTAGCGATGATCCCGTTGATCAGCCCCAGGAGCGACCCGCACCCAGCCATACGACTCCGCCCGGTTCCCGCCGCGTGGCCGACGCGAGCAGCGCAAGACACCACGCAGCGGCCCGGACTTCGGCTCGCCTCTTCTTTGCTGACTTTTCTTTGGCGAAGCAAAGAAAGGTGAGTCACCCGCCGGGGCGGGACCCGGCACGCCAAGCAAGCCCATCCGCATCCCCATAAACCCTTCAAGCCGGCTTGGAACCCGACAAAAAATAGGCCACCAAAGCGTTCGCATGCCCATGCCCCATCTGGTGTTCCGACTTCAAATACGCCACCATCTCCATGTGCTTCATGCCTTTGAGCGTACCGAGCAAAGCCAGCCATTCGGCCACCGGGCGACCGTACTTCTTTTCAATGGAAGGAAAGTAGGAAGCAGGGCCTTGGGGCTTGGTTGGTGCGTTCATTGCAAGCTTTCGCGGGCTCGGTTGGGTGGGCCCGATTTTGCCGCTGTCAACGGTAAGTCGCCAAATGAATGCTCGTCTCCGTCAGCCGAATCCCGTTGATCAGCCGCACCCGCTCCAGCACGTCTGACAGCTCCTTCATCGACCCCACTTCCAGCTCGGCCAGCAAGTCCCAGCGGCCATTGGTGTCGTGCAATGAAGCGACGCCCGGCTCACCGAGCAGGCTGGCGATCACTTCGCGCATGCGGTTGCCTTCGACTTCGATCGAGGTCCAGGCCCTGATGCGTTCTGGCTCGGCCTCGGGCCGCAGGCGCACGGTGTAGCCCACGACCATCTGGGTGTCTTCGAGCTTGCGCAGGCGGTTGGTGACCGTGCCGCGCGAGACCTTGAGCTTGTGGGCCAGGTCGGCCACGGAAAGCCTGGCGTTTTGCCGCAGCAGGGCGATGAGTTGGTGGTCGAGTTCGTCCATGGATTGTCCGATTCTTTGATCAAAACGGCAATGATTTCTGCCATTTTGATCTGAAAGCTATCGAATCGGTACTTTTTTGCCACTTTTCATTGTCTGCACAAGGCGAGACACTGGATCTCATCCGATACCACAACGTTCACCGAGATGACCATGCAAAACAACGACCTCACCCAGTTCCGCGCCTGAAGGCACCCTGTACCTGAGCGCCCCCCAAGCCGCCGAGCTGATCCGCCGCAAGGGCCTGGCCAACTGCATCGCCGCCATGGCCGACAACATCCGCGACGACTTCAAGCGCTGGCCCGAGTTCGACAAAACCGCCCGCGTGGCCAGCCACTCCAAGGACGGCGTGATCGAGCTGATGCCGGTGGCCGATGCCACACGCTACAGCTTCAAATACGTCAACGGCCACCCCAGCAACACGGCCATCGGCATGTCCACCGTGATGGCGTTTGGCGTGCTGGCCGATGTGGACACCGGCGCGCCGCTGTTCCTGAGCGAGCTGACGCTGACCACCGCGCTGCGCACCGCCGCCATGTCGGCCTTCGCGGCGAAAACGCTGGCCCGGCCCGAGAGCCGGGTGATGGCGCTGATCGGCAACGGTGCACAGAGCGAATTCCAGGCTCTGGCCTTCCAGCATCTGGTGGGCATCACCACGCTGCGCCTGTTCGACATCGACCCGCAAGCCACCGCCAAGCTGGTGGCCAACCTGCAAGGCAGCGGCCTGCACATCACGGTGTGCAACAGCACGGCCGAGGCGGTGCGCGGCGCCGACATCGTGACCACGGTCACCGCCGACAAGACCATGGCCCTGATCCTCACGCCCGAGATGATCGAGCCCGGCATGCACATCAACGCCGTGGGCGGCGACTGCCCCGGCAAGACCGAGCTGCACGGCGACATCCTCGATGCGGCCAAGGTGTTTGTGGAATACGAGCCCCAGTCGCGCATCGAAGGCGAGATCCAGCACAAGGCCGAAGACTTCCAGGTGACCGAGCTGTGGCAGGTCTTGCTGGGCCAGAAGGCCGGCCGCGACAACGCCGCGCAGGTGACGGTGTTCGACTCGGTGGGTTTCGCGCTGGAAGATTTTTCCGCCCTGCGCTTCATGTTCGCCGCCGCCAACGAACTGGGCCTGGGCGAGCGCACCGCGCTGATTCCGCAACTGGCCGATCCGAAGAATCTGTTTGGCACGCTGAGCTCCCTTGCCCAAGTGGCGCCCACGCCTTCGGCCATCCGCCTGGCTGCCTGAACCGCACACGGATCACGCCATGCACCACGGCATTGCCCCCATGTCGATCCAGGCGCCTTCGGCGGTCGTGATGGTGCGCCCGCACCACTTCACGCCCAACCCCGAAACGGCGGCAGACAACAGCTTTCAGGCCGCCTCGGGCGCGCCCAGCGAAGCGACCGCAGCGCCAGGCATACGAAGAAGTCAGCGCGCGCGGCCAGCGTGCTCGAGGCCGCTGGTGTGACTGTGCACCTGTTCGATGACGACGGCCGGTACAACACCCCCGATTCGGTGTTCCCCAACAACTGGTTCTCCACCCACCCGGGCGGCCATGTGGCGCTGTACCCCATGTACAACCCCAGCCGACGGCGCGAGCGCCGCACCGACATTCTGGAGTTTCTGAAGCAGCACTACCGCGTGCAAGACATCATCGACTACAGCGGCCTCGAACACGACAGCTGTTCCTCGAAGGCACGGGCGCCATGGTGCTCGACCACCTCGCGCGCGTGGCCTTCACGGCGCGCTCCAACCGCGCCGACCCGGTGGCGCTGGAGCGCTTTGCCACGCACTTCAACTACGAGCCGATGGTGTTTGACACCGCCGATGCACAGGGCAAGCCGATCTACCACACCAATGTGCTGATGTGCATCGCCACGCAGTTCGCACTGGTCGCGCTCGACGCCATGGTGGACCCCAGACGCGCCGCAGAGGTGCGCCAGCGCCTGGAAGAAACCGGCCGTGAAGTGCTGCCGATTTCCCAGCAACAGGTGGCCGACTTCGCGGGCAATGCCATCGAACTCTCCAGCCCGCAAGGCCGCGTGCTCGCGCTGTCAGCCCGGGCTGCCGCCAGCCTGACCGCTGATCAGCGCCACGTCATCGAACGCTCGGCCCAGCTGCTGCCGCTGGACGTGCCCACCATCGAACTGGCGGGCGGCTCTGTGCGCTGCATGCTGGCGGGCATCCATCTGGCGCCGACGGCGTTCCGACCTGAAGCCCCACGGCCAGACCAGGACCGCTCAGTCGTCGTCGCCCAGCTCCGCGCTCCAGCCTTCGGCCTTGGCGCGCTGGATCGCCTCGTCGTGTATGCGCGCATGGCGCTCGGCCAGCTCGGGCGGCAGCCGGCTGGGCAGTTGGCCATAGGGCTCCCAGGCCTTGTGCACCTGCTCGAACAGGTTCTGCAGGTCGCCCGCCGGTCTTGCCCGCAAAGCCGTCGCCCTTCGGGCAGGATGCCGAACACCCAGGCGTCGCGGATGATGCGCCCGGTCAGGGTCATGCCGTGGTTTTCTTCGTGGTCGACGCCGGCGTAGGTTTGGGTGCGGGTTTGAATCATGGTGTGGTGTACGGTTGTTGGCTGGGTTCAGCAGCCCATGGGCGAAAAACTAGCGGGTCAGACCAGCGTACAGCACGGGCAGCTTTTCCGGCAGCCGCTCCACCTTGTCGACCACCAGGTAAGTTGCGTGCGCCGAAGATGCGGCTCACGTACTGGTCGGCACGGGGGTCGAGACTCATGCAATAGGTCATCACGCCATTGCGACCTGCCTCTTCCACCGCCTTCTTGGTGTCGTGGCGCAGGTACTGCGGATCGCGCACATCCACGTCGGCCGGTTCGCCGTCGGTGATCACCAGCAGCAGCTTCTTGCTCGAACGCTGCTGGCGCAACGCGGCCGTGGCGTGGCGAATGGCCGCGCCCATGCGGGTGGAGAGCTGGCCGCTCATGCCCGCCAGGCGCGCCTTGGCGAGATCGTCGTAGGGCTGATCGAAGTCCTTGAAGCGCCAGTAGTTCACATCGTGGCGGCCATCGGAGCAGAAGCCGTGGATGGCAAAGGGATCGCCCACCTTGTGCATCGCGTCGGCCAGCAGCACACAGGCCTGACCGGGTGAGGTCCAGCACCGTGTGCTCCTGGCCGGCCACCTTGTCGTTGGTGGAGTGCGAGAGGTCGAGCAACACCAGCACCGAGATATCGCGCATCTTGCGCACGCTGCGCATCATGATGCGCGGGTCGGGCTGCTGGCCCATGCGCATGTCGATCACCGAAGCCAGCGCGGCGTTGAGGTCGATCTCGTCGCCGTCTTCGAGCTTGCGCAGGCGCTGCACGCCTTGCGGCTGCATGGCGTCGAGAATGAACTTCATGCGCCCGATCAGGCGGCGGTGTTCGGCGAGGATGGCGTCGATCACGCGCCAGATCGCCCGACCTTGGCGCGGCGCTCCTGCACCGTGACCCAGGCCGGGACGCTCGAGCTGGATCAGGTGGTCCCACTCGGGGTAGTGGCTGGGCGGCACCAGCGGCTCGCGGCCTTCGCTCTGGTTGAACGACACGCCCAGGTCTTCGTAGGGAAAGAACTCGGTGCCCATGCACCCAGATTTCCTGCGCGTCATCGCCCGCGTTCTCCACCTCGATCTCGTTGGCCAACTCCATCACGTTCACCTGACTTGCGCACCTGCTGCTCCGGCTGGTAGCCGGCCGCGGCGGCCTCGTCGGCATCGAAACCTTCAAAGGCCCAGAAGTAGCGGTTGTCGTCGCGGTAGGGGGCGGTCTGCACGTCGGTGCGCGACTGGAATGCCGGGCCCTGCGCACAGCTCGCGGTAGCTGTGCGCCAGCGCCACGCCCATGTCCCACGACACGGTGTTGTCGAACGGTTGCGCCAGGATGCGCGGCAGGGCTTCCGCGACCAGCGATCGCGCCTTGAGCGATCCAGGGATGGTCGTCCGGTGATCCGGATCGGCCAGCGCGCGCGCCAGCCGGTTCAGGCAGTCGCCCGCCGTGGCCGCCTGCTCGCGGCCGGTGCGTGTGCAGGCTGGCCCAGAGCGCGCGCAACCCCGGAAAGCGTCGCAATGGCCAGCGCTTCGACGCGCGCATCTTCCACCAGCCCGATCACCGCCATCTGCCAGGGGTTGAGCGATTCGGCCGAGATCGGTTCGCGGGTGTACACCACATGGGCGGCAGCATGGGCGGCGGCTGCGCGGTAGAGCTCGGTGGCGTTCACGGGGCCCTGCGTTGCCATCGACCGCGTCGTAGGCATCGGGCAGGTGGATGAAATAGTCTTCGATGAAAGGTTTGTAGCCTTCGCGGGATTCGAAGTCGCCGGCCGTGGGTCGCATGAAAAAATCGCGCCCCCAGAGCGCGCGCAGGTACATGTTGATGCGCCGCTGCACATCGACCAGCAGCGTGCCCTTGCGCTCCTTTCTGCAGCATGGCCAGCGACTCTTTGGAGTTCAGGCCAAAGTAGTGAATCTGCTCTTCGTAGTTGGTGCGGTGGGCATGCGCACCCCAGGTGGCCCAGCGCCGCAGGCCACCCAGCGTGAGCTGGCCCAGCAGCACATCCAGCTGGTCGAGCATGGGGCGCAGGCCGCGCGGCGCCTGTGCCAGCAGGGTGTTGAGGAACTGCAGGTACTGCAGGAACAAGCGCGCCGTCGGCCAGGCGCCGCGCGGCGGTGGGCGCGGTGGCCAGCACCAGCTCGATCACGGCGCCCGAGGTGCTTGCGATGCCAGCATGAGCGCGGTGGTGGCCAGCTCGCCCACCACGTCCTCGCCCACCTCCTTGGCCACCTGCGGCGCGCTGTCGATCCAGGCGTCCACCGGCCCAGCGCCGCGACCCAGGCCACGCAGGGCCGAGGCACCCTTGACATAGTTGTCCAGCCCCCGCGCGGAAAACACCTTGGTCGCATCGCTCCAGGTGTGCTCCAGCAGCTCGCGCGAAGCGGGTTCCAGCTCATCGATCCATTCGGCGTGGTCGTGCAGGTGAACGCTCATGTCAGACATCCTGAAGTGGTCACAATCACCGCGCGCCGGCCGCAGACCCGGAACGCCGCAGAACCGGCCTGCCGGGCCGCCAGCGTTGACCCCTGGGAGTGACGCCGTGGTCGGTGCGTCGGGATCAAAGAACGTGGCCACCGCGGCGTCGAGCGCGTCGCGCATGTCGGGATCGTCGGTGATGGGGCGCACCAGCGCCACACGGCAGGCGGCCTGCGCGGCCACGCCCTGTGGCGATCAGGCTGCCCGCGTAGATCAGCATGCGGGTGGAAATGCCTTCGTCCAGACCGTGGCCTTTGAGGTTGCGCGCGCGCTCGGCGATGCCCACCAGCTTGTCGGCCACCTCGACGCCCACGCCCGTCTCATGGGCCACGATCTCGGCTCTCGACCTCATGCTCGGGGTAGTTGAAATCGAGCGCACCGAAAGCGCTGCTTGGTGGACTGTTTCAAGTCCTTCATCAGGCTCTGGTAGCCCGGGTTGTAGGAGATGACGATCTGGAAATCGGGATGGGCGCGCAGCAGCTCGCCCTTCTTTTCCAGCGGCAAGCACGCGGCGGTTGTCGGTCAGCGGGTGGATGACCACCGTGGTGTCCTGGCGCGCTTCGACCACTTCGTCGAGGTAGCAGATGGCGCCATGCCGCGCGGCGATGGCCAGCGGGCCGTCTTGCCAGCGCGTGCCCTGGGCATCGAGCAGAAAGCGGCCGACCAGGTCGGAAGCGGTCATGTCTTCGTTGCAGGCCACGGTGATCAAGCGGCTTGTTCAGCTTCCAGGCCATGTGTTCGACAAAGCGCGTCTTGCCACAACCGGTCGGGCCCTTGAGCATCATGGGCATGCGCACCGAATACGCCGCCTCGTACAACTCGACCTCGTCGGCCACCGGGCGGTAGTAGGGCTCTTGGCTGACGCGGTAGGCGTCGAGGTTGTCGCTCATGGTTTTCTCCAGCAGTGCATTTCTCTTTGGCCTGCACCGCGCGAGCCGGGTGAACGGCTCCGTTCATGTCCCCCGCCGGCCTGCGGCCGGCTCCGCCTTGACTTCACTGCGCCGCTCACCCCGACTCGCGCTCCATGGGATTCAGAAAGCAAACATCCCAGAACCAAGCCACCAGTCGGAGCGCGTGCATTCACCCAGGGATGCCGTGGAACCGGCTTCGCCGGGCCGCCAGGCACGCCCCCTGGGGGGTGACGCCGCAGGCGGCGCGGGGGGTTAAACAGTTTTTCCGCGGAAGATCACCATCGAGGTGCCTTGCGACTGGTTGAAGTTGTTGTAGCCAATCAGGCGCACGTGGTTGTCCGGGTTGGCCTTGCGGCAGGCTTCGGCTTCGGCCAGCACCTTGTCCACGTCGGTCTCGCCGAACATGGGCAGCTTCCACATGTACCAGTAGGAATCGCCCAGGTAGCGCGGCTCGGTGTGCTCGATGGCCGGGTTCCAGCCCTTCTTCACCAGGTATTCGACCTGCTTGCGGATCTCCGCATCGGTCATGGGTGGCAGGTAGGAGAAGGTCTCGAACTTGCGGCTGGCGGGGTCGGACAGGCGGGATGTGTAGTCTTGCATTTGGGTCTTCCTTTGAAGTGTTGGAGCGCAAACCTTCATTCGCGACAAGTTCGGTCCAGGACGCGAAGCACCAGCGCAGACAGTGCTGAAGGCACGGCAAGCTGGAGCGACAAAGTCATGGGCCGAAATCGTCGCGAATCACTTGTGGGCGACGTCGAGCTTGTCCACTGTGTCGAATTCGAACTTGATCTCTTTCCAGGTTTCCATGGCGATCTTGAGTTCGGGCGAGTGCTTGGCCGCGTCCATCAAAACGGTCTTGCCCTCTTTCTCCACCGCCACGCCTTCGTTGCGCGCCTTGACGCAGGCCTCCACGGCCACCCGGTTGGCGCAGGCGCCGGCCGCGTTGCCCCAGGGGTGGCCCAGCGTGCCACCACCAAACTGCAGGCAGGAGTCGTCACCGAAGATGTTCACCAGCGCAGGCATGTGCCACACGTGGATGCCGCCGGATGCCACCGGGAACACACCGGGCATGGAACCGAAGTCCTGGTCGAAGAAGATGCCGCGTGAACGGTCTTCCTTGATGAAGCGTTCGCGCATCAGGTCGATCCAGCCCAGCGTGGCTTCGCGATCGCCTTCGAGCTTGCCCACCACGGTGCCCGAGTGCAGGTGGTCGCCGCCCGACAGGCGCAGGCACTTGGTCAGCACGCGGAAGTGGATGCCGTGGTGATTTTATGTTTTTGTTCGTATTGAGAGGGGGACATTCCAAACTGTTTTTTGAAGGATTGTGCAAAGTAGGCCGGATTATTGAAACCAACTTCAATTGCAATTTCGGAAATGTTTCCAAAATTCTGTTTTATTAGTTGTGATGCTTTTTGTAATCGTATTTCTCTTGTTATATCGCTGGGGGATTTACCAATTATTGAGAGGAGTTTCCTTCGCAATTGCTGTCGGCTCATAAATAGTTCTTCGGCGAATACATCCACACCAAATGAAGTATCTGAGATATGTTTTTCAATAATTTTAACAGATTTCTTAAGGAACTCTTTATCAATTGAAGCAATCTCTTTATCGGAAAAATCAAATATTGATTCTTTTTGAAAATGTTCTCTCCATCTTTGTCTTTGATCAATAAGATTTTTTACCCTTACTTGTAATTCTTCGGCATCAAACGGTTTCATCAGGTAATCATCTGCACCGGTTTCCAATCCATTGATTTTATCTTCATCTGACGCTTTGGCAGTTAAAATTATTATTGGGATATGGTTTGTTCTTTCGTCGGTTTTTAATTTTTCACATAATTCAAATCCATCCATTTTTGGCATCATAACATCACTTATTATAATATCCGGGATATATTCTAATGACTTTTCCAATCCATCCATTCCGTTTTCAGCTTCAATTAATTTATAGTTTTCTTCAAAATATCCCTTAATATAATTGCGAACATCGAAGTTATCTTCAACAATCAGTAAAATTGGTTTTTCGGTTTCAACTAATAGACTAATATCATGTTTCTTAGTTTTGCGTTCATCTTTTTTCAATTTGTGATTTGGATTCACTTACTTGTTCAATATCTTCTTATTCTCTAGGATTTCCTCTGGTTTTATGATTTGCCCTAGAGGAAAAGTTACAATTATAGATGTACCTTTTCCTTCTTCACTATCAATTGAAATTTTACCTTTATGTAATTCAACGAGCTCTTTTGTTAATGAAAGACCAATTCCAGTTCCTTCAAATTCTCTTGTCTGGCCATCATCGGCTTGATAGAATCGGTCAAAAATCTTTTCCAATTTCTTTTTTCATATTCCAATTCCAGTATCAGAAATAATAATTTCTGTAAACGTTTCTCTTGTAAATATTGACTTCAATTTTACCACCTTCTGGCGTAAACTTGAATGAATTAATGATCAAGTTATTTATAATCTTCTCAAATTTTTCTCTATCAATAAAAACAAAAAGCTTGTCTACAGATGAATTGAAATTCAAAGTTATTTTCTTAGTTTCAGACAAGGTGATAAAAGAGAGTACCATTCCTTTCAGAAGGGGAATGATGTTTTCCTGGTTTGGCTCAAGCTTCATTTTTCCTGCTTCAAGTTTAGACAAATCGAGAAGCTGATTAACTAAAGCATTTAATTTATCTGCATATCTAGAGACAGTTTTTAATTCTTCTTTTGTTTTCCCATCATTAATTCGTTTAGTTATTTTATCAACAATGCCTAATATTAAAGTTAGCGGTGTTCGGAATTCATGTGAGATATTTGCAAAGAAACGGGACTTTAACTTGTCCATTTCTTTATATTTTTCCGACTGAAGATGTTCAATTTCAGCTTGATGTTGCAGCTTTAATTTGCTCAATTGAAATCGCCAGATTGAATAAATAATTGAGCTGATTAATAATAAATATAATGCATAAGCCCAATAGGTTCGCCACCAGGGCGGAAGGACTATAACATTAATTGATGTTCCAACTTCATTCCATATACCATCGTTATTTGAGCCTTTAACTCTAAATGTATATTCACCAGGATTAAGTTTTGTATAAGTTGCATATCGTCGACTAGCATCGGTATAAACCCACTCTGGGAGACACCCTCCATTTTGTAGGCATATAAGTTTTTTTTTGGATTTGTATAATCCATTGCAGCAAATTCAAATGTGAACACATCCTGATCATAGTTTAGAATAATATTTTCTGATAACTCAATAGATTTTTCTAATGGTGATTCTTTATTTGGGGTAATTGATTTGTTAAATAACCTAAAGTCATTAATACAACTTTTGGGGGTAAGGGATTCTCCTTAATATCATTTGGATGGAACAGGTTAAATCCGTTTGGCCGCCGAAATAGATGTCTCCACTTCTGCCTTTATAACAACTACCATTTATGAAAATATTTGATTGAAGACCATCTTTTACATCGTAGTTTCTAAATAATTTTGTTGTTTGATTATAATTTGAAAGACCCTTGTTGGTACCAATCCAAATATTGTTGTTATCATCCACAAGAACGCTATAAATAATATCTGAAGGTAATCCGTCTTCTTTTGAGAAACGAGTAAATAATTCTGTTTTGGATTGAACTTATTTAAACCGCTATCTGTCGCTATCCATAAATTCCCGCCATTATCTTCACTTATTGAATTAACATAATCATTACTAATCGAGGAATTGTTCTTTTTATTATTCTTAAACTGGAAGAAAGTATAGTTTTTGTCTATTGATTCATTTTGAATTTTAATTCTTTTAATTAAACCATCACCGTTTGTCCCAAACCATATATTTCCTTTTTCATCCTCAAAAATCATGTGAAAAGAGGTTGCAGTAAATTCATTATTAATGATCTTAAGGGATAAATTCTTTCTTTTCTAAATCAAATTGATGTAATTTTGCATTAATTATTGTCCAAACTGTTCCTGTTTTATCAACGAAGCAAGAATTTATTGAATTGGTCCCATCACTTGCTGTCAACAATTCTTGAGGAGTAGCTTCCAAAAGTTTTTCTCGTAACTTAATGTTTTTATCAGCATCCTCAGAAATTTTAAAAAAATGTGTTAAAGCAATTCCGTTTCCCCAAGTAACCTATTGTTTTTCCTGTCTTAAGATTATAATTTAAAACACATTGAACACAAGCATCCCAAATCTCTCCATTGAAGGCGCCACTGAGAATGTATGTGATGTTGGGCTTACCCAAAGAGCAAAAATCGGTTTTTCTTTTTATCGAATTTGTTAATCCCTCCCCACAGAGTTCCAATCCAAGCATCACCATTTGAGTCTTCATAAAACGAAAGTGCCCAGTTATCGCTGAGACTATATTTATCTCCAGGAATATTTTTATAGTGCTTAAACTTTTTTCTACTCGGTATAAATTTTCGTACTCCATCGCCATATGATCCAGTCCAGATAATACCGGAATTGTCTACAAGAACTTGAGGAATTAGAATAGAGCTTCGATTACTCTTTAACAGTATTCCTTTGTTTGTTTATGTTTATTAATCCACTTCCGCCAATCCAGAGGGACCCTTTGGATCTCTCGAAATGGTACGTACATCACCAATTAATGTATCATTGTTCCAATATGAAGGAGTTATCAAATCCATTTTTCGATCGATCAAAATGATAGAGCATTTTATTTGCACTTACCCATAAAATATCATTTTTTGATTCAAAATATATTGAGGCACTATTGTTAAGTTTTTCTTTTGGCTTTTCTTTATTTATTGGAAAATGAGAATAATCTAATTTTCCTTCACTGAAGGAATCTATTCTAATAATTCCATAGCTGGTTCCAAGCCACATAACTCCTGACGTATCTTCGCAAATGGAGAATATGAAGAGATCATCAAATTCTTGAAGATATGGTTTGAAGGTGCCCAAGTTTTTATTAAACGTTCTTAATCCTTTTCCGCCAACCCAAAAATTTCCTTTCAAATCTTTATAAAGACAAAAAATTACATCAAAATTTTGTTTAGTAGAATCATCCATAATGTACGGAAAGTGTGTAAAATTATTAGTATTTTTATCGAATTTATTTAATCCATCCACTGTTCCAATCCACATTACTTCTCCGCTATCTGCAGGATCTTCATATATTACTTTTATATAATTACTACTTATGCTAGTTGAGTCATTGGGATTATTTACAAATTCGAGTATGTTGTAACCATCGTATCTATTTAGCCCTCCTTCTGTCCCGATCCAAATGAATCCTAAGTTATCCTGGTATATACATGGTATACTGTTATGCGATAATCCGGTTTTTGTGGTTATCGTTTCTACTGTATATTCTGTTTGTGCATTCACAGTTACATGAAGAAGCAGGCTCAAGAAGAATATTCTGAAATATGTAGTTAAATTATTTTGCAAATTATTAACGCATATAATGTTAAAATTCTTCAAAAATTTATTTCAATACCTAATCTAGCAGACATAGATGGTTGATACCCAAAAGCTCTTTTATAAGTAGGATTTGGATCATATGGATTTCCATCTTCATCAACTGAGTAATAACTTTTCTGGTCGTAGTCTACAGCCTTTTTCTGACTTGCAATATGAAATACATCTAACATTAACCGTGTGTTCGAAAATCAATAAACGGAATTTTAAATTGAAAACGCATATTTAAATCCCATATTGGTTCAGTTCTGCCCACCGAACCTCTTGGTATAGAAACTTAATACCAGGATTTGTTTGTGCGTATTCGCTTAAAGGTGTTCCACTTTGTGCAATAAATGTTACTCCGGCTCAAGGCCAAAAGAAATTTATAATACCCAGAGAATTTAAATGTGTGTGTACGGTCATTTGGAATTAATCCGGTAGCATTGATACGAGCATTTTCAAGAATATCAAGTGCTACATTCTGATAGGAAAACTCCCATGTTGGCGAGGGGAATCGAATAAACCCTCATAATTTCCGTAATTCCTAGAGAGTGTATATGAGCTAAGAAAATTAAAGTGTTTATGTCCTCTATGCTCAATTGTTAAAATAAGGGCTTTATAATCTCTTTGGGGTTTTGGAAATTCACCCAATATTCCACTTCCAGGATTTCCCAGTTGATACCTATCTTCTTCCGGAAAAAATACATCATCTATCGCTTGTCGAAGAGTTCTAAAAAGCCCTTGAACACTAACCCTAAAATATTCACCAAATAATTGTTCATATCCCAGACTCAATTCATCGAAATATTGTCCTTTTAGTCCGGGTATTTCAGGACTATAATGTGTTGGAAATTATAAAGAGTATCTCCAACTATATTTTGGTTACGGGGATCCTGAGCGTAGTCAATTCCAATATCGTAACCCTTATCAGAATGAAGGTTTACTGATTGAAATAATCCAAATTCTTGTGAATAACGTCCGGCAGAACCAAATATTTTTCGTTCCCCGCAATTTCCAAAAGTAAAATTAAAACCTAATCGAGGTTGAATAGGAGTTTCTATTTTTTGAGCTACTTGGCCATTTGTTCCAACGAGTTGTTGAGCTTCCCACCTTGAAAACCTGCATAAATATTTATATTGGGTGTTATTTTCCATAAATCATGAATATAGACTGATGGATTTCTACTATGTACAATCCCAAATCCTTTTGATATCTGTTCGCGAAAATTATTATCTGAAAATTTTAATACAACATGTGTTTTGTAATAGTTATCAACCCCATTATCCTTGTATTCAAATCCTGCTTTCAGTGTATGTTGTTCAATTATATATAATCCTCCAAACCTAAATGCTGTGCTGAAACGATAGAATCCCATTCACTATAATTTCCTCCAGAAACAATTGAGTTTTCTAAATCAAATAACATCACTTCATTTACTTGCCACGTTCTGTTACAGGTTCTGCTATATCATGGCGGTTTATTCTTGAAATAGTACTTTGCAGCTGTAAACTATTTCCTATGTAATATGTTCCATTTAATGCAATATTAATACCGCCTTCATAAACATTATGAAAGTAGGGGTCGGAGTTAACCGCAGAATCGGCAGGGTATAACAGCATCTCGTCCAACGCCATCTTGTACAGATGGATCACCTGTAGTTGTTAACATTAAACGAAGATTATTTGATACTTTCCAAGTTACTTTTGCGGCCAATTTATGTGTTAATGATTGATCAGTCTTGATTCCAAAATTTGCTGCATTAACTTCTCTACCGTGTTTATTGTCGGATTATATGCTATGAAAAACCATATATTATCTTTCTACTATCGGTCCGCCAAATCCAAATCCTAGATCGTAATTGGAAAAATCACCTTTGGAAAGGTCCATTAATCCAATTTTCGTATTATCAGAAAATTCATTGCGCGTGAAAAACCCAAATGCTGACCCATGAAATTGGTTGCTTCCGGAAATAGTTATAACATTAATAACTCCGCCCAGAGAACTCTAGAATCTGCATTATATCCGCCTGCATTAACTTTTATTTCTTCAATAAAATTATAAGGTAAATTTGTTCCTCTCGAGCCTATTAACGGGATCTGTAACTTCTACACCATCAACAAAATATTTGTTTTCGAATCCTGTTGCACCAGCAATATTTACACCATCACCATAATAACTTATGTTTGCTTGCGGTAATAAAGATATTGCACTTTTATAATCTCTATCAATTGGCAGATTTTCATAATCGGCTGAATTAAGACTGCCTTCCATAGGTTGTTGAAGTAGGATCTAAATAAAAATTATTTCCAAATACTGTGATTTCGGAAAGGCTTATTGTCTCTTTTTCTAAATAATATTTTCCAATATTTGTAGTCTTTCCAAGGCTTATTCTAATATTTTCAATTATTTCTGTACGATAACCCATATAGCTAATTTTGATATAATAATTCCCAATTGGCAAAAAATGGAGTTTGAATTCTCCATTTGAGTTAGTAACTGTTCCCCGCTCTCCCTGCAATGAAAAGCTAGTCAAAGATATGTTTACATTTTGAATTGGAATTCCAATCTGATCAACAATTGTTCCTTCCAAAATTCCAGATGATTCCTGCGCCCAAGATAAACTAAAAATTAAAAAGACAAGAAATAAGATTAGGCAAGTCATTCTGTTCATAATCATCTCCATTAGATTGATCATAAAACAAACAGCAAAATTACCTTGAAAGAAGCACCATA
>CAVORS010000006.1:0-858759 GCA_963698635.1 uncultured beta proteobacterium
GGCCAGTTCGCTGATCGGCACGCAGCTGCAGAACAGGTTGCGGTCGCCGTAGACGTTGTCCACCCGGCCCACCGGCGGCCAGTACTTCTGGCTTGAGGCGGCCAGCGGGAAGGCGCGCCACCTCGCGCGAGTAGGGCCGGTCCCACTCGCCGCCCAGCAGGCTGGCGGCGGTGTGCGGCGCGTGTTTGAGCGGGTTGTTGTCTTGCGGCCACTCGCCGCGCTTCGACCTTGGCGATCTCGCCGCGGATGGCGATCATGGCGTCGATGAAGCGGTCCAGCTCGTCCAGGGTTTCGCTCTCGGTGGGCTCCACCATCAGCGTGCCGGGCACGGGGAAGCTCAGCGTGGGCGCGTGGAAGCCGTAGTCCATCAGGCGCTTGGCCACGTCTTCGGCCGATGCACGCCGCTGGTGTCCTTGAGGGGGCGCAGGTCCAGAATGCACTCGTGCGCCACATGGCCGTTGGCGCTGGCGTACAGCGTGGGGTAGTGGTCCTTCAGGCGCGCGCTGATGTAGTTGGCGCTCAGGATGGCGACCTCGGTGGCGTGCTTGCAGGCCCTCGGCGCCCATCATGCGGCAGTACATCCAGCTGATGGGCAGCACGGCTGCGTTGCCCAGCGGCGCGGCGACGACGGCGCCCACGCCATGGCTGCGGCACGCCACCGGTCGCATGGCCGGGCAGGTAGGGCACCAGGTCGGCCACCACGCACACCGGGCCGACACCGGGGCCGCCGCCGCCGTGCGGAATGCAGAAGGTCTTGTGCAGGTTCAGGTGGCTCACGTCGCCGCCAAACTCGCCCGGCGCGGCCACGCCGACCAGGGCGTTCATGTTGGCGCCGTCCACGTAGACGCGGCCACCATGCTCGTGCACCAGGGCGCACAGTTCCTTGACCGTGGTCTCGAACACGCCGTGGGTGCTGGGGTAGGTGATCATCACCGCGGCCAGGTTGGCGCTGTGCTGTTCGCACTTGGCCTTCAGGTCGGCCATGTCGACGTTGCCTTGTGCGTCGCAGGCGGTCACCACCACCGTCAGGCCCACCATCTGGGCGCTGGCCGGGTTGGTGCCGTGCGCGCTGGAGGGAATCAGGCAGATGTTGCGGTGGCCCTCGCCCTTGGCTGCGTGCCAGGCCCGGATGGCCAGCAGGCCGGCGTATTCGCCCTGGCTGCCGGCGTTGGGCTGCAGGCTGATGCCGGCATAGCCGGTGGCCTGGCACAGCCAGGCGCGCAGCTGCTCGTCGAGCTCGGCGTAGCCCTGCAGCTGGTCGCGCGGGGCAAACGGGTGGATGTTGGCAAACTCGGGCCAGGTGATGGGGATCATCTCGCTGGTGGCGTTGAGCTTCATGGTGCAGCTGCCCAGCGGGATCATGCTGCGGTCCAGCGCCAGGTCTTTGTCGCTCAGCGCGCGGATGTAGCGCAGCATGCCGGTCTCGCGAGTGGTGCGTGTTGAACACCGGGTGCGTCAGGAAGGCGCTGGTGCGCCGCAGGCTGGCGGGAGCATGGCGCTCGATGCCGTCTTCGAAGTCGCACGAAGTTGGGCAGGGCCTGGCCGGGTCCTTGGCGAAGAAGGACCACAGCAGCTGCGATGTCTTCGCGGGTGGTGGTTTCGTCCAGCGAGACGCTCAAGCGTATTCGCGTCCAGACAGTCGCAGGTTGACGCCGGCGCATAGCGCGCGCTTGGCTATCGAATCGGCTGGGCTGCTCGCCGGTTTGGACGGTGAGCGTGTCGAAGACGCGGTGGCGTGCGCAGGTCGCAGCCCATGCTCGCAGACCTCGCGCCAGGATGGCGGTGAAGCGTGGCCACGCGCTGCGCGATGCGCGTCAGACCCTGCGGGCCGTGGTAGACGGCGTACATGCTGGCCACCACGGCCGGCAGCACCTGCGCGGTGCAGATGTTGGAGGTGGCCTTTTCGCGGCGGATGTGCTGCTCGCGGGTTTGCAGCGCCAGGCGGTAGGTCGGGTTGCCGTGCGCGTCGACGCTCACGCCCACCAGGCGGCCGGGCATCGAGCGTTTGAACTCGTCGCGGCAGGCCATGTAGGCGGCGTGCGGGCCGCCGTTGCCCATGGGCATGCCAAAGCGCTGGGTGGTGCCGACCACGATGTCGGCATCCAATTCGCCGGGCGGCATGAGCAGGGTCAGCGCCAGCAGGTCGGCGGCCACGATGAAGGCGGCGTCTTTGGCCATGCACGCGGGCCACGTCGCGCGCGCAGGTCGTCGATGCGGCCGCTGGTGCCCGGGTATTGCAGCCAGCACGGCAAAGTAGTCGTCGCCGTCCAGCGCGGCATGCCACTCTTCGGCCGAATTGGCGAGCTTGACCGTGATGCCCAGCGGCGCGGCGCGGGTCTGGATCACTTCGATGGTTTGCGGGTGGCAGTCGCCGGCCACCACGAAGGTCATGCCCTTGGACTTGCACCGAGCGCATGGCCAGCGTCATGGCCTCGGCCGCGGCGGTGGCTTCGTCCAGCATGGAGGCGTTGGCCATGGGCATGCCGGTCAGGTCGGTCACCATGGTCTGGAAGTTGACCAGCGCTTCCATGCGGCCCTGGCGAAATCTCGGCCTGGTAGGGCGTGTAGGCGGTGTACCAGGCGGGGTTTTCCAGGATGTTGCGCAGGATCACGCCGGGCGTGTGGGTGCCGTAGTAGCCCTGGCCGATGAAGCTCTTGAACACCTGGTTTTTGCTGGCCATGGCCTTGAGCTCGGCCAGCGCCGCGGCTTCGCTGATCACCGGCGGGAATGTCCATGCCCTTGCTGCGCGCGATGGAGCGCGGCACGATGCCGTCGATCAGGGCGCGGCGCGAAGCCTCGCCGATCACGGCTCAGCATGTGGGCTTCCTCGGCAGCCGCTCACGCCGATGTGGCGGGCGATGAATTCGGAGGGGTTTTCGAGTTCGCGCAGGGCGTGGGCGGAGGACATCGTCATGGCGTTACCGTGTGGCAAGGGCAAAGAAACAAAGGAGTTGGCGTCAGAGGGTCCAGCTCGCGAGGCACGTTGCCACCCAGGGCGCCGCGGAACCGGCTTCGCCGGGCCGCCAGCGCCGCCCCCTTGAGGGGGTCGCGCGCAGCGCGGCAGGGGTGGGTCAGCTTCAAGCCGCGAAAGCGGTGTAAGCGGTTTCGTCCAGCAAGGCGTCCACCTCGGCAGGGGCTGACAGCTTGACCTTGAAGAACCAGCCAGCGTCCAGCGGGTCGCTGTTGGCCAGCGACGGGTCGGCGCGCAGGGCTTCGTTGACTTCGGTGATTTCGCCGCTGACGGGCATGTACACGTCGGCCGCGGCCTTGACGGACTCCACCACACCGGCGATGTCTTTTGCTCAAACGACTTGCCCACTTCGGGCAGGTCGACAAACACCACGTCGCCCAGCGCGTCTTGCGCGTGGACGGTGATGCCAACGGTGGCGATGTCGCCTTCAACGTTGATCCATTCGTGGTCTTCGGTGTACTTGGTGGTCATGTCAGGGCTCCTCTAAAGAAATGGATTAAGTTCCGTTCGCACCTGAGCCTGTCGAAGGGCAGCGATGCGGAGAATTCGGCTTTGTCGGGCTGCTGACAGGCATCAGCCCGAACGGAGGGGAATCGAAGCGAGCAGCAGGGCTCAACCCCGGAAATACCGGTTGGGCACAAACGGCATGGCGCTCACTTCCATCGGCACCGGCTTGCCACGCACCATGGCGTTGACACGGGTGCCCAGGGCGGCGTGTTCGGGGCTGCACATAGCCCATGGCCACGGGCTTGTCGATGTTGGGGCCCAGCAGGCCGCTGGTGACTTCGCCGATGACGGTGCCGTCAATCGATTGCAGCTCTGCGTGTTCTCGAACCGGAATCCGCTCCAGCGCAATCAGGCCGACGCGCTTCTTCATCAAGGGGTCGGTGCCATCGAGTTGCGCGAGCACACGCTCGGCACCCGGGAAGCCGCCAGCGCGCGCGCCGCCGGTGCGGCGAACCTTCTGAATGGCCCAGTTCAGCCCGGCCTGCACGGGCGTGGTGGTGGTGTCGATGTCTTGCCCGTACAGGCACAGGCCAGCCTCCAGGCGCAGCGAGTTGCGTGCGCCCAGACCCACGGGTTTCACTTCAGGCTGCGCCAGCAGCGCGCGGGCGAAATCGGTGGCGATGTCGGCGGGCAAGGAGATCTCGAAACCGTCTTCACCGGTGTAGCCGCTGCGGGTGACGTAGAGGTCACCGCCAGCCCACTCAAAGGCGGCGCCGGTCATGAACACCAGCTTGTTCGACGCCCGGCAGGATGCGCGCCAGGGCGGTGACCGCTTGCGGGCCTTGCAAGGCGAGCAGGGCGCGGTCGAATTGGGTGCTCACATGGCACAGCGAGCCGATGGTGGCCTGGATGTGGGCGAGGTCGTCGTGTTTGCAGGCGCCGTTGACGATGACGAACAGATCGCCGCCGTTGGCCACATCGCGGTTGACGAACATCAGGTCGTCGATGATGCCGCCTTCTTCGTTGAGCAGCAGGCCATAGCGTTGTTTGTTGACGCCCAGGTCGACCACGTCGACGGGCATCAGGGTCTCCAGGGCTGCGGCGGCATCGACGCCCACCAGGCGCAACTGACCCATGTGAGAGACATCAAAGAGGCCTGCGGCCTTGCGGGTGTGCAGGTGTTCCTGCATCAGGCCCATGGGGTATTGCACGGGCATGCTGTAGCCGGCAAACGGCACCATGCGGGCGCCGAGTTCGAGGTGCAGGGCGTGCAGCGGGGTGTGGAGCAGGTCGGCGGTGTCGGACATGGCGGACTTTCAGACATTGAAATGGAGGCTGACCCGGCCTGCTGCACAAACGTCGATCGGGCGACCACGGTTCATCCGTGGGCTGCCTCACTGTCCGCTTTACCTGAGAGATTCACGCGGGCGATGCCGCATTTGCTCCTTCGGTGGACGCTCTGGCGAGCGCCTCTCTCCAGTGGGGGACACCGCCGGTCAGGGCGGTGGTTGCCAGTCCTTTTGCCTGAGCGTTCAAGAACGCGGGCGAACGAGCAGCCCACTGTCATTCTCTGCGCCTTCGGCGAATCTGGCCATGTCCTGAACCAGATTTCTCTCCTGACGGACCGAGTTTAACGGAAGTCGCGGTGCAAAAACCTTCAGAAAACGGGTTCGGAACGTGTGCGATGCGCGGACACACATGAATACCCTCCTCAGTGCGGCCGGAGCAACACGGCTTCGGGCAACAGTTTGGCGAGGCGTTCGCTGATGCTGTCGGCGCGTTCGCTGCCCGCCAGGGTTTCCACGCTGGCGATCATGTCGCGCCCGACGGTCAGCATGGACGGCCCGTCCTTGGCATCGCGCAAGGCCTGCCGGTAGTGTTCGGCCAGTCGCGGGTCGCGTGGTGCGAACAGGCGCTCGCTGAGGTCAAAGAGAAACATCCGGGCCGTGGCAAGGGACCGGGCGCCCATGAACTGTTCGCCGTGTGCGGGGGCGGGCGACGGGGTCAAAGGTCTGACGCCGAATCCGGTGTCCCGGGGGGTGTCGTCGGGTCGGCTGCGCTCCAGGTAGCCCTGGTCCAGCAAGGCGCGCACCAGGTGTCGCCCGTCGCCGGTGAACAGCCGGCTGAATGCCGGTCGATGGGCTGGCGGTTGCTGTTGACGGGGGTGGCTTGTGCGGGAACCCGTGGGGCTTTGCTGCCTTTCGCCTGTTTGGTCTGGATTCAACGATCCCCCATCGAGCCCGACCTGCACGGGCCTTGTGCATCAGGGAGCCCGCGCGCAGGGCGGGATTCTTCCCCGAACCGACGGCGGCTGATGGCAAAGGAGCATCGGCTGCAACCCGCGAGAAACCGGTCTCGCCCGGTACGACCTCCTGCGCGCCAGGGGCTGACCCTGGGCTTCTCGGTATCACCAAGCGATCCTCGGTTGTCGCAGGTTTCGCTGCGACGCCTTCTGCCGCGCAGCCTCCTCACCGTGAATGTGCACCAGGGGGTTGCCCCGGGTCAGGCTTGTGCGGGTGGCAGCGTGCGCCACGTCCGCTGGCGCGAGGCGGCGCCACAGACCGCTGACGACCAGCACCAGCACCAGCAACATCATCGGATGGGTGGGGGTGGTGTAGCGGTGGATGTTGTGGGTGAAAAAGGCGTAGAACAGCATCATGCCCACCGGCAGCACCGTGAGCGCCACGCGCGGCACGTTCACGGTCCACAAGCCACGCACGAAGACACCGATCAGCGAGACCCCCGCGGCCAGGTTGAGCAGTTCGACCAGGGCATCCTGGGTGGCGACCGACACCATGGGCACTTCGGTGGGTTTCAGGCTCCAGAAACCGTGCCAGAAGAACGGTACGGTCATGAGCAGGTGACGCAGTGGTCGTGCCAGGATCATTTGCAGGGCTTCACGTTTCAGCTGCGTGCCCACGGCCAGATCGGGGTCGGGATGGCCTTGCCGGGCCAGTTCGTTGAGGCGGCGGTTGGCTTCAGCGCCCGCTTTGAAGTGGAAGCTGATGGCCTTGTCAGGCTCTCCCGCATAGGCCGCCATGCGGTCGCTTTCCCAGAAGCTGGACTGGTACCGGTTCAACCGTTGCCAGCGCCCGCCACGTTCGATAGTCGCCCTCGTGTTCCGCCAGCCGGGTGCCGGCCACCGCGCGTTTGTAGAGCGTGGGGGCCTGGTCGTAGAGCAGCCCCAGCACTTCGTCGTTGCTCATGTTGTTCAGAATCGCACGGCCCCACAGAATCAGTTCACCGCGCGAATTCACCCGGGCGCTGTCAAACTGGATTTCGTTGCGTGCGACCCATGGCGCCAGAACCAGCATGAAACCCAGCCCCATCACGCCAGCACATTGCAGAACACGGGCAAGGTTGGACCGCGATTTGTGGGTGTCGCGCCACAAGAACCAGCAGCAGCAATCCGATGGACGCCGCGCCGATGTAGAAGAATGCCGCCTTGGTCAGGGTGAGCATGCCCAGCAGGATGCCGGAGATCAGGAACCAGCCCAGCGACTGCTGCTGCACTGCCCGCAGCAAGGCGTAGCTGCACCAGACGATCAGGCTGGCGGTGGCCAGCTCGGTGTACAAGGTGTTGATCGAACTCGGCGCCATGAAAGAAAAAGTGGAAGGCCAGGAGGCAGGCTGCGAGCCCGGCCAGGTTGTTGCGCCTCGCACGCAGCGCGATCATCCACACGCCCAGCAGACCGGCGAACAGCCACCCCAGATTGGCGAGCTTGACGGTGCGGGTCAGCTCACCGGCCCGAAAGGCAGCGAAGGGCTGGTTCACGGCATCGGGTGCGAAAAGCTTGAGGTGCAGGCCCATCAACAGCGATGGCAACGGTTCGCGGAAGTTGGTGGGTTTGGGGTGGTCGTTGTTGTCCAGGGACAAGGTGTTGTGTTTGAACACGTTCACCGCCATCAGCAGGTTTTGCACCCCGTCACCCAGAACCGGGTAGTCGTCCACGCGCTTTTGAGCCACAAGCGTGAGCCCCAGGCAGACCACCACGGGCACCACCCAGCCCTGTCGCATCGCATGGACCAGACGCGCGTGCAGTGCGGGTCTGTGCCGCTGCAGGCGGTGCGATGCGTGGTCCAGCAGCCACCACAGCAAGCCGATGAAGCAGCCCGGCGATCAGGGCGCGGGGCAGCTGCACCAGGGGAGAGGGTTCGAGCAGGGACTTCGGAATGTTGAGGTGGAAGTAGGGGTCGGCACCGGTCGCTTTCAGCCGCAGCACGTCGGGCTCCACGGATTCGATTTGCAGATCGTGGTCCGGAGCATCGCCGCCTGCAATGACGCACCCTGCAAATGCACCCGCCCCCAGCGGCTGCTGATGTCCAGCCGGCCCAGGGACAGACGCCCCGGCTGGGTCACGGGATCCAGCCGCAGCACGGCCAGCTCACGAATCGTCTTGATTTCAAAGGTCTGCTTTTGCCATGCATTGGCCGGGGTGTAGCGGGTGAAGTCGTCGCGTTCGCTGAAAACACCGTCGGCATCCTGCGTGGTAAACCTGAAACGGCCCGGTGCGGTCGGTCAGCAAGTCAAAGCTGATGAGCAGGTTCTTGTTCAGCCGGGCGATGGAAAAGACCACCAGGGCTCGCCAACAAGCCCGCCAGCACGGCACGCCGCACAAAGGCCGAAGCGGTTGAGCCAGCCAGAAAGCCGGTTCAGCCTGCGAGAGAACGGGCCAATGCCGGAAGCAGGGGGGCTGCCGTCCGGGACGGTATCGCGACGGGCCTGCGCGAAACGTGAACATGATCGCTGCTGAAAGGGTGTGCAAGCACTCGGCTTGTTCGCCGGCCCGTGCACGCGGCGATGCGGGAATACCCTGAATGGTAATGCGCAAGTCTTCAGTTTTCCCTGACGAATTCGAGGCGAGCACCTGCCCTGTCACTCCGATGGGGTATTTGTTGCAGGATCGAAACAGTGCCGGCGCCAGCCGGGCCGGGCCCGGGCCTGTGCAGTGGTTCAGATGAACTGGTTGGACGCTGGCGACCAGCGCACCTGCCGGTTGGCCCGGTGGGCCTGGGCAAGGATGAGCCGCGCGTTGGGCTCATCGGTCTGTGCGATCCAGGCCAGCGCTTCGCTGCGGCTGCGGCCGAACTGCTGGTGACGCGCGTTCAGGCGCTCCAGCCGCAATGCGTCGTCAACCTGCAGAGACCAGACTTCGTCCAGCAGCGCCGTCACGCGGGGCCAGCCACCTTCCTGGAGCAGGAGGTAGTTGCCTTCGGTGATGACCAGCGGCGTGTCGGGCGAACACGGGCAATGGCGCCGGCCACGGCTTCTTCGAGATCGCGCCGGAAATCGGGCGCGTACACCACTTCATCTCCGGCCTGATGCCGCAGGCGGCTGCAGCAAGGCGGCATAGCCCGCCGACATCAAAGGTGTCGGGCGCTCCTTTTCGATCGGCCCGAGCCCAGCCGGACCAGTTCCGACTTGGGCCAGGTGGAAGCCGTCCATGGGCACGAGCCTGGGCTCGCCCACCCAGCGCGGAGGCCATCAGCGCCGGCAGTGTGGACTTGCCCGAGCCGGGCGGCCCGGCGATGCCCAGCAGGCGGCGTGGCCCGCTGCCGAGCGTCCTGCAGCCGCTCCAGCAGAGCGGGGTGCAGGGTGGCTGCCGTTGTCACATGCCCGCGTAGTTGGGACCGCCGCCACCTTCGGGGGTGACCCAGACGATGTTTTGCGTCGGGTCCTTGATGTCGCAGGTCTTGCAGTGCACGCAGTTTTGCGCGTTGATCTGCAGGCGGTCCTTGCCATCGTCGGTCTTCACGAACTCGTACACGCCGGCCGGGCAGTAGCGGGCTCTCCGGGCCCGGCGAACTTCGCCAGGTTGATGTTCACCGGCACGCTGGCATCTTTCAGCGTCAGGTGGGCCGGTTGCTGCTCTTCGTGGTTGGTGTTGGAGACGAACACGCTGGAGAGGCGGTCGAAGGTCAGCTTGCCATCGGGCTTGGGGTAGCTGATCTGCGGCATTTCATCGGCCGGGCGCAGCATGGTGTGGTCGGCGGCGGTGCGGTGGATGCGTCCAGGGCGGGGTGCTCACGCCGACCTTGGGCAGGAACCACTGCTCGACGCCGGTCATGAGCGCGCCGATCAGTGCTGCCCTTCTTGAACCAGTGCTTGAAGTTGCGCGACTGGTGCAGCTCGGTGTGCAGCCAGCTCTTCTCGAACGCGGCGGGGAAGGCGCGAGTTCGTCGCTGCTGCGGCCGGCGGTCACGGCTTCGAACGCGGCTTCGGCGCACCATCATGCCGCTCTTGATGGCGGCGTGGCTGCCCTTGATGCGCGCGGCGTTGAGGAAGCCGGCGTCGCAGCCCGACCAGTGCGCCGCCCGGGAACACGGTCTTGGGCAGCGATAGCAGGCCGCCGTCGGTGATGGCGCGTGCGCCGTAACCCAGGCGTTTGCCACCTTCGATGTGGGCCTTGATCGCGGGGTGGGTTTTCCAGCGCTGCATTTCTTCGAACGGCGACATCCAGGGGTTTTTGTAGTCCAGGCCGACGACGAAACCCAGCGTGACCTTGTTGCCTTCGAGGTGGTAGAGGAAACCACCGCCATAGGTCTCGTTGTCCATGGGCCAGCCGGCGGTGTGCACCACCTTGCCGGGCTGGGCTTTGTCGGCGGGGATTTCCCACAGTTCCTTGATGCCGATGGCGTAGCTCTGGGGGTCTTTGCCGTCGTCGAGCTTGAATTTGGCGATCAGCTGCTTGCCCAGATGGCCGCGCGCGCCTTCGGCGAACACGGTGTACTTGGCGTGCAGTTCCATGCCGATCTGGAAGCTGTCCATGGGTTCGCCGTCTTTGCCCACGCCCAGGTTGCCGGTGGCCACACCTTTGACCGAACCGTCGTCGTTGTAGAGCACTTCGGCGCGCAGCGAAGCCGGGGAAGATTTCCACGCCCAGGGCTTCGGCCTGTTCGCCCAGCCACTTGGTGACGGCGCCCAGGCTGACCACGAAATTCGCCGTGGTTGTGGAAGTTGCGCGGGACCAGGAAGTCGGGTGTGCGCTTGTGGCCGCTTTCGGAGAGGAACAGCACGTCGTCGCCGGTGACGGGCTGGTTCAGTGGCGCGCCGAGTTCTTTCCAGTTGGGGAAAAGTTCGGTGATGGCCTTGGGGTCCATCACGGCGCCGCTCAGGATATGGGCGCCCGGCTCTGAGCCTTTTTCCAGCACGCACACGTTGATCTCGCTGCCTTTTTCGGCGGCGAGCTGCTTGAGGCGGATGGCGGTGGACAGGCCTGCGGGGCCACCGCCAATCACCACCACGTCGTATTCCATGGCTTCGCGTGGGCCGTAGGTGCTCAGGATTTCGTCGTGGGTCATGGTGTCGGTCTCTGTGTTCGGATGCGAGGGCATGCAGGACCGGTGACCGGTCTGCGAGGCGTGACGACGGAGCGGAACCTGCCCGCTTGTCGTGGTCGCGACCGATTCTAGTGGGCAAGAAGGCACAATGAGTGTCACACACGCCGCACGGGCGTGTGAGAACCGCAATTTTGAGAGGGGACTCTAAATGGCATACAGCTTGGATCTGTCGGGGCGCGTCGCGCTGATCACGGGCGCTTCGGGCGGCCTGGGCGAACAATTTGCCAAGACCCTGGCCAAGGCCGGTGCCGCCGTGGTGCTGGCCGGGCGGCGCACGGACCGCCTGTTGGCCTTGCGCGCGCACATCGAAGCCGATGGTGGTGATGCCCATGTGGTGGCCCTGGATGTGACCGATCTGGCGTCGATCAAGGCGGCCATTGCCCACGCTGAAACCGAGGTCGGTGGCATCGATATCCTGGTCAACAATTCGGGCGTCAGCACCACCCAGCGCCTGCAGGATGTGACCGAAGAAGACTACGATTTTGTGTTGAACACCAACACCAAAGGCGCTTTTTTCGTGGCCCAGGAAGTGGCCAAGCGCATGCTGGCGCGGGCGAAGGGCGCGGCTCCAGGCTCCTATGTGGGCGGGCGCATCGTGAACATCGCGTCGATGGCTGGCCTGAAGGTGTTGCCACAGATCGGCGTGTATTGCATGAGCAAGGCGGCTGTGGTGCACATGACCAAGGCCATGGCCGTGGAGTGGGGCAAGTACGGCATCAACGTGAATGCCATCTGCCCCGGCTACATCGACACCGAGATCAACCACAAGCACTGGCAGACCGAGCAGGGCCAGAAGCTGATCAGCATGTTGCCGCGCAAACGCGTCGGTCAGCCGGCGGATCTGGACGCGGTGCTGGTGATGCTGTGTTCCAACGAAAGCCATTTCGTGAACGGCGCGGTGATCGCTGCCGACGACGGATTCGGCGCTTGACCGTTGCTCCCCCCGCGCCGGCTTCGCCGTCACCCCCCAGGGGGCGATGCTGGCGGCCCGGCAGAGCCGGTTCCGCGGCATCCTTGGCTTTGCTTCCCCTCTTTGATTGACTTGAATTGAGTTCGACTGCTGTTTCTGTGACGCCTGGCTTGCCCCCTGGCATGACCACCGGCATTCTGGCCGGCGTGGGTGCGGGTGCTTTCTGGGGCATGGCCTTTGTGGCGCCCTTGATGGCGCCCAATTTCAGCTCGGTGGACATCACGGTGGGGCGTTACCTGGCCTGTGCCCTGGTGTCGCTGCTGCTGATGCTGTGGTCGGGTGCGCGTCGCCAGCGCATCTGGCCCACCTGGCGCCAGGCGGGGGCGGCGCTGTGGCTGAGCGTGCTGGGCTACACCGGCTATTACCTGCTGCTGTCGCTGGCGATCCAGACCACGGGCGCCACCTTGCCGGTGCTGGTGATCGGCACCATTCCCTTGTGGATGATGTTGCTGGGCAAGCCCGAAGACCTGTTGTGGCGCAAGCTGGTGCCGGGCCTGTTGCTCACCGTGATGGGCATGGCGCTCATGATGCATGCCACGGCCAGCGGACTGGGTGCCGTGGCCTGCGGGCGCGGACATGTGGCTGGGCGTGTTTCTACGCGGCGCTGGCCGCCGCATCCTGGGTGTTGTTCGGTTTGCTCAACAAACGCTGGCTCAACCAGCACCCCGAAGTGAACTCCACCATGTGGGCCAACTGGATGGGTGTTGCTGCGGGTCTGGGCGCTGTGCCCATCTGGTTGTGGGCGGGCACGCCGTTGCAGAGCCATGGTGGAGCGCGAGGGCTTTGGCACCTACCTGGCTGTGTGTGCGGTCACGGGCATCGGCGCCGCCTGGGTGGCTTCGGTGTTGTGGAACATGGCCAGCCGCCGCCTGAGCGCCAGCCTGGCGGGGCAGCTCATCGTGAGCGAGACGGTGTTTGGCCTGCTGTATGGTTTTGTCTGGAATGCGCACTGGCCGGCTGCGATGCAGTGGCTGGCCTGTGTGTTGTTTGTGGCGGGCATCTTGGCTTCGATCAAGGCCCATCGATAGGAACGGAAGCATGAAACTGGAATTGCCTGAAGACAAGCGCCTGGTGCACAGCATGGTGGCCAACATCCGTTGGGGCGACATGGACGCCATGGGCCATGTCAACAACACCATTTACTTTCGCTACATGGAGATGGCGCGCCTGGACTGGTTCTTTGGCATGGGGCTGCCCGCCCAGCCCAAAGGCGAAGGCCCGGTGATCGTGAATGCGTTTTGCAACTTCATCAAGCAGCTGGAGTTTCCGGGCGATGTGCTGGTGCGCACCTACGTGGGCGAGATGGGGCGCACGTCGTTCGACACCTACCACGAGCTGCTGCGCACCGATGAGCCCGACACGGTGTGCGCCAGCGGTGGTGCGACGGTGGTCTGGGTGGACTTCCCGAAGCAGAAGTCCGTTCCGATGTCGGATCACGCCAGGGCGCTGATCGAAGGCGCGGGCAACCCGCCACGGCTGGGACGGTAGAGAGGGCAGCCGGCGCGCACCGCACCGACGCCCAAGCCGGGTCAGCCCCCTCGGGGCTGAGGGCTGCGGCTCCGGGCCTGCCTGCGCAGGCCGGGACAGCCCGAAGGGGCGTTGGCTCTGACAACGCCGCGGCCTGCAAGGCCAGCGACCCGCGCAGCGGCGGAGCGTGGGGGCGCGAGCGACCGCAGCGCAGGGCCGCCCCAAGCCAGGTCAGCCCCCTCGGGGGGCAGCGACCCGCGCAGCGGCGGAGCGTGGGGGCTCAGTTCACTTCGCCTTCGGTACCCGACCCATCAGGTAGAACTCGGGGTTGGGCATCATGCCCGCGACGTTGGCCATGCGGTTGGACAGGCCGAAGAAGGCGGTGATGGCGGCGATGTCCCAGGCGTCTTCGTCGCTGAAGCCATGTGCGTGCAGGGCTTCGAAGTCGGCGTCTTCAATGGCTTGCGCATCCAGGCAGACCTTCATCGCGAAATCCAGCATGGCGCGCTGGCGTTCGCTGATCTCGGCCTTGCGGTGGTTGACCGCCACCTGATCGGCCACCAGGGGCTTCTTCTCGTAGATGCGCAGGATGGCGCCGTGGGCCACCACGCAGTAGAGGCAGTTGTTGGCGGCGCTGGTGGTGGTCACGATCATCTCGCGGTCGCCCTTGGTCAGGCCCGAGGTGCGCCCTGCGGTTTCGGGCGTCATGAGGGCATCGTGGTAGGCAAAGAAGGCGCGCCATTCGGCCGGGCGGCGGGCGAAGGCCAGAAACACGTTGGGCACGAACCCTGCTTTCTCCTGCACTTCCAGGACTTTGGCCTTGATGTCTTCGGGCAGGCTGTTGATGTCGGGCAGGGGGAAGCGGGGGGTGTTCATGGCGGTGTCTCCTGTCGTGGTTCTTGGGTTGAGCCTCAGTTTATCCTTGGACTTTTCAACCGCC
This sequence comes from uncultured beta proteobacterium, assembly GCA_963698635.1. Lineage (GTDB taxonomy): Bacteria > Pseudomonadota > Gammaproteobacteria > Burkholderiales > Burkholderiaceae_C > Hydrogenophaga. Next base: position 14,138 of record CAVORS010000006.1, read on the forward strand.
TGACACCGGGAGCACACGCATGCAGGATGATCAATTCCACAAAGGCCTGGCCACGCGTCGCGCCGTCATGGGCGACGATTTCGTTGACCGGGCTTTTGCCCAGGCGACGCCCTTCACCATGCCGATCCAGGAGCACATTTCCCGCAACGCCTGGGGCGATGTGTGGCAGCGCGAAGGGCTGGACCGCAAGACCCGCAGCCTGGTCACGGTGGCCATGCTGACGGCGCTGGGCAAGCAGCATGAGTTGCGTGGCCACGTGCGTGGGGCGTTGAACAACGGTGCAACCGTTGAAGAAGTGCAGGAGGTGTTGCTGCACGCCGCCGTGTATTGCGGTGTTCCGGCGGCGGTGGATGCGTTCCGCACGGCTGCAGAAGTGGTGGACAAACCCGCTGCCTGAAGTTGCCCGGACTGGGCAGGGCCCCACACCCAACGGCGCCTGGCTTCCTCAGCCCGCCAGCAACCGGTGCACCAGATCCGGGGTGCTGTGGGCCTGGTACTTGCGCTTCAGGCGGACGCGGTGGATCTCCACCGTGCGGTGGCTGATGTCCAGCGCCTTGCCGATTTCCTTGCTGGTGAGGCCGTCCATCAGCAAGGCCGCCACTTCGCGTTCGCGGCCGGTCAGCTCGGCGCGAACGGCCCGGCGGGAGCTGAGGTCTTCGAAGCTCCAGATGCCGGCTTCGTGCGGTGAGCTCCAGGTGCAGGGCCCGACCGGTCACATGGCACCAGAAGGTCTCGCCCTTGAAGCGGCCGTCCACGCGCTTCATCACGCGGTCGTCCGCGTAGGTGCCGTTGCGGCCCAGGATGGGCTCGATGCGGGCGCCGGTGCGCTCGTATTCGGCCACGCTGGGGTACAGCAGCTGAAAACTCTGCCCGACGAGCTGTTCGCGCGTGGCGCCGAACATGTCGCACAGGGCCTGGTTGCAGTCCACCATGGTGCGCTGGCGCGAGAGCGCCATGCCCAAGGGCGCCAGATCGAAGGCAAGGCGGTAGTCGATGTCGGGCATGGGCATGGAGCGTGGGCGTGTTCGGGTTAGCCATTAGGTCAAACTACGTATGTGGTTACGTAGTATCGTAGTGGTTTGCAGAGCCTTCTCTCGTGTTCAACCCTGGAGCAAACGACGTGAACAAGATTTACCCCAGCGCTGCCGAAGCCCTCAAGGGCGTGGTGGCTGATGGCCAACTGATCGCCGTGGGCGGTTTTGGCCTGTGCGGCATTCCCGAAGCCCTGATCGACGCGCTGCGCGATTCGGGCGTGAAGAACCTGACCGCGATTTCCAACAACGCGGGCGTGGACGATTTTGGTCTGGGCAAGTTGCTGCAGACCCGCCAGATCAAGAAGATGATCTCAGTCCTACGTGGGTGAGAACAAGGAGTTCGAGCGCCAGTACCTGGCGGGCGAGCTGGAGCTCGAATTCACGCCGCAGGGCACGCTGGCCGAGAAGCTGCGCGCCGGTGGCGCCGGCATTCCCGCTTTCTTCACCAAGACCGGTGTGGGCACGCTGGTGGCCGAAGGCAAGGAGTTGCGCGAGTTCGACGGCGAGACCTATGTGATGGAGCGTTCGCTGATGCCCGAGGTGGCGCTGATCAAGGCCGATGTGGCCGACATGTCGGGCAACCTGCGCTTCAACAAGACCGCACGCAACTTCAACCCGGCGGCCGCGACCGCCGGCAAGATCTGCATTGTGGAAGTCGAGCGCATCGTGCCGACCGGCGATATCGAACCCGACGACGTGCACCTGCCGGGCATCTATGTGCACCGCATCGTGCTCAACGCCACGCCCGAAAAGCGCATTGAAAAGCGCACCGTCCGCGACCGCAAATAAGGAGCAAAGAAATGCCTTGGACCCAAGATCAGATGGCCGCGCGTGCGGCGCAAGAGTTGCAAGACGGTTTTTACGTCAACCTCGGTATCGGCATCCCGACGCTGGTGGCCAACCACGTGCCCGACCACGTCGAGGTGTGGCTGCAGAGCGAAAACGGCATGCTGGGCATTGGCCCGTTTCCGTACGAAGACGAGGTGGATGCCGACCTGATCAACGCCGGCAAGCAGACCGTGACCACCATGAAGGGCTCGGCCATTTTTGGCAGCGACCAGTCGTTTGCCATGATCCGCGGCGGCAAGATCAACCTGTCCATCCTGGGCGCCATGCAGGTCAGCGCCAAGGGCGATCTGGCCAACTGGATGATCCCCGGCAAGATGGTCAAGGGCATGGGCGGCGCCATGGACCTGGTGGCCGGCGTCAAGCGCGTGATCATCCTGATGGAGCACGTGGCCAAGAAAAAAGACGGCACGGAAGACCTGAAGATCATCCCCGAGTGCACCTTGCCGCTGACCGGCGTGGGCGTGGTCAACCGCATCATCACCGATCTGGGCGTGATGGACGTGACGCCTGAGGGTCTGAAGCTGGTGGAGCTGGCCGACGGCGTGACACGCGAGTTCATCCAGAGCAAGACCGGCGTGCCGCTGATCTGACGCCACGCGATCTGAGAATGGAAAAAGCGGCCTCAGAGGGGCCGTTTTTTATGGGTGAAGGGTGAGTGGATTGTGAAGCTTCACTTCAATCTAGCCGGTCGCCAGAACGCCCGCAGGTGGCCGCGTCGGCGTCGGTCAGCAGGGCGGGCAAACCGGTGAGTGTCCAGCCTGCGGCTTCAACAGCGGTCCGCAGGTGGCGGGCGTTGTCGGCCGCGCCGGGTGTATCACCGTGTACGCAGATGCTGTGAATGACGGTTGGCATCCGTTTGCCGCTTTGGGCCACGATGCCGCCGGTGTCGAGCATGCGCAGGACGTGATCAACCACCTGGCGGGAGTCGTGGATGACCGCACCGGCCTGGTTCCGCGGCACCAGGGTGGCCGCATCGGTGTAAGCACGGTCTGCGAAAACTTCAGCAGCGACGGCCAGACCCGCTCGTTCACCTGCGGTGATCAGCTCGGACAGCGCCGGCGCCAGCAAGATGAGTTCGCGGTCGACGGCCCGTACCGCACGTGCCACGGTATCGGCCAGAGCGGCGTCTTCGCAGGCTTGGTTGTTCAACGCACCGTGGGGCTTCACATGGGTCAACCGGCCACCTTCGGCCGTGGCCATGCCAGCCAGGGCCCCAATCTGGTAGATGAGCACCGCTTCGAGCTCGGCCGATGCCAGCTTCATCGGCCGCCGCCCAAAACCCTGCAGATCGGGATAGGCGGGGTGGGCGCCGAGCCCGACACCGGCGGCCAGGGCGCTGCGCACCGTTTTGCGCATCACCAGCGGGTCGCCGGCATGGAATCCGCAGGCGATGTTGGCTGAGCTGACCACGCGCAGGAGGGCTTCGTCTTCGCCCATCTTCCAGGCGCCAAAAGATTCGCCGAGGTCGGCGTTGAGGTTGATTTTCATGTCGCAGCCTGTGATGTCAGAGTTCATTGCGGATTCTGCAGATCGCCCATGCCAGGCCGGTACTCGGCGGACAGCGCGTCGAGAAAGCCGGTGACAAGATTGCAGCTGTAGATGGCCTCCTCGTCGACGCCATCTTGCAGCAGTGGGCGCAGACTGGCCAGCAGGGCACGGCTTTCCGCTTCTGCTGTGCGGGCGAGCGCCTCGCCCTCCAAGGCGCCTACCAGCGCAAAGCTGAGGGTCTCGCCGGGTCTCGAGGCCGCAACGCGGGCCAGGTCTGCACCGATCACCGTGGCGATTTTGGGGTAGCCGCCTGCGGTTTGTGCATCGGCGAGCAGGATGATCGGCTGAGCCGTTGCCCGGCACCTGAATCGATCCGGGCACCGTGGCGTCGGATACGATCTCGCGCGCCCCGATGTGCTGGAGTGCGGGACCTGCGAGGCGGATACCCATGCGGTCAGCTTCGCTGGTCACACGGTATTCGGCGCCGGCGAACGCTCGCCAATGTGCTGGCAGAGAAGTGGTCAGCCTGAGGACCGGCGATGACGCGGATGGGGCGGGTTTCTCGGGGGGTGGGCGAGGCAACATCCGTTCGGGTTGTTTGCTCGCTCCGGAGGCCGGAAGCTGGTCGCCAGCGGAGAGCGCGCGACCCTCCAGGCCTCCGAGATGGGCACGCGCATACGTGGATGCGCTGCCCAGCATTTGTGGCAGCGTCATGCCTTCGACAGCGATCACTGGCGATCCTTCCGTGCTCGAGCTTGCGCAAACGCAGTATGTCACCCGGAGCCATCGTCAGCGAACGCCAGGCATCCAGGACATGGCGCTCGCCTGCACTTTCGAGTTCGACCAAGGCGTGGCCCGCCACCGCAACTCGCAGAGCGCCGCCACGGGCAGCCAGCTGCAGCCCACCATCGAAGCATTCGATCACGGGAGCCCCGTCGGCGTTGCCAACCAGCGCATTGGCGATGCGCATCAGGCGGGGATCCAGCACGCCAGCCCAGGGCACGCCGACACGCCGGAAACCTGCGGCCTCTGTCCTGCACGGACGCGTAGGCGCCGGGCGAGATGACTTCAAGCGTGGGCGACACGTTCACAGAGCATCCTCTCGCAGCGATCAGCCACTGCAGCGGGTTTGTCTGACCGGCCTTGATCTCTCGCTTCGAGTCGTCTGGTAGGTCGCTCGTGCTCACCGGCTCGAACGTCACGCGGTCACCAGCGCCCAGCAACGAGGGAGATTCGCGCGCGGCGTCGAACAGCGGGACAGGGCATCGACCGAGCAGGTGCCAGCCGCCCGGGCTTTCCCACGGATAGATGGCGGTCAGGCCACCAGCGATAGCCACGCTGCCGGCCGGTACCCGCACACGTGGTTCGGTGCGGCGCGGCAGGTGCAGCTTCGCGGGCAGGCCGTCCATGAACGGGAATCCGGGCAGAAAACCGAGCATGCAGACACGGTATTCGGCACCGCTGTGCAGCGCGATCAGTTCGTCAACCGACATGCCCGATCATTTCCGCGGAGCTGGCCAGGTCGGGCCCCGATTCCCCTTCGTAGCACACGGGCAGACGCCATTGACTGCCGTCCAGGGCTGGGCACTTCTCGGCATCTTAAGAACATGGGCTGGAAGCAAGTCGATCGAGCTCCACGCGCCTCGTGACCAGCGGATCGAAGAACACCGTCAGCGAGCGAAAGGTCGGCATGGTTTCGATCAGGCCGGGCGAGCCGGCCGGCAGCCTGTTCGCGCGCGACCAGCCTGTCCAGCGACTGCACTGCAGCCAGCAGTTCGGGGTTGATGGCGTCGCCGAACTCGATTGTGAAAGCGGCGTCGCCAGCGTCAAGCAAGCGGGGTGTCATCGCAGTACCGTGTGGATGTTCATCACATCTGGTTTGGGAGCCACAGGATGAGATCCTGGAAGAAGTACGACAGCATGGCTGCGGCCAGCATCATGAGGAACATGGGCGTGGCGGTGCGGGCCACATAGGTCAGGTCGTGCTTGGTCAGTCCTTGAAGCACGAAAAGGTTCAGGCCCACGGGGGGCGTGATCTGTGCCAGCTCCACGAGCAGCACGGTGAACACGCCGAACCAGATCAGATCGAAGCCCGCGGCCTGCACCGTGGGCAGCAGCACGCCGATCGTCAGGACGACCATGGAGATGCCGTCGAGAAAGCAGCCCAGCACAAGGTAGAACACGGTCAAGGCCAACACCAGCGCGAAGGGCGAGAGGTTTTGTGCGGTGATGAATTCGGCCAGGTGCCTTGGCAGGCCGACAAAGCCCATGGCCAGCGTGAGGAAGGCCGCTCCCGCCAGGATCAGTCCGATCATGCAGTAGACCCTGCAGGCTGCTCCGACACCCGCAGTGAAGCTCTTCCAGCTCATGCTGCCTTCGACCGTTGCCAGCACCAGAGCGCCGAGCACGCCGATCGCGGCGGCTTCGGTGGCGGTCGCCACGCCGGTGTAAATCGAACCCATGACCGCGCCGATCAGCAGCACCACAGGGATGAGGTGGCGGGAGGCATACAGCTTGGCCTTCAGGTTCATCTCCTCGTCTGCTGCCGGGATCTTGGTCGGGTTGAGGAGTGACCAGATGATGATGTAACCCATGAACAGGGATGCGAGCACAACACCGGGAACAATGCCTGCAATGAAGAGTTTGGCGATCGACACGTCGGCTGCCACGCCATAGACGATCATGATGATCGATGGCGGGATCAGGAGGCCCAGCGTTGCGGCGCCGGCCAGCGAACCGACGGCCAGCGACTCTGGGATATCCGCGTTGGCGCAGCTCTGGCAATGCAATGCGTCCGATGGTGGCGCAGGTGGCAGCCGAAGAACCCGAAACGGCCGCAAAGATCGTGCTGCCAATCACATTCACGTGCAGCAGCCTCCCCGGCAGCCGGTTCATCCAGGGGGCCAGGCCCTTGAACATGTCCTCGCTGAGTTTGGTGCGGAACAGGATCTCACCCATCCACAGAAACAGGGGCAGGGCGGTCAGCGTCCAGCTGGACTGCGCACCCCATATCGTGAGGGCCATGCTGTCACCGACGGGCCGGCTGGAGACCAGCTCCATGGCAATCAGGCCCACGGCCAGCAGCGCCATACCGATCCACAGGCCTGAGGCCAGTGCGGTGAACAGCAGTACGACGAGACCAGCAGCAATTAGGACGTCCAAAATGTTCTCCTGGTGGTGTGCGTCAGTCAGCGTGCGTCGTTCGGCGCCGGGCTCAGCAAAAAAGGCCTGACCCGAAAAGCGGGACCAGAGTGCCTGCGAAAAGCCCATTGCAAAACCCACGCAGCCCAATGCCATGCTGAGCTGTGGAATCCACATGGGCGTGGCGTCGCCGGTGAAGGCCACGTCATGCAGCGTGTAGGAGACCCATACCAGGCGAACGGCAAACCAGGCGAGGTAGAGCGATACTGCTGTGCCCAGCGCCAAGGCGACGGTTTCCATGGTGCCCTTTGCACCAGGGCTCACATGGTCGAGCAGGAGTGTGGCTCGGATGTGCTCGTTGCTTTGCAGGGTCGATGGCAGTGCCAGGAACAAGGCGGCGGCGATGGCGTACCCGGCATAGCCGTCCAGGCCCGGGATGTTCCAGAGAAAGATGCGGGCCAGGATGTTCAGCATGATGGACACGAATGCCGCGATCATGGCAACGCCGGCCAGCATGAGCAGGAACTTGTAGAAAGCAAAGGCCATTCGATTCAACATCGCTTGCTCCGGGTGAGTTCAGTTGCCGGGTTGCCAGGGCCCGCCGGGCCCTTGGCAATGCTCCGGGGGTTACTTCTTGCGGTAGGCGTCGATGATGGCTTTTCCGTCGGCGCCAGCGGAGGCCAGCCATTCTTCGGTCATCGTGTCGCCGATTTTCTGCAGCGCGGCTTTCACGCTTTCGGATGGCTGCGCAATCGTGACGCCGTTGGCCTTCAGGATGGCGATGGAGTCCTCGTCGACCTTCTCGCTCGCTTTCCAGCCGCGCGCTTCTGCGTCGGCAGCCGCTTTCATCACGGCGTCCTGCGTCGCCTTGTCCAGCGCATCAAACGATTTCTGGTTGACTGCTGTCACGTTGCGAGGCAGCCAGGCATTGACCGGATAAAAGTACTTCACCTGTTCGTACAGCTTGCCGTCGGCACCACTGGCGCTTGAGGTCAGGAAGTTGCTGGCAGCACCGGTGGCCAATGCCTGACCCAGTTCGGGCAACTGGATGGTCACGGGTGACGCTCCGAGCATCTGGGCGATCTTGGTCGTGGCCGGGTTGTAGGCGCGCATCTTCGTGCCCTTGAAGTCGTCGGCGGTGTTGATTGGCTTGACCGAGTACAGCGACTGGCCAGGCCATGGCACCGAGAACAGCATCTTGATGCCCTGGCTTGCCAGCACCTTGGCCTGTACCGGCTTGGTGGCTTCATACAAGCGTTTGGCGTCGGCGTAGCTGGTGGCGAGGAAGGGGATTGAATCGGCGCCAAAGAGCGGGTTCTCGTTGGCCAGGCCGGAAATGATGAATTCGCCGGCAGGGGCCATACCGGTCTGGATCGCGCGTTTGATTTCAGGTTGCTTGAAGAGCGAAGCCCCCGAATGCACGGTGATTTCTACCTTGCCACCGGTCGCGGTTTTCACATCGGCAGCGAATTGCTCCAGGTTCTTGGTCTGGAACGTGTTGGAACCGTAGCCGCTGGGCAAGTCCCACTTGGTCTGTGCACTTGCGGCGGTTGCGAGGCCAATGGCAGTCAGGGCGAAAACGAGTGATTTCATGGAAGTCTCCTTGGTGATGCCAATCAGTTGCTGGCGAGTTGGTGATTCAGTAGGTCGGTGATCAGCATCGATCCCGGCGCGTGGGTGATGCAGAACGAGGGTCTTGCCCTTTTCAGGGCCGCTTGTGGTGTTACACCGCAGGCCCAGAATACGGGCAGCTCGTGCTCATGCACACTGACTGCGTCGCCGTAGTCGGGTCGGCCAAGGTCGTTGATGCCGATCCTGCCCGGGTCGCCGATATGGACGGCGCACCGTGTACCGCCGGGAATCGTGAGGTGATCTGGACAGACCGGATCGCGTCGGCTGCCAGCAGCGGGCGCATCGAAACCACGAGTGGTCCCCCGAACGCGCCGGCTGCATGGGTTTCGATGGAGGTTCGGTACATCGGTACGTTGCGGTCCTCTTCGATATGACGGACGGGGATGCCTTCGATGCGCATGGCCCATTCGAACGAGAACGAGCATCCGATGACGAAGGCGACCAGATCCTTGCGCCACACGTCTCTGACGTCTTCGCACTCGTTCACCATTTCGCCATCGCGCCAGACACGGTAGCGCGGGAGGTCGGTGCGCAGGTCGATACCGGTGCCCAGCATGGGCATGGAAGGATCACCCACATCGCCCACGCTGATGACCGGGCAGGGGCGCGGGTTGCGCTGGCAATACAGCAGGAAATCATGGGCGTCGGCCGCCGGCAGCACCACCAGGTTGCCCTGAACCAGATCATCCGCCAGGCCACTGGTGTGGCGTGTCAGCTCACCGCTTCGAATGCGGCCTCGCAGTGCGGCGCCGCGGCTGGCAGCCTCTGCGTTGAAGTTGAATGCTGCACCTTGCATGTCTGGCCCTTTCAAGTTCGATTTCTGGTTCGCGTCCAGATTGATTCTGGACCGTTGACCGGATCTTGCGTGCGAAATCTGCACAGGGCAAACAAATAATTTCTCGCTGATATGATCGAAAAAATCGATGTTAGGGGTTTACCCCAAGGTGTGTCAGAACGCTGTCAATCAGGGTTTTCTGCATCATCAACGAGGGGTCAATCCGCCAGCTCAGGTGGGTCGGTAGCGGGGGGAGTTTGCTCTGGCAGTTCACGGACCTGAGCGGCATGCGTCGGCGCAGCCGCTGCAACACCATGGAAGGCAAAGTTGCAATACCCAGCCCGTCTTCGACCAGCTGAGACATGGCGCTGATTGAAGAAACCGTGTGCAAGCGCAGCGGTTCGATGCCTGACCGGTTCAGCAAGTCGAGCAGCGCAAGGTAGGGTTGCGACCCCCGCTGAAAAGTGATGAGCTCCTGCTCGGCCAGCTGGGCAACTGACCAGCGTCGGCGCTGATGAAGCTCGGCGTGACCGACGAAGGCCATCTCCATCGAAGGCAAGGCCATGGAACGCACACCGGTACCCGTTGCCGGCAAGGCGGCAATTGCAATGTCCAGCGCGCCCCGGGCGAGCAGGTCGACCAGGACCGGTGAGGTTTCGATGGTCAGTTCAAGCGCCAGCATCGGATGGGTCTTGTGAACCGATCGCACCCAGTCCATCAGCCAGGAATGGGAGGCCGACTCAAAGGCCCCGACCTTCAGAACGACGGGATGGATGGTCGCATTGCCGAGCTCGGCCTTGATCTCGCGTTGCAGCTCGAGCAGGCGTTCGGCGTGGTAGAAAAAACGCTGGCCGGCGAGGGTGATTCTGAACTGCTTGTCCCGGCGGTCCAGGAGCTGCACGCCCAGTTCCTGTTCAAGTGTCGAGACCCGGCTCGACATCGCGGACTGTGTGAGGTGCAGCTTCTCTGAAGCACGGGTGACACTGCGCAGCATCACCACCCAGTAAAAGGACTCGACGGATCGCAGGTTCATGGTTCGTTTCCGTGGCCTTGTGGTGCCCTGACCCTGCGCGAATCGCATGCCGAATCCGCAAGTGCGCAAGTGCGGATCGGTTCGTGCTCAAAGGTCCCGGGACATTGCTTGCGTGAGTTGTGCTCCTGTCTGGCTTGAATCGAAGCCCGGGCAAGAGGTGGTTCTTCACCGAGGGAGCGCCGTCGGCCGCTCAGTCGCTTGCCCACGAGAATAACCTCGTTGGCGTACAAACGGGTCACATGGAACGGCGGCCAACGGGCTCTCAGGATGCTCTCCGCTGCCAATGCCCGCCCCGCAGGGTTGTGCAGAGCTTCTCAGGTACTTGAAGACATGCACAGGCTGCTGAAGAACCGCGCACCGTGTGCATGGCCGTGCGACGAACCAGGTCCACGATACCGCCGGTCGTCCGGAGGTCTGTTGCCTCAACGGCGCGGGACGGAAACGGGGGCCAGCCGCCCTGTGGCCATGCTGAGCTGGGTCAGGCTGGTGATGCGTTCGACTTGCGCCGACACCCGTTGGCGGCGCGCGTCTGCGAGCGCCGCCTGGGCGTCCAGCACTTCGACCACGGACCCCACCCCTGCCTTGTAGCGCCCCTGCGCGACCTGAAAGGTGCGTTCGGCCGAGGTGATCAGGCTGGCGCTGGCCTGCAGGCTCTCTTCGCTCACCTGCACCGCCTGATGGGCTTGCCAGAGCTGGCTTTGTATTTCACGCGTCAGTGTCTCCAGCTCGGCCTGGCGCGCCGTGATCTGGGCCTGAACCTGCGTTTTCAGGGCCTGCGTTTCGCGGCCGTTGAACAGCGGAAAGCTGGCCACGATGGCACCGTTGGTGGTCGGCAGGATGCCATCTCCGGCGGCGCCCCAGTTCTTGGAGGTGCCGGCGCTGGCGCTGATGCTGACGCTGCCGCGTGATTCCGCGGTCACCGCACCCAGGCGGGCTTCCAGTGCGGCGATCTGGGCCTGGATGTTTTTCAGGCGGGGGTGGTGTTCCAGTGCCTCTTGTTGCAGGCGGTCCAGGTCGTCTGGGGGTGAGGCGGCCTGGCCCCAGGTTTCCCAGTCGCTCAGGTGCAGGGGCTGGCTGGGCGCAGCGCCCAGGCTGAGGGCCAGCGCAGTTCGTGCGTTTTCCCAGCTGCCCCGGGCACGCACACGCGCCAGCTGGGCCTGTGCCAGGGCGGTTTGTGCCTGCAGCCATTCGATCTGGTTGCCCACCTTGGCGTCGTAACGCGCCTGGGCGGCGGCGGCGGTCTGGCCAGCGGCGTTGAGCGCTTCGGTGGCCGCTTCGAGCGCAGCAGATGCGGTCACCGCTTCGCCGTAGGTCAGCACCAGGTCGTTGACCGCGGTCAGACACGGTGTCGCCCTGGGCCGCCATGGCCGCGGCCAGGTTGAGGCGCGCGGCTTGAAGGCCGGCGCTGCGCTGACCAAAATCGAACAGCACCCAGGACAGGCCGAGGGAGCCACCCAGCGTGCGACCCGAGCTGCCGCTGGAGTTGAAGTTGCGCGAGGTGCTGTAGTCGGCGTTGGCGCTGAAACGGGGTGCACGCTCGAGCTCGGCGAGGTCCACTCCAGCGGCCTGTTCGCTCACGTCGGCCAGTGCCTGGCGCAAACCCGGGCTTTGGCACAGCGTGTGGGCAAGCGCTGCGCTCAGGGTGAGCCGGTTCCAGGGAGGGGCGCTCTGTCCGTCGCAGCTGGCACCACCCGGGAGCCACTGGTCCGCCTCGCTGGCCCAATGGGTTGGCCGCCGGGCGCCGGAGTGGTGGGCCTGGCAGGCGCCAGCTGCGGTACCTGCCTGAGCTCGGTCATGAGCCGCAGATGGAGGCCCGAGTGGCTGAGCGAGTGCGGGCGAGGCGCTGACGCGGCCAGCAAGGCCGATGCGATCGGAGACGCAGCGCAGGCCCCAGCCGGTCGATTGGCTGTCATGGGCTTGCCCGGGTGGGGATGCCCAGGTGGGCAAAGTAGGCCTCGGGGCTGCCGTCGAAGGCGACCCGTCCGGCCTGCATTTCCAGCACACGGGGGGCCGAGCGGATGGTCTCGGGCCGGTGGGCCACCACGATGCGGGTGATGTTGAGCGAGGCGATGGCTGCGTTGACCTGCGCTTCGGACGCCACATCGAGGTGGCTGGTGGCTTCGTCCAGGATCAGCACCCGGGGCTGTTTGTACAGCGCACGGGCCAGCAGCAGGCGCTGTTTCTGGCCACCGGAGAGCACGGTGCCCATGTCGCCCACCAGGGTCTGGTAGCCCATGGGCATTTTTTCGATGTCGTCGTGCAGGGCGGCCATGCGGGCGCATTCGACCATGCGTTCGAAATCGGGGTGGATGTCAAAGAAGCCGATGTTGTCGCTGATCGAACCGGCAAACAGGGTGTCGTCCTGCATCACGGTGGCCACGCCTTGGCGCCAGCGGTCGATGCCGATCTGCGCCAGGGGCACACCATCGGCCGTGATGTGGCCTTCCTGGGGCTGGAAGGTGCCCAGCAGCAGGTTGACCAGGGTGGTTTTGCCGCAGCCGGAGCGTCCTGTGATGGCCACCACCTCACCGGGGGCGATGTGCACGCTGAGCCCGTCGAGCACCCAGGGCGCTGTCGTCGCCGTAGCGGTAGCGAACGCCTGTCAAGCATCAGGTCGGGGCTGATGCGCGCCGCATCACCGGCTTCATGCCCTTCGACCAGATCCCGTTGCACCCAGGCGCCCGGCCTGAGGGGTGGGTGGCGTCAACACCACGTCGGCCAGGCGCTCGGCGTGCAGGCGCAGCATCTTCAGATCGATGGCTTTGTCGATCAGGGAAGTCACGCGGCTTTCGAACTGGCTTCGGTAGGCCATGAAGGCGATCAACATGCCCACGGTGAGCTCGGTGGCCACGATCTGGCGAGCGCCCAGCCAGACGATGAGCAAGGCCATGAGCCCGCTCAGAATGCCGCGCACCAGGCCATAGAGGATTTGCAGCTTTTGCACCTTCAGGCGTGCGTTGGTGGCGCTGACCTGCAGGGTTTGCCAGGCACCCTGGCGCTCGGTTTGCCGGCCAAACAGCTGGATGGCGCGCATGCCCCGGATCGATTCCAGAAAGTGGCTGGCCTGGTTGGCGTCGCGCACCAGGGTCTCTTCCGAGGCGGCGTACAGCGGGCGGTACCAGATCAGGCGGATGCCCAGGTACAGCGCGACGGCGATCAGGGCGACCCAGCTCAGCTGCGGGCTGTAGACAAACATCAGCACCAGCGTCAGCACGACCAGCAGGCCGTCGAACAGGGCTTCGACAAAGGTGGCCGTCAGGGTGCGCTGGATTTCTTCGACCGAGTTGGCGCGGGACACGATGTCGCCCAGGTGCCGGTTCTGAAAGTACGACAGGGGCAGGCGGGTCATGTGGGCAAACACATTGGCCTTCCATTGCAGGCCCACCGATGTGTTGATCACCATGAGCAGCCAGGAGCGCACCAGCCCGGTGGCCTGCTGCACGATCAGCAGCAAGCCGAAACCCAGCGCCAGCGTGGTGAGCAGCTGCAGGTCGCGCGAGACCACCACGTTGTCGAGCACCCACTGCATGAACAGGGGCGACACCAGGCCGAACACCTCCAGCGCCAGCGAGAGCAGCAGCACGCGGGCGAGGGTGGGCCAGAAACCCGAGACCTGACCGATCAGCTGGGTCAGCCGCACACGGGTTTTTTCTTCGCGCGGGGCAAAGCCGGGGTTGGGCCAGACTTCGAGCGCCACACCGGTGAAATGCCGGGAGGCTTCGGCCATGCTCAGGCGCCGCTCGCCGAAGGCCGGGTCGAGGATGACCACATGGTCGCGGCCCACCGACTTCAGCACCACAAAGTGGTTCAGGTCCCAGTGCAGGATGGCGGGCAACCTGCAGTTGCGGAAACTCGTTGAGCTCCAGTCTCAAGGCCCGGGTGCCCAGCTGCTCTTTTTGCGCAATGCCGTTGAGCGTGCTCAGCGTCATGCCGGTGAGCGAGACGGTGTGGCGCGTGCGCAGGGCCGCCAGATCGGTGACCACGCCGTGGTGGTTGAGCACCATGGCCAGGCAGGCCAGCCCACATTCGGCGGCCTCGGTCTGCAAGATGACGGGCAGCTGGCGGCCCAGGCCAAAAGAGAGTCGGTCGGTCCAGGTCAAAAGGGGCTCCAGGCGCTGGTGTTCAAGGCTCGACGCGCCGTGTGACGCTGAACAGGGGCTCCAGCATCCATTCGTACAGTTTGCGCCGCTCTTGCAGGATGTCTGCTTCCAGCAGCATGCCGGCCTGCAGCGCGCGGGCTTGTCCGTTGGCTTCCATGGTGTTGCTGCTCAGCGTGACCTGGATCGCAAACATGGGCTCGGTCGGGGTAGTGGGCGCGCCGGGCAGGTTGCCGAGTTCGGTGGCGCTCACTGCCGAGGTGGACACGGTTTTCACCACGCCTTCGTGCTGGCCGAACTTCTGGTACGGAAAGGCCTGGTAGCGCAACAAGACGGCGTCGCCCGCTGCACAAAGCCGATGCTGCTGCTGGGCGCATACAGGCGCGCCTCCAGCGTGCTCGCCGACGGGACCAGGGTGAGCAAAGGCTGGTTGATTTCGATGGTTTGTCCCACTTCGGCGGTCACCAGCGTGGCGCGGCCACTTTCCGGGGCCACCACCACCACGCGACGCCGGCTCTCCGACTTCGGTGAGCTGCTGGTCGGTGCTGGAGATGTCGCGCTGCAATTGTGCCACGGCGTTCTCATGCCGCAGCTGGCTGCTGTCGATGTCTTGCTGCAGTTGCGCGAGCTCGCGCTGCACGCCCAGGGCTTCCCGCTCCAGGCCACGCAGGCGGGAGCGCTGCTCGGTCAGGTCGATTTCTTTCTGGAGAAACTCTTCCTGCGCAATGTAGTCGCGGTCGGCCAGGCTTTTGTAGCGTCGGCTGGCATCTTCGGCCAGGCGCAGCCGTGCCTGCTGCTGGGCGACCTGGGCCGCAATGGCCTGGCTTTCGGCGCGAAGCGTGTTGGCGCGGCGCTTCAGGCTGGCGAGTTCTTCGGTCTGCATGCGCTGCGATCGCTGAATCTCGGTTTGCAGCGAGGCCTTGCGCTCACCCACCTGCCGCGCAATCTGCGGCCTGAATCTGTTGACTGCCGTCGCCGGGCCGGTCGCTGCTGAGCACATACATCACCTCGCCCTTGCGCACGGCTTGCCCGTCGGTCACCCGCTTGTCGAGCACGACGCCCGCCTGTGGCGTGTGCACGCGGATGAGGCCGCCCTTGCGGCATGAGCTGGCCTGAGACCGTGACCCGCCGGGTGTGGCTGCCCAGAGCCAGAAACGCCACCACGGCGAGGGCCATGGCCGCTGCGGCCAGGCTGAGCCACAGCGTGGAAAGCCGGGGTGTGAGGACGATGCTGCCGAGCAACTGGGTCCGCTGGTGGTCCAGCGCCTCTTGCCGGAACAGGCGGTCGGCAGCGTGTCGGTCGGCGGTCATGGGCGGGATCGGGCAGGGCGCAGGGTAACAGATCGATACAAATGGTGTACACGAAAGTGTACGGGCATTCGGCGAGGCCGGGCACGGGCTCGGTGTTGCTGCGCGCCCCATGGGCCTGGGAGAACCGCACGATCGGTGCCGTTCGACCTCTGCGAGGCGGTCCGTTCAGCCGCTGGGCGCCAGGAATCTGGCGAAAAAAAGGCCCGTGGAGGGCCTTTGATGGGGGATGGTTCTGGAGCGGGTGAAGGGAATCGAACTTGTCCTGTTTGCCGTTGATTTATAAGGGTTTTTATCTTCGCTAGTGTTGTGTTACCCCAACGGTTACCCCCAGCTTGTTGTGCGACCTCCTTTTTCCTGTCTCTTTGACAGGCCACGGGGTGTAGTAGGGGCTGGTCGTGTTTCCCTGGGTGCTCATTTTGCTGCGGCCTCTTTGGCGGGCTTTCACAATGGCGCGGGCCATGCTGGCCTCCAGTTCAGCTTTCTGTGCGTCCGAAACTTCGCTTTACTCGGGGTGCCGGCGATAGAACTCAGCGTCGGCGCGCAGGGCGCGGTCGACTTCCTCTTCGGCTATCTCCCGTTTCTCCAGTGCGCACCTGTCGCTCTATTCCGTGAGACAGGCACACGAGCGCGCCGGTGTTGGCACACCCCGCGATCAGGGCGGTGAGGGTCAGAGAGGCGAAGATGGTTTTCATGGAGAGGATTCCTCTTTACGAAGATCAGAACGCGATTATCGTTGCGCTCGCGGGCAAGCCTTACGTGATGTGATGAAGAACTGGCCGCACAATTATCAAAGCGGTCCCAATCCTGTGAACGAGATGCAGTGACTAAAGGGCTGTGCCGGCGCTGGGAGGCACAGCCGCTGGCCGAAGTCTCCAGGTGCCTACCCGGAGGGAAAGGCCCGGCCGGTAAGAGGCTAGAGGGGCTATTGTCTTTGTGGCGCCGAAGTGACCGGGTACCTACTGGGTTTTCACACCGGTACCGCCCATGCTCTTTAAATCGGGGCTGAACGACGGCACTGTTTAAACCAGAGTGCGCAACCCCTACCCCGTTTTTGCGAAGGTACCATCGCCGGCCGAACAGCGGCGCATCCCCGAAACTGCCCCCATCGAGTACGCAGCGCTTAGGGTTTAGAAAATGGCATAGCGCGGTTTACGTCAGCTCATAACTGGGGTTTACACCACGGCATCGCCGGTATGTGGTGAGCGGTGCAAATGACGGCGGCTAAATTTTTATCGGCGGCGCGCTCAGCGTATTGGGGTTTATCCTGAATTCATTATCTTTTTATCCCCGCTTTACACGTAAAGAGGGGGGATTTATGACGCAAATGACTCAAGCAGGGCCCTTTTTTAAAAGTCGCTATAGGGCCCCGGAATCATCATGACAAAGTAAGCGACTTTGCACGAAAAAGGGGGGCGTTTGAGTCATGCGTCGTAGACCGTATATCTGCTCTTAAGTGTGCGCAGTGATAGTGCGCACAAGCCCCGCGCTTCGCCAGCGGAAAAAGCCGGGGGTGCTTCGAAGCGGTCCCCGGCTTTTTCCCCGTCGAGTGCAGCGGTCAGATGTGAATACGCTTCAGCGCACCAGCAAGCGCGCCCGGCGCATCCAGCCGGAGCTCTGCGTCAGCGATGTACCTGCGCACCAGCAAGTCGGCTTCGCCCGCCCCAGCCCCTCGGGCAAGACAGTTGCAGCCATGGCCCAGAATCGGGTGGCGACTCTTCGCGGGGAAGGTGCAGCACCCACTGTTCCCCACCTTGCGGCGAGCCCAACACAGTTTGTCCAGCGCGGAATACGGGCTGGGGCTTGAGGAAACAGGGGCTGGCGTGACTTTTGGGGGCAGGTTTATTGGTAGGGTAGGCATCCATCCGCCAGCGCTCTCAGGGGCTGTTACCCAATGCACCCGGTCGGATGCCTCCCACCGGCGGCGTTCTTGCCCCCACCAATGCAACCCCATCCGATGGGCAGAGTGGCGCGCCCTTCTTCAAGGGTGCGTGCGCCGCGTGCGATGTATGCACGCCTTTCCAAGTCTTCCATGGTGTTGCGCCCCCGCGCGATGAACGGAGCCATGAGCAGCCACGCGGGCCCGCGCACGCTCTGTACTGCCCCCCGGGTCGAGGTCGGGGCGCAGCGCAAGAGCGAAGCCCGAAAAATTGCCCCGCTTGTCGCGGGCCCTTTTCACACCCATCGCACGCAGCGCCCGTTGCAGCCCTTCAATGGACAGGAATGTGGCGCCCATCTCCTGCTTGAAGCTGCGGTACAGGGCGGCGACAGTGGCCCCCCGTCGGGGGCCTGACTCTGTGCAGTCGCGCAGCCACTCGCGCAGCCACGGACCTACAACCACATCGGAGCGTAAAGCCCCGTCGGGTGATGGCAGCGTCTCCCACGGTGGGGTTTGCAACAGCGGGTCGGCTTCCAAGGTGAACGGGGCATCCTCGAAGGCTACCACCTCACCCCGGAGGATGGGCGGAAAGTACTGGCCATTGACTTGCGAAGCCTCCCCACGGTTGACCGTTGAACGGGTTTATCACCGTCGTGGGTGTCGCGGCGTTGAACGCCGCTGTGTTGGGGGCGGCGCTCCCGTTGGCTCCCAGCTTCAGCGTGAGAGCGAACCCGCGCATAGTGGTGGTTCGAACCTGTGCAACGCCCTTGCCCGCCAGCAGCCGCGAGAACGCTCGGATGTGCAAGACCCCCCGGCCCATCTCTCTCTCGTAGCTGTCGAACAGTTCGCGCACAGGTGTGACCCCGCCAGGCACCGCTACCGTGCACTCATCTACCCACGCCCCCACAAGGTCGTTCTCTTTGCGGTAGACCGCCCCGGCTTTCTCCACTTCCGCTGGCATACCCAGTCCGATTCGGTACCACTCCATCGCACCGCGCACCAGCCACGCCAAAACCCCGGCCTGTTCCGCTTCCAGCATCGCTTTCAGCTTCGGGTCCTCCCGGCCCTTGAAGCTCTGGCCAAACTCCACAATGTGCAGCCGGCGACAAGCCCCATCGGTCGTGTCGTGCACCTCGGGTTTGCAGTTCGTGCGCAGCACCACCTTTGCGGTGGGCACAAACTCGAAGGGGCGGCCGTACAACTCCCGTGCGCTCATGCGCTCCGTGGAGGCCAATTGTTTGACCGTGCTCATGTTCGGCGGTCCCCTTCGTCGCTCTCGTTGGCGTAGGCCAGGCGTTTGCCTACAAGCTGCGCAGTCTCGGGGGAAGCACGCCCCCGGCCCGGTGCCCGCCCTGTCAGCAGTGACGGGTCGACAGAACAGGCGTAGCTCTCCAGAACGGCTGCGACCACATCACCAAGAGCGCTCTTGCCGTTGGCGCCTGAGCCAACCCACACCCCCATCGCCTCGTCCATGCGCCCGGTGCAGCACAGCCCCAGGAACCGCTGCACATACTCGCGCACATTGCCGTTCGGAAGCACTTCATGCATGACCGATCGAAGCGAGGGCATTGCGCTTCCCGGTCGTAGGTCACACCGGCGACCAATGAGAACATGTGGTTTTTGCTGGGCGGCAACAGTTCCCCGGTGCGCAAATCGACAGCCCCATTCGGTACACACAGCAGGTCTGCATCCCCGTCGAGGAGGGCTGCATCAGCGCGATACAACTGGGTGGCGGCCATGGTGAACATCGGCGTGCTTCTTCGCGCGCAGCAGTCCTTTTGCCACGCCCGCGCGCGCTACCCGCACGCCTCAGCCGTGTGGCTGTCCCCCACCCGGGTTGCAGCAGCCACCCCTTGCTGTGCCTCTGCGTGCAGCGCTTCGGAAAAGCGTTGCAGCCGCGCTGCAATAGCTCGCCCGTCCGCGTCACAGCGCCAACGCACCCCGTCGAAATTGTGCCAAGCCCCTCGGGTGAAAATCGCCCCGCCATCGAGCCATGCCACAAAAGCCTGTTGGCCCCGCTGTCGGTGTCCAAAGGCAACGCCACCCCCCCTCGGGCAGCGTATACACGACGCTATGCGCCCCGGCCTGTCCAGCGATAGCCCCTGTCATGGGCACCGCCGTGAATGCCGACAAGTCCGCACCCCGGCCCCCCTTGGGTTTGCCCGCCAAGTAGTAGAGCGAAGACGCCGACACCGGCCCATCGGACTTGATGCTGTACCAGTCGCGGCCCCATGTGTCCGCGTCAAACCTCGGGGATTGCTGTGACCATTCGCGGGCTACGGGCTCCATCACCCCATCGTCCCATCCGAACGACTTTAGGGACATCAGCACCTTGAGCCAGTCGCGCCGGGTGTGGACACAGGTAGGGCAATGCTGATCAAGCTGGCGCAGCGTGTCGCGCACCTCGGTAAGCATCTCTGGGGTTTGTGGAATCGCCTTCATGGGGGATGGCGCGGCGGCAGGTTGCACCCGCGCCGGTTGCAGTTGCTGTTCCGTCTGCGCTTTCAACCCTCGGGCGTTGGGCAGCCAGCGCGCAATGGGCAGCGGGCCAACTGTTTCATGTAAGGCAAGGGTGACGTACACGCCCACAGGCAGAAACGCTATGTGTGCACCGTCTTGCATCGTTGGGTCCACATAGATTGCCCCGTCAGGTTTGCTCCCGACGGGCACCCCAGGTCGTTCCCCACGACGGACAAAAGGCGTCACGCAACAGCGCACCCTCTTCGCTCGTCACAGGGCTGTCCAACCCGATGACGATGCGAAGGGCCGGTGACTCGGGGCTGTGGCTCAGGGTAGACCACCCAAAGCGGGCACCTTCGCCCGAAGCGAAACCAGCAACTTTGTGACCAGTCCCATGTGGTCCCCGTCGGGCGCTGTCACCCTGTCAATGTCGAGCAGCAGCAACGACCACGGCTGTGCGTTCACCGCTTTGCGTGATCCGTCCCCCGCGAAGGGTTGCGCCATCCACAACAATGAGGCGGTGCCTTTCCATTTTTTGAGCAACGCAGGGTCACTGCCGCCGGGCGTAACCACGGCAGCGGCATCCGCACCGGCTTTGAGCACAAGTTCCGCAAGGGCGGCAAAGGTAGGAACCTCGTACAGCCCTTCGGGCGCGTGTCGCGCACACCACGGCCAACACTGAAACGAATGGTGCTCATGCCACACCGTCTTTCTTCGCCTTGAAGTGGGTGGCCACCACTGCAACGCCGCACTGGTCCGCGTCTACGGCCACCTCGGACATTTGCCCGCATTCTGGGTTCGTGCACACCGTGGTCATGCGCACATCCAGGCAAGTGCTACCACCGGAGCTGCGCAGCCGTCTTGAATGGTGATGAGCGGGTTCGGGGCGTGGCACCGGGGGCACGCAACCGTCAACACTTCATAGCCACGCACACCGACTGCGCACCCGTCCGTCCGTGGACCAGAAACGGCAGCTTGTAATGGGCGAACACTGCGTTTGCGATCACACCCATGCTCTTCATGGCGGGGGCTTCCCAGTATTCGCGCTTCATGCTGCACTCCCTTCAGCGGCAGTGGTAGCCCTTGCGTCGATGAAGTCGGCAATGTCGCCCGCTTTGTAGCGGACCATGCGTTCGCCCAGCTTGAAGAACCGTGGGCCTTGCCCATTGCTGCGCCAGTTGGCGAGAGTGACGCGGCCGATTCCTGTGGATGCTGAAACCGCCTCAGCGGAGAGCAGCGTGTCCCGGGGCAGGTCGTGGATGACGAGTGGCACCTCTGGGGCTCGTGGTGCGCGTGGGAATCTGGTGCGCCGGGCTACGGGGGGCAGCCCCTCGGTGGCGCAAAGCGCCGCTTCATTGAATGGCATAACGTTTCTTTCAAGTTACTTGTGGACATGCTGCGCTTTCAGTTGGTTGTTGTTATCGTACCACAAGTAACTTTCGAATCGTTATGTAAATCCTATATGTTATGACTTCTGTGCTATATAGCGCACAGTTTCAGGCGGGTGCAGATGCCCAGGCCCTGTCGAGCGGCATTGATCTTTGTCCTTTGCGCCACTGAACATTGACTTTTGCAGCGCTGGTTCTTCTTCGCACTCAGTGCGTACTAGGGCAAGTGCGGCTGCTGCTTGGATAGCTGTTCCCGACCCGTTGCGGTGGAGTTGACCCACTTCCGTGGACGGGTATTGGTTTGATTCTCAAACCGTTTCGGGTGTTGTCTCGACATGCACGACGGCATCTTCGACAACGTCAAACAGGGCTTCGTGACTCCTTTCAAAGTTCAGGGGTGAGAGATAGCCCAGGCCGCTGTGGCGGCGCCTGGGGTTGTACCAGCCTTCAATCCAGGTGAAGACCGCCATGCGGGCCTGGGCCTTGCTCTGGAAGCTGTTGCGCTCGATGAGCTCGCCCTCCAGGCTGGCGAAGAAGCTCTCGGCCATGGCGTTGTCGTAGGCATCGCCCACCGTTCCCATCGAAGGCCGCACCTGCATCTGTCGGCAACGCTCACCAAAGGCCAGGCTGGTGTACTGGCTGCCCTGGTCCGAATGGTGGATGACGCCCTTGGGTTTGCGCTGCTCCAGCGCCATGTTCAACGCCGCCAGCACCAGGTCGGCAGTCATGCGCTCACCCATGGCCCAGCCCACCACGCGCCGACTCCAGACATCGATGACCACGGCCAGATAGAGGAAGCCCATCCAGGTCGGCACGTAGGTCATGTCGGCCACCCACAGCTGGTTCGGGCCACTGGCATGGAAACGCCGGTTGACCAGGTCATTGGCCGGTGTCTGACGCTTGTCGCGGCGGGTGGTCACGGTGAACCCTCGTCGCTTGCTGATGCCGTGAATGCCGGCTTGCTCGCATGAGACGCGCCACACGCTGGCGGCTGATGCACACGCCTTGCTCGATGAGCTCGGCCCGCACTCGGGGCATGCCGTAGGACTCGTAGGAGTCCTGGTGAATCTGGCGGATGCGCTCGGTCATCACCGCGTTGGCGATGCTGCGCTGGGACGGGGCTCGCTCACGCCAGGCATAGAACCCGCTGGCGGAGACACCGAGGACGCGGCACATGGTGCGCACGGGGAGGTCGGCCTGGTTTGCCATCACGAGTCCGAAGACTTCGTTGAAGTCGCATCGCTGCGACCGGCAAACCAGGCCGTAGCCTTTGCCAAGATGTCGCGCTCCATCTGGACCTGGCGCAACTGCCGGCGCAAGCGCACCAGTTCTTCCCGTTCGGCGGTGGTCAGGCCTTCCTTGCCAGGCAAGGGCTTGCCGTCATCGATGGCGGCCTGGCCAACCCAGTTGGTGATGGACTGGGCGGTGACACCGAACTCACGCGAGAGCTCTGCAGGTGAGCGACCCGGCTCGAACGAGCTCGACCATCTGCTGGCGGAATTCCGCCGGGTACGGCGGTCGTACTTTGGACATTTGCGACTCCTTGAACACAAAGAATGATGTGTCCACGGAATCGGGTCAACTCCAAGTTTATTCAAAAAAGTTTCCTACCTAGAGGCCGATTTTTCCTAGCAATGGCGATTGTTGGCATCCTACTTTTTCCGCCTAAATCAAAGTTAGGAAATGTCTGCACAAATGCCCACTGAATCGAGGGCTGATAGGGAGTCTTTCAACTGTCAAAGAATCGCACCATCAGATCAGCACGGTGCACCACGAGCTTAATTTAACCTAGGAAGTTACTCTCCACTGCATATTGGTTTTGCTCTTTCGTCATTTGATTCCGACTTTAAAAGTTTCACCTCCAAGCTCGAGCGATTTTTTCCGATTCTTTTGAAAGATTCGTCGTTGCTTTGTCTTCATTTAGAATTTTGACAACCAACTTTAATGCTTTCAGCCCTCGTCTTGGATTGACTCCACTTTTCTTGTCAGCTTGCTCGTAGAATTCGATGCATTTGTCATTTAGTTTTGCGTTGGCTTTAGCTTCGTCACCACTAGCACTCCAAAGTGCTGCGCCGGCCAATAGATGGTCCCAAGAAATGGGATTGCGACTAGGCCAACACCGGTTACTACTGCACCCGCACCAAGCGCTTTGGTGGTGTCGCTGTAGGTGCCTTTCTCAGAGTTTCCTGAAATTGATGCACATCCAGTTAGGAATATAGTATAGATACTAAAATGAAAGAATTGTTTTTTTCATGGTGCGGAGGCCTTTTTTATATGTCTCTCAAGCTAACGAGGAGGCATTATTAGAAATCGAATTATTGAGTACGGTGAGAGAGACATTCCAAAGAGGAAGTATTTTACTACAAACGCGCGGCAGATGCGCATCATAGAAGTTTCGAAACCAAGCTGGTTTAATTGACCTTCTAATTAATGAATGCAATGGTTTTTCTGACAACTCTTGAGAGTTATTCTCTTCGAGGTTTCTGTGATTGCAAACTCAACCATGAGCGTGATATTGATACTTTTGTTTTTTTGTTTCTTCTTAAAGTTTTCACAAGATCTTAGGGCTGTAAACTTGAGCCAAGGACAACTCTTAGGATCGCTAGGTCTACGGTATTTGCTTCTCCTGTCACCCAGGGCAAATCAGGAACAAGGAAGCTCGCGACGTTTTTCTTCAACCATTTCGAGAAAGGTCTTTCTTTGGTTTCGCCCATCATCCGGAAACAGATTTTGTTGCGAGTAACGCTACTCGCCTACAGCATGAGTACGGTATTCTTAGCTGAATCAGCACAAAATCGGCACAATTCGGCATCTGTACTCTCACGATTTGCTTAGACTCGTTCAACAAAATCAACAATTTCTGGGGTGAACATGCTTCCATTGATGTCCATTCAGCTCAGGGCCAGACGCGAGGCAAGGGGATTGAGTCAAGAACTGGCGGCTGAGCACTTGGGCGTGGACAAAGATACGGTATCCAGATGGGAGCGCGGGAAAAATCGACCCACGGGTGTTACGGTGCTTGAGTCTCTTAAATCGGTGTACGACGTCTCCCAGGCCGAACTTGACGACTGGTTCAGCGAATGGTCAACGAAACTGGGTACGGGGAGTCGACCAGGTACTTCGTTCGCGGGCACGAATTTCTGGTCTCCTCTGGGATGGATGAGGAGGACTTGTTGCGAAAATCATCGATCTGGATATCTCAATGATTCCAACGCTGACGACAATAGACGAAGGCACAGTGGAACAATGGGCGCCTATCTTTCAGGCGAGCCCTCTCACTTGGAAACTTCTTACTAACGGCAAAAATCGTGGGTTACTGGCAATTCGTTTGCCTCGAGGGCCAGTATTTGAGCAGGTGAAGCATGGAATGCTTCGAGACTCTCAAATTACCCTTCCAATGCTTGATTTCCCATGCTTTCTCACCCCTGAAAAGACTTACAAAATGTATGTAGTTATGATGGGAGTTCACAACTCCCACCAATTCTTCGGGTCGGGTGGAAAACTAATTAACTCATTGATCCGAGAAATTGAAAATGCTGCTGCTAATGGCCTGTTTTTTTCAGAAATTGTGACAGTTGCCTACACATCACAAGGGATCAACCTCTGTAAAAACTTCGGTCTGGAACAAATTGGCCACCTTGGTTTACCAGACTCTACCCCTGCGGCAAAAATCTTCTACGGAACAGGAGATCGGATTGGGAGGGTAGGTCATCTAAGCAAGATCCCCAGCCTAGCTCGTGCATATATAAGGACCGATTTCGCTAAGTTCGATCAATTTCACAAGAGCCAAGCCTATCCATTGGCAGCGATACTATAGCATAGGATGATAAAGGTCAATTAGACTACCCTCATGGAAAATACAAGCCATTCAAATTACTGCCGCAAAAATCTTCACGGCAATTGAGCATATGCGATCCGATGACAATCGATAACTGGATTGCAATGAAATCGGTCTTTTAAGTGACCACATTTAAATCGACCATACAACGGATAATTTTCGAAAGCCGCCAAGCCATCGGTATCAACCAGCGTGCAATGCCCTCAGCTTCGCAGCCTGGACCAGGGTGTCACGGTAGCCCGCCTCGATCGCTCGTTCGCGGAACTCGCGTGAGAGGCTGACCCAATACCCAAAGTCCGGTTTGAGCACCAGATCGGCGAAAGCGCCGTCAGCATCGACCAGCGCTTTCTTGCGCAAATCCGATGCTCGGTAACGCTGCGCACCTTCAGGCGCCCTGTCGATATGGGCGGTGGCATCCACTGCAACAACCTTGGTCGCCCCCAAGGCCCTGGCCACACGAACGGGCAGCGGCATGGTCCAGTCGGGGTCTACATAGCGCTCGCCGCGGATGCGCACCGGCGCGAACTGGCCTTCGATGGCGGCAGAGGCCTGCACCGCCAGGCCCACATCGCCCGCCGTGAACGCCAGCGGCAGTCCGTCGCGCTGCCGCGTGGCCACGCAGGCCATGGCCGTGGGCATTTGCTCCAGCAGGGCGATGGGCGAACGCTCGCGCACCAGATCGGCCACTGCGGTGCCGCTCAGGCGCTCCTCGGCACCCATGGCCCAACGCGCCACGCTCAGCGGCTGCATGTCCAGCGCGATGGCTTCGAGTTCTGCCGCGCTCACGCCGGCGGCACACAAGCTGCCCACAATGGCGCCCGCCGAAGCGCCCACGATGAGGTCGGGTTTGAGCCCCAGCTCGGCCATGGCCTTGATCACGCCCACGTGCACGAAGCCGCGTGGCCCGCCTGAGCTCAACACCCAGGCCACGCGCGGCGGCTGGCTCAATGGCATGGCCCGTGGTGCGTTGGGGCCGTTGTGGTCTTTGTCGGGGTTGAGGGTGCAACCCGCCAGCACCGGGGCCGCCAACGTTGCCCCGGCGGCTTGCAGCCAGCCGCGCCGGTTCAACATGGTTTACTGCTTGGCTTTGGCTGCGGCGACTTCCTTGGCCAGCTCTTCGCCGCTCTTGTAGTGCGGCACGCGGAACACCATGCGTTTGGCGCGCTGCAGAAAGCTGTTGTTGCCCTTGACTTCTTCATTCCAGTATTTCTGGGCCAGCGCGAGGTTGCCGGCTTCGTCGAGTTCAAAACCGTCTTTGCTGCCCTGACCGCCAAAGATGTAGAGCTTGCCATCGATCATTTTCCAGGTGTCGGCATCGCCGCCCCATGGGATGCCGTAGACCAGCCCATTGGCGCAATAGCCACCGAACTGCGGCAGGTAGGCCTCGGGCTTCTGATCGAACTGGGCCTTGTGCTCGGCGCTGGCGAAATGGAAGGTCACGCCCTCAAACACGCTCTTGAACTGCGGCAAGCCTTGCTGGTTGCGCCCGTCGGTGAAATAGGCCACCACATCGGCGCCCTTGAGCATCACGCGGTCATCGGGCGGAATTTCCACCGCGTTCACCGGCTTGAGCGCCGAACTCGGGTTTTGCGCCGACATGGCACCACAGCCGGCAAGACCTGCCAGGGCCAGGGCCAATGCGGAAGCGCCGGCGATGCGGCGCAGAGGGTAGGAATTTGAATGGGTCATGGGTTCACCTGTGCGGTCGTGGCAATGGGCAAGCTCGCGGCGCTGGAAGCACCGGGCTTGGCGGAGATGTGATCGGCGCTCTGTGAGGACGTGGCGTGTTCGGTTCTGCAGGGCTGATCGGCATAGGGCGCTGGCCAGCCCAGCAAGGCGCTGGCGCGCTCACAGCGGGCGCGCAGTTCGACCGCGTCTTGACCGCCCAGGTGGGTGATGCCATAGCGGTAGCTGCCCAACCATTTGTAATCGCGTTCGATGGAGCCGGCGGACTTCGGGTAAGGGAACACCAGACCATCGGGAAACGCCGCCGCGAACGACGCCAGTTGGGCATCGGTTGGCAGCGTGACGCGATCGGCCGGGTCGAAGGCGCGGTAGACAAAACTCGCGGCGGCACCCGCCGTGGGCGCGCGGCGCGGCACAGCGGCCGGGTCGCGACCGTGCGCCAGCGCGAGGGCCATGGCGTGCATGTCAACGCCCAGCACGCGCTGGTACAGATCGGAATACTGCGAAGCCATGCGCGGATTGAATTCGATCACGGTGAGCCGGTCGCTGGCCGCGTCGTAGAAAAACTCCATGTTGAACAGGCCATGGGTGAAGCCCACCTCGGCCAGAAACCGGCGCGCCACGTCGAGCGCGCGGGCCTGACTGGCCGCTGGCAGACGCGACGGCGCTTCATGGCGCATGAAGGCCTGGGTGTCTGGAAACATGATGGCATCGACCACGCCGATGGCGTGAATGCTGCCCTCGAACACATAGCCGTCCAGATTGAACTGGTCGGCCCTGGCGGGTTCTTCCAGCAACATGCGGTGGGCGCTGGGCACCTCAGGCCCCAGCCGCTCGCGCGCCATGCGCTCAAACGGTTCCACCAGACGGCGGATCACCCACAGTTCCCAGCGCCCAAAGCGGGTGTGCTGGTGCAGTTCCTCGTAGCTGTCCACCTGCCGCGCCAGCACCGAAAACGCCGCCTTGACCGGTTTCACAAACAGCGGGTAGGTCAAGCCTTCAGGAATGGGGGCACCGTATTCGGCTTCCAGCAGCTGAAACGCCACATTGGCCTCGGGCGCCACGCGCTGCAACACCTGGCGCGCATAGAGCTTGTGTTGGCAGGCCAGGATGGCCGCGACCGGCGTGCCCGGCCAGCCCATGCGCTCGGCCAGCAAGGCCGCGGCGAGCGCGCCAAACTGCTCCTGGTTCGAGGTCACCCCCGTCCAGCCTCTGGCTTTGGCTTTGCGCGCCAGCCCATCGACGAAGCGGGCCATGTCGAACCAGGCCAGGCGGGCGTTGCTGGGAAACGAAAAGAGGTCGAAGCCGTCTTCATCAAACGCCAGGCCCTGCTCGGCGGCCAGCCGCCGGTGGGCGATGGCGTCCCAATCGTGGTTAAAGAGCACCAGGGTGCGTTCTGCAGCGGTCATTCGGTGGTGATCGGAAAATGGGCAACCACGCTTGGTCGCCCGACATTCCAATTTCTTACAGCAATATTCGGATCAAACAATGTTGACACAAACGCCTTGCGCGACCGCGCCTAGGGCAACAAGCGCAGCAACTGCCCTCTTGATGCATCTGTGAGCAGGTAGATGAAGCCGTCGGGACCCTGACGCACGTCGCGCACACGCTGCTTCAGATCGGGCAACAGCTTGTCTTCCTGCGCCACCTTGCCTTTGGCGAGCTGCAAGCGCGCCACATAACCGAATTTCAGGGAACCGACCAACAGATTGCCCTGCCAGTCTTTGCCGTAGCGGCTGCTGCTCACAAACGCCATGCCCGAGGGCGCAATGGAAGGTACCCAGTAGTGCACGGGTTGCTCCATGCCGCTCTTGCTGGTGATGCCCGCACCGATGGCGCCACCGCCGTAGTTCTCGCCGTAGGTGATCACGGGCCAGCCATAGTTCTTGCCGGCTTCGGGCTGGTTGAGTTCATCGCCGCCTTGCGGGCCGTGCTCGATGGTCCACAGCCGCCCGTCAGGGCCCAAAGCGGCGCCTTGCAGGTTGCGGTGGCCGTAGCTCCAGATTTCGGGCAAGGCCCCGGACCGTTTCACGAACGGGTTGTCGGCGGGCACGCTGCCGTCTTTGTGCAGCCGCACGATCTTGCCCAGGTGGTTGTCCAGGGTTTGCGCATCGTCCATTCGGCTGTAGCGGTCGCCGAGCGTGAGGTAAAGCGTGTCGCTGCCCGCGTCCACAATGCGGCAACCGAAATGGGCGCGGCTCGCCACTTTGGGCCGCTGGCTGAACAACACCTTGAGCCCTTCCAGCCGGCTTGCATCGTCGGACAGGCGCGCGGCCGCCAGCGCCGTCGAATTGCCCGAGCCCCCCGAACCCGCCGGTTCCGAATAGCAAAAGTAAACGGTGCGGTTCCTGGCGAAATCGCGGTCGGTGATCACGTCCAGCAAGCCCCCCTGCCCCGCCACGTCGATGGCGGGCAGCCCGGCCACTGGCGGGCCGATGGTGCCATCGGGCTGCACCACGCGCAGGCGGCCGGGCCGCTCGGTCACGAGCATGCGTCCCTCGCCGATGAACGCCAGTCCCCAGGGGTTCTGCAAGCCCTGGGCCACCACCTCCACCGTCGGCGAGGCCGCCACCACGCCACTGGCCAGACACAGCGCCAATGCCAAGCCGCCAGCGCGCCAAGCCCTGCGTGGTCGGGTAGCGCCAGGCGTTTCAGAAAGGGAAGTTACACAGCGACGAAAGACCATCATGTTCATCCTCCAAAAGGGCGCACACCAAACCATGCCGCGTGCCACCAGAACACGATGGCGAGGTAGACCGCAACGCCGCCCACCAAGGCGATGTAATCGTTCAACTTGCTCGGGGGCAACGATGGCACCTCGCGCAACCCGCCGGCAGCCGCGCGCCGCTTGAGCGAGATGCGATCGGCCACCGCCCAGGCCAGAAAGCCACCGAAGAGCAGCACATCGGCCAAGGAACCGCCCGTGACCGACTGCGCCAGCAAATGGGCCAGCGCCCACAGCTTGACCGCGAGCAACATGGGATGCTTCGCAGCGCGCTGGATGCGGCCGGGCAAATAGGCCGCCAACAGCAATACAAACACCGGCAGCATCAACAGCGCCGCCAGATGGCGAAAGCCGCCAGGCATGGCGTAGAGCATCACCGGCGCCTCACGCGACAGGCCATAGCCCCAGACGATCAGCGCGAGCCCAGCCAGCGACACCACCGAATACAGGCCCTTGTACGCACCCTCGCCCAGCCGCGCGACCAGCCGGTCGCGCCCATTCGGGCGAGACGATGGAAATGCAATGCACCCCGAGAAACAGCACCAAGCCCAGGATCAGATACGCCATGTGTGTACTTTCATTGTGTGAACAGGCCCCATTGGCGGGGCTGCCGCAGACGATCACTTTAGCGCGCAAGCCCGAAGGCCACCGAGGCTGTCACCAAGGGGCACCACGCCAGCGGGTTTTTACCGGCATCATCGGGTGATCTCCGGTACCCGCAGCACCATGCCTCTTTCACCTGTCTCCGAATCCCTGCAATCCATTGGCGCCACGGTGTTCGAGCGCGGCTGGCTGTCTTCGAACAACGTGCTGATTCAGGGCGATGGCCCCTCGGCCCTGGTCGACAGCGGTTACAGCAGCTCACGCGCCCACTGACGCTTTCGCTGGTGCAGGCGGCCTTGCACGACCGGCCACTCGACCTGCTGCTCAACACCCATTTGCACAGCGATCACTGCGGCGGCAACGCCTTGCTGCAGGCCACCTACCCTGCGCTGCAGACCCACATTCCGCCCGGTCATGCAGACGCCGTGACCCAATGGGACGCCGACACCCTCACCTACACGCCCACCGGCCAGACCTGCCCGCGCTTTGTGCACCAGGGCTTGCTCACGCCAGGCGAATCCATTGAACTGGGTGCGCACCGCTGGGAAGTGCACGGCGCCAAGGGACATGACCCCCACTCGGTCATCCTGTTTCAGCGCGGGTCGGGCGTCTTGATTTCGGCCGATGCGCTGTGGAACAACGGCTTTGGCGTGGTGTTCCCCGAGCTGGAAGGCATCGAGGCTTTCGACGAAGTGGGCGAAACGCTGAACATCATCGAAGCGCTGCGACCGCAAACCGTGATTCCAGGTCACGGCCCGGTGTTCACGACGTAGAAGACGGCGCTGGCCCGCGCACGCAGCCGCCTTGCGCAGTTCCAGGCATCTCCCGACGCGCACCGGCGCTACGCGCTCAAGGTCTTGGTGAAATTCAAACTGCTGGAGTGGCAAGCCATATCCAAGAACGACTTGCTGGCCTGGGGCCGCACCACCGCTTACTGCGCAGCTTCATGCCCGAAGAAAGCACGCCAGCCAGGGCGACCAGCGCCTGGCTCGATGCCATGCTGAACGACCTCGCGCGCAGCGGCTCGCTGCGCATCGAGGGCGAGCAGGTGGTCAACCTCGATCGCATCCGATCAGAGATCCAGCACCAGCAGCGGCGACCTGGCGCGCGAGCAGCAGGGCGTGAACTGGTCGTTGGCGGCCTGCTCTTCGGGCGTCAGGTACAGGTCGCGGTGATCAGGCTCGCCTTCGAGCACACGGGTCAGGCAGGTGCCGCAGACGCCCTGCTCGCAGGAGGTCTGCACCTCCACGCCGGCATCGGCCAGGGCCTGCACCACCGTCTGCTCGGCGGCACGTCGACCATGCTGCCCGAACTGGCCAGCTTGACCTGAAACGGCCGATCGCCGTCGCGGCGCCTTGACCTCTTCGCCTGCAAAGAACTCGTAGTGCAGCTGGCGCCTCGGCCAGCCGCTGGCGCTGGCCTGGCCCAGCACCGCGTCCATGAACCCCTTGGGGCCGCAGACGTACAGGTGGACGCCCGGCTTCGGGCTTGGCCAGCAGCGCCGGGATGTCGAGCTTCTGCTCGGCGCGCGCCGTCGTCGAAATGGAATTGCACCTGGGGCGCATAGGCCGCGCCGCTGATGCGCTCGAAAAAGGCGGTGCGTTCGCGCTCGCGGGTGCAGTAGTGCATCTCGAACGGCGCGCCGCTGTCAGCGCCAGCCGCTCGGCCATGCACAGGATCGGCGTGATGCCGATGCCGCCGGCCAGCAGCAGGCTGCGCCGTGCGTCGTGGGCCAGAGCGGAAAGTGGTTCTTCGGCGCGCTGATCTGCAGCACGTCGCCTTCGCGCACCAGCGTCGTGCATCGCCTGCGAGCCGCCGCGCGAGGCCGGGTCGCGCAGCACGCCGAGCAGGTAGCGGTGCGTTTCGGTCGGGTCGTTGCACAGCGAGTACTGGCGCGTCAGGCCATTGGGCAGGTGCACGTCGACATGCGAGCCGGCCGAGAACGCCGGCAGCGCCGCCCCGGCGACGTCGACCAGTTCGAAGGTCCGGATGTCGAGCGCCTCGTCGGCCTTGCGCGCCACGCGCACCGACGCATGTCGCACCGCGTCATGCGCCAGCGCCTCGCCTGCCGCGGCTGTCCGCGGCGATACAGACGCTCGATCACCCGGCGCGACTGCACGCCGCCGGCATCGATGTTCAGGCTCAGCACCTTGCGCTCGGGCCAGGCGCAGCAGGTTCTGCTGCTGGCGCTCGAGCATTTCGAGATCCTCGGAGAAGATCTTGCCCTGGCCTTCGCGGATGGTCGCGGTGAGCGCCTCGTCCTGCGGCTTGAAGTTGCGCGCCATGCCCCAGAAGTACCAGATCGAGGTCTCGCTCTCGGGCGTGATGAAATCGACCACGATGCTCGACACCTTCTTGTCGGCCGGCGCGTCGTAGCCGCCGTGGCCCGGCCAGCGCCACGCCGACTTCGATCATCACGTGGCTCGGCGGCGAGAAGCGGCAGATCTGCCAGCGGTCGACCGGCTGGTCGTCGGGCAGGTGGTTGCCGCGCAGCGCCATCTTCCAGAACGGCGGCGCCTCGATGCCGTTCATGAAGCGGCTGGTGACCACCTCGTCGCCTTCGGTGCGGGTGACGCAAGGCGTCTCGTCGATCTCGGGCTGGCCGATGCTGCTGGCGTGCACATAGGTCTCGTGCGTCAGGTCCATCAGGTTGTCGACCATCAGCCGGTAGTCGCAGTTGATGTGGAACAGCCCACCGCCGATAGGCCCATTCCGGGTTGTCGGCCCAATGCAGATCGGGAATCGCGGCGCGGTCGGCCTTCGCGGCCTCGCCCGGCCAGACCCAGACGAAACCCATGGCGCTCCTCGACCGCGAATGCGCGGATCGGCGGGAAGCCGCGCACGCGCTGGCCCGGGCATCGCGATGGTCTTGCCGTCGCAGCCCATCTCCAGCCCGTGGTAGCCACAGACCAGCTTGCCATCGACCACCCGGCCCAGCGACAGCGGCGCCCCGCGGTGCGGGCAGAAGTCTTCCAGCGCCGCCACTCGGCCTTCGCCGTCGCGGTAGAACACCATGGCTTCGCCGCAGATCCGGCGGCCCAGCGGTTTGTCGGCGATTTCATCGGGCGTGCAGGCCACGTACCAGGTGTTTTTGAGGATCATGAGGCGTCTCCGTCGGGTGGGTTCGATTAAATTGGATCCAATAATAGCCTATATTTGGCACATAATGCACGATATGACCCTTCAAATTGGATCCAATAAACAGCGACACCAGCGCCAGCAGCGTCGTCGCGGTGCTGCGCAAAATGATCATCGATGGCCACTATGCGGCGGGCGAGCGGCTGGCGGAAATTCCGGTCTCGGAAGCGCTTGGGCGTGTCGCGCACGCCCGTGCGGCTGGCGTTTCGCACGCTGGAACAAGAAGGCTTGCTGGAAAAGACGGGCAAACGCGGCTTGGTGGTTCGCGCCATTTCACAAGCCGACGTGCAATGCGCGATCGAGGTGCGCGGCGCGCTGGAAGGCCTGGCCGCGCGGCGGCTGGCCGAACGCGGTCTGTCAGACGATCAGCGCGATACCCTGCGAGCCTGCGTCGCCGAGGGCACGCGGGTGCTGGCCAAAGGACATCTGGTGGAAGACGACATCGGCGCCTGGAGCCAGCTCAACGAACGCTTCCACCGCACCATCGTCGAAGGCACCGACAGCCGCGTGATCGCCGACGCCATCGCCCGCAACGACCACCTGCCCTTCGCTTCGGCCAGCTCGATCAGCATCGACCGCGACGCTCTGAAGCGTGGAATACGAAAAACTGCAACTGGCCCAGATCGCACCATGCCCTGGTTCTGGACGCGCTGGAGCGCGGCGAATCGGCGCGGGTGGAAATGCTGATGCGCGAACACGCCTACGTGGGTTTTCGTTACGCGGCGCTGATCGCGGGCAGCGGCAGCAGAAGAGCGCTAACCCAGCAGCGCAGCCAAGCCGCCCGGCGCCACAAACCGGCCATCGCGGTAAATCAGGCGCGTGGTATCGCCCGGCCAGGCAACATTCGGCAAGGGATGCTCCGGGTCACCCGGGTAACAGATCACCCGCTCGCCATCCAGGTCGAATGGCCTTGGCTCGATCAAAGGGGGCGGGTTCCTGGCCGCCCAATCCAGCGCCGCCGACACCGACCCCAGAAACGACAGATGGCTCAGGCTCATGATCTGGGGCGGGGCCAGGTCGATCTCGCCAGCCCAGGCACGCTCCAACGCCGCCTGCGGCGTGAGCCAAACCGCCTCTGTGGCTTCGCGCTCACAGTGCTGCGTGAGCTGACCGGCTGGCGCCACGGCCAGAAAGAACCGAGTGTCAAAGCGCTTGCTCATCATCGACGGCACACGCGGCGTCACCCAGCGCGACCAAGGCAACAGCGCCGAGGCAGCCCAGGGCTCGCCCACCGACTGCATGGCCTGAACAAAGTGTGCCCCCTGCGCCATCGCGTGCCGAATCGCCACCACCGCATCGGACCGCAGGCTGGAAGGCGCGCCGAGCACCAGGCCACATTCCTCAAAGGTTTCGCGCACTGCAGCGGCATACAAACCCAGCGCCAGCGCCTCTGCAAGTTCTGGCTCGTTCAAGGCCTGTCGACATGCCGCAGCCGAGCGGTCCCACAAAGCATTGCCCGAGGCCTGATCGGCAGCGTCCACCTTGCCACCCGGGAACACGTGGGCCCCGCCCAGCACACCCGAATTGGCGTGGCGGCGCATCATCAACACCTCCAGCCCTTGGGCGCCAACGCCTTCGCGAACCACCATCACGGTGGCCGAAGGCAAAGGCACGGCGTTGACAGCTTGGGAGGTGATTTCAAAGGCCATGACCGCATTGTCGGGCCTGGACCTTCGATTTTGCGGCGCCTGCGCGACCACGCATCCCAAGACACCGCTTTGCTCAGGCTAAAATCAGGGTCACCACTCCCGGAGACTTGGGTGAGCGGTTTAAACCAGCAGTCTTGAAAACTGCCGACTCGAAAGGGTCCGTGAGTTCGAATCTCACAGTCTCCGCCAAATTTTCAATGGATGTCAATGCGGTCAATGTGCCGCATTTTTTGTTGCTGCCTTCAATCCCCGCATGGAACCCGATCTGCCGCTCGATCACGGCCTCGAATCCGTGTTGCACGAGTTGCAGCAGCTCGAGCCGCTGATCTATGCCGCCAACGACGGGCAACCCAGGGCTTACTTTGAACGTTTGCTGGCGCCCGAATTTTGGGAGGTTGGTGCATCAGGGAAACGGTACGACCGGGCATTTGTGCTGGATGCGCTCGAAAACCGGTATGCCCAGCCGATCGATGAAGCCTGGGAGGTCAGCGCACCGCATGTTCAGGCGATCGCTGAAGGCGTTTACCTCTTCACCTACAACCTGCACCAGCCCACGCGCGTTTCGCGCCGCGCAACGCTTTGGCGGCGCACCGAGACTGGCTGGAAAATGGTTTATCACCAGGGCACGGTGGTGGCAGCGTGAGCTTCTGAACAAAGAAAAAGGCCTGACCAGGTCACCGGTCAGGCCTTTTGATGCGATGGCACGGGGTCTATTCGAGACCTTGATTGGCCAGCAGCCTGAAGCCCTTGCCGCGCATGCAGTGGGCCACCAGCAGTTCCTGATCATCTGAATCGATCTTGCTCACGCCCACCTTGAAGCGGCACTCGGACAGTTCGGTGTAGGTGTCGTCGGCGCGAAACGTTGGGCTTGGCCCAGAAAGGCTTGGAGGTGAGCGCAACCCGCGACGAGCACGCACGGCGAGCAGCATTCCTGCTGTACTTGATCATTGATAAATCCTCGGTGGTCAAATGGAAAGCAGCATAGCAAAGCCCTGCCGGGCCTCACTTTGCAGGGGTTTTCCTTTACATCGCAGCCATGCCAGGGTTGCCTGCCATGCCGACCAGCTTGGGGGTGTTGATGGTTCGCGGCGCGATGGTTTTGTGGTTCTTGAAGATAGGCTTCCATCACATCCCAGATCGGCTCACCCGTTGCACCTTCGGCCACTGGCGCCCAGCCGGCCACCTTGTAGGTCTTGTCGGCCTCAATGGCCTTGCCTTTGAGCATCATGTTGCTGATGCGCTTGCCCGAATCGGCTTTGGGGTCGCAGGTGTAGGCCAGCCCGCCGACGCGCACCATGTCGCCACCCTGCTGGTAGTACGGATCGGGGTTGAAGAGGTTGTCGCAGACGTCTTCCAGCACGGTCTTGATGGTGTCGCCCGACATTTCGTTCAGCGTGCTGGAGGGATAGGTGATCGCCACCTGGTCCATCATGAGTTCGCGGGTGATGGCCTGGCCCGGCAAGATGGTGGTGCCCCAGCGGAAGCCGGGCGAGAAGGCCAGGTCGGCGCCCTTGACTTCCATCAGCGCGTCGACGATGAGCTGGTCCCACGAGCCGTTGAAGTTGCCACGGCGGTAGAGCAGTCCTTCGGAGATCGCGAGCGTTTCGTCGAGCTTGGCCTTGTAGGGCGCACGCACCTTGGCGATGTAGGTCTGCATTTCGGCATCGGCCGGCAACAGGTTGGCGAACACGGGCAGCAGCTTGTAGCGGAAGTCTTGCACCTTGCCGCCGCGCACGTCGAAGTCGAGCACGCCGAGAAACTTGCTGTTGGAGCCGGCGTTGGTCACCAGGGTCTGGCCGCTGGCATTTTTGACGACGATGGGAGCGGGCATGCCGTCGTGGGTGTGGCCGCCCAGAATGGCGTCGATACCGGTCACGCGGGAGGCCATCTTGATGTCCACGTCCATGCCGTTGTGCGAGATCACGACCACCGCCTGCGCGCCCTTGGCGCGCACTTCGTCGACCATCTTCTGCATGTTGTCGTCCTGGATGCCGAAGCTCCAGTTGGGCACCATGTGGCTGGGGTTGGCAATCGGGGTGTAGGGGAAGGCCTGGCCGATCACGGCCACGGGCACGCCGTTCATTTCCTTGATCACGTAGGGCTTGAAGACCGGGTCGCCGAAATCGTTGGTCTTGACGTTTTGCGCCAGGAAATCGAGCTTGGCCGCCGAAGTCTTTCTCGATGATTTCCTTGACGCGCTCTTCGCCCAGGGTGAATTCCCAGTGCGGGCTCATGGCGTTGACGCCCAGCAGCTTGCAGGCGTCGACCATGTCCTGGCCATTGGTCCACAGCGCGGTCGCACTGCCCTGCCAGGTGTCGCCACCGTCGAGCAGCATGGCGTAGGGGCGGCTGGCCTTCATCTGCTTGACCAGCGTGGCCAGGTGGGCAAAACCACCGACCTTGCCGTAGGTCTTGGCGGCCTTCTCGAAGTTGAGGTAGGTGAAGGCGTGGGCCTCGGGCGTGCCAGGGCGGATCTTGAAATGCTTGAGCAGGTGCTCGCCCACCAGATGGGGCGGCCGGCCGAGCGCTTCGGCCACGCCCAGGTTCACATTGGGTTCGCGGAAGTGGATCGGCATGAGCTGCGCGTGGCAGTCGGTGAAGTGCAGAAAGCTGACGTTGCCAAACTTGGGCAAGTCGTACAGGGCCTGCCCCGCAGCCGGCTTTGCCTGCCAGCACATCTTTGTGATCCAGGGCCATGCCACCGGCGCTGGCCACGGCCAGGACCTGCATGAATTCACGACGACTGAAGCTCATAAACATTCCTTATCAATTGATTGCTGATATTTGCGCCAAATTTTTTTGAGCCCGCAACGGCAAGCGCCTCACGGCCTGCCTGCGCGTGCACGAAGCCAGGCTTCGGCACCGGGCTCAACGACATCACTTGTTCACAGGCGAAGCAGGATCCAGCAACAAGGCCATCACGTCCTTGATCTGCTGCTTCGTCCAGAATGTCGTTGTGGCCAAAACGGGGCATCAGGGAACAGGCGTTGGTGGCGCGCGCGTTCCACATCTTGCCCCAGGTGTACTTCACGATTTCCATGCCGGCGGGGCTGTTGGGGTCGGTGACACCGCGCAGCTTGCCGTAGTTGTAGAGGCTGGGGCCAATCGTGCCAAAGGAGATTTCTTCCTTGGTGATCTGGTGGCAGTTGTAGCAGTTGCCGCCGTTGTCGCGGTCGGCCTTGTCGCTCCAGCTCAGGCCCTTGCCACTTTGGGCCACTTTCTCACCGACTTTCCAGTCGCCGAGGTATTTGCCGTCAGCAGGCCATCTTGATGGTCTTCATGCTGGCGGCTTCGACCGCCTTGGTCATTTTTTCGTCCAGCGGCTTGCCGGCCACGTCGGCCTCACTGCACAGGCGGTTGGCTTCGTCCTGTTTCAGGCGGTCCAGCGTGGCAATGCCTTTGGCCTGGAACGACGACTTCACGACATCGGCGGTCACTTGATCGAAGTTGGAACCGGAGGACGAAGCCGAGCAGGCGGCGAGCACAGTCGCGGCGAGGGCGATCAAGGCAATGTTGGTTTTTTTCATGTTGCTGTCTCCTGTTCAGCGCTTGATGGCGGGCACGGCGGATTCGGATCCCTTGGAGTTCACACCCATGTAGATCGACAGGGCCATGGTGGCATCGCTGCCAAACTTGGGCTCAGGGAAGCGCTGCTGGCGGTAGCAATCGTTCAGGCGCTTCTGCATGGTCCACAGCTGGGCGTTGGACACGCGGTAGGCAGGCCAGGCGGCAAAGCCAACGCCATCACCGGGATTCTTGGTCAGGTTGGGCAGATCTTGCAGACGGATGCGCGTGTCGTCTTGACCGTGGCAGGTGGCGCAAGAAAAATCGTGCGGGCCGCCGCGCATGAAGAACAGGCGCTTGCCCACTTCATACATGTTCTTTTCTTGTTCGTGCGCCTGCGGCAGATTGAATTTGCATGCCCTTGGACGCGGTGGCGATGTAGGTGGTCAAGGCCACCATGTTTTTGCTTTCGCCTTTGCCGTAAGACTCTTTCACCAGGTCGTCGGCCTTGAAACCCTGAAGGGTTTCCATGCAGGTGATCAGGCGCATTTCCAGATCCTGGATGCGACCGGTATCGGCAAAGTACTTGGGCAGTTCAACAAATGCCCCCTTGATGACGCCCGGACCCTTGCCCAGATCACATTGCTCAAGCGTGGCGTTCTTCGGGACCGCGTTTGGTTTTCCAGAGCTCTTCGCCCTTCATTTCAAACAGTTCGGCCGGGTTGCCGTCTTGCAGCATTTCGCGGTATTTCGCGATGGCGTCAGCGGACGCGTCTTGAGCACTGGCTGCGCTGACCCCTGCGGTCAGGGCGGCAGCCACAAAAATCTGGCGCATGGCCATCGTGGTTTTCATCTGGAGGTCTCCTGTTATTTGTCGCAGTGAAAAATCAAAAACGGCCAGCAACAAGAGTGGCTGGCCGTTTGCACCTGCGCCCGGTCAGGCGATGGTGGCTTCGTCGGAGCGTGAGTCGCCCTTGTTGTCGCTCCACTTCACGGTCACTTTGTCGCCTTTGGCCGCGCCCTTGAACTTGAAGGACAGGAACGGGTTCTGCGACACGGAGCCGCTGAACATGGCCTTGAGCACGGACTTGCCGTTGTGGGTGGCTTCCACGTCCTGAATGAAGTGGGCGGGAATGAGCGCGCCGGAAGCGTCTTTGCGGGTGCCGGGCTCCATGACGTGGGACATGAGCACGCGGACAGTGGTTTCGTCGCCTGCGAGAGCGGCGCGGATGCGCATCGGATCAGCCATGATGGACTCCTGAATCTAGATAAATGAAATTGAATGGGAAACGCTGGAGGTGTTGGGACGGGCGATCAGCCGCCGCAACCACCCAGGGTGACCTTGGTTTCCTTGACGGCCGAGAACAGCTTGCCGTCGGCCTTGACCACGGCAACCACGTTGGTGCTCTGGCCCATTTTCAGACGGGTTTGCACGTCGGCAGCGGTACCGGCGGGGATCATGAAGGCGCACGACATGGGCGTGGGGTTCTTCTCGACGATCAGGTAGATGTCGGTGGTGTTGGGCAGCTTGGAGGTGCAGCCCACGGGCACCACGGCACCGTTTTCAGCGATGTCGGGAGACACCACGGCGACCTGGTCGCTGGTGGCGGGGGTGCCACCAATGGCCTTGAGCGCATCGTCCAGGGTCTTGACCTGGAAAGCTGGCGCGGTCCACGGCGGCTTGTGCCTGGCTCTGGGTGACGATGCCCAGCGACACCAGGGTGGCAAAAGCGCCCGTGGTCTTGATGGCGGTGCGGCGGGAATTGTTCATGTCGAACTCCTTGTGAGTGAAAGCTGTTGCGTTGAATGAAGTTTACTTGTCAGGGGCACCGGCGAGCACCCAGGCGGCCAGCAGTTTGAGCTCGTCGTCTTTCAGGCTGGGCTGCGGCGGCATGGGCACGGGGCCGTACATGCCAGAGCCACCCGACTTGATGCGTGCGGCCACTTTTTCCACCGCATCGGCCTGGCCCTTGGTGCTTGGCGGCCACATCCTTGTAGGCGGGGCCAACCAGTTTCTTGTCGACAGCATGGCAAGCCAGGCAGGCGCTTTTGGACGCCAGCGCCTTGGCCGCAGCGGCATCCAGCGCGAAGGCGCCCGAAGAGGCCAGCAGCGCCGAAGTCGCCAGCACGATCTGTTTCAAATACATGTTCATAGCTTAGAAGCTCCTTGGGTAAAAACGTATGGGGTTAACGAGCAATTGCCGATATCAATGAATAAGCACAAAGCTGGTATTTCATGCCCAGTTCACGCACGCTTCAGGGCGCACCCGATGCGATCCACTGGGCAATGGCTTTGGCGTCCTCGTCTTTGAGCTGGGGCTGCGCCGGCATGGGCACGGCCCCATACACACCGGAGCCACCGGCCTTGATCTTGCCCACCAGGTAGGCCTCGAGGTCGGCTTTGCCTTTGTGCTTGGCCACGATTTCGTTGAAGCCCGGGCCAACGATCTTGTTCTTCACGCCGTGGCAGGCGGTGCAGGCGTTGGTGGCGAGCAAGGCCTTGACATCGGCGCCTTCTGCTGCCGAGGTGCCGCGGCCAGCACGGCCTTGGGCGCGGGCACGGAGCCCGACGGGGCCCTTGGGGGGCGGCTGCGTGGTGTCGGCACCGCGCACCGGGCCGATCAGGCGGTTTTGCTCGGCGACGTTGCCGTGGGCATCGCGGGCAAAGGCCGGCAACGAAGAATGCACCGTGGGATCCACTTCGCAGTTCTTCATGCAGGCCACGTTCTTCACGTCGCCCTTGCCATTGACTTTCCACAACGGTTCGTAGAACACCATGCCGTTGCGGTTGGGCATGCGCTGCTGCACTTCGGCGATGTTCTTGTCGCTCAGACGTGAAGTCGGCAGGCACGATGGAGGCCAGGTTCAGCAGGTAGGCGGTCACGCCGTAAACCTCATCGGTCGTGAGCGTCTTGGGCGCGTTCCAGGGCATGGCGCGGTTGATGTAGTCCCACAGCGTGGAGAGCGTCGCCACCTTCATGATCGTGGTCTTCTGGGGCACGATGCTCTTGCCCTCTTCCAGACCTTTCACGCGACCGGTCTTGATGTCGTCGGCGGTGGTGCCACCGATGATGGGCGTGAACACTTCGTTGGACTCACCAAAGATGCCGTGACAGGAGGCGCATTTGTCTTCCCAGACATTGGTGCCCATGTTCACCGAGCCAGAGCCCTTCGGGCAGACCCTTGAAATCGGGGCGCACATCGATGTCCCAGGCCTTGACCTCGGCGGGCGTGGCATCACGGCCCAGGTTGTGCCAGGCAGGATCGGCGGCATGCGGCCCAGCCAGAGCGCCCAGCAACGCGAGGCAGCGGACAGGACGAACGGCTTTTGTGGTTTGTTGGAATGGAGTTTTCATCAATACACCTGCACGTTCGAGACTTCACCGTTTTCAGACACCAGCCAGCTCTGGATGGCGTTCTGGTGGTACACCGAGCGCGTGCCGCGAACGGCGCGCAACTGGTTGATCTTGGGCTGCACATAGCCGGTGCTGTCGATGGCACGGGCCTGCAGGATGGCGGGCTTGCCGTCCCACACCCAGTCGATGTTGAAGCGGGTGAACGCCTTGGGCAAGATCGGGCCTTCGAGCCGGGCGGTGCGCCAGTTGCGACCGCCGTCCACGCTCACATCCACACGCTTGATGGAGCCACGGCCCGACCAGGCCAGGCCGGTCACGTTGTAGTAGCCCTTGTCGAGCAGGGTCTGTCCGGCCGAAGGCGTGGTGATCACGCTCTTGCATTCCTGGATGCCGGTGTACTGGCGGTGCGAACCGTCGGGCATCTGGTCGATGTAGTGCACCGCCTCGTCTTTGGTGGCGTACTTCTGATCGCCCACTTCGATGCGGCGCAGGTATTTGACCCAGCTCACACCCTGGATGCCCGGCACCACCAGGCGCAGCGGATAGCCGTTTTCAGGGCGCAGCATTTCACCGTTCATGGCCCAGGCGACGATGCAGTCGTCCATGGCGCGCTCGATGTCGATGGTGCGGGTCATGGAGGAGCCATCGGCACCCTCGGCCAGCACATACTTTGCCGGCCTTTTTGTCGTAGCCGCACATCTCCAGCAGGGTCGACAGCAAGACGCCGGTGAATTCGGAGCAGCTCACCATGCCGTGGGTGTACTGCACGGTGGGCACCGCCACATTGCCCCATTCGGTTGCGCCAGTTGGCACCGCACTCGATGAAGTGGATGCGCGAAACGCTGGGCAGGCGCATCAGATCGTCCATGGTGAACACGCGCTGGCGCTTGACCAGGCCGTTGACCATCAGGCGGTGTTTGGAGGGATCGATGTCCCACCAGCCCTGGTGGTGGCGCTCGAAATGCAGGCCGCTGGGCGTGATGATGCCGAACAGGCCTTGCAGTGGCGTGAAGCTGACCGACGCCTGGTCCACGCGGGTCAGACCCGGGCTCTGGCGGCGCTGCAGGTTGGCTTCCCATTTGCTGGGCTTGCCGTAGCCGTCGGTGACCACCGGCTGACCCAGACCCGTGGTGTGCTCGGGCAGCTTGAGAATGGCGTCTTCGCCATCGGCGGCCAGGGCACGGCCTGCTGAGGCGGTGGCGGCCACGCCAGCGCCCATGGCCAGGGCACTGCCCATGAAGCGGCGGCGCGCCTTGCGGGCGGTTTCCAGCTTGTCGGGACTTAGAAAATTCTCGGGCGCGGGCAAGACGCGCCCGATCACGTCGCTCAGGTCTTTAGACACTTGCTTCTTCCTTCAGGTTGGCAGGGGTTGGGGTTGGGTAGCGTGGCGAGCCGGCTCGCACGCGGCGTCATGCCGTCGGCGAACGGCAGGGAGTCTGCACCGGGTCGGGGCGCGAAGGCGCTCTCCGAGCGGCCGATCACCTGGACGGACACGGTGCGGCACAGCTCGACATACAGCGGGTCGGCCACCTTGTAGATCACCTGCGTGCCTTCACGGCGCCGCGACAACATGCCGGCCTGGTACATCAGGCCCAGGTGGCGCGAGGCATTGGCCTGAGCCAGGCCCGTCACCTTGATGATTTCGTTCACACACTTTTCTTCCTGGCACAGGGCATGGAGGATGCGCAGGCGCGTCGGCTCGCCGAGCACGCTGAAGTAGCGTGCAACCGACTCAAATACCTCGTGCATGTCATCCACTGCTTGTCTCCGTGATCGATTTCAGGTGTGGTACCGATTTGACTTGAATCAACTATATGATTGATTGCCTATATATAGATTAGTGTAAACCCGTATCCGACAGCTTTCTGACGAGCGCCGGTGTCGATCCCCTGCTCAGCGCAGGGCTTCGTCCAGCCCGACGCTAGGGTTTTCACGGCTCGGACCCGCCGAGCAGCGGTGCTAGCATGAATCATCTAAATATGCGTAACTAACGATATAGCGGACAAAACCAGCCAGGTTCCACCGGGCCGATCGGCGACATTTAGACCTCTTCCCGACCCGCATCACTCCGGAGGCAACACCAATGAAACTCAAACAATGGCTGGCTGTAGGCACCCTGTGCCTGACGGCCTGGGGGGCGCAAGCCCAAGTGAACCAGATCAAGGTGTGGGCGGCCGCCTGTGCCAACTGCCACGGCACCAATGGCAAGGCCGAAGCCGGCAACGAATCGCTGGCGGGCAAGGACAAGGACGAGTTGCTGCAAAAGCTGATGGACTTCAAGTCGGGCCGCAAGCCGGCCACCCTGATGCACCAGCTCTCCAAGGGATACACCGACGAGCAGCTCGCGCAGCTGGCCGCCTACTTCGCTGCCCAGAAGAAATAAGGGAGACCCACCATGAAACGTCGTCAATTTGTACAAAGTGTGGGCGCCGGCTCGGCGGTCGCCGGTTTGGGTCTGGCCTCGGGTTGCGCCTCCACCGCCGGTGGCGGTGGCGCCAAGGTGGTGGTGATCGGTGGCGGTTATGCCGGCGCCACCGCGGCCAAATACGTGCGCCTGTTCTCTGAGGGGTCGATCCAGGTCACCCTGGTCGAGCCCAACGCCCAGTTCATTTCCTGCCCGATTTCCAACCTGGTGCTCGGCGGCCACAAGACCATGGCCGACATCACCACGCCTTACGACAACCTGGAAAAGCGCCACGGCGTGAAGCTGGTGCGCGACATGGTGGCCAGCATCGACACCGACAAACGCACGGTGAAACTGGCCAGCGGCGGCGAACTGCCCTACGACCGCCTGATCGTGTCGCCCGGCGTGGACTTCATGTACGAAACCCTGCCCGGCATGGCCAAGCCCGGTGCGAAAGAAGCCGTGCTCCACGCCTGGAAAGCAGGCCCGCAGACCGTGGCACTGCGCAAACAGCTCGAAGCCATGCCCGACGGCGGCGTGTACGCCCTGTCCATCCCGCTGGCGCCGTTCCGCTGCCCGCCCGGCCCCTACGAGCGCGCCTGCATGATCGCCAGCTACTTCAAGACCGCCAAGCCCAAGAGCAAGGTGGTGATCTTCGACGCCAACGACGACATCCAGTCGAAGAAGGGCCTGTTCATGAAGGCCTGGGAAGAGCACTACAACGGCATGATCGAGTACCGGCCCAAGCACCAGGTGGTCGATGTTGACGCAGCCACCAAGACCATGAAGTTCGAGTTCAACGACGACTTCAAGGCCGATGTGCTCAACGTGATCCCCAACATGCGCGCTGGCGACATCGCGCTCAAGTCGGGCCTG
Source organism: uncultured beta proteobacterium (assembly GCA_963698635.1). Lineage (GTDB taxonomy): Bacteria > Pseudomonadota > Gammaproteobacteria > Burkholderiales > Burkholderiaceae_C > Hydrogenophaga. The sequence goes on from CAVORS010000006.1 coordinate 59,001, forward strand.
GCCACCGCCAACAACCGCTGGTGCGAAGTCGACTTCCTGAGCTTCGAATCCAAGGCCGCGAAGAACGTGCATGTGCTGGGCGACTCGATCCAGGGTGCGCCCGGCCATGCCCAAGTCGGGCCACATGGCCAACCAGCACGGCAAAACCTGTGCGGCGGCCGTGGTGTCGCTGCTGCAAGGCAAGGAAGTGCCCGGCATGCCCATCTACGCCAACACCTGCTACAGCTTCGTCGCCGCAGACGAGGCCGTGCATGTGGCCAGCGTGCACCGCTACGACGCCGAGAAGAAGACCATGCTGAGCGTGCCGGCTCGGGTGGCATTTCCACGGCGGCCAGCGAACTGGAAAGCCGCTACGCACTGGCCTGGGCCCGCAACATCTGGGCGGATACGCTGGCCTGAACAGGCCCACCCCTGCGCCGCGCTTCGCGCGTCACCCCCTCAAGGGGGCGCAGCCTGCGGCCCGGCAAAGCCGGTTCCGCGGCTGCCGCTGGCGAAAGACATCGCGCGCCGGGGTGCTAGCCGATCTATCTGAACTTGAGAACCATCTCATGACTGTCTCTGACTGCATGGCGCGCTGTCGCGGCGGCCACTCTGATGCTGATCGACCGGCTCGGCTACGTGGGCCCAGGCCGACGAGGCACGGGCCAAGAAGATCGCCGGTGGTTCGTGCTTCCTGTGCCACGGGGCGCAAGGGCGAATCCACCAGCGAAATCTTTCCGCGCCTGGCCGGCCAGCATGCCGAGTACATCGCCAAACAGCTGGAAGCGTTCAAGAGCGGACAGCGCAAGAGCACCACCATGGCCGACATGGTGGCCAAGCTGACACCCGATGAAATGCTGGCGCTGGGACAGTACTACGAGAAGATGCCCACCCAGGCGACCGCGTCCAAGGAGCCTCAGTTGGCCGCCATGGGCCAGTACATCTACCAGAACGGCAACAAGTTCAGCGGCGTGCCGGCCTGCGCCAGTTGCCACGGCGCCGACGCCCAGGGCACCGCCACCCTGCCCCGCCTGGCTTCCCAGATTCCCGGCTACATCCACACCCAGCTCAAGATCTTCAACAAGCGCGAACGCACCAACGACAACGCGGTGATGCACGCGGTGGTGGAGAAGATGACGGAGCTGGAGATGGTGGCAGTGGCGGAATACGTGAGCAGCAAATAAGGCTCCCGCGCGCCGCGCCCTCGGCGCATCACCCCCTAGGGGGCAACGCTGGCGGACTGGCAGAGCCAGATCCGCGGCGTTCGGGGCTGAGGCATTTCGCGCAGGAGGGTCTGTCCCCCACCGGCTCTTCGATCAGGCCACTTTCGCGACCAGCTCACCCTTGTCGTACCGTTTCTGCATGGTCTCCAGGCTGTGCACCTGCGTGATCTTTGACGCCATACCGGCTGCACCAAAGGCCTCATAGCGCGCAGCACAGATCGCCTGCATCGCCTTGGTCGCTTCCTTGTAGAACTTGCGCGGATCGAAGTTCTTGCGCTCTTCGGCCAGATGCTTGCGGATCGCACCTGTGCTGGCCATGCGCAGATCGGTGTCGATGTTGACCTTGCGCACGCCGTTCTTGATGCCTTCCACGATCTCTTCCACCGGCACGCCGTAGGTCTGGCCCATGTCGCCGCCGTACTGGTTGATGATGGCCAGCCAGTCTTCGGGCACGCTGCTGGAGCCGTGCATCACCAGGTGCACATTGGGAATGCGCTGGTGAATTTCTTTCACGCGGTCGATGCGCAGCACCTTGCCGCTGGGCTTGCTGCTGAACTTGTAGGCGCCGTGGCTGGTGCCGATGGCGATGGCCAGCGCGTCCACCTGGGTCTTGCTCACAAAGTCGGCGGCTTCGTCGGGGTCGGTCAGCAAGGACGGAATGGTCCAGCTCACCTTCGGCGCCGTGGCCGTCTTCTTCGCCGGCCTTGCCGGTTTCCAAGCGAGCCCAGGCAACCCGAGCTCACCTTCGACCGACACGCCGCAGGCGTGGGCGAAATCCACCACTTGCGCGCGTGGTCGCCACGTTGTACTCGTAGCTGGCCGGCGTCTTGCCGTCGGCCAGCAAGCTGCCGTCCATCATCACCGAGCTGAAACCCGACTGGATGGAGCGCGCACAGATCGCTGGCGCTGCGCCGTGGTCCTGGTGCATGCACACCGGGATGTGCGGGTACATCTCGATGGCGGCGGAGATCAGGTGGCGCAGAAACGGCTCGCCCGCGTACGAGCGCGCACCAGCAGAGCCCTGCAGGATCACCGGGCTGTTGACGGCATCGGCCGCCTGCATGATGGCCTGCACCTGCTCCATGTTGTTGACGTTGAAGGCCGGGCAGGCCATAGCCGTGTTCGGCGGCGTGATCGAGCAATTGGCGAAGGGTGATGAGTGCCATGGTGGGTTCCTAAGAAAAGAGTGAAACGGAAAATATTCAGGGCATTTCTGATCGCCGCGCCAACACCTCAAACGCCGGCAAGGTCTTGCCCTCCAGCACTTCCAGGAAAGCGCCGCCGCCGGTGGAGATGTAGCCCACCTGCTTTCTCGATGCCGTACTTGGCAATGGCCGCCAGGGTGTCGCCACCGCCGGCGATGCTGAAGGCGCTGGATTCGGCAATCGCCTTGGCGATTTCTTTGGTGCCGTTCTCGAACGCTTCGAACTCGAACACGCCCACCGGGCCGTTCCAGACGATGGTGCCGGCTTGCTTCAGTTGGGCGGCCAGGGTGGCGGCGGTCTCCGGGCCGATGTCCAGGATCAGGTCGTCGTCTTCCACTTCGGTGGCTTTCTTGACGGTGGCCTTGGCCGTGGGGCTGAATTCTTTGGCGCACACCACGTCGGTCGGGATCGGCACGGCCGCGCCGCGCGCCTGCATGGCGTCGATCACGGCTTTGGCTTCGCCGATCAAATCGGGCTCGGCCAGGCTTTTGCCGATCTTCAGACCGGCGGCGAGCATGAAGGTGTTGGCGATGCCGCCGCCGACGATCAGGCCGTCGACGTTTTTGGCCAGGGCTTGCAGGATGGTGAGCTTGGTGCTGACTTTGCAGCCGGCCACGATGGCGATCAGCGGGCGCTTCGGGTTGGCCAGGGCTTTGCCGATGGCGTCCATTTCGGCGGCCAGCAGCGGGCCGGCGCAGGCGATGGGCGCGGTTTCGGCGATGCCGTAGGTCGTGCCTTCGGCGCGGTGGGCGGTGCCAAAGGCGTCGTGCACAAAGATGTCGCACAGGCCGCCGAGCTTCTTGGCCAGTTCGGGGCGTTCTTTTTCTCGCCCTTGTTCAGGCGGCAGTTTTCCAGCATCACCACTTCACCGGGCGCCACGGAGAACTCGCCATCGACCCAGTTGGCGACCACGCGGATCGTAGCGGTCCATCAACTGGCCCATGCGGGCGGCCACCGGGGCCAGGGAGTCGGCGGGTTTGAATTCGCCCTCGGTCGGGCGACCCAGATGCGAGGTCACCATCACGGCGGCGCCAGCGTCCAGCGCCATCTGGATGGCGGGGATGCTGGCGCGGATGCGGGTGTCTTCGGTGATCTTGCCGGCGTCGTCTTGCGGCACGTTGAGATCGGCGCGGATGAACACGCGCTTGTCGCGGGCAAAGCCGCTGGCACACACGTCGCTGAATCGGAGGAATTTCATACCGATCACCTCACTGGCCTGCGACCACGCGAACCATCTCCAGGCACTTGTTCGAGTAACCCCACTCGTTGTCGTACCAGGCGACCACCTTCACGAAGGTGCCGTCCAGCGCGATGCCGGCGTCGGCGTCGAACACGCTGGTGCAGGTCTCGCCGCGGAAGTCGGTGGCCACGACCTTGTCGGTCGTGTAAGCCCAGCACGCCTTTGAGCGCGCCTTCGCTTTGCGCCTTCATCTCGGCGCAGATCTCTTCGTAGCTGGCGGCCTTGTCGAGCTCAACCACCAGGTCCACCACCGACACGTCGGAGGTGGGCACGCGGAAGCGACATGCCGGTGAGCTTCTTGTTCAGCTCGGGAATCACCACGCCCACGGCCTTGGCCGCGCCGGTGCTCGACGGGATGATGTTTTCCAGGATGCCGCGGCCGCCGCGCCAGTCTTTGTTGCTCGGGCCGTCCACGGTCTTTTGCGTGGCGGTCGCTGCGTGCACCGTGGTCATCAGGCCGCGCTTGATGCCCCACTTGTCGTTCAGCACCTTGGCCACGGGGGCCAGGCAGTTGGTGGTGCAGCTGAAGCGTTGGAGATGATGGCTCTGGCCAGCGTAGGTCTTGTCGTTCACGCCGAAGACGAACATGGGGGTGTCGTCTTTGGAGGGCGCGCTCTGGATGACCTTTCTTGGCGCCGGCGTCGATGTGCTTCTGGCAGGTTTCTTTGGTCAGGAACAGGCCGGTGGATTCGATGACGATGTCGGCACCGACTTCGTTCCACTTCAGGTTGGCCGGGTCGCGCTCTTGCGTCAGGCGGATGGTCTTGCCGTTGACGACGATGTTGCCGCCCTCGACCTTCACATCGCCCTTGAAGCGGCCGTGCACCGAGTCGTACTGGAGCATGTAGGCCAGGTAGTCGGGCTCGAGCAGGTCGTTGATGGCGACGACTTCGATGTCAGAGAAGTTCTGAATCGCGCTGCGCAACACGTTGCGCCCGATGCGGCCGAAGCCGTTGATACCGATCTTGATGGTCATGACTGTCTTCCTCTGGGATGGCAAATAAAAGAATGGCGTTCTGTGACCGGCCGTGGCGTGTCAGCCGGTCAACAGGGTGGTCAACGCCGAAAAATCAGGAATCACGCGGTCCGGGCTGGCAAGCCTCGATGGGCTCGCCCATGTTGTAGCCATAGGGCATGGCCCAGACGGCGATGCCACCGGCGCGCGCCGTGGCCACATCGATGGAGGAGTCGCCGACAAACAGGCGTGCGCTCGCGCGTGACACCAAACTGCGTCAGGCACTCGGCGATGCCCATCGGGTTGGGCTTCTTGACGGGAAAGGTGTCACCGCTGATCACGCGGTCAAACAACGGCGCCATCTGGTGCGCATCCAGCACGGTCTGGGTGTAGCGCCCTTCCTTGTTGGTCATCACCACCAGCTTCACACCGGCCGCGCGCAACGCCGTCAGGGCCTCGCGCACATGGGGGTACAGGTGGCTGCGCGTGCCGCAACGGCGCTGGTAGTGGCGGGTGAAGACGGCTTCGATGGCTGGAAACGAATTGCTGTGGCGCACTTCGTTGGCACTCAATTCATCGGTGAACGCCAGCGCCTGAATGAGCAGTTCGCGCGTGCCATGGCCGATCCAGTCGTTCACCTGTTGCTGGCTCACGCCAGTGCGACCGCATTCGGACAGCGTGTCGTTGACCGCGTCGGCGATCTCGGGCGCGGTCTCGATCAGCGTGCCGTCCAGATCGAACAGGATCAGGTCGAACGGGAAGCTCATGCCAGTTGGCCTTTCACGGCTTCGACCACCTTCGCGGCGGTGATGCCAAAGTGGGCATACAGGTCTTTGGCCGGTGCCGATTCGCCAGAAGCTGGCGATGCCCATCACCGCGCCGGTGCGGCCCACGTACTTGCGCCAGAAGTCGGGGTGCGCCGCTTCCACCGCCACGGTGGGCAAGGCAAGGGGCAACACCTGCTTCTTGCCAGGCGCTCGGGCTGCCGGTCGAACACATTGCTGCACGGCATGGACACCACACGGGTGCGCACGCCCTCGGCGGCCAGCGCCTTCTGCGCGGCCAAGTGCGATTTCGATTTCCGAGCCGGTGGCCACGATGACGGCCTGGGGCTTTTCCATGTCCGACAGGATGTAGCCACCCTTGCGGATCTGGCCCGCCGTGATGTGCTCGGTCACGCGGGGCAGGTTCTGGCGCGACAGACACAAGGCACTCGGCCCATCGCGGCGCTCGATCGCGCACACCCAGGCCACGGCGGTCTCCAGACCATCGGCCGGGCGCCACACATCCAGCCCCGGAATGATGCGCAGGCTGGGCACGTGCTCCACCGACTGGTGGGTGGGGCCGTCTTCGCCCAGGCCGATGGAGTCGTGGGTGAACACATGGATCACGCGCTGCTTCATCAGCGCGGCCATGCGGATGGCGTTGCGGCTGTAGTCGCTGAAGGTGAGGAAGGTGCCGCCGTAGGGGATGTAGCCGCCGTGCAGCGCGATGCCGTTCATGATCGCGGCCATGCCGAACTCGCGCACGCCGTAGCTCATGTGGTTGCCCCAGGCGTCGCGACCCGCTTTCACGCAGCCCTTGAAGTTGGTGAGGTTGGAGCCGGTCAGGTCGGCACTGCCGCCGAAAGAACTCGGGCAGCAACGGCGCCAGTGCGTCGAGCGCATTCTGGCTGGCTTTGCGGGTGGCGATGGCATCGGGCTTGTCTGAGATGGCGCTGAAGATGGCGGGCAAGCGGTCCGAAAAGTCGGCCGACAAGTCACCCGCCATGCGGCGCTCGAACTCGGCCGCGTCTTGCGGGTACTGCGCGCGAAAGGCTTCGAAGCGCTGGCGCCATGCGGCCTCGGCGGCGGCTGCCCCGGTCCACCGCTTTCCAGGCCTGGGCCACGTCGGCTCGGGAATCTCGAAGGGAGCGGCCGTCCAGCCCAGCGCATCGCGCGTGGCCTGCACTTCGGCAGCGCCCAGCGCGGCGCCGTGCACATCGTGCGTGCCGGCCTTGTTGGGCGAGCCCATGCCGATCACGGTCTTGCAGCAGATCAGGGTGGGCTTGCCATTGGCGAGAGCGCCTTGCTTCTTGGCCTCCACCAGCGCCGCTTCGATCGCGATCGGGGTCGTGTCCGTCCACATTGGGAATCACGTGCCAGCCATAGGCCTCGAAGCGCTTGGGCGTGTCGTCGGTGAACCAGCCTTCGACGTGGCCGTCGATGGAGATGCCGTTGTCGTCGTAAAACGCCACCAGCTTGGACAGGCGCAGGGTGCCGGCGAGCGAACAGGCTTCGTGGCTGATGCCTTCCATCAGGCAACCATCGCCCAGGAAGGCATAGGTGAAGTGATCGACGATCGGTGTGTTCATCTCGGTTGAACTCCTGCGCCAGCAGCTTCTCGGCCAGCGCCATGCCCACGGCGTTGGTGATGCCCTGCCCCAACGGGCCGGTGGTGGTTTCCACGCCAGGCGTGATGCCCACCTCGGGGTGCCCGGCGGTCTTGCTGTGCAGCTGGCGGAAGTTCTTCAGCTCTTCCATCGGCAGGTCGTAACCGGTCAGGTGCAGCAAGCGCATAGATCAGCATGGAGCCATGGCCGTTGGACAGCACGAAGCGGTCGCGGTCTGGCCAATGCGGGTTCGCCGGGTTGTGCTTCAGATGCCGGTTCCACAACACCTCGGCAATGTCCGCCATGCCCATGGGCGCGCCAGGATGGCCCGACTTGGCTTTTTCCACAGCGTCCACAGCCAGCATGCGAATGGCATTCGCCATCTGGCGAGCGAGTTCAGGGGAAGGGTTGTTCATGAGATATTCCTAACAAGATCGAGATGGACTGCAGCCGGCGAACAGCGAAGAGGCAGTCAACCAGAACGCAGCGGATCTGGCTTCGCCAGTCCGCCAGCGTTGCCCCCCAGTGGGGGGTGACGCGCCGCAGGCGCGGCGCGGGGGGGATCCTGCGTTCTTCTTCCGCTCCACCATTCGCCAGATGAACGGCGTGAAGATCAGCTGCATCGCCAGTTCCATCTTGCCGCCAGGCACCACGATGGTGTTGGCGCGGCTCATCATGGAGCCGTTGATCATGCTGAGCAGGTAGGCGAAATCGATGCCCTTGGGCTTGGCAAAACGGATCACCACCATGCTCTCGTCGGCCGTGGGCACATCGCGCGCCATGAACGGGTTGGAGGTGTCCACAATCGGCACGCGCTGGAAGTTCACATGGGTGTGCTGGAACTGCGGGGTGATGTAGTTCACGTAGTCGGGCATGCGGCGCAGGATGGTGTCGGTCACCGCGTCGGCGCTGTAGCCGCGCATGTTCTTGTCGCGCTAGAGTTTCTGGATCCACTCCAGGTTGATCACCGGCACCACGCCGATCAGCAGGTCGGGGTACTGCGCGATGTTGAGCTCGTCGGTGACCACGGCGCCGTGCAGGCCTTCGTAAAACAGCATGTCGGTCTTCTCTGGCAGCGGCTCCCAGGGCGTGAAGGTGCCGGGGTCTTGCTTGTAGGGCGCGGCTTCTTCGGCGTTGTGCAGATACTTGCGGCTCTTGCCTTCGCCGGTTTCGCTGTAGGTCTTGAACAGGCTTTCGATTTCACCAAACAGGTTGGCGTTGGCGCCAAAATGGCTGAAGTTGTTGTTGCCAGCCTTTTCCGCTTCGGCCGCCTTGACCTTCATTTCCTTGCGGTCGTAGCGGTGGTAGCTGTCGCCTTCGATGATGGCGGCCGTCACGTTCTCGCGCCGGAAGATGTTCTGGAATGTGCGCGTCACGGTGGAGGTGCCAGCGCCGCTGGAACCGGTGATGGCGATGATGGGGTGGCGTTCGGACATGAAGGTCTCCAAAAAACAAAATCAATTCGAGGGCAAGGTTTGCAAACCGAGGGCTCTGCGGAACCGGCTCTGCCGGACCGCCAGTGCCGCCCCTTGAGGGGTGACGCGAAGCGCGGAGGGTGGTCAATCAATCCCTGAACAACGATCGCTCGGCAAACAGCGGGTTGGTTTCTTTGTAGTCCGCGGGCTCGGCGTGGTAGCGCTCGATGCGCTCGACTTCATTTTTGGAACCAAACACCAGGCCGATGCGCTGGTGCAAAGCGGTGGGCTGCACCGACAGCATGGGTTCGCGACCGGTGCTGGCGCGGCCACCGGCCTGTTCGATGATCATGCCCACCGGGTTGGCTTCGTAGAGCAGGCGCAGGCGGCCTGGCTTGCTGGCGTCTTTGGTGTCGCGCGGGTACATGAACACGCCGCCACGCATCAGAATGCGGTGGGCTTCGGCCACCATGGATGCGATCCAGCGCATGTTGAAATCCTTGCCGCGCGGACCGGTTTTGCCAGCCAGGCATTCGTCCACGTAGCGCTTCACGGGCGCTTCCCAGAAGCGGCTGTTGGAGGCGTTGATGGCGAACTCGTGGGTGTCTTCGGGCACCTTCATGTTGGGGTGCGTCAGCATGAACTGACCCAGATTGGGATCCAGCGTGAAGCCGGCCACGCCGTTGCCCACGGTGAGCACCATCATGGTGGTGGGCCCATAAAGCGCATAGCCAGCGGCCATTTGCTGCGTGCCGGGCTGCAGGAAATCGGCCTCGACCACATCGCGCCCGCTGTCGATCACGTCTTGCGGCGCGCGCAGGATGCTGAAGATGCTGCCCACGGTGACGTTCACATCGATGTTGCTCGACCCGTCGAGCGGATCGAACACCAGCAGGTATTTGCCGCGCTGCATGGTCTTGGGAATCTGGTACGGCTCGTCCATTTCTTCAGAGGCCATGCCGGCGAGGTGGCCGCCCCACTCGGTCATTTCGGTGAAGTAGATGTTGCTGATGACATCGAGGCGCTTCTGCTCTTCGCCCTGCACGTTGACCTCGGTGCTCACTTCCAGCATTTCGCTGCCGGGCATGCCGCTGAGCTCACCAAAGGCCACCGAGCGCGCGATGGCTTTGCAGGCCAGCGCCACGTCGAGCAACAGGGCATTGAAGTCGCCACTGGCCGACGGGAAGCGGCGGCGTTGTTCGATCAGGTATTGGGTCAGGGTGAAGCGGCGGCGGGTGGGCATGGCGGACTTTCGGTTTCTGAAGATGGATGCGGCGCGTTCAGCGGGCTTCGCCGTTTTTGCGCAATTGCTGCAGCACGCCGCGGTAGCCGCCATCGTTGTCGGGCGCACCGAACACGGCGCTGCCTGCCACCAGCGTGTCGGCACCAGCGGCAACGATCTGGGCGATGTTGTCGAGCTTCACGCCGCCGTCCACCTCCAGCCAGATCGGCTGGCCGCCTGCGGCCATGTGGGCATCGATGCGCTGGCGAGCGGCCTGCAGCTTGGGCAGGGTGGAGGGAATGAAGGCCTGGCCGCCGAAGCCCGGGTTCACGCTCATGAGCAAGACCAGATCGAGCCGGTCCATCACATGGTCCAGCCACTCCAGCGGCGTGGCCGGGTTGAGCGCCAGGCCCGCCTTGCAGCCGTGGTCGCGGATGAGCTGCAGGGTGCGGTCCACATGGCGGCTGGCTTCCGGGTGGAAGCTGATGAGGTTGGCGCCGGCTTTGGCAAACAGCGGAATCAGCGCGTCCACCGGCTCGACCATCAGGTGCACATCGATCGGGATCTGCACGTGGGGGCGAATGGCTTCACACACCAGCGGCCCGATGGTGAGGTTGGGCACGTAATGGTTGTCCATCACGTCAAAGTGCACCAGGTCGGCACCGGCGGTTTCGATGGCGCGCACCTCTTCGCCCAGGCGGGCAAAGTCGGCTGACAGGATGGAGGGGGCAAGGCGGATCATGGGGGTGGCTTTCAAGTGTTGAACAGCGGCGTACCACTCGCGCAGCTGCGCGAGCTTCACGCGCCGAGAGGTCGGGCACGCACGCGCAGCGCGCCGGTGAAATCGTGGTGGGCGGTGAACGCGTTGGGGGTGATCACGGTGGCAAGCCGCGCGGCGCGCGCCGCCTGCAGGCCGTTGGAAGAGTCTTCAAAGGCCATGCAGTCGCTGGCCGGCAGAGCCATGTCGGCCAGCACCTTGAGGTACACCTGCGGATGCGGGTTTTTTGATCGGCGCGTTGCCCGCATCGCCCACGGCCGCGAACATGGCGCGCCAGTCGGCCCCCAGGGCACTGCGCAGCAGTGCGGCGATGTTGGCCGGCGAGGTGGTGGTGGCGATGGCCAGCTTCAGGCCCGCGGCACGGGCCTCTTCCATCAGAGCCAGCACCCCGGGCCGAAATGCCACAGCGCCCTGGTTGACTGGCGGCCTCGTAGAACGCGGTCTTGACCTCGTGCAGCCGGTCGATGGTGGCCTGCACAGCGCCCACCTCCACCTCGGTCAGACTCGGGGTTCACCTGGCGCCAGTGGTGCAACATGCGCTCCTTGCCGCCGGAGATCGCCAGCAGCTCGGTGTATTGCGCCAAGGTCCAGTGCCAGTCCATGCCCTCCTGCTCAAATGCCTGGTTGAACGCACGCAGGTGCGCGGCCTCGGTGTCGGCCAGCGTGCCATCGACATCAAAAATCAGCGCCTTCAACATGCGGGTTCCTGTGATGCGCAGCCGCCTCAGAAAGAGGGCTGAAGATCACTATAAGGAATCACTTAAATAAGGTAAATTCACGATATGTTTGATTTTCAATTAAGGTTTTACTTAATGAAGAACGCCACCATCCGCCAACTCAGGGTTTTCACCGAGGTCGCCAAACACCTCAGTTTTGCCCGTGCCGCCGAGGTGTTGCACCTCTCGCCACCGGCCGTGACCATGCAGGTCAAGGAGCTGGAAGGCCATGTGGGCATGCCCCTGTTCGAGCGCAGCGGGCGCCAGGTGTCGCTGACCACGGCCGGCGAATACATGCTGGTCTATGCGCGCAAAGTCATCGCCACCCTGAAAGACGCCGAAGACGCCGCCGCACGCCTGCAGCGCCTGGAAGTGGGCACCCTGACCATCGGCATGGTCAGCACCGCCAAGTACTTTTTGCCGCGGCTGCTGGCCGATTTCCAGCGGGAACACGAAGGCATCGAAATCCGCCTGGCGGTCGGCAACCGCGAGCAGCTGGTGAAAATGCTGCACGGCAACGAGGTCGACATCGCGGTGATGGGTCGCCCGCCCACCGAACTGGCCACCCGCGCCGAGCCCTTTGCGGCCCACCCCCACGTGTTCGTGGCACCCATCGACCACCCGCTGCTCAAAGTCGGCCACCCCACCATCGACGCGCTGCAAACCCTACGGCTTCATCTTGCGCGAGCGCGGCTCAGGCACGCGCGCGGCCATGGAGAAGTTGCTGGAGCATTCGCGCTGGAGCCGAGGGTGGTGATGGAAATGGGCAGCAACGAAACCATCAAGCAGGCGGTGATGGCGGGCATGGGCATCAGCTTTCTGTCGCTGCACACCATCGGACTGGAGCTGGAACACGGACTGATCGCGGAGCTGGACGTGGAAGGCACGCCCATCGTGCGCGCCTGGAACGTGGTGCACACCCTGTCCAAACTGCTGTCGCCAGCGGCCGAGTCGTTCCGCTACTTCATGCTGGAGCAGGCCGAGCAGGACCTGGCGCGCAGCTACGGCCGCTTCATGAACGCTGGAAGCCCCGCCCAGCGCTGCCGCACCAGCCGCGTAACGCCACTAGTGCCACCCCCACAAGAAAGACCTAGCGCGCCAGGCGCGCGCCCACGTGCACCTCGCCCCGCACCTCGGCCAGCTCCACCTGGCGCTGGCGCTCGGCCAGACCGGCTTTCTCTTCGGGTGTGCGCTTGTCGTGACATTGCGGGCAGCTCACGCCTTTGACGTAGTGCGGCGAGGCCTTTTCCGCTTCGCCCAGCGGCCAGCGGCATGAGCGGCACAGCTCGTACGGCCCAGGCTTCAGACCATGGCCCACGCTCACGCGCTCGTCAAACACAAAACACTCACCCTCCCAGGCGCTTTCTTCGGGCGGCACTTCTTCCAGGTATTTGAGAATGCCGCCTTCCAGGTGGTAGACCTCGTCAAAGCCGCGCATCTTCATCAGTGCGGTCGACTTTTCGCAGCGAATGCCACCGGTGCAAAACATGGCCACCTTGGTCTTTTTGGCGCCCTCGCCGTCCAGCGCCGGCTGCGCATCGAGCCAGGCCGGCAGCTCGGTGAAGGTCTTGATGTCGGGGTTGATGGCGCCCTTGAAGGTGCCGATCGCCACCTCGTAGTCGTTGCGGGTGTCGATCACCACCACCTCGGGATCGGCCAGCAGGGCGTTCCAGTCTTGCGGCTTGACATACTGGCCCACGGTCTTGTTGGGGTCCAGCTCCGGCACGCGCAGCGTGACGATTTCCTTTTTCAGCCGCACCTTCATGCGCAGAAAAGGCGGCTTGTCGGACCAGGATTCCTTGTGTGCAGCGTGGCCAGCCGCGGATCGGCACGCAGAAAGGCCAGCACCTTGCGCACCCCGACCTCAGGCCCGGCGATCGTGCCGTTGATGCCCTCGCTGGCCAGCAGCAGCGTGCCTTTGACGTGGTTGGCTTCACAACAGGCCAGCAACGGATCGTGCATGGCCTCGTAAGTCGGGCAGATCGACGAATTTGTAGAGGGCGGCGGTGAGGTAGAGCGGCGACGGATTCCATGGCGCCAATTATCCTACCGGCGCGGCGTACGGCGCCCCGTGGCCCGCGGGAACCGTTACAAGGGCTCGATTTGAGATAGATCAGGCTTTTCCAGCCACTGCGCGAACTCGTCGGCCAGCTGCTGCGCGGCCGAGGTGGCGCCGGTTCCAGACCCGGATGCGCCCGGCCAGATCCTGGCCGTAGCGGGTGAAATCGGTGCGGTCGGGCAAGCGCCATTGGGCAGGCGCCTGACCCAGGCCGGATCGGGCGCCAGCACCAGCATGTTGTCCAGCGCCGGGCTCGACAGCGTGGCGGCGCTTCCAGGCCTTGTCGAGCCAGCCCGGCACCACCGAGCGCTGGAAATGCGGGTACAGCACCAGCGGCGACGCCGCGGGCAAGCGGTACCGCAAGTGCAGGTGGTAGTCGGTGATGCCGCCATCCCAATAGGCGCCGCGCGGGCGCGCCTTCGATGTCGTGCACCGGGCGCAGCACAAACGGAATGGAGCAGCTGGCCTGCAGCGCATCCATGAAGTTGCTGTCGACTCAGCTCGGCCTGATGCGAGCGGAAGTCGCCGGTGTCAAACGGCAGAGCGCCGCACCGCCGTCGCCCTGCCCGCTGGAAAACACCACCCGGTCCAGCCAGCCAGCCAGCGCCCTGCGGTGCACCGCATTGGCGGCAAAGGCCCCGGCATAGCCCAGCGGCGTGCGCCAGCGTCCATCGCGGGCCAGCAAGCCCCGGCCGCGCGAGGTCAGGATGTGCAACCGGTAGCGCGGGTGCTTCAGCACCTCGCCCACCCGACCGCCGAAAAACAGCCTGCAGGTTGTGCCGAAACTGGCCGCTCACCTGATCGGCCGAGGGGCGCTTCTGGCCGGGCGGCAGTTCGAAATGCTGGGCGATGTAGTCGCGCTCCAGCTGCTCCAGGGCCGCCACGTTGTCGTTCAGGCAAGCCGTCGCCATGCGCCAGGCACCAATGGAGGCGCCAATCAGATGCACGGGTTGCGTCGACCGGGTCAGCCACTCACCAAACAACGAAACGGTCGAGAGGGCCCAGGATCAAGCCCTTGGGACCACCCGCAGCGGCGGGGATGGCGCCCACGTCTTGCGGGACGCAGGCCGTGTTGTTCAATGTGGCGCCGGGCCGCAGGGCCGGCATAGAGGCGGAGCGCTTGCATGGCGCCCGATTGTCGTCGCAGCGGGCAGGCTCTGCGCTGCGCGTCCGGCGGCCGGCTCAGGCGGCCTCGGCTGCCTCGCTTTCGCGTGGTCAGCGAGGGAATGTCTTCGCCGATGATGATGTCGGGATCGATGCCCAGCGCCACGCCGACCGGATCGGGATAGGTGTTGATCAGGCCCTCGCTGCCCATCGACAGCTCCTGCGCACGGGCGCGCCAGGAGGCCACATGGATCACGCCGGCAATCGGCTCGTAGACATCGTTGTCAAACGGCGCTGTCTGGTGCTGGATGGCATCGATCATCTTTTTCGGGAATCGCCATTCTCTGGCCAAGCGCAGCGCCCACTTCGGCGTAGCTGTAGCCAAACAGACCCTTGCTCGGCCCGGGCGCGCTTGAGGTCCAGCATGGGAATGCTGCGGTCCAGGTCCAGCATGGCTTCGGGCATGGCGGCATGCATCATCAGCTCGCCAATGCCATGCACCAGGCCGGCGGTGAAGGCCGTGCTTTCGTCGATCTTGATCGGCAAGGCAATGTAGCGCGACAGGTTGGCCGAGTTCATGCTGTAGCGCCAGAACTGGTTGAGGTTGACGCCGCCCACGCTGTGAAAGCCTTCGCCCAGCGAAGCACCGATCACCAGCGCCCGCACCTTGATCAGCCCCATCACGTTGATGGCGTCGCTGGCATTGGACACCGAGCGGTGCAGGCCAAAGAAGGCCGAGTTCGCCATCTTCAGCAGCTTGGCGGTGAGCACCGGATCGTCTTCGATCACGCGATGCCACGTACATCAGGTCGACTTCTTCCTGGTTGAAGGTGTCCATCAGCTTTCGAACCACCTTGGGCGCGGAAGGCAAAGTGTTGGGCTGCTTGAGGAGTTTTTCGAAGTTCATGGCGGCGTGCTCGATGGGTGAGGTTGAAGCGGAGAAACGGTTTTGTTGGTTGTATCGACCGAATGCAGCGCTATCTGGAGTCTTTTTTTGGTTTTTTCCAGACGCGATCCCGAAGAGTGCGGTTCTGAAAGCGAGTCTCGGGCTCAGGCAAACGCACCCAGCGCCTGGTTGAACGACCACTCGTCCGGGTCTTTGCCGAGCACGCTGTCCAGGTCCAGCCCCAGGGTCAGACCCACCATGTCGGGAAAGGTGGCAACCAGCCCCTGCGAGTCCATCTGCAGCTCCTCGGCCGCGGGCCCGCCACGACGCCAGGTGCAGCACGCCCGCCAGCGGGTCGTAGGCCTCGCCTTCGAAAGGCGCGTTCTGGTTGGTCAGCGCGGAGACCATTTCCGGCGGGAAACTGCCATTTTTCGGCCATGCCCGCACCCACTTCGGCGTAGGTGTAGCCAAAAGCAGCCATTTCCGCCTCGGCCCGGTTCAGGTCCAGGGGCGGCGTGCCCATGTCGAGGGGCGCCATTTCATCGGGCATGGCGATGTGCATGACCAGGATGCCGATCGCGTGAATCAGGCCCGCGGTGAAGGCGTTGCCCTGGTTCTGGTTCAGCAGGCCGGCCAGTGACCGGGCAATCTCGGCCGAGCGCAGGCTGTAGCGCCAGAACTGCTTGAGGTCGATGCCGGGCACGTTTTTGAAACTGGCGCCCAGGGCGGCCGCCATCACCAGCGAGCGAACATGGGTCAGCCCCAGCAGGGCGACCGCTTCATCGGCGTTGCCGATTTTGCGGCTGACCCGAAAGAAGGCCGAGTTGGACAGGCGCAGCACCCGGGTGGTCAGCGCAGGGTCGTGCCCAATGAGCTCCCCCACCCGCTTCGGGGCTGGGCTCTTCGCGGTTCATCTCGCTGAGCAGGTCGGAGACGGCACGCGGCATCGCCGGCAGTGCGCGGGGGTAATTGAGCAGGGCTTCGAGTTGCATGACAGCAGGCGCTCCGGGTAGAGAAAAGTGTGCGTGACTGCTCTCTCTATCGGCTCGGCCCAACCCAACTTGAGGCAAAAAGCCGCCCCAGGCGGCCTGTGGACTCGGGTACCGCGTGAGGTCCCGACCACCCGTTGAGACCCCGGGATCAGGCGCCCGTGAACGCCTTTTCATGCATCCAGGCGGCGTGCTTGGGCGCGCGCTTGGTTTTGTCCATTCTTCCAGCATGTCCCACTTCACATCGTCGAGCTGCTTCATCATTTCGGGTGTACCGGTATTGGCAGCCAGTTCCAAGCCGGTGGCCGTTGGGGTCGAAGAAATAGATGCTCTTGAAAATGGTGTGGTCGGTGATGCCGATCACCTCAATGCCTGCGGCTTCCAGCTTCGCTTTGGTCGACTCGAGAACGGCCACGCTGTCCACCTCCAGCGCGATGTGTTGTACCCATTCGGGGGTGTTGCGCGTCGCGCCCCATTTCCGGCGCATTGGGCAGTTCAAAAAACGCCAGGATATTGCCACCACCCGCGTCCATGAACAGATGCATGTAGGGATCGGGCGCCAGGGTCGACGGCACCTGGTCTTCTGCGATCGCCAGAACAAAGTCCATGCCCAAGTGCTGGGTATACCAGTTGACGGTCTCTTTCGCGTCCCTGCAGCGGTAGGCGACATGGTGAATTTTTCGGATGTTGCTCATGGTGATCTCCAGAAAAAGTGAAGGTAGCTCAAACGCCTTCGCGCGCGAGCGCCAAGGCCTGTTTCAGGGCAGCGATGTCGCCCACCTGGTTGGCCAGCAACAGGATCAGCTTGGCATTGAGCAGCTGGCTCTGCTCATCGCTGAGATCGCGGTGGCTGTCGATCAACGCCTCATAAAAATCGTCTCCCGGCGTGAAATCCCGGAAATAGCGTTGACCAGGTTCGGCCAGATTGGGGTGCAATAACAATGGCATGGTGTTGTCCTCGGTCAAGCCGCCGTGGCTGGGGTGGCGTCAGGGTTTGGGTCTGGCCTTGACACAGGCAGGTCCTGCCCGGTCGCGCGGCGCATCGCCGCCTGCAACGCTTCCAGTTTGAAAGCGCGCCAGCGCGCGGCCACATGTTGGTCAGGGCGAATCAGGTACACGCTGCCCGGCCGCGCGTCCATGCGTTGGGCCATCAGGCCATCGCTGTCGTGCAGAGCCGTCATGCCCTCGCCCCCTTGCCCGCCATGGGTGGTGACCCAGATCACCTGCACCGGAACAGGCAGCGCGGCCAGGTCGGCGACCTGCGCCTGCAGGGTCGGCCGGCACGGCGTCGCCCGCATCGGCCCGGTCGGCGAAGGCCAGCAGGACAAAGCGGTCGCCCAACTGGTCCAGCAACCAGGCGTCTTGCCCATCCACGCGCACCGGCGCGTCGTCCAGCGGCGCGCCGGGCACCATGTCGCCCGCGAAGGCGTCGCTGTCCGGTGTGTTCAATACCGAGTTCACCAGGAAAGGCCGGCACGCTCAGGCGGCCCGAGTTCACCAGCTTGCGGGCAAACGGCTGGGTGCGCGCCAGCTCCAGCGCGGCGTTGCGAAACAGCTTGCTCACCGCGCTCTTGGGCGTGATGAAGTCGGTGGAGCGGGTGGAATTGCGGATGTTTTCGTCGGCCGCGTAGGTGCGGTCGGCGTCGTAGGTGTCGAGCAGCGATTCGGGCGCCAGCCCCTTGATCACCAGCGCGAGCTTCCACATCAGGTCGTCTGTGTCCTGGAAACCCGAGTTGGCGCCGCGCGCGCCAAACGGCGACACCTGGTGCGCCGCGTCGCCCGCGAACAGCAGGCGACCATGGCGGAAGTTCTTCATGCGCCGGCACTGGAAGGTGTAAACGCTGGCCCATTCCAGCTCGAACTCGCGCTCGTCGCCCAGCATGGCCTTGACGCGCGGCAGGATGTTTTCCGGCTTCTTTTCTTCTTCGGGGTCGGCGTCCCAGCCAAGCTGGAAATCGATGCGCCAGACGTTGTCGCTCTGCTTGTGCAGCAACACACTCTGGTTGGGGTGAAACGGCGGGTCGAACCAGAACCAGCGCTCGGCCGGAAAGTCGGCCTTCATCACCACGTCGGCGATCAGGAAGCGGTCTTTGAACACATGGCCGTCGATGTCCAGCCCCAGCTCACGGCGCACGTTGCTGCGCGCCCCATCGGCCACGACCAGCCAGTCGGCCTCGATGTCGAACCTGCCGTCGGGCGTTTCCAAGGTCACCCGTGCACCGTCGTCCAGCGGTTGCACACCGACCACCTTGTGTTTCCAGCGCAAGTCCACGCCCACTTCCTCGGCGCGCCGCACCAGGGCTTCTTCCAGGTGGTATTGCTGCAGATTGATCATGCCCGGGCGTTTGTGGCCGGCATCGGGCACCAGGTTGAAGCGGTACACCTCTTCTTCGCGCAAGAAGGTGCGGCCCACGCTCCAGCTCACGCCCTTGTTGACCAGCCCGTCGCCCAGCCCCAGGCGGTCCAGGATTTCCAGCGAACGCTTGGCATAGCAGACCGCCCGCGAACCAAACGAAACGCTGTTGTCTTCGTCGAACAGGATCACGTCCAGACCTTGCAAGCGCGCATCAATGGCCGCAGCCAGACCCACAGGCCCGGCGCCGATCACCGCCAGCGGGCGGCGCTGGGGCGCACCATGCATCAGATCGGTGGGCGCCTTGTAGGGAAATTCGGGGTACTCGTAGGTGGCCATGGCTTGTCTCTTATGGGGTCCGACTTCGCCCACTCTCGCGGCTGCGGGCTGCCCGGCATCATAGCCAGAAATTCCACATCAGTAAATACGTTTCTCTAAACGTAATTTTTCTCCGATATCCAGCCTGTGACCAGTTTCAGTCAAATCGCCAGTCGGCCGACACTGCCTGCCCCACCCTCAACACTTGGCCGACACCCTCAGTGGCGATGGCGTTCATGCCAAAGGTCACGGCGCCGTTCAGGCGGCGGTCCTGGCGGTAGACCTGCAGCGTGTCAGCCACAACCGGCGTGCTCAATGCGGTGACCGGATCGATATTCGGTATGGGGCAGCGCGCGCAGGGTTTGACGTTGTCGAACACCGCTTCGCCGGCATCGGTCTCCACACGCCACGGCCCGATGCGGTCTTCGTCGTGGGCGCCCACCATGCCACGCCAGCACGATGTTGGGCCGAAAACGGTTCATGGCCACGGGCGCATGACCCGACCTGGCCAGGCGCTGGTTGAGCTCGTCCAGCGATGCCATGCTGCGTCACCAGCACGCCAAAGCCATCGGCAAACTGCGTCCAGGCGTCCCGCCCGCCCGGTCCATTTGGGGCTGCAGGCCCGCCGCACCGCCGGATCAAAGCGCACCAGGCGCAGGCGTTTGAGGTCGCGGGGGCGCTTTCGGCGAGACAAGTCGCTGAACCATTGCCCGGCGGCGCCGCCCATGTCCATCGCGCTGACGCCATCGCCCCAGACCCTGACGACCACAGCCGGGCCAGCGGCATCGCTACGCAGTGCCAGGGGCGCCATGCCAGGCGCCCGCAGCTCAAAGCCGCCCGTCGACCTGCCGGGCTGGATCAAGCGCCATGCGAGGCAACTCCCGCTGCGTCACAAACTCGCCTTCGCTGTCGACCACCATCCAGTGGCGGTCCCAGCGCAGACCCGTGGGCGTCAGCTCGGCCTCGTGCAAAGCGATCCCTGCACAGGATTTGACCGGATGGATCCAGAGTTGGTCGATTCGGGCGTGAACATCGGCTGATGGGAAAGGCGTCATGGAAAGGTGCCGTGGATAGCGTCAACGGATGCGCAAATTGTGCGCCGCTCCTGGCGCATGCACCAGCCCGCCCCACCAACCCCATGCCCATGCCAGGGCGTATCCAGCGCACCCGGAACTCGGCCACCCCACACCCTAGAATCGCTGCATGCGCCCTGCCCCTGCTTCCCGCCCGTCCACACGGCGTTTCGACGTTGCCGTTCGCGGTGGCGGCATCGTGGGACACACCCTGGCCCTGTTGCTGGCCCAGGCCCGCATGCGGGTGGCGCTGGTGGCCCCACCAAAGCCAGTGAACGCTGAGGCCGATGTGCGCGCCTATGCACTCAACGCCGCCTCGCGGGAACTGCTGCGCAAGGTGCGTGCGTGGCCTGAGGTCGACGAGCCCGATGCCGGTTCGGGGCCGCCAGTGGTCACCCCGGTGCACGGCATGGCGGTTTTTGGCGACGATGGCGGTGAGGTGCATTTCGACGCCCAGCGCACCGGCCAGGAAGCCCTGACCTGGATCGTGGATGTGCCCGCGCTGGAGCAGCGCCTGGCCCAGGCTGTGCAGTTTCAAGGCGGCATCGAACGCGTGACCGAAGCACCAGGCGCTGCGCTGACGGTGATCTGCGAAGGCCGGCGCAGCGCCACGCGCGACGAACTGGGGCTGGAATTTGAGGTGCGGCCCTACCCCCACAAGGCGGTGGCCGCGCGTCTGCGATGCGCCCAACCCCACGGCGGCGTGGCCCGCCAATGGTTCAAAGCCGGCGAGATCATGGCGCTGCTGCCGCTGGACGGCGCAGCCGGCCACACGGTCGCGCTGGTCTGGTCGGTGGAAACGGCCAAGGCCGACCGCTTGGTGACTGAAAGCCCCGAAACCCTGGCCCAGCTGATACAGGAGCCATTGCGGCGCCGCGCTGGGCGACATGCAGATGCAAAGCACTGCCCACGCCTGGCCGCTGGAACTCTCGCGCGCCCAGCGCTGGATCACCCGCACCGCGCAAGGTGGCGTGGCCCTGGCGGGCGATGCCGCCCACGCCATGCACCCTCTGGCCGGCCAAGGGCTCAACGTGGGCCTGGCCGATGTGGCCGAACTGGCCAGGGTGCTCGAGCGAACGCGAATTCTGGCGCGACCCCGGCGACCTCAAACTGCTTGCGCCGCTACGAGCGCGCGCGCCAGGCCGAAGTCAGCGCCATGGGCTGGGCCACCGATGGCCTGTTCGGACTGTTCGCGCAAACCGACGGCCGCGTACAGGTCCTGCGCAACTGGGGCATGAGCGGCGTGGACCGGCTCGACCCGCTGAAAAACTGGCTCGCCCGGCAGGCCATGGGAACCATCGCCTGACACTGCACGATCACTCTTCGCTCACCCATTGTTCCTTCAAAGCGCCGACAGGCCCGTCTCATGAACCTCATCAAAACCACCCTCCTCGCCCTGCTCGCCGCGGTGTCGATTTGCCGCCGTGGCGCAAGAAGCCGTCATTCGCAAAAACCTGGCCGTGCGCCTGCCCAACCTGCCCTCGATCGACGAAGTCAGCAAGACCCCCATGCCCGGCCTTTACGAGGTCCGCATCAACCAGAGCGATATCTATTACACCGACGCCAAGGGCGACTTCCTGATCCAGGGCTCGCTGATCGACACCAAGGCCAAGGTCGACCTGACCGAACAGCGGGTCAACAAGCTGTCGGCCATTTCTTTCAGCGACCTGCCTCTGAAAGACGCTTCACCATCGTGCGCGGCAAAGGCGAGCGCAAGCTGGTGGTCTTCGAAGACCCCAATTGCGGCTACTGCAAGCGCTTCGAGCGCGACCTGGCCAAGATCGACAACGTCACCGTTCACGTGTTGCTCTACCCCATCCTGAGCGCCGATTCGGCCGAAAAGTCGCGCAACATCTGGTGTGCCAAAAGACCCCGGCCAGATCTTCGAAGACTGGATGGTCAACGACGTCACACCGCCGCTGCCAACTGCGATGCCGCGCCCATCGCGCCGCAATGTGGCCTTTGGCAAAAAGGCCCGCATCACGGGCACGCCGACCATGTTCTTCGCCGACGGCACCCGCGTGCCCGGCGCCATCCCGGCCGACCGCATTGAAAAGCTCCTGAGCCAGGCCCACCCCTGACCCGCCATGAACCTGCCCGTCGCCACTGAAACCGATGATCCGCGCGACACTGCTCTGGTCCGCACGCTGGGCCACGGTGGCCTGATTCCGTTCGTGTTGCTGGCGCTCATGGTGTGGCTGGTATCAGGCGACCTGCAAGCCTGGGTGGCCATGGCGCTGGTGGCCTATGCAGCGCTGATCGTCTCTTTTCTGGGCGGCATTCACTGGGGCATAGGCTGGCAGGCCGGGTTGCGCGATCTGCAAGACAAACAAACCCCGCGCGCCCTGCATGCCCAAAGGCGCCATTTCTTGTGGGGCTTCGTGCCCTCTTTGCTGGCCTGGCCAGGCGGTGCTGATGCCCGCCTTTGCCGGCCTGGCCTGGCTGGGCTTTCTTCTGATCATCTGTTACCTCGCCGACCGCGCGCTGTACCCCCGCGCCGGCCTCCAACAATGGCTCACCCTGCGTTTTCGGCTGTCGACCGTGGCAGCGTTGAGCTGCTTCATCGGCGCTGGCGCCCTTTGACCCTTTCCCAAGCATGACCACTGCCGCCCCCAGAACACCCCGCCCCAAGACCAAAACCACAGGACCGGGCGTGCTGTTCGGGGTGGCAGTCAAGAGCCTTGAAGCCCACCTGTTCACCGTCAGCTCACAGTCAAGCAGCCGGCCAAACAGCAGCGGGTGAGCCTGCCGGTGTGGATCCCGGGCAGCTACCTTGTGCGCGAATTCGCGCAACACCTGCAGCACATGCAGGCCACCCAGGGCGGCAACCTGTGCCGTTGCGCCAGCTCGACAAAAACACCTGGCAGGCCGAAGCCGACACCGACCAAGCCCCTGTGCTTCACCTACGAGGTTTACGCCTTCGACGCTTCGGTGCGCACAGCCTTCCTCGACACCACACGCGGCTTCTTCAACGCCACCAGCCTGTGCCTGCGGGTGCTCGGGCAAGAAGACGCGCCGCAGGCCATCGATATCCATGCCGCCAACCTGCCCACCGACTGGCAACTGGCCACTGGTCTTGCGCCCAAAAAAGTCGCGCCATCGGGCTTTGGCCGCTATCTCGCGGCGAATTATGACGAGCTTGCCGACTGCCCAGTGGAAATGGGTACCTTCTGGAGCGGCAGCTTCGCCGCCCGGGGCATCCCCCACCGCTTCATCGTAGGCGGCGCGGGCGCATGGTTCGACAGCGAGCGGCTGCTGGCCGATGCCCAACGCATCTGCGAAGCCCAGATCGACTTCTGGCACAGCTCCAAAGACAAGGCACCGTTCAAGAACTACCTCTTCATGCTGCACGCCAGCGGTGAAGGCTATGGTGGCCTCGAGCACCGCAACTCCACCGCCCTGATTTGTCAGCGCACCGATTTGCCCCAAAAGTTGCCCGCTGGCGAAAAGCCCCCGGCCCTCAAAGCCACCGACGGCTACACCACCCTGCTCGGCCTCATCAGCCACGAGTACTTCCACACCTGGAATGTCAAGCGCATGCGGCCCGCCGAATTCAAGCGCTACGACTACGACCGCGAAAACCACACCGAGTTGCTGTGGTTCTTCGAAGGCTTCACCAGCTATTACGACGACCTTTTCCTGCGCCGCACCGGCCTCATCAACGACACAACCTACCTGCACCTGGTCATGAAAACCGTCAACCAGGTGGAGCAGACGCCTGGGCAGCGGGTACAAAGCGTGGCCCAGGCCAGCTTCGACGCCTGGCTCAAGTACTACCGCATCCAGGAAAACTCACCCAATGCCACGGTGAGCTACTACACCAAGGGCGCCTTGCTCGCGATGTGTCTTGACCTCACGCTGCGCGACGAGGGCCGGGGCACGCTGGACGACGTGATGCGCGACCTGTGGATCCGTGGCAAAGGTGGTCCGATCCGGGAATCGGATGTGGCCCAGGCACTCAAACGCGTGGGCAAACGGGCGTTCAGCCAGGAACTGGGTGAATGGGTGCATGGCACCGCCAGCCTGCCCGTGCTCAACTTGCTTGAAAAAGCCGGCACCAACGTGCAGCACGACAAGGCACCGCTGGCTCAACAACTGGGCCTTCGGGTGACCGAGGGCAGCAGCATTCAGCTCAAGAATGTGCTTCGCGGCGGCGCAGCAGAGTCGGCCGGTATGGCGGCAGGCGACGAATGGCTGGGGGTTGAATTTGCTCCGACGAAACGCGGCGGAGCGCCTGAGGCCTGGCGGGTGGCCAAACTCGATGAGGTCAACCTCTTGCGTGGGCAACGCAACCGGTTGACCGCCATCGTGGCGCGCGACAAGCGACTGCTGCGCTGTGAACTGGATTGGCCAGCGTCGGTTCAGGCCGTCAAGCTGAGTCCGGGCAATGCCACCCAGCTTGCTCGCTGGCTGGCTTGAGCTTTCAGTGACCTTGGATCAAAGCCGGATCGACGACCGACCCGGTCGACAACACGTGGTAGTCGGCGTCGAAAACCACGGTGAAAATCTTCGAGTCGCTCGTCGTTCGGACCGTCGTGGTACCGCCAGTCGTAGTGGGTTTCCCGCTTGAGCTCGTAGGTGGTGATCTTCATGGGCTTGCCCAGCATCTTGCGCACCGTCTCCATGGGCATGCCCACCTCGACTTTCGCAAAGTTGGCGGGGGTCAACACCTGGCGCAACGCGCTCATCTTGCCGTCGGCTCCGATGGTGATCTGGTAATTCTGATAGCCCTCGGGCTGGCGGTTGTATTCGTAGATCTGGTCACCATCAGCGCCGTCCCAGACGGCCTCTGGTGCACCAAAGCGCTCACGCACGTCGGCCTCGGTCGACACGCCTTCTTCCAGCTCGCTGATGTTTTGCTGGTCGCAGGCCGAGATGGCCAACACGGCAAACACGGCCGCCAGAGTCCATCGCAAGGGGCGCGAAAAAGATACAGAGCTGATACGACATGGGGGAATTCCTTCTACACGACCGATTCAGTGTAAACCCCGAGCTGACACAAGCCCAACCGTCAGCCCTGCACAAGGGGTTGCAAACGGTAACATGCAGGTCACCATGATCAAGACCCCTCCGCTCGCGTCCGTTCAGGCCCCGCTTGTTGCAAGACATGCGGGGCTACACGATCGAGCGCTTTGCACGCGACGCGGGCGCGGGCGCCACGGTGGGCATCGTGGCGCTGCCGCTGGCCATGGCCTTTGCCATCGCCAGCGGACTCAAACCCGAGGCCGGCTTGTGGACGGCCATCATCGGCGGCTTCATCATCGCGACCCTGGGCGGCACTTCGGTGCAGATCGGCGGTCCGGCCGGCGCTTTCATTGTCATCGTCTACGGCATCGTCGAACGCTACGGCGTGGCCAACCTGCTGATCGCCACCGCCAGCGCAGGCGTGCTGCTGTTTCTGCTGGGGCTGTTCCGCCTGGGCACGCTGGTGCGGTATGTGCCGGTCAGTGTGGTGATCGGATTCACCAACGGCATCGCGGTGTTGATTGGCCTGTCGCAGTTGCGCGACCTCTTCGGGCTCGACATCGCCAAAATGCCCGCCGACTTTTTCAACCAGATCCTCACGCTGGGCCAGCACCTGGGTGGGCTCAACTTGTACGCCCTGGGGCTGGGACTGGTGTGTATCGGCGGCCTGTTTCTCTGGCCCAGGCTGTGGGCAGTGGACTCACAGTTTCGCCGCCAGCTCGATCAGATCGACACCGTGAGTGCGCTGCGGGCCACCTCGCGGTTACCCGCCCCGGTGGTCGCCTTGGTCACGCTGACCCTGGTGTCCTGGTATTTCAAGCTGCCCGTGGAAACCATCGGCACCCGCTTTGGCGGCATCCCGCAAAGCCCGCCGCCCTTTGCTCTGCCCGACTTCTCCTGGGAAACGGCCAAGCTGCTGGTCACCCCCACCCTCACCATCGCCCTGCTGGGCGCCATCGAG
The DNA here is from genome assembly GCA_963698635.1 of uncultured beta proteobacterium. Classification (GTDB taxonomy): domain Bacteria; phylum Pseudomonadota; class Gammaproteobacteria; order Burkholderiales; family Burkholderiaceae_C; genus Hydrogenophaga. The sequence continues at coordinate 84,813 of CAVORS010000006.1, forward strand.
TCGCTGCTGTGCGCCCGGGTGGCCGACCAGCTCAGCGACACGCCCAAACACGACCCCAACCAGGAACTCATGGCCCAGGGCATCGCCAACGCGGTCGTGCCCTTTTTCGGCGGCATGCCCGCCACCGGCACCATCGCCCGAACAGTGACCAACATTCGCTCCGGCGCCACCTCACCGGTGGCGGGCATGGTGCATGCCGCCACGCTGGCCGCCGTGGTGTTGATCGCCGCCCCCATGGCCCAGCACATTCCGCTCGCCGTGCTCGCCGGGGTATTGCTCTTTGTGGCCTGGAACATGGGCGAATGGCGGGAGTTCGGGCGGCTGAAGCATTTCACCAACCACTACCGGCTGATGATGGTCTCCACCTTCCTGGCCACCGTGATCTTTGACCTGACGGTGGCCGTGGAGCTGGGGCTGGTGATGGCCTGCGTGCTGTTCGTACGCCGCCAGAGCGCCATCTTTCAGTGCCGACAAGGTCGGGCAAACGGATCACTCGCTGCGCTACACCCTCTACGGCTCACTGTTTTTCGGCGCGGCCGCCAAAATGGATCCCATCGTGGCTGAGGTCGAGCGCGCCGAGGCACGGCGTGCATGTGGAGCTCGACGCTTCCCGCCTGATCGCCCTCGACACCACGGGCCTGGATGCGCTGGAGCAGCTGCACAAGGCCATTCGACAAACGTGGCGGGCAGCTCAGCATGAGCGGACTCAACCCGCAACCTCTGTCGCTGATCGAGCGCTCGGGCTTCGCCGCCCACCTGCACGATGGTCCCACCCCGGCAAACGCCTGCAGCAGGACCGGTAAAATCGCTCTTTTGCCCATCTGGGCGCTCCAGGCGCCGAACACCATGTCCATCTTCGCCCGCCCGCACTACCGCTCTGAAGCGACACAGTTCATCGACCAGCTCAAGGCCGACAAGCCAGAGCTGGAACAGGCACAGCGCGAAGGCCGCTCGTTGCTGTGGGACAAGCAGATTGACCGCGACTTCCAGGCCCAGGCCGAAGCTGCCGAAGTGCCGCAGCGGCCCTACGTCTATCAAACGGTATCCGACCACACCTGATTCCTGTTGTTGACCACAGCCAGGGCCCCTCGCGCCATGACGACGAGCGACACCACCGAACTCGACGCGGCGCCCGAGGGACTGGACTCGGTGCTGCCCGCCGTGGTCGATCAGGTGGCCCTGGCCCGGCTGTATGGCGAACCGCTGTTCGCCATGCCGCGGGATCTCTACATCCCGCCCGACGCGCTGCAGGTGTTCCTGGAAGCTTTCGAGGGCCCGCTGGACTTGCTGCTCTACCTGATCCGCAAGCAGAACTTCAACATCCTCGACATCCCCATGGCGGCGGTCACGCGCCAGTACCTGAGCTATGTGGACGAGATCCGGCCAGAGCAACCTGGAGCTGGCGGCAGAGTACCTGCTGATGGCGGCCATGCTGATCGAGATCAAGTCGCGCATGCTGCTGCCGCCCAAGAAGGTGGCCGAAGGCGAAGAGGCCGAAGACCCGCGTGCCGAGCTGGTGCGCCGCCTGCTGGAATACGAACAGATGAAGCTCGCGGCCCATCGGCTGGCCGAGATTCCCGTAGTATGGCCGTGATTTCCTGCGCGCCCAGGTCTATGTCGAGCAGTCGCTGGCGCCGCGCTTCCCAGATGTCAGCGCGCTCGACCTGCAAAGCGCCTGGCGCGACATCCTGAAACGCGCCAAGCTGGTGCAACACCACAAGATCAGCCGCGAAGAGCTCTCGGTGCGCGAGCACATGAGCATCGTGCTGCGCCACCTGCAAGGCAAGCGGTTCGTGGAGTTTGGCGACCTGTTCGATCTCGCCCGCGGCTCACCAGGTCCTGGTGGTCACCTTCATCGCCATGCTCGAGCTGGCCAAGGAAACCCTGATCGAGCTCACCCAGGCCGAAGCTTTTGCACCCATCTACGTGCGCCTGGCCTACACCCCCAACTGATCCTGACGCCTGCACGCAACTGCCCGTCAGGCCACAGACCCCTCACCCTCCCCATCTTCGCCATCCGCCATGAGTGCCACCCACCATTCTTTTGACGTACTCATCATCGGCAGCGGCCTGGCCGGTCTGACCGCCGCACTGCGTCTGGCGCCCACGCACCGGGTGGCGGTGATCACCAAGCGCGGCATCTCCGACGGCTCCAGCAACTGGGCCCAGGGTGGTATCGCCGCGGTGCTGGCCGAGGGCGACAGCTACGCCTCCCACGTGGACGACACCCTGGTGGCCGGCGCCGGCCTGTGCGACCTGGAGGCCACCAAGCTGACCGTGGAAAACGCCCCGGCCGCCATCGCCTGGCTGCAAGAGCTGGGTGTGCCGTTTTCCACCGAGCAAGGCGAACTGCACCTGACCCGCGAAGGCGGCCACAGCCACCGCCGCATCGTGCACGCCACCGACGCCACCGGTGCGGCCGTGCAGAAAACCCTGAGCGAACGCGCCCGCGCCACGCCGGGCATCACCTTCTTCGAAAACCACATGCTGGTGGACCTGATCACCGACGCCAAGCTCGGCCTGGCCCACGCAGGCTGGCAAGGCGTCCAGCTGCCATGGCGCCTACGTGCTCGATGTCGACCAGGACGTGATCGAAACCTTCCAGGCGCCCCACACCATCCTGGCCACCGGCGGCGCCGGCAAGGTCTACCTCTACACCACCAACCCCGACACCGCCACCGGCGACGGCATCGCCGCGGCCTGGCGCGCAGGTTGCCGGGTCGGCAACATGGAATTCATCCAGTTCCACCCGACCTGCCTGTACCACCCCCACGCCAAGAGCTTTCTGATCACCGAAGCCGTGCGCGGCGAAGGCGGCCAGCTCAAGCTGCCGGCGCGCCTGGACAGTCACCGCTTCATGCCCGACCACGACGAGCGCGCCGAACTCGCGCCGCGCGATGTGGTGGCCCGCGCCATCGACTTCGAGATGAAGAAACACGGTCTGGACTGCGTGTACCTCGACATTTCGCACAAAAGCCCCGAGTTCCTGCAGGAGCACTTCCCCAACATCCTGGCGCGCTGCGCCGAGCTGGGCATCGACATCACCCAGGAACCCGATCCCGGTGGTGCCCGCCGCACACTACACCTGCGGCGGCGTGGTCACCGATCTGTCCGGGCGCACCGACCTGACCGGCCTGTACGCCGTGGGCGAAACCACCTGCACCGGCCTGCACGGCGCCAACCGCCTGGCCAGCAACTCGCTGGTGGAGTGCATGGTGTTCGCCCAAGCCGCCGTCGACGCCATCCTGGAGACGCCAGACGGATCAGCCCGGCCAGCCTGCCCGCCTGGGACGACAGCCGCGTGACCGACGCCGACGAAATGGTGGTGATCTCCCACAACTGGGACGAACTGCGCCGCTTCATGTGGGACTACGTGGGCATCGTGCGCACCAACAAGCGCCTGGAGCGCGCCGCCCACCGCATCACCCTGCTGCAGCGCGAAATCCACGAGTTCTATTCGCAGTTCCACGTCACCCGCGACCTGCTCGAGCTGCGCAACCTGGTGCAGGTGGCCGACCTCATCGTGATGTCGGCCCTGATGCGCCACGAAAGCCGCGGTCTGCACTTCAGCCGCGACTACCCCGACCTCCTGCCGGTGGCCAAACCCACCATCCTGGTGCCACCCAGCCGCTGAAATCCAGCGGAGCGATCGCGAAGGCACATCTTGCGCGGGTTGCTGCAATGCGCAAGAAGCGCATTTCTCGCGCTACAGTAACGGTATGTCCGTTTCCGCTGCCGCCGACAGACCTCATCCAAGCCCCTCCCGCTCCGGCCCTAGGTCACTGCGGCGAGCGCGGCTGCGGCCAGTTTTGCGGCGCTGGAAAGACAAGCTGGGCTACCTCAGCGCAGCCGATATCGAACACGGTCCGGCAGGCCTACCGATTTGCCGATGAGGCCCATCTGGGCCAGATGCGCAAGAGCGGTGACCCTTACATCACGCACCCCATCGCGGTCGCAGCGCAATGCGCCGAATGGAAGCTCGACGCCCAGGCCCTGATGGCGGCGTTGATGCACGACGCCATCGAAGACTGCGGCGTCACCAAAGAAGACCTGGTGGAGCGCTTTGGCTCGCCCGTGGCCGAACTGGTCGACGGGCTGACCAAGCTGGAACAAGCTGGAGTTCGATACCCGGGAGCAAAACCAGGCCGAGTCGTTTCGCAAGATGCTGCTGGCCATGGCCAAAGACGTGCGCGTCATCCTCATCAAACTGGCCGACCGCACCCACAACATGCGCACCATGGGCGACATGCCGCGCAACAAATGGAAGCGCATCAGCATCGAGACCCTGGAAATCTACGCGCCCATTGCCCACCGCCTGGGCCTGAACTTCACCTACCGCGAACTGCAAGACCTCGCGTTTCGCTTCCTGCACCCCTGGCGCTACGAAGTGCTCGACAAAGCGCTGAACAAATCGCGCGGTCGCCGCACCGATTTCATCGGTCGCGTGCAGCGCGAAGTGGAGGCCCGCTTTGCCGAACACAAGCATGCCCGTGCGCATCCTGGGCCGGGAAAAAACGCTGTACTCCGTCTACCGCAAGATGGACAAGAAGCACCTGTCCTTTTCGCAGGTGACCGACATCTACGGTTTTCGCATCGTTGTGCCCGAACTCAGCGACTGCTACACCGGCCTGGGCGTGCTGCACCAGCTCTACAAACCCTTGCCGGGCAAGTTCCGCGATTACGTGGCCATTCCCAAGGTCAACGGCTACCAGTCGCTGCACACCACGCTGATCGGCCCCTTTGGCACCAACATCGAATTCCAGCTGCGCACCGACGCCATGGACGTGGTGGCGGAATCGGGCGTGGCCGCCCACTGGCTCTACAAGGCCAGCGAACCCGGCAGCGACACCTCCCAGCGCCTGGGCGCCCAGTGGCTGCAGTCCCTGCTCGACATCCAGCAGGAAACCCACGATGCCGGCGAATTCTGGGACCACGTCAAGATCGATCTGTTCCCCGACGCGGTCTACGTCTTCACGCCCAAGAGCAAGATCCTGGCCCTGCCCCGCGGCGCGACGATCATGGACTTCGCCTACGCCATCCACAGCGATGTGGGCAACCGGGCGACCGCCGCCAAGGTCAATGGCGAACTCATGCCACTGCGCTCCGAACTGACCAATGGCGATGTGGTGGAAATCATCACGGGCGACGCGGCCGAGCCCAATCCCGCCTGGCTGTCGTTCGTCAAGACCGGACGCGCACGCTCCAAGATCCGCCACCACCTCAAGACGCTGGCCGACGAAAAATCGCTGGAATGGGGCCAGCGCATGCTCACCCAGGCGCTGCGCTCCGAAGGCATTGCCCGCCTGCCCGACGCCGACGGCCCCTACAAGGCCACCTGGGAAAAGTTGCTGCGTTTCTCGGGCAACAAGTCCCGCGACGAGCTGCTCTCCGACATCGGCATGGGCAAACGCATCGCCAGCATGGTGGGCAAAAAACTGGCCGTGCTGCTGGCCGAAACCGGCCTCAAGCCCGACGCCCTGCTCATCAGCACCGAGCGCTACGCCGCCGGGCACGACGGCTCCGTGGCCCAGGGCGTGGTCAGCCTGGACGGCAGCGAAGGCCTGTCGGTGCAGTATTCGCAATTGCTGCAAACCCATTCCGGGCGACCGCATCGTGGGCTACCTGGGCCGCGGCGAAGGTCTGGTGGTCCACGCCGAAGACTGCGCCACCGGCAAACGTCTGCTGGCGCGCGACAGCGAGCGCTTCCTGCCCGTGGAATGGGCCGAAGAACCGGTGCGCTCGTTTGAAACCGACATCGTGGTCACCGTCACCAACGGCAAGGGCGTGCTCGCCCGGGTGGCTTCGGCCATTGCCGCGGCCGAAGGCGATATCACCCACGTCAACATGGGCGAAGAACGGCCACAGACCGCCACCGACATCCGCTTCTCGATTTCGGTGCGCAGCCGCGTGCACCTGGCCGACGTGCTGCGCAGCCTCAAGCGCACGCCTTCGGTGCTCAAGGCCCAACGCTTCAAACCATCCAAAAACTGCAGGGCTGAGGCAGAGCGCGACCCCGACCCTCAGGCCTCAGGGGCGGGTAGTCCACCGCCACCACCTCCAGCTCCTGCACACCGCCCGGCACCATGCAGGCGAATCGACGTCGCCCAGCCGGGCCTTCAGCAACGCCCGGGCCATGTGGAGACACCCAGCTGATCTGCCCCTGGGCGCTGTCGGCCTCGTCCACGCCCAGAATGGTCACCGTGGTCTCTTCGCCCTCCGCGGTCGGCCACCACCACCGTGGCGCCAAAAAACACCTGGTCGCCGCCATGGTGCAGTGAGGGATCCACCACCTCGGCAATTTCCAGGCGCTGGGTCAGGAAGCGGATGCGCCGGTCGATCTCGCGCAAGCGCTTCTTGCCGTAGAGGTAATCACCGTTTTCCGAGCGGTCGCCATTGCTGGCAGCCCAATGCACGATCTCGACGATCTTGGGCCGCTCTTCATCGATCAGCGCAAACAGCTCGGCGCGCAGGCGCTCGTAGCCCGCACGGGTGATGTAGTTCTTGCCGTCCGGCGTGACCAGCGGCGTCAGGGGGATGCCGTCGTCATCGTCATCCTGACGCATCGGGCTCGCGGGTAAATGCTTTGCTCATGACGTGGCTCACCGGCGGTAGCCAACTGGCGCAAGAAGCGGAAATGAAAAAGCCCGCAGCGTTTCGGCTGCGGGCTTATCATTTGGTGCGGCTGGCAGGAATTGAACCCACGACCCCTTGGTTCGTAGCCAAGTACTCTATCCAGCTGAGCTACAGCCGCTAAGCTGCGCATTGTAGCATGGTTTTTTGGTAGGCCGTGACAGACTTGAACTGTCGACCAAAGGATTATGAGTCCTCTGCTCTAACCAACTGAGCTAACGGCCCGCAAGGCTTCGCATTGTAGGCGATGGCGCTGACGTTATCCATTCGCGGCTGGCATTTCAGCCGCCCTTGGGGTGGCTCAGCGCATTGCTCACGAGCTTGGATGTCACGTCCACAATCTGGATCATGCGGTCGTAGGGCATGCGCTGCGGACCGATCACGCCCAGCGTGCCCACCACCTGCCCGTCCACTTCGTAGGGCGCGGTGACCACGGACAGATCTTCAAAGGGCACGACCTGGCTTTCGCCGCCGATGTAGATGCGCACACCGTCGGCCTGGGTGGACACGTCGAGCAGGCGAATCAGCTGGGTCTTCTGCTCGAAAAGATCGAACATGCGCCGCAGGTTGCCCATGTCGCTGGAGAACTCGCTGACCGACAACAGGTTGCGCTCGCCGGAGACCACCACCTCTTCCGTGGATTCGGCTGCGTCGGAGTCGATGTTCACGGCGGCCTGCATCAGCACGGCAATTTCGCCACGCAGGGCCTCCACCTCGGTCTTGAGGCGCTTGCGCACTTCTTCCATGGTCAGGCCAGCGTAGTGGGCATTCAGAAAGTTGGCCGCTTCCAGCAATTGCGACTGGGTGAAACTGACCTGTGTGTGGATGATGCGGTTTTGCACATCGCCATCGGGCGAGACCAGAATCACCAGCACCCGCCGCTCGGACAGGCTCAGGAACTCGATGTGCCGGAACACCGAAGCACGGCGCGGCGCCACCACCACGCCGACAAACTGCGACAGGTTGGACAGCATTTGCGCCGCACTGCTGAGCACGCGCTGCGGTTGCCCGGCCTCCAGGCCGCGCCCGCCCATGTCGCTCACGGGCGCCAGGCCCATCGCGGCGCACGGTCAGCATGGTGTCCACAAACAAGCGGTAGCCCCGCGCGGTGGGAATGCGGCCGGCCGAGGTGTGCGGGCTGGCGATCAGGCCCAGCTCCTCCAGGTCGCTCATCACGTTGCGGATGGTCGCTGGCGACAGCTCCAGCCCGGCGGCTTTGGCGAGCGTGCGTGAGCCCACGGGCTGTCCGTCGTCGATGTAGCGCTCGACGAGCGCTTTGAGCAGGCGTTTGGCGCGGTCATCCAACATGCCTGCATTTTAGGCACCGGAGCCCCGGCTTTTTCGCCTCGCCAAAGGAATTGCGTTTCCAAGGGTTTCGGGTGACCGTGGCCAAGGCACCGCTATGTTGTAATTTGACCATGAGCCAGCCCGACGCGACCCAGCCACCCAGCCCACAACCGCAGCGCCGTCCGTTGCGCTTCGCCCACGTGGTCATCGTCGGCAAATACCAGGCACCCGGGTCGCGGGACGTGGTCGAGGAAGTGGCCCACTTTCTGCACGACCAGGGCTGCGATGTGTCGCTGGAGCGGGACACGGCGCTCAACACCGGCTTGATGCCAGTACCCTGGCACTGGATGTGCCGACCATGGGCAACACCTGCGACCTGGCCCTGGTGGTCGGGGGCGACGGCACCATGCTGGGCATCGGCCGCCAGCTGGCCCAATACGGCGTGCCCCTGGTGGGCATCAACCAGGGCCGACTGGGCTTCATCACCGACATTCCCCTGGAGGCCTACCGGGACAAGCTGCAAGCCATCCTGCATGGCGAATTCGAAGAGGATGCCCGCTCACTGATGGCGGCCAGCGTCTGGCGCGACGGGCGCTGCGTGTTCGAAGCCACGGCGCTCAACGATGTGGTGGTCAACCGTGGTGGCGCGGCCAGCATGATCGAACTGCGGGTCGAGGTCGATGGCCACTTTGTGGCCAACCAGCGGGCCGACGGCCTGATCATCGCCAGCTCCACCGGCTCCACCGCCTACGCCCTGTCGGCTGGCGGGCCACTGCTGCACCCGGCCATTGATGGCTGGGTCATGGCACCGATCGCGCCGCACACCCTGTCCAACCGCCCCATCGTGCTGCCCGCCCACAGCGAAGTGGCTGCTGGAGATCGTCAGCGGGCGCGACGCCAGCGCCAACTTCGACATGCAGTCGCTCACCAGCCTGCTGCACGGCGACCGCATCGTGGTGCGCCGCTCGGAGCACACGCTGCGCCTGCTCCACCCCACGGGCTGGAGCTATTTCGACACGCTGCGAAAGAAATTGCACTGGAACGAAGGCGGTTGAAGCGCCGCGTGTTTCGCAGTCAAAATGGCCGTCATGATCACCCGCGTTCGTCTCTCTCTTGCCACTGCAGCCATGAGCCTCGCCGCATCGTTTTGCGCGACTTCGTCATCGTGGAGTCGCTCGACCTCGACCTGGGTTCGGGTTTCAGCGTGCTCACCGGTGAAACCGGTGCCGGCAAATCCATCCTGATCGATGCCCTGCAACTCGCTCTGGGCGGCCGGGCCGACAGCGGCGTGGTTCGCGAGGGCCAGGCCCGTTGCGACATCGCCGCCGAGTTCGATGCGCCCGAAACCCTGCTGCCCTGGCTGGAAGAGCAAGGTTTCAGCGGCGAACGATAGGCTGTTGCTGTTGCGCCGCACCGTCGACACCGACGGCCGCAGCCGCGCCTGGATCAATGGCAGCGCCGCCACCCTGACCCAGCTCAAGGAAATGGCCAGCGAACTGGTCGACATCCACGGTCAACACGCCTGGCAAAGCCTGACCCGCAGCCGACGCCGTGCGGAGCCTGCTCGATGGCTACGCCGGCATTCGACACTCGGCGCCACCCAGAAAGCCTGGGGCCAATGGCGCCAGGCCAAGAAGGCGCTGGAAGCTGCCACCGAACGCCAGACCAGCCTGCGACAGGAAAGCGAGCGCCTGGCCTGGCAGATCGCCGAGGTCGACAAACTCGCCCCCGGTGCCGACGAATGGCCCGAGCTCAACGCCCAGCACAGCCGGCTGGCCAATGCCCAGGGCCTGACTCGATGCGGCTGCAAACCGCGCTGGCCGTGCTGGACGACGAAGACGACAGCGCCGCCGCCCTGATCAGCCGCGCGCTGGCTGCCCTGCAGGCACAGGCCCACATCGAGCCTGCGTTTGCCGAGCACGCGCAGGCGCTGGAGAGCTGCGCTCGCGCAGGTGCAGGACACCGTGCACAGCCTGCACCAGTACCAGCGCCACACCGATCAGGACCCCTCCAGCCTGGCCGCGCTGGACGACCGCCTCGTCGCTGTGGGTCTCGTTGTCGCGGCGCTTTCGCCGCGCCCCTGAAGATCTCGGCGCCAGCTCCATGCGCAGTGGAAGACCGAGCTCGCACAGATCGACCAGGCCCTGGACCTGGCGGCGCTGCAAGGCGCCGAACGCGACGGCCTGGAAGGCCTTCCAGACCGCCGTCCAGGCCCTGAGCAAAAAACGCCAGCAGGCCGCGCCCCGATCTCGGCCAGGCCGTGACCGACACCATGCAGACCCTGGGCCTGCAAGGTGGCCGCTTCGAAGTCGCTCTGAACAAGCTCGATGAGCCCCAGGCCCACGGCTGGGAGCAGGTCGAGTTCCTGGTGGCCGGCCACGCTGGCGTGACCGCGCGAGCCGGTGGGCAAGGTGGCCTCGGGCGGTGAACTGTCCCGCATTGCCCTGGCCATTTCGGTGGTCACCAGCCAGCTGGGCCAGGCGCCCACGCTGATTTTTGATGAGGTCGATTCAGGCATCGGCGGCGCCGTGGCCCACACCGTGGGCCAGCTGCTGCGCCAGCTCGGGCGCGACCGGCAGGTGCTGGCGGTGACCCACCTGCCGCAGGTGGCCGCCTGCGCCGATCAACACCTGCTGGTCAGCAAACATCAGCGCGGGCCAGCAGACCCTGAGCTCGGTCAGCCCACATCGGGCCACGAGGAACGCGTGCTCGAACTCGCCCGCATGCTGGGCGGCAGCGCCCAGTCCGAAGTCTCCTTGGCCCATGCCCGCGAATTGCTCACCGTATGACCACGCGCCTCTACCGTCCTGGCCTCGCCGCAACCCATTGAGCTGGTGCTGATCACCGGCATGTCCGGCTCTGGCAAGTCGGTGGCGCTCACCGCGCTGGAAGATCTGGGTTTCTACTGCGTCGACAACCTGCCGCCCGAATTGCTGGCCTCGTTCATCGCGCTGGAGCAAAGCCACCGCGCCAGCAAGGTGGCCATCGCCATGGACGTGCGCAGCGCCGAGTCTTTGCCCGGGCCTGCCCGAGCGCCTGGCCCGCGTCACCACCGAGCCCGATCAGAACATCCACCTGCGCACCGTGTTCCTGGACGCCGCCACCGACATCCTGGTGCGCCGATTCTCCGAAACGCGCCGGCGCCACCCGCTGTCGCTCAAACAGACCGACGACCAGCACCAGGCCTTCACCGATGCCATCGAGCACGAGCGCGAGCTGCTGGCCGAGCTGCGCGAGCACGCGCTGGTGATCGACACCGGCCTGATCCGCCCGGCCGAGCTGCGCAGCCAGATCAAAGACATGCTGGGCACCCAGCATGCGCCGCTCACGCTGGTGTTCGAATCGTTTGCCTTCAAGCGCGGCGTGCCCATGGACGCCGATTTCGTCTTCGACGTGCGCATGCTGCCCAACCCTCACTACGAGCCCGAACTCAAGCCCCTGACCGGGACGCGATGCACCCGTGGCCCCGTTCCTCGAGCGCCAAGCCCGAGGTGGCCGACATGCAGCAGGCACATCAGCGATTTTTTGCACCGCTGGCTGCCACCGATGCTGAGCGACCACCGCAGCTATGTCACCGTGGCCATCGGCTGCACCGGCGGACAGCACCGCTCGGTGTACCTGGTCGAGCAACTGGGTGCAGCCTTCGCCGCCGATTGGTCGACCCGGTTGCGCCACCGCGAAGCCGACGGCTGGCCGGTGGTCAAATCCACCTCCCCGCCTGCCACCTCAAGCTGACCCGGTCAGGCGCTGCCAGCAAGGTGCGCAAGGGCGCGGGCAGCCCCCAATCGGCCAGATCGATCCAGATCGCACCCACTGCCCTTTTTCTTCACAGTGCGCCGCTCGGACGGTTGCCCAGGCGTCTGGTGCATCACAGCGCACCACCACCGGGTGCAGCCGCAACTCGCGGTGGGTCAGGCTGTGGGCAAAGGGCTCCAGGTGCTGCGGTTCGCCCGAACAATCAGACAACATCGCCAAGGCGGCTGCTTCGTCGGCCAGCACCGGGCTGCAGTACAAACCGGCCCAGATGCCTCTGCCCGGCCGGCGCTCCAGCCAGACACAGCTTGAGCCATCTTCACCCGATGCGATGACCACAGCAAGCCACCAGCTCTCATGGCGCCGCTTGAGCTTGCGGGTCTTCACCGGAAACCGCGTGGGCTCACCACCCGCGAGCCCCTTGCAGATCACTGCTGCATGGGGCAGCGCTCACAGGCAGGCTTGCTTCGGGTGCACAAGGTGGCGCCCAGGTCCATCAGGCCTTGGGTGTAAGCGCCCATGTCATCGCCCGAGGGCGCCTCGGGCAGCAAGGACTGGGCCAGCTCGCCGGAGTGTTTTTGCGCCGCGGCCTGAGACACGTCGTCGTCAAACGCGGTAAATCGCGTGAGCACGCGCCGCACATTGCCGTCCAGAATGGAGACTCGCTCGCCATGGCAAAAAGCCGCAATGGCCGCCGCGGTCGAAGCGCCGATGCCGGGCAGGGTTGTCAGCGCTTGTGCTGACGCAGGAAATACGCCGCCGTATTGTTCGGCAACGATTTGCGCGCAACGGTGCAGGTTGCGGGCCCGGCTGTAATAGCCCAGGCCGCTCCACAAAGCCATCACCTCGTCGCTGGAGGCGCCAGCGAGCGCCTTCACATCGGGAAAACGCGCCAGAAACCGGGGGAAGTAGTCGAGCACGGTGCTGACCTGTGTCTGCTGCAGCATGACTTCGGACAACCAGACCCGGTAGGGATCGCGCGTCGCCTGCCAGGGCAAACCGCTGCGTCCGTGCTCACGCTGCCAATGGATCAACCGCCGAGCAAAATCGCCCGGCGCACCCTCACCTGGCTCATGCAGAGGCCAGTTCGGTCACCGCTTCCTCAGCAATTGGCCCACTGAGCTGACCGGTCAGCTCGTTCAGCTTGGCCTCGATCAATGCCAGATGGGCCTGCTGGGACTGCAGCTCACGGATGCGCTCATCCAGCCCGCCCGCCGCTTGCTGAATGCGCGAGACCGCTTCGATGCGGCGGCTGAAATTGCGCCGCCGTTCGCGCAACTGGGCGTCCAGCTGGGAAGCTGCCGATTTGTTCCACAGCTCCACTTCGTTGATGGCCGTGTCGTAAACCACGCGCAGGCGGCTCATCAGCGCCCGCGCCAGGCGCTCGGCAAATTCGGGTTGCGCCAGGCGCAGCGCATTGCCCAGGCCCAGGTACTGAAGGTGGCTTTTTTCGATCAGGACCAGGTCCTTCTGGTAAGCCGCGAGTTGCGGCGGGCTGGGCGGCTGGAGCGAAAACCCGTATTCGGCGTTCAAGCTCTTGAAGCTGCCTTCCAGCATGGACTGAATGTCCACCGCCAACTTCTCGGCCTGCGCCAGATCAGCGCCCAAACGCTTGAACGTGTGGGTATAGGCCCGGCGCACGCCCAGCTTGATGCCGGGCTGCTTGAGTGCATGCGCCAGTTCAGCCACGCGCTTCTTCAGGTGGGTGTTGTCCAGCAGGGCAAACAGGTCTTTGAGCAAACGCAGGTGCACCGAGCGCACCGCCTGAATCTTGGCGCCGCTGGCGTCGAAGTCGGCCTGTTCCTGCTCGATGCGCAAACGCATCTGCTTGATCACGCCGGCGTTCTTGCCACGCAGTCCTTCCAGTTCCTGGATCTGCTCCAGGATGTCGCGCGAACGGGTGTGCACCAGGCGCCCGGTCTCCTGCCGCAGCGCCATCACGCCCTGGCTCACCGACTGCCCCAGAATCTGGCGACGGCGACCCAGCAGACCTTCGCCCAGGGCCGTCTCCAGCGCAGGCAGATTGCTGGCATGCAGCAATTTGTCGTCGCGGCTCACTTTGGCCAGCAATCCTTTTTGCGCCGACACCGCGATCACCTGCCGAGGATCCAAACCCAGCATCTCTGCGGAGTCGGTTCGTTGTGAGGCGATCTGGAGTTGCACCTGCTCGGGCGAGCTCAACGCATCCCACATGGTGTCGATCTTGTTGAGCACCACCAGACGGGAATCAACGGCATCCTCCGTGGGCACGAGGTGCTCGCGCCAGATGCTCAGATCGGACTTCGTCACGCCCGTATCGGCCGCCAGAATGAACACCACCGCCTGCGCCTGCGGCAACAGGCTCACTGTCAACTCGGGCTCTGCACCGATGGCATTGAACCCCGGTGTGTCCAGAATCACCAGGCCTTGCTTGAGCAGGGGGTGCGCCATGTTGATCAGCGCGTGGCGCCACTTCGGCACCTCGACCAGACCATCAGACCCTATCGAGCGGGTTGTCCTCCGGCGTCTCTTCACTCCAGAAACCCAGCTTGGCGGCTTCTTCCGTGGTCACTCGGCGGATTTCGGCCACTTTTTGAATGGCCTTGGCCAACTGCTGCGGGTCATTGACATCCAGGTTGACGCGCTCCCACTTGTCGGGTGCATTGCGCCAGTCCATCAAGGTCTGGGGCTGCAGCCTCGACTCGATGGGCAACAGACGCAGACAGGGCGGCAAGTCGGCGTCGTAGCCCAGCTCTGTCGGGCACATGGTGGTGCGCCCGGCGCTGGCCGGCATGATGCGACGGCCATAGCCGGCGAAAAACATCGCATTGATCAACTCCGACTTGCCGCGCGAGAACTCGGCCACAAAGGCCACCATCATCTTGTCGTTCTTCACCTGCGACTGCAGCTGGTCCAGACGCTCGCGCACGCCGGCTTCCAGCAAATCCTGCTCGCGCAACCAATCGCCCAGCAGACTTGAGCCGCAGGGCAAATTGTTTGCGCCAGGCGCCGTGGTCGTTGAAATCCTGATTGAAGCTCATGGGCCGATTGTCGCTGGGTTGGAGATCAATATAGCACTCAGTGCTTCTGGCAATTCGCGCAAAAGAAGGTGGAACGCTGACCTTGTCGAATTTGGCGAATCGGTGTGGCGCAAACCCGACAAGGCTGGCCTTCCCGACCGTAGACCATGGCATCCATCTGAAAATAGCCACTTTGGCCGTCTGTTCCCGAAAAATCGCGCAGACTGCTGCCGCCCATGGCCAGCGCCCGTCGCAAGACCGACACAATGGCCCCATGCAAGCGCATGACCCGTGGCTTGCTCAGTCGATCGCCCCTCACCGTGGGGCGGATACCCGCCATGAACAAGGCTTCTGAAGCGTAGATGTTGCCCACGCCCACCACCAAGTCTCCGGCCAGCAAGATCTGTTTGATGCGGCGCGCGGCGCAGCCGCAAGGCCGCATGAAACGCCCCGGGGTCAAACCCACCTTCCAAAGGCTCCACGCCCAGCCGACCCAGCAGCTTGACCGCGCGCGGATCGTTCAACCCGCTGGCAAAGACCACAGCGCCAAACCTCCGGGGATCGTGCAGACGCAGCGTTCCGTGGCTGGTGATCAGGTCAAAGTGGTCATGAACACCGCGCTGTGGCAAGTTCTGGGCAAACCGCACACTGCCCGACATGCCCAGATGCAGGAGCAGCAAACCCGAGCTCAAGTGAATCAGCAGGTACTTGCCGCGCCGCGTCACCCGATGCACTTGCTGCCCGACCAGCGAAGCCGCCTCACAGCCCAGCGGCCATCGCAAAGGCTTGCCCAAAACAGCCTCATCAATCAGCGCACCGGCAATGCGGTCAGCAAAACCCAGACGGGTGACTTCGACTTCGGGCAGTTCGGGCATGGAAATGGGAACGGGAATGGCTCAATCAATTGGAAAATCCGCCGGAACGGATTCGCCCCCGCCAGGATCAGAGCAAGGCTGCCACCATTATCATGACTCAATGAACATCCTCGTCCGCCTTGCGCCAACAACCATGCAACCCAAAAGAATCGCGACGCGCCCGAACCCCCGATGGATGCAGGGGCTGCTGGGTGCATCGCTGGCACTGGCGCTGACGGGTCTGCAAGCCCAGGCGCTTGAGGCACCGAGCCGAGACGGTTGCAGCGCCCGTCAATTCCCGCCTCGATGCCCAGCTCTTCTACCAGTTGCTGCTGGGTGAAATCAACGTGCAAGATGGCGAAGTCCCGGCACAGGCTATTGCCCTGATGCTCGACGCCGCGCAAAAGCAGCACGGCGCCGAGCTGTACCGCAGGGCCGTGGACATCGCCCTGCAGGCCCGCTCCGGCGAGTCGGCGCTGACAGCCGCCCAGGCCTGGGACAAAGACTTGCCCGACTCCACAGAGGCCGACCGCTTTGTGCTGCAGATCTTGCTGGCGCTCAACCGCCCGGACGAAACCGGGCCCGTGTTGAGCTCCTTGCTCAAGCGCAGCCAAGGCAGCAGCCGTCTGACACCATCAACGCCATTCCCCAGACCTTCGCCCGCGTGGTCGACAAAGCCCTGGCCTTGCAGGTGGTCAGCGAAGCCTGGCACCCTAGCTCAAACAACCCGATCAGGCAGCCGCCGCCTGGACCACCATTGGCCGCCTGGAACTGGCCGCGGATCAAAGCTCCCAGGCATTGGCCTCGGCCCGCAGCGGCCAGGCCAGGCCGACCCCGCTTCGGTGTTCCCGGCCCTGCTGGCGCTGGAGTTGATGGAGCAAGGCCAGATCGGCGCTGAAGCCATCGTGCGCGGCCAACTCGCAGCCAGCCCCCCAACGTCGGAACAGCGGCACAACCGTAGCGCTCAACTACGCCCGCATCCTGCTGGACCTCCAGCGCAACGCCGAAGCCCGCGCCCAGCTGAAAACGCTCACCCACAACCCAGCCTGACCTTCGCCGAGCCCTGGCTGCTGCTAGCCACCCTGGAGGTACAGGACAACACCCTGCCCGCGGCCAACCAGTCGCTGGAAACCTACATGCGCCTGGCCAGAGATTCAGGCGATGAACGCCAGCGCACGCGGCCTGACCCAGGCTTACCTGCTGATGTCCCAGATTGCTGAGAAACAAAACGATTTTGAAGCCGCCAACGCCTGGCTTGACCGCATCGAAAACGCCGACGACATCATGGCCGCCCAGATGCGCCGCGCCTCTTTGCTGGCCCGACAGGGCAAGCTCGACGAGGCCCGCGCCCATGTTGCGCAACCAACCCGTTCGGCGTCCGACCGATGTGCGACTCAAACTGGTCGCCGAAGCCCAGTTGTTGCGCGAATTCAAGCAATGGGAAGACGCCTACAAGGTCTATGGCGAAGCCGTTCAGCGCATTCCCGGAGGATCAACGACCTGGTGTACGACCAGGCCATGATGGCCGAGAAAGCCAATCGGCTGGACGACGATGGAGCAGCCTGCTGCGCCAAATCATCGCACGCAAGCCCGATCACCACCACGCCTACAACGCACTGGGCTACTCGCTGGCCGAACGCGGGCCTGCGCCTGCCCGAAGCCAAAGCAACTGATCGAAAAGGCCGTCGAACTCGCAGCCCAATGACGCCTACATCCAGGACAGTCTGGGCTGGGTGGAGTTCCGCTCGGGCAATGTCACCCGAGCCCTCGAACATCCTGCAAGCCGCCTAGCCAATCCCGGCCCGACCCCGAAATCGCCGCCCACCTGGGCGAAGTGCTCTGGACCCAGGGGCAGACAGGACGAAGCCAAGAAGATCTGGCGCGAAGGCTTGCTGCTGTCCAGTGACAACGAAACCCTGCTCTCCACACTCAAACGGTTCAACGTCACAGCCATGATGGCGCTGCGCTTCGGTGCTGTCATCGGCGCCGGTCTTGCTGACCTTGCTGGGCGGCTGCTGCAGCGCGCCAAGCGTCCCGACCGCGCCAGTGGACGGACGCTCCTGGAACGGCCGCCTGGCTCTGAGTGTCGACAGCACACCGCCTCAAACCTACTCCGCCGGTTTCGATTTGCATGGCTCACCCGAGACCGGCGAATTGTTGCTGGCCACCCCACTGGGCACCACCTTGGCCACTGTGTCATGGTCGCCTGGACGCGCCGAAATGACCCAGGGTCAGCAAATCACCCGACCGCACCTCTCTGGCGAGCCCTCAGCACCGATCTGGGTGGCACGGTCGTGCCCGTTGCGGCTCTGTTCGCGTGGCTCAAAGGCGAGCCCACCGAGGTCGACGGCTGGCAGGCCGACCTGAGCCGCCATAGCGAAGGCCGCATCACGGCGCGGCGCCCGAAACCCCTGCCCGCAGCCGAACTGCGCCTCGTTTTTGAACCATGACACGCAGCCACCATGCGCGCCACTGCAAAGCCTGCACGACGTTCCCGCACCCGCCAAACTCAACCTCTTTCTGCACATCACGGGCCGTCGCGCCGACGGCTACCACCTGCTGCAATCGGTGTTCATGCTGATCGACTGGTGCGACGAACTGGATTTCACCTTGCGCGCGGACGGCTCAGCTGAGCCGCGAGCGACCTCGACACACCCAGCCCCTGCCCGCAGAAGACCTGTGCATGCGTGCCGCGCGAGCCCTGCAACAAGCCACGGGCTGCACGCTGGGCGCCCACATCACGCTGCGCAAAAGCATCCCCGCCGAAGCCGGCCTGGGTGGCGGCTCGTCCGATGCCGCCACCACGTTGCTGGCGCTGAACCGCCTCTGGGGGCTGGGTCTGTCCCGCGCCGAACTGGCCCGCCATCGGCTTCACTCGGGTGCCGACGTGCCGTTCTTCTTGGGCGGGCACAACGCCTGGGTTGAAGGGGTTGGTGAGCAACTCACCCCGGTGAGCCTGCCCACCGCACGCTTTGTGGTGATCAAACCGCCCGGTGGCGCGTCCACGCAACGCATTTTTTCATCGCCCGATTTGAAGCAAGGGACACAAATACTGCTATAATCCAAGGCTTTGCTGCAAACGACGCAGAGAAAGTTGGAACGACCAGCTCGATCTGCACAAGATCTGCACAACTGGGTCACAACGATCTCCAGCCTGTTGCGCAAGCCCTGTGCCCAGATGTGGGCCACTGTCTGGACTGGTTGTCCGAGCAGGGCTTGCAAGGTCGAATGACCGGCTCAGGCACCGCGGTGTTTGCGCCGTTGCAGCAAGCGCTGAACAGCGCAGGCCTTCCAGGCAACTGGATCTTGCGGGAATGCAGCAACATGGATGTCCATCCATTGTTTGACTGGTGTTGCGATTAGAATCGCAGGCTGCACAGTCAAAACAATCGATGTGCAACCTGCGACAATTTTGGTTGGTTGAAGAGGCCTCACGGTCTCTGCAACTGTCCAGCGTAGGGGAGTCGCCAAGTTGGTAAAGGCACTGGATTTTGATTCCAGCATGCGAGGGTTCGAGTCCTTCCTCCCCTGCCACCATTTTCTGAAACACATGTCCAAGCGGCTACGCCGCCCAGCGGCCCACCACGGGCCGCCGCAATCAGCCGGGAATACCATGCAAGTTCAGCCACAGGATTTCATGCTCTTCACCGGCAACGCCAACCCGGTGTTGGCAGCAGAAATCGCCCAGCACCTCGGTACCCAGCTGGGTTCGGCCAATGTGGGCCGCTTCTCTGACGGTGAAGTCACGGTCGAGATCATGCAAAACGTGCGCGCCCGCGACGTGTTCGTGATCCAGTCCACCTGCGTGCCGACCAACGAAAACCTGATGGAACTCATCATCATGGTCGACGCGCTCAAGCGGGCATCCGCCGAGCGCATCTCGGCGGTGATTCCCTATTTCGGCTACGCGCGCCAGGACCGCCGCCCCCGCTCCAGCCGTGTGCCCATCACCGCCAAGGTGGTGGCCAACATGCTGCAGGCCGTGGGTGTGAGCCGCGTCCTGACCATGGACCTGCACGCCGACCAGATCCAGGGCTTCTTCGACATCCCGGTCGACAACATCTACGCTTCGCCCGTGTCTGCTGGGCGACCTGCGGCCAAGAACTACTCCGACCTGCTGGTCGTGTCGCCCGATGTGGGTGGCGTGGTGCGCGCACGTGCGCTGGCCAAGCAGCTCAATTGCGACATGGCCATCATCGACAAGCGCCGGCCCAAGGCCAACGTGTCGGAAGTGATGCACGTGATCGGCGACATCGATGGCCGCAACTGCGTGATCATGGACGACATGATCGACACCGCCGGCACGCTGGTGAAGGCGGCCGAAGTGCTGAAGGAGCGCGGCGCCAAAAACGTCTACGCCTACTGCTCGCACCCCATTTTTTCCGGCCCCGCCATCGAGCGCATTTCCAAGGGCAATGCGCTGGACGAAGTCGTGGTCACCAACACCATTCCCCTTTCGCAGGCCGCCCAGGCTTGCGGCAAGATCCGCCAGCTCTCCGTGGCACCGCTGATGGCCGAGACCATCGCGCGCATTGCCTCGGGTGAGTCGGTGATGAGTTTGTTTGCCGATCAGGACAACCTTTTTTAAGGTCTGACAGGCAACAAAAAGCGAACCGCCTCACTCGGGGCGGTTCTTTTTTAATCGAGGCGTTCTGGTCGCGGAACCCCTCTACAGGAGTCAGTTATGCAATTCGTCGCTTTTGAGCGCGCCAAGCAGGGTACGGGTGCGAGCCGCCGTCTCCGCATCACCGGTCGCACGCCCGGTATCGTTTTCGGTGGTGACGCCGAGCCCACCAACATCGAGCTGGACCACAACGCTTTGTGGCACGCCCTGAAGAAAGAGGCTTTCCACGCTTCCATTCTCGACATGGAACTCGATGGCAAGGTCCAAAAAGTGTTGCTGCGCGATGTGCAGTACCACCCCTTCAAGCAGCTGGTGCTGCACGTCGACTTCCAGCGCGTGAACGCCAAGACCCGTCTGCACAAGAAAGTGCCTCTGCACTTCGTCGGCGCCGAGAAGTCGCCAGCCGTCAAGATCGACAACTGCGTGATCAACCACGTGATGACCGAAATCGAAGTCGAATGCCTGGCCATGCAGTTGCCTGAGCACATCGAAGTCGATCTGTCGGAAGTCGTGAAAGGCCAGACGATTCACGCCCGTGAATTGAAGATGCCCAAGAACATCAAGCGCGTCACCCACGGCCGCACCAACCTGACCGTGGTCACGGTGGTGCCTCCGAAGGTTGAAGTGATTGCTGCTCCTGTGGAAGCCGCACCTGTGGACGACAAAAAGGGCAAAAAAGGCAAGAAGTAATTCCTGCTCCGCCGCTGCGCTGTGCCCCGCACGGCGCCCCTCAAACGGCCCGCCTTCGCGGGCCGTTTTGCATTGGGCCGTCAGCGGCCCATCACCGCAATCGGATAATGCACACATGATCAAGCTCATCGTTGGCCTGGGCAACCCGGGCCCCGAATACGAACAGACACCGCCACAACGCCGGTTTCTGGTGGGTGGACGAAGCCGCTCGCCTGCTCAAGACATCGCTGCAGATGGAACGCAACCACTTTGGTCTGATGGCGCGCACCCAGGTCAACGGGCACAACCTCTGGTTGCTGGAGCCCCAGACCTTCATGAACCTCTCCGGCAAAGCCGTGGGCTCACTGGCGCGCTTCTTCAAGATCGCAGCCCGAGGAAATCCTGGTGGTCCACGACGAGCTGGACCTGCCACCCGGCGAAGCCAAGCTCAAGCGCGGCGGCGGCCATGCGGGCCACAACGGCTTGCGGGACATCCATGCCCAGCTGGGCAGCGCAGACTACTGGCGCCTGCGTGTGGGCATCGGCCACCCGGGCAACAAAAATGAAGTGGCCAACTGGGTGCTGAAAAAGCCGCCGCTGGACGACCGCATCGCCATCGACCAGACGCTGGACCGCACGCCTCAAGGCCCTGCCCGACCTGATCGCAGGCCAGATGGACAAAGCCACGGCCTTGATCCACACCAGCAAACCACCCCGACCCAAACCACCGCGCCAGCCCAAACCGGAGGCCGCAACACCGGCCGGCAGTCCCGAAGCCGATCAGCCGGTGGTTTCACCACCCGAACCGGCCACCGATCCCGACGCAGGCTGAGCCGCCTGCTGCAGGCGCTGGTACTTCTGCCACAGCGTTTCCTGCGATTCGATATGCTCCGGGTTGATGGGGATGCAGGCCACGGGGCACACCTGCACACACTGCGGCTCGTCAAAGTGGCCCACGCACTCGGTGCACTTGTTGGGGTCGATTTCGTAGATCAGCTCACCCAGGTAGATCGCCTCGTTGGGGCACTCGGGTTCACACACATCGCAGTTGATGCATTCGTCGGTGATCATCAGCGCCATGTCGACGACCTCCCTTCAAGCCTGCAGCGCCGGCGCCTTGAGGCCACGGGCCACCGGAGCACTGACCATGCCCGACACATCGCCACCCAGCATCGGAGATTTCGCGCACCAGGGTGCTGGAGATGCACTGCAGATCGGCCTGGGGCAGCAGAAACACCGTTTCGACCGCGGGATGCAGCTTGCGGTTCATCGCGGCCATCTGGGCTTCGTAGTCAAAATCGGTGATGTTGCGGATGCCGCGCACCACGGCACAGGCACCGTGCTCGCGGCAAAAATCCATGATCAGGCCCTCGAAGGGCAAGACACGGATGCGTCCCATGCCCGCGGTGGCCTCGGTGGCCATGGCCATGCGCTCGTGCAACGAGAAGCGGGTCTTTTTGTGGTGGGCCATGGCCACCGCCAGAATC
Organism: uncultured beta proteobacterium; assembly: GCA_963698635.1. Taxonomy (GTDB): domain Bacteria; phylum Pseudomonadota; class Gammaproteobacteria; order Burkholderiales; family Burkholderiaceae_C; genus Hydrogenophaga. The sequence continues at coordinate 107,116 of CAVORS010000006.1, forward strand.
ACTTCGTCGAACAGGCCGGCACTGCGGCGCACCACGTCTTCGTGGCCCAGCGTCAATGGGTCAAAGGTACCGCTGTAAACGGCGATGCGGGTGCCGCGATCGGCAAGAGAGAGACAAGGCTGAACTCATGCCCCCGATTATGCGCGCGGGCGCGCGCACCGCACTCACGCTGCGGTGATTGGCCGCAGCAGGTGAAAGGCCACCGCGCCCGCCTTGCCGTGCTTGTGCACCCGCAGGCCCAAGGGGCAGCAGCTCTTCATCGGTCCAGAGCACGGGGCGCTTCCAGGTAGATCTCGCCCTCGGCCTGCACGGCCTGTCGGGCGGCCTGCAAGCGCCGCCTGAACCAGCGCCGGGTTGCCGTCTTCACCAAAGGGCGGGTCCAGAAAAACCAGGTCCCACCCCTGCCCCTGCCGTTTGCTGGAGCGCCGCCACACCGTCGCCGCGCTCGATGCGCACACCGCGCTGGCTTTCAGCTCGCGTGGTCACCGTGGACAGCGAGCGCACCAGATCGGCCTCTTGCTCCACCAGCACCACCTCGGCTCGCACCGCGGGAAGCGGCCTCCAGCCCCAGGGCACCGGTGCCGGCAAATGCGTCGATGCAGCGCAGGCCGCTCAGATCCTGCCCCAGCCAGTTGAACAGCGTTTCGCGCACCCGCGCCGGCGTGGGACGCAGGCCGGGGCGGTCGGGCACGGCCAGCGTGGTGCGCTTCCATTGCCCGCCGATGATGCGCACTTCCTGGGGTGCGCGGGCGGTGGTGGAGCGTGGGCGGCGGGAGCAGGTTTTTTCATAGGCCGTGAAGCTTACGACAGGCCGCGCCCAGATCAGCGCGGCCTGCGGCCTCAGGGTTTGGCGCCCACGACCACCGTCACCATGCGCTCGGGTTGCACCGCGCGCGCAAAGGTGCGCCGGATGTCGTCCACGGTGACCGCCTGCACGCGGTCGGTCCAGTGGTCGAGGTAGTCCAGCGGCAGATCGTTCCAGGCGATGTTGGACAGGTTGCCCAGCAGCTTGCGGTTGCTGTCGATGCGCAAGGCAAAGCTGTTGACCAGGTAGTCTTTGGCCGCCTGCAGCTCGGCCTCGGTGGGCCCTTGGGCGACAAAATCGCGCAACACACGTTGCGGGCCACCGCCAGCGCCTGCTCGGCCTGATCGGGCCGGGTGGTCAGGCCGATCTGAAAGGCGCCTGCGTGCAGACCCATGTTGAAGTAGCTGTAGACGCTGTAGCTCAGGCCCCGCTTCTCGCGCACCTCGGTGGTCAGGCGCGAAACAAAGCCCCCGCCGCCCAGGATGTAGTTGCCTACAAAAGCCGGGAAAAAGTCGGGGTCGTCGCGGCGCATGCCGGGCTGGCCGATCAGCACCTGGGCCTGCGCCGCGTCAAAAGGCAAGCGTTGCCGCTCGACGGCAGCCGGCAAGGGCGCTGCACCTCGGGCACCGGAGGCAAGCGTCTCACAACCATTGGGCGTTCAAGGCCGCCATGAGCTCGCCCACGATGCGATCGGCGCGCTGCCCGGTCCACCGCACCCACCAGGCTCACCTGCGCCCTGCAGGCGCTGACATGGCGGCGGTAGAAGCGCTGCATGTCGGCCACGCCGATGGCGGTCAGGGTGGCGGCCGTGGGTTCGTAGCCGTAAGGATGGTCGCCGTAACACCGCCTGGGCAAACGCGCGCCCGGCCAGGGTGCCGGGCCGGGTTTCGGCTTCCCGCAGCGCGGCCAGCGTGCGCTCACGGTCGCGCTGCCACACCTTTTCGGGCCAGGCGGGCGCCGCCAGCTGGCGAGCGGCCAGGGCCACAGCGCCTTGCAGCAGGTCGGGCTGGGTCAGGGTGCGCAACGAAGCGGTGAAACGGTCCTGGCTGGCGCCGGCACCAAACTGCGCACCCAGGTCCACCCAGGCTTCGCTGAGCTGGTTTTCGTCGAGCGCGGGCTGGCCACCTTGCGCGGCCACGCCGGCCGACAGCATGCCCGCGGTGGCGCCGGCCAGACCCGCCTGCGCCGCCGGATCGCGCCGGCTCCCGCCGTCCACCGGACAGCTCCACGTCGAGCATGGGAATCACCGGGCTCTCGATCAGGTACACCCGGGCACCGCTGGCGTGGGTCCAGTGCTGAATGGGCAAGGCGGCCCAGGCCGGCAGCGCCGCCACACCGGCGATCAGCAGCAGGCTCAACCGGCCGGCGCGGGCAAAGGACAAGGGGTCTTGGCCCCAGTCGTCAAGAATTCCATGGATGAGTGCGGCGCTCAATGGCGCGAAAGTGGTGGGCGGGTGCCCGCAGGGCGTTCCGGCTGGCGTTTGCTCGGATCGGGCACCAGCACCGCGGTGGTCAGTTGTTCGTCGGAGAACAGGCGCTGGGCCACCGACTGCACCTGTGCGGCGGTGACCTGCGCCCAGACTGCGTCATCAATTGCTCGCTCGGCCTCAATGCCCATGCCATTGGCCCAGTAGCTGCCCAGTTCCTGGGCCTGGCTGACCACCGAGTCCAGCTTGTAGACCTGGCTGGCGGTCCATTGGGTTTTCACCCGTTTGAGCTCGGTCTCGCTGATGCCCTCGCGGGCGATGCGGGCCACCTCGCCTTTGAGTGCGGCGATCACGCTCGGTGCGTCCACGCCCTGGGCCGGCACGGCCGAGAGCGAGAAACAGCTGAGGGCCGCGCCCCATCAGGCCAAAAGACGCGCCCGCGCTGTCGGTGAGGCGTTTGCCCGAGGCGCCGCCCTGCACCAACGCCCGCTCCAGCCGGGCACCGCTGTAGCCATCGAGCACGGCCGACGAGCACGGTGAGGGCCAGCGCATCCTGGCTGGCGGCATCGGCGGCCAGCGGGTCGGTGAGCTTGGGCATGTGCCAGGCCAGGGCCACCATGGCCTGCTCGGTGGCCGCGTGGAAAGCCATCTGCCGGGCGCCCTGCTGCTGCGGCTCGTCGCGTGGCTTGCGCACCGGCACCGGGCGGCGCGGGGATCACCCCGTAGATCCGCTCGGCCATGGCCTTGACCTCGGCCACATCCACATCGCCAGCGATCACCACGGCCGCGTTGGCCGGCGTGTACCAGCGCTGGTAAAAATCGCGGGCGTCCTGCGGGGTCATGGCGTCCAGATCGCTCATCCAGCCCACCACCGGCCGCCGGTAAGGACTGGCCTGAAAGACCATGGCGTTCATGGCTTCGAACATGCGGGCGCGGGGCGACTCTTCGGTGCGCTGGCGCCGCTCTTCCTTGATCACCTCGATTTCGCGCTTGAATTCGTCGTCTGGCCACTGGTTGTTGGCAAAACGATCGGCCTCCAGCTGCATCATGGTTTCCAGCTTGTCGCTGGGAATCTGCTGGTGGTAGGCCGTGACATCCCGGGTGGTGAAGGCGTTTTCACGCCCGCCCAGCGCGGCCACGCGGCGCGAAAACTCGCCCGGCGGCACGGTGGGCGTGCCTTTGAACAGCATGTGTTCCAGCGCATGGGCCACGCCCGTGGTGCCATCGACCTCGTCCATGGCACCCACGCGCACCCACAGCATGTGCACCACCGTGGGCGCACGGCGGTCGGGCTGAACGATCAGCGTCATGCCGTTGGCGAGGGTGAATTGCTGGGCCACCGGGGCCTTGGCCGCCCAGGCGGCGCCGCCGCACCAAGCCGGCCCAACCCAGACATCCGAGCACGCATGCGGGTTCGTAACCATGCGTATAGCTTGCGTTTCATAGAATGGGAAGATACAAGAGATTCCAAAATGTTCTCGTTCTTCAAAAAAAAGACTCCTCCAGCGCCCTGCGCCCGCCGAAACGCAGCCCGACGAAACGGCCTTGCTGCCCGCTGCGCCGCTGACGACAGACAGCCCTGCCGCAGAAGCCCCACGCCGCCCGCGCCTGTCGAAGCCGCCGCGGCTGAAACGCCAGCCCCTGAACCTGCGGTGCACCCCGACCAGAACGCCGAGCCCGAGCGCCTCAGGCCCAGGCTGAAGCGCCCAACCGCCGACCCGCCCACCTGCACCAGCCCTGCACGTCTGGCGGCGTGTTCTCCTTTTTCCGCAAGAAGGCACCCGTGCGCAGCCGCTCGCCGCGCCGGCACCCGTGAAGCCGCTCCGGCGCCCGCAGCGTCCGCCCCGGCTGAGCCGTGAGCCGGCGCCAGCGGTCACCCGAACAGCCGGCGCCCGCGTCAAGCACCCCGAGCCAACAGGTCCAGCCCCCGACGCCGCAGTCCGCCCCCGGCGCCACAGGTCAGCGCGCCACAGCCTCCGGCATCGCCACCTGCGGCCTTCGCTGCACCCGCGCCAAACCGCACCAGCACCGGCCGCCGCACCGGCATCCGGCGCCTGTACGCCCACCCGCCCCGGCACCGTCAGCCGCCAAGCACCCGCGACAGCGCCGCACCGCCTGTGGTGCCCGCCATAGCCAACGCGGTCGACAGCCGCCGCGCCGACCACCCGCCGCAGAGGCCGCCCCGCGAGCGCGCAAAGGCTGGCTGGACCGGCTCAAGGCGGGCTTGCGCAAGACCGGCGCCAGCATCGCCGGCGTTTTCACCGGCACCCAGATCGACGACGCGCTCTACGAAGAGCTGGAAGAGGCCCTGTTGATGGCCGACACCGGCGTGAAGGCCACCGAACAGTTGCTGGTCGACCTCAAGAAACGCGTCAAAGAAGCCAAGGCCACCGATCCGGCCGCGGTCAAGGGCTTGCTGGCCGACGCCATCACGGCCATGCTCAAACCGCTGGAGAAAGGCGCTGGTCATCGGTGAACACAAGCCCACGGTGATCATGGTGGCGGGCGTCAACGGCGCCGGCAAAACCACCTCGATCGGCAAGCTCACGCGCCACCTGGCCAACGAAGGCGCCTCGGTGCTGCTGGCGGCGGCCGACACCTTCCGGGCGGCGGCCCGCGAGCAGCTGGCCGTCTGGGCCGACCGCAACACGGTGGAGATCGTGACCCAGGAAGGCGGCGACCCGGCGGCGGTGAGCTTTGACGCCGTCACCGCCGGGCGCGCGCGCGGCCGCGATGTGGTGCTGGTGGACACCGCCGGGCGCCTGCCCACCCAGCTGCACCTGATGGAAGAGCTGCGCAAGATCAAGCGCGTGGTGCAGAAGGCCGACCCCACCGGCCCCCACGAAGTGCTTGCTGGTGATCGACGGCAACACCGGGCAGAACGCCCTGGCGCAGGTCAAGGCCTTTGACGAAACCCTGGGCCTCACCGGCCTGGTGATCACCAAGCTCGACGGCACGGCCAAGGGCGGCGTGATCTGCGCGATTGCGCGCGAGCGGCCGATCCCGATCTATTTCATCGGCGTGGGTGAAAAGCTGGAAGACCTGGAAACGTTCAACGCCCGGGAGTTTGCGCAGGCCCTGCTTTCCTGAACCGCCTCGCTGGCGCAGCCCCGGCTGATTCCCTTGGCGCTGCCCTGCGTCGCACGGCATTCCTGCAACGTCGCTGGCCTATTCGTCTGCGTCGCCGTAGTTGCGCCACTGCTTCATGGCCGAGCGCATGGTGAACATCTGGCGCTCAAAACGTGGGCAGGCCTTGCACATGGCCATGTGCATGCGCAAGCATCAGCTGCTCGGACGTGGACAGCTCGCGGTCTTCCCGGGCGACCACCAGCGCCGTCACTTCTTTGCAAGTGCGCATCAGGGGGACTTTTCTCAGCAAGGGATTCATGATCGGGCAAACCAGTTCAGTTCCAGGCATTCGCGCAAGCGCAAGCGGGCCCGGTGCAGTTGGACATACAGGTTGGTCGAGGTCATGCCGAGTTCCTTACAGATGTCGTCGCTCGACATCTCCAGCCACTCGCGCATCAGAAACAGGCGCCCTTGCACCGGCGGGCAGCTTTTCGGTGCAGGCGTCGAGCACCACCATGAACTGGCGGCTTTTCAGGTCTTGCTCGGGGTTGCCCCAGTCGGCCGGCTTCTCGGCAAAGTGGCCGTCTGTCTTGAACGCCATGTGCTCCAGCGGATCGCGTGCTGTCGTCGTCCGAGGCGGCTGTTGAGCACCACTTCGCGCTGGCGCAGGCGCATGGCATCGATGATCTTGTGTTTCAGGATGCCCACCAGCCAGGTCTTGAGCTGCGAGCGGGCCTGAAAGGCCTGCGGCTTGGCCAGGGCGGCGAGCAAGGTCTCGGACACGGCGTCTTCGGCCCAGGTCTCGTTGCGCAACTGCAGGCGGGCAAACCGCATCAGGTAGTCGCGCAGGGCAACCAGTTGCTCTTCAAAATCGGTAGGGTTCGGATGGCATGGGTGACTGTCTCGGCTGCAAGTGTAAGGACTGCGCAAGGGGCAACAGACAAAGGGCCATCACGCAACACCCGACCAGTCTATCGCCATGGCACTCCAACGCAACCCTGTCCCGCCGGCGCTTGCTCGCCTGGCTGGCGCCGCCGCGCCAGCCACTTTGCTGGCCCAGACGCCCGAGCGAACCAACGCCTGACCTGGCCGAGCTCCGCGGCACCACGCCCAGCGGGAAAGTTCTCGATCTCGCCTCCTTGCGCGGCCAGGTGGTGCTGGTTTTCTACTGGTCAACCGACTGCGCGGTGTGCCGCAACAAAATGCCCGAACTGCGCGCCAATGTGGCAGGCTGGCAAGGACAGAACTTCTCGCTGCTCGGCGTCAACATGGACGCACAGCAATCAGCGTTCTTGAACTACGAAGAGGTGGTCACGCCGCTGCTGCCTGCCGCACAAATATTCCCATCGGCCTGGGGCCTGGCCCCGGGTTACACAGACAACCTGGGCCCCGTCCCACCACCTGCCCAGCGCCGTGTCTGATCGACAAAGACGGTCGGGTGGTCGAACGCTACAGCGGCCGCATTCCACCGCAAGCCTGGGACCGCATCGCCGATCTTTTGTAAAAAATGTTCAAACGCCTTGTAAGAAGCATCGCCAGCACTGACTCACCCTCAACCAGGCCTTTGTTGCTGACAACCGGCCCGGTTATACCAACCACTTCAACCGACTGGAGATTCCAAATGAGCAACCGCACCCTGATCACCACCGCCGCCGCTTCGCTGATGTCCCTCGCCATGCTGTCCGCCCCCGCGCTGGCCCAGGCCGCCGCCAAAGAAAAGTGCTTCGGCATTGCCAAGGCTGGTCAAAACGACTGTGCCAACCTGAGCGGTTCGCACTCCTGCGCCGGCCAGTCCAAGGTGGACAACGACAAAGACGAATGGAAATACGTGGCCGAAGGCACCTGCAAGACCATGAACGGCATGAACATGGAAGAAGCCAAAGCCGCCTCCATGATGAAGAAGGACGACATGATGAAAAAAGATGACATGAAAAAAGACGACATGATGAAGAAGGGCTGATCCACCATGTTGCATGCCACGCCGATGTCCCCCGTGCCAGGCGCCAGCTCAGCGCCCGTGGGCATCGGCTGGCGGCATCCCCATTACGCCGAGCTGCTGCAAACGCTGCCCGCGCTGGATTTCATCGAAGTCCATTCCGAGAATTTTTTCGCCCAGGGTGGCGCGGCTCTGGCCGTCTTGCATGAAGGGCGGGAACACTACCCGGTCAGCCTGCACGGCGTGGGCCTGTCGCTCGGCTCGGCCATGGGCATCGACCCATGGCATCTGGATCAGCTGGCCCAGTTGGTGCACGCATCGACCCGGTCCGCGTCAGCGACCACGCCAGCGTTTGCTCGCGCACCCGTTGCGGGCCAGACGGTGCATGCGTCCGACTTGTTGCCCATGCCCATGACCAGAGAGGCGCTCGATGTGATGTGCGCCAACGTGCAGCAGGTGCAAGACCGGTTGCGCCGCCCCATCGCCGTCGAGAACCTGTCGGCCTATGTGCAGTGGCAGGTCAGCCGAGATGGCGGAAACCGACTTCCTCAACGCCCTGGCGCAGCGCACCGGCTGTGGCCTGCTGGTCGACGTGAACAACCTCTATGTGAACGCGCTCAACGCGCAACTGCGCGGCGAAACGCAGGAACCCGTCGAAGCCTGCCAAGCGTGGCTGAACGCCATCGAAGCCCGACACGTGGTCGAACTGCACCTCGCCGGTCATGTGCATTGCGGCGACATCGTGATCGATGACCACGGCAGCCGCGTGCCCGATCCCGTGTGGTCGCTGTACGCCCTGGCTTTGCAACGGCTCGGTCCTGTGCCCACGCTGATTGAGTGGGACACCGACGTACCCGAACTCGGCGTTTTGCTGGAGGAAGCCGAACGCGCCCGCTCCGTGAGCCAAGGGTTGACCGCATGACCGCGCCATTGCACAGAAGCCGCTTGCAATCCCAGCAGGAGGCGCTGGTCAAAGCCTTGTTTGCCAGGCCCAGCGACAACGCCACGAGCCAGGCCCTGGAGCCTCTCCTAGAAGCAACAAAGGCTCAAAGCCAGCGCGGCCTGCAGGCCTACCAGGCCAACGGTCATGCTTTGGCCGAGCGCAGTCTGCGCGCGGCTTACCCGGTGATCGACATGATGCTCGGCGCCAACAGTTTCAACGCCCTCGCCCGCGACCTGTGGCACCGCCAGCCGCCCGAGCGCGGCGATCTGGCGCATTGGGGCGATGCACTGCCCGCCTTCCTCGCGGCCAGCGAACAACTCGCCGACGCGCCCTACCTCGCCGATGTGGCGCGGGCCGAATGGGCGCTGCACCGCGCCGCCTTCGCGGCAGACGCCCAACCCGATCCGGCCAGCTTCGCCCGACTGAGCTCGGAGGACCCCGAAACCTTGTGCCTCGCGCTCGCCCCGGGCGTGTGCATCGTGAGCAGTGGCTTTCCTGTCGCCAGCCTGGTGCTGTCCCACCTGCAGGCAAGCCCCACACTCGCCGAGGCGGCGGACCGCTTGCGCCAGGGCCAGGGCGAAACCGCCCTGATCTGGCGCCAAGGCATGAAGCCCTGCCTGGCGCCGTGCTCCAGGGCCGCTGCGGCCCTGGTTGGCCAACTGCTCAACGGCCTGGACCTGTCCCGTGCGCTGGACACTGCCCTTGCCGAGCACCTCCCGGACGCTGCGGCGTTTGATTTTTCCCATTGGCTGACCGAGGCTGTGACCCAAGGTCTGGTCATCGGCGTGACCAGCGCGTCCGCCCCAGCAGCCAAGCATTTTTGATGTTTAGGAGCACCCTCACATGAACACACCCGCTCTCCTGATGCGCAGCCAATCGCTGTGGCAAACCGTGACCAAGGCGATCGACAGCCTGCGCGCCCCTGCCGCGCTGCTGGCCCGCCTGTACGTGGGCCAGGCCTTTTTCCTCGCGGGCCTCACCAAACTCCGCGACTGGGACATCACCCTGCTGCTGTTCACCGAGGAGTACAACGTTCCCTTGCTCTCGCCCGAGGTCGCGGCCGTCATGGGCACGGCAGGCGAACTGGTCTTGCCGGTGTTGCTGGTGTTCGGTCTGGCCGGACGCTTTGCGGCGCTGGGCCTGAGCGTGGTGAACGTGGTCGCGGTGCTCAGCCTGTCCGAGATCGCGCCCGCCGCCCTGCAACAACACATCACCTGGGGGGTCTTGCTGGCCGCGCTGGTGTTGTATGGGCTGGGCAAGTGGACAATCGATTGTCTGTGGATCCGCCCCAGCGTCGAGCGCCGACTGCGCGCCAACTGATTTGATTTGCATTGCCAGGAGACAAGCCTTGAACGCCCCTTTGACCCCACTGTCGCGCCGCCAACTGCTGCTGGGTGCCGCTGCCGCCAGCGCCCTGCCCACCACCTGGGCCCAGTCCACATCCGCTTCGGCCCCCGCCTGGGCCGATATCGAAAAGGCCGCGCGCGGCCAGACCGTGTACTTCAACGCCTGGGCCGGCAGCGACAAGATCAATGCCTACCTGCAATGGGCCGCCGCCGAGCTGAAAGCGCAACACGGCGTGAACCTTGAACACGTGAAAATCACCGACGGCGCCGATGTCGTCAAGCGCGTGCGCGCGGAGAAAACCGCCGGGCGCGGCGAGAACGAAGGCACGGTGGACCTGGTCTGGATCAACGGCGAAAACTTCGCCGCCATGAAGCGCGAGGGCCTGTTGTTTGGCCCCTTCGCCGAGAGCCTGCCCAGTTTTGCCTATGTGGACGTGGTCGGCAAACCCACGACCCGCAACGATTTCTCCGTGCCCACCGACGGCATGGAGTCCCCCTGGGGCATGGCGCAGTTCACGCTGTATGCCGACAGCAAGCGCCTGACCCAAGCTGCCGCAGAGCATGGCCGAGCTGCTCGCCCTGGCGCGCAGCCAGCCCGGACGCATCAGCTACCCGCGCCTGCCCGACTTCACCGGCACCACGTTCGTCAAGCAGGCCCTGCTCGAGCATGTGAGCGATGTGTCGTTGCTCACCAAGCCGCCGGTGGCCGCTGACTTCGCGCGGCAAACCGAAGGGCTGTGGAAGTTTCTCGACGCGCTGCATCCGCACCTCTGGCGCGGCGGCAAGCAATTCCCGCAGACCCCCGCCGCCGTTCGCCAGATGATGGCCGACGGCGAGTTGCTGCTGGCCCTCACCTTCAACCCCAACGAACCGGCCAACGAAATCGCCTCCAAGCGCTTGAGCCCCTCGGTGGTCAGCTGGCAATTCGCCAAAGGCACGATCGGCAACACCCATTTCGTGGCCATCCCGTACAACGCGAAAGCCAAAGCCGGCGCGCAAGTGGCCGCCAACTTCCTGCTCTCGGCCAAGGCCCAGGCGCGCAAGGCCGACATCGCCCATTGGGGCGACCCGACCGTGCTCGACCTCAAGCGCCTGCCGGCCGATCAGCGCGCGCTGTTCCAGAGCCAGCCTTTGCCCGGCCAGGTGGCGCAGACCGCACCGACCCTGCCCGAGCCCCACGCGGCCTGGGTGGAGCCGGTTGAGAAGGAATGGACGCGGCGGTACTCATGACCCACCCCCGCGCCGCGCTGCGCGCGTCACCCCCTCAAGGGGGCAACGCGAGCGGCCCGGCGAAGCCGGTTCCGCGGCGTTCTGGGTGAAGACACTTCGCGCCCACTCCGCTTTCTCTCGCCTCGCCTGAATGAACGCCTTGCGTCTGTCTTTTGCTGTGGTCCTGCTCCTGCTCGCGGGCGGACCGCTGCTGGCCATCGCCGCGCTCTCGCTCGGCGAGTTGTTGAACGTTCAAGCCTGGAGCGACCTGTGGCACGACACCCAATGGTTGCCGGCGCTGGGCCTTTCGCTGTGGACCGGGCTGAGCTCCACCGCGCTGGCCTGGTGGATCACCGCCTGGCTGCTGGCCCAGGGTTTCGTGCGCGAGCGCATGGGCGCATTGCTGCGCGGCGTGCCGGTGATGCTGGCCACGCCGCACGCCGCCTTCGCCATCGGCCTGGTGTTCCTGATCGCGCCCAGCGGCTGGTTGCTGCGCGCGCTCTCGCCCTGGCTCACCGGTTTTGACTGGCCGCCCGCCTGGCCCACCACCCAGGACCCCTGGGGCCTGGGCCTGATCCTGGCGCTGACCGCCAAGGAAATCCCTTTTCTGCTCTGGACCGCGGCCACCCAGCTGCAGCGCGACGATGTGCGCCAGCGCTGGCGCGCCGAACACACGCTGGCCCAGACCCTGGGCTACCCGCCCCACCGCGCCTGGTGGCGTGTGGTCTGGCCCCAGCTCGCGCCCCGGCTGTTCTGGCCGCTGCTGGCCGTGCTGGCCTATGGCCTCACCGTGGTCGACATGGCCCTGGTCATCGGCCCGGCCTCCCCGCCCACGCTGGCCGTGCTGGCCTGGCAATGGCTGCAAGACGCCGACCTGGCGGTCAATGCCCGAGGGCGCGGCGGCCGGCGGCGTGTTGACCCTGGCGGTGCTGGCCGCCGCGCTGGGCTGGCGGGCTGTTCAGCACCGCCGCCGCAACATCAGCGGGCGCCGCGGCGTGGCGCAAGCCAACGGGGGCGGCCTGATCGGTCTGTGGCTGCTCGGCGGGTTGTACGCCGCCGTGCTGCTGGCGCTGGCCGTGGGCAGTTTCGCCGGCGTCTGGCCGTTCCCGGCCCTGTGGCCCGAAGCGCTCACGACACAAGCCTGGGCCAGCGTCTGGGCCAGCCGCGGCACCGTGGGCACCACCCTGGCCCTGGCCCTGGCGTCCACCGGGCTGGCCTTGCTGTGGTGCGTGGCCTGGCTGGAACTCAGCCCCCGCCGCTGGGACAACGCCTTGCGACCCCTGCTCTATCTGCCGCTGGTCTTGCCGGCGGTGTTGTGGGTCGTGGGGCTCTACACACTCGCGCTGCACACCCGCCTCGAAGGCCAGTGGACCGGGCTGCTGCTGGCGCACACGGTGATGGTGCTGCCCTATGTGCTGCTCGCGCTGTCGCCGGCTTATCTGGGGTTTGACCCGCGCGCCGCGCAACTGGCCGCCAGCCTGGGCCATGGCCGCTGGGCCTTTTTGCTGCGCGTGAAATGGCCGCTGCTGCGCCGCTCGCTGAGCGCGAGTGCCGCCGTGGGCTTTGCCGTGAGCGTCACCCAGTACCTGCCCACCCTGTACATTGGCGCCGGGCGCTTCGGCACCGTGACCACCGAGGCCGTCACCCTCGCCGCCGGCGCCCAACGCTCGCTCACCAGCGCCTACGCCGGCCTGCAGTTCATCCTGCCCGTGCTCGCGTTCGCGCTCGCCGCCTGGCTGGGCCGCCCCCGACGCTTCACAACACCCCAAGCATGACGCTCTCCGTCCACATTCAACACCTCTGCAGCGCCCGCCGCGAGTTGCTGCGCGACCTGCGCTTCGACGTGGCGCCCGGCCAGATCCTGACGCTCATGGGCGCCAGCGGCAGCGGCAAAAGCTCGGTGCTGGCGGCCATCGCCGGCACGCTGGCCACCATCGCCGAAGGCGGGCAGGCGCTGCGTTTCGACGGCACCGTGTCGCTGGACGGCACCGATCTCACCGCCCTGCCCACCGCCCAGCGCGGCATCGGCCTGCTGTTTCAGGACCCCTTGCTGTTTGCCCACATGACCGTGGCAGAAAACCTGCTGTTCGCCGTGCCCCCCGGCCCCAAGGCAGAGCGCCTGGCCAAGGTGCAACAGGCCCTGCAGGACGCCGACCTGGCCGACTACGGCGAACGCGACCCGGACACCCTCTCGGGCGGCCAGCGCGCTCGCGTGGCCCTCATGCGCGCCCTGCTCGCGCAACCCTGCGCACTGCTGCTCGACGAACCGTTTTCCAAACTCGACGCCACCTTGCGCGACCAATTCCGCCGCTTCGTGTTTGACCACATCCGCCGCCAAGGCATCCCCGCCGTGCTCGTGACCCACGACGCCGCCGACATCGCCGACCCGGCCCTTGTCATCGAGTTGAACCATGCTTGACCGAGCCATCCAGACCGCCATCAAACCCCTGCTCACGAAGGCCGCCAAGGCCTTGGTCAAGACCGGCGTCAGCGCAGACGGGCTCACACTGACCGGCTTCCTGGTGGGCATGGGCGCGGCCGTCGCCATTGCGTTCGAGGCCTACATCGCCGGGCTGGTGATGCTGCTGATCTCGCGCCTGATGGACGGGCTGGACGGCGCCGTGGCCAGAGAAACCACGCCCACCGACCGCGGCGGATTTCTCGACATCACGCTGGACTTCCTGTTCTACGCCAGCATCCCGCTGGCCTTCGCCATCGCCAACCCGGCGCAAAACGCCCTGCCCGCCGCCGTCTTGCTCGCCGCCTTCATCGGCACCGGCAGCAGCTTCCTGGCCTTCGCCATCGTGGCCGAGAAAAACCGCATCGCCTCCACCGCGTTTCCCAACAAGAGCTTCTACTTTCTGGGCGGCCTCACCGAAGCCACCGAGACCATCGTGGCACTCTCCGCCATGTGCCTCTGGCCCGAGGCCGTTCCCGCTGATCGCCTACGGGTTCGCGGTCTTGTGCGCGATCACCATCGTGATGCGGATCGGGTGGGGTTGGCAGCGGTTTCGGTGAAGCCTGCGCCAGCGAGCTCGGCTACCGGACCTGCGCCGACCGCTTGCCCAACAGCACCCGTGCCCCGGCCGAGCCGGTGCGTTCGGTGTGCAAGACATCGGCAGCAAGCTCGCAGACACCTCCGGGAGAATAGGTCACAGCCTCGTCGCCACCCGCCGCGTCAACCGCCAAAACCGCACATTCAAAACGATGGCCGCCACAGCCAACCCGCCCACCAGCCCAGCCCACAACCCGGCTGGCCCCATCGGTCCAAACACACCCAACATCAGGCTCAACCCCATACCGACCACCCAGTAGCCGAACACGGTGACCAGCATGGGAACCTTGGTGTCTTTGTAGCCACGCAAGACACCCATGGCACCGACTTGCAGGCCGTCGACCAGCTGGAACACGGCGGCGTAGACCAGGAACTGGGCGGCGAGGGTGATCACCGCCGGGTTGGGTGTGTAGAGGCTGGCGAGCGGTTCGCGCAGCAGCCACAGGAAGAAAGCCGAGACGACCATGAAGCCGCCGCACAGCGCGATGCCCAGCCGCCCGCGGTAGCGCGCGGCCACGGGATCGCCCGAACCCAGCGCCTGGCCCACACGCACGGTGAGCGCGATGGAGATGCCGAGCGGGATCATGAAGGTGATGGAGGCGATGTTGATGGCGATCTGGTGGCCCGCCACGGTGTCGACGCCAAAGCGGCCCATGAGCAAGGCGGTGGCGGTGAACATGCCCGCTTCCATGGCCATGCCGATGGAGATCGGGATGCCCAGGCGAACGATGGTGCCGATGTGGGCCCAGTCGGGCCGCGTCATGCGCTGGCGCAGCCGGTATGGCGCGTAGCGCGGTGCGTTCAGGGTGTAAGCAAAGAGCGCCAGGCAACCGATGGTTTGCGAGATGCCGGTGGACAGCGCCGCGCCCGATGCGCCCATTTCGGGGAAGCCGAAGTTGCCGAACATCAGCAGGTAGTTGCCCAGCACGTTGAGCGGCAACATGAGCAGCTGGGTCCAGAGCATGGGCATGGTGTGGCCCATGGATTCGTTGAAGAACCGGGGCACCAGATAAAGGCAGGTGAGCGGCAGGCTCCAGACGATCCAGAGCAGGTACTGGCGCGTTTCCGCCACGATCTCCGGCGCGATGCCGATCCATGGCATCAGCAGCGCCATGACCAGCAGCGACAACATCTGAAACACCGACAGCGCCAGCGCCAGCCAGACGCCCTGGCGCAGCTCTTCGCGGATCAGCGGGTGGTTGTTGGCGCCGACATGGTGCGAGATGATGGGGGTGAGCGCCAGCATCAGGCCGAGCCCTGCGATCACCGTGAAGAACCACATGGCGGCACCCATGGCCACAGCCGAAAGCGCCAAGGCGTTGATGCGCCCAGCCATCAAGGTGTCGGCCACGCCCATGCCCATCTGAAGCAGTTGGGCCACGATGACGGGCAGGGCTATGACGGCGATGGCGCGCAGTTCGCGGCGGGCCTTGGCGGCGGGTGAATTCAATCGGGTCTCTCTGAGAAGGGCTGAAGGCGGCGCCGTGGATTGCGCCAAAAGCTGGCCTGCATCGAACGGCTGCACCGCCATGGCCTTGCGCCAGCCCGCTGGTCTGGGCGGCTGCGGCGCGAGGGCGTGCATCCTAACCGAGGCAGACGCGAAGGCGACGAGGGTGACCAAGGTCACCTGGGTTCGCTCAGGCTTTAAAGCAACAGCGCCCTGCGCCGCCTCAAACCACAGGCCCGCCAGCCCCTGCCCTGACCTGCGAGCCAGAGCCCCGGCAAGGATGCTGGATCACTGGATGTCGGCGTGGATCTTGTTCCTGATCAGCGCCACCGAATCGCGGTCGGCGCCCGCCACCGCAACCCACAGAACGCTCTTGGCGCCGCTCCCGGTGCACTTGACCACGACCCGGTTGCCCTTGAGCACGCCGTATAGGCCATTGTCGTTGTCGACCAGCCGCTCCACGCCCATCTGCTCCAGAACGAACTTGCTTTGCAGCTGGCACGCTGCCGCCGACTTGTTGAGGTCTTTGAACGCCGACCACAACTCGGGCGGTTGCGCAACATCGTTCGCCGCAGCCAACAGGGGCAGACACACGACCACGGCCGCTACACACTTCTTGAGACTCATTCTTCACCTCCCTGGCTTGCAACGCGCCTGTTTCCAGGTCACATCAAACGTTCACAAAAATCTGAATATACCGAGGCTGTTCCATGGCCAGGAGCCCGTCACGCCGCATCTGTCGACCCCATCCGTTCATTTCAACACACCTCGAAGAGAACTTCACATGCGCTGAATGCCCATGCGCCGCAACACGGCCTTCTCCGCCTCCACAGCGCAAAACACCGCCGCCGAAAGCCCAAGAATCAAGGCCCAGGACGCCCCGTCCAGCGGCGCCGTGCCAAAGAGCCGGTGCAGGGGCGGCGCGTAGGTGAACAGCATTTGAAGCACCACCAGGGACACACTGGCCCAAAAAGCAATCAGATTGCCGGTCAGGGTTTCTCAGTGAAAACGCATGGGCTGTGAACGACCGCGCATTGAACAGATACACCAGCTCACCCGCCACCAGCATATTGACCACCGCCGTGCGCGCGGTCTCCAGGCCAACGCCGCGCATGGTCTCCCATTCGAAGACGGTGTAGGTGGCGGCGATCATCAGCAGCGAGACAAACACGATGCGGCCAAACAGCAGCTTGGTGATCAAGGGTTCGCTCGGGGAGCGCGGCGGGCGCTGCATGATGTCGCCCTCGCCGGGCTCGAAAGCCAGCGCGACAGCCAGCGTGACCGTGGTCACCATATTGACCCAGAGAATCTGGGCCGCCGTCACCGGCATGGCCACGCCAGCGAATACCGCCAGCAAGATGACACCCGCCTCGCCGCCGTTGGTGGGCAGCACGAACAGCAGCGATTTCTTGATGTTGTCGAACACCGTTCGCCCTTCGCGCACCGCGTGGGTGATGGAGGCGAAGTTGTCGTCGGTCAACACCAGGTCGGCGGCTTCGCGGGCGGCGTCGGTGCCGCGCAGGCCCATGGCCACGCCGATGTTGGCCGCCTTGAGCGCGGGCGCATCGTTGACGCCATCGCCTGTCATGGCAACGAGCTTGCCCTGCGCCTGCAGCGAACCCACCAGACGCATCTTGTGGGCCGGGCTGGCCCGGGCAACGACATCTGTGCTCCCCAGGCGTTCGTTCAGGGCCGCGTCGTCCAGCGCGTCGATCTCTTCACCCGTCAAGGCGTCATCGGCACGCAGGCCGAGTTGGCGCCCGATGGCCGCAGCGGTGACGGCATGGTCGCCTGTGATCATGACCACGCGGATGCCCGCACGCTGGCATTCGGCCACCGCGGCCACCGCTTCCGGACGCGGCGGATCCATCAGGCCCACAAGGCCCAGCAAGGTGAAACGGGGCGTGACGTCCGCCATTCCGAGCTCGCGTGTGCCAGAGGGCACATCACACTCGGCCAGCGCCAATACACGCTGCCCATCGGCGGCCGCCTGGTCCACCCGCGCCTGCCAGGCACCGTGGTCCAGCGGCGCACCGCCGGCATCCACCACACAAAGGTCCAGCACCCGCTCGGGGGCACCCTTGAGCAAAGCAAACACGCGGCCCTCGTGGTCGTGGTGCAGGGTGGCCATGTACCTGTGCTCCGACTCGAAGGGAATCTCGTCCACGCGTGGCATCTGTTGGACCGCGGCCTCCCGGTCCAGACCGGCCTTGAGGGCAAGGGTCAGCAAGGCGCCCTCGGTGGGGTCGCCCGCCATCGTCCAGCCGGTCGCAGCCGCGTCGCCCTCTTCCATGCGGTGCAACTGGGCATCGTTGCACAGCAATGCACATCGCGCCAGCCGCTGCAAGCCTGCGTCGGTGAAGGGATCAACCGTCTGATCACCGATCGAGAAACCGCCCAGAGGCGCGTAGCCCGCGCCTTGCACTTTCAACGTCCCGCCCGACAGCATCACACGCACGGCGGTCATCTCATTGCGCGTCAAGGTGCCGGTCTTGTCGGTGCAGATCACACTCACCGAGCCCAAGGCCTCCACCGCTGGCAGTCGCCGCAACACCGCGCGGTGCTTCGCCATGATGCTGGTGCCGATGGCCAGGGTAATGGTGACCACCGCTGGCAACCCTTCAGGGATCGCGGCAACGCCCAGACCCACGATCACGAGGAACATGTCGGCCGCCGACATGCCACCGTAAACATAACCATAGAAAAACGCGACCACCGACACCAGAGCAATGAAGACGGTGATGCGGCGGGCGAACTGGTCCAGCCGCCGGGTCAGAGGCGTCACCAGGTTGGCCACGCCCGCCACCATGGCACCGATCTGACCGATCTCCGTCAATCGCGGCGGTGGCCACCACCACGCCAGTGGCCTGCCCCACCGTGACCACCGTTCCCGCAAAGGCCATGCTGGCGCGATCTCCCAGCGCGGCGCTCGGCTCAACCGATGACACACCTTTGAGCGCAGGCACCGACTCGCCGGTGAGGGCGGATTCGTCGATGGCAAGGTTTTTGCAGCGCGTCAGGCGAAGATCGGCCGGTACGCGCGAGCCAGACTCCAGCAACACCACGTCGCCGGGCACCAGATCTCCCGCATCGATTTCCTGGCGCATGCCTTCGCGCACCACGGTGGCGTGAATGGCCAGCATGGCGCGCACGGCGTCCAGCGCCTTTTGCGCCTTGCCCTCCTGCACCATCCCCATGATGGCGTTGATCATCACCACACCCAGGATGACCGAAGCGTCGAGGTGATGCCCCAACCACAGGGTGATCACAGCCGCCACCAGCAACACGTAGATCAGCAGGTTGTTGAATTGGCCAATCAGCCGTGACAGCAGGTTGCGAGGTTTGCTGGCCGGGAGACGGTTCGGCCCGTATTGGGTCAGGCGGGACAAGACTTCAGCCTGCGACAGGCCGCCAGACGAGCTGCTCAGCCGGGACTGAACCGCCGTAGCGAGGGCTCAAGGCATGCCAGGCGAGAGGTTGCGTTTTCGGATCGATGGCCTCATACCAACAGCTTAGCGGGCCAGCCGATGCCGGGTTCCCGATCAGATCAAGCAAACGCCAGAACTGCAGCCGGTTCAGCGGCGCAGTGCGCCACTGGCGGGCACCCTCCGGGGCACCATGTCTTTTCGGAGCCCGGGCTTCGAAAGCGAGCAGAGCGGATGCCCAGGCGATTCCCTGACAATGACCGATCGAATACCGCCAACTGTAAGGATCGGTGATTCTGGGGCGACTGAACAGACAACACATCACAAGGAATGGTCGTGAACCTGCGCAAACTCTTACTCCTGGTCGCCGTGGTGCTGGGCATCGTGGCTTTCTTCGCCTTCGACCTGGGCCGCTTCCTCACGCTGGACTACATCAAGGACAGCCAGGCCGCTTTCGGCGAGCTGTACGCCAGCCAGCCCTTCAAGGTGGCGGCGGTCTACTTCCTGATCTACGTGGCCGCCACGGCCCTGTCGCTGCCCGGGCGCCGCCATCATCACGCTGGCCGGCGGCGCCATCTTCGGCCTGGGCTGGGGCACGGTCATCGTGTCGTTTGCCTCCAGCGTGGGCGCCACCCTGGCCTTTCTGATGTCGCGCTTTGTCTTGCGCAGCAGCATCGAAGAGCAAGTTCGGCAACCGCCTGGCCGAGATCAACAAAGGCATCGAAAAAGACGGCGCCTTCTACCTGTTCACCCTGCGACTGATCCCGGTCGTGCCGTTTTTCGTGATCAACCTGGTCATGGGCCTGACCAAGATGAAGGCGCGCACCTTCTACTGGGTCAGCCAGCTCGGCATGCTCGCCGGCACCCTGGTGTACGTGAACGCCGGCACGCAACTGGCCCAGATCGACTCGCTCAAAGGCATTCTGAGCCCCGGCCTGATCGGCTCCTTTGTGTTGCTGGGCCTGTTCCCGCTGATCGCCCGCAAGATCGTCGAGATCGTCAAAAAGCGCAAGGTGTATGCCCGCTGGGCCAGCGTGAAGCCCCAAAGCTTTGACCGCAACCTGATCGTGATCGGCGCGCGGCGCGGGCGGCCTGGTGTCGGCCTACATTGCCGCGGCCGTGAAGGCCAAGGTGACCCTGATCGAGGCCCACAAGATGGGTGGCGATTGCCTGAACTACGGTTGCGTGCCCAGCAAGGCGCTGATCAAGAGCGCCAAGCTGGCCAGCCAGATGCGCCACGGCGAAAAGTACGGCCTGTCGGACACCACGCCCACGTTCAGCTTCAAGACCGTGATGCAGCGCATCCACGCCGTGATCGCCGCCATCGAGCCCCACGACAGCGTGGAGCGCTACACCGGGCTGGGCGTGGAAGTGTTGCAGGGCTACGCCAAGCTGGTGAACCCCTGGACGGTGGAGATCGCGCTGAACGACGGCGGCACCCAGCGCCTGACCGCGCGCAGCATCGTGATCGCCGCCGGCGCCCGCCCCTTTGTGCCGCCCCTGCCCGGTCTGGAAGACGTGGGCTATGTCACCAGCGACACGCTGTGGGACGAATTCGCCCAGCTCGACGAAGTGCCCAAGCGCCTGGTGGTGCTGGGCGGTGGCCCCATCGGCTCCGAGCTGGCGCAGAGCTTTGCCCGCCTGGGCTCGGCCGTGACCCAGGTGGAAATGGGCCCGCGCATCATGGCGCGCGAAGACGAAGAGGTGAGCGAGCTGGCCAAGCAGGCGCTGATGGCCGATGGCGTGGACGTGCGCGTGGGCCACAAGGCGCTGCGCTGCGAAATGATCGACGGCGAGAAAACGCTGATCGTGGAACACCAGGGCCAGAGCAGCGCATCGCGTTTGACCAGCTGCTGTGCGCCGTGGGCCGCAGCGCCCGCCTCACCGGCTATGGCCTGGAAGACATCGGCATCCCCACCAACCGCATGGTGGAAACCAACGAATACCTGGAAACGCTGTACCCCAACATCTTCGCCGCCGGCGACGTGGCCGGGCCCTACCAGTTCACCCACGTGGCCGCCCACCAGGCCTGGTACGCCGCGGTCAACGCCCTGTTTGGCGACTTCAAGAAATTCAAGGCCGACTACTCGGTGATCCCCTGGGCCACCTTTGTCGACCCCGAGGTGGCACGCGTGGGCCTGAACGAAACTGGAGGCCAAGGAAAAGAACATTCCCTACGAAGTGACCAAGTACGGCATCGACGACCTGGACCGCGCCATCGCCGACAGCGAAGCCCACGGCTTTGTGAAAGTGCTGACCGTGCCGGGCAAAGACAAGATCCTGGGCGTGACCATCGTCGGCGCCCACGCCGGCGACTTGCTGGCCGAATACGTGCTGGCCATGAAACACGGCCTGGGCCTGAACAAGATCCTGGGCACCATCCACACCTACCCCACGATGGCCGAGGCCAACAAGTACGCCGCCGGCGACTGGAAGCGCGCCCACCAGCCCGAGAAGCTGCTGGTCTGGGTCAAGAAATTCCACGACTGGCGCCGCGGCTGAACTTGCCCGCCCGCTGCCACTCCAAAGCCATCACACGAGATCCACGCATGAACACCCGCCGCCAAACACTCGCACCTGCTCGCCGCATCGGCCGTGCGCCGCGCTGCTGCCGCTGGGCGCCTTGCCCAGACCGCCTTTGACCACCAGTACGCGGCGCTGGAACGCCTTGCTGAAGAAACACGTGAAATGGCTGCCCGATGGCAAGCAGTCGCGCGTGAACTACAAGGGCTTTGCCGCCGACCGCGCGGCGCTCAAAGACGTGCTGAGCGCGCTGAGCGCCGTGCCCAAGGCCACGTTCGACGGCTGGAGCAAGCCCCAGCAGATGGCCTTTCTGATCAACGCCTACAACGCGTTCACGGTCGAGCTCATCCTCACCAAGTACCCCGACCTCAAGTCCATCAAAGACCTGGGCTCGACTCTTCCAGTCGGCCTGGAAAAAAGAGTTCTTCACCCTGCTCGGCGCCAAGCGCCACCTCGACTGGGTCGAACACGAACAGCTGCGCCCGGTCTACAAGGAACCCCGTGTGCACGCCGCCGTCAACTGCGCCAGCATCGGCTGCCCCGCGCTGCGCGACGAGGCCTTCACCGCCAGCCAGCTCGAAGCCCAGCTCGACGACGGCATGCGCCGCTTCATGGGCGACCGCACGCGCAACCGCGTGAAAGGCGGCGAAGTGCAGGTGAGCGCCATCTTCAAATGGTTCAAGGAAGACTTCAACAGCGGCTACCGCGGCTTCAAACAGGTGGAAGACGTGTTCGCCGCCTACGCCGAGCAGCTCACCGACAAGCCCGACGAACAGGCCGCCTTGCGCGCCAAGAGCCTGTCGGTCAGCTACCTCGACTACGACTGGTCGCTCAACGACCTGGGCCGATGAAAGCCGCCCGGCCCCGCCTGTGTCTTGCTGGGCTGGCCTTGGCCTGGACCCAAGGCGCCCAGGCCCAGACCGCCCCAGCCGAACTGGCACCCTTGCTGCAAGCCGATGGCGAGCGCCTCGCACCGCCTGGCGCTTTGTCGGGTTTCCCAAAAAGCAGGCCGACCTGCCACCCACCTGTTCGAGGCGGGCAAGGTGGACCAGCAAGCGGCACTCAAAGTCAGCACCGATGCCTCCTACGGCACCTGGGTCACCCCTGGCGCGGCGCCGGCGCCCGCCCGACTGCAATGGCGCTGGCGGCTGGACGAACCGCTGTCGGGTGGCAAAGGTCCGGCCGACCTGCTCACCAAAGCCGGCGACGACGCGGCGCTCAAGGTCTGCGTGATGTTCGACCTGCCCGCTGGACAACATCCCTTTCGTGGACCGCACCGTGCTGCGCATCGCCCGCAGCGTGAGCGGCGAGACACCTGCCCGCGGCCACGCTTTGCTACGTCTGGGACAGCGCCGGCCCTGCGCCCCGCCAGGGCGTCAACCCCTACACACGCCGTGTGCGCTTCATCAGCCTGCAAGGCCGCAGCGCACCGCTCTCGCGCTGGGTGAGCGAGTCGCGCGATGTGGGGCAAGACTTCGCCACCCTGTTTGCCGACGAGTTGCCGCAAGGCGCGCAGACGCCCACGCGCCGACGCTGCCGCCTGTGACCACCGTGCTCATCGGCGCCGACAGCGACAACACCGCCAGCCGCAGCACCGGCTGGGTCGCCGACCTCCGCTGGGCGCCTTGAGCGCCGCCAGAGCCATGTCTCTCGACGCGCTGGCCGCTTTCAAGACCATCCGCCTGAGCTTGCGCCCCGTCACGCCTGCCGATAGAGCCCAGCTGATGGCATTGGAAGCAGACCCCGAGGTGATGCACTTTTTGAACGGCGGTCAGCCTGTGCCCGAAGAAGGCTTGCCCGGCGCTGATTTCTTAACGCCACGCGGCACCGAACCGGAAGTGATGGTTGCGCACGAACGCAACGGCGGAAGCTTCGTGGGCTGGTTCGCGCTGTTTGACGATGGCCTGGCGGATGGGGTGAAGACGGCCGAGCTGGGTTATCGGCTTCGTCGCGCGACCTGGGGAAAGGGTTTGGCCACTGAAGGCGTCTTGGCCCTCGTGACAGAGGCCTTCGATACCATGGGTTTTGGAAGGGTGCGGGCGCAGACCATGGCGGTCAACCTGGCTTCACGCCGTGTTTTGGAGAAGGCGGGCTTTCGCCACGTCGAAACGGTTCACCCCCGATTCACCTGCCCGGTTCCGGGCGGTGATGAGGGCGAAGCAGTGTATGAAATCAGGCGGTAGATTCCGCAGGTCAAGCGCACCCCCTGCGCTGACAGCTGTCTCGCAAGGCCTGACCCCGTACCCGCATCCCACCGCGTGTTTCAAATGCCCTGGCCTGGGCGGCTAACATCGGAGCCCATGCAATCCACCGGCATCAAAAAACTCGTCCTGCTTGGTGCCGGGCATGCCCACGTGCATGTGCTGGCCCAGCTCGCCCAGAACCGCCCGGCCGATCTCGACGTGACCGTCGTCTCGCCCTACCCCTACCAGACCTACAGCGGCATGACGCCCGGGCTGGTGGCGGGCCACTACACCGCCGAAGACTGCCAGATTCCCCTGGAGCCGCTGATCAAGGCGGCCGGTGCCAAATGGGTGCAGGCGCGCTGCAGCGGCATCGACGCCGACGAGCAGCGGGTGCGCCTGAGCCCGACGACCCGCAGCCAGACGCCCGACGACATCCTCGCCGCCCGACCTGCCCTACCACCTGCTGTCCATCGACACCGGCGCCGTGATCGACCGCGATCGGCTGGAGGTTGACATGCCCGGTGCGTCGGCCCACGCGCTGATCGTGCGCCCCATCGAGGTGTTCGCCACCCTGTGGCCCAAGGTCGCTGGAACTCGCCCGCAGCACAGCCGGTGTCCATCGCGGTGATCGGCGCCGGGCGCGGCCGGTATCGAGCTGCTGTTTGCCGCCGAACAATGCCTGCGCGACCCAAGGCGTCAGCGGCGCGCGCTTCACCCTGATCACGGGCGGCGGCGAGGTGGCCGCCAACTACCGCCCGGCGTGCGCCGGCGTGTGCTGCGCCAGCTCAAGCGGCGCGGCATCACCGTGCTGCGCGAAACCTGCGTGGGCATAGAAAACGGCCTGGTCAGGCTCGGCAGTGGCGCCGTTCTCGTCCTGCGACCTGCCCCTGCTCGCCATCGGCACCCACGCACCCGCCTGGCTGCAAGACAGCGGCCTGGCCCTGTCAGAAGCCGGGCCACGTGCTGGTCAACGCCTTTCAGCAAAGCCCCAGCCACCCCAATGTGTTCGCCGCAGGCGATGTGTCCACCCGGGAAGACCAGCCCCACCCCAAAAGCGGCGTCTACGCGGTGCGCGCCGGCCCGCCACTGGCCACACAACCTGCTTGCCCACCACGAAGGCCAGGCCCTCAAGCCCCACCAGCCCACCCACCAACACGCTCAACCTGCTCTCCTGCGGCACCGACCACGCCATCGTCAGCTACGGCCCCTTGCACGCCGAAGGGGCCTGGGCCTGGCGCTGGAAAGACCGCATCGACCGCGCCTTCATGGCGAAGTACCGGTTGGGCTGAACGGCGTCGCTTGCGCCATGGCATTCGCTGCCAGCGCTTGGCCCGGAAGTGTGGAGCCCTGTAGGTGGTCCCTCGCATGATGTGTTTGCCAGTGACAACACACTTCAAAAACCCGCACGGTTTGCACAATTGGATACAGATTTCGGATTACAGTCTGCCGCGTCACGCACCAATAAAGATGTACTCAGGGACTCCCATTGCCATCTGATCCGCCAAAGCCATGCTCAAAACCCTGATCGTCTACATCCATTTGATCGCCACCTGTGCGGCCATCGGCACCATCGTGATCACCGACCTGCGCCTGGCCGCCAAAGCCATGGGTTACCGCGTTGTGATTCCGCCGCCAGAGCGATTTGAAACCCGCATGATTTCGGCGGCATTGGCGATGCTCTACCTCACCGGCGCGATCATTGTGTACCTCGGCCTGCAGGCCAACCCCGATTACCTGGCCAACCAGAAGGTGCAAGCCAAGCTGGTGCTGGTGGCCCTGTTGACGGTCAATGCCGTGGTGCTGCACCGCATGGTGTTCCCCATCCTTGGCCGCTCGCGCCCGGTGTCGCGCTGGAGTCGCGGCGACTGGACAACCGTGGCACTGAGCGTTTCCTTTTCCAACAGCGTCTGGTTTTTCTGCGCATTCCTCGGTATCGCCCGGGTCTGGAACGGCACCGTTTCGATCGGCTTCGTGCTCACCGTGGCTTCGGCGGCATGGTTCACCATCTTCCTGCTGGTGAACGTCTTGCTCAAGGTCGCATCGCGCGATGAACCCAAGCCCAAACCCGACTGGATAGACTCCATGAAATCAACGCTCAGCGACTTCGCGGCGCTGAAAGAACATTGACGGGGAGACTTCCACCCACCGAAAGGCCGTTGCCATGCCGTTTCTGTTGAGCCGTTTCGCCCCTGCACTGCTGCTGGCAGCCTCGATTCCCTTGGTCCAGGCCCAGCAGACCAACGACCCCACCGCAGAAGCGCTGGCCACGGCCACGCCGGAAACGCTGCACCCATGGCAGGCGGCATTGCCCAGGCTTTCCAGCGAGGCTTATTTCACCAACCTCAAAGACGGCGACAAGATCGAAACCCCCTTTGTCTTGAAGTTCGGCCTCTCCGGCGGCTGGGGCCTGGCGCCCATCGCCAAGGCGCACAAGGGGAAAAGAGGCCATCACCACCTGCTGGTCAACAGAGAGCTGCCACTGAACTTCACCACAGCGCTGCCCTTCACCGATCAGTACATCCACTTTGGCGGCGGCCAGATGGAGACCGTGCTCACCTTCCCGCCAGGCACCTACAAGCTGCGCATGCTGCTGGCCAACCAGAAGCACCTGCCCTTCTTTGTTTACAGCAAGCCCGCCACGATCACGGTGACCAAGAAGAACGACACCGACCCCAAGACACTGACCTCCCGTGGCATCAGCATGATGCTGCCCGAGGGCCCTCTGAGATCGCCATTTCGCGTGCAGTTCCATGCCTCGGGCCTGAACGTGGGTCTGCAAGCCAAAGACAATCCCAAGTCGGGGCATTTCGCATTGCAAATCGTCTCCACCAGCGGCAAGGGCAACGCCAACCTCGACTTCCCCGACGGTCAGACCGAGGTCTACCTGACCCCACCGCCTGGCGACTACAACCTCACTTTGAACTGGGTGAGCGACGCGAGCGAAGGCGATCCTCAGGGGCGGGTCGCCCCCGCCGCCGCGTCGGTCACTGTGCAATAGACCCTGCCAAGCAACGCCCCGGGCTTGCGCCCCGCCGTTTGATCCAAACCTGACGCATCGCCCGCGCTGGGCCCCCTTGGATCAGTGTTTCGCGGTGCCACTCACCTTGGCTGCTGCTTCAAAGCCGCCCTTGGCTTTCCACTCTTCCATGCCGCCCTGCAGGATGCGCAGGTTCTCCCAACCGGCCACGCGCAAGGCAAAACCGGCCTGGGCCGACAGCGAACCGGTGTTGCAGTAGATCAAGGCTGCCTTGTCTTTCGGAATCTCGTTGCGCCGCGCGAGTACCTGGCGCCAGTCCATGTTGACGGCGCCAGGGATGTGGCCTTTGGCGAATTGCGCCGCGTCGCGTGCGTCGATCACCAGCATCTTGGGCCATTCATCGGCTGGGATCTGTTCGGCAAAAATCACGCCGCCACCGTAATCCACAAACTCCAGGTAGGCCTCCATTTCATCGATGGCGATGGCTTTGTTGTCGGCATGGGCGAATGCGGTGGTCAAGGCCAGGGCAATGGCCAGTGTGGTGCGGTGCAGGGGGTGGGCCATGGCAGGAGCTCCGTGAAAGGCAATCAGAAAGGGTCGACGAGCCCACCAAATATAAGCCAATGCTGATTTTTCAGTCATTGGGACTTTCACCCCCCGTGCCTCGGGCCGCTGACCCTTCGACAACCGCCGCTACCAGTCGACCAGGCTCAAGCCCGCCGTCAATGCGGTCCGGTTGATGTTGTAGTCGAGCAGGCTGTCGCCATAGCCCCTGAACAGCTGCACATGAAACCGAAGACCGCTGTCGGCGCGGCCAATGCTGCGCAGGTATTCCAGCTTGGCCGAGCCGCGCCCATTGGCGCGCAGGGTATGGCGCAGGGTGGCCGCCAGGGTGTGGAGCACGGCGTCTTCTCCGACGCCGGTGTCGAAGCTCCAGCGCCCGATCAGCTCGCCTCGTCCCACGTAGTCGCTCATGTCGGGGTTGTCATCCTGCCCCTCGGACTCACCCATGCGGTTCCAGACGCGGGCTTGCAGGGTGAAGCGGTCGCCGTTGTCGGCGATCTTGTCGGCCGCGGCAATGAGGTAGGTGCGGTTCCAGCTGCGCGACAGCGGCAGGCTCTGGCCGTTGGACTGGTGCTCCACGCCCACACCCGTCATGCGGTAGGTCCAGCCGCCAGGCAGGCTGATGAAATGGGGAAACACGTAGGTGAGATCGGGCTGATGGTCGGTGCTGCGGAACGGGCGCGAGAGCGGCTCGTTGAACAGCTGCCAGTGACTTTGCTGGGTGTAACCAAACCAGAGCGAGTCGCGCAGCGGATCATCGCCACGGCGCAGCAGGCCGCTCACCAGCTTGGTGCGCACGCTGAGGTTGAGCTTGATCTCCCCGGGCTGATAAGGCATCGGGCTGGCAGCGGTATGGCCGGGAGCGGGCGTGGTGGGCTGTCGGTTGACCGGCGTGCCCCCGGTGAAGCTGAGCGATACCGGACGGTAGGCGCGCAGCTCGAAGGTGTCGCGCGAGGTCGCGTGCTCCAGGTCCCAGAAACGGGTGATCTCGCTGGGCTGGGCATCGGCGCGTTGTGCGGCGGTCACCACGGGCGGCTCGGGCTCGGGTGGCTTTGCAGACAAAACGTCCACCACAGCGGGCTCGGGCGGCGGGGCCTGCAAGGCAACGGGATCGGCGAACTGCTTGGCCTTCTGGTCAAAACAGGCCAGCCGTTTGGCGTCGTCGGTCAGCGCGGTGCAGGTGAGCCAATCGTTGGCCTGGGCGAGAGGGCTGGCCAAGGCAATGGCCACCCCCAAACAATGCGATGGGTTCATGGGCTTTTCGAGCGATTTTCGTGGGCGTGGGTTCAAGCGAGCAGCTGCTCGGCCAGGTGGGTCAGGCTGCGGGCATGGAAGGTGTTGGCGGGGCTGGGGGACACATCTTTGACGTGCGCCGCGCCAAACTCCAGCGGCCGCTCGATGTAGGCCGTTTGCAGACCACAGGGTCGGGCCGCGTCCAGATCCTCCTGGTGCGCTGCCACCAGCATCACCTCGTCGGGCGCAGCGTCAAAGGTTTGCGCCACGCCCAGATAGGTGGCCGGGTCGGGCTTGTAAGCGCGGAACACCTCGGCAGAGAGAATGCAATCCCAGGGCAAGCCGGCGCGCTTGGCCATGTTGGTGAGCAGGCCGATGTTGCCGTTGGAGAGGGTGCAGATCGTGAACCGGGCCTTCAAGCGCGTGAGCGCTTCGACCGAGTCGGGCCAGGCATCGAGCCGGTGCCAGGCGCGGTTGAGGTGCTGGCGCTCGGCTTCGCTCAGGTGCTCCAGGCCGAAGCGCGGCAGGATGCCGTCCAGAATGATGCGGTGCAGCTCGTCGATGCGCGTCCAGCCCAGCTCGCCAGATCGAACCCTGGCCATGGCCGGGTAGTAGCCATCGCGCCAGGCCAGTGCAAAGGCATCGCCGTCGACCTGCGGGTACAGCGCAGCCACCTCGCGCGCGATGCTGCCGTGCCAGTCGACCACCGTGCCGAAGACATCGAATGCGAGGATGCGGGGCAGCGTCATGAGGGTTCCTTTTTGTTCATGGACTGGCCGACATCCTAGCCCGGCTATGCTTGACTGGTGCAACCCGCTGCCAATGCCCCCAGCGCCCTGCCCCGGCGCATTGCCCACCTCGACATGGACGCCTTTTTCGCGTCGGTCGAGCTGCTGCGTTACCCGCAGCTCAAGGGTTTGCCGGTGGTGATCGGTGGCGGAAGGCGCAAGGAAGACGACGTGTTGGCGCAGCTGCGCGAGGCCTACCC
The DNA here is from genome assembly GCA_963698635.1 of uncultured beta proteobacterium. Taxonomy (GTDB): domain Bacteria; phylum Pseudomonadota; class Gammaproteobacteria; order Burkholderiales; family Burkholderiaceae_C; genus Hydrogenophaga. The sequence goes on from CAVORS010000006.1 coordinate 136,249, forward strand.
CGATCAGGACTGGAGCGCCACCACGCTGGACCGCATCCCCGTGGATTTTTTCCCTCGCCTGGCCGGTTATACCGGCCGCGGCGTGGCCACCACCGCGACCTACGCGGCGCGTCAGTTCGGTGTCGGTTCGGCCATGGGCCTGATGAAGGCCGCCAAGCTGTGCCCTCAGGCCATCCTGCTGCCGGTGGACTTTGAAGAGGTGCGCCGCGTTTCACGCCTGTTCAAAAGCACCATCACCGAGATCGCCCCCGTGATGGAGGACAGGGGCATCGATGAGGTCTACATCGATTTCACCGACGTACCGGGCGGCCAGCGCGAGGGCGGCAGGGTGTTGGCGCGGCTGATCCAGAAGTGCATCTTTGAAGCCACGGGCCTGACCTGCTCCATCGGCGTGGCGCCCAACAAGCTGATCGCCAAAATGGCCAGCGAATTCAAGAAGCCCAACGGCATCAGCATCGTCACCATGGACGATCTGCAAACCCTGATCTGGCCATTGCCTTGCCGCAAGGTCAACGGCGTGGGCCCCAAGGCCGATGAAAAACTGCAAAAGCAGGGCATCGTCACGGTGGGCGACCTGGCCTCGAAAGAACGCAGCTGGCTGATGCAGCACTTTGGCAAGAGCTACGGCGCCTGGCTGCACGAGGTGAGCTGGGGGCGCGACGAGCGCCCGGTGGTGACCGAGAGCGAGCCGGTGAGCATGAGCCGGGAAACCACCTTCGAGCGCGACCTGCACGCGGTGCGCGACCGCTCAGCGCTGGGCGCCATCTTCACCAGACTCTGTGAGCAGGTGGCCGCCGACTTGCAGCGCAAGGGCTATGCTGGAAAGACCATTGGCATCAAGCTGCGCTACGACAACTTCCAGAGCGTGACCCGCGACACCACCATCGACCACTTCACCTCGGATGCCGCCGAGATCCGCCGCGAAGCGGGGCTGTGCTTGAAACGCGTGGACCTTTCGAGGCGCATCCGCCTGCTGGGCGTGCGGGTGGGCAAACTCGTCAAGCCCGGGACAGAAGAATTGCTGGGTGCGGGCTACAGTGATCTCCACAAATCGATTCAACGCAAAGACAAAGCCCAAGATGACCACACCGACCTGCTTTTCCCTGAACTCGACTGACGACGGTGTTGCCCACCTGGTGCTCAACCGCCCCGAGGCGCTGAACACCATGCACCCCACCTTCTGGCGCGAGCTGGACGACATCCTGACCCAGATCCACCGCGAAGGCACGGCCCGCGCCCTGGTCATCAGCAGCACCGGCAAACACTTCTCCGCCGGCATGGCGCTGGAGACCTTCACAGGCGCGATCCAGATGGACGACCAAAGCCCCGAAGGGCGTGCGGCCGTGTTCGATGTGTTGACCGACATGCAGGCCACCTTCACCAAGATCGAGACGCTGCGCATCCCGGTGATCTGCGCCATCCAGGGCGGCTGCATCGGCGGCGCGGTCGACATGGTCACCGCCGCCTGCATCCGCTACGCCACGGCCGATGCCTTTTTCTGCATCCAGGAAATCAACATCGGCATGGTGGCCGACGTGGGCACGTTGCAGCGCCTGCCCAAGCTGCTGCCCATGGCGGTGGTCAAAGAACTGGCCTACACCGGGCGGCGCATGCCTGCGGCCAAGGCCATGGCCTACGGGCTGGTCAACGAAGTGTTCGAGACGCCCGAGGCGATGCTGGCAGCGGCCTTGCAATGCGCCCAGGAAATCGCCAGCAAACCACCGATCGCGATCTGGGGCACCAAGCAGGCGATCGACTACGCACGCGACCACTCCACCGAAGACAGCCTGCGCCAGATGGGCTGGCTGCAAGGCGCGATCTGGAGCAACCGCCACGTGGTCGAGGCCATCACCGCCATGAAAGAAAAGCGCCCCGGTCGGTTCACACCGCTGGCGCCCCTGTCATCGTTCAAAGAGCACGGCTGAGCCGCCGTCTGCGGCCATCACACCCAGGCCGCGTCAAGGCTTGCAGGAGCCGCCCATGGAGACAGTGCCGTCTTTGCATTCGGTCAGGATGGCCTCTTTGGGAGCCTGGCGGGATTTCTCAGGTGTGGCGACAGGCGGTTTCTGAACCGTGGCTGGCACCGCGGCCGGGGCCTGCGCCCCCGCGCCCTTCAGGTACATGATCTTCCGCGTGCCGTTGCCGCAAGTGCCCACCTGATCGCCCGGCGCGGCAGCGTTGGCGTCCACCACGGTGACGGCAAAGCCTGTGACCCCTTTGCTGGCAATGTTGGCCTCGATGCGCTCGCGCAAGGGCTCGCAGTTGTCGGTTGCAGCCGTTTGGGCCCAGGCGGGCACCACCAACAGCGCCACCACCGACAACTGAGTCACCCTCAGCACGTGCATCACGCGAGAGCCGCCTGCGTTGGCCATCAAGCGGTCAGCGAAGCGCTGATCTCGGCAAAATTGCCCGCCGTTTCCAACAGCTCGATGGAGCGGCCCAGCTGGCGTTCGATCTGGCTCTGTGAAATCACCCCGCGCACTTGCGGGCCATGGTGGCTGCCTGCCGCTTGCACCACCAGCAGGTGGCGGCGCCCCAGGCGCTTCAGTGTGGCGACCACCTGGGCCACGTCGGCATGGGCCAGTTCTTCCAGGCCCAGCGCATCCAGCGAGTCCAGGGGCGACATCACGTCCACCACCCGCAACTCTTCGTATTTCAAACCGCGCTGAACGATCACCTGCATGGGGCGCTCGCCCTCCAGATCGGTGGAAGTGATCAGGCCGGCCACATCGGGCATCTCGCTCACCACAAACAGCAGGCGAACCCCCTGGTGGATCATGGTCTGCCTGGCCTGAGCCAGCAGCATGTCGGGGGCCACCGTGGCAGCGCGCACGTGCGTCAGGTCTGTCATCACCGATCGCCCGGGCGATTCCAGCGTCACGGGCTGCCCCATGGGTGGCACCGCCTGGGCAATGTGGGTGCCTGCGGGGAATCGGAAGGTGGGGAGGATCGACTGGTCCAAGGTGTGCTCACTTTCTCGGTGAGTTGAGAGGCGCCACGGTGCGAAGGCTGACTGCCTTTGCATCGGCGAGGGTTTCACACTATCAGCCGCAGGCGGCCAAATCAAGCTCGGCTTCCCTCCCCCATTTGCCCTGCGTGGCCAATTCCACCTTCTAAGAGTGGCTAAGCAAACATCAGGGAAACATCCGGGCGTCAGGGCCGCAGCACCTTGGGCACCGCGTTGGGCCGCAGGCGAAACGCATCGGGCATGCGCGAACCGAGCAAGGGACGCAGGTACATGCGAAAGGCATCGGTCACGTCGGTACCGGCTGGCGCTGATGAACTCATCTTCCATCACCCGCGTTTTGCCGGCCACGGCCGATAGCGGCAGCAGCTCGTAGTCGGCCGAGTAAAACCCGGTGCGCTTGATCGCCACCGAGCCGTCGACCTTGCCCCACATCGCGTACTGCACCGCCTTCTCACCCACCTCGCGCGCCTCGCGCTGGTCCACATCGCTCACGCAACCAATGAAGCTGCGCTGCAGATAGCCAAAGGTGTCGCCGCGCACGCGCTTGATGCCGAGCCTGTTCTTGATCTCTTCGCACAGCAGGTCGGCCAGCGCGCCGGTGCCCGAGAGCTGCACGTTGCCGTGCGCATCCTTTTCCACGTCCTTCGCCAGCTGCGTGATGATGGGCTGGCCCGAGGCATCGTGAATGCCCTCGCTGACCGCGATCACGCAACGGCCATGGCGCTCGTACATGGCCTTCACATCGGCCAGAAATTTCGGAATTTCAAAAACGCGCTCGGGCAGGTAGATCAGGTGCGGGCCGTCGTCGTCGAATTTCTTGCCCAGCGCCGACGCCGCCGTCAGGAAACCCGCGTGCCGCCCCATCACCACGCCCACATACACACCCGGCAGCGCCGCGTTGTCGAGGTTGGCGCCGGCAAAGGCCTGGGCCACGAAACGCGCGGCCGAAGGAAAACCCGGCGTGTGGTCGCTGCCCACCAGGTCGTTGTCGATGGTCTTGGGAATGTGGATGCAGCGCAGCGGGTAGTTGGCCTTGTGCGCCTCCTCGCTCACGATGCGCACCGTGTCCGACGAGTCGTTGCCGCCGATATAGAAGAAGTGCTCGATCTCGTGGGCCGCAAGCACCTTGAAGATCTCCTGGCAGTACTTCAGGTCGGGCTTGTCGCGCGTGGAGCCCAGGGCGGAAGACGGCGTGTTGGCCACCGCTTCGAGGTTGTGGCTGGTCTCTTGCGTGAGGTCGACAAAGTCTTCGTCCACGATGCCTCGAACGCCGTGGCGAGCGCCGTACACCAGTTTCACATCTCTGAAACGGCGTGCCTCCAGCGCCACGCCCACCATGGACTGGTTGATGACGGCGGTGGGACCGCCTCCTTGGGCGACAAGAATTTTCCCGGATGACATGGCAGCTCCTTCGGTTGTCGGGCCTGGTACCCAGCCCAAGCCTCAGCATACCGGCCCGGCAGGGCCATGAACGTCAAACGGGCATGGGCAAGGAGTCGAAAGCCAGTGGCCTCGACAGCAAATCGCCCATCACCCCATCTTCCAGCGCCAGATGCTCGGCCCGGTTGATCGCACTCAGGGCATCCATCGGTTTGTGGCCAAGCGCCTGCCTGGCGTCCACCACCCCGATGCCGACCGAGGGCAGGAAATCGAACCGGTGATCTGGCGGCCCCACGCGCACCCGCTCCCTTACCGAGCGCAACAAAGTCTCCGCCAGCAATTCACCCCTGCGGGGGTCCTGCCCCGGTGACACCGCGACCACGAAACAGCGCGGGTGGTACAGGCCCACCACATTGCGGAAACCCACATGGCGGCGGATGCGCGCCGCCAGCACCGCCAGAATCTGCGCCTCCACACCATGGCCCAGCTCATCGCCCAGCTCGTACAAATTGCGCACGGCGATGGCCGCCACCACACAGGGACGCTCCAGTCGCTGGCTGCGCCACATCGCTTCGGCCACCTTGGGAATCAGGTGGGAACCCTGCGGCATCGGAATATCGAGGTTCTGCGTCGACAGCCCTTTGGCCAGCAGCCGCAGCTGGCGCACCTCGCGGTTGCGCTGAATGGTCAAGGCGATGACGATCAGGAAATACGCCACGGTGGCGAATGCGGTCACTGCCCAGGCGAGCAGCCCCAGCTCCGGAACGCCCAGGCTGTGGGCATACAAACCCATCACCGCCAACCCCAGACAGGCACTGGCCACCACCATCCACCGGGCCAGGGCGTCGCCCAGCCAGGCGCCGCGTGCGCTGACAAAAATGGCCACGGGCACCATCGACAGGTTCAACACGGCCGAGGCCGTCATGGTCACCGTTTCGCCCGCCCAGCCACCGAACACAGCCAGTGCCACCGAGACCACCACCAGAATCAGGCTCCCGACGAAAACGATCCAGCGGGTCAACGGTTCATCGCGGCCAGCCCCCAGCCAGACGCCCAGATAGCTCAAGGCCAACGCGCCACTGAGCGGCCCAATCGACGCACGCAGCGGCAAGGTGGCGGCCGAATCCAGCGCTGGAATCATCTGCTCCAGCAAGCCCGACAGCACCACCGCAGAGCCCCCCATCGTCAGCACGAAGGCCAGGGCACGGGCGGCGGCCAGCGTGCGTTGAACGAACCAGTCGGCAACGGCGATCAGGCACAGCAGCGCAATGGCACCGGACATCCCGGCCCACACCACCAATTCCCCATTCGACATCGAGACAGACACGCTCACATTGCTCCACAAACCCGGCGACCATCGACCGCCGGCGTTAACCCCATCCAAAAAAGTCGTTTTGTAATTCTATTTTGTGTCAACCTGTAACGAACGTAACCAAACAGACTTACCGCCAACTAACGCACGGCACACAGCTTTTGAACCTTCCCTCTCGCTGTATCGGCATTTGCGAGCAATGGCTGAGCTTTCTCAACAAGCGGCAATGCGACACTTCAACCATGAAGACCTTTCACAACCCCGATCACCAACAACACGCCGGGCGCCAGGAAATGTTCCGTGGGCGCATGGTGGATTGCCACGAAGTGCCCGCACGGCTGGATTTCGTGATGAGCGAACTGCGCCAGCGAAGCCTTGGCGACGTGCTGCCACCGGCCATCAGCGAGATCGAGCTCGACGCGGCACTGGCCAGCGTGCACAGTGAGCGCTACCTCAGCTTCCTGGAGGGCGCCTGGGCCGAATGGGTCGCCATGGACCCGGCCAACGCCGGGCGCGATGCCCTGCCCTCGGTCTGGCCCATGCCCAACCGCCACGGCTTTCGCACCGATGTGCTGCCGCACAACTTCGCCGCCCGCATGGGCGCCTTCGCTTTCGATTCGGGCTGCCCGCTCACCGCCGGCACCTGGGCAGCTGCCCGCAAAGGCGCGGCCTGCGCCATGGCGGCCGCGGCAGAGGTGGCCTCGGGTGCGCGCAGCGCCTTCGCCCTGACACGCCCGCCAGGCCACCACGCCGGACCCGACTTCTTCTGGCGGCTACTGCTTCATCAACAACGCCGCCGTGGCCGCCCAGACCCTGCGCGACAAGGGTTTTGAACGCGTGGCCGTGCTCGATGTGGACTACCACCACGGCAACGGCACGCAGACCATCTTCTACGAGCGCCCCGACGTGCTCACCATCTCCATCCACGGCGACCCGCTCACCGAATACCCGTTCTATCTGGGCCATGCAGACGAGCGCGGCGCGGGCGCAGGCGAGGGCTACAACCTCAACCTGCCGCTGGCGCGCGGCACGGGGTTCATGCCCTGGATCAAAGCGCTCGATCAGGCGCTGGACGCGGTGCACCAATACAAGGCCAGCGCCCTGGTGGTGCCCATGGGTCTGGACACCTTCGAGGGCGACCCGATCTCGGGCTTCACCCTGAAATCCGGCGACTACACCACCATCGGCCGCCGCCTGGCCGACGCCGACCTGCCCACCGTGTTCACCTTCGAGGGTGGCTACGCGGTGGCCGAAGTGGGCGTGAACGCGGTCAACCTGCTGGAAGGCTTTGCCCGCGCCGCCTGAAGGCACCCGGGTATCGCAAGGTTTCGAGGAACATCCCCCGCGCATGAGGCCGCGCAAACCCCAGGGCACCGCCGGGCTGGCTCTGCCAGACGGCCAGTGCCGCCCCCTTGGGGTTGCGCGAAGCGGCGCGGGGGGCGTTCACATCAGACCGCCTTCCAGAAGATGTAGTCGGCCTGGTAGTTCACGGTCGTCTTGGCGCCCATGTTGGCCGCGCCGCATTCGGCCGCTGGCGCCACGCCGCCTTGCGTCTTCAGGCGCTGGATGTAGGTCACGCCCGTCATCTTGCCCATGCCCATGGCCGGGTCGGCCTGCACGAACTGCAGCGGGATGTTGCCCGCCCCGCCCGGGGCAACGGCCAACTGCTTGCCGGTGATCTTGGAGCCGTCCATGGCCTCCCAGGTCGCAGGCGGGCCGTAGTACTTGCCCACTTGTTTGCCCATGGCATCGAGCAACTGGGCATCGGGACCGGCGAAGGCCCACTCGTATTGCCCGGCCATGTCTTTCTTGGCGCGGCATTCGTAGGTGATCAAGCCTTTGCCCACAGTCTCCAGCGCCACCTGGTGGCCCGCGGGCACCTTCATCGTGTCGGGCAACATGGATTGATCGCTCGCCATCGACTTCTTCATGTCGGGCGGTGTGGCGGTCATGTTGCCCGCGCAAGCGGTCAGCCCGATGAGGGCGGTGGCTGCCATGGCGGCGTTGAGGGTGGAACGGATGAACATGGTTTTCTCCTTGGGGTGAATGAACGCAAAGGTGAGGGCTGCAAATCAGGCGCCGAAGAACAGGGCGCCGCTGGGCAGTGGGCGGCCCAGGGCGCTGGTCAACACGGTGTAGTGCATGGTTTCGTCGGCGGCCAGGCGGGCGGCGACCTTGGCCAGCTCGCTGTCGCCAAACGCGGGAATCACACCCAGGTAAGCGTTGGTGGCACCCAGCTCCAGGCGCGCGGCCAGGCTCAACACATCGGCCTGGCTCTTGAGCGTGCCGGCCTTGAGCGACTCGGCATACACCTCGATCTTCTGCTCGGCCACCGGCGTGCCGCCCATCTTCTGGATGGTGGCGATCAGCGCATCGCGGTGGGCTTTGTGGTGGCTCTGGAAATTCACCGCGATGTCCAGCACCGGCTTTTGCAACAGGCCACTGCCTGCGCCCAGCTGGTAGGCGTTGATGGCCTCGTGCTCCAGCGCCAGGGCCACGTTGAGGATGGACACGTCCTTCGACATGTCGCCTTTCATGCCGGCGGCCAGGGCTTCGTTGCCCGCCAGCAGCGACACGGCCACGGCCGAGAGCGCGCCGCCAGAGCGCATGAAGCCGCGGCGCGATGCGGCGGCAAGGATGGGAGATGGGCTGGCGTGGGTGAGAGCGTTGTTCATGGTGGATTCCTCAGAGGTCGTTGAAAGGGTTCAAAACAGCCGGAGCAGGGATGTGCAGTGCCGACGTTGGGGATACGCAGCCGCCCCCTCCACTGGATTCAGATACCCACAAATTGGCCAGGGATAAGCGCCGCGCCTGAATCCACACCCGCGGCCCCTGCGTAGTCGGGTTGCCAGGCAAGGTCAAAACCGCCTGGCACCTCAACCACCCCACTACCCAGAGCACCCACCATGAAGCACCACACCCCATTCCACGCCCCCAGCCGCCGCGCTGGCGCCTTGCTGCCCCTGGCGGTGGCCACGGCACTGACGCTGGGCCTGTCCGGCCTTGCCCATGCCGACACCGGCAAGCTTTTGCTGACCGGTGGCGTGAGCACCATCGAAGGCGCGGCCGGCGGCGGCCTCTCGCCATGGGCCGTGATCGGCACCCAGGCCACCGAGGGGGAGACGGGCTTTTCAGCGTTCGTGAGCCACGCCAAGACGCAGGACTACGGCCTCAACGTGGCCGGCGCCGCGGTGGCGTTCAACAACCGCGTGGAGCTCTCGCTGGCGCGCCAGGATTTCAACACCGGCGTCACCGGCACCCTGCTCGGCCTGCCCGGCCTGCACCTGCGCCAGAACATCTTCGGCGCCAAACTGCGCGTGGCGGGCGACGCCGTGCTCGACAGCGACACGCTGATGCCGCAAATCGCCGTGGGCATCCAGGCCAAGCAGCTCGAGTCCAGCGGCCTGGACAGCACGCTTGACGCCCTGGGCGCGAAACGCAGCGGCACCGATGTGTACGTGAGCGCCACCAAACTGTTTCTGGCGCAGGGCATCCTGGTCAACGGCACCCTGCGCGCCACCAAGGCCAACCAGAACGGCTTGCTCGGCTTCGGCGCCACGCTTGGGCGGCGCCAACAACGGCTACGAAATCCAGCCCGAAATCTCGGTGGCCTACCTGATCCGCAACAACCTGGCCGTGGGCTTTGAATACCGCGGCATGCCCAACAAGCTGCAGCGCGCCGGCAACGCGGCAGGCCTGGGCGATGGCCTGCGTGGCGACGCATGGCAAGACATCTTCATCGCCTGGGCACCGAGCAAAAACGTCTCGCTCACCGCAGCCTACGTCGATCTGGGCCGCATCGTGCCCGCCACCACCAACAACAAACGCCAGAACGGCGTGTACGTCTCAGCCCAGTTCGCTTTCTGAAAACCACGTTCCTCACCACCCGAACACACCACCATCATGAAAAACACCTTCACCTCCCTTGCGCTGTCCATCGCCACCCTGTTCTCTGTGGGCACCAGCCTGGCCCAGGCCCAATCCATGGCCAGCCCCGCCAAGCCCGTGGCCAGCGACGCCAGCGCTTACCCCGTGGCCCCCGCCGCCGGTCTCTACGAAGCCTTTGGCGAGAAGCCCGGCATTCAATCGCTCATGACCGATTTCGTGCAGCGCCTGCGCGCCGACCCGCGCATCGGCGAGCAGTTCGCGGAAACCAGGCTCGACAACCTGGCCAGCCAGCTCGGCGACCAGCTCTGCCAGCTCTCTGGCGGCCCCTGCGTCTACAAAGGCCCCGACATGAAAACCGCTCACAGCAACATGGACGTGACCCGCGCCCACTTCAACGCCCTGGTCGAGGTGCTGCAGCAGTCCATGGACGCGCGCGGCATTCCGTTCACGCGGCAAAACCAGATGCTGGCTTTGCTCGCCCCCATGCACCGCGACGTGGTGAACACCCGATGAGCCCGCGTCTGCCCAAACCCGCCCGGGCGGTGCTCGCCGCCGCGGCCCTTTGGCTGTGCGCAGGGGCCACGGCCCAGGCGGCCACGCTGTCGGTCACAGTGCTGGCCAAAGACGGCCAGCCCCTGAGCGATGCGGTGGTCATCGTCGAACCCGCCAACCCGGGAAACAAGGCCAGGCTGGCGCCGGTGCAGGCCGAGATACAGCAGGAAAAGCTGCAGTTCAGCCCCAAGGTCAGCGTGCTGCCCCTGGGTTCCCGGGTGGTGTTCAGCAACCTCGACCGCTACGACCACCACGTGCGGGGCCTGCCCGCAGGGCTGGCCGGCCTGAACGCCTCGCCCGACAGCGGTTTCGCGCTGATGCTGCCCGCCAGGGTCGAAGGCAAGCCGCCCGCTTCGGCCACCGAAACCCTGAACCAGGCCGGGCCCATGCAGCTGGGCTGCCACTTGCACGGCTCCATGCGCGGCAGCATCTATGTGGCCGACAGCCCGTGGGTGGTGAAAACCAATGAGCAAGGTGTCGCCACGGTGGTCGACTTGCCCGAGGGCGCGGCCCAGGTGCGCCTGTGGTCTCCGCAACAGATGGTGGAGCAGCCCGCCACGCCCGTGACCATCGGGCCTTCAACGACGCTGCAATTGCCCACCACCATTCGACAACCCCGAAGGCGGTCGTGATGGCCACGCGCAGCCTCTGGTCCGGCAGCCTCGGCGCGAGGTTTTTTGGCTTGCCGCACAATGCGGCCATGGCTGAAAACCCCGACGAACAACTGATGACCCTGATCGACCGCGTGGCCGAACGCGACGAGTCGGCACTCAAAGCGCTCTACGACCTCACCTCGGGCAAGCTCTACGGCCTGTCCATGCGCGTGGTGCGCAACAACGAATGGGCCGAAGACGCACTGCAAGACACCTTCTTGCAAATCTGGCGCAACGCCCCCGACTACCGCGCCTCGCTCAGCCCGCCCATGGCCTGGCTGGGCCTGATCGTGCGCAGCCGTTCGCTCGATCTGCTGCGCCGCCGCAAAGCCGCGCGCGAACACCTGACCGACGAAATCGACGAAGCCATGGCCGACACCATGGAGGGTGATTCGCCCAACCCCATGGACACCAGCCTGGCCAGCCAGCAGGCCTGGGCGTTGCACCAATGCCTGGGCAAGCTGGAGAACAAACAGCGCGAAGTGGTGAGCCTGGCCTACCTGCGCGACCTGAGCCACGGCGAACTCGCCGAACAGCTCAAGCTGCCGCTGGGCACAGTCAAAACCTGGATCCGCCGTGGGCTGGACCAGCTGCGCACCTGCATGGCGAGGTTCGCATGATCACGGTGAAGCACCCCCTGCACCGCTTCGCGTCACACCCCCTCAAGGGGGGCGGCACTGGCCGTCCGGCAGAGCCGGCCCGGCGGTGCCCCTGGGCTGGACTGCTTCATGAAGTGCAGGCCATGCCCACGCGCCGTGAAGAATCAAGAGCCTGTCCATGAACTTGAGCCAACACCCCGAACTGCTCGACCAACTGGCCAGCGCCTACGCGCTCGGCACGCTGCGCGGCGGCGCCCGCCGCCGCTTCGAAACCCTGGCGCGCGAACAGGCGCCGGTGCGCGCCGCCGCCTTGATCTGGCAAAGCCGCGTGGCCAGCATGAACGAGCTGCAATCGCCGCAAGAGCCCGCGCCCGCCGTGTGGAAGCGCATCGACAACCTGGTGCGCGCCGACCGGGAACAGGCGGCGATGGCCGCGGCCCAAATCGCCCAAGCCGCACCCGCAAAAGGCGGCTGGCTGCGCAGCCTGGCGCTGTGGCGCGGCACCACCGTGGCGGGCGCGCTGGCCACCGTGCTGGCCGTGGTCACCGCTGTGGGCCTGCGCGATGACCTCGGCGGGCAGATCGGCGAACTGCAGGCCAAGCTCGCGAGCACGCCCCAGATCGAGTACGTGGCGGTGCTCAACGATGAGCAATCCAGCGCCTCCATGCTGGTCACCTTCGACCCCAACAGCAAAAAGCTCACACTGCAACGCGTAGGCGACTTCCAGGAGGGGGCTGACAAATCGCTGCAGCTATGGGCTCTGCCACCCTCAGGTGGCCCCCGTTCGCTGGGTGTATTGAGCCAGGAGCGCTTGCTCAAGCTGGCCGCGGCCGAGGGCGATGTGCGCGAAGTGCCCACGCTGGCGATCAGCCTGGAGCCCAAAGGGGGCGTGCCCAGCGAAACCGGCCCGACCGGGCCCGTGTTGTTCAAAGGCGCGCTGATTCAGAAGATGCTGTGAGCGCCGCCAGGGCTCCAGTCTGTTGCCGAGATGGGCGATCAGACCTCACGCAGCTGATTCAGCGTTGACACCAAAAAGCCTGGAGGTCATCCAGGCTTTTTTTGCTGGCCCCACTCACTGCCGCGCGGTGCGCACGTTGGGCGGTGGCAATTGGGGGTGGCTGCTGCGCCAGGGGTTGATGTCGAGCCCGCCACGGCGCGTGTAGCGCGCGTAGACGCTGAGCTTGGCGGGTTTGCAACGCGCCATGATGTCCATGTAGATGCGCTCGACGCATTGTTCGTGGAATTCGTTGTGGTTGCGGAAGCTCACGATGTATTGCAGCAAACCTGCCTGATCGATCTGCGGGCCGCTGTAGCTGATCTGCACGCTGCCCCAATCGGGCTGGCCCGTCACCAGGCAATTGCTCTTGAGCAAGTCACTGGTGAGAATTTCGGTCACAGGTTGCTCGTCCAGCGCGGCGCTGAGCAACTCGGGGGCAGGCTGGTATACGCTGCACTCCACATCCAGCCGGTCGATCGAAAGACCGACCATTTCTCGAACCGGTTCGCATTCAAACAGCTCCGGCAACAACATCCGAACGCCTGCAGCCGACTGCATCGACTCGCCATTCCAGATCGCCAGGCTCACATCGGTGTGAATGCGGTCGCGCACATCATCGGCGCTGGCAAAGCGGGTGTTGTTGAAGCTGTTGAGGTAGAGCTTGAACGACTTGCTTTCAATGATGTGTGTGCTTTCGCAAGGGATGGTGATGTGAGCAATCGCCACCTGGGGCTTGCCGCGCAGGTTGAGCCAGGACAACTCGAACGCCGTCCACAGATCAGCGCCCAGAAACGGCACGTTGCCCGAGATGCCGATCTCACGCCGCTTGGGCTCGCGTGGCAGGGGAAACAGCAACGAAGCATCGTATTGATCGGCATAGGCGCTGGCCTTGCCAAGAGGGGAGTGATCAGGGGTCATGAATGTGAAGTGTTTTGGACGCGCGGCGACACAGGGTTCATCGACACACTGCGGTCGCGATTGAGAGAGATTTCAAAGCGTTTGCAGGAGGGGTGCTGGGCCACACACAGTTCACCCAGCAGGCTCACCTCGTAGCCCAGGGTTTCGCGCACCCAGCGCAACAGCAGCGCACGCTTGTCGCGGTAGGCCTCCATTTTTTCACCCCAGACCTCGAACAACAGCGGCGGGTGGCCACAACGGGACAGCCATTGCTGGGCGCCCCGCAAAACCTCCAGCTCCATGCCCTCCACATCGATCTTGACCAGGTGGGCCAAAGGCAGGTTCATTTCGTCCAGCGTCACGAGACGCACCCGTTCGCTGCGCCGAGCCGTGGAGGTGATACCGCGCTGGAAAACGCGAATACCGGCGTCCAGCGACAGGCCCCCGAGGTTGCCCTCGGTGGCCAAATCCAGTTGAGGCACGTCTACCCAGCCCGCCCGATCGCCCACGGCCAGATGGTGGGCCTCGCAATGCGCCAGACCGTTCAGGAACAGGTTCGCACACAGCTGGTAATAGACCAGGCGCTGCGGTTCAAACGCCAGCAGCCGCCCGCCGCGCGCACCCACCCACCGCCCCATGGGCACAGCAAACGCCCCCAGATTCGCGCCCACATCCACCACCACCGGCTGGGCCACGCCCGCGAGCAGGGCCTGCGCCAGGCGCAGGGTGCGCGCCTCCCACACCTGACCATTGCGCAAATACCGGTTGATCAAATCTGGACCACCATGCAACAGATAGCGCGAACCGGCCACGTTCTGCAACACCGGCGGCTCGACTTTCCGGTTTGCCGGCAGCCTGAGTCGAATCACTCGAACACCCCTTGGCGCAGCCACTTGGTGGCCACCCATTTTTCGCCCACGATGACGGGCGCGCCACCGTGCAGCGTGCGGGTTGAGGGATCGGGCTTGTCGTAGCTGAAAAAAACCGCATTGCCCCGCTGCGGTGCCACCTCCAGGCCCACGTCGGGGAACGTGGTGCCACCGCCGCGCTCGGGCTCGTTGAGGTACATGACCAGCGTGCCCACCCGCTGCCCACCGCGCTTGAGGATGGTGGGCGTGCCGGGCTCTGCGGGATCAAAGTAATCGTAGTGCGGCTTGTATTCCGCGCCCACGCCGTAATACAAAACCTGCATGCCTTCGCCGTTCTCCACGGGCCAGTTCACCAGGCGCGCGATGCGCGCTTCGATACGCTGGATCAGCTCACTCTCGCCCCGGTTGAAAAACATGCCGCTGCTGGTGCGGCTCTCATTGAGCTCTTCGCCGCCGGTTTTGGTTTCCACCGTGAGCGAGCGCGCCATGCGTGGGCGCGCGGCTGCGATCAGGGCGTCGCATTCTTCATCGCTCAGCAAACCGCCCAGCACCACCACCCGGGGCGATGCCAGGGTCGAGAGCACCGTCACCTGGCGGTCACCCGCATCCAGCATGCGGGGCGACTGGCCCAGATCCATCGTCGGCACCGGGACGGTGCCAGCGGCAGACTTCGCCGCCTGCGCCGAGGCTTTCAAAGGCGCCACCGGCGCGGCCACGGCAGCATCAGCGCCAGGCGCACGGCTTCTCAGGTAATCGCGCAAGGTAGTTTCCAGCGTGACCTCGGCCACGCCCGCCTCCCATCCAGCAGCGACCATCGCGCTCAGCACCTGCTCAGGCGAGAAGCCCGCGGCCGTCTGCTGAACAATCCATTCGCGCAAAGCCGGTGTGGCGATCTGGGTCATGGCATCAACCTCCTTCAAGCGGGGGCGGCGTCCCGGCGAAACACCAGCCTGTCGGGCTCGGACACCGAGGGCGCAAAGCGGTACCCCTCTTCGGCAAAAACCTTGAGCTGTTCCACCCGCGTCACCCGGTGCTTGACGGCATAGCGTGCCATCAGGCCGCGCGCCCGCTTGGCGAAGAAACTCACAATCTTGTAGCCATCGCCCTTGCGCTCTTCAAACACGCAGGTCACCACCCGCGGCAACAATGCGCGCCGGTCCACAGCCTTGAAATACTCTTCGCTGGCCAGGTTGACCACCACCGGTGTCTTCTCGGCTGCGGCGCGCTGGTTGAGGTAATCGGCAATTTGCGTGCCCCAGAACTGGTACAGGTTTTTGCCGCGTGGCGTCGCCAGGCGCGTGCCCATCTCCAGGCGGTAGGGCTGCATCCAGTCCAGCGGGCGCAACACGCCGTACAGACCGCTCAAGATACACAAATGGTCCTGCAGCCAATCCAGCTCGGCCTCGCTCAGCGTCTTGGCGTCCAGCCCGCCATACACATCGCCATCAAACGCCAACACCGCCTGCTTGCTGTTTTTGGCGGTGAACCTGGGCACCCAGGCCTGGTACCGCGCCGCGTTCAAGCCCGACAGTGTGTCCGACAAGCCCATCAGCTCGGCAATCTGCTGCGGCGACTTCTCGCGCATGACAGCGATCAGTTCGGTCGAATCCTCGACGAACAAAGGCTTGGTATGGGTTTTGACGTGGGGCGGCGTCTCGTAATCGAGCGCTTTGGCGGGGGAGATCAGGAACAACATGCAGGGATTTTGGCATGGGGAGAACGCCAAGCGCAGCAGCGATGAGCAAGCCCCCTGCGCCGTGCCAGCCAGCGTTGACAATGGCAGGATGCCGCTGGAAATCCTCTACCGCGATGAACACCTCATCGCCATCGACAAACCGCCCGGGCTGTTGGTGCACCGCACCGGGCTGGACGCGGGGGAAACCCGGTTCGCGGTGCAGTTGCTGCGCGACCAGATCGGTCAGATGGTCTGGCCCGCCCACCGGCTCGACAAAGGCACCAGCGGCGTGCTGCTCTTCTCGCTGGACGCCGACACCGCCCGGCTCATGGGCCAAGCCTTCGAACAGGGCACCGGCATCCAGAAAACCTACCTGGCCATCGTCCGCGGCTGGCCGCCCGCCAGCGGCCTGATCGACCACCCGCTCAAGCGCATGCCCGACGACATGCGCACACAGCGCGAAGAAATTCAGGCAGCGCAAACACGCTTTCGCACCGTGCACCGGCTGGAACTGCCCCTTGCCTATGGCGAATTCCCCGCCACCCGCTGCGCCCTGGTCGAATGCCAGCCGCTCACCGGCCGGCGCCACCAACTGCGCCGCCACCTGAAACACCTGAACCACCCCATCATCGGCGACACCACCCACGGCAAAGGACCGCTGAACCGGGCACTGGCCGAATGGCTGGGGGTGCAAAGAATGTGGCTGCACGCGCGCTCACTTGAACTGGCGCACCCCGTCACCGGAGCAACCGTTCAAGTCGAAGCACCCACCGATGAGGCTTGGGCCCGCTGGCCCAAACCGCTCAGCACAACGCCTTAGCGCAAGTCGCCAGACAGGCTGGCCAAGGTCTCGGGCGGGATCTGCATGTGGGCCGGGTAGTTGGTGTGGTCGCAGCCCAGCTTGACGGCGGCGCCGGCCTGAACGGCCGCGCACATGGCCGGGGTGAACTCAAAGCGCACGAAGTGCACGGCGCAGGTCTTTTCGTCGTTTTCGCGGTCCAGGTCTTCGTCGGCAATGGCGTAGACGCGGGCCATGCCTTCGACTTCGACAAACATGCGGTCTTCCACACCGATCAGGCGCGCCAGTTCGCGCTTGCGCTCGTTGACGTCGGTGTACTCGATCATCATGGTGGCCTTCCAGTTGCTGCCGTCGGGCACCAGCGGGGCATAGGCCTCGATCTCTTGCAGGATGCCCTCTTCTTCGAACACCTTTTCGATGCGCAGCATCTCCTGAATCTGGTAGCGAATGGTGGTCTCGCTCTCGAACTGCAGGTTGATGTGTGTCGCCCAGCATGCACGCTGCGCAGCTTGCGGTGCGCCATGATCTCCGGCTTGTTGACTTTGCGCCATTTGGTGTAGGCCTCCAGGGTCATGAGGCTCTCAGGGGTGATGTGTCCGGTCAGTTGCATGATTCATTCCTTTGCATGGAGCGGCGACCCGCGCAGCGGCGACGCGTGATGGATAGGTTTTGCCGCCGGGCCGCCCCAAGGCAAAACGCGCCCCCTCTGGGGGGCAGCGACCCGCGCAGCGGTGGAGCGTGGGGGCCACACGTCCTCATTTCAAACCGTAGGCTTTGGCCACCAGACTCAACGGGTGTTGCAACTCGGGCGCGCCCAGGCCGTTCACTTCAAAGCCTTGGGCAATGTGGTGGCCGCCCAGCGGGCAGTCGGAGCTGATGTAGTCGGGCTTGCTGCCGTCTTTCATGTTGGCCATGGCCTTGAACACGGGTTTGCCAATTTTCATGGCCGGCTGGTGGTGGGCCTTTTTGACGCCAAAGGTGCCGGCATGGCCCGAGCAGCGCTCATGGTGTTGACGGTGGTGTCGGGAATCATCTTGAGCATTTCTTCGGTCTTCTTGCCGATGTTTTGCACCCGCCCGTGGCAGGGAATCTGGTAGCTGACATTGCCCAGCGTCTGGGGGAATTCGGTCTTCAGCAAGCCGTCGCGCTTGCGCGCCATCAGGTACTCAAACGGGTCCCACATGTGCTCCTTGACCAGTTGCATGTCCGCGTCGTCCGGGAACATCAGCGGGATTTCCTGCTTGAACATCAGCGCGCAACTGGGCACGGCGGCCAGAATCGCAAAGCCGTCGCGGGCGTATTTCGCCAGCACCGGGATGTTGGCCTCCTTGCTGGCCTGGACCGCATCGAGATCGCCCAGCTCCAGCTTGGGCATGCCGCAGCATTTTTCTTTCTCCACCAGGATGTAGGGGATGTCGTTGTGGTCCAGGATCTTGAGCAGATCCATGCCAATGCCGGGCTCGTTGTAGTTGATGTAGCAGGTGGAAAAAATCGCCACCTTGCCCGGCGTCTTTTCGCCGTCGACCACGTTGGCCGCTTTGGCGTCGGGCGCGGCCGAGCGAAACTTCTTGGTGGCCAGCTCGGGCAGCCAGGCGTCTTTGTCCACGCCCGCCACCTTCTCCATCACACCCACGGGCGAACTCGGTCTTGTTCACCGCGTTGGCGACCTGCACCACGATGGGAATGCCGGCGAACTGGCCGTGCACATCGGTGGATGCGAGGAACTGCTCGGCCACGCCCACTTCGCCTTTTTTGAACTTGATGGCCTTGGCGCGCAGCATGGTGTGGGGGAAGTCCAGGTTCCATTCGTGCGGCGGCGTATAGGGGCACTTGGTCATGTAGCAGAGGTCGCACATGTAGCACTGGTCCACCACCTTCCAGTAGTCCGCCTTGGCCACGCCGTCGACCTCCATGGTCGAGCTTTCGTCGACCAGATCGAACAAGGTGGGGAACGACCCGCACAAACTCACACAGCGGCGGCAGCCGTGGCAAATGTCGAAGATGCGCTCCAGCTCTATCGAAGCACTTTTCTTCGTTGTAGAAGTCGGGGTTTTTCCAGTCCAGCGCATGCCGGGTCGGCGCCTGGAGGTTGCCTTCGGTTGCCATGTCTCAGCTCCTCGTCTGTGCGGGTTTGTTTCGGATTTTTTGAAACCGCTGCATGGCAGCGCTTTCAAAAACGGCGTCACGGCAGACGTGTCTCCCAGAACGCCGCGGAACCGGCTCTGCCGGGCCGCCAGCGTTGCCCCCTTGAGGGGGTGACGCGCCGCAGGCGCGGCGCGGGGGTGGGTCAATCAATCCACCAGTTCTGTCAAGGCTTTTTGATAGCGGTTGGCGTGGGAACGCTCGGCCTTGGCCAGCGTTTCAAACCAGTCGGCGATTTCGTCAAAACCTTCTTCCCGAGCGGTCTTGGCCATGCCGGGGTACATGTCGGTGTACTCGTGCGTTTCACCGGCCACGGCCGAAGCCAGGTTGTCGCGGGTGGAGCCAATGGGCATGCCGGTGGCCGGGTCGCCCGACTGCTCGAGGAACTCGAGGTGGCCGTGGGCATGACCGGTTTCGCCTTCGGCGGTGGAGCGGAACAGGGCCGCCACGTCGTTCTGGCCTTCGATGTCGGCCTTGTTCGCGAAGTAGAGGTAACGGCGGTTGGCCTGCGATTCGCCAGCGAAGGCGTCTTTCAGGCATTGCTCGGTTTTCGAGCCTTTCAATGCAGCCATGAATATCTCCTGTTTGTGGGTTGAAGAAACGTCGTGCTCAAACGCCGTCCGCTTCACGGACAGTGCGAGAGACCAAAACACCTTACACCCCAGAAAACCCGGACGTCTAATAGTTCTGCCCTATGTGACACATTGTTGATGGCTATGAACCCACTGCAACTGATAACAGTTCTCATCAAGCGAGCACGGCACGCGGCGAAGCAGGCTCCAGACATCAACGCAACGGGTCGGGGCGCGGCAGCCAGCCCAGCGCCTTGGCGTGCAGGCTTTGCACATACAGGCGGTCGGGCGTTTCCGTGATGGCGGTGGTTTCCGGGTAGGCGCCGCTGGGGTCTTGCAGATCGGCCACGATGCGGCCATCCTCCGTGAACGCGATCACATGGCCGTAGGCCTTGGGAATGGGCCACAGGGCGCGGGGCAGGCGCAGCGTCATTTCACGCAACAGCGGCTGCTGCGCCATACCATCCACTGCCGGGCTGCGCGGTTTGGTGAGGCCGACCCAGATGCGGCCGTCAAAGCCGCGCATCAGGTTGTCGGGGTAACCGGGCAAATTGTCGAGCAAGACTTTGGCGCCACCGTTCGGGCCGTTGGACAGATCCAGGTTGCGCACCGATGCGGGCACGGCCCAGACCCGGTAGCGCCCGGTTTCCGCCACGAACAGCGTTTGCTCATCGGCAGAGAGCGTGACGCCGTTGGCGAACGACAGTCCGCTGACCACCACCTCGGTTTGCCCTGTGGCCGCATCATGAACCAGCACCCGCCCGGTGGCCGACTGCTCCAGGATGTCGAGCACGCTGGCCTCGAATGTGCCGCCCCACTGCTGGGCGCCGAAACGCTGGGAAGCGTCAGAGACGTAAAAGCGCTCGGGCGAACCGGCGGCCTTGCTCGCCACCACCGCGTCGGCATACAAAATCGGCTTGCCGGCAACTTGATCGGCCAATACCGAGACCTGGCCTTGCGCATTGATGCGCAACAAACCGCGCATGGCATCGGCGGCGATCATGTTGCCCGCGCGGTCAAAGTCGAAACCCAGCACACGGCCCCGGGTGTCGGCAAAGGTCTCGAACGCGGTCCCCTCCTGCGACAGGCGAAGCACCTTGCCGCTGGCCACCGCCGCGTACAGGCGGCCATCCGGGCCGATCTGCACATGCTCCGGGCCCTCTTCACCATCGAGATCCAGCGTTTGCAAATTCGCCAGCCCGGAGTTCACCGCATGTGCCCCGGTGTAGCCCGCATCGGGCTGGGTGGTCCAGGCACGCGCTTCGATCGGGATGGGCCAGACCAGCAAATAGGCGGCAACGATGCCGACAATGGGCAACAGCGTGAACAACCAGCGTCTCATGGAGCATCTCCTTCAGTAGCCCGTCATTGTCCCTGCGCGTCAATACCCCGCGCAGTCACCCAGGCGGCCCCGTAAAATCAGCGGTTCGCCAGCCCACTGGCCCGCGCCTTCACAGTGCGCCTGAATCCCCCAACCGATCACAGCATGTCTACCCAACCCGAACAACCCGGCCTCAACAGCCTGTCCAAATCCTTTGAGCCCGCCGCGCTCGAAGCCCATTGGGGACCCGAGTGGGAACAGCGCGGCTACGGCCACGCCGGTTACCGTGGCAGCTCGGCGCCCGACGCCGAAGCCGCCGCCAAGGCCGGACTTCGCCATCCAGCTGCCGCCGCCCAACGTGACCGGCACGCTGCACATGGGCCACGCGTTCAACCAGACCATCATGGACTCGCTGACGCGCTACCACCGCATGCGCGGCGTCAACACCGCCTGGATGCCCGGCACCGACCACGCCGGCATCGCCACCCAGATCGTGGTGGAGCGCCAGTTGCAGGCCCAGGGCATCAGCCGCCACGACCTGGGCCCCACGCCGCCGAGGCGCGCAAGAACTTTGTCGCCAAGGTCTGGGAATGGAAAGAACAAAGCGGCAACACCATCACCAACCAGATGCGCCGCATGGGCGACACGGTGGACTGGAGCCGCGAGTACTTCACCATGGACGACAAGCTGTCCAAGATCGTGACCGAGACCTTTGTGCAGCTGTATGAGCAAGGCCTGATCTACCGCGGCAAGCGCCTGGTCAACTGGGACCCGATCCTGATGAGCGCGGTGAGCGACCTGGAAGTCGAGAGCGAAGAAGAAGACGGCTTCATGTGGCACATCGCCTACCCGCTGGCCAACGGCACCGGCTCGCTGACCGTGGCCACCACCCGCCCCGAAACCATGCTGGGCGACGTGGCCGTGATGGTGCACCCCGAAGACGAGCGCTACACCGCGCTGATCGGCCAGTACGTGAAGCTGCCGCTGTGCGACCGCGAAATCCCGGTCATCGCCGACGACTACGTGGACCAGGCCTTTGGCACCGGCGTGGTCAAGGTCACGCCCGCCCACGACCCCAACGACTACGCCGTGGGCCAGCGCCACAAGCTGCCCATGATCTGCGTGCTGACGCTGAACGCCACGATCAACGACCACGCACCCGAGAAGTACCACGGCATGGACCGCTTTGTGGCCCGCAAGGCCGTGGTCGCCGACCTGGAAGCCGCCGGCCTGCTGGTCGAGACCAAAAAGCACAAGCTCATGGTGCCGCGCTGCGCCCGCACCGGCCAGGTCATCGAGCCCATGCTCACCGACCAGTGGTTTGTCGCCATGCAGTCCAAGGGCAACGAGAAAAACACCAGCGGCACCTCCATCGCCGACAAGGCGATTGCGGCGGTGAAGTCGGGCGAGGTGAAGTTCGTGCCCGAGAACTGGGTCAACACCTACGACCAGTGGATGAACAACATCCAGGACTGGTGCATCTCCCGCCAGCTCTGGTGGGGCCACCAGATTCCGGCCTGGTACGACGAAGACGGCAAGGTCTATGTGGCGCGCAACGAAGCCGAAGCCCAGGCCCAGGCGCCGGGCAAAACGCTGCGGCGCGACGACGACGTGCTCGACACCTGGTACTCGTCTGCCCTGGTGCCCTTCAGCACCATGGGCTGGCCCGAGCAAGGCGACGCAGCCACCGACGACTACAACCTCTACCTGCCCAGCAGCGTGCTGGTCACCGGCTACGACATCATCTTCTTCTGGGTCGCCCGGATGATCATGATGACCACGCACTTCACCGGCCGCGTGCCGTTCAAGCACGTCTACATCCACGGCCTGGTGCGCGACGCGCAGGGCCAGAAGATGAGCAAGTCTGAAGGCAACGTGCTCGACCCGGTGGACCTGATCGACGGCATCGCGCTCGCGCCCCTGCTCGACAAACGCACCACCGGCCTGCGCAAGCCCGAAACCGCACCCAAGGTGCGCAAGCAGACCGAAAAAGAGTTCCCCGACGGCATTCCCGGCCTATGGCGCCGACGCGCTGCGCTTCACCTTCGCGGCCCTGGCCTCGCTGGGCCGCAGCATCAACTTCGACACCAAGCGCTGCGAGGGCTACCGCAACTTCTGCAACAAGCTCTGGAACGCCACGCGCTTCACGCTGATGAACTGCGAAGGCCAGGACTGCGGCCTGATGGAGCACACCAAGGCCGACTGCACCGTGGGCGGCAAAGCCCACGGCTACATGAGCTTCTCCCAGGCCGACCGCTGGATCAGCTCCAGCCTGCAGCGCGTGGAAGCCGAGGTCGCCAAGGGCTTTGCCGAGTACCGCCTGGACAACGTGGCCAACACGGTTTACGACTTCGTCTGGAACGAGTTCTGCGACTGGTACCTGGAGATCGCCAAGGTGCAGATCAACACCGGCAACGAGGCGCAGCAACGCGCCACCCGCCGCACCCTGATCCGCACGCTGGAAACCATCCTGCGCCTGGCCCACCCCATCATCCCGTTCATCACCGAAGAGCTGTGGCAAAAGGTGGCGCCGGTGGCCGGTCGCGCGGGCCCGTCCATCGCCATCGCCGCCTACCCGGTCAGCCAGCCCGAGCGCATCGACGAAGCCGCCGAAGCCCACGTGGCCAAGCTCAAGGGTCTGGTCGACGCCTGCCGCACGCTGCGCGGCGAAATGAACGTGTCGCCCTCCACCCGTTTGCCGCTGTACGTGGTGGGCGACACCGAGTTCATGACCGGCGCGGCGCCTGTGTTGCAGGCGCTGGCCAAGCTGAGCGAAGTGAAGGTGTTTGACGACGAAGCCAGCTGGGCCGCCGCCGCTCAGGCCGCGCCCGTGGCCGTGGTGGGCGAAGCGCGCCTGTGCCTGTTCATGGAAATCGACGTCGAAGCCGAAAAGGCCCGCCTGACCAAGGAGATCACGCGCCTGGAAGGCGAGGTCACCAAGGCCAACGCCAAGCTGGGCAACGAGGCGTTCGTGGCCAAGGCGCCGCCAGCGGTGATCGAAGAGGCGAAGAAGCGCGTGGCCGATTTTGGCGCCACGCTGGCCAAGATGCGCGAGCAGTTCGCTCGCTTGTGATTCGACACCCGGCTGGGCCCTGAGCAGGACTCAGCCGACAGTACCCCATTGGGATGGGTTGGAGTGCCCAGAATCCTGGTCGAAGGGGGCGTGCAGGCTGTCCAGCGGCGAAAAATCGCTGACGCGTGATTGCATCAGGGCGGCACCGGGGGACAGGGTTTCGTGGATGCGGTGGGCCACGTACCAACTCGCACGCAGCTTGGCCTCACGCGTATGGGCGCCCAGGCGGGGCGTGAGGTGAAGATTCGGTATGCCATGCAGGGGCGTGCCCTCGGCGGCAAAACCTTCGCTGGCGCCATCGAGCAAACAAGCGTCAATGCGGCCGTCGCTCAATGCCAAGGCCAAAGCTTCAGGGTCGAACAACGAGCTTCGACTCACGCTCACCCACAGCTGGCCGGGTTTGCAGTGGTTGAGCAAACGCTCATTGAGCCAGCCGCGAAACCGGGTGGCATAAATGACCTGCAGTGAGACCGCGTCCGAACGCTCCAGCAGTTCGTTCAAGGGCACAGGCTCCACACCCAACTTGGCCCAGATGGGCGCGGCGTGGTGAACAGCGGGGTCATAACCCACCAGGCGCACACCCAGCGCGTTCAGCATGGGTGCCAGGGTGTGGGCCACGGGCGCCAGACCCAGCATGCCGATGGTGCTGCCACCCAGCTCGCGCCCCATGCGCACATGGGCCAGCTTGCGCCCGAGCAAAGCACTGACCATGCCTCGGCGATAAAGCATCAGCAAGCCATAAAGCAGGTATTCGGCGTTGGAGCGCATGGTGGCGCTGCGCGCCTGCACCACACGAACACGGCGGCGGGCGCAGGCGTCGAGATCGGTGTTGTCGCTGGAGAACTGCATGCGCGCAATGAGCTGCAGCTTGGGCGCGAAATCGAGAAATTCGCGAGATACCACCACGTGAGAAGGCAGCACCAGAGCGCGCGTTTCTCTGATGGCCTTGCGCAGGGTCGTGGGATCGTCCGCCCACTCGGGGTGGTAGGCCACTTCGTGGCGCTCTTGCAACCAGCTCAGCGCTTCAGGGACCAATGGGTCAACGAGCAAAACCTCCATTTCACCCCGCGTTCAGCATGGTCACAGCGCTCGACAGCGTGGGCCAGCGCAATTCAACGGCGCTTGAGCAGGCTGAAATGCTCTGTGCCGACGGTCTGCTGTTCAACCAACTCATTGCCCGTCTGCTTTGCGAAGGCCTGGAAATCGCGCACAGAGCCGGCATCGGTTGAAACCACGCGCAAAACCTGCCCGCTCGTCATGTCGGCCAATGCCTTTTTGGCTTTCAGAATGGGCAAGGGACAGTTCAGTCCTCGGGCATCAAGTTCTTTGTCGACATTCATGGGTGTGTTCCTCTGGAGGGCTCATTCTAAGGCACCGTCCTTATGCAGCCTGACGGGCTATTGAAGGTCCGCGGGACGCATCAGTCTGTCGCTGGAGGCGGGGAAAAAGTTTGCGGCGGCGGCAGCTCCATGAAGCTGGGTTCGATGCCTTGGCTGCGCAACCAGTCGGCCAGCGCCAAGCCGGTACCCGCTTGCCAGCATTTGACCTGATCGGGTCGCAGCAACTTGTATTCCGCCAGCTCGGGCGAGAGCCGGATCTCACCCTCGGCCACGGCGTGGTAGGTGATGATGACCTGGTTCATGCGCAAAAACTCGTGCACGCCCACCAGACTCAACGCATTTGTCTTCAAGCCAGTTTCTTCCAGAATTTCACGGCGAATGCCATCTTCCGGCGACTCACCGGCCTCCATGAACCCGGTGATCAGGCCGAACATGCGGTTGGTCCAGGCTGCATTGCGGGCCAGCAACAGGTGTTCGCCCACTTGCACGATGGCCGCCAGCACGGGGGTGGGATTGTTCCAGTGGGTGAAGTCGCAAGCAGTGCAGCGCAGCCGTTCGGTCAACCCCCCATCTTCGTCTTCCACGCGCATCGCCAAAGGCGCGGCGCACTGTGGGCAAAAGCGATACCCGGCACTCATGCGGGAAATACACCGGTCGACAAGTAGCGGTCGCCCCGATCGCACACGACGAACACGATCACGGCGTTTTCAACCTGTTGCGCCACCTGCAGCGCCACCCAGCACGCGCCAGCTGCCGAAATGCCTGCGAATATGCCCTCTTCTCGCGCCATGCGCCGGCAGGTGTCTTCTGCATCAGCCTGACTCACGTAGACCATCTCATCGATGTGCGATGGGTCGTAGATCTTGGGCAGGTACTCAGCGGGCCATTTGCGAATCCCTGGGATGCGCGATCCTTCGCTGGGCTGAGCACCCACGATGCGCACGTTCGGATTCTGCGATTTCAGGTACTTGGAAACACCCGTGATGGTGCCGGTGGTGCCCATGGCGCTCACGAAATGGGTGATCTTGCCACCGCTCTGCTGCCAGATTTCAGGGCCGGTGGTCTCAAAATGGATGCGCGGGTTGTCGCCGTTGGCAAACTGGTCAAGCACCCGGCCTTTGCCTTCGGCCTGCATTTTTTCAGCCAGATCGCGGGCGTATTCCATGCCGCCGCTCTTGGGCGTGAGGATCAGCTCGGCGCCAAACGCCTTCATGGTCTGGGCGCGTTCGATCGAGAGGTCTTCCGGCATGATCAGCACCATGCGGTAGCCCTTGATGGCCGCGGCCATGGCCAGAGCGATACCGGTATTGCCCGAGGTGGCTTCGATCAGGGTGTCGCCAGGTTGGATCTCGCCACGCTCTTCGGCTCGCCGAATCATCGACACCGCCGGCCGGTCCTTGACGGAACCGGCCGGGTTGTTGCCTTCCAGCTTGCCCAGAATCACGTTGCCCCGGGCCGCATTGTCAGTCGCTCCCATGCGCTGCAAGGCAACAATGGGCGTGTTGCCAATTGCTTGTTCGATGGTCGGATAAATCATGCTCCGAATGTGCCATAATTTCGATCTCCCCGAATTCAGCCCGGGTGGTGAAATTGGTAGACGCAGGGGACTCAAAATCCCCCTCCGAAAGGAGTGCCGGTTCGATTCCGGCCCCGGGCACCACAACAAAGCCGCACAGCTCCCAGCTGTGCGGCTTTTTTGTTGCCGGTGAAGCCGGTCACCCTTCTCGGGCGCTGCGCCCGCTCGAGCTCGTCCTCGCAGCACCCGCTTGTAGATGCTGGGCAACTCGGAACTCATGTTGTTGCTCTCGATGCCGTAGCCCAGGCTGGTCCAGGTGCCAGAGAGGCGGCGCAGCACGGTCTGGATCTTGCCCTGGCGCAAGAGGGCCGACAAGTCGGTGCGCCAGACCCGGGTGTCGGCCAGCCAGGCATAGATCACCAGGTCCTGGTAGATCGGCTCGAAGCTCAGGTTGCTGTCTTCGGTCACCCCCGGCACGCGATCGGGGTGGTAGCGCAGCGCCAGCGCCGTCCAGGTGGAATTGAGCAACTGGTATCGCCCGGCTGCGGTGGAACAGTTGCCTCGGTTGGGACCTCGGGCAATGGCTCTGACAGCGGTTGGGATGGGTGTCCAGCGACCAGACAAAGCTGCTGCCATGCAGCACGTGGTAGGGCCGCAACACGTTGGATTCGCTGGCCGAGATGGTGCGCATCAGGGCGCGCAGGTAGGGATCGCCACCTTGCATGACCAAGCGGCTGCGTACCCGGCAAC
The DNA here is from genome assembly GCA_963698635.1 of uncultured beta proteobacterium. Classification (GTDB taxonomy): domain Bacteria; phylum Pseudomonadota; class Gammaproteobacteria; order Burkholderiales; family Burkholderiaceae_C; genus Hydrogenophaga. Next base: position 163,552 of record CAVORS010000006.1, read on the forward strand.
AAAATCAGCGGTCGCCACCACCACACCAGCAGCAGCATCAAGGTCGACCATGACGCAGACTGATCCACACCCGGCTCGACAGAATCCGCTCGCGCAGCCGCACCCAGCGCGAGTGCGCGGGCAGCGATGGCTCAGGATCGGGGGGAAAATTCATATGGAGATGCAGGCTTGAACAACACGGCAGCGATGCCGGCGATCAGAAGGACGGCCTGCCTCAGCAAGGACTCGGGCAGCCTGAGAGAATAGCGGTTCTTCGAGCCTTTCGAACACTCAGGAACCGCTTTTCAATGACCTTGCTTTTGCCTTCGTTAGCACTCTTGACAGGACTTGCGCTGCTGGTCTGGAGCGCCGACCAGTTTGTCGACGGCGCATCAGCCACGGCCACCCACTTTTCCATGCCCCCGCTGCTGGTGGGCATGGTCATCGTCGGCTTCGGCACGTCGGCGCCCGAGATGGTGGTGTCCACCCTGGCGGCCTCCCAAGGCAACCCGGCACTGGCGCTGGGCAACGCCTGGGGCTCCAACATCGTCAACATCGCCTTCATTCTGGGCGTGACGGCCCTGATCAGCCCGATCCTGGTGCGCTCGGTCATTCTGCGCAAGGAACTGCCCTTGCTGATGGCGGTGATGGCACTGGCCGGCTTTCTGGTGTGGGACCAGCGACATCAGCCGGCTCGGACGCCTGGATCTCTGATCGGCGTGTTCGCCGCTGTCATGGGCTGGTCGATCTGGGAAGGCATGCGGGGCAAAAACGATGCGCTGGGCGAAGAAACCGAGGCCGAGATGAGCGCCAAGGCCGATGCCGTTGCGCAAAGCGCTGATCTGGCTGGTGATCGGCCTGGCCGTGCTGGTGGGCAGCTCGCAGTTGCTGGTCTGGGGCGCGGTCACCATCGCGCAGTCGCTGGGCGTGAGCGACCTGGTGATCGGGCTGACGGTGTTGGCCGTGGGCACCTCGCTGCCCGAACTGGCCTCTTGCGTGGCCGCCGCGCGCAAAGGCGAACACGACATCGTGCTGGGCAACGTGCTGGGCTCCAACCTGTTCAACACGCTGGCCGTGGTGGGCATCGCCGGCGCCATCTCACCCATGCGCGCTGGCGCCAGAGGTGATCACCCGAGACTGGCCGGTGATGGCGGGCCTGACGGTGCTTGCTGTTCGTCTTCGGCTGGGGCTTTCGGGGCCGCCAGGGACGGGTCAACCGGCTGGAAGCGAGCGTGCTGCTGGCGGTGTACGTGGCCTACACGGCTGGTTGCTGGTGTACCACGGCCCAGCACCATCTGACCGCGCTGGCGCCGAGCTCAGACGGTTCGCGCGCAAACCCTCTCGACGGTGGGGTAACGCAACGACCAGACCCAGCTCGGACTTCATGCGGTCGGTTGCTCAGCCGCCGCGATTCGCTCATGAAGCTCAGCAACATGGCCGGCAAGCGTGGCCTTCGGCCACGGCGCAGCGCGACGCGGGGCGGGCGGGGCAAACCGAACAGATCGGCCGCATGGTCGACGTAGTCGCCCATCTTCAGCTCGGTGTCGTCGCACACGTTCAGACAACGCTGCGGCCGGCCGCGCCAAAGGGCCAGCACACAGGCTCTGGCCAGATCGTCCGCATGGATGTGGTTGGTGAACACGTCGTCCTGCTCGCTCAACACCGGCGTGCCGCGCTGCAGGCGCCCGCGCGGTGTGCCCCCTTCGCGGTCCAGGCGCGTAGATACCGGGAATGCGCAACACCGTGGTGCGCAGACCCGCTGACGCGGCCCCAGCCCAACACGGTGGCTTCAGCGTCCACCCGCCGCCGGGCGCGGGCTGTGCGGGCAACACGGCGTCGGTTTCGCTCACCCAGGCGCCCTGACGGTCGCCATAGACACCGCTGGTTGAGCCGTACACCAGCGCCTGTGGCACGCTGCGCTGCATCAGGGCATTCACCAGCGCACGGGTGCGCGGATCGTCGTGGTGACGCCGGGCGTCGATCACGGCGGCGGCGCCAGGTGCAGCACCCGCGTGGCCAGACCGGCCAGGCGCTGAGACTGCGCGGCTCGTCCAGGTCGCCGATCAGCGGTGTGATGCCCCAGGCGCGCAAGCTCGGCGACCCGCTCGGCGCTGGATGTGAGGGCCAGCAAACGCACCCGCTGCCCGCTGCCGAGCACGCGCACCGCGCGCTGGCCCACGTCCCCACAACCGATGATGAGCACCCGTTCGCGGCGAAACCGTGCGGGCAAAGCGCCAAGTAGGCTCATGAGAATTCCGGATTTGCGACAATCTTGGTTTGATATTCGGTGCAGGGCGCCCAATGCCAGCGCCGTGCACCCACCCCTACATCCCAGCCAGTATGACATTCACCATCACCGTCGAGCCCAGCGGGCGCAGCTTCACCGCCGAACCTTCCGAGGCCATGCTGGTCGCCGGCATCCGCCAGGGCATCGGCCTGCCCTATGGCTGCAAGGACGGCGCCTGTGGTTCGTGCAAATGCAAACTGGTCAGCGGCACCGTGGTGCATGGCCCCACCAGAGCAAGGCCCTCAGCGCCGAAGAAGAGGCGGCGGGCTATGTGCTCACCTGCTGCGGTGTGGCGCAGAGCGATGTGGTGATCGAGTCGCGCCAGGTGACCGAGGCGGGCGCCCTGCCCATCAAGAAGATGCCGGTGCGCGTGAGCAGCCTGGAACGCGCCTCGCACGACGTGATGGTCCTGCGCCTGCAACTGCCGGCGGCCGACACCTTCCAGTACCAGCGCAGGCCAATACGTGGAATTCCTGCTGCGCGACGGTGACCGCCGCAGCTACTCCATGGCCAACGCGCCCCACACCCAGGCCGAAGCGCCCCAGATCGAGCTGCACCTGCGCCACATGCCCGGCGGCAAATTCACCGACCATGTGTTCGGCACCATGAAGGAAAAAGAAATCCTTCGCATCGAAGGCCCGTACGGCAGCTTCTTCCTGCGCGAAGACAGCGACAAGCCCATCGTGCTGCTGGCATCGGGCACCGGCTTTGCGCCCATCAAGGCCATCCTGGAGCACATGGCAGTTCAAGGGCATCACCCGCCCGATCACGCTGTACTGGGGCGGCCGCCGGCCCGCCGACCTGTACCAGAACGCCTGGATCGAGGCGCAGCTCGCACTCATGCCCAACCTGCGCTATGTGCCCGTGGTCTCCGACGCCTTGCCCGAAGACAACTGGACCGGACGCACCGGCTTCGTGCACCAGGCCGTGCTGCAGGACTTCCCCGATCTGTCGGGCCACGAGGTGTATGCCTGCGGCGCACCCATCGTGGTCGAGTCGGCTCGAGAGCAGTACAGCGCCCTGGCAGGACTGCCGCCCGAAGAGTTCTTCGCCGACTCGTTCACCTCGGCAGCAGACAAAGTCTGAGCCCGCTTCGGCAGGTCGCTGAATCACAGAACCCCATGCAAACAAGGCGCACCAAAGGCGCCTTGTTTGTTTTTCAGCAGCCTGTCGACCCGCTCACCCCACCCGCACCGGTACAAAGATCTGATCGCCATCGCGCTGGATCAGCAAGGCCAGCGACTTTTTGGCATTTCGCCAACGCCGCCGCACCTGCTCCACATCTTTCACCGGCGAGCCATTGACCGCCAGCAACACGTCGCCCGTCTGCACACCCGCCAGCGCCGCAGGACCTTGCTGAACGCCCTCCACCAGCAAGCCGCCCATGACGCCCGGCCTGGCGCTGCTCTTGCGGTTGCGAGCGGCCGCAACGCCAGGCCCAGCCGGACCTTGTTGTCCGGCCGGCATCCGCTTTTGCGACCACTGCGGCCTTGTCGTCGGCATCACCCAGCTTGGCTCGGATGTCCATGCGTCTTGCCCATGGCGCCAAATGCCAAGCGCTCACCGTGTCGCCGGGCAGCGACTGACCGATCAAGGCGGGCAAATCGGCCGAAGCCACCACGTCTTTGCCATTGAGCTGCGGATCACATCGCCCACCTTCAGGCCGGCCTTCTCGGCGGGGCCGCCGGGCTGCACGCTCGACACCAGCGCGCCCTTCGGGCTTGTCGAGCTTGAACGATTCGGCCAGCGTCTGGTTCACCTCCTGAATGGTCACACCCAGGCGCGCATGCTGCGCCTTGCCGGTGGCCACGATCTGGTCTTTCACCTTGAGCACGAGTCTCCATCGGAATGGCAAACGACAACGCCCTGGTAGCCACCGGTGCGGCTGTAGATCTGCGAGTTGATGCCCACGACCTCGCCGCGCGCGTTGAACAGCGGCCCGCCCGAGTTGCCGGGGTTGACCGCCACGTCGGTCTGGATGAAGGGCACCAGGCTGTCATCGGGCAAGCGAACGGCCTTTGGCGCTCACCACGCCCGGCGGTCACGCTGTTTTCGAAACCGAACGGTGAACCGATGGCCAACACCCATTCACCCACCTTCAGATCGCGCGCGCTACCCAGCGGCACCACCGGCAAGTCCTTGGCTTCGATGCTTCAACACCGCCACATCGGTCTTGGGATCCGACCCCAGCACCTTGGCCTGAGAACTCGCGCCGGTCGGTGAGTTTGACCACCACCTCGCTGGCGTCGCGCACCACATGGGCATTGGTCAGGATCAAGCCGTCGGCGCTCACGATGAAGCCCGAGCCCTGCCCGCGGGTGGGCATCGGGCACGGCCCGTCGTCCGACCCGCCCGGCATGCCGGGCATGCCCCAAAGCGCTTGAAGAACTCATAGAAAGGATCGTTGGGGTCCATGCCGGAAGGCCACGACCGGCCACGCCCGCCGATTCACCCGCTTCGCCCGTCGGCACCTTGCCCACCACGCTGATGTTCACCACGGCCGCGCCATGGCGTTGAACGACTGGCGAAAAATCGGGGCCGCCGATGGCCGGGGCTGCCAGGGCGGCCCGGCGCGCTGACAGGCTGGCACTGCGGTACCGGGCGTGGGCACGGCCCGTCGGTCAAGCCCACACCCGCCCCACCCACAACACCGGCGGCCATCAACGCCAGCACCAGCCGCGATTGGACTCAGAGAAAAGGATTTCATGTGAACTCCTGAAGAACATGTGGTTGAACATGGCCCCACTGTGCGAGACAACCGTTAGACGAGTTCTTAGGACTGTTGAGCCTCGGCACACGCTGCTCAGAAGTGCACCTCAGTCGTGAGCGCGAGTGGAAAGCGCAGCTCAACCCGCAAACCACCCAGCGCCTCCGCTGCGCCCAAGCATCAGCTGTGCGCCGTGCCATTGCGCAATGGCATTCACGATCGCCAGCCCCAGCCCACTGCCGGCTGCAGCCTCACCCTGGCACGCGGTAGAAGCGGTCCAGCACCCGGCTGCGCTCGGTCGCTCTCGGCAATGCCCGGGCCCACTGTCCTCCACGACGAGCATCAGAATCGCGCCCTGTCGTCGCAACGGACACATCCACCTGCCCACCGTTCCGGCGTGTACTTGATGGCGTTGTCCAGCAGGTTGCGCAGCAGAATGCGCAATGCCTCTGGCTGGCCCTGCAGCTGCACGGCCTCGTCTGCCGCACCCAGGCCCAGGTCAATGTGCTTGCAGCGCCGGCCTTGGGCATCGGCTTCGGCCACCACCTGCACGCACCAGGTCTCCAGCGACACCGGCTGAGGCAGCGAACCCGTGGCGCAGTGCCCCGCCTCCTGGCGCGCCAGCATCAGCAACTGCTCCACCAGACGGGTGGCACGGTCGATGCCTGCCAGCAGCCGGTCCAGCGCCGACCTGCCGCGTCTCATCGTCGCGCGCCCGCTGCAGGCCCTGGACCTGCAGGCGCAACGCCGCCAGCGGCGAACGCAGTTCGTGCGCGGCATCGGCCACAAAATGCTGTTGCGCCTCGAATGCCTGCGCCACCCGGTCAAACAGCAGATTGAGCTCATGCACCAGCGGGCCGGATTTCGTCGGGCAAGCCCTGCTTCGGTCACGCGTGGCCAGGTCGTCGGCGCTCGCGCGACGCCACCTGCTCCCGCACCCGCGCCACCGGTCGAGCGAGGCCCTCACCGCCCACCAGGCCACCAGCATCAACAGCGGCGCCATCCACAAGAATGGGAGCCATCGTGCGCAAGGCCAGCGCAGCGCGCCATGGCGCGGCGTGGGCCCATGTCCTGCGCGATCTGGATCACCTGGTAGCGGGTCTGCATGGAGAACACCCGGAATGGTCTGCCGTTGCGCATCCGCACCTCGGAGAATCCCAGGACCGCCCGCTGCGGCAAGGCCCACCTGGTCGCTGACTGGTAACACCTGCAAACCCTCCATGCTCCAGACCTGCACCACAAAATCCACCGGCCTGCCGCCATGGCGCTCATCGCTCAGCACCGGCAGACCCGGCACCGCCACCCCGGCGCGCAAGGCCTGCGCCATCTGCTCCAGGTGGTAGTCAAAGATGCCGTCGGCTTCCGCCCTCGCCTGCCGGTACACCACGACCGCCTGAGCCAGCGCGGCCAACAGGATGGCCAGCAGCAGCACACCCAGCAAGCCGGCCCCGCAGGGAGTGCCGCAAGCGCTCAGAGGCGTGGCATCACAGTCGGCGGCACCATGTAGCCCACGCCTCTCACGTTCTGGATCAGCTCCGCACCCAGTTTCTTGCGCAGACCGTGCACGTACACCTCCACCGCATTGCTGCTGACCTCGTCTTTCCAGCCGTAGAGCTTGTCTTCCAGCTGGCTGCGCGAGAGCACCCGGCCGGGCCGGGCCAGCAAGGGCTCCAGCACCGCCCACTCCCGGCGCCGACAACACCACGGACTCACCGTGCACCTGCACCTCACGGGTGGCCGGGTTGATCGACACGCCCTTGTATTCGTACACCGGCTCGGCCCGGCCAGTCGGCACGCCGCAGCAGCGCACGGATGCGCGCCAGCAGCTCGTCCAGGTCATAGGGTTTGAGGATGTAGTCGTCGGCCCCGGCGTCCAGCCCCTGCACGCGCTGCGCCACCGAATCGCGGGCCGTGGCGATCAGCACCGGCGTGCGCTGCTTGCGCGCGCGCAAGGCTTTGCAACACCTCCAGGCCATCGCGCCTCGGCAAGCCCAGATCGAGCAAGACCAGGTCGTAGGCCTGGGTGAGCAACGCGGTGTCGGCCATCTCACCATCGCGCACCCAGTCCACGGCGTATTGCTCGGCCCGCAAGAGATCCAGCACCGCTTCGCCGATCATGGCGTCGTCTTCAACCAGCAGCAACCGCATGCCCACTCTCTCCGAGAAACTTGCCTGGCACAGCGGGCGGTTCGTCGACCTGGGCTGCCGTCTCAGCAGCTGCACGCAACGGCTCTGGCGCACGCGTCCAGCACGCCCAGCGATCATGGATGGCGCCAGCGACTTAGACCGGACTTAAGCCGCTCGGGCGGCCTCAAGGCCCGGTCCCTCAGCGCGCTTCCCGTCGAGCAGCTTCTTCACATCGTCGGCCATGGCCTGGGCACCGCCGCCATAGCGGAAATACAGGCGAACCTTGCCTTGCGGATCAAAGATGTAGCTGCCCGCCGAGTGGTCCATGGTGTAGGTGTCGGGCGTGCTGCCATCCACCTTCTTGTAGTAGATCTTGAAGCGCTTGGCCAGTTCGGGCAGCTCGTCGGGTTTGGCATACAGCGCCAGAAAGCTGGGATCAAAACTGCCCATGTAGGCCTTCATGATCTCGGGCGTGTCGCGCTCCGGGTCGACGCTGACAAAAAGCCCTGCAGCCGCTCGCCGTCGGCGCCCAGCAGCTGCCTGGCCTGGGCCAGCTCGCTCATCGACGTGGGGCACACATCGGGGCACTGCGTGAAGCCAAAAAAGATCACCACCGCCTTGCCCTTGAAATCGGCCAGGGTGCGCGGCCTGACCGTTGTGGTCGGTCAGCGAAAAGCCATCGGCGTAGTCGGCGCCCGTGATGTCGATGCTGTGAAACGCGGCGCGCTCGGTTGTCAGCAAGCGGACAAGCGCCAAGCGCGGCCGCGCCAAGACAGCAACACGACGGCGGAAAATGAACATGACAGGTTGGCCTCAAAGGTTGCAGCAATGGCAGACTGGCGAATGTCACAACCCAGGGCGCCGTGGAACCGGCTTCGCCGGGCCGCCAGCGCCGCCCCCTCGGGGGGTGACGGCGAATGCCGGCGCAGGGTGGGTCTAAATGTAATGATCGATCAACAGCGCCGCAAACAGCAGCGACAGGTGGATCAGGGAAAACCGAAAGGTCTTGCGCGCCAGCGCATCGGAATAGTCGCGCCACAAGGCAAACGCGTACAGGCAAAAGCCGATGCTCAACACCACGGCCGCGGCCAGGTACAGGTAGCCGCTCATGCGCATCACAAACGGCATCAGGCAGGCCGCAAACAGCACAAAGGTGTAGAGCAGGATCTGCAGCCGGGTGAATTCTGAGCCATGGGTCACGGGCAGCATGGGCAGGCCCGACTTGCGGTAGTCCTCAACCCGGTACAGGGCCAGCGCCCAGAAATGCGGCGGTGTCCACAGGAAGATGATCAGGAACAGGATCAAGGCTTCGGGCGCCACCACACCGGTCATGGCGGCCCAGCCCAGCACCGGCGGCATGGCGCCCGATGCCCCACCGATGACGATGTTCTGTGGCGTCAGCGGCTTGAGGATCACGGTGTAGATCACCGCATAGCCCACAAAGGTGGCGAAGGTGAGCCACATGGTCAGCGGATTGACCCACACATAGAGAATCGCCGAACCGATCGCGCACAGAGCACGGCGGAAAAACCCAGCGTCTGCACATTGGACAACTCGCCCCTGGCCGTCGGGCGCCAGGCGGTGCGGCGCATCTTGGCGTCGATCTGCTGTTCGACCACACAGTTGAACGCGGCCGCGGCACCGGCCACCAGCCAGATGCCGAAGCAGGCCACGGCCGCCAGTTGCACCTGCGCCCAGCTCGGCAGGCCCGGCACCGCCAGCACCATGCCGATCAGGGCGCAGAACACGATCAGCTGGATCACGCGCGGCTTGGTCAGCGCATAAAACTGGCGCCAGACCGGCATGGCCACGACCGGTGGCGAGGTCGGAGGATTGGAGGAAGGCGCGCTGCTCATCGGATCGCTTGGGACAGGTTGTAGGCGGCGTCGCCGGCCGGTTCAGAATGGGTGCGCGTGGAAACCAGGGCGCCCGTCAAGCACGACCACCAGGGCCGCCGCACCACCGGTGTGGGCCACAGCGGCCAGCAAGGGCCAGTCCAGCACCACGTTGACCATACCACTGGCGAGTTGCCACAGGGCCAGCACCAGCAAGGGCTTTCGCCGTGCCGCGCAAGGCAGGCACCGACCACAGACGCCAGGCCGCCCAGCCCAGACCCGGCGAACACCACGTAGGCGCTCAGGCGGTGCACGTAGTGGATGGCGGTCAGGGCGACAAAGGGTATGGCGTCGCCCTGCGGCGGTGACGCCCAGTTCACGCCACAGCGAAAAGCCCTGGCGAGAAATCCATCGTCGGGCCACCAGCTGCCCTGGCAGGTCGGGAACTCGCTGCAGGCCAGCACCGCGTAGTTGGTGCTGACCCAGCCACCCAGCGCAATCTGCAGCCAGACCAAGGCAAACACCAGCCCACAAGCCGTGCGTGCGCTGACGCTCAGGGAGCCTGCGTTGCCCCTGGACTGTCGGGCGCGGCCAGCGCATAGCCCACTGCCTGCATGCGCAACAACGCCAGCAACACCATGCCACCCAGCAGGTGCAGGGTCACGATGGCCGGGAACAGCTTCATGGTCACGGTCAGCGCGCCAAAGGCGCCCTGCAGACAGACCCAGAACAGGGTCAGCAAAGGCCAGCCGTGCCAGACGCTCAGGCGCTTGCGCTCCAGCCCAGCTCACCGAGCGCCAGCACCAGAATCAACACACCCACCGCCGGTGGCCAGGTAGCGGTGCACCATCTCGACCCAGGCTTTGGAATGGGTCACCGGGCCGGTGGGCATGGCACTCTGCGCCGCCGCAATGGACGCCTTGGCACCCACCGGGCTCATGTGGCCATAACAACCCGGCCAGTCCGGGCAGCCCAAGCCCGAGTCGGTCAGGCGGGTGAAGGCACCAAACAGCACCAGATCAAAGGTCAGAAACAGGGTGAACAGCGTGAGCACCCGCAAGCGCTGGGCAGGCGCGGCGCATGGCGGTTGCGCAACCACACCCAGGCCAGGGGCCCGAGCGCGATCACCATGCCCAGCAGCATCATGCGCAGCAGCGGCGACAGGTCGTAGAGAGATGGCGTGGCGTTCATGGCGCGTCAGGCGCGTGGTTCAGCCGCCGCTGGCGGGTGCAGCCGGGGCGTGGAGGCGTTGCTCGGGGCGACCCTCCGTGTCCCAGAAGGCCGAGGCGCGCAGCAGACGGTCCAGATCCCGCTTGACCTTGGCCGGGTCGGCGTCGGCCGGGAAGCGCATCATCCAGTTGCCGATCGGGTCCACCACATACAGGTGGTCCGCCAGCTGATGCCCCGCTGCAGGCTGCAACCAGGTGGCCAGTTGGGCTGCGTCCACGTGCAGCACGGTGGCCGCGTCGGTCGCCTGTTTCAAGCGCCTCGGGCAGCGCGGCGTCACCCGTGCGCAACCAGACCCAGTCCAGCCGCTCCTTTTCCTTGCCCAGGCCTTCGCGCAGCTGGCGCTGCACAAACAGGCGCTGATTGCAGGCCTCGTCGCAGGCCGTGTCGGCCACGCTGATCAGCAGCCATTGGTCCTTGAGCTGCGTCAATGGCACAGTCGCGCCCTTGGCGTCCGTCCCACTGAAGGCGGGCAGCGGGCGCTGGGGATCGATCAGCTCGCCGTAGTTGCGACGACCTTCCGGGCGGATCACGTAGTAGGTGAAGTAAGACGCCACCACCGGCGCCACACTCACCAGCAGCAGCAGCAAGAGCTTCCAGCGCCCGGCGCGCACGTCCACCGCCTTGGCCGCACCGCCTTCATCGAGGCTGGGGCAGGCTGTGCACGGTCAGGGTCAAGGGTTCATCAGGAGTCTGGGCCATCGGAGCGACGCTTTCGGCGGGGAGAAATGAATTGAAACCAGAGGTACAGCAGCCGCCGTGGCCGCGCACATGGCAAACCACTGGAACGCATAGCCATGGTGCTTGGCCACGCCGGCCGCAAAACGCGGCCAGTCGCGCTGCAACGCGGCGTCTGCAGGCCCGGTTTGCAGCACCGAGGCCGTGCATCAAGCGCAGCCCGGTTTCCGCGGCAAATGCCGGGAGGTCGATATTTTGCCGGATCACGCCCGGCTCGGCCTCGCCCAGCTCGAATAGCTGGCTGGGCGGCGGGGCCAAACGCCCTTCAACCACCACCAGCCCTGGCGGTGTCGCCACGTCCGGCACCCGGGTGCGGTCGGTGAAGTCGCGCGGCACCCAGCCCCGCTGCACCAGAATCACCTGGCGACTGCCCTGCAGCCGCAACGGCGTGACCAGCAAGAAACCGCTGCGCCCACCCATGGGCCGGTTGTCCAGGAACACACTGGCCTCAGGCACCCACTCGCCCTGTCAGACGCGCACAGGCCGGTGCAAGCCCTCGCCCAGGTCTCGACTGCGGGTCAGCGCCTAGCTCCATCCCAGGCAGGCAACGAGGCACGGGCTGTTGATCAGGTCTTCCAGCGCCTGCTTTTCGGCCGCGCGGGACAGCTGCCAGACGCCCAGCGAGGCGGTCACCGCCCATGGTGATCAGGGTGGCCAGGGCAATCACCCAGCGGCGAGGGTTCAGGCCGGCCAAGCACACTCCCGTGCGATGCAGCCCGCCGGCATCACACCCGCCCTCCGCCCATATGGCCAGCCGGCCGATGAGGGGTGAAGATCGTTGGATAATGCAGACATGACATACCTTGTGATTGTGGCCTTTGTGGCCATCATTGGCAGTTTGGCGGTGGCCCTGGTCGCGATGATGCGCGGTGGCGTTGCCGACCCGGCCGAAGAAGACGCCAGCGCACCCCCGCCGAAAAAACCACATGGCCCGCGCCCTGGCGTTTCGCGTGGGCTTCTCCATCTTGCTGTTTGTGGTCGTGCTCATCAGCTACAAGATGGGCTGGATCCAGCCCACGGGCTTGCCCCTGAACCGCTGATCGAGATCCTACAAGTCTCTTCGCAACAAAAAGGCGCCTGACGGCGCCTTTTTTTGCGGGCAGGCTCACCCAAGCCGCAGCCTGGGTACAGGCCTTACATCCAGTAAACGAGGATGTACAGGCCCAGCCAGACCACGTCCACAAAGTGCCAGTACCAGGCAGCGCCTTCGAAGCCGAAGTGGCGCTTGGCCGTGAAGTGGCCCTTTTGCAGGCGCAGGGTGATGAACAGCAGCATCAGCATGCCGACAAACACGTGGAAGCCGTGGAAGCCGGTCAGCATGTAGAAGGTCGAGCCAAAGACACCCGAGCTCAACTTGAGGTTGTATGCGCTGTAGGCGTGGTAGTACTCGTAGCCCTGCACAAACAGGAACACGATACCCAGGATCACCGTCATCCACATGAAGGCGATGGTCTTGCCGCGGTTGCCCGCCTGCAGCGCATGGTGGGCAATGGTCAGCGTGACGCCAGAGGTCAGCAGCAGCGCCGTGTTGATCGTGGGCAACCAGAAGGGGCCCATGGTCTGGAAGGGCTCAACGATGCCTGCGGGCGATGCCGTGGCACCCGCCTGCAGGCTGGGCCAGATCGCCGTGAAGTCAGGCCAGATCAGGGCATTTTCAATGCTGCCCAGTGCCGGCACCGAGTGGGTACGGGCCCACCACAGCGCGGTGAAGAAGGCACCGAAGAACATCACTTCCGAGAAGATGAACCAGCTCATGCTCCAGCGGTAGGACAGATCGATCTTGTGACCGTACAGTCCCGCTTTCGCTCTCGGTCACCGACTCACTGAACCACTGGAACAGCACGATCAGCCAGAAGGCCATGCCAAACGCCAGCGAATACGCGCCCCAACCCGCGCCGTTGATCCACTGCCCTGCGCCCAGAATGACGAAAAACAGCCCGATGGCCGCCATCACCGGATGGCGCGAAGGCCCTGGGACGAAGTAGTAAGGCGTGGTGCCGTGTGTGGTTGCTGACATGCTCACTCCAATGCTTTCGCTTGTATGAATATTTGAGAGAAAAACCGCTGCGTCGACCGGTGTGCGCCCTTCAGGACACCACCCACCTGACAACCAAAATCAAAGAAAAAACAAACACCACCGCCATGATCAGGCCCACCACCACCAGATGCAGCGGATTGAGCTTGGCGATGTCGTCCTGGTAATCGGCATTGCGTCGCACACCCAGAAACCCCCAGAGCACCGCCTTCACGGTGCCCAGCAAGCTCCCTTGCGCTTGTGCAGAGGCGTTATCGCTCACACGGCACCTGCCGACTTGGGGCTGCACCACCGGCGCGTTGCACCTGTGAAGCCACCTCTTCGGCGCCTGCGGCACTTTGCCACCCACCTCAAAGAAGGTGTAGGACAGCGTGATGGTGGTCACGTCTTTGGACAGCTTGGGATCGATCACAAAAGCCACCGGCCACTCTTTCTTTTCGCCCGGCGCCAGTGTGTACTGGTTGAAGCAGAAGCACTCCAGCTTGTTGAAGTGCGAAGCCGCCTGCTTGGGCGCATAGCTCGGGAATGGCCTGCGCCGACATGGTGCGGTTCTGGATGTTCTGGAACTCGTAGAGCACCGTGGTCAGCTCGCCAGGATGCACCTGCAGGCTGCGCACCGCCGGCTTGAAATGCCAGGGACCACGGGTGTTCACATCGAACTCCACCGTGATGGTGCGCTGCGGTCCACCTGCGTGTTGGCTGGCAACTTGGCGCTTGGTGCCGGGCACCTGCCGCTCGACCAGCGCCAGAATGTTGATGCCGGTGACTTCACAGATCGCCCGGTAGATGGGCACCAGCGCATACCCGAAGGCGAACATGCCGAGCGTGATCACGCCCAGCTTGCCCACCATCTTCAGATTTTCGCTTTTGCAGTGCCATTGCAGATTCGCTGTCAAGCATCAGCCGCCGAACAAGACCATCTTGCCCATGAAGCCCACAAAGAAAACGAAGGCCACCGACGCCAGCACCAAGGCCAGGCGCAGGTTGTTCTTTTTCTGTTCAGGGTTCATGGGCGTTCGACGATCGTATCAACCGATCACCTTGGTGGCGGTGGCGTCCAGCTTGGGCGGGTTCTCGAAGGTGTGGAAAGGTGCAGGCGATGGCACTTCCCACTCCAGACCTTCAGCGCCTTCCCAGGGCTTCTGAACCGCCTTTTCACCCTGGCCGCGCATGGCGGGGATGATCACGGCGATGAAGAAGTACACCTGGGCAAAGCCAAAGAAGAAACCGCCCACCGAAGCGATGGCGTTGAAGTCGGCGAACTGCATGGGGTAGTCGGCATAGCGACGTGGCATACCGGCCAGACCCAGGAAGTGCATGGGGAAGAAGGTGACGTTGAAGGAAATCATCGACCACCAGAAGTGGATCTTGCCGCGGGTTTCGCTGTACATCACACCGGTCCACTTGGGCAACCAGTAATAGATGCCGGCAAACATGGCAAACAGCGAACCAGCCACCAGCACATAGTGGAAGTGGGCCACCACGTAGTAGGTGTCCTGGAAGTTGATGTCGATCGGCGCCACGGACAGGATCAGACCCGTGAAACCGCCAATGGTGAACACGAAGATGAAACCCACCGCCCACAGCATGGGGGTCTCGAAGGTCATGGAACCCTTCCACATGGTGGCGATCCAGTTGAAGATCTTCACGCCCGTGGGCACGGCGATCAGCATGGTCGAGTACATGAAGAACAGCTGACCCGTCACCGGCATGCCGGTGGTGAACATGTGGTGCGCCCACACGACGAACGACAGAATGGCGATGGAGCCGGTGGCGTACACCATGGAGGCGTAGCCAAACAGCTTCTTGCGCGCAGAAGGCGGGAACCACCTGGCTCACGATGCCGAAGGCCGGCAAGATCATGATGTACACCTCGGGGTGACCGAAGAACCAGAAGATGTGCTGGTACATCACCGGGTCACCGCCACCGGCGGGGTTGAAGAAGCTGGTGCCGAAGTGGCGGTCGGTCAGCGTCATGGTGATGGCGCCAGCCAGCACGGGCATCACGGCGATCAGCAGGTAGGCGGTGATCAGCCAGGTCCAGCAGAACATGGGCATCTTCATCAGCGTCATGCCGGGCGCGCGCATGTTCAGGATGGTCACGATGATGTTGATCGAACCCATGATGGACGAAGCACCCAGGATGTGCATGGCAAAAATGCCCGCATCCATCGAGGGGCCCATTTGCAGGGTCAGGGGTGCGTACAGCGTCCAGCCGGCAGCAGGTGCGCCGCCAGGCATGAAGAACGAAGCCACCAGCATCAAGGCCGCAGGAATCATCAGCCAGAAGCTGAAGTTGTTCATGCGGGCAAAGGCCATGTCGGATGCACCGATTTGCAGCGGAATCATCCAGTTCGCAAAGCCCACGAAGGCCGGCATGATGGCGCCGAACACCATGATCAGACCGTGCATGGTCGTGAGCTGGTTGAACAGACCAGGGTTGACCAGTTGCAGGCCGGGCTGGAACAGCTCGGCGCGGATCAACAGTGCCAGCACGCCACCGACCATCAGCATGGTGAAGGCAAACAGCAGGTACAGCGTACCGATGTCCTTGTGGTTGGTGGCAAACACCCAGCGGCGCCAGCCCGTCGGGGCGTGGTGATCTGGTGATCGGTCGTGCGCGTGAGCGTCATGGGGATCAAGTACTGCACTCATTTCGATTTCCTTTGCAATTCAATCTCGGGCCTGACGGCGCTCACTGGCGCGCAGCCACCACATCGGCGGGCTGCACGATCTGGTCGGTCTTGTTGGACCAGCTGTTCTTGGCGTAGGTCATCACGGCGGCCAGCTCGGTGTCCGACAGCTGCTTCCATGCCGGCATGGCACCGTTGTTCTGACCATTGAGCAAGACGGAAATCATCTTGCTGTTGTCCGCATCCAGCACCACGGCTGCGCCGTCCAGCGGCTTGATCGGGCCGGCGCCCTTGCCGTTGGCCTGATGGCAGGCCACGCAGTTGGCGGCGTACACCGACTCGCCGCGCTTGACCAGATCGGCCAGTTCCCAGACCTTGGATGGATCATCGGCCGCAGCGGCCATGGCCTTTTGCTGGTCGGCCACCCAGGCGGAATAGTCTTCCGCGCTCAGCACCTTCACGTGGATGGGCATGTAGGCGTGCTCTTTGCCGCACAACTCGGCACACTGGCCGTAGAAGTCACCGGTCTTCTCGGCACGGAACCAGGTGTCGCGCACGAAACCGGGAATCGCGTCTTGCTTGATGCCGAAGGCCGGCACCATGAAGGCGTGGATCACATCGTTGGCGGTGGTGATGATGCGAACCTTCTTGCCCACGGGCACCACCAGCGGGTTGTCCACCTTGAGCAGGTAGTCGTCGGTGGGCGGCGGGTTGCCGCTGTTGGACATTTCGCGGTGCGAGTTGTCCAGGGTGGACAGGAAGCCAATGCCTTCGCCTTCACCCTTGATGTAGTCGTAGCCCCACTTCCACTGCATGCCCGTGGCCTTGATGGTCAGGTCGCTGTTGGTGGTGTCTTTCTGGGCCACCAGCACCTTGGTGGCGGGCAGGGCCATGCCGATCACGATCAGCAGGGGAACAATGGTCCAGCCCAGCTCCACCCAGATCGGCTCGGGCAATTCCTGGGCCTTGTGGCCCACCGACTTGCGGTGCTTGAGGATGGAATAGAACATCACGCCGAACACCAGCACAGAAAATCACCGTACAGATGATCATCATGAACCAGTGCAGCCAGTGCTGCTCTTCGGCGATCTTGGTGGCCGCCGGCGCAAAATTGAGCTGATTGACAGCCGGACCGCCGGGCAGGTCGTTCACGGCATGGGCCGCCTGACTCACCCAAACACCCGCACCCAGGGTCAGCGCCGAGGCGCACGTTGACGCAGCTGGACCAGCCGGTTTCGCAGGGAATCACCCATTTTCTTTGTCGTACTCACTTTTGCGCCTCAAATATAAGTATTGATTTATATCAATGCCAGATTAGAACAAAATTTCAGCCGGCCGCCCACTCCGGGATAACCCAAGCCCCCAACGACCTTCAACCACCGCCGCAATGCCCGGCGAATCTCCGCGGCCAAGGCAGGCCTCAGATCAGACCGCAGGAACCGCCCCACCTGCACCACCTGGCCCCCACCACGCACCTCGATCAACCGGTCTCCATCGCGCCGAGGCTCGATCTTGAACCGCATAGCGGGAAAACTCGCACCGACGGGTCTTGCCCGCCAGCTCCTGCTCCACCACCAGCCGCCCAGTCGGTCAGGCGGATGCACTCGCGATCGGTCGCATGACGGGCGTACACCAGAAATGCCGTTGCCACCGCCACCAGCTCCAGGGCCGTGAAGGGCAACACCAAGGTCGCACCCATGGACCAGAAAAACACGGCCACCGCCAGCGAAACAACCAGACAGAGCCACCGAACACCCACGCCAGCTGACCCGGCGATCACCGAACAATTGCGGCGCAGCAACCAGTGCGTGCCATCTTCAGACACCGTGCCCAGACGGGGTTGGTTTGGACTATCTGTGTCATTCGCGTCACCTCGAAGGACTGCTTCCATGCCCCAGGCGCAGACGCAGTCGAGCAGGGGAAATACCCGCAAGCGATTTGATTTATGTCAATTGTAGCGGGCACGATACCCGGCTTTCGACTGACATCCTCGGTGCCCAGCGCAACCGACCGCCAGTCACCCACAGGGATTCAGCATCAGAACCTGCCGGTCGTCCTACCGCGCGCCCTGTCTGCAGCATGGCACGCATGTCGTCCACCGATACCGCCTGCTCTGGCCTCCATCGGCACCCGGGGCTGCGGCTTGAATGCGTGGCCATAGACCACCTCAAAGGTCAGCAGCAGACGGCCAGCTCCGTCGCGCGGCAACACGCCGTTCGATGGCGTGCGCACAGGGCCGCCTGCCAGGCCCTGCCCGCGCAAGCCTCCGAAACCGTCGCGCATTGAGGTTGCGCCCCAGGCCGCGCAACTCGTCCAGCATAGGCTTCGGCTCGAGCTGAAGGACAGGGTGATGCGCTCCATGTCCATCACCGGCTCGGCAAAACCGCAGGCCACCAGCATGTCGCCCCAGTCGTGCATGTCGGTGAACGCATGGGCAGGATCCGGCCAGCCCATTCGGGCATAGGCAGCTCTGAGTTCGATCAGGCTGTCGGGCCCAAGGCAGCTGAACATCAAGAAACCGTCCGGCTGCAGCAACTGGTACCACCGTTGCAACAGTGCACCTGGCAGAGGCTCATGGTGCAAGGCCATGTTGGCCCACACCATCGCCACCTGCGCATCTTCCTGCGCTGCCATCGGCTCGCGAGCGCGCCGCCATTGTGTCGGATTCCACGACAGGCGCGAAGGCTCCCGGGTCAATTCCAGTGCATGTGCCATGTCTTGCGCCCAAACACGGCACTCGGCCTGCGCCAGGGTTTCGCGCAGGTGCCGGTGCGCCTCGATCCCGCCAAACGCTGGCTCCCAATGCAACCAGCTGTTGGGCATCTCGCGAAACCACTGCAAGCGTTGCGCCATGCGCCGCGCCACCTCTTCGTGCAACCAAGGGCTGGTCGTCGGCGAACGTCGCGCCCAATGCCTTGCAGCAGCAGCGTCCAGGCCTGGCACGGCCAAGCCGTCTGGTTTTTCAGGGGTCATGGGAGGGGAAAGCTGAGGAACAGGGGCGCAGCGTTGCAGCGCCTATCGGAGTTCAATCAATGCCGAGCAGGACGGACCACCAGTATATTGACTACATGTCGCTCCTGCCCAAGCTGACCTCCTTCGCCCAACACCTGCCCGGCACCTGCCAGGTCTGCGCACGCTGGCCGGCCCAGCCGGTCTGCACCGCCTGCAGCGCCCGCTTTGCCCAGCCTCGAGCCCGCTGCGGAACCTGCGCGCGGCCATTGCAAGGCCCGCACCCACGTTGTGGCGCATGCTTGTCTGAAAAGCACCCCTCTGTGCTCGACACTTGCCTGGCTGCGGTGGACTACGCCTACCCTTGGGACCAACTTATCGCCCGATTCAAATTCCGGCAGGAGCCGGCCCTGGCCCAGCCGCTCGCGGCTTTGATGTTGCGAAACCCGCAACTCTCCGAACTTCTGCGGCAGTGCGACTGGATCGTGCCCATTCCAGTCACCCCTTCAACGGCTGGCCGAACGCGGCTACAACCAGGCTTGGGAACTGGTCAAAGCCTTGCACCGCTTGAGCGGCTTGGACAGCCCGCCAGGTTGGGCGACGGCCCTGCAGCGGCGCGGCCATACCCCCGATCAACACAATTTGCCCGCCCAGCAGCGCATGAACAACCTGAAAGACGCTTTTCACGTTGAGGCCGCGGATGCGCTGCGCTTGCGCGGCAAACACGTGCTTTTGATCGATGACGTGAGCACCACTGGTGCCACTCTGCGCGCAGCTGCCCAAGCCTTGCGCAGGGGCGGCGCGAACCGGGTCAGTGCAGCCGTGTTCGCGCACACAGCGAGTGGATGAAGGTGCGCGCACTACCGGGCGCCCACTCAATTGCGCTTATGATCGGCCCCCATAGAGAGTCCCGAAAAGACCAGACCACTGGCCATCCTGCGGTGCCCATAGCGCCCCGATCCCGTCTTCATGTTTCACATCGTACTGGTTGCCCCTGAAATTCCGCCCAACACTGGGAATGTGATCCGACTCAGCGCCAATACCGGCTGCGACCTGCACCTGATCGAGCCTCTGGGCTTTTCAATGGACGACAAGGCGTTGCGCCGAGCAGGCCTGGATTACCACGAGTACGCGAAGGTTCGCAAACACGCCAACTGGAATGACTTCTTGACCCGTACCCAAGCGAACCCCAACCGCCTGTTCGCCTGCACCACCCGCGGCAGCCGCGGCGTGTATGACATCGCGTTTCAACCGGGCGACTGGCTGGTGTTTGGCTCTGAAACCCAAGGACTGCCTGACAACGTTCGTGAGCAGGTTGCCCGCCGAACAGCTTATTCGCTTGCCCATGCGCCCTGACCAGCGCAGCATGAACCTCTCCAACGCAGTGGCCGTGGTGGTGTTTGAAGCCTGGCGACAAAACGGTTTTGCGGGAGCGCAACTGTGATTTCAATGCGTGCCGTGACCCCCAACGAAAGGCCCGACATGGGCACGGAGGTGCGGTTGTGATTCAACGCATCGCCAAGCTCATTCACCGCTCGCTGCAGCCGCGCCGCAAATCGGTCAAAACCGCCTCACTCAAAGAGTTGCAAGTCATTCGCAGCGCAATGACCAGCTGTGTGAACGACTGCGAAGGCATTCAGGCGAAACGCCTGCACCTGAAAATCACCTCTGCCGCAACAGCGCAGGACCTCTGGATGCTGCGCAACGACGCGTACCAGGTGATTTCCCAGCAGCACAGCCAGACCGAGGCGGCCACCCGCATCAACCACCTTATGGAGACGTTCGATGGCTGGGTCGAACCCCGCCAACTGGTGAAAATTCGCTGACCCTGAACGCTCAGGGATATTGCCGGGATCAGCGACTCGGCCACGCACACCGGCTTGTCGCTGCCCTCGCGCTCCACAGACACCGACCAGGTCATTTGCAGACCCGACTTGTCGATCGGCCTGGCGTCGAGCAGTGTCATGCGCGCACGCAATCGGCTGCCCACCGGTACTGGCGAGGTGAATCGCACCTTGTTCAGACCGTAGTTCACCCCCATGCGGGTTTCGGTCGACCTTGAACGACGACTCAAAAAACACCGGCAGCATCGACAGCGTCAGGAACCCATGGGCGATGGGCGCGCCAAACGGTCCCGCTTTGGCGCGCTCCGGATCGACATGAATCCACTGGTGGTCGCCCGTGGCCTCGGCAAACTGGTTGACCCGTTCCTGGGTGACTTCGATCCAGTCGCTCACAGCGACTTCCTGGCCCACGCATGCGGCCACTTCAGCAAGCGTTTCAAAGGTTTTCATAGACGCTCACTCTAGCCGCTGGACGGCTGGCCTAGGTGTCGGGCGGGTGACAGGCACCTGCTTGCATGCCGCGCGATCAGCAGTCCAGCCAGTCGGCAGATCGGCTGCCACTGCTGCAGGTCTTTTTCCACACGGCTGGGCGCCACATCGAACACCGTGAGTCCGCGCGCGGCGAGATGGATGTAGTTCTGGGTGTCGCGCAGATAGCCCACCACCGGCAGATCCCAGGCTGTCGACAAACTCATGCAGTTTGTCGGCCGCGATGGTGCGCGCATCGACCCGCATGCCGACGATGCCGATCTCGACGTTGCCGGCGTGGCGCGAGTCGGCCAGCTCGTCGAGGAAAGCACGGGTGGCGTAGATGTCAAAAATGCTGGGCTGCAGGGGCACCAGGATCTTGTTGGCCATCTTGAGCACGTCTTTGAGGCGCCAGCCATGCAGACCCGCTGGCGTGTCCAGCACCACATGGGTGGTGTCGCGGGTGGGCGGGCAATCAGGTCGGCGGACACATCCCAGGTGTTGATCGGGCGGGCAGCTGGCAGGGCGCAGCTGGAGCCACAGGGCCGACGACTGCTGCCGATCCAGCGTCGCCCAGCATCACCCCGTGGCCCCGGCTGGCGTAGTAGCCGGCCACATTGGTCGACAGGGTCGACTTGCCCACGCCTCCCTTGGGATTCGCAATCACCACCACTGGCATACCGACCTCCTCGATTCAAACAGTTCTGGGCGCAGCAACCGGCTGCGCAGCTCTCGAGCCTATGTTAGCCCCAATGTGCAGCACCCCAGGCATCCCAGACCAGCTTGACGCCGGTCAGCAACATGCCGGCGTAGATCATCCGGTAAAACAACCGGGGTTTGATGCGGTGCGCAATGCGCACACCCACCCAGACGCCCACCGGCGCCAACGGCAGCAACACCAGCGAGGTGAACAGGTTGCGCCAATCCAGCAACCCCAGCCAGGCGTAGGGAATCCACTTGGAGAGGTTGATGAAAAAGAAGAAGAACGCCAGGGTGCCGGTGAACACCAACGGCGAGAGCCGCAGCGGGATCACATAGGCGTTGATCGGCGGGCCGCCCGCATGGGCGATGAAACTGGTGAAGCCCGAGGTCACCGTGAGCAAGGCGCCCACCCAGCGGGGCGGCGGCGGGCTGTCGGGGCGCGGCGGAAAAGCCAGCCGCTGCGCCAGAAACAGCAGCGTGAACACCCCCACGATACCCGCCACCAGGTGCGCATCCAGCAGCTTGAACAGCAAAGTGCCCGATCACGATGCCCAGCAAACCAAAGGGCAGCAAAAACCTGAGCAACGCACGGTCCACGTCGTTGCGAAACGCGGCCATGCCCAGCAGATCCATCACCAGCAGCACCGGCATCAGAATCGCCGCCGCCTGCGGCACCGTGACCGCCAGCGCCATCATGGGCACGGCCAGCGAGCCAAAGCCCGCGCCAAAGCCGCTTTTGCTGATGCCCAGCAAGCAACACGGCGGGAATCGACACGGCGTAGAAATAGCGGATCGGTGATGAGGGTCATGGGCGATCAGCGCGGCGACAATGGAGCGCCATGGACAAAGTGCAATTCTGGGGCGAAACGCTGCGCCTGATGGTCGAACTTTCGGCCACCGCCGCATTTGCCCTGGCGGGCGTCATCGAAGGCGGCGCGCAAACGGCTGGATGCCGTGGGTATTTGCGTGGTGGGTTTCCTGACCGCTTTTGGCGGCGGTACGCTGCGCGACCTGCTGCTCGATCAGCGGCCTTTTTTCTGGGTTCAGCATGTCGAGATGCTCTGGGGCGTGCTGGCGCTGTGTGTGCTCGCCATGGCTTTCCTGCGCCACCGCCACTTTGAGCTCACCGAACGGGCCATCCAGGTGCCCGACGCCATGGGCCTGGGCCTTTTTGCGGCCACGGGCACCCACCAGGCCCTGCTGCTCGATCTGCCCGGCATCGTGGCGGTGCTCATGGGCGTGATCACCGGGGTGTTTGGTGGTGTGTTGCGCGATGTCGTGTGCAACCAGATTCCTGCGGCCTTCCACGGCCATCGGCCCTACACCGTGTGCGCTTTCGCGGGTGGCTGGGTGTACGTCGGGCTGTGGCAAGTGGCCGCACCCGGGCTGGGTCGCTCTTCTGGCCTGCGTCGGCGTCACGGCGGGCCTTCGCTGGCTCGCCCTGTGGCGCAACTGGGAACTGCCGGCCTGGGAGGATTGAGTTCAACGCAAGCGCAGCGCCATGTGAAGCTTGCCTGCGAGAGCCCCGTCAACCAGCACGGCGTTGGGGCACACACCCCAGGCGATGAAACCAAACCGCTCGTAGAGCCTGCGAGCGTGGTCATTCCCCTCGGTCACGGTGAGATCCAATTGCATCAATTCCTGGCAGGCCCGCGTGTGCGCCAGCAGCGCCTGCATCAGCGCGTTCCCTGCACCCTGGCCTCTCAATTCTGGGGCCACAAAAGTGCCAACAACCGTGGCGGTATGCCGCTCCTTTTTCCGGTAGCGGCCCTGCACGCCCACCACACCCAGCAGTTGCTGGCCTTGCCACGCGCCAAAGAAGGCATCGTGCGGCAGGTCAGGCGAGACCGTCAGGCGGGTAAGCGCGGCCGACAAAGGTCGCGCCTGCGTCCTCTTCAAAACTGGAAGTGAAGGCCTCGGGATGCTCGCGCAAACCACGCAAACGCAGAGCTTGGTAAGGCTCGGCATCCTCAGGCAGTCAGCCGCGCAATCCGCAAGACGCTCACACCCTCTCAAGCACCAGCGCAATCCCCTGCCCCACCCCGATGCACATGGTGCACAGCGCGTAGCGCCCGCCGGTGGCGTGCAGGCGGTTGACGGCGGTGGTGGCCAGGCGCGCGCCGCTGGCGCCCAGCGGGTGGCCCAGGGCAATGGCGCCGCCCCAGGCGTTGACGCGCTCGTCATCGTCCTGCAGGCCCAGCATCGCGCAACACCGCCAGGCCCTGCGCGGCAAAGGCTTCGTTGAGTTCGATCACATCGAGTCTGCGCCAACGACAGACCCGTCAGCGCCAGCACTTTTTGCGTGGCCGGTGCAGGGCCCATGCCCATGATGCGCGGGCGCCACGCCGGCCGTGGCCATGCCGACCACGCGCGCCTTGGGCGTCAGTCCGTTTTTGGCGGCACTGGCTTCGTCGGCCAGCAACAAGGCGCAGGCGCCGTCATTGACGCCGCTGGCATTGCCGGCGGTCACGGTGCCGTCGGGCTTGCACGATGGCCTTGAGTTTGGCCAGCGCTTCCAGACTGGTTTCGCGCGGGTGCTCGTCGGTGTCGACGATCAGCGGGTCGCCCTTGCGCTGGGCGATGCTCACCGGGCGTGATTTCGCGCGCCAGGTGACCGGCCTTGATCGCCGCCACCGCCTTCATCTGACTGGCCAAGGCCATGCGGTCCTGGGCTTCGCGCTCGATCTTGTAGTCGGTCGCCACGTTTTCCGCCGTCTCGGGCATGGAGTCCACGCCGTATTGCGCCTTCATCAGCTTGTTGACGAAACGCCAGCCGATGGTGGTGTCGTAGACCGCGTTGTTGCGGCTGAACGCGGTTTCGGCCTTGGGCATCACGAACGGCGCGCGGCTCATGCTTTCCACGCCGCCGGCGATCATCAGCCCCGCTTCGCCCGCCTTGATGGCGCGCGCCGCGCTGCCCACCGCATCCAGCCCCGAGCCGCACAGGCGGTTGATCGTGGCGCCCGGCACAGCGATCGGCAAGCCCCGCCAGCAAGCTGGCCATGTGGGCCACGTTGCGGTTGTCTTCACCGGCCTGGTTGGCGCAGCCGTAGAGCACATCGGCCACCGCTCTCCCAGTCCACACCCGGGTTGCGCGCCATCAGGGCCTTGAGCGGAATGGCGCCGAGGTCGTCGGTGCGCACGCTGGACAGTGCGCCGCCGTAGCGACCGAACGGGGTGCGGATGGCGTCGCAAATGAAGGCTTGGTTCATCGTGGGTCTCCTGCAAAGTAATGGTTTGGTATCGCGGCTCAATTGCAAGCTGCGCGGCCACTGTACCCAAGCTCGCGTCAGTGGTCAGCTCACTTGCGGGACAATCGCAGCATGTTCAATCCCTCACAAGCCGACGTGCGGCGCTTCTTCTGCACGGTCTACACCAAAGGCCTGGGCGACCAGCCCATGGAGGCCATCGAAACGCTGGCCCACCAGTGGATCGACCGAACACCCGGAACACCACGCCGAACTGGCCGATCTGGACGGCCGCGCTGGCCAGCGTCGGCGAGCCTGCACAGGAAGGGCGCGAAAACCCGTTTCTGCACCTGTCCATGCACCTGTCGATCAGCGAGCAGTGCAGCATCGACCAGCCCGCCGGCATCCGCCAGGCCGTGGAACTGCTCACGGCGCGACGCGGCGACCTGCACGCTGCGCACCACGAGGTGATGGAATGCCTGGGCCGCATGCTGTGGGAAAGCCAGCGCGCGGGGCGCCCACCCGACGGACAGGCCTACATCGACCATGTGCGTCAACGCGCGACACAAGATTGACCCCCTGCGCCGCTGCGCGTCACCCCCCAGGGCGGACTGCCATGGCGAGCCAGTCCTGTGCCTGGAGGCTGCCGACGCGGATCGGGGCGATGCCTACGGCTCGCAGACTGCGCCGCATCAGGACGACCACAAAAAAGGCCGCTCAACGAGCGGCCTTTTGTGTGCAAACGTAGAACCAGATCAGCGGAAGCGCGACTGAGGCACCACGGCCAGTTCGCTGTCCAGCGACGCCAGGTACTTGGCAATCGCCTTCATTTCGGCATGGCTGAACTGCTTGGCAATGCCGGCCATGATGGCGTTGTTGCGACCCACCACCTTGTTGCCTTCGACCGTGTAGGCCTTGAGTGCCACAGTACAGGTAGTCGGCGTGCTGGCCGGCCATCTTGGGGTAGCTCGGATCGATGGGCTTGCTGAAGTTGGCGCCGTGGCAAGAAGCGCAAGCACCCTTTTCAACCAGCGCGGCGGCTGCCACATCGGCGGCCTTGGGCGCTTCGGGAGCCGCCTTGCCAGCCTGCGAGTCGTAATAAACGCGCCCAGATCGGCCATGTCCTGCTCGGTCAGCGAACCGGCGATACCGCGCATGGTGGGGTGCTTGCGATCGCCCTTTTTGTAGGCTGTCAGCGCCGCCACGATGTACTTGTCGGACTGGCCAGAGATCATCGGCACCTTGTGGATCTCGGGGAAGCTGTTCTGGTAGCCGGGGATGCCGTGGCAACCGATGCACATGTCGGCCTTCTTCTGCACCGGCTTGTGCGTCACCGGTCACACCTTGGGCTTGGGCGCTTGCTGCGGCCACAAAAAAGGTCGCAACGGCGACAAGAGTACGGGCAATCGTGGACAACAGTTGGTTCATTTTGCAAGCACAATGAGATGGCAACGATTGATAAAAATCAATGCTTGATTATATAGACTCGATAGTCGACCAAGACCTGCTTGCCCTAAGCCGACAGTCGCCGGCGTCAGCCCCCGACCACAGCACCACTTTCCGAAGCACCCGACATGAAATTCCAAGGCTCCGAAAACTACGTCGCCACCCCCGATCTGATGCTGGCCGTCAACGCCGCCAGCACCCTCAAGCGCCCGCTGCTGATCAAGGGCGAGCCCGGCACCGGCAAAACCATGCTGGCCGAGGAAGTGGCCGAAGCGCTCGAGATGCCGCTGCTGCAATGGCACATCAAGAGCACCACCAAGGCCCAGCAAGGCCTGTACGAATACGACGCGGTGAGCCGCCTGCGCGACAGCCAGCTCAACACCGGCGACAGCGCCGAACGCGTCAAGGACATCCGCAACTACATCGTGCAAGGCGTGCTCTGGCAGGCCTTCACCGCCGATGAGCCGGTGGTGCTGCTGATCGACGAGATCGACAAGGCCGACATCGAATTCCCCAACGACCTGTTGCGCGAAATCGACCGCATGGAGTTTTATTGCTACGAAACCCGCGAGCTGATCAAGGCCAAGCACCGCCCGCTGGTCTTCATCACCTCCAACAACGAAAAAGAACTGCCCGACGCCTTTCTGCGCCGCTGCTTCTTCCACTACATCAAGTTTCCCGAAGCGGAAACCATGCAGAAGATCGTGGACGTGCACTTCCCCGGCCTCAAGCAAGACCTGCTCAAGGTCGCCATGAAGACCTTCTACGACGTGCGCGACCTGCCCGGTCTGAAGAAGAAGCCCAGCACCAGCGAGCTGCTCGACTGGCTCAAGCTGCTGATGGCCGAAGACATCCCGCTCGAAGCGCTGCAAAACGCCGACAGCAAGGTCAGCATCCCGCCGCTGGTGGGCGCCTTGCTGAAAAA
Organism: uncultured beta proteobacterium; assembly: GCA_963698635.1. Taxonomy (GTDB): domain Bacteria; phylum Pseudomonadota; class Gammaproteobacteria; order Burkholderiales; family Burkholderiaceae_C; genus Hydrogenophaga. The sequence goes on from CAVORS010000006.1 coordinate 190,642, forward strand.
CGAGCAGGACACGACGCTGTTTGAGAAGCTGGTGTTCATGAACCAGCGAAACCGCTGAAATGGCCCTCCCCCGCGCCGCTTCGCGTCACCCCCTCAAGGGGGCCGCACCAACGGACCGGCCGAGCCGGATCCTGGGTGCGCGCCAGGCAAACCCCTCGACCGCCTGAGAGGGTAGGAAAGGCAGACCATGCTGATTGACTTCTTCTACACCCTGCGTGCGGCCAAGCTGCCGGTCTCGGTCAAGGAATACCTGACGCTGCTCGAAGCGCTGAAGGCCGATGTGGTCGGGCCGACCAATCCCGACGCCTGCACCATGGACGACTTCTACTTCCTCAGCCGCACGGCGCTGGTGAAGGACGAGAAGCACTACGACAAGTTCGACCGCGCCTTCGCCGCCTATTTCAAGGGCGTGGAGATGATCGCGGACTTCACCAAGCCGATTCCCGCCGACTGGCTGCGCCAGGAGATGGAGCGCATTCTTTCTGACGAGCAGATCGCCAACGCGCCCAAGATGGACTGGGACGAGCTGATGGAGACGCTGAAAAAGCGGCTGGAAGAGCAGAAAGAGCGCCACGAAGGCGGCTCCAAATGGATCGGCACCGGCGGCACCTCGCCCTTTGGCCACGGCGGCAAAAACCCGCAAGGCATCCGCATCGGCGGCAAGGGGGGCAACAAGTCCGCGGTGAAGGTCTGGGACCAGCGCGCCTACCGCGACTACGACGACACCCAGGAACTCGGTACGCGCAACATCAAGGTGGCCCTGCGCCGCCTGCGCAAGTTCGCGCGCCAGGGCAACGAGCTCGAGCTCGACCTGCCCGACACCATCCGCTCCACCGCCGCCAACGCGGGCTGGCTCGACATCAAGATGATCCCGGAGCGGCACAACAACGTGAAGGTGTTGCTGCTGATGGACGTGGGCGGCACCATGGACGAGCACATCCAGCGGGTCGAAGAGCTGTTCTCAGCCGTCAAGAGCGAGTTCAAGCACCTGGAGTTCTATTACTTCCACAACTGTGTCTACGACTACATGTGGAAGAACAACAAGCGCCGCTTTGCCGAAAAATTCCCCACCTGGGACATCATCCGCAAGTACAACAAGGACTACAAGCTGATCTTCGTGGGCGACGCGACCATGAGCCCCTATGAAATCCTGCAGCCCGGCGGCAGCGTGGAATACAACAACGAAGAGGCCGGTGCCGAGTGGTTACAACGCCTCACACACGCTTTTCCCAAATTTGCGTGGATCAATCCGGAACCTCAAGGGGTGTGGCAGTATCGACAAAGCATCAGTGTGATTCAGCAACTGATTGGCCCGCGGATGTACCCGCTGACCTTGAAAGGGCTGGAGGACACCATGAGAATGCTATCGAAATAAGCCCTCTGCATGAACCCTCATCTTCCTGCGCCGTGTGGCTTCCACACGGCTTTTTTGTTTGCTCTTGCTCGGCGCAGGGCCGATGTGGGCGCACGCCCAAGGCACTGCTGACGCAGCCAAACCAGCTCGATGCAACCCCGACCAAACCAGCCGCAGATGGTGAAGACGCCGAAGCCGATGCCAAGTCGCCCCCTCGGTTTGGCATCGCCCTCGATACCGATGAGGCGCTCAAGCCCATGCTGTTGCGCCACATGGAGCTGCAACGCTATCGCACCTTGATCGATCTCGATGCCAGCGAACTGGAGCGCCTGCTGGTGGCCGCGCCAGACAACCTGCGCGACTTGCTGGGCACACAAGGCTATTTCGACCCCAAGATCACGGTGAACTGGACCCCCGCCTCCGCCAGCGAGTCCAACGCCCCGCCATTGGGCGAGGTGCAAATCGCGGTGGAACCAGGGCCGTCCACCCAGGTGGCTTCGTCCAACCTGTATTTCCAGGGCGACATCGCCACCGCCGAAGCCGCTACCGCGCAACGCGAGCTGATGCAGCGCAGCAGCCAGAAGCCCGTGGACAGCCCGTTTTCACAGGCCAGGTGGGACAGCACCAAGAGCGACACCCTGCGCCTGCTCACCTCCCAGCGCTACCCGCGCGGGCGCATCCTCAACAGCCTGAGCGACATCGACACCACCGCCCGCGCCGCCCATTGGCACATCGAACTCGACTCTGGCCCACCGGTCTTTGTCGGCGATGTGCGCGTGGAAGGCGCCGAGCGCTACGACCCGATCACCGCCGAGCGGCTGGTGCGCCTGGCCGGCCTCACCACGGGCGCTGACTACAGCCTGGCGAAGCTGCAAGACGCACAGCAGAAGATTTCCGACAGCGGTTACTACACCTCGGTCTTTGCCTATGTCGACCTTGACCAGGAAGGTGAAGACAAGAACAGCGCCGCGCCTGTGGTTGTGCAGGTCAAAGAGGCCAAGCCGCAAAAGGTGGTCATTCGGCGTGGGCGGCAGCACCGACAGCGGCGCCGGGCTGTCGTTCGAACACACCCACTTGCGGCTGCCCCTGATCGGCTGGCGCGCCCACAGCAAGCTGCAATATGAAACGAACGACCAGTTGCTCTCATCCGACTGGACGGCACCGATCGAAGACGATGGCTGGCACTGGCTGTCGCAGTGGTCGCATCGCGCGCCAGGTCGACGACACCACGACCACTTCCAGCCTGCGCCTGAGCCTGGGCAAATCGGAGGAAAGCGCCTCACTGGATCGCCGCTACTTCCTCCAATACGACCGCGCACGAACCGTCAACACCGAATCCGCGCTGGCCTCGTCCGACGGCAATGAGGCCGCGCTGTCGGTCAACTACGGCTGGACCTGGCGCCGTTTCGACAACGTGCCGTTCCCCGACCAGGGCTACGGCCTGGGCCTGACGCTGGGCCTGGGCACCACGCTGGGCACGGTCCGCAAGCCGTTCACCACCACCCAGGTGCGCTGGCTGGGATTCTGGCCGTTGGGCGGCTCGATCACGGAAGACCTGCTCGCCGGTGTCACCAGCGGCGAAGACCGCCCGGTTGACAAGCGCAGCCGCTTTGGCCGCCTGGCCCTGCGCCTGCAGGGCGGCGCGGTGCTGGCCAACGCCGATGCCCCCATCCCCGACACCCAGCTCTACCTGACCGGTGGCGACAACACGGTGCGCGGCTACGGCTTGCGCGACATCGGCGTGGAAGAGTCCGACGGCAGCGTCACCGCCGGACGCTACCTGGCCGTGGCCAGCTTCGAGTGGCAACGCCCGATCTGGAGCGATGGCGTGCGCACCGCCTGGGAAAGCGTGGTGTTCGTGGACGCAGGTGCCGTGGCCGATGAAGTGGCCAACCTTCAAGCCAAGGTCGGCGTGGGTGTGGGCGCGCGCTACAACAGCCCGGTCGGCCCCTTGCAGATGGACCTGGCCTACGGCCTGGACGCCAAGCGCTTTCGCATCCACCTCAACGTCGGCTTCACCTTCTGATGCGCATGGCCCAAACAGACGAGCACACACCCCCAACCGAGGCCCGCGCAAGTGCCCAAGGCTGCACCCGCCCCATCGCACATCCTTCAAAAGGCGGGCTGGGCACTGGTCTGGGTCATCGGCGCCGGCATCGGGCTGCTTGCGGCCGGTGCCCTCGCTGCCTGGCTCTGGGCCGCTACACCGGGCTCTCTGGCGCAAACGATCGGATGGGCTCAAAGCTGGCTCAAAGGGCAAGACACGCCCATCGGCCAACTGAACACCGACGGCGTTGAAGGCAGTCTGCGCGGGGGCGGTCGCATCGCTGAGCTGCAACTGGACGCAAGATGGTCTTCGCGTCGCAGGCCCAAGGCGTTCAGCTCAGCTGGCGCGACGCGCTGTGGACCGACCTGCTAGGGGCAACGGCGCCCGGATCGACCAGCTCACCATCAACAAGCTGAGCGTGCACGACGAGCGCCCTCCCACCCCCACCGAACCCATGGAATCGCTGGTCCTGCCCCTGCCGGTGAGCCTGGCCTTCGACGTGGATGCGTTTGAGCTCAGTGGCAACACCGAATTCGCGCTATCGCAGCTCAAGGGCGACTACCAGTACGGCCCCATCGGCGCCCAGCTCGATGCTCCGGCCCTGCCCGCCAGCCAGGGATTGACCGATGCCCACCAGCTGCGCATCGATTCGCTGCAGATTGCCGATGGCCGCTACGAAGGCAAGCTCAGCCTGGGCGCACAGGCTCCCATGCCCCTGGCCATGGCCCTTGTGGGCGAGATTCAAACCCAGGTGCCCGACGGTGCAGGCGTGCAGTTGACCCTGCATGCCCAGGCCAACGGCACGCTTTCAGGCGAACAGGCCGCCATCGATGTGCAGGCAGAAGCCCAAGGCACCCCGGACACACCCAGGGCCCAAGCCAGCACGCTCGCGCTCAACGCCCGCGTCATGCCCTGGGCCAAGCAGCCTCTGGTCAGCGCCCAGGCCAACGCCCAATCGCTCAACCTCGCCGCCCTGTGGCCGAGCGCCCCCGCCACCGACCTCAGCGGCACGCTCCAGGCCCAGCCCGAGGCCAACAACAGCTGGCGCGCCGAGCTGCAGCTGGACAACACCCTGATCGCCCCGGCCGACCAGAAAGGCCTGCCCGTTCAAAGCCTGCAGGCCCGCATCACCCAGCAGGGTGATCGCTGGACCATCGAACAGCTGCAAGCCCAGCTGGGCGGGGGCGGGCTGCAAGGCAAGGGCGGTTTCAGGCTGCTGTCTCAAGAAGGCGCGACCACCCTCACCGACTGGGAAGGCGACATACAGGCCAAGGGCATTCGCCCTGCCCTGCTATGGAGCACCTTGGCCAAAGGTGCGCTCAACGCCTCGGCCAGCGCCAGCGCCGCGCCCGACAACGGTTCGCCCGACGCGGTCAACGTCAAAGCCCGTATCGAGCCCTCTGCCCAACAACCCAAGGGCACCGCACTCACAGGCCTGCGTCTGAATGAACTGCGTCTGCAAGGCCAGTGGCGCCCGAGCGCGGCGCCCAAATCCGCCTCGCCCACCGCTGGCGAACTGAAGCTCACCGAAGCCCACATCGCCATCGCAGGTGCCGAACTCGACACCCAGGGCAGCTTCAACACAGAGCGCATGAGCTACGACGGCAAGCTGAACCTGGTCCTGCCCGGTGTCAAGTTCGACGCCCAGGGCCTGCTTGCCCACGCCAGCGGCAAGGGCCAGGGACGCTTGGAGATTGCACGACGCCAAGCGTTTGCTGGAATGGGTGCGCAGCCTGCGCGATCTGCCATTCGTGGGCGCGCCGATCAAGGCGGCCCTCGCTGGACAAGAAGCCTTGAGCGTTGGCGGCAGCGCCAGTGCCCAGTTGCAGTGGACCGGCGGTCTGGGGGCCGTCGGTTTCCCGGCTCCGCCCGGCAAAACCATCGCCACTCCCGGCCTGCCCCAGATTCAGGCCGCACTGAACGTGCCCCGGTTGACGGTGCAAAACGGCGAGGCTGCGCCCCTGACCTTGAACAACGTCGCGCTCAAAGCCGATGGCCCCTTCAGCGCCCTGCAAGTGAGCGCCAGCGCCGGCGCCACGGTGCCCGAATGGGCCGCGGCGCTCATCGCCAAAGGCCAGGTGAGCCTTGACGGACGCACCCAAGGCAATGGCCAACTGAACCTGAGCCAGCTCACCCTGCAACTGCGACCCGAAGCACCAGTTGACGGTTCGGCTCCAAAAGCCGATGGGTGGCAGCTCAACAATGCGCAGCCGCTGCAGTTTCGCTGGGAAAACGCGGCCAACCATGGCGTGGCGCTCGATGCAGGTACTGGCCAGCTGAATCTCACGCCGCTGTCGCCTGCCCTGTCGGCCAAACTCGAAAACCCCTCTCACGCTGGAATGGCAACGACTGGACTGGCAAACGAAAGCATTGGAAACCCAAGGCCGGTTGGAAGGTCTGTCCATCCCCTGGATGGAAGCACTGGCCTCGATCGGCCAACCTGCAAGCCCCGAGGTGATGGCCCAAAGCGGCATCAGCGGCGATCTGGTGTTCGACGGCGCCTGGAACGTGCGCATTCCGGCAGACGCCCTCACACCGTTCGAGCTGTCGGCCACCTTGCAGCGCCGCGCCGGCGACCTGCAGGTGGGACAGCCTCGGCGAGCGCGACAGCCAAAGGCGCCACGCTCCGGCCAACGAACGCATCACCGCGGGCGTCAAGGACGCGCGCATCAGCCTGGTGGTGAAAGACCGCAAAGCCCAGGCATTGCTGCGCTGGGATACCGATCAACTGGGCCAGGCCAGCGCCGAGTTCAACACCACGCTGGCCAATGGCAGCGCCGATGCGCCGTTTCATCGATCGCTGGTGGCCCGCCAACTCACCGCTGAGCGGCTCGGCCCAGGCGAGCTTGCCGCAGGTCGGCGTGTGGTCGATGTTCGCGCCGCCGGGCTGGCGCATGCGCGGCACGCTCAACGCCGACGCGGCCATCAGCGGCACCCGAGGCCAACCCGAATGGCGCGGCAACGTTGAGGCCAATGATCTGGCGCTGCGCTCCGTGGTCGATGGCTTCGCCTTCACCAACGGCCAGTTGCGCGCCAGCCTGGCGGGCGACCGCCTCAGCGTGGAACGCTTCAGCCTGCAAGGCCCTGGTGGTGAAAAAACCGGCGGCACACTGGAGGCCAGTGGCCAGGCCGAGTGGCGCCAAGCTGCCAGGCAGCGACATGCGCCAGCCATTGATCAAACTGCAGGCCAAGGCCGCACCGCCTGAGGGTGTCCAACCGCGTGGACCGGCGCGTGGCGCTCTCGGGCGACGTCAGCGCCGAACTCACCGGGCCGCAGCTGAAACTGCGTGGCCAGCTCAAAGTCGATTCGGCCCAGATCATCCTGCCCGACGAGCTCGCCCCCAGCCTGGGCGCAAGACGTGATCGTGCGCAGCACGCGCACCCTGCCCAGCGACAGCAGCGCCGAAGCGGTCAAACCCGACGTGCAGGTCTCGCTCGACCTGGGCAAACAGTTCCAGGTGCAAAGGCCAGGGCATCGACACCCGGCTCGAAGGCCAGCTCACGGTGCGCGCCACGCCCGCCCTGCCCACGCCGCGCGCCTTTGGCGAAGTGCGCACCGTCAGCGGCACCTACAAAGCCTATGGTCAGCAACTCAACATCGAAACCGGCGTGCTGCGCTTCACCGGCCCCTATGACGATCCCGCGCTCGACATTCTCGCCGTGCGCAAGCTGCCCGAAAACACCGAGCAGCGCGTGGGCGTGCAAATCACCGGCAACGCCCAGGCGCCTCGCGTGGGCCTGTATTCCGAGCCCAGCCTCACCGATGGCGACGCCCTCGCCTGGCTGGTGCTGGGGCGGCCCGCATCTGCCGCAGGCGCGCAGGCCTTCGTATTGCAACAAGCCGCCCGCCAGTTGATGGCACGCGGCGGTGCACCGGCCGATGGTGCACTGGCCAAGACCATCGGTGTGGACGAAGTGGGTTTCGCCGATGCCGGCGGCAACGCCGACGGCACTGGCACCGAAACCGCACTCACCGTGGGCAAACGCCTCTCGGACAAGCTCTACCTGAGCTACGAACAAAGCCTCTCAGGCGCCATGAGCACCGTCTCCATTCTTTACGACCTGTCCAAAAGCCTGACCCTGCGCGCACGCGCCGGTACGGAAAACGCCATCGACGTCATATTCACCCACCGCTACGAATAAGGGCTGACGGCCACCAACGCCGAAGGCGGTCTCAGAAGAGGCGGCCCACGTTGAACAGCGTCAGCACGCCCAGCACAACGAAGATCAGGGCCGACACGCCGTGGACCCAGGCCATGGGAACGCGCTCGGCCACCTTGTCGCCCAAGTAAACCGCCGGCACATTGGCCAGCATCATGCCCAGCGTGCTGCCCGCCACCACCCACACCAGATCGCTGTAACGCGCGGCCAGCGCCACGGTCGCGATCTGCGTCTTGTCGCCCATCTCGGCCAGAAAAAACGCCACCACCGTTGTGCCCAGCACGCCCCAGGTCGCCACCTCCTTGACAGCCAGCACCTCGTCGATTTCGTCCGGCACCAGCATCCAGGCCGCCATCGCGATGAACGACAGACCGATCACCCAGCGCAAGACATCCGCACCCAAGGCGGCCGCGACCCAGCCACCCACGGCGCCAGCCAAGGCGTGGTTCGCCAGCGTGGCCAGCAAGATACCGAAAATGATGGGCACGGGTTTTTTAAAGCGGGCGGCCAGCAACACCGCCAGCAACTGGGTCTTGTCGCCCATCTCGCCCAAAGCCACCACGCCGGTGGATACCCAAAATGCTTCCAAAATGATTTCCTCAGGGCCAGACCAATGAACGACCACAACGCATCCCCGGCCCTACCGGAGGCATTGTGGTCAAAGGTCTTGCCAGGCCAGAGGCTGTCGGCGCCAGGGTCGTGAGGACCCAGTGTGTTGACGCAAACCCCTGCAAGAACAGGGCGGCTACTCCCCGATGACGGAAGAGCCCAGAGTGTATTTCATAACGCTGAAACCGCTACCTCAGGCAGCCGGCTTTCGCAGGCGCCCTACAATGCGGGCTCTGCGAAAAGCTGCCGCCATAGTTCAATGGATAGAACGAGCGCCTCCTAAGCGCTAGATACAGGTTCGATTCCTGTTGGTGGTACCACATTCAAGCCCGCAAGGTTCCATTGCCTTCCGGGCTTTTCTTTTGTCCCTTTGCCGCTGGGGTTGCTGCCAAGCGCATGCCGGAAGCCCTCCCGAAGAACCCTGGGGCAAATCGGGGGCAGAGGCTGGTGCGCCCCTTGGGCGCAAGCTTGCCCGCAGACCCAGCTGCTCAGCCAGGCAGCTCGCGCAAGCCTTCTGCAGGCACTTGCAACAGATTGACCACTTGCCCTGCCAACTCGCGCCCCAGCGCTTCGCGACGCGTGCTGTGGTTGCGGCGGCTGCCCGCATGGTGTTCCCACTCGGGGTGGGCCCGGGCCTGCGCCAGCGGATCGAGCAGTTGCAGCAAGGCTTTTCGATATTCACCGGCCGGCGCCATGCGCACCTCGATCGTGTCTTGCGCGGCGTGGCCGCGGGCCTGCAGCACCTGGCACAAATGCACCAAGCTATCGGCCAGCACGATCAAGACATCGTTGTCCAGCGTCAACTCCTCTACGCCCATGAAGGCATTGCGCAGCTTGCGCGGCGCCTGGCCCCAGCCTTGGCCCAACGCGCCACCAATGGCCGCGCCCAAGGCGGTGGCCGCGCCCAGCGACATGCCGGCCAGCGCCAGATCGAGCGTGAAGCCCACGGCGGCGCCAGCGGCGGCACCCTTGCCCAGCAGGCGGCCCACGCTGGCCAGGGTTTCAGGGTTGAACAAATCGCTTTCCCAGCGTCCGCTGGTCCACTGCATCACATCCAGTTCGGCATCGTTTTTGTCAAAACCGTGCATCTGCAGCAAGTCGTCCACACATTTGCGCACGCCTTCCACCAGCTCGCGGCGGAAGGTGGTCACAAAGCGTTCCTTGGCCTTTTCATCGGCCAGCGTATCGGGCTCGATCTCGCGGCGCATGGCGGCGGCCGAGATCAATGTATCGGCCACGCGCTGCGCGCTGGCGGCGCGGCGTTCATCGGCCTGGCGATCGAGATCATCGAGCACGGTTTGCAGCGTGCCCTTGTGTTGCCGCATCAAGACGCTCAGGTCTTCATAGAGCTGGCGCTCGGCGCCCACGAACGGCGCCACCGCGTCAAACAAAACAGCGGCATGCAGCCCATAGGCCGCCAACACTTCGCGCCATTCAGGCTCACGGCTGTGTTCGCTGCGCACAAAATTCAACACCGGCATGATCGGCCGCGCGCAGGCGTTGAGCACCTCGATTTCACTGCGGTACTTGGGCAACAAAGGCTCGCGGCAATCGATCACGTAAATCGCGGCATCAGCACTCAGCATCTGGCGCAAGACTTTCGCTTCCTGCTCGAACACGCCTTTGGCTTCCGGTCCTTCGAGCAAAGCGGCCACGCGCTGAGGCGGCGTGAGTTGCTCGGGCATTTGTTTCAGGTGGTACTGCAGTGCCACCGAATCTTCAAGACCTGGCGTATCGAAATAGCGCATCACGGTGCGCCCATCCACATCCAGGCCAATGGCTTCCACATGGCGTGTGGTGCCCGGGCGGTCAGAAACCTCCCCGAAATGCACTTGCCGTGTGAGCGTGCGAAGCAGCGAGGTTTTGCCGGCATTGGTGTGACCCACCACGGCGATATCGATCACACCTTTGGCTTTTCTGTCATCCGCCATGCGGTGCCTCCAGCCATTTTTGGGCTTCTTCAGACGTGGTGCAACAGCTCACGGCCTTGAGTTCGGTGGTGGCCAACCAGTCGGCCCAACGCTCGGGTTTGTCTTGTGAAGGGTCCTTTGAAGCCAGCGGCAGCAGGGCGCAGCCCGCCACCTCGGCGCACACCTGGCGCAGGAAGCGCTCGGCGCCCCGGTCAGGGCTCGCTGCGGCAGAGCACACGATCAAGGCCTTGGCGGGTGGCGCGCTGGCCAGCGCCGTGAGCAGTTGCAACCGTTCGGTCATGGTGCCGCTGATCGCGTGGGTCTGCTCAGCGAGCGCCGCCAGTTCGGCTGGCGGCCAGGCCATTTCAACCGGCAACTCGAACCCGATCAACACGCGGGGCACGGGCTGGCCTGGCGCAGGCTGGCGAAACAGGCGGCCAGGCTCGCGTGGCGCAGCATGTTCCTCGTCGACCACCGTGGCCGGTGCCATGGCCGAAAAGCGCGCGGCGAGCTGACGAAAATAGGGGTCTCGCGTATCCAGACGCAAACGTCCCGAGCGGCGAAACCACATCGCACCACACACCGCCAAGGCCAGCAAGCGCGGCAGCAACCCATAAAGCAAGGTACTGGCCAGCAGCCACAAGGCTATGGACAAAGACGGCGGCGAGCTGCCGTTGACGGCATTGGCTGCGCCATTCACCGCCACGCTGTCGGGCACCGTAAAGCCCAGCGCCTTGGGCAGCCAGCCGGTGATCTCCAGGAAACGCTCGAAGAACCGGGTGTCGAGGATCGTGGTCTCCCAAGTCAACTGGTAAGCCTGGAACGAGAACAGCACCAGCAGTGTGACCAGCATCAGGCTGAAAGCCAGTGCCCACAGGGCGTGGGTGATGGCACCAAACAGCCACAGGCCGAGGCGGTTGTCGCGCAACACAGCGTGCACCCCGCGCAACAGGTTCATGGAATGGGGCCCATGCAGCCAGGGCAGGCGCGCGGCCAGGCCCAGCATGAACTGGCCCAGCGACCAAGGGGCAGCGCCTTTGGAAAACAGCGCTGCGCCCAGCGCCCACAGCAGCCAGACCACCAGGGTCAGCAACGGCACGCCCAGCACGGCCACGAAGGCCAGCGCCGCATTGATGGTCTGCCCATTCCCCAGCGCTCTCGCGAGCAGCCCGCCCGCCAGCCCGTAAGCCAGCAGCACGGTGAGACCAGCGGCCAGCCAAAGCGCTCCACGCAAACGCTGCCAATCGGCCAGCAAACCCAGGCGCGCGCCAAGCAAGCGCGCACGCTCCAGAATGCGTTCTTGCTCAGTGTTCTTGCGCGCATGCGCCAGCGTCATTTCACCCGCGTCGTCGAGCGCGCCAGCCTCTTCCAACAGGCGCACGGCATGGGCCAGCGCGATGTCGCGAAACGGAGCGGGGGCGGGGCTGTGGCTCAAAAAAGGGATCTCCGGCAAGCCCAGGAGCGCGCTCCATGGTGGAGGCGCCCAACGGCGGGCGATCCGCCTATGCTACCCGGCCGAGCGGCCCGGGATGCAGCGCCCTCAGAAGCCGAGTCGCTTGGCCGTGGAGAGCACCAGCACCACTTCGCTGGTCGCACCGGCAAAAGGTGTGTTGGGTGCGAGCGCTTCTTCGGCTGCACGGTAGCTGCGCTGGTTGACCAGCTTGGCCACATCGCCCGCCACACGGTGAAATTGCCGGTGGCGATCGATCAGATCGGTGAAAGAAGTGCGGGATGACAGGCGCTGGCCATCGCCGTAAATCCACTTGCCCAGGGGGCAACAGTCGTCGCGCGAGAGCGTTTCTGCATCGACCTTCTCGCGGTTTTCAATCGCATCGCGCAGCTTGACCTTCCACTGGCGGTGAGCGTCGATGAAGCCATCCACATCGATGCCTTCGACCAGTGTGGGCTGTGTGCCGGGTGCCACAGGCAGGCGGAACTCGTCCACTTGCGATGCCATGCGAACAGCAGCGGTGCGCTGCGCGACAGCGGCGGTGGCGGTTTGCTCCACCAAAGCCGCGTTGGCCTGGGTGTTTTGATCCAGATCCTGCACGGCCTGGCCAATCTGGCCCATGCCCATGCTTTGTTCGCGCGTGCCGCCAGCCACCTCTTCGAGCAACTGCCGAACCTGGCCCGCGTGGGCCACGATCTCGCCCATGGTGTCGCCCGCCTGGCGCACAACGCCCATGCCGCTGTCCACTTCGGTGACGCTGGCAGAAATCAGGGTCTTGATTTCCTTGGCCGCCTCGGCGCTGCGCTGCGCCAGATTGCGCACCTCGCTGGCCACGACCGCAAAGCCGCGCCCCTGCTCACCCGCCCGCGCCGCTTCAACCGCTGCATTGAGCGCGAGGATATTGGTTTGAAACGCGATGCCATCGATCACGGCAATGATGTCGTTGATGCGGCGCGACGAAGCCTGGATGCGCTCCATGGTTTGCACGACGTGGCCCATGGCCTGTCCACCGCGCTCGGCCACCTGCGCATTGTCTTGCGCAATCAACGAGGCTTGTCTTGCCGACTCTGCGGTGTGCCCAACAGAGGCGGTGGTTTGCTCCAACGCGGCAGATGACTCCTCCAGAGCGGCCGCGGCCGACTCGGTGCGCGCCGACAGGTCGCGCGTGCCGGTGGCGATCTCGAGGCTGGCTTGCACCACCGAGTCGCTCGCGCCTTGCACCTGCTGAACGGTCTGGCGCAGCGAAGCCTGCATATAACCCACTTCACGCAAGAGGTCGGCCACTTCATCGGCCCCCTTGATGAGGATTGGCAGCCGCAAATCGCCCATGCTGATGGCCATGAGGTGACGCCTGAGCGTTTTGAAGCCACCGAACATGGCACGGTAGAAACCCATGGCCAGGTAGAAGGCTGCGAGCAGGCAGATGGCCGTGATCGCCAAGCTCATCCAGAAGCCCCGCACCAGACCGGCTTCGCGCTCGGCCAACAGCGCATCGAGCACATCGAGATTGCCCTGGACCTGGCGGTATTGCGTGGCAAGGGTCTGGTTGGCCTGGGCCAGAAAGGCCTTCACATCGCCCCGAACCTCGCTGGCGCCTGGGGGAAACAACTGCTGGAGCCGCTCGTCGAACGCGGTGGTGGCGGCGAGTGCGTCACCGACCAGGCCTCGAGCGGCCTCGGGTTGCGCCGCCTTCACTTTCTGAAGCTCGGTTTTGGCCAGATTCAACTCGTGCTTCACGATGGCGCGCAATTCTTCCATGTGCGCCAACGGACCAGGCTCGATGCGTCCTGCCCGCAAAGCTTCGCCAGCCAGTCCACGCAGCTCACCCGTGCGCCGAATCACATCCGACCCTCTCATCAAGGTGGCGCTCATCAAGTAGTACGAACCCAGCTCCGGATCCAGCGCCAGACCAGAAAGGTCGGTACCGGCAACCAGCAGACCGGAGAGCTCGTTGGAGAGCGCATTCATCTCGACATAGATCGCGCGCGCGTCGTCGGGCCGCAGCTTTTGCACCGCCGCCAGCGACCGGTCAATGCGCGCCCATGGCGCCGCCAGGTCCCAATGGCTTGCTGAAGTTGCCTGCACCTGGCGCAAGGCTGCCAATTGGTCTTCAAAGGCCCTGCGTGATGCATCCACCGGCATGTCAGGTTCGCCGTAGGCTTGACTGCGGGTGGCGAATCGCCAGGCATCCGAAGCTTCCAGTGCACGGTAAATGGCCTGGGCATACCGCACACCAATGCGCTCCTGCGCAACAGCATCGATATCGGCCCGCGCACCGCCGATGTAGCCCACCATCAGCCAGGCCACGGGCAGCAAAAAGACCGCCGAGATGAGCGCCATCTTTGCTGGAAAGCGCAAACGTCGCATGCCCACTGCAGCCGGGCCCCAGACACGCCAATTCACGAACCGAGGGTTCTTCTTCGCCATCTTCGCTCCTTTTTCTTGACCAGAGTATCGGCAGATCAGTGGCCTGAGTTGAGCGGAAAAGCGCACAAAAAAACAGACGGATATGAGCGCTAAGTACCTCGAATGGGTACCCTTGTCATATCGGCACAAGCCTTTCAGGAGCGCCGCAAGGTGCGGCTGAGCAGTATCACCGGCAAGAGGCCAACCAGCACCAGCGCCAACGCAGGCAATGCCGCTTCACCCAGCCGTTCGTCCCGCGCGAGCTGGTAGGTCACCACGGCCAGGGTGTCGCTGTTGAACGGACGCAAGCACCAGCGTGGCCGGCAGCTCTTTCATCACGTCCACAAACACCAGCAACGCGCCAGCGATCACAGAGCGCTTGAGCAAGGGCGCATGCACCCGCCAGGCCAGCGCAAAACCGGTGGCGCCCAGCATGCGGGCCGAGTCGTCGAGGCTCGTGGGGCACACGGGTGTAACCGCTTTGCACCGATTGCAAGCGCCACCGCGGTGAAGCGCACCAGATAGGCCCAGACGATGCCCAGCGCGGTGCCCGTGACCCAGAAGCCCACGCCGCTGTCGGGCCAGGCCGCCTGCAGCCAGCCCACTGGCAGCAGCAGGCCCACCACGATCACCGCGCCCGGCACGGCGTAGCCCAGACCCGTGAGCCGCACAGCGCCTTGGGTCCAGGCAGAAGGCCAGGCCCGCGCCGCGAAGGCCAGCGCCAGCGCCAGCACAGTGGCCAAGGCCGCCGACAGGCTCGAGCAGCCACACGCTGTTGCGCGACCACTGCACAAACGAGCTCCATGGCAATTCGTCCCAACCGCCCAGCAGGGGGCGCAGCATGAACAGCACCGGCAACACAAAACCGAACAACACCGGCAGGCCGCAGACCAGCCAGGCCAAGAGCACTTTTCCGCCGTGCAACCGCGCGGGCTGCGCATCGGCGCTGCCCGCGCGCTGACCACGAAGCGTGGCGAAGCGCAGGCGCTGCTGGGCGCGGTGCTCCACCCAAAGCAGCAAAGCCACGGTGCCCAGCAACACGGTGGCGAGCTGCGCGGCGGCGATGCGGTTGTCCATCACCAGCCAGGCCTTGTAAATCCCGGCGGTGAAGGTCTGGATGCCGAAATAGCTGGCCACGCCGAAGTCGGCCAGGGTTTCCATCAGCGCCAGCGCCACGCCCGCGGCCACGGCCGGCCGCGCCAGCGGCAGGGCCACCTCGCGGATGCGGCGCGACAGCGGCGCGCCCAGCAGGCGCGCGGCCTCCATCAACTGGCGAGGCGCGCTCGGTGAGCGCCGTGCGGGCCAGCAAATACACATAGGGATAGAGCGAAAAGGTGAACACCCAGACCGCCCCAGGCGTGCTGCGCACCTCGGGCAGCAGCCGCCCTTGCCAGCCAAAGGTTTCGCGCAACCCCACTTGCAGCGGACCGCTGAACTGCAAAAAGTCGGTGTAGGCATAAGCCACCACATAGGCTGGCATGGCCAGCGGCAGCAACAAGGCCCACTCCAGAATCCGCCGCCCAGGGAAATCGAACAGCGTCACGCCGCAGGCGCGTCGCCATGCCCACCACCGCCACGCCCAGGGCCACGCTGAGACACAGCCACAGCGAGGTGAGCGCGTACTCCGGCAATACGGTTTGCGCCATTTGCGCCAAGCACGTCGCGCGCTGCCGCATCGAACTGCAACCAGGAAGCGCCCAGCGACAGCACCGGCAGCGTCAACAACGCGGCCAGCAGCAACAAGGCGGCCAAGGGCGATCCAGCGAACATGGGAAGGGAAATGGATTGGCAAAGGCGGCGATGGCCGCCTCAATACAAATGAGAATGAATATTATCTACAATTGCGCCCATGTTCATGTCCACCACCCATTTGTCCATCCGCTACCCCGGTCAAAGCCAGGCGGCGGTGGACGGCGTGTCGCTGGGCTTGCGCGCAGGCGACATCGGCGTGCTGATCGGCCCTTCGGGCTGCGGCAAGACCACCTTGCTGCGCGCCGTGGCCGGCCTGGAGCGGGCCAGCGCAGGCAGCATCGTGCTCGACGGCGAGACGGTGAGCGACGCGCACGCACCACATGCCCGCCGAGCAGCGCCGCATCGGCATGGTGTTCCAGGACTACGCGCTGTTTCCCCATCTCAACGTGGGCCGCAACGTGGCCTTCGGCATCGACTCAGCTGCCCACGGTCGAGCGCGAAGCGCGCGTGGCCGAGGTGTTGACCCTGGTGGGCCTGGACGGCATGGAGCGCGCTGGCCCCACGAGCTTTCCGGCGGCCAGCAACAGCGGGTGGCCCTGGCCCGCGCCCTGGCGCCCCGCCCTCGCCTGCTGCTGCTCGACGAACCGTTCTCCAACCTGGACGTGGACTTGCGCGAGCGCCTGGCCCATGAAGTGCGCGCCATCCTGAAAGCCGCCGGCGCCACCGCGCTGTTTGTCACCCACGATCAGCTCGAAGCCTTTGCCATCGGCGACGTGATCGGCGTCATGCACGAAGGCCACCTGCACCAGTGGGACGACGCCTACGCGCTCTACCACCGCCCCGCCACCCGCTTCGTGGCCGAATTCATCGGCCACGGCGTGTTCACCCACGCCCAGATCCGCCAGCAAGGCGACGACGTGGTGGTGCGCACCCCGCTGGGCGACTTGCTCGACCTCGAAGAGTGCCCCCTGCCCACGGCCTACGCCGACGGCCTGTGCGATGTGCTGCTGCGCGCCGACGACATCGTGCACGACGACGCGGCGCCGGTGAAGGCGCAGATCGTGCGCAAGGCCTTCCGCGGCTCGGAGTTTCTCTACACGCTGCGCCTGGCCAGCGGCGAGACCGTGATGACCCACGTGCCCTCGCACCACAACCACGCCGTGGGCGAATGGATCGGCATCCGCGCCGAGGTGGAGCATGTGGTGACGTTTGAGCGCGAACGGCTCCACCGCCCGTCAAACAGAGCGGTCGACAATCTGCGCTGACACCCGCTCAGACCGGCGCCATGGCCGGCCGCGCACGCCAGGGCACAAGCACCCTTTCCACCCGCTGCCCTCGCAGGAGCTCGGCTTCGATGTCGAACGACAGACTCGACGTGCTGTAGCGAAAACACCTCGTCGGTGCGCCCCTGTGCGTGCAGGTGCCCCTCCCGCAGCAGCAGCAACCGGTCGGCATAGCGCGCGGCGGCATTCAAGTCGTGCAGGACCACCAGGCTGACCAGCGAGCGCTCGCGTGTCAGCTCGCGCACCGTCTCCATCACCTCCAACTGATGGCGCAGATCCAGCGCGCTGATGGGCTCATCCAGCAGCAGCACGCGCGGCTGGCCCACCAGCGCCTGCGCCAGGAACACCATCTGCCGCTGGCCACCGCTGAGCTCGCGCAGCCAGCGCGCGGCCAGCCCCGCAATGCCCAGACGCCGCAACACCGCATCGACGGTCGCCAGATCCTCATCCGACACCTGCCAGCGCAGCCGCTCCACCCGGCCGAGCAGTACCGCCTCAGTCACCGTCAGCGCGGCCGATGACGAGGTGTCTTGTGGCATGTAGCCAATGCGCTGCGACGTGCGCGGCTGACCGCCCAGCATGACGCTGCCCCCGTGCGGCAGCAGGCCGGCGATGCCACGAAGCAGCGTGGATTTGCCCGACCCGTTGGGGCCGAGCAGCGCCACGAGCTGCCCTGGCTGCAGATCCAGATCGATCCCGTGTAGCACCGGCCGTGCACCAAAACACACCGAAAGTTGCCTTGTGGTCAGCATCACCAGTGGCTCCTGTGGGAGCGCAACACCAGCGCCACGAAAAATGGCACACCGATGAGCGAAGTGATGATGCCAATGGGGAACACCGCACCGGGCATCAGCGTCTTGCTGGCCACTGACGCGACCGACAGCAGGGCCGCCCCCGCGAGCGCCGAGGCAGGCAGAAACACGCGCTGGTCTTCGCCCACCAGCATGCGCGCGAGGTGGGGCGCCACCAGGCCCACGAAGCCGATGGTGCCGACAAAGGCCACCGACACCCCGGTCAGCGCCGAGATCAGCGCAAAACTTTTCAGCCGCAGCGCCCGCACGTTCACGCCCAGTCCTTCGGCCCGCGCATCGCCCAGTTTGAGCGCAGTGAGCCGCCAGGCCATGGGCAGCAGCAGCACCACGCCCACCGCCAGTACCGAGGCCATAATGGCCACCTTGGGCCAGGTGGCTTTCTGCAGGCTGCCGAACAGCCAGAACACCACCTGCTGCAGCGCCTCGGGCGAGGCGATGAGTTGCAGCAGCGAGGTCAGCGCCTGGAACAGGAACAGCAACGCGATACCGGCGAGCACCAGCGCCTCGGCCGTGGCGGCGCGTGCGCCACCGATCAGGTAGACCCCGGCGCAGGCCAGAGCCGCAAACAGGATGGCCATGACCGGAATGCTCACCGTGTCTGACCAGGGCAGCGCCGGCGCCGAGCACGATCACCAGCGCCGCGCCAAAGCCCGCACCGGCCGACACGCCCAGCGTGTAGCTCGACGCCAGGGGGTTGTGCAGGATGGTTTGCATCACCGCGCCCGACAGGCCCAGCGCCGCGCCCACCACCAGTGCGGTGCAGGCCACCGGCAGCCGGATGGACCAGACAATGGCAGTGACGCTGGCGTCGCGCCCTTCGCCGAACACGGTGCGCGCCACCTCGGCCACCGGCAGAAAGGCCGGACCGGTGGCCACGTCGAGCAGAAAGCCCAGCGCGGCACACGCCCGCGAGGGCCAAGGCCAGCGTCCAGCGCCGCCACCAGGTTCGGCGATAGGTGAGCGCGAACGACGACGCGGGCGTGACCGGCGTGGTGGCAGATACAGCGGCCGTCATCAGGGCTTGATGCCCGTGGCCCACACGCCAGCGAACGGGCACGGGCAGGTACTTGTCGTGGTAAGCCTTGAAGCTGGCCGCTGGGTCCACGTCCTCGAACGCTGCGGGGTAGAGCTGCTTGGCGATGTACTGCATGGCCACAAAGTCGTAGAGCGTGCGGCACAGGCCGTGTTCGATCGCGTGCACCTGGCCATTTTTCACCGCGTTGAGCCCCGCCCAGGCCGGGCGCTGCGCGTAGGGCGCGAGCGTGGTGCGGGTGATGTCGGCGGTGGCCTCGTATCCGGTCTTGACGGCCTTGGGCTTGTTCACCCAGGACGAGCCGGCGATGAAGATCAGGTCCGGGTTGTCGGCGATCACCGCTTCGGCATTGACCGGGCCCCAGGGGCCGGGCAGCTTGCCATCGGCCACGTTCACCGCGCCCAACAGCGTGACGATCTTGCCCCACATGGTGCCGCTGTAGCTGTTGCCCACGGTGTCAGCGCCAGCCTGCCCGAGCTCAAAGTACACCTTCTTCTTCGCGCCGTCCGAGACCTTGGCCACGCGGGCCATGATGTCCTGGTACTGGCGCTCATACAGCTGCGCCAGCTCTTCGGCGCGGGCCTCGGTGCCCATGACCTTGCCCATCACGCGGGTCGAAGCCAGGTGGCGCTCCAGCAGCTGGGCGTTGTAGTCCACCACCACGATGGGGATGCCGGCGGCCTCGATCTGCTCGCGCGCGGTCTGCATGGACTTGAAGGTCCACTCGGCCATGAACAGCACATCGGGCTTGAGCGCGATCACCTTCTCGGCGCTGAAGGTGCCGTCGTCGGAGTGGCCGATATCGGGCATGGCCTGCAAATTGGGGATGACAGTCGTGTAGCGCTTGAAGATCACCGGGCGCCAGCCCTCCCAAGGCGCGCGCGAAATGCCCACCACCTTGGCCCAGGCCTCCTTGCCGGCGACGGCGGTGAACTCTTCGTAGTTGAAGTTGATGATCACGCGCTGCACAGGCAGGTTGACCTTGACCTTGCGACCCAGGGCATCGGTGACTTCGGTGGTGGCGGCAAAGGCGGTACCGATCCCGCAGGCCAGCAGAAAAATGGCCAGTACGCGCCACAGCGCGAACAGGTACTTGTTCACAAGCATCTCCCAAATGGTTGAAATACAACAGTGAATAAGGGTCAGAACTTCACGTTCACACCGGCGTACAGCGTGCGCCCCATGCCCGGCACGGCCGTGCCCCATTGCGGGTAGTTGGGCAGCATGGGGTTGGCCATGGTGGTGCCCTGCCCCACATACGCGCCGCCGGTGGGCAGGCCATAGAGGCGGTCGAACAGGTTCTCGATGCCGAAGTCCAGACGCACGGTTTTCCACGAGTAGCTGCCGCGCAAGTTGCACCAGGCCATAGCCGGGCGTCTTCACTTCGTTGCGCACCGATGACACATCGGTCTTGGCCTTCACCGCCACCAGCTCCAGGCTGTTGTCCCAGCCGCCGGACTTGTGCGTCAGCGCCAACTTGCCGTTGAGCGGCATGATGTTGTAGAGGCCGTCACCCGTGTCGCGGTTGCGGCCGTTGGTGTAGTTCAGCAAGCCCTTGAGACCCCAGTCACCGACGCTGGTCTTGGCAATGGCATGTGGCCGGCCAGGTCCAGACCGATAGAGACGGGCCGACTGGTTGGTGTAGCGCAGCACGCTGAACTTGTTGTTCACAGGCTGAGCCACCGCCTGGTTGGTGGTGCCGTTCCACTGACCGGCGTCGATGTAGTCGTCCACGCGGGTGTAGAACGGCGTGGCCTGAAACCCCAGACGCTTGTCGGCGGCATGCCAGTCGAAGGTTGCCGAGACGGTGTTGGCTTTCTCGGGCTTGAGGTCGAGGTTGCCGACGTAGCCATTGCCGTCGCCCACGAAGTTGTTCATCAGCGCGGCCATCTGCCAGGTGGACCAGGGGAAGCGCTCGTAGACATTCGGTGAGCGCTCCTTGTGGGCAAAGCCGAATTCGATGTCGTACTGCTCGCTGGCGGTGTAGCGCGCCAGCGCGGTCACGTCGACATTGTTGTCGGTGATCTGGCGATCGCTGGCGTTGAAGGCGTCGGCGTCGCGGGCCTGGAAGCCCCATGCCGGCCGGGTTGTAGCCCACGCACTCGCCCGCGTTCCATGCGCACCTGCTCCACGCGCACGCCCGCCAGCGTCGTCCACTGCGCGTTCAAGCTGCGCTCCCATTCGCTCCAACACGCCGTGCGGTCGCGCTCGCCATCGCGGATGTTCCAG
This sequence comes from uncultured beta proteobacterium, assembly GCA_963698635.1. Taxonomy (GTDB): domain Bacteria; phylum Pseudomonadota; class Gammaproteobacteria; order Burkholderiales; family Burkholderiaceae_C; genus Hydrogenophaga. Next base: position 211,628 of record CAVORS010000006.1, read on the forward strand.
AAGGTGCCGGGGTACATGCCGCCGCCCGATGGCGTCCACCAGTCGTTGATGCTGTAGTGCTGGAGCTCGGCACCCACGCGCAGCAGGTCGCGCTCGTTCAGCGCGATCTCGCCGCTGAGGCTGAAGCGCCGCTGGTCTTGCCCTCGGTGTACATGGGCATGCCAGCGGCGCAAGTGGCGCTGATGGCGCCGCAAGGCTGACCGTTGACCAGCAGTGCTGCCACCCGAACGCCATGCCGTACCAGTAGCGCTTGTCGGCGCCAAAGTCCATGAAGTGGTCGACCTTTTCGTCGTAGACACGTGCCTTCAGCGTGCCCCAGTCGAACTGCCCGGTGTAGCTCAGGTTGATGCTGCTCTGGTCGTTGTCGAGCAGGTCCATGCGCTGGTTGGGGTAGAGCTGATAGGGCATGTCCTGCACGCCGAGCCGGGCTTCGAACAGATGGTCGTCCTGCTTGAAGGCCAGGCTCAGCGCATGGTTGCGCGTGTCGTAGGCGGTGGAGCCCACTTCGTCGCGCGCCAGGGTGTGACCCGGCGCGACCGGTGAAGGTCGTAGTTCTTGAAGTCGCCACCGGCGTGGTAGTTGTCGGCGCGGCTGATCGCAGCCGCTGTAGCTGACGCTGAGCTGTCGGTGGCATAGCGGGCCGACAGGTTCACGCCACGCGCCTGTTGTTGCTGCGGTAGAAGGTGCCCACTTCACCCTCGGCGATCGACGCCTGGCCGGGGCGTGGCAAACACCGGCGGCAGTCGACTCGGCCAGGATGCTGCCACCGATGCTGTCGCCGCCCGCGCTGACGGGCGAGATGCCGGCATAGACCTTGAGCGCGCCAAGCTGCGAAGGGTCGATGTACGACAGCGCCGGGTTCATGTGGTTCGGGCAGGAGGCGATCAGGTCCATGCCGTCGACCTTGATGCGCAACCGGTCATCGGCCAGGCCGCGCAGCGAGGGCAGGCTGGACACGCCTCCGGCGCCGTTAAGCGCGGCACCGGGCACATCGGAGAGCAGACTGGCGGTGTCGCTGGTGGCAGCGCGTTTGGGCAGCAGCAAGGTCTGCCCCATTGACTGTGGCTGGGGCACTTGGGCTTCTTGCTGAGCGTTCACGGTCACTGTTGGCAGGGTCCCTGAGCTTTCGGCCTGGGCCTGGGCATGCGCCTGGCCGCAGACCAGGCTGAGGGCAGGCAGGGCAAGCGCCATGGCGTGGGGAAGGGTTTGTTTTTTCAGCATGACCATCGTGGTTCCTGGTGAGTTTAGAAATTGAAATCGAAAGAATGGCAACCGGGGTTCGGTGCCGAAGGCTGCCCGTCTCGGCGGAAGACATAGCAGCGAGCCGGCACTTCATCTTGCGAGCGCCATGTGGTTGAAGCGAACGTGGCCCTGCGCATCGACGCTCCAGGGTGCAGCCGCGTCACTGCGTTGCGACTGCAGGAGCCAGCCCGGCAAAGCTTGCGAAGAAGGGTGCACCCATGCGCAGCAGTGGTGGCGCGAAGTTCTCTGGAAGATTGCTGGCATGTCGCGCAAAGACAGGGGTCGGTTCGACAGGGCGCATGGCCCGCTCGAGCACCAGGTACCCACAGAAAAAGGCGAGGCCGTGGAACACCAGCACCGCCCCGACCCATCGGTTGGCGGTGCGGCGATTGCGCACGCTCCGCCGCACAGGCGTCACGCCGCAACCCCTATAGGTGTCGCGTTGGCCGCCCAAGTCCGTGGCCGGTGAGCGGGCGCAGCAGCGGGCAGCTGGTCCACAGACGCACCCACCGGCCCGCTTTTACGGCTGCGAGGCGGCAACAGTTGCGCCAGCGCGCGGCACACGGTTTCGGTCTTGGCATCGATCAGCAGGGCAACTTCGCGCAAGGTGGGCAGCGCGCTGCGGATGGCATCTGACTGTGAACGCTTGGGCCGCTGATCAGCCCGCCAGTCCAGCCCCATCAGTCCCAGCATGTGGGTCAGGCGCTGCAACACGCTGCCGGTGCGCAGCTGGGCCATATCCTGACTGCGCTCCAGTTGTTGCAGCAAAGCCTGCTGCAACAAAGATTCAGGTATGGATGCCTGAGCAGGTTGTACTGGCTCCAGCAGGCAAGCCGTAAACGCCTTGGCGCTGAGCTGGTAAGGCTGGCCGCACAGGCTCTCTGTGCCGATGAGATCGCCCGGCAAGGCCAACTGCACCGGTTGACGAATCGGTCCGCTGGCACGGTCCAGGCGCACAACACCTTTGATCACGCGCCACACAGGGCCGGATTCGCCAGAAAGAAAAATCGACTGGTTGCTGACGCACACCAGCGCAACGGAAGAGACGTTTGACGTCATGAATCGCTCCTGAGACAGACCGGCGTGAGGCACCGGCCAATGAACCAGCAGCCCCGCTCCCGGGGGCCGCACCTGGGTTCAACTCAGCAGCAGCGGCGGGCCGCGGGCGCCGGGACTGGGCGCCGTGCGTGCAAACGGTGTGAAAGCCCGATAGATGGGCGCAGCCCATTTGCCAGTGTCCGCCTGCAAGACGGGCATCGAGGGCAACATGGGCGCGAAACGTTCGGCGGTCAGTACGCAGTGGCCACAATGGTCGAAAGTGTGCTGCGGATCTGTCGGCGCCAGCGGCTCACCATCGGCGGCGAGCTGCACCCACTGCATGCCCTGGGCACTGCAGACTTCCACCCAATCGCCCGCGGCCCGCGTGCTCGCCAGCGCGCGCGAAATCGTGGGCGCGAGCAGGGCCAGCAGCATCGCGACCAAGCAGGCCGCGCGCAAGGTTGCGCATCAGGCGGGTGGGCATTGGGTCAGGTGAGGCGGCAAATCGCTGAATGAAGCACTCGAATCAGCGAAGTCCGTCCAGATAGAGCTTGCTGAGTTGGGCGAACTGGTCAGCGCTCAGGGTCTTGCGTACCTGCTGCACGCAGCGCTCGCGTCCCTTGAAATGCTCGATCTCGGCATCGCCGATCTGCTGCATCAGCGATGCGCGCTCGGCTTCCGGACGGTTTTCCAGAAGTGCCATGCGAAGTTGCCCTCGCAAGTTCTGAATCTTCTTCTGCACGGCCACACGCCCTGGCATGGCCTGCTTGCGGTAGTCGGCCATCGCCTGGATCTGCTCCGGGCTGAGGCCGAGATCGGCCTCGTGCTTGATAACCAGAGGCATCAGTTCAACCACCGGCAGGCCTTGATCGGCCGGCACCGACTTGGCCAAGGCAACACTGCCCAAAGCCACCAGACCCAACGCCACCACAGCGTGGCGCAAAGAAATCATCGAAATACGCATTTGAAACTCCTGAAACATGGGACGGAAAGCCTGCGCGATGCGCACATCACTGCATGTGCTTCATGCCATGGGCGTTGGGTTTGGCGGCATTGCCCCCCAATGCGGTCACAGGCGCCTGCACATCGACCGTGAATGTCTTCTTGTTGGCGTCTTCAAAAGTCAGGGTCAGCGGCACCGTGTCGCCGCCCTTGACTGGGCCTTCAGCTCCATCAGCATGATGTGGAAACCGCCGGGCTTGAGCTCGGTGGTGCGGTCTGCGGCCAGGTCCAGGCCGTCGAATCTGGCGCATTTTCATCACGTCGTTTTCCATCGACATTTCATGGATCTCCACCACGCCCGCAGCCGGCGAGCTGGCCGACACCAGGCGCGCCTTGGCGCTGGGTGTCAGGCGCATGAAGGCGCCGGTGGCTTTCTGGGTGGCCACGGTGCCGCGCACCCAGGCGCCTTCCACCTTGACGGTGGCGTGCTGCGCCCAGGCGCTGGCGGTGATGGTGAGCAAAGAGGCAATCAACAGTTTTTTCATGGGAACTCCAAGGTAAAATGGACAAAAAAGAAAACGAAAAAGAAGGAAGAACTCGGAAGATCAGCCGCCGTCGGCCAGGACACGCTGCACATCGGCCGCATAACTCGGCAGCGGTCTGCTCATGGCGCAGGGCCACGCGCACCTTGCCCGCCGGATCAAACAGGTAGGTCAGCGCGGTGTGGTCCATGGTGTAGGTGCTGCCGGTGGGCACTTTCTTGAAGTACACCCGGAAGGCATCGGCAGTGGCCTTGATCTGTTCCAGCGAGCCGGTCAGCGCCATGAACGAGGGGTCAAAAGCCGCCATGTACTCGCGCAACAGCTCGGGCGTGTCGCGCTCGGGGTCGACGGTGACAAACAGCAGCTGCACGCTGCTGAGCCGCCTCGGGGCCCAGCAGGTGCAACACCTCGGCGGCACGGCTGAGAGCCGTTGGACACACATCGGGGCACTGCACGAAAGCCGAAATACAGCATCACGACCTTGCCACGGTAGTCGGCAAGCGTGCGCGGCACGCCGTTGAAATCGGTGAGGGCGAAATCCTGCGCGTAGCTCGGCGCCCGTGATGTCGATGCCCTTGAAGGCCGATGGCTGCGGCCGACGTCGGTGAGCAGGGTCACAAGCGGCCAACCAGGGTGCAACACCTGCGGCCAGAGCAGGCCATCAGCGCGATGCGGCGGCGAGACCAGCGGCACGGGCCAGCTGCAAAGAAAGAAGCGGAATGCTGAGGCATGCGCGCCTCCTGAACAAGGATCAACACAGGCGCGCCCCATGCAGGGACGCGCCAAGGCGTGAAGTCAGGAAGCGAGAGGCGGCGCGCGGGCCTGGACGCGGCGCTGAACCTTGCTGGTCAGCGCAACCTGGTCAACATGGGGCACCGCTTGAGCGGCATGGCGACCAGAGGCAGAGGCGAAATCTGCTGAGGCAACAAGCCGCAAGGCAGAGACCATGGAAACTGCACCAGGGGCAATGCTGCCCATGTCACCCATGGGCTGTCGTCTTGTCTGACGACGCGCCAGAAGCGGCCTCGACGCCATCGGCCTTGAGCCAGACCATGCCGCTGGCGCTGCAGACCTCGATCCACTGGCCGTCGTCGGCCGCAGCCACCCAGGCGTGGGCCACCGTGGGGGCGAGCGCAGCGCAACACCATCGCCAACATGGCAAGCCATGCAGCGAATTCGGCGGTGAACGCGGTACAACAACATATCTCGAGTTTATCAGCGCACGGTCAACTGCGCGACCCACCCGTGACAGGCGTCCGCCACTAACATCGCTCGAGCCACAACCCACCAACAGGAGACCAACATGCTCAAACTTTGCGGCTTTTCGGCCAGCAACTACTACAACAAGGTCAAGCTCGCCTTGCTTGAAAAGGGTGTGGCCTTTGAAGAAGAACTGGCCTGGGTGGGCGAGACCGACCCGGCTGCCAGCCCACTGGGCAAGGTGCCGTACTTCAAGACCGACGCCGGTCCGATCAGCGAATCGACCGTGATGCTGGAGTACGTCGAAGCGCAATACCCAACGCCCGCCCTGCTGCCGGCCGACCCGTTTCCAGGCCGCCAAAGCGCGCGAACTCGTGCGCTACATCGAGCTGCACCTGGAGCTGGTGGCGCGCAACCTTTACCCAGAAGCGTTCTTCGGCGGCAAGGTGAGCGATACGGCCAAGGAAAAAGTGGGCCAACAGCTGGAAAAGAACGTGGCCGCGTTCGCCAAACTGACCCGCTTTGCGCCCTACATCGGCGGCGACAGCTTCACCCTCGCCGATTGCGCCGCCGCTGTGCACCTGCCGCTGGTCTCGGGCGCCACGAAGATCATTTACGGCCGCGACTTTCTGGCCGAACTGCCCGTGCGCGACTACCTCAAGCTCGTTGGCGCACGGCCGGCCGTGGTGCAGGTCAACGCCGATCGCAAGACCAACACCGAAATGATGATGCAACGCGCCAATCGGCCCCAGCCAACGGCAAAGGCTGAATCCCACCGACAAGGGATAAACACAGTGCGACGCCCAGCCGGGCGTGGCAACAGTTGTGCACCTGGCCGCATGCGATTGAACGCATGCTGCCAGTAACCAACCCTTGAGGTGGGTCAACACGGCTGCACCCAGCAGCTTTCCATGCGGTATTCGGCGTAGAGTTGTAGCAAGGGCTTTGCATCGCGCAAAGCCGAGCAGAACAGCGCCTGGAGGTCTGGCATGGAATACAAGGACTACTACAAGGTCATGGGCGTGGAGCGCAGCGCTTCGCAAGACGAGATCAAGCGCGCGCACCGCAAGCTGGCGCGCAAGTACCACCCGGACGTGAGCAAGGAGGCCAACGCCGAAGAGCGCTTCAAGGAGGTGGGCGAAGCCTACGACGTGCTCAAAGATCCTGAAAAGCGCGCGGCCTACGACCGCCTGGGCGCCAACTGGAAAAGCGGCCAGGACTTCCAGCCACCACCCGACTGGAAAGCAGGCTTCGAAACCGGCGGCAGCGGGTTCGACGAGCCAGGACATGGGCGATCACAGCGACTTCTTCGAATCCTTGTTCCGCCAGGCCCGCGCCAGCCAGTCGCGCAGCGCTGGCCGCAGGTCCTGCGCAAGGCCAGGCGTTTCAGTGCGCGCGGGACAGGACAGCCACGCCCAGATCCAGATCACCCTGGAAGAGGCCTACCACGGTGGCTCGCGCAAGGTCACGCTGCAGATGCCCAGCCATGGACGCCCAGGGCCATGTGGTGCTGCGCGAACACCCGATCGAGTTCACCATTCCACGCGGCGTGCGGGCCGGCCAGCGCATCCGCCTGGCAGGCCAGGGCGGGCCGGGCATGGGCCAGGGCCAGCCGGGCGATCTGTACCTGGAGGTGACATTCCAGCCCCACAAGCACTACCGCGTGGACAAACACGATGTCTACCTGGACCTGCCCGGTCGCCCCTTGGGAAGCCGCGCTGGGCGCCACCATCGAAGTGCCCACGCCCAGCGGCAACGTCGCACTCACGGTGCCGGCGGGTTCCAGCGAGGGTCGCAAGCTGCGCCTCAAAGGTCGCGGCATCCCCGCCAAAACGCCGGGCGACTTTTACTTTGTGCTGAAGATCGCCCTGCCGCCGGCCAACACGCGACAGCGGCCAAGGCCCTGTACGAGCAGCATGGCCGAGCGAATTCCAATCGTTCAACCCGAGAGCACAACTGGGAGCCACGTCATGAACACACCTCAGCACACCCAACACGCCCGCGCCATCCGACCAGCACGACGCACTCTCGCTGGAGGACCTCTGCCGCGCCTGCTCGGTGCAGAGCGAATTCGTGCTGGACCATGCTCGAAGAAGGTGTGATCGAACCCACTGCAGGGCCAGTCCCCCGACAACTGGCGATTCACCGCCGTTCAGGTGCACCATGTGTCCGTGGCCTGGCGCCTGCAGCGCGATCTGGGTGTCAACCTGCCGGGCGCGGCACTGGCGCTTCAACTGCTGGACGAAGTCGAAACCCTGCGCGCCCAGCTGGCGGCACAAGCGCGCATCGGGGCTGAGACGGCGACTGACACCGACAGCGGCGCTGCAGGAGCCAAGCCCGTGCCATCAGCGCGCCGCAGCATGCCCGCGATCGTGGAGCGCACATCCTGCGCCCAGACCCGCCGTGACCGTCCCTGCGCCGCGCTGCGGCCTGACCAAAGCCCACCACCGCCTGCACATCGGTGGCCCGAAGTGTGGCCCACATGGACGCCATCAGCGTGGTGTCGCCAATGTAGATCGGGGCGTCGTGTCGCGCGCCCGTGCCCGCATGAACGAACGACAACGCCACGGGCAACACCGGCGCCTCGGCCGCGATCGCCGCCTGGAACAGATTGGCGTGAAAAGGCAGCAAGGCGACGCCGTCACCCGTGGTGCCTTCCGGAAAAATCGCGATCAGATCGTCGGCCTGCAAGCGCTCCGCCACATGGTGCACCACCCGCATGGCATCGCGCCGGTTTTCGCGCTCGATGTACAAGGTGCCCGCACCCGTGATCAGGCTGCCCAGCAGCGGCCAGTGCTTGACATCCGCCTTGGAGACAAAGCGCGCCGGTTGCGCCGCGTTCATCACCAGAATGTCCAGCCAGGACACATGGTTGGCCACCACCAGCGCGGGCCCCTGGTGGGGCACCTCGCCGTGCACCACCAGCTCCACGCCCAGAATGCGCAGCATCTCCACGCGACCACTCGCGCACCTGCGCCGGCACGCTGCTCAGGCGTGAGCGCGCTCAAACCGCGTGCGGATGATCCACAAGCCCTTCACCACATGCCAGCGTGGCCCGCAGCATGCGCCACACAACGGCCGCTGCCGGGCGTTGCACGCTCATGCGGACGCAACCGGCGGCTTCGTACGCCACATAGCCGCCCACCAGGGTGGCGCGCACCGCCACCGGCAGCTCGTGCCCACCAAACGGCGTGTGCTTGCCCTGGCTGCGCAAGGCCGTGGGCTCGATGCGCCAGCTGTGGTTCGCGTCGAAGATGCACAAGGTCGGCCTGACCACCCACGCTCAGCTGGCCCACGCTGTGCTGCAAGGTCCCCAGGCTGTTGCCCAGCACGGCCTGCGGCCCACTGGTCAGCACCGCCAGGGCTTGCATCAGGCCCAGACCGTCCTGCTGCGCCCATTTGGCAGACAGACCCAGCAGCAGCTCCACCGCCGTCGCGCCGGGCTCGGCCTCGGCAAACGGCAGGATCTTGGCGTCGGCCGACACCGGGTTGTGATCCGACACCAGCGCATCGATGCTGCCATCGGCCAGACCGGCGCGCAGGGCATCGCGATCTTGCTGCTGGCGCACGGGCGGCTGCAGCCGCAGGCGGCTGTCGTAGTAACCGATGTCCACATCGGTCAGGTGCAGGTTGTGCACACTCACGTCACAGGTCACCGGCAGTCCGTCGGCCTTGGCCTGGCGCACCAGCGCCAGACCGGCCGCGCTGCTGATGCGGCACAGGTGCACCCGGGCGCCCTTGCCGTCGTTGGCCTTGCCCTTGCCCTGCGCCGCGCGCATCAGCTCGAACAGGGTGTGCAGCGCAATCGTTTCGGCCAGCACGGGAATGCCCGAAAGGCCCATGCGGGTGGCCAGCGCACCACTGGCGGCCACGCCCTTGCCCATGTAGAAGTCCTGCGGTCGCAGCCACACGGTGTAGCCAAACGTGGCGGCGTATTGCAGGGCACGCTGCAACACCTGGGTGTTGACGATGGGCACCTCGGCCTGGCCAAAGCCGATGCAACCCGACTCGGTGAGTTCGGCCATCTCGGTCAGCACTTCACCCTGCAAGCCCCGGGTCAAGCGCGCCGAGCGGAAACACCCGCGACTGGTGCAGTTTTTCGGCGCGGAACTTGCAGCATGTCCACCAGGCCGGGCTCGTCCAGCACCGGATCGGTGTCGGGCGGGCACACCAGCGAGGTCACGCCGCCGGCCACGGCCGCGCCCATTTCGCTCTCCAGCATGCCCGCGTGCTCCTGGCCCGGCTCGCGCAGGCGCACGGCCAGATCCACCAGGCCCGGCGCCACCACGCAGCCCGCTGGCGTCGATGGTGCGGTTGGGCTGGAAATCGGCCGCCGATCTGGCCGATGGCGATGATGCGCCCGGCGGCGATCGCCACATCGGCCATCTCGTCGCGCCCGGTGGCCGGGTCCATCACACGGCCGTTTTGAATCAGAATTTTCATGTTATGCCTCGTTGCCTGCCACGATGCCCATCACCGCCATGCGCACCGCGATGCCGAAACGTCACCTGCGGCAGGATCACGCTTTGCGCGCCGTCCACCACGGCCGAGTCGATTTCCACGCCGCGGTTGATCGGCCCGGGATGCATCACGATGGCGTCGGGCTTGGCCCAGCGCAGGCGCTCGGCGGTGAGGCCAAAACTCTTGAAATACTCCTGACTGGAGGGCAGCAGCGCGCCGCTCATGCGTTCGTTTTGCAGGCGCAGCGTGATCACCACATCGCAGTCCTTGATGCCCTCTTCCAGCGTGTGGCACACGCGCACGCCCATGTGGGTCATGTCGCTGGGCACCAGGGTGCGCGGGCCCACCACCCGCACATCGGGCACGCCCAGGGTGGTCAGGGCGTGGATGTCCGAGCGCGCCACGCGCGAGTGCAGCACGTCGCCCACGATGGCCACCGACAGGTTGGTGAAGTCTTTCTTGTAGTGCCGGATGGTGTACATGTCCAGCAGGCCCTGCGTCGGGTGGGCATGGCGCCCGTCACCGGCGTTGACCACGTGCACATGGGGCGCCACGTGCTGCGAGATCAGGTACGGCGCACCCGACTCGCTGTGGCGCACGACAAAGATGTCGGCCGCCATGGCGCTGAGGTTGGCGATGGTGTCGATCAGCGACTCGCCCTTGGCGGTGGAGCTGCGCGCGATGTCGAGGTTGATCACGTCGGCGCTCAGGCGGGTCGCGGCGATCTCGAAGGTGGTGCGGGTGCGGGTGCTGTTCTCGAAGAACAGGTTGAACACGCTCTTGCCGCGCAGCAGCGGCACCTTCTTCACTTCGCGGTCGTTGACACTCACGAAGTTGCCGGCGGTGTCCAGGATCTGGGTGAGGATGTCGCGCGACAGGCCTTCGGTGGAGAGCAGGTGGATCAGCTCGCCGTTTTTGTTGAGTTGGGGATTGTTGCGGTGTTGCATGGTGTTCAGGCCCCGTTCGGCTCTTGTTTTCCAGCACAAAGCTCAGCTGCCCACTGGCGCCGTCCTTGGCCAGCTCCAGCAGCTGGTCGTCGGGCAGGGTGACGGTGGTGGCCGCCGTGGTGGCCTGCACGGGCAGTTCCCGCCCGCCCCGGTCCACCATCACCGCCAGTTGCACCGTGGCCGGGCGACCGTAGTCGTAGAGCTCGTTGAGCACGGCGCGGATGGTGCGCCCGGTGTAGAGCACATCGTCCACCAGGATCACATGCGCACCGTTCACGTCAAAAGGCAGGACCGTCTGTGCACTCAGGGCCAGACCGCGCTGCGCGAAATCGTCGCGGTGCATGCTGGACGAAATCACACCGGCCTCACCCGCCAGCGCCAGGTCACGCTGCAGGCGCTCGGCCAGCCAGGCGCCGCCCGAAGTGATGCCCGCCAGGTACGCGGGCTTGGGCGTGGCGGCCAGGAGCTGGTTCCACCCCCTCGCGCAAGCTCGGTGTACAACGCCTCGGCGTCGAGTGGGGTCGGTGAAGTCAAGGCAAGCTCCTCAAAAACTGTTCCAGGATGATGCAGGCCGACGCGGCGTCGGCATCTTTGGCCCCCTGGGCGTGGGCTTCGGTGGTGCTGTAACGCTCATCCACCTCAAAAACCGGCAAACCAAAGCGGCCGCGCAGCTGCCGGGCAAATTTCAGGGCACGCGCGGTGTTTTCATGCGGCCGCGCCATCGGGGTGGTAGGGCACGCCCACCACCAGGGCGTCGGGCTCCCATTCTTTCAGGCGCAGCGCGATCTGGGCCAAGCGCGCATCGCCCCCGGCGGCGGCAATGGTGGCTTGCGGCGTGGCACTGCGGGTGAGCCGGTTGCCGCTGGCCACGCCGGTGCGCTTGAGGCCGTAGTCAAACGCCAGAAAACGCTGGCAACGGGCAGGCACTGCGCCGCTGGTCAGGCCATCGGCGGCTGGCCGCATGGTCAGGCGTGACCCGCGTCGGGTGACAGCATCCAGGACTCCAGGCCCAGCAAGGCCATGGCGCGGTCGTAGCGCTCTTCCACCGGCGTATCAAAAATCAGCTTGGGATCGGCTTCTACCGTGAGCCAGCTGTTTTCGGTGATTTCAGACTCCAGCTGGCCCTCGCCCCAGGACGCATAGCCCAGGGTGACAAACACCTTGCGAGGGCCGGCACCCGAAGCCATGGCTTCCAGCACGTCCTTGGAGGTGGTCATTTCCAGACCGCCGGGGATGCTGAGCGTCGAGGCATAGACCGATTCGCCGTCGCCAGCGTCAATGGCTTCGTGCAGCACAAAGCCGCGCTCGGTCTGCACCGGGCCACCCTGGAACACCGGCAGGGTCATCAGGTCTTCCCGACCCAGCGGCAGGTCGACTTTTTCAAACAGCCGGGGCAACAGGATATCGCTGGGCTTGTTGATCACCAGACCCAGCGCGCCGCGCTCGCTGTGTTCACACATGAACACCACGCTTCGTCTGAATAGCTCATCGCTGAGGCTGGGCATCGCAATCAAAAAATGATTGGTCAGGTTGATGGAGTCAGAATCAGCGGGCATGAGCGATTTTAAGCGGCTGACCCGGTCGCGCCGCCGTCCACCCCTCTGAGCACCCCGAGTCACCCCCCACCATGAACAGCTACGACAAAGGTCTGATGTGGTTCCGTCGCGATCTGCGCACGGAAGACAACGCCGCGCTCTACCACGCGCTCAAGTCCTGCCGGCAGGTGTGGTGCGTGTTCGTGTTCGACACCGACATCCTCGATCCGCTGCTCGAGCGGGGCCTGCAAGCCGACCGCCGGGTGGAGTTCTCCACCGGTCGCTGGCCGAACTGGACGAGCGTTTGCGGGCACTGGGCCAGGCGCAGGGCACGAGACGTGGGGCTGATCGTTCACCATGCGCACGCCCGGGAAGCCATTCCCCAACTGGCCCAGGCGCTGGAGGTCCAGGCCGTGTTTGCCAACCACGACGACGAGCCCGCAGCCCATGCCCGCGATGCCCATGTGCTGGGCGATCTGGCCCACCACGGCATCATGTTCCATGGCTACAAGGACCATGTGATTTTCGAGCGCCGCGAGGTGCTGACCCAGGCGGGCCAGCCCTTTGGCGTGTTCACACCCTACAAGAACGCCTGGCTCAAGGCCCTGGAGCCCTTCCACCTCAAGACCTATCCGGTGCAGCGCTACGCCAGCAGCCTCGCGCCCTTGCGCAAGACCCGCCGTCATGCCCACGCTGGCAACGCTGGGCTTTGCGCCCACCAACCTGGCCCAGCTCAAGATTCCCACCGGCGCCAGCGGCGCACAACAGTTGTTCGAAGATTTCGTCGAGCGCATCGATCGCTACGACGACACCCGCAACTTTCCCGCCGATCAAAGGCCCCAGCTACCTCAGCGTGCACCTGCGCTTTGGCACCATCTCGATCCGCCAGATGGCTTCTGTCGCTTACGGCATGCATCTGCAGGGCATGCAGGGGGCCAGCACCTGGCTTTCGGAGCTGATCTGGCGCGACTTTTACCACCAGGTCATGGCCAACTTTCCCCATGTGGTGGGACATGCCTTCAAACCCGAATACGACCAGATCAAGTTCGAACACGGCAAACACGCCAAAGAACTGTTCGCCGCCTGGTGTGAGGGCCGCACCGGCTACCCACTGGTGGATGCGGCCATGGCCCAGATCAACCAGACCGGCTACATGCACAACCGCCTGCGCATGGTGGCGGCAAGCTTTCTGGTGAAGGATCTTGGGATCGACTGGCGTTGGGGAGAAGCCTATTTCGCCGACCACCTGATCGATTTCGATCTGGCCGCCAACAACGGAGGCTGGCAATGGGCCAGTTCCAGCGGTTGCGACGCCCAGCCATACTTCCGCATCTTCAACCCCGTGACCCAGAGCGAGCGCTTCGATCCGTCAGGCAAGTTCATCCGGCGTTACCTGCCGCAGCTCGCTGGACTGCCCGATGCGGTGATCCATGCGCCCTGGAAAGCCAACGAGGTGGAATTGGCGGCGGCTGGCTTGGCGCTGGGTGAAGAACTACCCCCGCCCGATCGTGGACCATGCCGAGGCCCGCGAGCGCACCTTGCTGCGCTACGCGGTGGTCAAGAAGCCTGGGAAAACGCCGTCGGCTGCAGCGCCGCGCAAGCCCGCTCCATAGCCGCCCGGTATCAGGCCTCTGTGGCGCGCTTGCGTGTAGCGCGCGATCAGCCCAAGCAGCTCGTCTTCCGAGTACGGCTTGCCCAGGTAGTGGTCCACGCCCAGCTCGCGCGCATGTTCGCGGTGCTTTTCGGCGATGCGCGAGGTGATCATGATCACCGGCAGGCCGGTCAGACTGCGGATCATTGCGCATGTTGCGAACCAGATCGAAACCATCCATGCGCGGCATTTCGATGTCCGACAACACCACGGTCGGCCGCTCTTGCTGTAGACGTTCCAGCGCCTGCAGACCATCGGCAGCCAGGCTGACACGGTAACCTTCACGTTGCAAAAGACGCTGGGTCACGCGACGCACGGTGATGGAATCATCGACCACCAAAACCAGCGGTACCGCATTCGACTGTGGCGCGGCCATCGCAGACCGACCCGCTCCTTTTTCCAAAGGCGTGTGCTCGACACTTTGAGCCAACCACTCGCGCACCTGTGCGCCATACACCTGGGCCAATGCCACCGGGTTGTAAATCAGGGCCACAGCACCTGATGCCAGCACCGACATGCCCGCCAGGCCTGGCAAGCGCGACAACTGGGAGCCAAGGTTTTTCACCACCACTTCCTGGTTGCCGAGCACCTCGTCCACGTGCATCGCCACCCGCTGGGCAGCGCTTCGGAAAACCACCACCGGCAGCGTGCGTTCTTGCGCTTGCGAACTCTTGGCCGAGGTTTGCAACAGGGCGCCAGCCCAGTAGAAAGGCACCGCTTCATCACCAACAGTCAGCGTACCTTTGGCGTAGGCCTCTTCGAGCTCGGCCGGAGTCACACGGCGTACACGCTCAACCACCACAGACGGCACACCGACGGTGAGATTGCCGGCGCGCAGCATCACCACCTGCGTCACGGCCGTGGTCAACGGCAGCACGAGCTTGAATGCGGTGCCCTCGCCTTGGCGTGTCGAAGTCTCCACTCGGCCGCCCAAGGCCATCACGTCGTTGCGAACCACGTCCATGCCCACACCACGACCAGCCAAAGAAGACACCTCTGGGGCGGTGCTCAGACCCGCCGCAAAAATGAGGTCTGCGGCCTCGGCATCGCTCAGGCTCTTGGCCTCGGTCGCGAGGCCCATGTCCACGGCCTTCTCACGCAGGCGTTGCAAATCAAGGCCCGCCCCATCGTCCTGGAACACCACCGACACATCGTTGAGTTCCTGAGCCAGTTGAATGTTGATGCGTCCTTCAGGCGGCTTGCCAGCGGCCAGGCGCACATCGGGCGCCTCCACCCCATGCACCACGCAATTGCGCAACACGTGTTCAAAGGCTGCGGTCATCCGGTCGAGCACGCCGCGGTCCATCTCGATATGGCCCCCGCTGATGTCCAAGCGCACCTGCTTGCCGGTTTCTTTAGACGCCTGACGCACCACGCGGTACAGGCGCTCGGAAATGCCCTCGAACTCCACCATGCGGGTCCGCAACAAGTCGCGCTGCAACTCGCGCGTCTGGCGACCCATGGCGGCCAGGCCGTCTTCGGTGGATTCCACCGCACGCTGCAGATTGCGCTGCACCGTGGCCACGTCGTTGACCGATTCGGCCATCATGCGGGTGATTTCCTGGACACGCGTGAAGCGGTCGAGCTCCAGCGGATCAAAGGTTTGATCCGCCTCGCGCGCCTGGGCCAAACGCGCTTGCATCTGGGTCTCGGCCTGAATCTCCATGTCGTGCAGCTGGTGGCGCAAGCGCTCCAGGTTGCCGGTCAACTCGCGCAGTGAATTGCGCAGGGTCACGACCTCGGTGTCCATGCGCGTGCGCGTGGTGATCACCTCGCCGGTTTGCGTCACCAAGCGATCGAGCAGTTCAGGGCGCACCCTGACGGCTGCACCCGCGTGGGCAGCGGAAATCTTCGGCACGGCCGGCAGGGTCAAGCCCGTCAACCCTGTCTCGGCCTGGGCGGCACCCGCAGGCTCAGGGATGACCGCCGCCTGCTCGATCGACTTCGAGCCATCCACCGGCGCTTCGACAGCCTCCGCGGCCACCGAGGCTGGTGTCGGGGCCTCGGAAGGCGCCGCATATTGCTCCGGCGCGACTTGCACCACGGCATGGGATTCAGGATCCATGCCACGCAGCAATTCGAAACGCGCCACGATGGCATCGCAGGCAGACAGCAAGGGCGCGACCGATTGTGTCGATGCCTCCTCCAGATCGAGCCGCTCCACATCGGTTTCCAGGCGGTGCGCCATTTCGCCAAGGCGCAACGCGCCAGCCAAACGCGCACTGCCTTTCAACGTGTGCAAGTTGCGCAACACTTCGCCGCGCGCACTGGTGTTGTCGGGCCTCGCCGACCATTGGCGCAGCGCGGAACCCAGCTTGGGCAGCAGTTCTGCCGCTTCGTCTGCGAAGATCGGGAACAGGTCGAGGTCAATGGTGTCCAGCGCGTCGATATCGTCGTCGATGTCTTGGACGGCACTTTGAGGCTCGACCACTGATGGCAAAGGCGCCATCAACGTTGGCGCTTCGACAAATGCAGACTCCGCAAAGTCGGGAGGCACAAAAGCCGAAGGCATTTCGGGCGCGATATCTGCTGGCGGTGCCTCCTCAGACGCCTCCGCTACTGGCACGTCCGCACCAGCGTCCCAGCGAGAAGTCAGCTCGATATCGAGCGAGTCGCTGCCAGACGGCAGCGGCAATTCATGCAACAAGCGATGCAAGGCTTCCAGCAGATCTGCTGAAGGTTCTTTGAAGAAGCCGGCAGCAAACTGATGCAACAGGCGCCGGATGTCTTCTGACGCATCGACAAACAGCTGCGCCTGTTCCTGCTGTGCGGGTCGGCCCTCACGCTGGTGCAAGGCCACGGCGCCCAGAGCGTGCTCCAGCGCTCGCGAAATATCTGAAAGCGGCTGAAAGCCCACGGTCGCAGAGCTGCCAGCCAAGGAGTGCGCCAGAGACTCGGCCTGTGCGGGGACCGGTTCGTGGCATTCAAGCAGCCACTCGGACAGCACGGTACCCAAACGGCGAGACCATTCATCGGCCTCGTTCAAGTAAACGTTGTACAGCTTCAAATCGATACGCAAAGGCCCGATCAGACGGGTCTGCTCATCTGGCAGATCCGCAATCTGTTCAACAACAGCATCGGACGCATCAACAACGTCAGGACTGGACGGCGCGTCCTCGGTTTCCGTCGTCTCCACCGGCCCATCTGGCTGAGCATCAGCGGGTGCCGCTTCAAGCGTCTGATCTGCATCTCGAACGTCAGGCACATCCGGCAGCTCAGCCGTTTCGGGCAACGCCACAGGCGCCAGGTCATCGGCATCTGTCTCTGCCAGCGGCGGCAAGGCCTCGTTGTCTGTCACATCGACAGATTCCTCGGTTGGCGGTATCTCGGCCTCCTGCGCTCCGTCCAACTCAGGCAGATCGTCAAAATCCAAAGACAGGCCATCGAACATCGAGGGCAGCGCAGCGGCAGGCTCAGGCTCTTCGGGCGATGGGTCGCCCTGAGGCGCGGGCTCGCTCGGCGTCAACTGATTGAAGTCCAGGTCGCTCAGCAGGCTGATCGGCTCGTCCGCCAACTCTTCGGGCGTCTCACCTGCTTCACCCACCATGGGTTCAGCTTCCAAAGCGGCGGGAGCGGTCGTTGCGAAGTCACCAGAAGCCCATGCCTCGTCTTCTGCTTCTTCCTCGGCAACGGGGTCAGGCGCCACATACGGCACCGGTTCAACCTCTGCCTCGGTCTCGACGGGCACCTCCCAGGCAGCCAAGGGCTGCACCTCGTCGGCACCGGGCACGTCCAACGGCACAACGCCGGTTTGCTCTCTCAAAGCCTGGGCGCTTGCAATGAAGGGCTGGGCATGCCAAAGCAGGTCCGACTTCGCTTCGATGCTGTCGGCCCATCGAGAAAAAGCCGCCAGCGAATGGTGCGCCAGCGAAAGCAATTCACCCGAAGCTGGACGCTGTTCGGCCAAAACGGCATTGAACAACTGTTCCATCGCCCAGGCGGCTTCGCCGTAGGCCGACAGGCCCACCATGCGTGAGCTGCCCTTGAGCGTATGAAAGGCTCGGCGCAGGGTGGTCAATTGCGCCAAATCGTCTGGTTGGGCCTGCAACTGGCGCACGGCCTCGTTGCCATTGACCACCACCTCACGCGCCTCTTCCAGAAAGATGGAGCGCAGGTCTTCGTCGTCATCGTCTTCATCAACCGCGGTGCCAGCCGCAGCAACAGGTGGGCTGGAAGGCAGCGGCTCCGCAGGCTCAACAGCCACAGTTGTTTGAGGCTCAGGCGGATGCACAGGCACTTGTGCCACCGGCTCTGCAATCGCGACCGCTTCGCTTTCGGCTCCAGCGGAAGGCAAAGCCGTGGCTGCGCGGCCCATGAGTGGGCGCAGTTCGCCCGCAGCGTCGTCGAAAACGAACAGCTTTTTCGCCAGCGAGGGCTGGTAGTTGAGCATATCCACCAGAAAGCTCAAGGCACTCAGGTTGTTGCCCAACTGCTGGAACCGTGCTGTGTCTCGAACGCTGTCGGGTTCGCCGTCGGCATCCAAAATCTGTTCCACAGTCGCGCGCATGCGGTTCACCGTCTGCACCGCCTGCTCCAGCCCCAGAACGGACAACACACCCCGCATCTGCGCCAATTGAGAAGTCGCCAGCAGCAGACCCGCTTTTTCGTGAGGCATGCGGAAAAACTGGTCGAGCGTCTTCTCAGTCTCCGCGAGGGACACCTTCAACTCCCCAACCACACTGCCCATGGTCTGCCGGTCGCTGACACGCCGGTAGAGCTGTTCCATCCAGGTGTCCAGCGGCCGTCCCGGCTCACCCGACAGCACACGTTCCAAGCGCTCGGCCAGTTCGTTGCCCCGCTCGGTGAAGGTCGCATCGGCCGGATCAAAATCCTCCAGCGCAGCCTCCAGGTACAGCGTCGTCGTGGCCACCTCCATCGCCAGCTCTGGGCGAATGGTGGCCTTGGATTCGCGCACCGCTTGTTCAACCGCCTTGTTGAGCGCATCGGCGAGCACACCACTGGGCTTGTGCAGCTTGACCAGCGAATCTCCAATGAGCCCAAACTGATCGACCACCTGGCGCACGCGGTTGACGTCACCGCTGGTGAACAATCCCCAAGATTCCTTGGCCGTTGAAACCCGTTTACGGGCCTGTGCCAGCAGCGCGGGGTCAAACTGCCCCAGCGACGCCCGGGCATAGTCCACCCACTTGGTGTGACTCAAGCCAAAGGCCTCTCGCACCCTGGTCAAGTAGGGAGTGGTCTGGGCTTCTGGTGCGGTCCGGACATGGGCACAGAAAAACAGCAGGTCACGCAACAAGGTTTCGGAAACCTGTCCCACCGAAGCGGGAGTCGCCCCGGCATTGCCGGGCTTGCCCATCAGTGCATTGAATTGCAGCAACACCCTGGATGCGGCGCGCTTGGCGTACACATCGTTGGGCACCAGCTTGAACGCTGTTCCTTCGAAAAAGGCGGCCGCCACATGCCAAAAGGTGCGCGCCCGCGGGTCTGTGGCGCTGACCGACAAACCTGCGCAAAAGCGCATCAACGACTGGGCCGCCGCCACGCTCTGCGTCTTGACCATGAGCAAGACAGTGCGCTCGAACATCGAATGCAGCGTTTCGCTGAAAGCCATGGGTTTCACACCATCAGGCGCATCCATGTTGGTGCTCAGGCGATCAAACGTCCACAAATCGGCCGGATGAATTCGCTCGACCCCCGCCAGCTTCTGCACGCTGTGGTACTGCGGAAAAAGGACCAAAGGTTGAAGAGGCTTGTTGTTCAGCACCGCCTGCAGGTACTCCAGCAGCGCAAATCCGGCATGTTCCACCTGCTGAACGGCCGCCTCGTCGCAGGTCTGCGGGCGCTGTACAAACCGCTGCACCGCAGCTTCCATGCCCCGCAGCACCTGAGCAGGCTGTTCAAGCCCCACCATCTCCAACGCACCAACGGCCTGGTGCAACTGCTGACGAGCCATCCGCAAAGGAGCTGGGTCGGGGGCATCCAGCCCGCCTGGCTCGAGTTGGGCGGCTTCGCGCACGAACCGCTTGGTCGCCTTGTTGGCCCCATCAAGCGATTTGCGCAGTTCGTCGAAAACCCAGGCCAGCGGACCGAGATCGGCCAGCGGCGAGTCCGTTGGCAAGCTGTCGGTGGTGGAATCGAGCATGGTTTAGATGAGTTTGGGCCGGCGCCAAGCGTCAGGCAATTTTGAATCGCGACACCGACTGGCGCAGCTCTTCGGCCATGGCCGACAGCTCACGCACCTGCTGCGCGGTCGAGCGGGTACCTTCACCCGTTTGCTCGGTCACGGCAAAAATGTGTTGGATGTTGCCTGCCACCTCGTTGGCCGAATCGGCTTCGCGGGATGCAGCTGTCGAAATCTGCTCAATCAGATCGGCCAGTCGGCGCGACACCTCGGTCAATCTCGGACAGCGCAGTACCTGCGTTGTCCGACAGCTTGGCCCCTTCCACCACACCCTGCGTGGAACGTTCCATGGCGCCCACAGCGTCCTGGGTGTCGGTCTGAATGGTCTTCACCAGCGCCGCAATCTGCCGGGTTGCATCGCCTGATCGCTCAGCCAGTCGCTGCACCTCTTCGGCCACCACCGAGAAGCCTCGGCCGGCTTCACCGGCAGAGGCGGCCTGAATGGCCGCGTTCAGCGCCAGCACGTTGGTCTGTTCGGTAATGTCGGAAATCAGTTCGGTGATTTCACCAATTTCCTGGGACGACTCACCCAGGCGCTTGATCCGCTTGGACGTTTCCTGGATCTGGTCTCGAATGGCGTTCATACCGCCAATGGCATCCTGCACGGCCTGCAGACCCTACTCGGCCGCCTGCAGCGATGAGCGCGCCACCAAAGCCGATTCCTGCGCCTGGCCAGACACCTGGTTGATGCGCTGCGCCATGTCCACCACCGATTGACCGGTCTCGCGAATTTCGCGCAGTTGTTCGTTGGAGGCAGCCAGCAGCTCGGTCGAGGTGCTTTCCACCGCCGACGTGGTTTGCGCCACACGTGTTGCCGTGGCCTGAACGTTGCCCACCAGCGAGCGCAATTCTTCAACCGTGTAGTTCACCGAGTCGGCAATGGCGCCCGTGATGTCTTCGGTCACGGTGGCCTCCTGGGTCAGATCGCCCTCAGCCACCGTCTGCAATTCGTTCATCAATCGCAAAATGGCGGCCTGGTTGGCGTCGTTGACCCGCTTGGCATCCTGCTCTTCAGATTCGGCAGCCACGCGCTGGTCTTCAGCTGACAGCTGGCGCACACGGCTTTCTTGCAGTTGCACATAGGCCAATCCGCCCGCGCACAACAAAGCCACCAGCGCGCTGCCCAACAGAATCAGCAAGCGACCACCACCCAGACCGCTGGCGGTTGAAAGACCGCCTTGCAAGGCCTCCAGATCTTTTCGCAGCGGCTCGCTGTCACTCACAATGGCGTCCAGGCCGGCACGGGCTTCAGCCAAGCCTTGAGTGGCACCCAGAATTTCCTGAGCGCGTCCTAAAGTGTCAGAAAAAAGCGCCAGCATCGACTGAAGATTTTCGCGAATCTGCGGGTCGCCAGTGGCCCTCAAACGCAGTGCCTCGTTGCCATTGAGCAGGCCTTCTCCAATCTCTTTGAAGGTGTTCAGATCTTTGCCGAGCAGAAACACCGCTTCGGGACTCACACCCTCCAGCGTCAACAACTCGTTGGCGGATTTACCAATGCGCTGCGTCAGCATCACCAATTGGCTCGAAGCCGACAGCTCAGGGGTTGGCGCCTCCCCCTGCAACTTCAGAGAAGCGATGGTTTCGGCTAGCTCCAGCAGGTCAGCGGTCTGGTTGTTGATGGCACGCACCGACTGACTGACCCGGGTCAGGTTGGCCTCTTGCCCCAACACCACGCCCGCGTTTCGGCTGGCGGCATCGACACGCGGGGCGATCGAATCCAACAACGGCCCAAAGGATGCATCCAGCGGCTGCAATGCCATGCTGGCATCACCCTCCTGGAACGCTTTCAAGCTTTTCGACAGCACCTCCGAACTCTCGCGCACCTCGGCGAACGCCTCTGCGTTGCCCACCAAAGCCTGCGACACGCTCTTGGCCAAGCGCTGCGACTGCATCAGCGCCTGTCCGCTGGCTGCCACCTGCTGGCTGGTTTTGTCGGTCTCGCGCAGCGCGAGGAAAATCGATACAGCCAGCACAACCAGAGAAATCACGAGCAGGGTCGAGAAAATCTGGCGGTGTTGTGCCGCCGTGCGCCGGCCAAGCACTGGCACTGAAACCAAGTCAGGGTCGACTTCCAGTTCCGTTTCGGTCAACTCCGCCAGCGCGCCCAGACGGCTGTCGCCCGACGACTCATCTTTTTGGGGTGCCAAACTGGCAGCCGCCATGTTGGCCAACTCCTGGTCGGTAGATTGGCTCAGGTCCGCGCTCTCTTGGAGCTCTGGTTTCGAAAACATCCCTTGAATCCGGTCAAGCACGGCCATGGATCACCTTCCAACAAATAACGAACAAACCGCATTTCGCAGTCAACATACGCACAACCCCAACGAACTCACGAACCGCTCTGATCGGTCTCGCCAACTCATTCGGCAGCGATATCCAAAAACAGCGGGTCGCTTGCCAGGGTTTGCAAATCCAACTCCTGCCACACCCCGCCTTGAGCATCCAGCAACACCCGCCCCAAAAACGCCTTCGCATCACCTGCGCGCTCACCGAGCGCACTGAACATGGTGGGGTTTCGCAAGCCCAGCAGCTTGTCGACCCAAAGCACTGCGTTGACGTCCAGCGCAGGATGCAAGCTGATCAAGCGGGACTCGGAGGTGAGCCTATCCAATGGCAGCCCATGGGGCACGCTGGCACCCACACCCGGAAACGCCGCCAAGTCGACCACACCGTGCAAGCCGCCCCGCAATGCTGCGACGCCCAGGTACCAAGAGCGGGTATAGGGAACCGTTTGCACCGGCGACCAGGAAAAAATCTCCCCAGACTGAACCAATGGCAACAGAAAACGCCGACCACCGGCCTCGACGGCCAGCCAGGAAATTCCTGCGGCCTCCGTTTTCGCTGCACTCAGTCGACGAGCAAGACGGTCTTGGAGGTCTCTTAGGGACTGTCGCTGGGCCATTGTTTGGATTGGGGATGAGGTAGGTCGCGCCGGGGATCAGCCCAGGGCCCGAATTTTGGACAGCAACTCTTCGGCGTTGACCGGCTTGGTGACGTAGTCCCGGGCACCTTGACGCATGCCCCAGACCCGATCGGTCTCCTGATTCTTGCTGGTGCACATGATGATGGGAATGGAAGAAAACTGAGGATCACGGGCAATGGCCCGGGTCAACTGAAAACCATTCTGACCGGGCATCACCACGTCCATCAAAATCAGTTCCGGCTTTTCTTCACCAAGCCGACGAAAGGCCTCCTCGGCATTCTCAGCGGTACGCACGCTGTAGCCATTCTTTCCCAACAAGTCCGACAGGACCATCAGTTCGGTCTTGGAATCGTCGACGACGAGAACTTTGTGTATCGGCATCAGGCTACTCCGGATGTCAGTTGGGATCCAAATTGCTGCACGGCTTGCAGCAGCTGGTCTTTGGTAAAGGGCTTGGTGAGGTATTCCTGCGAGCCGACCATGCGACCCCGTGCCTTGTCAAAGACACCGTCTTTGGATGACAGCATGACCACGGGAATATCCGCAAAGCGCAGATTGCGCTTGATGATGGCACAGGTCTGGTAACCATCCAGGCGCGGCATGAGGATGTCGCAAAACACCAGATCTGGCTGGTAGTCATTGATCTTGGCCAGCGCGTCAAAACCGTCCTCGGCCAGCAGCACTTCGTGGCCACCCTGTTTGAGAAAGATTTCAGCGCTGCGCCGGATGGTGTTGCTGTCATCAACCACCAGAACTTTCAGGGCGTTGACGTGCTCACGATGGTTGAACTCCAGAATAAACAGGCACATCACATGTGCCAAATTCGCCCAGCATTGCAGAACAAGGCAAAGCAGGCGCCATGATCAGATCTGCACCATTTCGAAATCTTCTTTGCGCGCGCCACATTCAGGACAGGTCCAGTTCATGGGCACATCGGCCCACGCCGTGCCGGCAGCAATGCCATGCTCGGGCGCACCAGTGGCTTCGTCGTAAATCCAGCCACAAATCAGGCACATCCAAGTCTTCGGGTCGGTCATGTTCTCAGAGGGCATTGTCTTAGAATGGAACATTGTATCGAGCCAGGCACGCTCGCCACAGCGGCTTGACCCGAGTTGTCCCCACCTACGCCAAACGCACACCGCTGTGGCAACCGCCTTACATGTCCGACACCTCCACGCATCACCCCCAGCACCCCAGACCGACGCCTCCGAAGGCGCGTTGCCCTGCGTGATGGTGTTCAACGCCAACGATCCCAGCGGCGCGGGCGGACTCTCTGCCGACCTGACCGCCATGTCCAGCGCTTCGGCGCATGTGCTGGCGGTGGTCACCGGAACCTATGTGCGCGACACCACCGAGATCCACGACCACTTTGCCTTCGACGAAGAGGCCGTGACCGACCAGGCGCGCTGTGCGCTGGAAGACATGCCGGTGCAGGCCTTCAAGGTCGGTTTTGTGGGCAGCCCTGAAAACCTCAGCGCGATCGCCAGCCATCACCACCGACTACGCCCAGATTCCGGTGATCACCTACATGCCCGATCTGTCGTGGTGGGACGAGCTGGCCATCGACACCTACCTCGACGCCTGCACCGAATTGCTGCTGCCCCAGACCACGGTGCTGGTGGGCAACCACAGCACCTTGTGCCGCTGGCTGCTGCCCGACTGGGACGGTGACAAACGCACCCCGGCCTCGCGAGGTCGCGCGCGCCGCAGCCGTGCATGGCGTGCCCTACACGCTGGTCACCGGGTTCAACGCCGCCGACCAGTACCTGGAAAGCCACCTGGCCTCGCCCGGAAAGCGGTGCTGGCGACCGCGCGCTACGAACGGTTTGAAGCCACGTTCGGCGGCGCAGGCGACACGCTGTCGGCAGCCCTGTGCGCCTTGATCGCCAGGCGGCATCGGATTTGCAGGCCGCCTGCGCCGAGGCGCTGACCTACCTGGACCAGTGCCTGGACGCCGGCTTTCAGCCCGGCATGGGCCACGCCGTGCCCGACCGCCTGTTCTGGGCACACGACGACGAAGACGAGGTCGATCCGAAGCCGGCAGCCGCAAAGCGACCCTGGACGCCAACGATTTCCCGCTGGACACCACCCGACACTGACCGCCGCCACCCGGCCTGATAGCGGTCTGGCAACCGATCCAGTCGCTGGCAGCCAGTCCGGCACCCAACCTTCGCAATGATTTGCATCCACTGACAACACCCATGACCGACCGCAACCAAGACCCTCTTCGACCGCGCCAAAGCCCTGATTCCCGGCGGCGTGAACTCCCCCGTGCGCGCTTTCAAGGCCGTGGGCGGCACACCGCGTTTTGTGCAGCGCGCCCAGGGCGCCTATTTCTGGGATGCCAACGGCCAGAAATACATCGACTACATCGGCTCCTGGGGCCCGATGATCCTGGGTCACGGCCACCCCGCGGTGCTGGAAGCGGTGCAAAAGGCGGCGCTGGAAGGCTTCTCGTTTGGCGCACCCACCGAGCGCGAAGTCGAACTGGCCGAAGAAATCATCAAGCTGGTGCCCAGCATCGACATGGTGCGCCTGGTCAGCTCGGGCACCGAAGCCGGCATGAGCGCCATCCGCCTGGCGCGCGGCGCCACCGGGCGCAAGAAGATCATCAAGTTCGAAGGCTGCTACCACGGCCATGCCGACGCCCTGCTGGTGAAAGCCGGCTCGGGCCTGGCCACCTTCGGCACCGCCACCAGCGCCGGCGTGCCGCCCGAAGTGGTGCAAGCACACCCTGGTGCTCGAATACAACAACGTCGAGCAGATCGAAGCCGCCTTCGCCGAACACGGCGCCGAGGTGGCCTGCCTGATCATCGAGCCCATCGCCGGCAACATGAACTTCGTGCGCGCCTCGGTGCCGTTCATGAAGCGCTGCCGCGAGCTGTGCACCGAGCACGGCGCCCTGTTTGCCTTTGACGAGGTGATGACCGGCTTCCGCGTGGCCCTGGGCAGCGCGCAAAGCGTCTACGCCCAGCTCATCCCCGGCTTCGAGCCCGACATGACCATCATGGGCAAGGTCATCGGCGGCGGCATGCCGCTGGCGGCCTTCGGTGCCAAGCGCGCCGTGATGGAACAGCTGGCCCCGCTGGGCAGCGGTGTACCAGGCCGGCACCTTGAGCGGCAACCCGGTGGCCACCGCCTGCGGCCTGGCCACATTGAAGGAGATCCAGAAGCCCGGCTTCTTCGAGAACCTCTCAGCCACCACCCGCTCGCTGGTCGACGGCCTGACCGCCGCCGCCAAGGCCGAAGGCGTGCCCTTCTGCGGCGACAGCCAGGGCGGCATGTTCGGCGTGTTCCTGTTCGACGAACTGCCCCAGAACTACGCCAAGGTCATGACCACCGACAACGCCACGCTTCAACAAGCTGTTCCACGGCCTGCTGGACCGCGGCGTCTACATCGCACCCGCGCTGTACGAAGCCGGCTTTGTGAGCGCAGCGCACACCGCGCAAGACATCGCCGACACCGTGGCCGCCGCCAAAGAAGTCTTCAAGACCCTGTAAAGATAAAAAGGCACCTCGCACGAGAGCGAAGTGCCTTCATCCAAGGGCGCCGCGGAACCGGCTTCGCCAGGCCGCCAGCGCCGCCCCCTGAGGGGGTGACGCCGCAGGCGGCGCAGGGGTGAGTCACATTCAATGCCGGAAGTGGCGCACGCCGGTGGACACCATCACCACACCGCGCTCGTCGGCGGCGTCGATCACTTCCTGATCGCGCATGGAGCCACCGGGCTGGATCACGCAGGTGGCGCCCTGCGTCGACCACCACATCCAGGCCATCGCGGAAGGGGAAGAAGGCGTCGCTGGCCACGGCCGTGCCTTGCAGCGACAGGTTGGCGTGATCGGCCTTGATGCTGGCGATGCGGGCCGAGTCCAGGCGGCTCATCTGGCCGGCGCCCACGCCCATGGTCATGCCGTCTTTGCAGAACACGATGGCGTTGGACTTCACGAACTTGGCCACCTTCCAGGCGAACAGCAGGTCGTCCAGCTGCTGCTCGGTGGGTTGCAGCTTGGTGACCACTTTCAGGTCGGCGCGGGTCAGCACATGGTTGTCGGCGCTCTGCATCAACATGCCCGAGCCCATGCGCTTGGTGTCGTTGGCGTTCAGACCCTTGTCCCAGGCGGTGGCGCCACCGGGCGGCAGCGCGATTTCCAGCACGCGCACATTGGCCTTGGCCTTGAAGATCGCCAGCGCTTCTTCGCTGTAGCCCGGCGCCATCAGCACTTCGACAAACTGCTTGCTCACGGCCTCGGCGGCGGCTTTGTCCACCGGGCGGTTGAAGGCGATGATGCCGCCGAAGGCGCTGGTGGGGTCGGTCTGGAAGGCCTTGCTGTAGCTCTCCAGCGCATCTTTGCCCACGGCCACGCCGCAGGGGTTGGCGTGTTTGACGATCACGCAGGCGGGCGCGTCAAAGCTCTTGACGCATTCCCAGGCCGCGTCGGCGTCGGCGATGTTGTTGTAGCTCAGCTCTTTGCCCTGCAACTGCTTGGCGGTGACCAGCGAGCCGGGCGCGGGGTACAGGTCGCGGTAGAACGCGGCGGCCTGGTGCGGGTTTTCGCCGTAGCGCAGGTCTTGCAGCTTGACGAAGCGGCCATTGGCCTGGCCGGGGAACTGGCTCAGCTTGGGCACGCTGCGCGCCTTCTTCGAACTCGATGCTGGAGAGGTAGTCGCTGATGGCGCCGTCGTACTGGCTGATGCGGTTGAACGCGGCCACCGACAGGGCGAAGCGGGTCTTGTCGCTGAGCTTGCCGCTGGCTTTGAGCTCGTCGATCACGGCCGGGTACTGCGCCGCGTCGGTCAACACCGCCACGTCTTTCCAGTTCTTGGCCGCGCTGCGCACCATGGCCGGGCCGCCGATGTCGATGTTCTCGATCGCGTCTTCCAGCGTGCAGCCGGGCTTGGCCACCGTGGCTTCAAACGGGTAGAGGTTGACGATCAGCAGGTCGATGGTGTCGATGCCGTGCGTCTTCAGCGCCGCCATGTGCTCGGGCAGATCGCGGCGCGCCAGCAGGCCGCCATGCACCTTGGGGTGCAGGGTTTTCACGCGGCCATCGAGCATTTCGGGAAACGCCGTGACTTCGGCCACTTCGGTCACCGGCAAGCCCTTTTCGGCCAGCAGTTTGGCGGTGCCGCCGGTGGAAATCAGGGACACACCCAGTCCGTGCAGGGTCTGGGCCAGTTCAACGATGCCGGTTTTGTCGGAGACGGAAATGAGTGCTCGCATGGGAATGGGTCTCGGAAAAGTTTGAAAGATGAAGTCGTGAAAGCGGTGGAGAGCGCGCGCAGGCGCTCAGTCGATGAGCTTGTGCTCCAGCAGCTTCTTGCGCAGGGTGTTGCGGTTCAGACCCAGCCACTGGGCGGCGCGCGACTGGTTGTTCTGCGACTGCTGCATGACCACTTCCAGCAAGGGCTTCTCCACGGCCTTGACCAGCATGTCGTGCAGGCCGGCCGGATCGGTGCCATCGAGGTCGCGGAAATAGTCTTCCAGACTGGCGCGCACGCAGTCGTGCAGGTGTGTGCTTGCTCATGTAAATGCCTTGCGGTGCCTGGCGCACATGCGCATGCGCACTTCAGGCGGCCAGTCTCCAGGTTCTTCTTTGATCGGCGGTGCCAGGGGTCGGGCGTGATGCCAGTGCGTCGAAAGCTGTCGCTCACGCAGTCCAGCTGGGCTTCAGCGGTCGTCAGGGCATTGATGCGCTCGCGAAACGCCTGGTAACGCCACTGGCGACACAGGCAGCGAGCGCGCATACCAGCCCAGGTGCTTGCGCGCGCTGCGCACGCCGGTGTACTCGCCGTACAGCGCGTAGTGATCCTGCAGGTGCTCCAGCAGCCAGGCCTTGACGTCCATCAGATCGGGCGGCGGCAGGTGTTCGCCGGTGGCCAGAAAATGAGCGATTTCGCGGAAGATCCAGGGCCGACCCTGGGCCGCGCGGCCGATCATGATGGCGTCGGCGCCGGTGCGCGCCAGCACATCGCGGGCCGCCTCGGGCGAGGTCGATGTCGCCGTTGGCCACCACGGGAATGTTCACACGGCTCTTGATCAGGGCCACGGTGTCGTGCTCGGCAAAACCTTTGTAGCCCTGCTCGCGGGTGCGGCCGTGCACGGTGAGCATCTGCACGCCGGCGCTCTCGGCCGCCAGCGCCAGCGTGGGCGCATTGCGCACCTCGGCACACCAGCCGGTGCGCATTTTGAGCGTCACCGGCACACCGTGCGGCTCGCAGGCCTGCACCACCGCTTCCACAATCTCGATGGCCAGCGCTTCGTCCTGCATCAGCGCCGAGCCCGCCCATTTGTTGCACACCTTCTTGGCCGGGCAGCCCATGTTGATGTCGATGATCTGGGCGCCCCGGTCGATGTTGTAGCGGGCGGCGTCGGCCATCATCTGGGCCTCGGTGCCGGCGATCTGCACGGCGATGGGCGCGGCCTCGCCTTCGTGGTTGGCACGGCGCGAGGTCTTCAGGCTGTCTTGCAGGTCGGGCCGCGAGGTCACCATCTCGCTCACAGCGTAGCCCGCGCCCAGCTCGTTTGCACAGCTTGCGAAACGGCCGGTCTGTCACGCCGGCCATGGGCGCGACGAACAAGGCGTTGGGCAGGGTGTACGGACCCAGTTGCATGAGCGTGTGAGAATCGGACGGCTTTGGGGATCGGCGCAGTTAGCGCCACAGGGATGGGCATTGTATCTGCCTGTTTTTTCAGCAGGCGATATGCTGATCTCCCACCACTTTCTTGAGCCCTGCTCCTGCACTATGCCCGATTGGCTTGACTTCCCTGCTGCACTGGCTGGCCATGCCCGAGGCCGGCCTGGGCGCGCTGTTTGTGGTGTCCTTCGTTTCTGCCACTCTGCTGCCCATGGGTTCGGAAGCGGCGCTCTTTGGCCTGCTCAAACTCAACCCCGATCTGTTCTGGCCGGCCATTGCTGTGGCGACAGCTGGGCAACACCGCTGGGCGGCGCGCTTGAGCTGGTGGATGGGTGCGGTCGCCCACACAGCGGTGGACAAAGCCCGCCATCGCCAGGCCACCGAGCTGCGGGCACTGGGCTGGCTGCAGCGCTTCGGGCCCAAGGCCTGCCTGCTGTCATGGCTGCCGCTCATCGGCGACCCTCTGTGCGCCGTCGCCGGCTGGTTGAAATTCCCGTTCTGGCCCTGTGTGGCCTACATGGCCGTGGGCAAGTTGCTCCGCTACATCGTGCTCACCATTGGCGCTGCTGAAGGTGTTCCCTGGGGGACTGCCTTTTTGAGCCGTTGGGGCGCTCAAGACCCCGATACTCGTCTAGCCGCTGCCACCGATGCGGCCGCAACCAGCGCCATCCATGTCCCCACCAGCCCTCCAACCCAAACGCCTGCAAATCACGCCCTGTGGGCCTTGATGGTGGGCAACGTGGTGATTGGTACCGGCGTGATGATGGTGCCCGGCGCGCTCAACGACATCAGCCGAGTCGCTGGACATCTCGATTCCGCAGGCCGGACAGCTCATCACCGCAGCGGCCATTCTGATGGGCGTGGGCGCGCCCCTGTTCGCCGGCATCGTGGCCGGGCTGGGACCGGCGCAAGCTGCTCACCATTTCGCTGCTCTGGTACGGCGTGATGACCGCGCATCAGTGCACTGGCGCCCAACTACGCAGCGCTGCTGCCATTGCGCGTGCTCACCGTGATATCGCCCGGCCATCTTCACGCCGCAGGCCGCAGCCAGCGTGGGCCTGATGGTGGGCCCCGAGCCCAGCGCGGGCGGGCCATCACCTTCGTGTTTCTGGGCTGGTCGGTGGCTTCGGTCATGGGCATGCCCTTGTCGGCCTGGATCGCCGGCGCATCCAGCTGGCGCTGGGCTGTTCGCCCTGGTGGCTGTGGCATCGATCGGGTGGTCGCCGCGTGGATCTGGCGCGTCATGCCCGCGGTATCCGGCCGGCCGCGCTCACGCGGCGCGCCTGGGGCCAGACCCTGGGCTCGCCCGCCCTGATGCTGACCCTGAGCGTGACGCTGATGTATTCGTTTGGCCAGTTCATCCTGTTCTCCTATTTCGCGCCCTACCTGAAGCAAACCATCGGCGCCACCAGCGGCACCATCGCCCTGATGTTTCTGTGGTTCGGGGCCTTTGGCCTGGCGGGCAACATGGTCCTCTCGCGCTGGGTCGACCGCCTGGGTGCACCCCGCGCGGTGCTGATCACGCTTGCACTGATCGCCGTGAGCTTGCTGCTCTGGCCACTGGGCCGCTACGGGTTCTGGCCGCAGGCGCTGATCGCCACGCCATGGGCGCTGGGCTGCTTCTCATCCAACTCGGCCCAGCAGGCGCGTCTGGTGCACCAGTCACCCGAGCTGGCGCCGGCCACGGTGGCGCTCAACACCTCGGCCATGTACGGCGGTCAGGCCATGGGCGCCGCACTCGGGCGGTCTGCTGATTGCGCAGGGCCAGATGTTGCGCCTGCACGAGGTGAGCCTGGGGCTCATGCTGCTGGCCATGGCCCTGAGCCTGGTCGCAGCGCGGTTTCAGAACCGTTCGTAACCCAGCAGATAGCGCCACTCGCCCACCGGCAAGCCAGCCAGGCCGATGCGGCCCAGGCGCATGCGGTGCATGCCTGTGATCTGCACGCCTGCGCGCTTGCACAGGTGCATCACCTGGCCTGGCACCGCGCCCTTGATCGCCAGCCGCAGGCGCAACTCGCTCTGCCAGCTGGCCTTGGCCCTGGGCATGGCCCAGCCATCGAAGAACACGGTTTTCTGCAGCGACTGGATGATGGCGTCGCGCCGCTCCACGTCGTCTTGCAAACCCGCTTCACCGCGGATGCGCACCTGCCACTCGTGCTCGATCTGGCTGGAGGTGTCGGAAATCTTGTGGGCCACGCCGGCGTTCTGCGTGAACACCATCAACCCGCTGTCCGCGATCATCCAGGGCGCGACGGACAACAGCTTGTGCAGATGGACCTTCAGCGGTCGCACACCCGATCGGTCGCCCTTGAAGCGGGTCGCAGGCGTCATCAGTTCGAGCGGCCCAGTCATCGGGCACGGTCTCGGCATCGGGCATGGCCTGGCCTGAAGGTTTGTGCCAGATCAGCGTGACCGACTCCAGGCTTTCCAGCTTGGCCTTGGCGTCCAGCGTGACGATCTGCGCATCGTGCACGCGGGCCATCGGCTCTTCCACCACCTGGCCGTCCACGCGCACCCAGCCGCCCGCAATGTAGCGCTCGGCATCGCTGCGCGAGCAAGGCAGCTGGTTCGCCAGCCGCTTGGCCAGGCGCTGTGGCTCGGGCCGTGCAGCTTGGTTCATGGGTGCGGCTCAGGAAGAGAACAGGAAGTTCATCACGTCGCCATCCTTGACGACGTATTCCTTGCCTTCGGCGCGCATCTTGCCCGCGTCTTTGGCGCCCTGCTCGCCCTTGAAGGCGATGAAGTCGTCAAAGCGCAATGGTCTGGGCGCGGATGTAGCCTTTTTCGAAATCGGTGTGGATCACGCCAGCGGCCTGCGGGCCGGTGTCGCCCTTGTGGATGGTCCAGGCGCGCACTTCTTTCACACCGGCGGTGAAGTAGGTTTGCAGACCCAGCAGCTGGTAGGCCGCGCGGATCAGGCGGTTCAGGCCCGGCTCGTCCTGGCCCAGTTCCTTCAGGAATTCCAGGCGGTCGGCGTCGTCCATTTCGGACAGCTCGGCTTCGATCTTGGCGCAAATGGCCACCACGGGCGCGTTCTGCTTGGCGGCAAAGGCCTTCAGGCGGTCCAGCATGGGGTTGTTCTCGAAGCCGTCTTCCGACACGTTGGCCACAAACATCGCGGGCTTGGCGGTGATCAGGAAAAACTGCTTGAGCTGGACCAGCTCTTCCTTGCTGAAATCGATGGTGCGCACGGGCTGGGTGTCGTTCAGCGCAGCCTGGCATTTCTCCAGAATCGCCACCTGCTTGATCGACTCCTTGTCGCCCGAGCGCGCGGTTTTCTGCACGCGGTGCAGCGCCTTTTCCACCGCGGCCAGATCGGCCAGGCACAGCTCGGTCTGGATCACTTCGATGTCGGCGATCGGGTCGACCTTGTTGGCCACGTGGATCACGTTGTCGTCTTCGAAGCAGCGCACCACGTTGACGATGGCATCGGTTTCGCGGATGTGGGCCAGAAACTTGTTGCCCAGGCCTTCGCCCGTGCTGGCACCGGCCACCAGACCGGCAATGTCCACGAACTCCACGATCGCCGGCACCACGCGCTCGGGCTCAACGATCTGGGCCAGCTGCGCCAGGCGCGGATCGGGCACCTCCACCACGCCGGTGTTGGGCTCGATGGTGCAGAAAGGGTAGTTTTCGGCCGCGATGCCGGCCTTGGTCAGCGCGTTGAAAAGGGTGGACTTGCCGACGTTGGGCAGGCCAACGATGCCGCATTGGAGACTCATGGGATACCTCGAAGAACAACCTTCAAGTGTATGCGAAGGGGCTTTTGCCCCCTTGCAACCCGCCGTTGAATGACAAGCCCCATGAACCTGATGGCGCTGCGGCTCTGAGACATTCACGCCGAAACCGATTTCCACACAACCTCAATGCGAGGTCTAAACAGCCGGAATGCCGTCGTTCAAACAGGTCTGTCCGGCACGTAGCGCAAAAAGGCAGCAACTCGGATCCGCCGCGGACTCACCCTGGCAGCCAGACAGCGAAGCGCAATCGAAGACCATGGACACCCTCTTGCCCATCTCCCTGCCAAGCGCTGCATTTGCTGCAATCGGCCATGGTCTTTGGTGGACGCTGAGGAAGGCTCGCCTGGTCCGAAGTGAGCTGAGCGATGGCGGTACGGAGGTGCTCGGAGGAACTGCCGCTCTGGCGCCTTCAACCATCGCAATTTTGATCTTCTGGTGGTGCTGTACTGGGTCGCGAAGGGCCGATCGCCTTGGCGGGAAGGCGCCCCTCGGCACTTCGTGCGGCCAACCGTCTTGGAATGGCCGCTGTTGATGGTGCAGCAGCCGGTCCCCTCGCAGGATGACGGATGGCAGATTCCGGCAGCGGCTGACATGGAACTGCAAAACATGGCCGGCCGTTGTCAGCCTTGAGGCGAATTTCAGACTTCCATATTGGGCTCTACAGCTTCGCCATCGCCCACGACGGGCCATTTTTTGGGAGGGCCGTCCCCATACAGAGGTTTGTCGGACCTTGTTTGTAAATCGCTGAAAGACGCCTTCCGCAGGGCCTTGTTCGCCTCACGCTCGACACCCTGAATGCCAGGAAAGCGAAGCGGCCGGACCATGTCATCCCCAACCTACTCGTTCAATGGAGGGTGATGTCAGCACCAGCCAGTGGCGAGCTGAAATGCAGGAGCTGAACCACTTGGCCAAGCATGATGATGCTGCCTGGCTGTCGATCATTGCCAGTGCTGCTGTATTCAAAAGCGTAAGTGCGTTTGAATGCGAGGCGTCCGTCCTCGTCTCGTGCCAGCTTGATGTTTTCGAGGGAGACAGTGCCGTCGAGAAATTGCACCTTGTTCACATTGCATTGGCTGCGGGCGCGCTCCACGGCGATCTCGTGGACTCGGGTACTTTCGAGCCACAGCCAGAAAAGACCTCCCAGAATGGCTACGCTGATGATTTCAAACCACGACATGATGGAAAAAGGTGCGCCTGCTGCCCCAATGGATGGAAAGTTGCCTCCGGTGCTTATTGGACCACGGTCGACAGAACGCCGTGTTCACCCCTTGAGCGCTGAGGCTCGATGACCCGGTGGGTTGCCCACTTTGTTGCCATTGGTCTGCCGAAAACGGCACTGATCGTCAAATGTGCATCGGCGCTGCGGAACAGCCCCTCGAACAACTGGCGCCTTTGACCGCGATTGAGAAAATCCACCATGAACCTGATACACATGGCTCTACACGGGTAGATCTGGCGAGATTTCTCCTGCGGGTCAGTGGTGACTCCATGCGGGACGCAGGGGTTTTCGACAATGCCATACTCTTCATCAGCAAAGCCATCAAGCCAAGGAACAATATGGTGGCGGTGGCTGTTGTAGACAGTGCGTTCACCGCCAAGAAGCTCTACCGGCGGGCAGGGCGTGTCAAGCGCCAGGCGGCCAATCCCACTTACCCCGACATCGTGCCCAAAGAGGGCCAAACGGTCGAGATCTGGGGCGCCATGGCCACCGCCATCAAACAGTGCACAGTGTGATCCATGCAGTTACCGCGCCGGCGCCGTCCTCAGTTCGATGAGGCGCGTATCTACGAATATCCGCAGCACCTTCGGGAGGCCATCGACGACCTGCCGGCGGCGCCCGGTGTGTATGTCTTCCACGGAGAGGAAGGCGACCTGCCGCTGTACATCGGCAAGAGCGTGAACATTCGCAGCCGGGTGCTCTCCCACCTGCGCAACCCAGACGAAGCCCGCATGCTCCGCCAGACCCGGCGGATCACCCACATCTGCACGGCGGGCGAAATCGGCGCACTGTTGCTGGAAGCCAGCATGATCAAACAGCAGCAGCCGCTGATGAACCAGAAGCTTCGGCGCAACCGTCAGCTTTGCTCTCTGCAATTGGTCGATGGCCGGCCGGCTGTGGTCTATTCCAAGGATGCGAATTTTGCGACAGCGCCAGGGCTGTGTGGGCTGTTTTCCAGCCAGCGGGCAGCCCTGCAAGCGCTGCGTGACCTCGCCGACCAGCACAGGCTTTGCTACGCGGCCTTGGGTCTGGAGAAGTTGCCCAAAGGCAAGCCCTGCTTCAGAGCCATGATTCAACAGTGCGCGGGTGTGTGTCGCGGTGACGAAACCGCACAAACCCACCTCGATCGGCTGCAATCTGCTTTGGATGAGCTCCAGGTGGCGTGCTGGCCATTCTCTGGCGCGGTGGGCTTGGTGGAGCGCCAGGGCGATGCGTGCCAGGTGCACGTGGTGCGCAACTGGACCTATCTGGGCAGCGTCAGCGATGTGAGTCAGGCAAGGGCCCTGGACTCGATGGCCGCGGGCTTTGATGCGGACGGCTACAAGATCCTGTGCAAGCCCATTCTCACCAACGCTGTAGAGATTGTTGTGCTGTGACGCTCTACGCCTTGGTGGACGGCAACAACTTCTGCGCCAGTCGCGAACGTGTTTTCAGGCCACGCCTGAAAAGGTCGGTTTCAGTTGGAAATGAACAACTGTGAAACGGCCAACACCCCATCACTCCACGGTGACAGATCTTCGCCAGGTTGCGTGGCTTGTCGACATCCGTGCCCTTGGCCAAGGGCCGTGTGATACGCCAGCAATTGCAGCGGCACCACGTGCAAGATGGGGCTCAGTGCGCCGTAGTGCTCGGGCATGCGGATCACGTGGATGCCTTCGGCACTCTTGATGCGCGTGTCGCCATCGGCCAGCACATACAGCACACCGCCGCGCGCGCGCACTTCCTGCATGTTGCTCTTGAGCTTTTCCAGCAGGGTGTCGTTGGGGGCAACAGTGACCACGGGCATGGCGCTGGTCACCAGCGCCAGTGGGCCGTGCTTCAACTCGCCGGCCGGGTAGGCCTCGGCGTGGATGTAGCTGATTTCCTTGAGCTTCAGCGCGCCTTCCAGCGCGATCGGGTAGTGCAGGCCACGGCCCAGGAACAGGGCGTTGTCCATGCGGGCGAAGTCTTCTGCCCAGTTGATGATCTGCGGCTCCAGCGCCAGCACGGCCTGCAGGGCCACGGGCAGGTGGCGCATGGCTTTGAGGTGATCGGCTTCCTGCTCTTCGGTCAGCACGCCGCGCACCTGGGCCAGGGCCAGGGTGAGCAGGAACAGGCCGGCGAGCTGGGTGGTGAAGGCTTTGGTGGAGGCCACGCCAATTTCGACGCCCGCACGGGTGATGTAGGCCAGCTTGCATTCGCGCACCATGGCACTGGTGGACACGTTGCAGATCGTGAGCGTGTGTTTGTGGCCCAGGCTTTGCGCGTGGCGCAGCGCGGCCAGGGTGTCGGCGGTTTCGCCGCTTTGGGTGATGGTGACGATCAGCGTGCGCGGGTTGGGCACGCTGGTGCGGTAGCGGTATTCGCTGGCCACTTCCACCTGGGTGGGGATGCGCGCGATGGACTCCAGCCAGTACTTTGGCGGTGCAGCCGCTGTAGTAGCTGGTGCCGCAGGCCAGGATCAAGACGTTGTCGATGTCTTTGAACACGCTGTAGGCGCCGTCGCCAAACAGCTCGGGCGTGATCGCCTCAACACCTTCCAGCGTGTCGCCGATGGCGCGCGGCTGCTCGAAGATCTCTTTCTGCATGTAGTGGCGGTAAGGGCCCAGCTCGGCCGCGCCGCTGTGCGCCAGCACGGTTTTCACCGGGCGCTCTGCGGCCTCAAAGGCGCGCCCTTGGGCATTGGTCACCCAATAGCGCCCCAGCTGCAGGTCCACCAGATCGCCCTCTTCCAGGTACACGATCTGATCGGTCACGCCCGCCAGCGCCATCGCATCGCTGGCGATGAAGTGTTCGGCACCCAGCCACGCCGTCCACCGATCCCACGCCCAGAATCAGCGGTGAGCCTGCGCGAGCGCCGACCACGCGGTGGGGCTCGTCTTTGTGAAACACGGCCAGGGCAAAGGCACCGTGCAACTGCACCACGGCCGCCTGCAAGGCCGCAAAGATGTCGCCGTCGTACAGCGAGTCGATCAGGTGGGCGATGACTTCGGTGTCGGTCTGGCTCTCGAATACATAGCCCTTGGCCTGCAGCTCGGCGCGCAGTTCGTCGTGGTTTTCAATGATGCCGTTGTGCACCAGGGCCACATGGCCCGCGCCAGTGGGCGTCACGCCGTGGCTGAAATGGGGGTGGGCATTGTGGACCGCCGGGGCGCCATGGGTGGCCCAGCGGGTGTGGGCGATGGCGGTGCCGCTGGCGATCTGCTCGGCCTGCACCTGCTGCGCCAGCTCGGCCACGCGCGAGGTGCTGCGGGCGCGCTTCAAACCACCCGAGTGCACCGCGACGCCGCAGGAGTCGTAGCCACGGTACTCCAGCCGCTGCAAACCCTGAACCAACACGGGCACGATGTCACGCCCCGAAACCCCTGCCACGATGCCACACATGATGCTTTGCCTTGTCGATGGATGATAAGGCCGCCATGCTAGCCAACAGACGATGAAATTGGTGATTGATATGTGATCTACTATTGAATGAAAATTTCACAATCTATGACATGAATGTAATATTTCGACAATTAACTTATATGAATGATATAAACATTGATGAGACCGACTTCCGCCTGCTGGACCTGCTGCAGACCGACGCATCGCTGAGCAACCAGGCCCTGGCCGAGCGCGCGCACGTCTCCCCGCCCACCGCCTTGCGGCGCATCAAGCGCTTGCGCGAGAGGGCTTGATCGAGCGGCAGATCGCCATCCTGCAGCCCGATCGCCTGGCCGCAGTGCAGGGGCACGGGCTCACAGCCCTGGTCGAAATCACGCTGGAGCGGCAGGGCGACGAAGCACCTGCATGCGTTCGAGTCGCGCGCCATCGCGGACCCGGCGGTGCAACAGTGCTACCGGGTGAGCCCTGGGCCGGACTTTGTGCTGGTGGTGCACAGCGCCGACATGCCCGGCCACCTGGCCCTGACCCAGCGCCTGTTCACCAGCGATGCCAACGTGCGCAACGTCAAGGCATTTTTCAGCGTCAAACGGGCCAAATTTGATCCCCGCATCGCACTTGTCCGGTGAAACTGCCACAGTCCACCGTAACAAACCGTAGCAAGTTGGCATTCTGAATACTTTCATCCTAGAATGTGCACGGACAGTCTAAAACTTGTCACGTTTGTCACATTCGGAGTCGCGCGCATGTCTTCCTTTCTCATTCCCGTCTTGATCGCGGTTGCGGTCCTGGCACTGGTCGCCGCTGGCGTCTGGGCCTACCGGCGGTACAACGACACGTCCTCCGGGCGCGATGACCGCTACACCCCGGAGCGCATCCTGACCCCGGAGCAGGTCAGCATGCTGGACTACCTGCACGACACCTTCCCCGGCCAGGTCGTGCTGCCCCAGGTGCAAGCTCAAAAACATGCTGTCGATCCGCCGCGCCAGCGACCGCAAGCGGGCGCACAGCAGCGCCTGGAGCAGCTGGTGGATTACGTGGTGTGCGGCGAAGATGGCCGCCCCATGTTTGCCTTCGACATCGAGCAGTTCCACC
Source organism: uncultured beta proteobacterium (assembly GCA_963698635.1). Taxonomy (GTDB): domain Bacteria; phylum Pseudomonadota; class Gammaproteobacteria; order Burkholderiales; family Burkholderiaceae_C; genus Hydrogenophaga. Next base: position 250,296 of record CAVORS010000006.1, read on the forward strand.
TCAGCAACGCCAAGGCCAAAAGCCATCAGGTCAAGCTCAAGAACCGCGTGCTCAAGACCGCCGGCGTGCGCTTTCTGCTTCCTGAAGAACGGCATCCACCGCATGCCTTCGCCCGACGAGTTCCGCAAGCAACTGGATCTGGCCGTCCTGCCCCAGCCCAAACCCCGAAGCGCCGCGTCCGACGACAACAGTCAACGAAAGCGTGCGTCAGCAGCTGGAATCCAAGTTTTCAGAGTTTGACCAGCTGTCCCCCACCACCGGCTTCCGCGAATCCGAGGTGATGGGCTTCAGCGGCCTGATGGGCCTGTCGGAAGAAGAGGAAGCCGAACGCATGTCGCGCCAGCGCCCCTCCACGCGCGCCAGCGCGCCTGAGCTGCAGCGCCGACCCCAAAAAGCCCGGCGCAACCCGCACAGCCCTGACCGAAAGGTTCAGGGCTTTTTCTTGGCCGGTCGCTGCCAGTTGGGCAGGGTCACCTGCTTGCCGCGCGCAACCGCCAGGCTGCCGGGTGGCGTGTTTTTGTTGATCACCGAGCCCGCGCCCACCGTGCCGCCCGCGCCGATGGTGACCGGCGCCACCAGCACACAGTTGCTGCCCATGTGCACATCGGCTTCGATGACGGTGCGGTGCTTGTTGGCGCCGTCGTAGTTGGCGGTGATGCTGCCCGCGCCGTAGTTGACCCGCTCGCCCACGGTGGCATCGCCCAGGTAGGCCAGGTGGTTGGCCTTGGCGCCAGCGGCCAGCGTGGCGTTCTTCACCTCGACAAAGTTGCCGATGTGCACCTCGGCGCCCAGCTCGGCGCCAGGGCGCAAGCGGGCAAACGGACCGATCAATGCGCCCGCACCCACGCGCACACCCAGCTTCTCGCCATCGATGTGGGTGAACGGATGGATCACCGCACCCGCCGCGATCGTCGGCGTTGGCGATCACACAGTGGGCGCCGATGCGCACCCCGTCGCCCAGCACCACGCGCCCGTCGAACACGGCGTTCACATCGATCTCCACATCGCGCCCACAGACCAGCTCGCCGCGCACGTCGAAGCGCGCCGGATCGGCCAGGCGCACGCCCTGCTCCATCAAGGCCTCGGCCCGGCGGCGCTGGTAGGCGCGCTCCAGCTCGGCCAGCTGAACCGGGCTGTTCACGCCGGCCACCTGCACGGCATCGGTGATGCGGTGGGCCTGCACCTTCTGGCCATCGCCCACGGCAAACTTCACCACATCGGTCAGGTAGTACTCGCCCTGGGCGTTCTGGTTGTCCAGCCGCCCCAGCCACTGCCGCAGCAACCGGGTCGGTACGGCCATGATGCCGCTGTAGATCTCCTGGATGGCCCGCTGCTCAGGGCTGGCGTCTTTCTGCTCCACGATGGCCTGCACCGAGCCATCGCCCCCGCGCACGATGCGGCCATAACCGGTGGGGTCGGCCATCGACAGCGTGAGCAAAGCCAGGTGCTCGCCACCGCACAGGTCCAGCAAGGCCTGCAGCGTCTCCGGCCGCGTCAGCGGCACATCGCCCGACAGCACCAGCGTCACCCCATCGTCGGGCAAGACCGGCACAGCCTGCTGCACGGCGTGGCCGGTGCCCAGTTGCGGCTCCTGGCGCACGTACTTGCAGTGCCGTGCCCGCCGGCGCCACCAGCCCCGCCTCGACCTGTCTCAGCGCCGTGGCCGGTGATCACCACCACCGAACGGGCCGATACCCGGGCTGCGGTGTCAATCACATGCTGGGCCAAAGCACGCCCGCCCAAACGGTGCAACACTTTGGGTTTGCTGCTTTTCATGCGCGTGCCTTTGCCCGCCGCCATCACCACCACATCCACAGGGAACGACATGCACACCTTTCCTGCGACCACCTCCGGGCCATTGTTTCCAGACAAAGGCCGCCGGACTCGGCCAACCGGCAATTATCCCCTGCCCCCGCATGGATATCGCCGCAGGCGCTGGCTGTCGCAGGCTGCGCTGTGCTCATGCGCCCTCGTGTCTGCTGACGCCTGGGCGCCTGCAGCACGGTGCGACTGGCCTACAGCCAGGCCCCCACCCTGGGCTACTGGTGGATCGACAGCTTCGTGGACCTGAGCGACGGCCAGTCCGGCGGCTGCGCCAGGACATCGATGGCTTCTTTGCCTGGCACGCCCGGAAGAATTGCCGCTCTATGCCGAGCGCCTGCGCAATGGCAATCCCTGGCCACCCAAGACAGCACCGCCGATCTCACCTGCAGCCAGTTCACGGTGTTGCAACAGGCCTACCTGCGCGCCATCGATCGCAGCGTCGAGCCCCTGGCGCGCCTGGCGGTCAGCCTGAGCCCGCGCAGCTGCACCACCTGCAGCGCCACCAAGCCAAGAGCAACCGAACTTTCGCAGACGAATGGCTGGACGATGGCGCCAGAGGCGCGGCGAAGAACGCCTGCTGGACAAAGCCGCTGGACCGCTACGAATCCCTGTACGGCGATCTCAGCCCGGCCCAGATCGAAGCGCCTGCTGCGCGCGCGCCAGCGCCACAGCTTCGACCCGCAACGCGTACAGGCCGAGCGCATGCGCCGCCAGACCGACTTGCTCAGCCACCTTGAAGCAAGCCCAGGCCCAGCCGGCCCAGGCCACCGGCCTGCTGCGCCTGGCACGACCGCGTCATGAGGTCACCCGACGCCGGGTTTCCCCGCCTAAGCCAGCAACTGATCCGCGAGGGCTGCGAGCAGTTCGCGGCCTGCACAACAGCACCAGCGCCGAGCAACGCGCCCATGCGGTCAGACGTGCTCAAGGGCTACGAGAGCGACCTGCGATCGATCTTCGCAGCGAACCCTGAGCGCCCTCGGCGCCTGCATCTGCGCACCGCTCACCAGCGCGCACCAACGCCCAAGGCGCACGCCATGCGGTTGCGGCAGCCCGGAAATCGGGCACAAGTCTGGTGCGCAAAACTTGCATACCAGCCTGGTATACGGCTGGCACGGAATTCGCATGGATCTGATCAACAAGGATTCATCCTGTGATCAGCTCCTACCGACATCGCTCAACGCATCATCGACGCCGTTCTGGCGCAACGCCTGGCGCCAGGCGCGCGCCTGGGCGAACAAGCGCTTGTCCATGCTGTTTGATTGCAGCCGCACACAGGTGCGCGAAGCCCTGATGCGGCTGGCAGCCAAAGGCATCGTGACAGTCAGTTCGCGCCGTGGCTGGTATGTGGTCCAGCCCTCACACGAGGAAGCCCGCGAAGCCTTCGAAGCCCGCCGCGTGATCGAGATGGGCCTGATCCGCCAGGCCAGCCCCATGCGCGAAAGCCGCCATTGCACGGCTGCGCCAACACCTCAAACAGGAAAAGCTGGCGCTCAAAGGCAATGACATCGGCCAGCGCAGCTACTTGCTGGGTGACTTCCATGTCTGCCTGGCCGAGTGCCTCGGCAACCAGTTGCTCGCCGACACCCTGCGCGATTTCACCGCGCGCACCACACTGATTGCGATGCTCTACCAATCGACCCACGATGCCGAGCAGTCGTGTGAGGACCATGTGGCCATCGTGCAAGCCCTGGAGCAAGGCGACAGCGCGCTGGCCGAGCACCTGATGCAAGAACACATCGGCCAGGTACAGGCCGCCTTGAGGGTGAGTCGCACCCAGCGACCCCATCGCCCATTTGCGCGAGGCCCTCGCGCCCTTGCAAGAGCGCCCGCCACGGCCCGGGCGCAGACCCCGAGCACCCCGAACAGACAACCCTTCCCTCCACCCTCAACCCTTCCGAAACCTACCTAGGAAACCTGCTATGACCTCCACCAAACGCCAATTCCTCGCAGCCGCACTCGCCGTGGCTTCTTTTGCTAGCCTTGGCAACGCCAACGCCCAGTCGGCGCTCGACGATGTGATGAAGGCCAAGCTCATCAAGATCGCCGTTCCCACCGACTTCCCGCCCTACGGCTTCGTCGGCACCGACCTCAAGCCACAGGGGCTTGACGTGGACATGGCGAACTACATCGCGGAAAAGCTCGGCGTGAAGGTCGAACTGGTCCCCGTCACCAGCGCCAACCGCATTCCCTACCTGCAGACCAAAAAGGCCGACCTCGTGATCTCCACGCTGGGCAAGAACCCCGAGCGTGCCAAGGTGATCGATTTCACCGCCGCTTACTCACCCTTCTTCCAGGCCGTGTTCGCCGCCAAGTCGCTGTCGATCAAAGGCTTTGACGACCTGGCGGGCAAAACCGTGGGCGTGACCCGCGGCGCGATTGAAGACCAGGAGCTGACCAAGGTGCGCCCCGGCCAGCGCCGACGTCAAGCGCTTTGAGGACAACAACGCCACGGTGTCGGCCTTCGTCTCGGGTCAGGTGCAAGCTCATCGCCACCGGCGCCTCGGTCGCCGGCAACATGATGGCGCGCAACCCGCAGCTGGGCGCCGAATACAAACTGCTGCTCAAAGACAGCCCCAACTTCATCGGCGTGGCCAAAGGCGAAGACGCGCTTGCGCACCAAGGTCAACGAGCATCATCGCCGCCGCCAAGCAGTCGGGCGACATCGACACCATGGCCAAAAAGTGGCTGGGCCGCCCGGCCGGCAACCTGCCCGAATAAGCCAGCGCGCCACGCAGAGCAGCCTACCGCCATGCGGATCGAACTCGACTTCCTGGCCGTGCTCGGCGCAATGGCCTTTGCTGGCCAAGGGCGCGGCCTGGACGCTCGGCCTCACCGCCTATCGCCACCGTGATCGGGCTGGTGCTGGGCACCGCCTGCGCCTGGGCGCGCAGCAGCGGCCCGTTCTGGCTGCGCTGGGTGGTCGGCACCTACGTGGAGCTGATCCGCAACACGCCCTTCATCGTGCAGCTGTTCTTTGTGTTCTTCGGCCTGCCCGCAGCGGGCGTGAAGCTCACGCCCGAGACCGCGTCGGTGCATCGCCATGGTGATCAACCTCGGCGCCTATTCGGCCGAGATCGTCCGCGCGGGCATCGAGGCCACGCCCAGAGGGCCAGTTCGAAGCGGCCGCGAGCCTGGCGCTTGTCCGCGCTGCAGACCTTCGTTCATGTGGTGTTGCCGCCAGCACTCAGAAAGGTCTGGCCCGCGCTGACCAGCCAGATCATCATCGTGATGCTCGGCTCGGCCGTGTGCAGCGCAGATTTCGACCGAAGAGCTGAGCTATGCGGCCAACCTGATCCAAAGCCGCAATTTCCGCGCGTTCGAAGCCTTCATCGTCGCCACAGGCATCTACCTGGTGCTGTCGATTGGTGTGCGCGGCCTGCTCAACTGGGCCGGGCCACGCTATCTTTTCGGAGGCCGGCGTGGTTGATTTCTCCTTCTGGGACATCTTGCGCAACCTGCTGCTCGCCGCCCGCTGGACGGTCGCGCTGTCGCTGATCGCCTTCATCGGCGGCGGCCTCGTGGGCCTGGTCTTGCTCGTGCGCCCGCACGGCGCGCTGGCCCGGTGCGCGAGCCGGCCGTGAGCGCCTTACGTGCAGCTCTTTCAGGGCACGCCGCTGCTGATGCAGCTCTTCCTGGCCTACTTCGGCCTCGCGCTGTTCGGCATGGACACCTCGGCCTGGATCGCCGCCGCCGTCGCACTCACGCTCTACACCAGCGCCTTCCTCGTTGAGATCTGGCGCGGCTGCGTGGCCGCCGTTCCCAAAGGGCAATGGGAAGCGGCACAGAGCCTGGCGCTCAGTTTTCGGCGAACAGCTGCGCTACGTCATCCTGCCCCAGGCCACGCGCATCGCCATCGCACCCACCGTGGGCTTTCTGGTGCAGGTGATCAAAGGCACGGCACTGGCCTCGGTGATCGGGTTTGTCGAACTCACCAAGGCCGGCACCATGATCACCAACGCCACCTTCCAACCCTTCCTCGTCTACAGCTGCGTGGCACTGCTCTATTTCGCGCTGTGCTTCCCGGTGAGCCTCACCGCGCGCCGCCTGGAAAGGAAACTCCATGCGCCTCGCTGACACCGCCGCCAAGCCCACCATCGCCTCGACCACTGCCACCGTCCCATGGTCGACATTCAGCAACTGCGCAAGTCCTACGGCAGCAACGAGGTGCTCAAGGGCATCGACCTGCAGGTCGCAACCCGGCGAGGTGATCGCCATCATCGGCAAGAGCGGCTCGGGCAAAAGCACGCTGCTGCGCTGCATCAACGGGCTCGAAGACGTTCCAGGCGGGCGCCCTCAGCGTGGACGGCCAGCCCCTGCTGCACGGCAACGCCGCCGCCATGCGCGAGCTGCGCCAGCACGTCGGCATGATCTTCCAGAGCTTCAACCTGTTTCCCCACCTGAGCGGTGGGCCAAAACGTGATGCTGGCGCCGAGCCTCGTCAAGAAAACCGACGCCACCGCTGGCGAAGCGAAAGCGCGCCAACTGCTCGCGCGCGTGGGCCTGGCTGAAAAGTTCGACGCCTTTCCCGACCAGCTCTCGGGCGGACAGATGCAGCGCGTGGCCATCGCGCGGGCGCTCGCCATGGAACCCAGCGTGCTGCTGTGCGACGAAATCACCTCCGCGCTCGACCCCGAACTGGTGGGCGAGGTGTTGCGGGTGGTGGAATCACTGGCCGAAGAAGGCATGACGCTGCTCATGGTGACCCACGAAATGGGTTTTGCCCGCAAAGTGAGCGACCGCGTGATCTTCATGCACCAGGGCACGGGTGCATGAAATGGGACCGCCCGCCGAGCTGTTTGGCCAGCCCAAAACGCCCGAGCTGCAACAGTTCCTTGCCTCGATCACCGACTGAAAAGCTCCCAAGGCATGGTTCACTCATGCGCGTGGCGTCATGACGATGTCTTGTGACTGTGCAAAGATGCTGGCAAGAGGCACAATGAAGCCTGAGCCAGTTTTTGTTTGACAGGGATCGCACACCAATGAACACCACCATTTCATCCACCTCCCCTCGCCGCCTGGGCGGGTTGCTGCTCAAAGCATTGGCGGCCGGTGCACTGGTCTTTTCGCTTGCTGGCTGCATCCCGATCCCGATTCTGGAGATCACGCCGGCAGCGCCTGAAACCGGCGAGTCGGTCACCTTTGATGGCACGGGCACCATTGTTTCCAACATCCCTGAAGACACGGTGGCCGTGAGCTACCGCTGGACTTTCGGCGACGGCGAGAAGGGCAGTGGCTCTTCCATCACCCACACCTACGAAAAGGCGGGCACCTATGAGGTGACGCTCAAGGTGATCGACAGCGCTGGGCGGGTGGGTGAAACCACGGAGACGATCACGGTCACTGCGGCCTCGATCACGTCCACGCCCACAGAAGAGACCACCACGGAAGCGAGCACAACGGACTCCACCACGGAAGCGACCACAACGGACTCAACAACGGACAGCGCAACGCCACCAAATAGCGCCAAGACGTTTCCTGCCAGGCCGGCGCAGTCGGACAACCCCGTCGCGCTACAACCAACCCGCTTCGGCGGGTTTTTTGTTTTCCGCGGCTGCAAGCGTTTTCCTTGGGCAACATGACCCGCGCTGCGGGTGGAATTTTTGTTACCAATTGCAATTACAATTATCAAAACACTCAACCAAATTGAGGTTTTAAGTAGCAATTTAATTCATATCACCGAGGGAGTCCCCATGCCAAAACGGAGCCTGTGGAAACTGCTGTTCATCAGCTTTTTCGCATTCCTGGTTGTCGCCTGTAAGCCGATTGCGAGCTTCAGCGTCAGCCCCGATCCGGCTTCAAGCCGGCGTCGAAGCCACTTTCGACGCCTCTTCCACCGTCATCTACAACAAGCCCAAAGACAACGCAGCCAAATCCGTACGCCTGGGATTTCGGCGATGGTTCCGCGGGCAATGGCAAGGTGGTCACCCACACCTATGCCGCCGCCGGCACGTTTAAGGTCAAGCTGACCGTGGTCGACACCGCCGGACGCGTGGGCACCAGCACAGAGAAACTGGTTGTCACACCCGGTGATGTGGTCGCCGACCCCACCACAACCGAGCTCAAGGTACTGACCCAGATCGCCGGTGGCGTGTCGCTACCGGGTGCAGAAGTGACCGTTGGATCGGTCAGCGCCACTTCCGATACCAATGGCCTGGCCACCCTCGATACTGCACCCGTGGGCGTAGACCAAGTGGTCACCGTCAAGAAAGACGGCTACGTGACCCAGTCGATCCGAGCCTCCCTGACCTCAGGCGACGAACCACGGCAACTGCTGGTGTTGCTGATGCCTGAGAAAGACACGCTGAACATCGACAACATTGCAGAGGCCCAGGCCATCAACTCCAACTACCTCGGCGCCAGCGTCACGCTGCCTGCCAATGCCTTGGTCAACGCGTCCACCAACATGCCCGCTATGGGCGCTGCCACCCTGAAGCTCACGCCTTGGGATATCTCGGGAATCGACCTGCAGGCCATGCCCGGCAACGGCCGCGCACGCGACGCCTCCGGCAACCTGGTTGACCTGATCAGCGCCGGCATGATGACCGTGGACTTCTTCGACGCTGCGGGCAACAAGCTGCAAGTGGCGCCGGGCAAAACCGCCACCATCCAGATGGACTTGCCACAAGGCACGGTCAGCATTGGCGGCACGGCGATGGTGGTTGGCGCAGCCATTCCGTTGTGGCACTTCGATGAAGCACAGGGCTTGTGGATCGAAGAAGGCACGGGCTCCGTTGTGGCGACAGCCACCGGTTTGGCTGTTCAAGCCACGGTCAGCCATTTCTCAAGCTGGAATTGGGATATCCCTATTCCTCCGATCGATGACGACACGGATGGCGACCTGCAAACCGGAAGCGGCGGCGGAACGCCTCCAGCACCCATGACCATCAGTTGCCAAGGGTTTGACGGTGCGGTTTCAGCCTGCGACACCGTTGCCGAAATCACTCTCACAGATGGCTCAAAGCTCACGCGCTCAGCTTCTTTGCCTGCAGCCGTGACCGCGGTCATAAGGATGCCAGCAAATGCTACCGTGCAATGGACAGCCACTACGCCAGACGGCCTGGTGGGAACGGCCACCACGGGCACAACCGGTAACTGGGTAATTCAACTGAGTTCACCAGCGATAGTGGCAGAGGTCTCATGCTCCCTGCCCTCGGGAGTTCCGGTAGCCTGCGAAGCTTCGATGACCGTGCCTTTGACCGATGGAACGACCGCGACGCTGACGCGGTACCTTCCTGCTGAAGGCGGTCAATTCATCTCCAACCTGGCCACGCAAGGCCCACTGCAGTGGACGGCTCGAACGTCCGTGGTTCTGACACAGAGCGGTCAATGGCAGCGTTATTCGGGTGCAAGCACTTCCACCACCGTGGCGACCGTGAATATCCCTTTGTTGGACGAACAACAGTTTCAAACCCAAAGCTTCTATGTGCAATGCGGTGCCAATGCACAAGACATGGACGGCACATTAAAGCCTTTGGTCGATTGCAATATGACGATCTCGTTTGTGGGCCTGGACGGAACCCCTATTGATACCGTTGTCAACGTCCCCGAACGGTCTCGACGGCGTCACACGTGTCGATGTGCCTGAAGTTGAATCCGGTGTGCAGATTCAGATACGCGCTTTCGGGACGGACGCCAGCGGCACTCCCTTTGGAGCCAGCGAACTCCGCCTGCTGAATGACATCGGCAACAACGGTACCTTGACCCTTCAACTGGGACGTTTCGCCACCTGAACTGGCAGCAACCCATCTGACTCCACAAAAAAACCCCGCTGAGCGGGGTTTTTTTGCGACTCTGTGAGGCGCTCAACCCTGCAGCGCAGCCCACATCTCCTTGTCGCGCTCAGCCGTCCAGATGCGCGGATTCTTGATGCCCTTGGCTTCGTCGTAGGCGCGGCTCACGTCGAACGGCAGGCAGTGTTCGTAGATGAACACGTGGCCAAACACCGGGTCCATGCTTTTGCGGGTGTGGGCCATGGCGGTCTTTCAGGTCCATGTTGGCGGCGGCGGCTTCCTTGCCCGCCTGGAACAGCGTGGTGACCCAGCGCTTGGTGTAGTCCAGCGCCTTGTTCACATCGGCGTTGCCCTTCATGGCTTCACCGCGGCCGGGCACGATGTATTCGGCCTTCAAATCGCGCAGCGCTTCCAGCGTGGCGGGCCACTCTTCCAGCTGGGCGTCGCCGGTGTAGACGCCGGCTTCGTATTCGACCAGATCACCGGAGAACAGCACCTTTTCGGACTCGACCCAGGCGATGGTGTCGCCGCGGGTGTGGCCGGCGCCGGGGTGCCAGATCTGCACCTTCACGCCGCCCAGATCGATTTCCAGGCTGCCTTGGCGACCGGGTTTGCCATCGCCAATCACCATGGTGGGCCAGGTGAGGCCAGGCACGCTGTCGGCGCCGCGGAACAGGCGCGGAAAGCGCTCCATTTCGCTTTGCATGTCTTGCGCACCGCGCTCGACGATGAGCTCGTAGGTGCCCCGGCTGGCGATGACTTCGGTGGCCCCTTCGGCGGCGTAGGCGCTGGCGCCCAGCACGCGCACGGCGTGGTAATGGGTGAGCAACACGTATTTGATCGGCTTGTCGCTGATCTTGCGGATCTGGGCGATCAGGTCGCGGGCCATGGCCGGCGTGGCCGTGGCGTCGCTGACCATGATGTATTTCTCGCCAATGATGACACCCGAGTTCGGGTCGCCTTCGGCGGTGTAGGCCCAGCAATGGGGGCTCAGTTGCTCAAACGTGATCTTCTTGTCTTCCAGATCGGCCTGGGAAGCGAATGCTTTGCTCATGAGGGTCATCTCCTGTGTGGGTTGGCGCGACAATGCGCGATGCGTCAAATTTTACCTAAACGAAATCAATTACGCATTCGTAAATCTCAAACCTCGGATACCACCGGAATCAAGGGCGTCGGCGAGCCACCGGTCAGGCCGTGTTCCAGCAACCGCCACCACCTCGTCAGCAAAGGCGTCGTAGCTCATGGCTCCACCCGGCCGCAGCCAGGTGAAGGTCCAGTTGATCATGCCGAACAGCATCATGGTCAGCGCGGTCTGGTTGGCGGCGTGACACGCGTCGGGGTAGGCACGCTTGAGAAAGCGGGTGAACGCGGCGACCACGTCGCGCTGGCGGTTCAGGATCAGCTCGCGCTGGGTTGTCGCCCAGAAACTTCGTGTCTGAGACCAGCGCCGCGTGGCGGGTCGCCGAGTTCTCGTATTCGGCCAGAAAGGCGCGCACCAGTTCGTTCAGGGCTTCGCGCTCGCTGAGGTTCTTGCGCTGCGCCCGCGCTTCTGCTTCGCCAATCAGCGCCAGCAGACGCTGGGTATAGCGGTCCAGCAGATCGAACAGGATCGCTTCCTTGCTCTCGTAGTAGTGGTACAGCCGTGCCTTGCTGGTGCCGCAGGCGGCGGCGATGTCGTTCATGCTGGCGGCCGGAAAACTCTGGCGCGCAAAACACTGCGCTGCGACCTCCAGAATTTCTTCGCGCTTGAGATCGTGGAAGGCGGAACGGGGACGGGCCATGAACGCATTGTCCCACCCCTGCGCCGCGCTTCAGCACCTCACCCCCCAAGGGGGCATCACGTGCTGCTCCGCGCAGCCGGTCTCACGTGGTCGCTGGAAGGACACCCCACGCCCGCCGGAAAAGAATCCCACAACGCCATGCAGGGAACAGGCTGCAGATTGCACTGAACTGCGCCTACCATCGCAACCATGCCCAAACCCGTCACCGATCCTTTTGTGCTCCACGCCTGTGAGATGCTCTCAAGCGTGGGGCCTTGCGTGGCCAAGCGCATGTTCGGCGGCTGGGGCATTTCGGTCGACGGCATGAACATCGCCATCGTTGCGGGCGACGAGCTCTATTCCTCAAATCCAATGCCGACCACTGCACCGCAGTGGCTGGCCGCGGGCGGTCATGCCCTTCGAGTTCGTCACCAAAGCCAAAACCATCAAGGTGCAGTACCACACGCCACCGGATGAAGCGTTGGAATCCCCAGCACTGATGCCGCCATGGGCCAGGCTGGCCATGGAAGCGGCCAGTCGCCGCGCGCAAACCCCGGCGAGTCCCAATCCCCGCCCAAGTCCGACCGCTAGCAAGGCCTGGTTCGGCCCGGCGCTGCCAGCCTTTGAGCGTTAAGCTATTGATTCGGATACTGCATCAATAGACAAGACCTTTCGATGTCACTCACCAGCCGCCACCCCCGCTCCCGCCCCATCTCGGCCGGACACTTGCGGGCCTTCGACGCCGTGGCGCGCCACCTCAATTTCCGCGCGGCCGCAGAAGAGCTGTCGCTCACACAAAGCGCCGTCAGCCGGCAGATCCAGGCACTGGAAGACGAGGTGGGCGCCGCTCTGTTCCTGCGCCACACCCGTGCCGTTGAGCTCACCAGCGCGGGCACCCATTCTGCTGCGCGCCAGCGGCCCGGCACTGGAGCGCATTGATGCGGCCGTGCGCCAGATCCGCCAGAGCTCCGGGCGGCAGCAGCGTGGCCATCACCACCTGGGCCTCTTTCGCCTCGATGTGGCTGATTCCGCGCATGGAAGCCTTCCAGCGACAGCACCCCGACATCGACATCCGCATCGATGCCTCAGACACCGCCGTGGACCTCGCCACTGCCGACGTGGACCTGGCGCTGCGCTACGCCGTGCCCTCGGCGGTGCCCAGGCGGTGCGATCCGCCTGTTTGGCGAGCAGCTCACCCCGGTGATCAGCCCCTGGCTGCTGCAAGGACAAGCCCCTGCGGCAACATCGAAGATCTGGCCCAGCGCACCCTGATCGAAGCCGGCGACGCCCACCGCACCCGCCACCTCGAATGGCTGACCTGGCAGCGCTGGCTCGACACCTATCGCGCCCATCATCCGACGCCACCGGCGCACGGCAAAGCGCACACTGCCAAACCCAAGTTCTCACCCAAGCGCTGGCTGTATTTCAACTACGCCCACCAGATCGTGCAGGCCGCACTCACCGGCCAAGGCGTGGCGCTGGCCCGCATGCCGCTGGTGGCCCAGAGCCTGGCCAACGGCGATCTGGTGGAAGCCGCTGCCCCACACCCGCTGGACTCGCCGCTGGCGTACTGGCTGATGCGCACCCCGCGCCAGCCCGAACGCCCGGAGGTCAAGGCGTTTTGCGACTGGCTGCTGCAGGAAGCCGCGGCCACCCGGGAAGCCATCGGCGAGGTGCCCGACCCCGATACGGTGGACCACATGGATTGAGCCGCGGTGCCTGCGCCACTGCCAACGCTGAGGCACACTCGCGCCCGACTCGCCGCCCCTGCACCCCAGCCTCCATGTCCGCCTCAGCCCCACCCCCCATCCAACAACCTGCGCAGCATCGTGGCCATGGTGGTGGCCGTGGGCTTTTTCGCGCTGATGGACGCGGTGCTCAAGGCGCTGTCCGCCCGCTACCCCGTGCTGCAGATCGCCACGCTGCGCGCCCTGACCGGCCTGCCGCTGGTGCTGCTCTACATCAGCTGGCGGCGCGCCTGGCACACGGTGTGGCGCATCCGCTGGCCGCTGCACCTGCTTGCGCGGCGGGCTGGGCATTGCCATGCTGTCGCTGTTCACCACCGGCGTGCGCGAGCTGCCGCTTTCAGCCACCTACACCCTGTTTTTCATCGCGCCGCTGCTGATCACCATCCTGTCGGTGCCGGTGCTGAAGGAGCGCGTGCCCGCCGCCCACTGGTGGGCCATCGGCCTGGGCTTCGTCGGCGTGTTGATCGCGCTGCAGCCGCGCGGCAAAGACCTGCAGGAAGGCCTGGTGACCGCCGGCGGCCTGGCCGTGCTGGGCGCGGCCACCTGTTACGCCGTGGCGGCCATCGTCGGGCGGCTGTCCAGCCGCACCGACAGCACAGAAAGCATGATCCTGTGGATGATGGTGATCGTGGCCCTGGGCGCGGGCGCTCTGGCGGCGCCCGAGCTGGGTGCCGGTGGCCTGGAACGACGCGCCCCTGCTGCTGGCGCTGGGCCTGACCGGCTTCGGCGGCCAGCTCGCCATCACCGAAGCCTTCCGCCACGGCCAGGCCTCGGCCGTGGCCCCGTTCGAATACACCGCCCTGGCCTGGGGCGTGGGGCTGGACTGGGTGGTCTGGCAAACCCTGCCCGAATCACACACCTGGCTGGGCGCGGCCATCATCATCGCCAGCGGCGTCTACATCGTGCGCCGCGAAAAACGCATCACCGAAATCCACGCCAACGGCCGAACACCCCTGAACCAGCGCCAGCCGCGCACGCAGCTGGAGCAGCGACCCGCACAGCGGCGGAGCGTGGGGCTGACAACGCCGCAGCCTGCACAGGCCCCCCGAGGGCAGCGACCCGCGCAGCGGCGGAGCGTGGGGGCATGCAACGACCGCAGCGCAGGGCCGCCCCAAGCCGGATCAGCCCCCTCGGGGGGCAGCGACCCGCGCAGCGGCGGAGCGTGGGGGCTCTACTTTCCTCGGCCACATCGTCCCGGTGTCGCTACAGGATCGCGTCCAGCGGCACATCGTGTGACTCCGGCTCCAGATCGGGCAGCCAGGCAAAGTCGTAGCCCAGGCCCACGGTGAAGGGCTTGGGTTGCAGGCTGGCCAGGGTTCGGTCGTAAAAACCACCGCCGTAGCCCAGGCGGTAGCCACCCGGACCAAAACCCACGCAGGGCACAAAGATCAGCGTGGGCACCACGACCTCGGTGTCTTTGGGCTTGGGAATGCCGTAGGCGTCTTCCTCCATGGGGCAACCGGGATACCAGGTGTAGAAGGTCAGGGTCTTGTCGACCTTGTTCACCACCGGCAGGCCGATGCTCCGGTGGCGCTGGGCACTCTTGGCGTCTTCTTCCAGACCGGCTTCCTGCCAGCGAAACAGCGCGGGCAAGCGGATCGAACTCGCCCTTGATGGGCCAGTAGGCGCCGATCACCGCATCGGGCCGGTCGATCAGCCAGAAGCGCAACACGCGCTGCAGCAAATCGTTGCGCAAGCTGCGATCGGCGAGGTTCTGGCGCTTCTCGATCAGTTGCTTTCGCCAGGCGGGTTTGGGCCCACTCGCAGCAGGGGTGGAAGGCGCAGAGGCGATCGGGCGATGTCTTTGATGTCCATAATCAACGCATGAATCAGGGAAATACCCATCAAGGGCAACATGAAACGCAGTCTCTCTGGCCATTATGGCCGGCTGATGCTGCACGGCAGCGGCCTGGGCGCAAGACAACGGCGCGGACGCCGCATTGGTGGAGATGCGCGACGCCTTCAGTCAACGCAACGACAGGAGCAAGCTAGCGACCCTGTTGCCCAGCGTTCGCGGTCATCTGCTGGAACCCCTTGGCGCCGTACTGGGAGACTCAAACCCCGGCTGGAGACGGCAGCGCCACCCAGCTATCCGGGACGACACTTGCGCGCATGGCGGGCAGCTACTGGGAAGACCGCTTGCGCAACGACTGGCTGCTGCTGCTGGGCAAAAACCGCGAACTGGGCCCAGTTCGAGGCCGAATTGCCGCGCTTTCGCATGAACGACGACCGCCAGGTCCAGTGTTATGGCCTCGATGCTCGATGCAGCCGCCCGGCGCAAACCCGCAGACGAAGCGGCCCGAGCCACCGGCCGAGCTGTGGCAAGCAGCAGCGCGATGCCGACGACGGCTGCGCGACCGCCGCCAAGGCTTTTCTCGACCAGCGGCCACATGAAGCCGGAAACCGCATGGATGCGCGCCCGCCTGGCGATGGAAGCCAACCAGCCCAAGGCAGCCTTGCAGGCGATCGGATCTGCTCGACCCCCAATGGGCCAGCATCGCCAAGGCCATTGTCAAAGACCCCGGCGGCTACCTCGACGACAAGATCACCGCCATCCGCCCACGCACCAAGGAACTCGTCACCCTGGCCATCATCCGGCTGGGCGCCAACGACTTGCCGGCCGCGGTCCAGACCCTGCAGCGCAAGCGCTGGACGGTGCAACTGACACGATGAAGAGCTCAGCTGGGCCTGGGGATCGCTGGGCCATGCGGGCCGCCCGAAGCCTGCAGAACCGATGCCTTGGCCTTTTCGCCAACGGCCAAGACCGCTACATGAGCGACGACCACCTCGCCTGGAAAGCCCGGGCCGGCATGCGCGCCGGGCAACTGGGCGCGCCGTGCGCGACGCCATCGCCGCCATGAGCTGCCCGCGCAGCGCAGCGAAGCCATCTGGGTGTACTGGTCGGCACGCAGCCTGCAGGCGCTTGCAGGCTGCCAGACTCGGACCATCCAGGCCCAAGCCTTGTACACCTCCATCGCGTCGCCCAACGGCTTTTACGAGCAGCTGGCCCAGGAAGAACTGGGGCAAGCCATCACGGTGCCGCCCATGCCGGCGCCCGTGAGCGCCGCACGAGCAACGCGCGGCCGAAGCCAACCCCGGCCTGCAACGCGCCCTGACCTCGTTCCGCCTGGGCTTGCGCAGCGAAGCTGTGCGCGAGTGGCACTACACCGTGGCGCTGCACAACCCCGGTCGACCTGCCCGATCGCGAGCTGCTCGCCGCCGCACAACTCGCCTGCCAGAACAGCCTGTGGGACCGCTGCATCAACACCAGCACCCGCACGCCGGATGCGCTAGATCACGTCCAGCGCTTCCCCATGCCCTACCGCGAAGCCGTGGTCAGCGTGCCGGCGAAGATCGGTCTGGATCCGGCCTACGTTTATGGCCTGATCCGCCAGGAGAGCCGCTTCGTGACCGACGCGCGCTCGGGGTCGGGGCCTCGGGGCTGATGCAGGTCATGCCCGCCACCGCGCGCTGGACCGCCCGCAAGATCGGCCTGACCGATTTCCAGCCCCAGCCAGATCAACGAACGCGACACCAATATCCTGATCGGAACGGCCTACCTCAAGCTCGCCCTCGACGACTTCGAAGGCTCCATGCCCATGGCCGCAGCCGCCTACAACGCAGGCCCGGGGCGCCCACGCAAATGGCGCGAAGGACCCGCGCTGGCTGGCGAAATCTGGACCGAGAACATCCCGTTTGACGAGACCCGCGACTACGTCAAACAGGTTCTGGCCAACACCACCAACTACGCCGCCATGCTGACAGGGCAACCGCAATCGCTGCGCGCGCGCCTGGGCGTTGTCACACCCAGCCCAGCCAAGAGTCGCACCCAATCCTGAATTCCATGAACCATGACCACCCCCTTGCGCCAACGTTCTGGTCCTCGGCGGCACCGGCTTTGTCGGGTCGCCATGTGTGTGAAAAACTGCACCGCGCCGGGCTGGCGCATCACGGTGCCCACCCGCCGCGCCAGCAACGCTCGCACATGCAGCACCTGCCCGCGCCTGACCGTGGTGGAGGCCAACGGTGCACGACGAAGCTGCGCTGGCACGTTTGCTGCCGGGCCACCAGGCGGTGGTCAATCTGGTGGCCATCCTGCACGGCACCGAAGCGGCTTTCGAGCACACCCATGTCGCGCTGCCCACCAAGCTGGCCCAGCGCTTGCACTGCCAGCGGTGTGCGCCGGCTGGTGCATGTCAGCGCACTGGGCGTGGCCCTCGACAGCCCCTCCCGCTACCAGCGCAGCAAGGCGCGTGGCGAAGCGGTGCTGCGCGACAGCGGGCTGGACCTGACCGTGTTGCGACCCAGCGTGATCTTTGGCGCGGGCGACCGTTTTCTCAACCTGTTCGCCCAGTTGCAATCGATGTTTCCCGGTGGTGCCACTGGCCGGGGCCCATGCCCGGTTCCAGCCGGTGTGGGTCGAAGATGTGGCCCATGCGGTGGTCGCAAGCCTGCACAAGCGACACCGTGGGGCAAACGGTCATCGAATGCGTGGGTCCCGATGTCATGACGCTGGCCGATCTGGTTCGCGTCGCAGGGCGCTACGGCAGCCGGCAACGCCCCATCGTGCCGCTGCCCATGGCACTGGGCCAGTCTGCAGGCGATGCTGATGGAGCTGGCCCCTGGCGAGCCCCTCATGAGCCGCGACAACCTGGACGCGATGTCGGTCGACAACGTCGCCAGCGGCGCCCTGCCCGACCTCGAGGCCCTGGGCATTCGTCCGGCCAGCGTGCACCGCATCGCCCCCACCTACCTGCGCGGCATCGCGCGCAGCAACCTGCCGATCCGGGGACACGCAGAAGCGACGCGGCGAAAGCCGCAGAAGCTGAACACGCTCCAGCGGCGAGATCTTCGCAGAAACCCATTGCGTTGCGACCCCTCAGAACTTCATGCCCCATTGCAAGCCCAAGGGAGCTCTGGCGCATGCTGACGGTTTCGGTACCGGCCAGCATCGACGGCCCGCTGACGCGTCACTCGCGGCGCATACATGAAGGCCCAGGTGAGCTCGGACGTGGGCGACATGGCATAGGTCGCACCCAGGGTGTAGTGCGACGTCATGACACCTGGCGCCACGATGTTGGGCGTGATGTTGGCGCTGGTCACCGGGTTGTCGCTGCGGTTGTAGCCCGCACGCAAGGTCACGGTCGGACTCATTTGCCATTGCACACCCAGCTTGAACACGTCGATGTTGCGCCAGCCGAAACCGCCACCCGGGTGTGCCGCCCAGCGGCCCGTCGCTGCGGCATTGCCGATCGCAGGCACCTTGCCGTAGTCGATGCGCTGGTAGTCGGCGGCCACCGTCACCGCCGGTGTCGCCTTCACCGCCACGCCCATGGTGACATTGGCCGGGATATCGAACTCACCCTGGTTGGCAAACAGACCGGCGTACTCCTTGAACCGGCTCATGCTCGACCTTGGGCGAATACGACGCGCCCAAGCGTCACAGCGTCAGACAACTGCCCCATGTAGCCCAGACGCACACCCACGCCCTGGCTGGTGTCGTAGCCACTGCCCGAGAGCTTGCTGGCGTCCATCGACATCTGCGAAAAGCCTTCCAGACCCGTAGCCCTTGAACCATCTGGAACACCAGCAAGGGCGAAACGCCGACGCTGTGGCGCTCGTGCAGCTTGTAGGCCAGGGTGGGTGCCACCACCAACTGCATCAGGTCGACGCCCAGCTTGCCCTGACCACACAGGGCATTGGCAGGACCGTAGCCGCAGTTGAGCTGACCACCAGGGTAGGTGGTGTTCATGCCACCATTGCCGTAGGCCGTGACGCCGAAAGACAGCGTGTCGGAGAGCGACTGGTTGTAGCCGACCTCGGGCACCAGGAACGCCCGCTTGTCGCTGCGCACCGACACGTCCAGCATGCCGCCCGTGCCGGTGCGCGACATTTCGCGGTCGGGCATGAAGATGTCGCCGCCGATTTCAAACCGGTTGCCGGCGAACGCCGAGGCCGCCGGGTTGTTGGCACCGGCGAAGCCGTCTTGCGCCAGGCGGTGGCTGCGCCACCCATGCCCTTGGCTTTCAGCCCAAAGCCGTGGGGAAAGTAGCCGTCGGTGGCTTGGGCAGGCAAGCATGCGCCGCCCAGAGCCAGCAAGGTCGCGATGCGCAAAGCGCTGGTGGTGTGTTTCATAAAGTGTCTCCTCGGTGTTGTATGGGTCTTGTACTGTCGGGATGACGCTTCAGAAAGCGCCCGTGGAGGCACGCTCCATCATTTGCCAGATGGTTTCGCGCACTGCCCATGCCTCTTCCTTCAGCGGCGAAGGCAGCTTGCGGCCCATCTTGACCATCATGTCCATGTTGAGGGTGTAGAGCCACAGGGAGCCATCATCGTGCTCCACCAGGCTCACACGGCAAGGCAGGTAGGCCGCCATGTGCGGGCTGAAGTCCACCATCTTGCGGGCCGTGTCCGGGCTGCAGAAGGAGTAGACCGTCAGCAGCTTTTCCTTTTTGCCAGAGCGCGCCTCCAGCTCCTTGGACAGGGGCAGGGTGCCCACGTCGCGCATGTTGCGCTCGACCGCCACCAGCTTGAGGATCTGCTTCAACGTCTTCACCGGTGAGGCCGGGCTTGACCTTGCGCTCCCAGGTGGTGGCCACGGCGATGTCGCCCTTGCCCTCGATCCAGCGGTCCCACATGCGTGACGCCTCTGCACCAGCGCCATCTTCCAGCTTGCCCATGGTGGAAATGGTGCCGCAACCGGTGGCGTGCAAACAGCTGGCCACCAGGGCCAGGCCGAAGTGAAATACGTTTGACGATGTGCATGGAAGAGTTCTTCTTGGGTGCGCAAGAGAAAGGTTCGCAATCGGAACATCGCCCAATCACCTCACGTGCAAAGTTAGCCCACACGGCTGCACGCGTTATTGGTGACTACCCTAGGGGGTAGGGTAATCAGAGTGCATGAACAGCGATCAATTGACAGGATCAACCGCACCTGCACGTGTTTTTTGGCAAACTGGGCACTGAGAACCATCCACAGGACACCCCATGGCCACCAAAGCACCCCGCGCCGCCGCGCGAAAAACCTCCGCAAAACCCGCTGCCAAAACCACCGTGCCAGCGGCTGCGTCGAGCTACCGTTCAGAACACCAGCGCGATGTGATCAACCGCTTGAAGCGCATCGAAGGCCAGGTACGCGGCCTGATCGACATGGTGGAACAGGGGCGCCCCTGCGAAGACGTGGCCCAGCAGATGTCGGCCGCACGCAAAGCCATGGACAAGGCCTTCTACCGCATGATGGCCTGCTCGGTGATGGAGGCGGTCTCGGTTTCAGACGAGGGCGGCGACACCCTGCGCGAAGTGGAGCGTTCCACCCGCATCCTCGAGCGCTACGCCTGAGCTTGCAGGGTGCCCAGCGTGGCGTAACGGTTTTTCCGAAGTCGCCACACTGCAGATGGCACGCATCTGGCAGCGGTGCATCAAACCGCGTGTTTTTGAGCATCAATCTGCGCGCCCTTGCGTTATAGGATGGGGCTCCTTTTCTGGAGAACCCCATGGCCTTGAAGCTCTACATCGGCAACAAAAACTATTCATCCTGGTCCATGCGGCCCTGGGTGCTGCTCAAACAGGCGGACATCCCTTTCGAAGAAGTCCATGGTGCGCTTCGACTCGTTCGAGCCAGGTTCGGAATTCAAGAAAACCTTGCAAGGTGTCTCGCCACTGGGCAAGGTGCCGGTGCTGGTCGACGACGGCTTCGCCGTCTGGGACACGCTGGCCATCGCCGAATACCTGGCAGAAAAATTTCCTGAGAAAACGCTGTGGCCAAGCCCCCCTCAGTCCCGCGCCAGGGCACGCAGCGTCTGCGCCGAGCTGCACAGCGGCTTCTCTGCCCTGCGCAGCCATTGCCCGATGAACATCGAGGCCAGCTTGCCTGACACCGGGCGCCTGATCTGGCGCGACCAGCCAGGCGTGCGCGCCGACATGGCCCGCCTGTGCGGCATGTGGAACGAGCTGCTGGCGGCCCAGCCGGAGCAAGATTGCCCGACGGCAGCGCACCGTTGCTGTTTGGCGCTTTCGGCATCGCAGACGCTTTTTACGCACCCATCTGCATGCGCATCAAAACCTACGGGCTGCCGCTGCCCGCCGACCTCGCGGCCTATGTGGAGCGCGTGGCGCGCGCGCCGGGCGTTCGCGCCTGGATCGAAGACGCCTTGGCCGAGCACGATTTTCTGGACTTCGAAGAGCCTTACCGGCTGGGCCGGTAAAGGACCCCTGCCCTACACTCGGCGCATGGACATCTATCTCGTGGGCGGCGCGGTGCGCGACGCCTTGCTGCAACAAGCCGCAGCGACACCCTCATCCGCCCACAGCGATCGCGACTGGGTGGTGGTGGGCGCCAGCGCCGCAAGCAGATGCAAGCCCAGGGCTACCTGCCCGTGGGCCGCGATTTTCCGGTGTTTCTGCACCCCCATTCCCGCGAGGAATACGCGCTGGCGACGCACCGAGCGCAAAACCGCACCCGGCTACCACGGGTTCGCCTTCCACGCCGAACCCGGCGTCACACTGGAAGACGATCTGGCGCGGCGCGACCTCACCATCAATGCCATGGCTGTGGCGGCGGATGAGGCCGATGACCTCGGGCGAGCGCAGCTGATCGACCCCCACGGTGGCCAGCGCGATCTGCGAGACCGGGTGTTGCGCCACGTGACCTCGGCTTTCGAGGAAGACCCGGTGCGCATCCTGCGCCTGGCCCGCTTTGCGGCGCGTTTTCCCGATTTCACAGTGGCGCCCGAAACCATGGCCTTGATGCAGTCCATGGTGGCGCACGGGGAGGCAGACCATCTGGTTCCCGAACGCGTCTGGCAGGAGCTCTCGCGCGGATTGATGGAGCAGCGCCCCAGCCGCATGTTCGAGGTCTTGCGCGAATGCGGCGCGCTGGCGCGCATCCTGCCGGAGGTGGACCGCCTGTGGGGCGTACCGCAACGCGCCGATTACCACCCCGAGATCGACACCGGCGTGCACGCCATGATGGTGATGGACATGACCGCGAGGCTGCGAGCGCCACTGACGGTGCGCTACGCCTGCCTGTGCCACGATCTGGGCAAGGGCACCACCCCTGCCCATGTGCTGCCGCGCCACATCGGCCACGAACAGCGCAGCGTGGAGCTGCTGCACCGCGTGAGTGAACGCTGGCGCGTACCCCGAGAGTGCCGCGAGCTGGCCGACGTGGTCGCCCGCGAGCACGGCAACCTGCACCGCAGCGGCGATCTGGACGCAGCAGCCACCGTGCGGCTGCTGGAGCGCTGCGATGCCATCCGGCGCCCGCAGCGCTTTGACGAGATTCTTCAGGCCTGCGAATGTGACGCGCGCGGTCGGCTCGGGCACGAAGACAACCCCTATCCGCAAGCGATTCGGCTCAGCGACGCGCTGAAAACCGTGCTCACAGTGGACACCGCCTCGGCCGCCCAGGAAGCCATGCAGCAGGGCAAGCGCGGGCCCGACATCGCGAAGATGGTGCACAGCGCGCGGGTAAACGCATTGAAGAACTGAGACCGCAGATACGCGGGCACACAGAGTCCTTGCGCGAGGCAGGGACGTAAACACTCTGCTAAGGTCTACCCCCGAATTCGATTGCCGAATCCAGTCCCAGGCGTTGAGCAAAACTCTATCCACCCGCGCCCTGGTTTTCTCGCCTCAATGATGGGTCTCCCGAAAGTTCGATGCCAACAGGCCAGCACCGCCTTGGCGAATCACTTCGGAACCGTCCCACCCAAGCCCCTTCGCACCCGCCGCGCGCCACCATGCGTCACCCGGCGATCTGCGCGACCCAGGGTCTCTGGCGAACATTGCCTCAACCGGGTGTGAGCTCGCGTCAAAAACCCGAACCCACCCCTTCATAGGAGCCATTTTTGGACAAGCAAAACCTCACCTCCACCCTCGGTCAATGGCTGGGCGAATTCGACGCCCTGGCCTTCACCGCCCTGCGCATCGCTGCGATTATTTTCGTGTCCTGGTTGGTGCTGATGATCGTCGGCCGGCTCATTCGCGGGGTGCGCACCCGGGTCGCAGCGCGCGTCAACGACCCTGAATTCAACAAACGGGCGGAAACCCTGGGCCGTGTGTTCCGTTACCTGAGTTCGGTGATCGTCGGCCTGATCACGGTGATGCTGGTGCTGGCCGAGCTGGGCGTGTCGCTGGCGCCCATTCTGGGCGCGGCCGGCGTGGTGGGTCTCGCCGTGGGTTTTGGCGCCCAAAGCCTGGTCAAGGATTTTGTGACCGGCTTCTTTCTGCTGCTGGAAAACCAGATCCGCCAGGGCGACGTGGTGCAGGTCGACGGCCACTCCGGCATCGGTCGAAGAAATCACCCTGCGGTTCGTGCGGCTGCGCGACTACGAGGGCGCGGTGCACTACGTGCCCAACGGCCAGATCACCACCGTGGTCAACATGACCCGTGGCTTTGGCAATGCGGTGTTCGAAATCGGTGTGGCCTACCGGGAAGACATCGACGAGGTGATGGCCGCTGATGCGCAAGGTGGCCGCACAGATTGCGCGCCGACGAAAAATTCGCCGCGCGCATCCAGGACGATCTGGACATCGCCGGCGTCGACCGCTGGGACGATTCGGCGGTCATCATCCGCTGCCGCATCCGCTGCGTGGCCGCAGCAGCAATGGGGCGTGAAGCGCGAGTACCTGCGACGCCTGAAGGCCGCCTTCGACGAGCACGCGCATCGAAATCCCCTTCCCCCACATGACGGTCTACGCGGGCCAGGACCGGGACGGCAAGGCGCCCGCCTTTCCCGTGCAACAACTGAGCGCCAACCCTGAGACATCGGCCATGGCGACTGCCGCCAAAAGCCGGATAATTTGCGCCATGGCCCATTTACTGATTGTTGAAGACGACGAACTGCTGCGCGACGCCCTGAGCGCACAACTCACCCAGGCGGGCCACGTGATCGACACCGCAGACGATGGCGAGGTGGCCCTGGAGCGGCTGCAGCACGCAAGGCCTTCGACGGCGTGGTGCTGGATCTGGGGTTGCCCAAGATCGATGGCCTGGCCGTGCTGCAGCAGCTTGCGCCAGACCTTGCCCGCGCTGCCGGTGCTGATCCTCACCGCCCGGGACGGCGTCGAGGACCGGGTCGCCGGCCTCAACGCGGGCGCCGACGACTACCTCACCAAACCGTTCAACCGCGACGAGTTGCTGGCGCGCCTGCAGGCCATGCTGCGCCGCGCCAGCCTGCCCGCCTTCGGCGCGCAGCAGCCCCGCCAGCCAGACCGCCACAGGCGCCTTGCGCATCGACCCCATCGTGCCGCGGGCCTGGCTGGGCGAAGAGCGCCATCGAACTGACCCAGCGCGAATGGGAGCTGCTGGCACTGCTGGTGCGCTGCACCGGCCAGGTGGTCAGCCGCGAAGACGTGCTGGCGGCCTGGCAGTCCGAGGCCAGGCGAAGGCGGCGCCGTGGCGTCCAATGCGCTGGAGGTGTATGTGCACCGGCTGCGCCGCAAGCTGACCGGCTCCAGCCTGAACATCCGCAACATCCGCGGCCTGGGCTACATGCTGGAAGACACGGCCGCCCATGAACACCGCCGTCCGGCCAGTCGCTGCGCCGCCAGCTGCTGCTGTGGTTGCTGTTGCCGCAGCTGGTGTTGTGGGCGGGTGGCGGCGCACTGGCCTACCGCATCGCGCTGTCGTACGCCGAAAAGGGCATTGACCAGTCGCTGACGCAATCGGTGCGCGCACTGGCCCGCCAGGTCAAACCCATTGGCTCCGGCCTGCTGATCGATTTCCCGCGCGCGGCACAAGATGTGCTGGAGCAAGACCCCAAGGACCGGGTCAGCTACACGGTGTCTTCGCCGCCCGGGCAAGTTCCTGCTCGGCAATCAGAACCTGCCGCAACCCGACATCGTGCCCACCGGCATCGAAGGGTACCCCTGTCCTGTACCGCAGCGAGGTCGATGGCAAGCCCTTGCGCATCGTCGCCCTGGACGTCGACTACGGCGAAGACGACGCGCCGCAGACCCTGCGGGTGCAGGTGGGCAAGAGCCTGGCGGTCCAACAGCGCATCGCCCGCGAACTGGTGGCCGACATGCTGGCGCCCCTGCTGGCCGCTGGGCGTCTTGCTCAGCTTGCTGGTGTACGGCGGCATTCGCCGGGGTCTGGCGCCCCTTGACCCGCCTGACCGCCCAGCTGGAAGACCGGTCGGTCAATGCCCTGTCGCCCATCGGCATGACGCAGGCGCCCAGCGAAGTGCACGCCCTGGTGCAGGCCATCAATGGCTTGCTGGACGAGGTCGAACGCAGCGTTCACCAGGAAAAGCGCTTTCTCGACGATGCGGCCCACCAACTGCGCACGCCGCTGGCCGGCCTGATCAGCCAGGTCGAACTGGCGCAACAAGAAGCCAGCGACCCGGCGCTGGCCGAGCGGCTGGCCAAGGTGCACACCGGCGCACAACGCAGTGCCCACCTGGTGCACCAGCTGCTCACCCTGGCCCGCAGCGAAAGCCAGGTGCGCCGCGCAGCCCTGGACCTCGCGGCGCTGGCCCGGGACGTGGCCCGCGAGTGGACGCCCCGCGCCCTGGCCGCCGGCATGGACCTGGGCTACGAAGGCATCGATCACCTGCTCCTGAAAGGCGATGCCGCTGCAACTGCGCGAGGCCATGACCAACCTGATCGACAACGCGCTGCGCTACACCCCCACGCGGCAGCACGATCACCCTGCGGGTCGAGCGCAACGACCTGCCGGCGCCAGCCTGGCCGTTGAAGACAACGGCCCGGGCTTGAGCCAGGACGACATGGCCCACGTGTTTCAGCGCTTCTGGCGCGGCAGCCAGCTGCCTGGCGGCTGCGGTCTGGGCCTGGCCATCGTGCGCGAAATCGCCCACCGCCACGGCGGCGAGGCCAGCGTGCAAGCCCTGGCACCACACGGTTTGCGGGTGGCGCTTCACCTGCCCTGACCGGGCCTGAGCGGTGCAGCGCCACCGGGCACCACAGGCACTCAGGGCTCGTGGTGCGCGTCCATCGTCCGCCATGCGCTTTTCGGTCTTCTTGTCAAACCAGTTGTTGTGGCGGCCGCTGACGGTCATGCGACGGTCTGCTCGCCGATCTTGATCTTGGTGTTGGCCGGGGCCCGCACCGTGATCAGACCCACCGAGGTCTTGACCACCACGTAGGTGTCGGCGCCGGTGGGCTCCACCAGCACGACTTCACCTTTCCACGGCGCATCGTCGGCCAGGTGAATGTGCTCGGGCCGCTGGCCCAGCACGACTTCGGGCACGTCGCGGGCAAGGAATGTCCAGCGCACCGCCATCGAACACGAAACGCCCATGATCGCCGGCTTTCTCGACCCGCCCGTCGATGAAGTTCATGGTGGGTGAGCCGATGAAACCGGCCACATACATGTTGACCGGGCGGCGGTAGATTTCGTCGGGCGCACCGATCTGCTGGAGCACGCCGCCTTTCATCACCGCGATGCGGCTGCCCAGCGTCATGGCTTCGATCTGGTCGTGGGTCACGTACACCGTGGTGATGCCGCTGAGCAGGTGCAGGCGCTTGATTTCGGCGCGCATTTCCACGCGCAGCTTGGCGTCGAGGTTGGACAGCGGCTCGTCGAACAGGAACAGCTGCGGATCGCGCGCCAGGGCCCGGCCCATGGCCACGCGCTGGCGCTGGCCACCCGAGAGCTGGGCCGGGCGGCGGTCGAGCAGGTGCTCGATCTGCAGCATGACCGCCACCTCCTGGATGCGCTTCTTGCGCGCCTCGAGCGGGCACCTTGCGCATTTCCAGCGCAAAGCCGATGTTGTCGGCCACGGTCATGGTCGGGTACAGCGCGTAGCTCTGGAACACCATGGCGATGTCGCGCTGCGCCGGCGGCATGCCGATCACGTTTTTGCCGGCGATCAGCAGCTCGCCTTCGGTGGGTTCTTCCAGGCCCGCAATGATGTTGAGCAGGGTGGACTTGCCGCAGCCCGACGGGCCGACCAGGATCAGGAATTCGCCCGGGCGCCACATCGATGTCGATGCGCTTCAGAACCTCGACCGCCTTGTCGCCCTTGCCGAAAACCTTGCGGATGCCTGCGATGTGCAGTGAAGATGCCATGTTGCTTACCCTTTCACGGCGCCAGCCGTGAGACCTTTCACAAAATATTGACCGGCCAGCACGTACACCAGCATGGTGGGCAGGCCGGCGATGATGGCGGCGGCCATGTCGACGTTGTAGCTCTTGACGCTGCTGGTGGTGTTGGCCATGTTGTTCAGGCCCACCGTGATGGGCTTGCTGTCGGCGCCGCTGAAGGCCACGCCAAACAGGAAGTCGTTCCAGATGTTGGTGAACTGCCAGATCAGCGTGACCATCATGATGGGCGTGGACATGGGCAGCACGATGCGCCAGAAGATGCGCCAGAAGCCCGCGCCGTCGATGCGCGCGGCATTCACCAGTTCACGCGGCACGGCGGTGTAGTAGTTGCGGAAGAACAGCGTGGTGCCCGCCATGCCGGCCAGGCTGTGCACCAGCACCAGGCCCGCGATCGAGCTGGACAGGCCCAGGAAGCCCAGCACCTGGCTCATGGGCAGCAAGCACCACCTGAAACGGCATGAACACGCCAAACAGCAGGAAGCCGAACAGCACTTCGCTGCCCCGGAATCTCCACATGCTCAGCACGTAGCCGTTGATGGCGCCCCAGGCGGTGGAGATCAGCACCGCCGGCACGGCCATGCTCACCGAGTTCCAGAAGTAGGGCTTCAGGCCGCGGCAGTCCACGCCGGTACACGCCGAAGACCAGGCCAGTTGCCAGGACTCGAGGTTGAAGCCCGGTGGGCAGGCTCAGCAGGTTGCCGATGCGAATCTGCTCGGCGTCCTTGAGCGACGTGACGATCATCACGTACATCGGGACCAGGAAAAAGAAGGCGGCGACCAGCAGCACGCCGTAGACGAACGACACGCCCGAAAGTGAGGTGTTTGGCGGTCATGTGGCGCCTCCGAAGTGCAAAGGCTTGATCCAGCGCACCCGTGGAACTGGCTTCGCCAGGCCACAGGGTGCGTCCCCCCTGCAGGGGGAAGACGCGAAGCGGCGCAGGGGGATTCTCTACCTGTCATGGGGCTTGGCTCGCAATTCGCTGTAGAGGTAAGGCACCACGATGGCCGCCACGGTGGCCAGCATCATGGTCGCGCTGGCAGCGCCCAGACCGATCTGGCCGCGGGTGAAGCTCATGGTGTACATGAAGGTGGCCGGCACATCGGTGGCATAGCCCGGGCCGCCATTGGTCAGGGCCATCACCAGGTCGAAGCTCTTGATCGACAGGTGCGACAGCACCAGGACGGTGGAGAACACCACCGGGCGCAGGATGGGCAGGATGATGCGCCAGTAGATCAGCGGCAGCGAGGCGCCGTCGATCTGGGCGGCCTTGATGATGCTGTCGTCGATGCCGCGCAGGCCGGCCAGAAACAGCGCCATGGCAAATCCGGCCGACTGCCAGATGCCCGCGATCACCACGCAATAGATGGCGGTGTCGGATTGCACCAGCCAGTCAAAGTGAAAGCTGGTCCAGCCCAGGTCGTGCATGAGCTTCTCCAGCCCCAGGCTGGGGTTGAGAATCCATTTCCAGGCGGTGCCGGTCACGATGAACGACAAGGCCATGGGGTAGAGGTAGATGGTGCGCAACAGGCCTTCGGCACGCACCTTCTGGTCCAGAAAGATGGCCAGGAACACGCCGATCGCCATCGAGCCACCCACGTACAAGACGCTGAAGATGCCCAGGTTGTTGAGCGCGACGTACCAGCGGTCCATTTCCCACAGCTGCACGTACTGCTCCAGCCCACGAAGTTGTCGTAGTTGGGCAGCATGCGCGATCCGGTCACGGACAACACGCCGTTCCAGATCATGAAGCCGTAGATGAAGGCAAAGCCGAGCACGAACCCGGGCGCGATCACCAGTTTGGGCAAGTATGTTTTCAACGGATTTCATAGAGACACCTAAAAACAACCCCGCCCGCCAGGAGGGCGGGGTTGTTCACAGCGGCCAGAGCAAGCTGCCGGACGACCCTTACTTGGTCATGGCGGCTTTGGCGATGCTCTTCACACCGTCGGCCACCGTGATGCTGTCGTCGTTCCAGAACTGGCTCACGGCATCCTTGATGGCGCCTTCGGCGGCAGGGCTGATGGCCATGCCGTGGGCGACGGATGGCACCAGACCGCCGGACTTGGAGGTGGCCACAAAGTCCTTGCTCGACTGCTTGGCGCAATCGTCGAACTTGTCCATGTACATGTTCAGGCGCACCGGGATCGAGCCCTTGTTCAGGTTGAAGATTTCCTGAAACTCGGTGCCCATGATGGCGGCGGCCAGATCGGCCTGGGCCTTTTGAGCGGTGGCGTCCTTGAGCTTGAACATGGCGAACGAGTCGACGTTGAAGGTGTAGGCGTTGGCCGTGCCAGGTGCGGCCGCGCAGATGTAGTCCTTGCCCGGCACCTTGCCAGCGGCGGTGAACTCGCCCTTGGCCCAGTCACCCATGAACTGGAACGCCGCCTTTTCCTGAATCACCATGGCGGTGGCCAGATTCCAGTCGCGGCCAGGCGCGGCCGGGTCGGTGTAGCTCTTGATCTTGCGGAAGGTTTCCAGCGACTTGGTCATGGTGGGGCTGGTCAGGGCCTTCTGGTCCAGCTTGACCAGGGCGTCCTGGTAGAACTTGGCACCACCGACACCCAGCACCACGTCTTCAAACGTGGTGAAGTCCTGCCAGTTCTGACCACCGTGGGCCACCGGAATCAGGCCGGCTGCCTTGACTTTTTCGGCGGCGGCAAAGAACTCGTCCCAGGTCTTGGGCGTGCTGGTCACACCGGCCTTTTTCAGCACGGCGCTGTTGGCCCACATCCAGTTCACGCGGTGCACGTTGACCGGTGCGGCCACGTAGTTGCCCTTGTACTTCATCACGTCGGCCACCACGTCGGGCAGCAGGCTGTCCCACTTCTCGGCCTTGGCCGTGGCGTCCAGGTTGGCCAGCACGCCTTCGTTGGCCCACTCCTGGATCGCCGGTCCCTTGATCTGGGCAGCGGCGGGCGCGTTGCCCGCGACCACACGGCTCTTCAGCACGGTCATGGCGGCGTCGCCACCACCACCGGCCACGGCGAAGTCTTTCCAGGTGTGGCCCTTGGCCTGCATGATTTTCTTCAGCTCGCCCACCGACTTGGCTTCGCCACCCGAGGTCCACCAGTGCAGCACTTCGACTTCACCTGCAATAGCGCCAGATACCGAGCAGGCAGCCAAAGCTGCGACCAGCAAGTTGTTCAATTTCATGTGAGTAGTCTCCGATTGAGGCCTGTTGCAGCCTGATGGGGTGGGGTCCGTGAACGCACATGCACGCCGGAAGCCATTAATTTTTCATTAATTAATGTATGACACCAATCGGGAGAAACCCTAGGCCTGTGCGAACGGCAGTGTGGCCACGGACGCACGAGCCTCGACACCGTGCCTCAGACACCCGCCAGTGACGGCTGAGCCCCCGCGCACGCCGCTTGCCCGGGTGCAGAGTCAAACGGCCAGTGCGGGGCCCGCCTGCACCAGAAACAGGGTGCGAATGGAGGACCGTCGGCCTCAGACCCGTGCGACCGGGCCCAGCGAACGATGTCGGCCGCACCCATGGCGCCTGGCTGGCGCGCCACTTCGCGGCCGTTCACAAACAGGGCCAGCGTGGGAATGCTGCGGATGTTGAGGCGCGCGCCCAGTTGCTGCGCCTCTTCGGTGTTGACCTTGGCCAGCCGCATGGCGGGCTCCAGTTCTTTGGCGGCCTGCTCGAAGGCCGGCGCCATCATGCGGCAAGGGCCGCACCAGGGGGCCCAGAAGTCCACCAGCACGGGGACCTGGGAGCGGGCGATGTGCTTCTCGAAGGCCGCTTCGTCCAGCGCCGCCGGGTGCCCGGTGAACAGGGGCTGATGGCATTTGCCGCAATCGGGCGCCGCGCCCAGCTGGGCTGCGGCGACGCGGTTGGTGGTGTGGCAATGGGGGCAAACGATGTGCAATGGATCGGTGGACATGGCGGAAGACTCCTGGAAGATACACCCTCAGATGACGGCGCAGACGCTCAATTTCAAGACACCCCACGGGGTATGCAAGCCAGCTCCGATCTCAGATCAGCTGGCCGATCAGGCTCGCCAGAAAGCTCAACACAATGGTCGTGGTGAGCGGAATGAACCAGTCGCGCCCGAAGGCCTTGAAGCGCAAATCGCCCGGCAGCTTGCCAAAGCCGAGCCTGTGCAACAACGGCGTGAACCAGCTGATCAGCAGCAGGGCCAGGAAAATGACGATCATCCAGCGGATCATGGGTTTTGGCCCATTCAAAACCGGCCATGAAAGACCACATGGCCCTTGAAGCACCGACAAAACGCCAACCCGAGGGCACCGCCAGGGCCGGCTTTGCCGCATCGAAGTCGGCCAGCGCTCGCCCCCTTGAGGGGGTGACGCGAAGCGGCGCAGGGGTGTTTCACAATCGGTGTGTGCGGTCACCGGCGCTGAAACCCATGGGCGCCCAGCCGGCCGCACTCGCGGCCGGCGCAAACGCCAGCACCTTGAAGAGCTCGCCCATCTCGTGTTCGTTCAGCAGTTTTTGCATCATCGCGTTTTCGCGCGGCCCGGCATCCCGGGCCACATCGATCAGCCCGCAATTGATCAGAAACCGCCCCTGGCTGGTGTAGCCCAGCACCGACATGCCCGGCATCCTGCGCGGCCAGCGCCACCCCGGTGAAGTTCACATGGGCGGTGATGTCCTTGAGGCCCAGGTCCGCCAGCGGCTGGTGATCGGTCTGGTGGGCCCGGTGGCAGATCAGCGTGCCCATGTGGCGCTGCGGGTGGAAGTATTCGGCTTCGGGGAAACCGTAGTCGATGAAAAAGGCCGCGCCGCGCTGCAGGCGCTCGGCCAGGGTGCGCACAAAGGCCTCGGCTTGTGGATGGATTTCGGTCAGATAGTCCTGCGGGCCCTCGATGTCCACAGGCGGGCGCAGCTCGGTCGGCCGGTCGGCCCACTGCAGGCACTGGTCGTCATCCAGCGCCACACCCCGCTCGAACCACTGCGCCCTGCACCCGGGCCAGCAATTGCACCGGCATGGCGTCGAGCACCTCGTTGCCCAGCACCACGCCCGACAGGGCCTCGGGCAAGGCATCCACCCAGCGCACCACATCGGCGTGCGCGGCCAGCGTGGCCCGCTGCCGCTCGCGCAGGCTGCCCGACAGGTCGACGATGGTGTAGCGCTCGGCGCTCTGGCCCAGGGCGGTCAGCGCATCCAGCACCTGCAAGGCCAGCGCACCGCTGCCGGCGCCAAACTCCCACACTTCGCGCGTGCCGGTGGCAGTCAGCGCCTCGGCCGACCTGGCGGGCCAGCGTGTGGCCAAAGACCGGCGTCAGCTCGGGCGCGGTCACGAAATCGCTGCCCTGCCCGTCCTTGCCCTGGGGCAGATGGCCAAATTTGGGCGTGGTGTTGGCGTAGTAGCCCAGACCCGGCTCGTACAGGGCCATGGCCATGAAGCGGTCAAAGGGCAACCAGCCGCCCGACGCCGCGGATGGCCTCTTGCACCCGCGCCAGCAGGGCGTTCGTTAAACTCGACGGTTCGCTCACAGGTTCGGTATTCACCCGCCGATTGTCTCCCATGGCCCTCACCTCCCCCGCCTCGCCCCGACGCCGCCCCGCGCACCGCGCTGGTCACCGGCGCCGGCAAACGCCTGGGCCGCGAAATCGCGCTCACCCTGGCGCGCGCGGGCTGGAACGTGGCCGTCCACCACCGCCACTCGGCCGCCGAGGCGCAGCACACCGCCGCCGACTGCGACGCGCTGACGGGCCGCGCCGGCAGCGCGCAGCCGTTTTTCGCCGATCTGGGCGACGAAGCCAGTGTGCGCGCCCTGCTGCCCGCCGTGATCGCACACTTCGGCCAGGTCGACGCCGTGGTCAACAGCGCCTCCACCTTTGAACACGACAGCGCAGAGAGTTTCGGCTTCGCAGCCATGGAAACCCATTTGCGCGCCAACACCGGCGCCGCCGTGTTGCTGGCCCAGGCCCTGCATGCCCACCTGAGCGCCAGCGACCGCCAGGGCGCCGTGGTCAACCTGCTGGACCAGAAGCTGTGGAACATGAACCCCGACTTCTTCAGCTACACGCTGTCCAAAGCGGCACTGGAAGCGGCCAACACCATGCTGGCGCTGGCGCTGGCGCCCCAGGTGCGCGTGGTCGGCGTGGCGCCCGGCCTCACGCTCACCAGCCACATGCTGAGCGATCAACAGTTCGCCGAACTGCACCAGCAGTCGCCACTGGGCCGCTCCTCCACCCCCGAAGACGTGGCGGCCACCGTGCTCTTTGCGCTGACCAACCGGATCGATCACCGGCACCACCTTGCTGGTCGATGGCGGCCAGCACCTCATGCGCTTCGAGCGCGATTTTTCGCTGATGCCCAACAGCGCGCCCACACCATGACACCCACCACATCGACCCCCAGGCCGGCACCCAGATCCTCACGCTCACCGGCTTGCGCTTCAACGCCAACCTGGGCATCCTGGACGAAGAGCGCCAGGGCCCGCAGCCGATCCAGGTCGACGCCGAGCTCAACCAGGGCACGCAGCCCCTGCGCCCGCACGACGAAGACATCAGCCAGGTGCTCGACTACCGCAAGGTGCGCCAGATCATCATCGACGAATGCACCGCCGAGCATGTGGACCTGCTGGAAAGCCTGATCGGCAAGCTCACCCGGCGCCTGCTGCAGTTGCCCGGCGTGCTGGGCGTGCGCGTGAAGATCGCCAAGCTGGAAATTTTTGAAGACTGCGAAGTGGCGATTCGCATGGAAAGCGGCAGCTGGTGACCCCGTGGAAGAGCGCCCGCCCCCGCGCCGACCATTCAGCGCCGCCCCCTCAGGGGGCGATACCTGCGGCCAGGCAAAGCCAGTTCCGCGGCATCCCTGGTACAATGACACGGCTGGCACGTGGCCGTCACACAGCTATTGAGGCAAATCCGATCATGAACCCCGACAAAATCCGACACGAAAACCACAAGCTGGAAAAGCGCCTGTGTCGCGAGGTGGGCCGCGCCATCGTGGACTACAACATGATCGAAGAAGGCGACCGCGTCATGGTCTGCCTCTCGGGCGGCAAAGACAGCTACGGCATGCTCGACATCCTGCAAAAACTGCAGGCCCGCGCGCCCATCAGTTTCGAGCTGATCGTGGTCAACCTCGACCAGAAGCAGCCAGGCTTTCCCGAGGACATCCTGCCGGCCTACCTGACCAAGCTCGGCGTGAAGTTCCACATCGAGAACCAGGACACCTACTCCATCGTCAAGCGCGTGGTCCCCGAAGGCAAGACCATGTGCAGCCTGTGCTCGCGCCTGCGCCGCGGCATCCTGTACCGCGTGGCCGGCGAGCTGGGCGCCACCAAGATCGCGCTCGGCCACCACCGCGACGACATCCTGCAAACCCTGCTGCTCAACATGTTCTTCGGCGCCAAGCTCAAGGGCATGCCCCCCAAGCTGGTGAGCGACGACGGCCAGCATGTGGTGATCCGCCCCATGGCCTATGTGGCCGAAAACGACCTCACCCGCTGGGCCGAGATCCGCGAATTCCCCATCATCCCCTGCACGCTGTGCGGCAGCCAGGAAAACCTGCAGCGCAAGCAGGTGGGCAACATGCTGCGCGAATGGGACAAAAAATTTCCCGGGCCGCCTGGACAACATGTTTGCGTCGCTGCAAAACGTGGTGCCCAGCCACCTGATGGACCGCGACCTGCACCCCTTCCAGACCATCCGCGCCACCGGCGAAGCCAGCGAAGACGGCGACAAGGCCTTTGACGACGAACCGGTGCCCTGGCGCAGCCAGCCCGCGCTGCGCTCGACATCCGGCCTGGCTGGAAGACGGCGACGAGCCCACGCCGGGGAACGAAACGCCGCACGCACGGTCATACCCATCGCCGCGCACTGACCGGCTGCTCCTGGCGGGCACGGCCCGCCTGCACCGCTATCCAGGAGCAGCCCATGCGCCTTCGCCCGCCTCTCAAACCCGCTTCGCACCGGCCCTGGCTGCATCTGGCGCTGGTCGTCGGCTCTGCCGGCTGCGCCGGGGTGTACCGGGTCGACAACCGGGTGGAGAGCTTTGCCCGCTGGACCGACGGCGCTAGCCGCCTCGGGCGGCACGCAGCGGCCGTTCCCGCGCCACCTCAGACCTACCGCTTCGAGCGCCTGCCTTCCCAGACCAGCGGCACGGCGGCGCAATCGGCAGACCGAGCTGGAATCGCTGGCCGCAAGACGGCACTGGCACCCTTGGGCTGGACACCCGCCGCCGATGCCAGCAAGCGCGCCCCTGGACGCGTCCAGGTCAGCGCCGACCACCAGCGCCTGCCCCGTGCGCCCTGGGAAGACCCCTGGGACGAGGGCGCGGTTCGGCTGGCACACGCCAGGTGCACATCGGCGTGGGCGTGGGCTACGGCAGCGTGCATGTGGAGCCCCTGGCTGCTGCGCTCGGAGCATGCCCTACCACCTGCGCCGCAGTCACGCCTGGTCATCCGGGATGCGGCCGACCGGGCAGGTGGTCTATGAAACCAGCGCCGCACACGATGGCCGCTGGAACAGCACGCCCGCGCTGTGGAGCGCCATGGTCAGCGCCGCGCTCGAAGGATTTCCCGCGCCACCCAAAGGCGTACGCCAGAGTCAACCTCGACGTGCCGCGCTGAGCCCAGCCCTGGCGAAGCCGATCGGCGCCGGGCATCGCAGCCATGCCGAAGGCTCGAAGCCGGCTCAGCCTTGCCTAAGGCACCAGCGGTATCGAGCATCTCGCGAATGGCCTCGCCCAGCTCGGCCATGCTGTCTTGCTTGGCCATCACTTCCAGCACACCCACCGCCGCCGCCTGCGCCAGCAACGCGTCGCTGACATGGCCCGAGATCAGCACGGTGCGCAAACCCGGGCGCAAGCGCTGCACCTCGGCCGCCACCTCCACGCCCGACATGCCGGGCATGTTCTGGTCGGTGACCACCAGGTCCACCGCGCCCGCTTCATCTGCGCATCCAGGCCAGGGCATCTTCGCCCGAGGTGAAGGTGCTCACCTCGTAGCCCCGCTTTGCGCAACAGCCGCCCCACCAGAAACACCATGGCTTCGTAGTCGTCGATGTAGACCACATGCCGGCCTTTGGGCTGAAGCGGCCTGGCCAGCGTGATTTCGTCATCCGCGTCTCGAGCCGAATCGCCGACACGAGCGCTGGGCAACAGCGGCAGGTAAACATCAAACCGCGTGCCCTCGCCCGGCTGCACTGTGCACCTCGATGGCCCCCCGGTGGGCTTTCACGATGCCATGCACCACCGCCAGCCCCAGACCCGTGCCGTCGCCCGGCGCCTTGGTGGTGAAGAAGGGCTCAAAAATGCGTTGCTGGGTGGCCTCATCCATGCCCGGCCCGTCGTCTGCCACGCTCAGGCAGGCGTAGTCACCCACCGGAATGCCACCCAGCCGGTGCGCCTGCTCGGCATCGACGGCGACCGCATGCAGACCCACCGTGATGCTGCCCGCTGCGCCCGTCCATGGATTGCCAGGCGTTGGTGCACAGGTTCATCAGCACCTGCTGCACCTGCGTGGCATCGGCCAGCACCAGCAAAGGCTCGGTCGTCAGATCGGACGGTCTGTTGCACACCCGCAGGCAGCAAGGAGCGCATCATGGTGAGCGTCTCTTCCACCAAGCGGCTGCAGGGCCTGGTGCTTGAGCTCCTGGGCCTGGCGGCGGCTGAACGCCAGAATCTGCTGCACCAGATGCCGCGCCCTGACCGACGCACGGTCGATTTCGTTCAGGCTCTCCAGCGCAGGGTGGTCAGGGCCCACGTCTTCGCGGGCCAGCGTCAGGTTGCCCAGAATCACCGCCAGCAGGTTGTTGAAATCGTGTGCAACACCGCCAGCCAGGGTGCCGATCGCTTCCAGCTTCTGCGCCTCGCGCAGCTGGGATTCCAGCACCCGCTGCTGGGCTTCGGCCATTTTCAGGTCGGTGATGTCGGTGTGGGTGCCGACCATGCGCAAAGGCCGCTGCCGTCTCGTCGCGCGCGATCACCACGCCCCGCGACAACACCCATTTCCAGCTGCCGTCCTTGCAGCGCACCCGGTGCTCGTTGCGGTAAACCGGCGTCCGCCCCTCAAAGTGGGCCTGCCGATCGCGCTGCATCTTCGGCAGATCGTCCGGGGTGGGTTCGAGCCATCCAGATCATCGGCCACGCTCGACACGATCGTCTTCGTCATAGCCAAACATGGCCTTGATGCGATCCGAGACGAACTCTTCGCCGGTCTTCAGATTCCAGTCCCAGACCCCGTCACCCGCGCTCTCCATCGCCAGCCGCCACAGGGCTTCGCTTTCGGACAACGCGGCCTCGGCCTCTTTGCGGTCGGTGATGTCGAGCAACACCCCGACCCGCAATGGCCCCTGAGCGTCGCAGGACACCACGCTCGAACGGCGCAGCACCCACTTCACCTCGCCATCGGGCAACACGATCCGAAACTCACCGCCCAAGGGCTCCGGGGACGCCGCAAGATCGTTCGCAGATCTGCTTCCAGCAGCGGCACATCGTCGGGATGCCGGTACCGGGCCACCAGCTCGGGATCGTGCAGCACGGCCTCAGGCTCCAGGCCATAGATGTCGCGGATACCAGGGCTCACATACCGGTAGGTGCGCTGGCCATCCGGCGCCAGGTGCAACACATACACCATGCCCGGAATCTGGCTGGTGATCAGGCGCAGCTGCTCTTCGCTTCGGCGCAGCGCCTGCCTGCATGCGGACGTGCTCGGTGATGTCTTCGACCGTGCCCTCGAAGAACAGGGTCTGGCCCTGCGCGTCGCGCACCACGTGCGCGTTTTCGCTGATCCAGATGCGCTCGCGCGTCTTGTGGCGGCACATCTCGGAGACAAAACCCCGCACAAAGCCATCGCGCTCCAGCGCGCGCAGGAACACCTCGCGCCGACCCGGGTCAACGTACCATTCGTGCGCAATGTCTTTGACAGCCGACCAGCAGTTCGGCCTCGTCCGAATAGCCGTTCAGGCGCACCAGCGCGGGATTGGCGCGCAACATCTGACCGCCCACCGTGCTGCGGTAAGCGCCAATGGGCAAAAAATTGAACAACGATGCGAAGGCGCTTTCGTCGGTCACAGGCAAAGCTCTCTGAGACATGCCCTATTCTGACGCCATTCGTGGCATTGCACACCGTTGGATATGAGCGCTTTTTCCAGATCAGTTGCGCACACATGGCAAAGCGATACAGTGAAGCCTGTTTTTCTCCACCACAGGATCCGCTTTGCAGGTCACCCGAATCCTCGCCGTGCGCCACGGCGAAACCGCCTGGAACCGCGACACCCGCATCCAGGGCCACACCGATATCGCGCTCAATGCCCACGGCCAATGGCAGGCCACACAGCTGGCACAGGCGCTGAGCGAAGAAGCCATTGCCGCCTGCTACGCCAGCGACCTGAGCCGCGCCAGCGCTACCGCGCAGGCCGTCGCGCAGCACCACGGATTGCCTGTCACCCGCCACGTCGGCCTGCGCGAACGCTGCTTTGGCGAATTTGAAGGCCAAACCTGGAAAGAGCTGGAAACCCGCTCTCCCGAGGAAACGCTGGCCTGGCGCAAACGGGTGCCCGATTTCGCACCGCCCGGGGGCGAGTCGCTGCTGCAGCTGCAAGCGCGCGTGGTGGCCGCCGTGACCGAACTGGCCGCACGCCACCCCGGCGAACAGATGTTGATGGTGGCCCACGGCGGCGTGCTCGACATCCTCTACCGCGCCGCCACCCGCCTCGAACTGCAAGCCCCGCGCAGCTGGGAGTTGACCAACACCGCCATCAACCGTCTGCTCTGGTCGCCCGAAGGCCTGAGCCTGGTGGGCTGGGCCGACACCGGCCACCTGCAAAGCGAAGCCCCCGGAGCTCACTCTGGATGAATCCACCACCTGAACCCGTTTCCTTCGGCGCGAGCCAACGCCTGGCCCTTGCGAACAGCTGGGTCGGACAGTCTGTTGCCTGCATCGACACCCCTGCGCTGGTGATCGATCTCGACGCCATGGAGCGCAACCTGGCCGCGCATGGCCGTGTTCGCCCTGACCCACGGCCTGAAGTTGCGCCCCCATGCCAAAACCCACAAGAGCGCCGAGCTGGCCTTGCTGCAAATGGCGCAGGGCGCGGTGGGCGTTTGTGTGCAAAAGATCGACGAAGCGCTGGCGCTGGCGCAAGGCGGGGTGACCAACATCTACATCACCAACGAAGTGCTCGCCACGGTCAAGCTGGCCCGGCTGGCCGCAGGCCGTCCACGACTGCCACCGCCCGATTCGCCATCGCGGTCGACAGCGCGCTGGGCATCGAACGGCTTGCGCAAGCGTTGCAGCAAGCCCAGGCTGACCGCCTGAACGCCATCGATGTTTTTGTCGAGATCGACGTCGGTCAGGGCCGCTGCGGCGTGCGACCTCGCCGGACGGCGGTTGCGCTGGCTCACCAGATTCGGCAGCACCCCGCGCTGCGGTTCGCCGGCTTGCAGGCCTACCACGGCGCTGCGCAACACCTGCGCTCGGCAACCGAACGCGACGCCGCTCTGGCGACAGCTACCGCCCGGGTGCGCGAGACAGTGAGCCAGCTGCAAAGCGGCCGACATTGAAGTGCCCCTGATCACTGGCGCCGGCACGGGCAGCTTCGTGCGCGAAGCCGGCAGCGGACTGTGGGGTGAGCTGCAGGTGGGCTCCTACCTGTTCATGGACGCCGACTACGCCGCCAACCAGAGCCGACCCGAACGCGCCGCCGTTCGAACACGCGCTTTTCGTCAAATCACAGGTGATGAGCCGCTCCAGCTCCCATGCGGTGTGCGACGCGGGTCACAAGAGCCACGCCATCGACAGCGGTTTGCCGCAGGTGGCGCACCCGCCTGGGCTGCGGTTCGCCAACGGTGGCGACGAACATGGCGTGCTGCACCCGACACGTCAGGCGAGCTGCCACCCGAATTGGGCACTACGGTCTGGCTGATCCCGGGCCATTGCGACCCCACGGTCAATCTGCACGATTTCTACATCGGCGTGCGCGGTGGCTTGCGCAGGGGGCATGTCGAACGCATCATCGCCATCGACGCCCGTGGCGCATTGGCTTGAATTCAGCACCTTGGCAACATGACACCCGGCCAGATCATCGTTCTCGCCACCCCCGTGTTCTTCGGCCTGATCGCCATCGAGCTCGCCGTGGGCCGCGCGCGCGGGCAACCTCACCTACCGCTTCGACGACGCGCTGACCAGCATCGGCCTGGGCATGCTCAGCCAGATCAGCGCTGTGTTCACCGTGGCGCTGCGGTTTGGCATCTACACCGCCGTGTTCGGCACGTTGCGCTGCATGCCCGACAACGGTTTCTGGACCTCGCCCATCGGCTGGTTGGTGGCACTGGTGTTCTACGACTTTTGCTACTACTGGAACCACCGCCTTGGCCACACCTGCGCCCTGTTCTGGGCCGCCCATGTGGTGCACCACCAGAGCGAGGACTACAACCTGTCCACCGCCTTGCGGCAGACCAGCAGCGGCGCCCTTTTCGGCTGGGTGTTTTACCTGCCCATGGCCGTGGCGGGCGTGCCGCCGCTGGTCTTCGGCGTGGTCGGCCTGATCGACCTGCTCTACCAATACTGGATCCACACCCAGCAGATCGGCCGCTGGGCTGGTTTGACCGCGTCTTTGCCTCGCCCTCCAACCACCGCGTGCACCACGCCGTGAACGACCGCTATGTCGACAAAAACTACGGCGGCATCTTCATGCTGTGGGACCACCTGTTTGGCAGCTTCGAAGACTGAAGACGACCGACGAGCCCTGCGTCTACGGCACCCGCAGCCCGCTCAACAGCTGGGATCCGCTGTGGGCCAACGTCGAGGTGTACGCCGCGCTGTGGCGCGAAAGCCGGCAGGCTCGCCGCTGGCGCGACAAATTGCGGGTGTGGTTCAAGCCCCCAGGCTGGCAATCGGCCGAGATGGCCGCGCGGGCGCCCAGGCGCCCTTTGACATCCAGCAGCGTGCAGCGCTACGCCCCTCCGGTCGCGGCGGCGGTTCGGCGCTTCGCAGCACTGCAATTTGGCCTCTTGCTGACCGGCGCGGGCGTCTTTCTGTGGTTCACCGACGACTGGCCCCTGTGGCAAAGCGCCGTGTGGTTCGCTGGTGCTTGCTGGCGGGCCTGTGGACGCTGGGCGCTGTTTTGCAGAACCGCATCACCATGTCTGGAAGCCCTGATGATCGAAAGCGCAGCGCTGTCCATGGCCACCGCGGCCACCGGCCTGCTGGCGTGGCACTGGGTGTTCAAACCCCTGACCATGCTGCTCGCATTGGCTGCCGTCGCGGCGCACTGGCACTCACACCGAAGCCAACCGCGCACCCTTCGCCCTGGCTCATCGCCGCACTCGTCGGCGCACTGGCTGGCGATGTGTTCCTCATGCTCGAAGGTTTCTTCATACCGGGCCTGGTCGCTTTCCTGCTCGCCCATCTGGCCTACCTGGTGCTGTTTCGCCAGGATGCACCGGTGTTCGCCTCGCGCCCTGCCTGGGTGGCCTGCGCCGTGATCGGCGCAGCGTTCTATGTGTTCCTGTGGAGCAATGGGCTGCCAGAGGCCCTGCGCCTGCCCGTGGCCGTTTACATCGTGGCCATCGTGGCCATGGGCTCGGTGGCACTGGGACGGGCGGTCCTCCTGGCCGATGCTCCGTCGCGCCTGGTGGCGGCCGGCGCGATGTGCTTCATGGTCAGCGACGCCACGCTCGCCATCAACCGCTTCGTGGTCCCCGTGCCCCACGACCCGGTCTGGGTGCTGGGCACCTACTACGCAGCGCAGTGCCTGATCGTGATGGGCCTGTTGCGCAGCCAGCGTCGAGGCTTGTCGCCTGCACCACACCACATGGATCAAGGCGTTTCGCTCAAGTCCGAAGCGCCCTGATCAGATGCCGGCGCGGCAAGACAACAGCCAGCCGCCAGCCCAAAGCAGCGGGATCGGCCTTTATGGGGCAAACACCTTGGCATCCAAACCCAACGCGCGCACCTTTGCTGCAGCTGCCAGGGCTTGTTCGCGCCGCTGAAACGGCCCGACCCGAATCCTTGTGAGATCGCCTCGCGATGAGGCCACGGTATCGCTCACCACGGGCAGACCTGCACCCTTGAGCTTGGCAACGACACGCTCAGCGTTGGCCATCACCGAGAACATACCGACGGCGACCCCGAACCCGTTGGTAAAAGGTCGCACTTTCGCGTCGCCGATGGGCGCTGGCTGCATGGCCGATTCGGTTGCTGCATCCAGCTGCTCTTCGACAGCGAGCTTGTCTGAGTCGGAGGGCCTGGGCCCCGGCGCTGCGGAAGACCGCATGGCCGACGACGGTGGTGGGGTGGCTGGCGAAGCGACAGGCTTGACCGTTTTTTGCAATTCCCCAGCGCCATGGTTGACAGCAAGCGACCCACCCGACCCAGCGCCAGCACCGGGCGCATCGCCCCCTCGCACGTTCACAGCGCCATCGATGGGGTCTGATGAAGCTTGGGCTGCAGGGGTGCTCGCCTGTGCCACCAGGGCGGCGGTTTCGACTGCATTGGCGTCCTGATCCGCCAGGGCATCAACGACAGCGGTTTCGACCGCCTTCGAAGGTTCAGCATGCACCGCCTCATCACGCCCAGGTGTGGGCGCATTCGATGGGGAGGCCGGCGTGGTGACGATCTCGACAGATTTCGACCGATAAGGTGCCTCTGGCTCCTTCAAACTGCCCCATGGCACCATCAGCCAAAGCAAGGCCACCAACACCCCGGAACCCAGCAAACCGGCCAATCCCCAGGTGTTGCGGCGCTGCCGGTCGCGGGCTTCTGCGCTCAGCGCTTCACAGGCCCCGTCCAACGTGGGGGCGCGCCTGACCGCGGCGATCATGCGCTGGCGCAGACGCGTCATGCAGCCAGGCCGAGCCCCACAGACCCGGCACCAGCATCGCGACACAGCGCCATGGCCAGCGAGCCCCCCAGCTTGATGCCGGTCGGCCAGCCGGGCGCCAATTGCCACAGCACCGGTCACGACGAGCGCCAGCGCGGCGGCGAGCGCCAGCGCAGCCCGCCAGCGGCATCCACAGACGGTGGTGCAACCAACCAGCCCAGGTGGAACAGGGCCGCGGCGCTGTTCCAGGCAGGTCCGGCCATGCCCTGGTCGTCAAAGCGCGCAAACACGGGCAGGTAGCGCTCGGCCGAGCGCCTCGCCCAGCGCGGCGCGGTACAGGCGCGCGGTGGAGCGTTCGCCCGGATCGGTCTGGTCAGGCATGCGTTCCAGTCAACCCGCTTCGGTGAACAGCTGATCCCCCGACTGCGGCGGCGTCACGCCCAGGTGCCGGTAGGCCGCCAGGGTGGCGATGCGCCCGCGCGGCGTGCGCTGCAGATAGCCCTGCTGGATCAGATAGGGCTCGATCACGTCTTCGATCGTGTCGCGCTCTTCGCCGATGCTGGCGGCGATGTTGTCCAGCCCCACGGGCCCGCCGTCGAACCGGTGGATCACGGCCTCCAGCAGCTTGCGGTCCATGATGTCAAAGCCCTGCGGATCCACATCGAGCATGGTCAGCGCAAGGTTGGCGATGTCGGCGGTGATGCGGCCGTCGCCCTTGACATCGGCGTAGTCGCGCACCCGGCGCAGCAGGCGGTTGGCGATGCGCGGCGTGCCGCGCGAGCGGCGGGCGATCTCAAAAGCGCCTTCGGGATCGGTCGGCGCTTGCAGCAGGCCGGCGCTGCGTTTGACGATGCGGGTGAGCTCTTCGGCGGTGTAGAACTCCAGCCGCGCCACGATGCCGAAGCGGTCGCGCAGCGGGTTGGTCAGCATGCCGGCGCGGGTGGTGGCGCCCACCAGGGTGAAGGGCTGCAAGTCGAGCTTGATGCTGCGCGCCGCCGGGCCCTCGCCGATCATGATGTCGATCTGGTAGTCCTCCAGCGCGGGGTACAGGATTTCCTCGACCACGGGCGAGAGCCGGTGGATCTCGTCGATGAACAGCACATCGTTGGGCTCCAGATTGGTCAGCAGCGCCGCCAGGTCCTTGGGCTTTTCCAGCACCGGTCCGCTGGTCTGGCGCAGGTTCACGCCCAGCTCCTGCGCAATGATGTGCGACAGCGTGGTCTTGCCCAGGCCCGGCGGGCCAAACAGCAGCACATGGTCCAGCGCTTCGGCGCGCTTCTTGGCCGCGCCAATGAAGATCTCCAGCTGCTCGCGCACCTTTTGCTGGCCCACGTATTCGTCCAGCAGCTTGGGGCGCAAAGCGCGCTCGATCGCCTCTTCCTTGGGCGACACGGCCGCGGCCGACACCACTGCGGGGCGCGGGCGCGAAATCGTCGGTCTGAATGGTCACAGGCGGGCTCGCAGGATCGGGGCACTCACCTGCCGTCAAAGCGCGGCAGGCGGCTGCCGATCGACTGCCCGAACTATACAACCCGCTGCAGGCGCCCGCGTTCAAGTTGACCCGCCGACCTGCCGATGAAACGAGGCAGAGGCGGGGCTCCATGCCACTCGCCCGCCTGCCCCGCCATGCCAAGGACCACCGCCATGAAGCCATCCCTCGTCCGCCGCCCCGTCTGCGCCCGGCCGCTGCGCTGCTCGCCTTGCATGCGCCTGGTCGTGCGGCCACGCGCCGCTCAGCCTGGCGCGGCAACCAGGCCACGGAGCCCGCCGGCACCGGCCGCCCAGCGGCACCGGCCCATGCCACCGGCGCACGCCGCGCCCGAAGCCACAGCCGAGCCCACCAGCGGGCAAGACACCATCAGCACGCCTCAAAGCCGTGATCGAACGCCACGCCGGCCAGACGGCGGCAGGTGTCGCTGCGCATCGGCGACCATGTGATCGCCTCCACGCCCAGTCGACACACGCGCCGCGTCGGCGGCGGACGGCCACCACAGCGCCCGCGAGCCAGGCCAAAACCCG
The DNA here is from genome assembly GCA_963698635.1 of uncultured beta proteobacterium. Lineage (GTDB taxonomy): Bacteria > Pseudomonadota > Gammaproteobacteria > Burkholderiales > Burkholderiaceae_C > Hydrogenophaga. The sequence goes on from CAVORS010000006.1 coordinate 295,198, forward strand.
CCCGTCAAAGCCTCGCCCGCCAGCCGCGACTACATCCGCGCACGCGCCGCCGTGCTCAGCGGGCACGCCGCCCCCGAAGCCCACGGCGCCGCCGCAGGCGGCCATGGCGAGGCCCACTGGACCTACGACGGCGACACCGGTCCGCAAAACTGGGGCAGCATGAAACCCGAGTTCAGCACCTGCGACACCGGCCAGCGCCAGTCGCCGGTGCACATCACGGAAACCGACGCCATGCCCGGCCCCGCCGAAGTGCTGCGGTTCGACTACCGCCCCAGCGGCGGCAGCGTGGTCAACAACGGCCACACCATCCAGGTGGATCTGCAAGGCGACAACACGCTCTACGTGCGCGGATCGGCCTACAAGCTGGTCCAGTTCCACTTCCACCATCCGGCGGAAGAAAAGGTGAACTACAAGGGCTTCTCGATGGTGGCCCACCTGGTGCACAAAAACGACCAAGGCCAGCTCGCCGTGGTGGCCGTGCTGATCGACCCCGGCACTGCCAACCCCGTGGTGGAGCAGGTCTGGACCCGCATGCCGCTGGACATGCAGGACCGCGTGGGCCTGCCGGCCGGCCTGATCGACATGAACCAGATGCTGCCGGTCGACCAGCGCTACTACCAGTTCATCGGCTCGCTCACCACGCCGCCCTGCACCGAAGGCGTGTTGTGGCTGGTGATGAAACAGCCCATGACCGTCAGCCGCGATCAGCTCAAGCTGTTTGCCCACCTGTTCCCCATGAACGCCCGCCCCACCCAGGCGCTCAACGGGCGCCTGGTGCGCGAAGCGATGTAGACTTGCGCCCCCACGCTCCGCCGCTGCGCGGGTCGCTGCCCCCCGAGGGGGCTGACCTGGCTTGGGGCGGCCCGGCGCTGCAGTCTTGAGCCCCCACGCTCCGCCGCTGCGCGGGTCGCTGCCCCCGAGGGGGCTGACCTGCCTTGGGGCGGCCCGGCGGCAGTCTCTGAGCCCCCACGCTCCGCCGCTGCGCGGGTCGCTGCCCCCAAGCTGTCGCTCTGCGGCGCCGGCTATTTCGCCAGCGACTTCAGCGCCAGCTTGATGCCCTCGCTCACCCCCACATCCTTGGGCAAGGCCTTGAGCGCCAGCGCCGCGTCTTTCTCGCTGTAGCCCAGCGCCATCAGGGCTTGCTGGATGTCGCTGGCCGCATCGCCCACGGCCGCAGCGCTGCCCAGCAAGCCCATGTCGGCGCCCAGCTTGCCCTTGAGCTCCAGCAGCAGGCGCTCGGCCGTCTTTTTGCCGATGCCCGGCACCTTGACGATGCGCGCGCTGTCCTGCGCCGTCACCGCCTGGGCCAGATCGGCCACGCTCATGCCCGACAGCACCGACAAGCGCCGTGCGCGGGCCCACGCCGCTGATCTTGACCAGCTGGCGAAAGGCTTCGCGCTCGGCGCGCCGTGCCAAAGCCGTACAGAATCTGCGCATCTTCGCGCACCACAAAGTGCGTCAGCAGCGACACGCTGCTCCCCCACCGCAGGCAGGTTGTAGAAGGTGCTCATGGGCACATCGACCTCGTAGCCCACACCATGGCAGTCGATCAGAATTTGCGGGGGATTCTTTTCCAGCAGGGTGCCGGTCAACTTGCCTATCATCGCGGGTATTCCTTCTGTGCGCGTTCGGGCCCCGCTGATCAAGGCCCCATTCACTGGATTATCGGTTTGATCCTCAGACACACCTTCTCCCCGCCCGACAACACCCGCATGGGCCACCTGTGCGGCCCCATGGACAGCCATATCCGCAGCATCGAAGCGGCCCTGCAGGTCAAGGTGGCGCACCGGTTCGAGCAGTTCCGCATCGACGGCCCCAAGGCCAAGGCCAACCAGGCGCTGGAAACCCTGCAGGCCATGTACGAAATGGCCAAGAAGCCCATTCCGGCCGAGACCGTGCAGCTCATGCTCAGCGGCGACACCGCCATGCCCGCCGACGGCGAAGACGCCCTGGCCATGCAAACCCGGCGCGGCGAGGTCAAGGGCCGCACCCCGGCCCAGGCGCGCTACCTGGAAAACATGGCCACGCACGACATCACCTTCGGCATCGGCCCGGCCGGCACCGGCAAGACCTACCTGGCCGTGGCCTGCGCGGTCGACGCCCTGGAGCGCAGCGCGGTGCAACGCATCGTGCTCACGCGCCCGGCGGTGGAAGCGGGCGAGAAGCTGGGCTTTCTGCCCGGCGACCTGGGCCAGAAGGTCGACCCCTACCTGCGCCCGCTGTACGACGCGCTGCACGACCTCATGGGCTACGACAAGGTGGTCAAGGCCTTCGAGCGCCAGCAGATCGAAATCGCGCCGCTGGCCTTCATGCGCGGGCGCACGCTGAACCACGCTTTTGTGATCCTGGACGAGGCGCAGAACACCACGGTGGAGCAGATGAAGATGTTCCTCACCCGCATCGGCTTCGGCTCCAAGGCCGTGGTCACCGGCGACGTGAGCCAGATCGATTTGCCCCGCACCCAGCTCTCCGGCCTGATCGACGCCGAGCGCGTGCTGAAGCGCGTGAACGGCATCGCCATGTCGCGCCTCACCAGCGCCGACGTGGTGCGCCACCCGCTGGTGGCCCGCATCGTCGACGCCTACGAAGCCCGCTCGCCCAGCGCCGACGAAGCGCCACCCGTGAAACGCGCCCGCGCCGCCGCCAAGAAAGCCTGATGCCATGGCCCTGCCCGCCCTGAGCCTGTCGCTGCAGTTCGGCGCACTGTCCGATGCCGCACCCCACCGCGCCGCCCTGCCCCGCCATTTTGTGACCCGCTGCATCCGCCACGCGCTCGACGGCGATGCCGAAATCACGGTGCGCATCGTCGACACCGAAGAAGGCCAGGCGCTCAACAGCAGCTACCGCCAGAAAGACTACGCCACCAACGTGCTCACCTTCGACTACGCCATCGAACCGGTGGTGATGGCCGATCTGGTGCTGTGTGCGCCAGTGGTGGCCCGAGAAGCCAAGGAAATGAAGATCCCGCTGGCCCAGCACTACGCGCACTTGCTGGTGCATGGCACCTTGCACGCCCAGGGCTGGGACCACGAAACCAGCGAAGCCGACGCGACAGGCCATGGAAGCGCGCGAAACCGAAATTCTGGCCGGGCTCGGGCTGGCCCGACCCCTACGCGCAAACGAGCGTCGAACGCAGCGCTCGACCCGCGGCGGTTCTCAACAGGTCTCTCAGACCCGAACGCCTCAATCTCCACCAGCAGGTCGCGGCGGCACACATCGGCCTGCACACACAGCACGGCGACCTGGCCCAGGCGTTCGACGCATCCCCGCCATCACCGCGGGCGCGTCGCTGCGTCGCGCACATAGACCCGGTACACCAGATCACGGCAGCGCGAACCGCCCGGCGCGGCTGCGCTCGGCTGGCCTCGACCAGCACCGCCTCCACGTTGTTCAGGGATTCCCGCGTCTGCGCCACCACGTCGCCCAGGTGCAGGGTCTCATGGCCCACGATGCTGGCCGTGCCCGAGACAAAGAACAGCTCCTGCGCCCGGCAGATGCGCCAGCGCAGCGCGTGAAAAGGTGGGGCTTCGCGGCCCATAGATATCCGGGATAGCGGTAGGCGCTCACCTGTCGGGGGTTCTCAATCGGCACCACCGGCGTGGCGCCCGCCATGAAAGCGATGGACAGCGGCCCGCCAGCCACACCCAGCGCACAGGCCGCAGGCACCTGCTCGGTCACACTGCGCGCGCAGCGCTCGAAGGCATCACCGCGCCCCAGGTTGAACTGGCGGTAGCGCTCCAGACCCGCCTGCTCGCCGTTGATGTCGGGAATGTAGTTCCAGACCCGCCACAGATGGGGCAAGCCTTGCGCATCCAGCAAGCGGAAACATGCGGGCGATAGGCCAGCTCGACTGCTGTGCCGCAAGGCCGGCGCCGCTGTCCGCCGATCGACGCCGTCTTCCGACAGCGCCATCACGCCAAACAGCAGGCCTCCCTGAGCGGCGCCAGCGAATGCCCTCGCGTCTCGCCCGACGCCACCGGCCGATCCACCAGCCAGGCTTCGTGCACATAGACGTAGCCTCATCCTGCAGCACGGGCATGCGCACAACGCTGCACAGGCCAGGCGGCTCGCACGGGTGCTCAGAGGCCAGCCCAGCTCAAACACCACCCAGCACCTGGTCTCGCGGTCCAGGCCCGGCGAACTCAGCGCAGAAAGAAAATCCAGCGACATGACAACTCTGTTGGAAACGTTCATGGCACGCCACCGACCTGGGGCGCATGGGCGCTCAGTTCATGTGCAAGGGAATGGTGATGGGCCCATCGTTGACCAGATGAACCTTCATCTCGGTGGCAAAACGGCCGGTCTGCGACCACCGGATGCTGGGCCCGCGCCAAGCGCCACAAAGTGGTCGAACAAGGCCTCGCCCAGCGCCGGGAGGCGCAGCCCCCGTGAAACCGGGCCGGTTGCCGCCCCGGGTGTCGGCCGCCAGCGTGAACTGGCTCACCAGCAAGCAGACCGCCCCCCACATCCTGCACGCTGCGGTTCATCTTGCCTTCGCTCGTCGCCAAAGATGCGCAGTTTCAGGATCTTGCTGAGCATCTTCTGGGCCAGCGCCTCGGTGTCGTTCGGGCTCGGCGCAAAACAACACCAGCAAGCCCGCGCCGATCTCGCCCACCACTTCGCCCGCCACCTCCACCCGCGCCTCGCTCACGCGTTGCAGCAAGGCGATCAAATCAGGTCCCTCGTTTCGTCAAAATGGGCCTCCACATCGCTGGGCAGCAGCTGAATGGTGGCGCGCAACCCCGGCACGGCGCTCATCAGGGCCTGCTCCACGCTGCCCCGCACCGCCGCGGCGCGCCCCAGCGTCCAGGACGCCGGCATGTGCATGTGCATGTCCAGAAACCGCCGCTGTCCCGCCTTGCGGGTGGCGATGTGGTCAAAGCGCACGATCTCGGTTTCGCCGCGCTTGTGCTCAAACCCGGCCAGCGTCGCCTGAATGGTGTCCATGACCTCGGGCTCGACCGCCTCGTCCATCAGCCCCTGCGAGGAGCGCCACATCAGGTGAAAGCCTTCGCGCAAGATGTTGATGCGCCACGCCAATGGCCACCACCGGGTCCAGCCACAGCCAGCCGGTGAAATGACACCAGCGCGATGCCCACCACCACGCCGGCCGACGTCCAGACGTCGGTGACCAGGTGCTTGGCGTCGGCTTCCAGCGCGATCGAGCGGTGCTCCTTGGCCGCCCGGAACATCACCCAGGCCAGCAAGCCATTGAGCGCCGAGCTGGCCACCGACAAGGCCAGGCCCCAGCCCACCTGCGTGATCGGCTGAGGGTCGATCAGGCGGTTGCACCGCCGCCCAGCAAATGCCCAGGGCGGCCACGATGATCAGAATGCCCTCGAAACCCGATGAAAAATACTCGGCCTTGTGGTGCCCGTAGGGATGGTCTTCGTCGGCCGGCCGGGCGGCGATGGTCACCATCACCAGCCCGAACACCGCACTGGCCAGGTTCACCAGCGACTCCATCGCGTCCGACAGCAGACCCACCGAGTCGGTGATGTACCAGGCCAGCGTCTTGAGCGCGATGGTGAACACCGCCACCACGGCCGACGCCATGAGCAGGCGCCTGGGGGTGAGCAGGCGTTTGGTGGCGGGATTCATGTGGAACCCCGCCTTCATGGCTCGACAGCGCCACCCGCGCAAACTTGCGCTTGCCCACCTGAACCACAAACGTACCCGGCGTCCAGCTTCAAGCCCTTGTCGCTGATCACCACACCGTCCACCCGCACCCCACCGCCGTCGATCAGGCGGTTGCCTTCGCTGCTGGAAGCGGCCAGGCCCGCCGCCTTGAGCAAGGCACCGATGCCCATGGGCGCACCCGACAGGCTCACCTCGGGCAGCTCGTCCGGAACACCACCCTTGCTGCGGTTGATGAAGTCCTGCTCGGCCGCATCGGCGGCGCGCGGCACTGTGGAACCGGGTGGTGATCTCCTTGGCCAGGGCCACCTTGATCTCCTTGGGATTGCGCCCCTCGGCCACCGACAGCTTGAGCTTTTCGATCGCGTCCAGCGACTGGAACGACAGCAGCGTGTACCAGCGCCACATCAGGGTGTCGGAAATGCTCAGCACCTTGGCAAACATGGTGTTGGCCGGCTCGGTGATGCCGATGTAGTTGTTCTTGCTCTTGGACATCTTTGTCCACGCCGTCCAGCCCTTCCAGCAGCGGCATGGTCAGGATGCACTGCGGCTCCTGCCCGTATTCGGCCTGCAGGTGGCGCCCCATCAGCAGGTTGAACTTCTGGTCGGTGCCGCCCAGCTCCAGATCGGCCTTCAACGCCACCGAGTCGTAGCCCTGCATCAGCGGGTACAGAAACTCGTGCACGCTGATGGGCGTGTTGGCGTGAAAACGGTCGTGGAAATCGTTGCGCTCCATCATGCGCGCCACCGTGTACTTGGCCGCCAGCTGGATCATGCCGGCAGCCCCCAGCGGCTCGCTCCACTCGCTGTTGTAGCGGATCTCGGTGCGCGCCGGGTCCAGCACCAGGCTGGCCTGCCGGTAGTAGGTTTCTGCGTTGGCCTTGATTTGCTCGGGCGTGAGCGGCGGGCGGGTGTTGTTGCGACCCGAAGGGTCGCCGATCAGGCTGGTGAAGTCGCCGATCAGGAAAATCACCTGATGCCCCAGGTCCTGCAACTGGCGCATTTTGTTGAGCACCACGGTGTGGCCGATGTGGATATCGGGCGCCGTCGGGTCCAGACCCAGCTTGATGCGCAGCGGCACACCGGTGGCTTCCGAGCGCGCCAGCTTGCGCGCCCATTCGTCCTGCGGAATCAATTCATCACAGCCTCGCAGGCTCACCGCCATCGCTTCGCGCACACCGTCTGTCAGTTCGGCGAGGGATCAACGGGCTTTTTGCGAACTATGGTTCTCTTTCTCACCGAGACTCATGCGGGTTTTCCTGTTGCGACAGCCGGTGCCTTGGCTATACTTGAAGGTGGTCTTGGATTCTAGTGGCCTCGCCACCGATTCCGCCCCCTGACGGCACATCACCACATCGAAATTGCCCCGCACCTGGAACTTCTGGCCGACTTTTGTGCTTCGTACATGTTTTTGTGTTGCCGACCTGTCTGAGCGCAACCCACAGGAACCATATTTTGCATTTTTCTCCACTTCAAACGCTGGCCAAGCTTGTTCTGGCCACGAGCCAAAGCCTTCCCAACCACCCTCGCCGCGTGCTGAGCGGCGTTGGCGCTGGTGTTGCTGGGCACCGGTGTCACCGCCTTCGGCATCGCCCCCATGGCGCCCGATGCAGCGCGCCTGCCCGTGAGCCAGATCATCGAGCCCGTCTGCGCTCGAGCACAGTGCCCGCAGCAGCCCCTGGGCGCCAGCATCGCGTTCACGCTGTTCCGCACCGATACCGTTCGACGCGACGACAGCTTTCAAAGCCTGCTCAAGCGCCTGGGCGTGCAAGACACCGAGGCCCAGGCCTTTCTGAGCAAGACCACGAAGGCTGCGCGCTGTTCGACGGCCGCTCCGGCAAGATCGTGACGGTGGAAACCACCGATCGCGGTCAGCTGCTCAAGCTCACCGCCCGCTGGCTGCCCGATGACGAGCGCCTGTTCGAACGGCTCACCGTCGGAGCGGCAACGGACCGCTTACAAGCCCAGCTTCGAGAGCCCGGAACTGACCGCGTCTTCCAAGCTGTCCAGCGGCGTGATCCGCAGCTCGCTGTTTGCTGCCACCGACGAGGTCAACCTGCCCGACAGCGTGGCGATGCAACTCGCCGAAATGTTTGCCTCTGACATCGACTTCCGCCGCGACCTGCGCCAGGGTGACCGGTTCAACGTGGTGTTCGAGAGCCTGGAAGCCGACGGCGAAACCATGCGCGCCGGGCGTGTGCTCAGCGCCGAGTTCGTCAACAACGGCCGCAAACACGAAGCGGTCTGGTTTGAAGAAGCCGGCCAGAAAGGCGCCTACTTCGGCTTCGACGGCCAAAGCTCGCGCAAGACCTTCCTGGCATCTCCGCTGGAGTTCTCGCGCGTGAGCAGCGGCTACGGCATGCGTTTCCACCCGGTGCTGGGTCGCCAGAAGGCCCACCTGGGCGTGGACTACGCAGCGCCCACCGGCACCCCTGTGCGCACCATCGCCGATGGCGTGGTGAAGTTCGCCGGCGTGCAGCGCGGTTATGGCAATGTGATCGAAGTGACCCACAGAGGCAACAAGGTCACCAAGTTCGCCCACCTCAGCCGCATCGACGTGAAACGCGGCCAGCGCATCGCCCAGGGCGACTTCATCGGTGCCGTGGGCTCCACCGGCATGTCGACCGGCCCCCACCTGCACTTCGAGTTCATCGACAACGGCGCCCACCAGGATCCGCTGGAGATCGCACGCCAGAGCGAAAACATCCCCATCAGCCCGGCGCTTGCGCGCGCGCTTTGATGCGGTGGCCGTGGCCCAGCGCCAGCAGCTCGATGCCGCCGCCACGATGGTCCAGGCCAGCGCCCAGTGATCAGCGGCCACCGGTCCTGAACCGGACGTTGCGCGGCATTCGGCAGCGAAGCCAACAAAAAAGGGAGCCATGGGCTCCCTTTTTTTCGGCTCGTCGACCCAGCCAGCGACCTCAACCGGTCAGGTGCTGAAGCTGGAACCACAGCCGCAGGTGCTGTTGGCGTTGGGGTTCTTGATCACGAACTGCGCGCCTTCCAAGTCTTCCTTGTAGTCGATTTCAGCGCCCACCAGGTACTGGTAGCTCATGGCATCGATCAGCAACGAGACGCCGTTCTTGGTCATGGTGGTGTCGTCTTCGTTGACCACTTCGTCAAACGTGAAGCCGTACTGGAAGCCCGAGCAGCCACCGCCCTGCACGAACACGCGCAATTTGAGATCGGGGTTGCCTTCTTCGGCCACCAGATCGGCCACTTTGGCCGCGGCACTGTCGGTGAACACCAGCGGCGCTGGCATGTCGGTTGAGGGGGTTTCGGCTAGGGCGCTCATAGGGCTCCTGACTTCGGTGAGGTACGGGGCACAAGGCTGGCCGCGTCGAGACACGCAGGCGGTCGGCCATGGATCGAAAGACCCAGTAATCCACTGGGAATACTGAATGCTATCGCAAATCCTCGAGAAATTGCTGTCAGCTGTTGTTTGCCGCCAGTTTCAGTGTGGGTTTATCTTCGGCACGCGTCACCGGTCATGGGCTTGAGCTGGCCAGAGATGGTGGCGCCCTGGTGCATTTCCAGCGCCCGGTAGGACACATCGCCTTCGATCCGGGCCTTGGGCTGGAGTTCCAGCAGGTCAAACGCAAACACCGGGCCTTTGACATGGCCATTGAGGATCACGTGGTCGGCATGGATCTGCCCCGTCACGCTGGCCGACTCGCTCACCACCAGAATGCTGGGCTGCTCATCGCTGGCGCGGATGTCCCCCACCACTTCACCATCCACGCGCAGACCGTCGTGAAAAATCACATTGCCTTCAATGCGGGTGCCCTGGGCGATCAGGCTTTTGATCGGGGGTTGTTTCTTTTTTCCAAACATGAGACTTCTCCAAACGTTGCTCGTGGACTTCAGATCTTGACGGTGTACAAGGTCTTGACTTCGCGCCCCTGATAGATCTTGGCGGTCACAGTTTTTACCACGGCCTGCGCCGGCACGTCCAACAGGCCTTCCTGCCGCAAATAGCCCTTGATCAGCACGGGCTGTGGCTCGGGCGCCTGGGTCATGGACCAGGGCTTGCCATCCAGCGGTGCCACTGAATGTGATCTCCAGCGTGCCCTTGAAATCGGGCGCATTCTTGGACGCCTGAATCATCAGGACCTGCCACTTGAGCTGAGCGGCATCCAGGCGCTCCACCTGCAAACCACGGATGCTGAGGTCCCCGCTGCCCGAGCCGGGAATCAGGCGCTCAAAGAAACCGAGATCGCTGCGCAGGACCAGGTTGTCCGCCTCCAGCTGCCGGATCTGCATCACCAGTTGCTCCTGCGCGGCCTTCTCTGCGGTGAGCAGGCTTTCGGAGGTGTTGGACACCGACTGGGCGCTGGATGAGATCGGCTGCGCAAGACACTCACCTCTGCCCGCAACTGCTCCAGCTCCTGCTTGGCGTTGCGGTCCAGGCCGGCAATGTCCTTGCCAAACTCAAACGCCCACAAGGCCAGGGCACCCGAGAAACCCAGCACGACGGCCGCCATGAGCCAGCGAAACGGCCAGGGCAAGGCACTGCGAACCGAGCACGCGCGGTGCACTGACCGACAGGCGCCGGCGCAAGAGGCGAAATTTCATGCCGATGGCACTTTCAGCGGAGCGCAAGCCAAAAAGCAAAAACCGCCCCAAGACAAGCTTGAAGGCGGTTTTTGAGACAGGCAACAGGCGATTAACGCTTGCTGAACTGCTTGGCGCGGCGTGCAGAACGCAGACCGACCTTCTTACGCTCGACTTCGCGGGCGTCACGGGTGACGTAACCGGCTTGCGACAGCTGCGGCTTGAGCGTTGCGTCGTAGTCGATCAGGGCACGGGTGATGCCGTGGCGCACAGCGCCGGCCTGGCCGGATTCGCCACCACCGTGCACGTTCACCATCACGTCGAAGGTTTCGGCGTGGTCGGTCAACAGCAGGGGCTGCTTGGCGATCATGATGGAGGTTTCACGGCCGAAGTAGGCCTGGATGTCCTTGCCGTTCACGACGATCTGGCCGGAGCCTTTTTTCAGAAACACACGGGCGACGCTGGATTTGCGACGGCCGGTGCCATTGTTCCATTCACCAATCATTGCAAGGCTCCTTTAGATATCCAGCACTTGCGGCTGTTGGGCGGTGTGGGGATGCTCGGCACCACCGTACACCTTGAGCTTCTTGATCATGGCGTAACCGAGTGGGCCCTTGGGCAGCATGCCCTTGACAGCCTTCTCGAGTGCGCGGCCAGGGTGCTTGGCTTGCATGTCGCGGAAGTTGGTGGCATAGATACCGCCGGGGTAACCCGAGTGGCGGTAGTAAATCTTGTCGATGGACTTGGTGCCCGTGACGCGGATTTTGGATGCGTTGATGATGACGATGAAGTCACCGGTATCGACGTGAGGCGTATAAATGGCCTTGTGTTTGCCGCGCAAACGGAGAGCCACTTCACTGGCAACTCGTCCGAGGACCTTGTCGGTCGCGTCAATCACAAACCACTCGTGCGTCACGTCAGCTGCTTTTGCGCTGAACGTTTTGGTCATGAGTTTCTCTGTATCAAAGAGGGGTTTGGCGGCTCTTTTCCACGGTCGGTGTTTCTCTGCTGGAAACCTCTTAGGTGGGGGTTTGCCCGCCAGCTTCGCCCCGGATTTGTCCGGATGACGCTGGCACGCGACTTCGTCGCGGAGCCTTACTATTCGCTGCGAAGCCTTCGATTGTACGAAATTTGTGCGCTGTGGCGCAAGAAATTTGTTGGCGCCTGTACAACAAGAGCGCTACCATCACCCCACCATGTTCAGTTACCGACACGCCTTTCACGCGGGCAATCACGCCGATGTGCTCAAACACATCACCCTGATGGCCACCCTGCGCCACCTGATGCAAAAGGAGCCCGAGCATCACGCTGGTGGACACCCACGCTGGCGCAGGCCTGTACCGGCTGGATGGCGACTACACCGAAACCGGCGGCGAGGCCAAAGACGGCGTGGTCAAGCTGATGGCGCGCCTTCCGGGCCGAAGGCGCCGCGCCCATCGCCGACCCGGCGCCGGCGATCGACGACTACCTGGACCTGATCGCCAGCTTCAACCCGTCGGGCGCGTTGCGCATCTACCCCGGCTCGCCCTTTGTGATGCAGTCGATGATGCGCCACGCCTCGCGCGACCGGCTCAAGCTGTTTGAACTGCACCCGACCGACGGCAAGACGCTGGACGGCAACATCGCCCAGCTGGAAGCTGGCAGGACCGTCACCGTGACCCGGCAAGACGGATTTGCCGGCCTGATGCCCTTGCTGCCACCGCCACCCTCGGCCACGGGCTCCAAGCGCGCGCGTGGTGCTGATCGACCCCAGCTACGAGATCAAAAGCGATTACGCAAAAGTGAGCGCCTGCATACAAGACGCCGTCAAACGCTTTCCCACCGGCACCTTCCTGGTCTGGTACCCCATCATTCCCCGCCCCGAGGCGCACGATCTGCCGCGCCGCCTGAAAACGCTGAGCAACCAGGCCCAGCGCCCCTGGCTGCACGCCACGCTGTCCATCGGGCAAGACCCCACCCACGGCCCCGACGACCGGCCAGGCCTCACGGCCAGCGGCATGTTCGTGATCAACCCGCCGCACACGCTCAAAGCCAGCCTGCAACAGGCGCTGCCGCAGCTGCTGACAGGTGCTGGGCCGGGGACGCGGCAAAGGGCCAGACGCTGGACGTGGGCGGCTGAACACCTGCGCCCACCTCGGTAAAAACCCCGAGGCGTCGCGCCCAGAATTAACCAACCGATCGGTCGGTTAATTCGATACACTGCGGTTTTCCCATCGCGAGACGGCCTTTGCCGACGCAGGAGACCCGCATGTACACCCAATCTTTTTCCACCGCCGACAAAGAAGCCAAGCCAGCGGCCCAAGGCCGTGGTGCAGCCCCTGAACGCAGCCGACGAGGCGCTGCAAACCCATTTCGACGCCGTGATCGATGCCGACGGCAAGATCGAACCCCGCGACTGGATGCCTGAGGCTTACCGCAAGACCCTGGTGCGCCAGATCAGCCAGCACGCGCACAGCGAAATCGTGGGCATGCTGCCCGAGGGCAACTGGATTTCCCGCGCGCCCAGCCTGAAGCGCAAGGCCATCCTGATCGCCAAGGTGCAAGACGAAGGCGGCCACGGGCTCTACCTCTACAGCGCCGCCGAAACCCTGGGCACCAGCCGCGACCAGATGCTCGAAGGCCTGCACTCGGGCAAAGCCAAATACAGCTCCATCTTCAACTACCCCACCCTGAACTGGGCCGATGTGGGCGTGATCGGCTGGCTGGTGGATGGCGCGGCGATCATGAACCAGATCCCGCTCTGCCGCTGCTCTTACGGCCCTTATGCGCGCGCCATGATCCGCGTCTGCAAGGAAGAAAGCTTCCACCAGCGCCAGGGCTATGAGGGCCTGCTGGTGATGATGCAGCAGGGCACAGCCTGAACAAAAAGCCATGGTGCAAGACGCGGTGAACCGCTACCTGGTGGAAATGCCTGGCCATGTTTGGCCCGCCCGACGCCGACAGCCCCAACAGCGCCCAGGGCATGCGCTGGGGCATCAAGCGCATCTCCAACGACGATCTGCGCCAGAAATTCGTCGACGCGACCGTGCCGCAGGCCGAGGTGCTGGGCGTGACCCTGCCCGACCCCGATCTGAAATGGAACGAAGCGCGTGGTCACTACGACCACGGCCCGATCGACTGGGACGAGTTCTGGGCCACGGTCAACGGCCACGGCCCTTGCAACAAGGAGCGCCTGGCCACCCGCGTGAAAGCCCACGAGCAAGGCCAGTGGGTGCGCGACGCCGCCCTGGCCCATGCCCGCAAACAGCAGCAACGCAGCACAAAGGAGGCCGCATGAACAGCACCCGGCATTGAAAGAGTGGCCCCTCTGGGAGGTCTTTGTCCGCAGCAAGCAGGGCCTGGAGCACAAACATTGCGGCAGCCTGCACGCCAGCGACGCGCGCCACGCGCTTGCAGATGGCGCGCGATGTGTACACCCGCCGCCAGGAAGGCGTGAGCATCTGGGTGGTGCCCTCCAACGCGATCACCTGCAGCGAGCCCGACAGCAAAGACAGCTTCTTCGACCCGGCAGCCGACAAGGTGTACCGCCACCCGACCTTCTACGAGATTCCGGACAAAGTGGGGCACATGTGATGGACCAGCGTCAGCGCCGCGCCCGTGCGATTACCTGCTGCACCTGGCCGACAACGCCCTGGTGCTCGGCCAGCGCAACGCCGAATGGTGCGGCCACGGCCCCATTCTGGAAGAAGATCTGGCGCTGGCGAACAACAGCCTCGACCTGATCGGCCAGGCGCGCTTGCTCTACCAGCACGCCGCCGCGCTGATCAACGCCGACCCGGCACTCGGCTCAGCGCTTCGCCCACCTGCAAGGCGCGCGCGTGGACGGGCAGATCACCGAAGACACGCTGGCCTACTTCCGCGACACCGCCGAATTCCGCAACCACACCCTGCTGGAGCTGCCGCACCACGGCCCGCTGGTGGGCTACGCGGTGAGCCGAGCGCGACTACGCCACCACCATCGCGCGCAATTTCCTCTACAGCGCGCTCATGGTGCTGGTGTGGCAGCGGCTGCAGACCTCGGCCGATCCGCAGCTGGCCGGCATCGCGGCCAAGTCGCTCAAGGAAACGCGCTACCACCTGAGCCACGCCAGCGACTGGCTGGTGCGCCTGGGCGACGGCACCGAAGAGTCCCATCAGCGCGCCCAGGCCGCGCTGGACCACCTGCTTGCCCTACTGCGAAGTCGTTCTGGCTCCCGGGCCACGCCGCCGAAGAAGCGGCGCTGGCCAATGGCACAGGCGTGCGCGTGCAGCGACCTGCGCGACGACTGGAATGCCATCGTCAACGAAACCCTGAACGAAGCCACACTGCAGCGCAGCGATACCCAGCCGCACGTGGGCTATGTGCACCAGGGCCATCTCGGCGCAGCACTCCGAACACCTGGGCTTCCTGCTGGCCGAAATGCAAAGCCTGGCCCGGGCACACCCGCAGGGCGTGTGGTGACCACCCTGGCCGCACCCGCCTCGCATCAGCGCCATCGAAGCCGCGCTGGCCCACCTGAGCGACCCGGAAATTCCGGTGGTTTCGCTCACCGAGCTGGGCATTTTGCGCGGTGTTCGCGAGGGCGATGACGGCGTGATCGAAGTGGTGATCACGCCCACCTACAGCGGCTGCCCGGCCATGGGCCAGATCGAAGACGACGTGCGCGCCGCCCTCAGCCACCATCGGCCGCCAAACGCACGCGTGGTCACCCAGCTCACCCCCGCCTGGACCACCGACTGGATGAGCGAAGCCGCCCGCGAAAAGCTGCGCGCCTACGGCATCGCGCCACCCCAGTGCGGCAGCGCTGGCGATGCCAGCCACGGCACGGTGAAGTTCAGCCGCCATGCGGCGCGCGCCGATGTCGTGCCTTGCCCGCAGTGCGGTTCGCACAACACGACCGAGGTGTCGCCCTTCGGCTCCACCGCCTGCAAGGCGCAATACCGCTGCCTGGATTGCCTGGAACCCTTCGACTATTTCAAGCCGTATTAGATGAGACCCACCCCTGCGCCGAGCTTCGCTCGTCACCCCCTCAAGGGGGCAGCGTTGGCGGCCCGGCAGAGCCGGTTCCGCGACGCTCTGGAATGAGACATCGCGCACCAGCAAGCCTTACCCAATGGAGTTCATTGAATGACCGCACCACCTCGCTTTCACGACCTGTCCATTGCCCGCATCAGCCCCGAAGCGGCGGGCTCGGTGGCCATCACGCTGGCGGTCCCACCGGAGCAGCGCGACGCCTTTGCGTTCAAACCCGGCCAGTTTCTGACCGTGCGCGCGCCAGATCGACGGGCAGGAGGTGCGGCGCAGCTACTCGATCAGCAGCGCCGAGCAGCCTGTTCACCGCGCCAGGGTGAACTCACGCTGGGCATTCGGCCGGTGGAAGGTGGCGTGTTTTCCAACTGGGCCGCCACCCAGCTCAAGGCCGGCGACAGTCTGGCCGTGATGCCGCCCGATGGCCGCTTCACCGTGCACAAGCCACGCGCCCTGCACCGGGTGGGTTTCGCCGCCGGCTCGGGCATCACGCCCATTCTGTCCATCATGGCCAGCACGCTGGAAGCGTCCGCCGACGCCAAGTTCACCCTGGTCTACGGCAACCGCCGCATGGACAGCGTGATGTTCAACGAGGCGTTGCAAGACCTCAAAGACCGCTACCCCGGCCGCCTGACCCTGATCCACGTGCTCTCGCGCCAGGCCCAGGAGGTGCCCCTGCTCGAAGGCCGCATCGATGGCGACAAGGTGCGCGAGCTCATCGCCACGCTGCTGCCGGTGGGCAGCATGGACGAGGTCTTCGTCTGTGGCCCCGAAGCCATGATCGAGGCCACGGAAAAAGCCTTGCTCGAAGCGGGCGTGCGCCCCGACCGGTTGCACACCGAGCGCTTCACCTCGCCCACGCTGGAGGCCTTGCCGCCGGAGCAGCGCAAGGCGGCGGTGCTGGGCCACCCTGCCGTGCGCACGGACGGCGAGGTGGCGCTCACCGTGGTGCTCGATGGCAAGCCCCACAAGCTGCGCATGAACAAGGACGAGCACGTGCTGGACGTCGCGCTCAACGCCGGGCTGGACCTGCCGTGGTCGTGCCGGGGTGGGGTGTGCTGCACCTGCCGGGCCAAAGTCATGGAAGGCAGCGTCGACCATGACCAAAAATTTCACCCTGGAGCCCTGGGAAACCGAAAAGGGATTTGTGCTCAGCTGCCAGGCCAGACCCACCAGCGACAAGCTGGTGGTCAGCTACGACGAACGCTGAAGTCTCGAATCCCCGTGGCCTCCGCCATCCGGCGCGGAAACACCACGCCGACGCTATCATCGGCGCCATGCACCCCACCGCCCAGCTTTGCATCCCCGCCCCGAATCTGTCCGACGATGGCTTGGCGGCACGCTGGCCGGTCTCGCCATGTCTTGGCGCTTGCTGGCTGCGCCACCAGCCCGGAGGCATCTGGCGACGCCAAGCTCAACACATCCCCTGGGCAAAGGAAATCAATTGCCGTTGCCAGCACCGAAACCCGGTGGCGCCATCAGGGCATTGGCACCCGCCCGGAATCCGGGTACATGCCCACCCGCCACGCTGGCCGCCCTGCACTGGACGGCCACAGCGAACGCGGTGACAGCCTGGTCCGCCTGCCGCTGGCACTCGAGGGACCCGCAGTTGGGCCAGCTGCGGTTTTCCTGGTTTGTCGACCACGCTCAATCCGCACGCCGATCTGGCCGATCGACATCTCGACGATGCCGTGGCCCGGGTGATTATCCAGTTCGACGGCGACCGGTCGACTTTTTCCGGGCGGGACCACATGCTCTCGGACATGCTGCAAACGCTGACGGGTGAGCCCTTGCCCTTTGCCACCTTGATGTATGTGTGGGACCACCGCTACCCGGTGGGCACCGTGATTCCCCATGCGCGCAGCGCACGCATCAAGACCATGGTGATCGAATCAGGCGATGCCCGCCTGGGCCGCTGGGTGGATTTTGAACGCGACATCTCAGCCGACTACGAAAAGGCGTTTGGCCATCACCGCAGAGCTGTCACGGCATGGCACTGATGACCGACAGCAACAACACCAAGCACCCTGTCAACGCTTGGTACGGCACCATGCACTGGCTGCCCGCTCAGAACTGACCTATTGCGTCGCCGAGAGGGCAGCCGCATAGGCCGGGCTCAACTGCAAATCGTTGTGCCCCCTCTCGGGCACCTCAACGTACCGCACGGCAGCACGCGGCAATTTCTCCAGCAGCGCCTCGGTGTGCGCCCGCGCTATCACCTCGTCGCGTTCCGCCGCGATCACCATGACGGGCATCTTCAGCCCGGCCGCCAACGCGGCGGAATCAAAGGTGTCTGTCAGCAGCCAGCGAACGGGCAACCAGGGCAAATGCGCCGCGCCACAGCGGCGATGCTGTCGTAGGGCGTGACCAGGATGAGGGTGGGAGAGGCGCTGCCCGCTCGCCAGGCGCACCGCCACGCCGCTGCCCAGACTGCGCCCCATCACCGTGATGTCGGTGTGAGAACGGCCGACCAGGTCCCACAGAGCCTGGGCATCGGCGTGCAGCGCCGCTTCGGTGGGCTCGCCGGTGCTCGAGCCGTAGCCCCGGTAGTGCATCAGGTACAGCGAATGGTCGGGGAACCACCTGGCGAGCTCCGCCCAGGTACCCGACACATCTTCGGCATTGCCACCGAAGTACAGCAAGGCTTTCGAGCCGCTTCGCAGACGAACCGAAACCTGCAGCTCGGCGCCGCTCACCGGCAGGCGCAGGCTGGGCACGTCGACGCGCGCGGGCTGGGGATGGTAGAGCAGCGAGCGCTGAAAGACCCACAGACCGGCAGACACCGCGGCATACAACAGCGCCGCGTGGCCAGCAGGCCCAAGCCCACGCGTTGCCAAGTCAGCCCGCCCAGCCCGAGGCAGGTCAGACCTGGTCCAGCGCCTGATCGAGGTCGGCCATCAGATCGTCGATGTGCTCGATACCGATGGACAGGCGCACCATGTCGGTGCTCACGCCGGCCTTGACCAGTTCTTCGGCGTTGAGCTGGCGGTGGGTGGTGGTCGCCGGGTGGCAGGCCAGCGACTTGGCGTCGCCAATGTTGACCAGGCGGGTGAACAGCTGCAGCGCGTCCTGGAAGCGGGCACCGGCCTCGATGGCATCGGACGACTTCAGGCCGAAGCTGATGATGCCGGAGGCCTTGCCGCCCATGTACTTCTTCACCAGGGCATGGTCTTTGTGGTCGGGCAGGCCGGCGTAGTTGACCCAGCCCACTTTGGGGTGGTTCTTCAGGTGGGTGGCGATCTTCAGGGCGTTGTCGCAAATGCGGTCCATGCGCAGGGCCAGGGTCTCGATGCCTTGCAGGATCTGGAAAGCGTTCATGGGCGACAGCGCCGCACCCATGTTGCGCAGCGGCACCACGCGGGCGCGACCGATGAAGGCCGCCGCACCCAGCGCCTCGGTGTAGACCACGCCGTGGTAGCTCACATCGGGCTCGTTCAGGCGCTTGAAGCGCGCCTTGTGTTCGGCCCAGGGGAACTTGCCGCTGTCGACGATGGCGCCGCCGATGGTGGTGCCGTGGCCGCCCAGGTATTTGGTCAGCGAGTGCACCACGATGTCGGCGCCGTGTTCGAACGGGCGGCACAGGTAGGGGCTGGTCACGGTGTTGTCCACGATCAGCGGCACGCCGGCGGCGTGGGCCACCTCGGCCAGCGCACCGATGTCGGTCACGTTGCCCAGCGGGTTGCCGATGGACTCGCAGAACACGGCCTTGGTGCGCTCGTCGATCAGCTTGGCGAACGAGGCCGGATCGGCCGGGTCGGCAAAACGCACCTCGATGCCCTGCTGCGGGAAGGTGTGGGCAAACAGGTTGTAGGTGCCGCCGTAGAGGCGCGAGCTGGAAACGATGTTGTCGCCGGCTTCGGCAATGGTCTGGATCGCCGCCGTGATGGCCGCCATGCCCGAGGCCATGGCCAGCGCAGCCGATGCCGCCCTCGAGCGCCGCCACGCGCGCTTCCAGCACGCCGTTGGTCGGGTTCATGATGCGGCTGTAGATGTTGCCCGGCACCTTGAGGTCGAACAGGTCGGCACCGTGCTGCGTGTTGTCAAACGCATAGGCCACGGTCTGGTAAATCGGCACGGCCACGGCCTTGGTGGCGGGATCGGGGGTGTAGCCGCCGTGCACGGCGATGGTTTCAAGTTTCATGAAGTCTCCTGATGTGTTCACAACGATGAACAGAAGCGAGGGCGGCCATACGCTCGCCACCCTGCAGGTCATTCTCGCAGCAACTCCACGCGCGCCACACCGCGCGCGCGCAAGACCCAGCGCCTTCATGGCGGCCTGGCTCAGGTCGATCACGCGATCTTTGGTGAAGGGCCCCCGGTCGTTGATGCGCACCACCACTTCCCGCCTGTTGCGCAGGCTCCGCACCCGCACCCGGGTGCCAAACGGCAGGGTTTTGTGGGCCGCCGTGAATTCGTGCATGTCAAAAGCTTCACCGCTGGCCGTGCGTCGGCCATGAAAGTGGCGGCCGTACCAGGACGCCAAGCCTTCGCGCGATGACCCGGCCTTCCGCTCGGCACGGATCCGGGTCAGCTGCCACCGCCTCAGGCTGCCAGCTCGGCGCTTTCGAGCCGCCAGCCTGGCGACAAGAACGGCGCGGCATTTGAGCAAATGCGACCCTCAACGCGCCGCATGCAGAGGCTCGGCCGCATGCCGGATGGCACCAGCGATCCAGGCCACCACCAACGACCAGCCGCCGCAAATCCGCGCCATTGCGGCGCGGGACACGGTGCGATTCTCGAACGTGATTCGATCATGTCAGGCGCTCTGAACAGTCCTCAACCGGCCAGCATGCCTGCAACCCGAAGCGTTGTTGCAGGCGGTTGCAAGCGCCAGCGTTCCAGCGTCGCCACACTCTGGTTCATGCTGTAAAAGTGCAGCGCAGGCGCGCCGCCCTTGCGCAGACTGCTCACACAGGTCGCCCACCACGTCCAGACCGAAGGCCTTGATCGACGCCGTGTCGTCGCCGAACGCTTGCAGGCGCAGGCGGATCCAGCGCGGGATTTCGGCGCCACAGGCGTCGGAAAAACGCAGCAGCTGGCGTGGAGCTGGTGATGGGCATGATGCCGGGCACCACGGGCACATCGGCGCCCCGCTTGGCCGCCTCGTCCACAAAGCGGAAGTAGGCGTCGCTGCTGTAGAAGTACTGGGTGATGGCCGAATCGGCCCCGGCCTTCACCTTGCTCACGTAGGCCTGCAGATCGGCCTCGGGCGACTTGGCCTGGGGGTGGATCTCCGGGTAGGCCGCCACTTCGATGTGGAAGTCGCGTCCGGTTTCTTCGCGAATGAAGGCCACCAGATCGCTGGCGTAATGAAACTCGCCGCCCAGGCCGTAGCCGCTGGGCAAGTCGCCGCGCAAGGCCACCAGGCGCTTCACACCCATGGCCTTCAAGGTGGCCAGCTCTTCGCGCACGCTGGCCTTGGTGGCGCCGATGCAGGAAAAATGCGAAGCCGCGTCCACGCCTTCGGCCAGGATGTCGCCCACGGTGTCAAAGGTGCCTTGCTGGGTGGAGCCGCCGGCGCCGTAGGTGACCGAGCAAAACTGCGGCTTCAGGCCGTAGAGCTGCTGGCGCACCGCGCGCAGCTTTTCGGCGCCTTCAGGCGTCTTGGGCGGGAAAAACTCGATGCTGATGGGCAAGCTGCCATGGGGAAATCCTCTGTGACTGGGCGCTCAGGCTGCTCGCCGCGCCCAGACAAAAAACTCTCGGTTGCCATCACCGCCGGTGATGGCACTCTCAAAATAGTCCCGCATCGTCAACCCGTTGTCCGCGCAGGCTTGCGCGATGCGTTCGTCGCACCACGGCGTAACTCGCCGCATCTTTCACCAGGCCGCCTTTGCCGATGTGTTCGGGCTGCAATTCAAACTGCGGCTTCACCAGCATCAGCATCTGACCCGCACGGGCGCAACAAGCGGCACGATGGCCGGCCAGACCAGGGTCTGGGAAATGAACGACAGGTCGCCCACGATCAGGTCGAAGCTGGCGTCTTCCACGCCCGCCTCCGTGAGCGCCTCGGCGCTCAGCTCGCGGGCGTTGCATTTTTCGATGCAGACCACACGCGGATCGCTGCGCAAGGCCGGGCTGCAACTGCCCCTGCCCCACGTCCACGCCGACCACGCACAGCGCGCCCGCCTGCAGCAAGGCATCGGTGAACCCACCGCTGCTTTGCCCCACATCCAGACAACGCAACCCTGTGGCATCGACGCCGGTGTGCTTCAACGCCCCTTCGAGCTTCAAGCCACCGCGCGACACGTACCGGGCCTCGGCCGCGTCCAGCACCTGCAGCTCCACCGTCTCGCGCAACTCCTCGCCGTTCTTGGCCACGGCCTTCCAGGGCGCGTCGCCCAGGCGCCAGCGCACACCCGACGCGATCAGGCGCTGCGCCTGAGAGCGCGAAGCGGCCAAGACCACGTTCGACAAGCAATTGATCAGCGCGCATAGTGGATCAAAGAAGCAACGAAAGAGACGCCTACGCCGGAGCGAAGCGAGCGGCCCAAAGGCCGCAAGCCCCAGGGCGCCGCGGAACGGGCTCCGCCCGGCCGCCAGCGCCGCCCCCTGGGGGGTGACGCCGAAGGCGGCGCGGGGGGATGCTTAATACCGGTACGTGTCGGGCTTGTAAGGGCCGTTCTTGGACACGCCGATGTAGGCGGCCTGCTCGTCGGTCAGCTCGGTCAGCATGGCGCCGACCTTCTTCAGGTGCAGGCGTGCCACTTTTTCGTCGAGGTGCTTGGGCAACACGTAGACCTTGCCGACTTCGTACGCTTCTGGGCGGGTGAACAGCTCGATCTGGGCGATGGTCTGGTTGGCAAACGATGCGCTCATCACGAAGCTGGGGTGGCCCGTGCCGCAGCCCAGGTTCACCAGGCGGCCTTTGGCCAGCAAGATGATCTTCTTGCCGTCGGGGAAGATGATGTGATCAACCTGTGGCTTGATCTCTTCCCACTGGTATTTCTCCAGCGAGGCGACTTCGATTTCGTTGTCGAAGTGACCGATGTTGCAGACGATGGCCTGGTCTTTCATGGCGGCCATGTGCTCGTGGCGGATCACGCCCTTGTTGCCGGTGGTCGTCACGAAGATGTCGGCCTTGTCGGCGGCGTATTCCATGGTGACGACCTTGTAGCCTTCCATGGCGGCCTGCAGGGCGTTGATCGGGTCGATCTCGGTCACCCACACCTGGGCGCTCAAGGCGCGCAGGGCCTGGGCCGAGCCCTTGCCCACGTCGCCGTAACCGGCCACGCAGGCGACCTTGCCGGCGATCATCACGTCGGTGGCGCGCTTGATGCCGTCGACCAGCGACTCGCGGCAGCCGTACAGGTTGTCGAACTTGCTCTTGGTCACCGAGTCGTTGACGTTGATGGCGCGGAACATCAGCGAGCCCTTGGCGCTCATTTCGTTCAGGCGGTGCACACCGGTGGTGGTCTCTTCGGTCACGCCGATGATGTGGGCGCTCTTGCGGCTGTACCAGGTGGGGTCTTGCGCCAGCTTGGCCTTGATGGCGGCGAACATGATGGTCTCTTCTTCGCTGCCGGGCTTGTCCAGCACCGAAATGTCTTTCTCGGCGCGCTTGCCCAGGTGCATCAGCACGGTGGCATCGCCGCCGTCGTCCAGGATCATGTTGGGGCCTTCGCCTTCGGTGTTGGCGGGGCCGAATTCAAAGATGTTGTGGGTGTAGTCCCAGTAGTCTTTCAGCGACTCGCCCTTGATGGCGAACACGGGTGTGCCGGTGGCGGCGATGGCGGCGGCGGCGTGGTCTTGCGTGGAGAAAATGTTGCAAGAGGCCCAGCGCACTTGTGGCGCCCAGGGCTTGCAGGGTCTCGATCAGCACGGCCGTCTGGATGGTCATGTGCAGCGAGCCGGTGATGCGCGCGCCTTTCAACGACTGCTTGGGCGCGAATTCTTCGCGGATGGCCATCAGGCCGGGCATTTCGGTTTCGGCGATCTTGATTTCTTTGCGGCCCCAGTCGGCCAGGCCGATGTCGGCGATGGCGCAGTCGGCGTTGACGGCGGTGTGGATGCGTGCGTTCATGGTGATTCGCTCCAGTAGAGAGTTGAAGAACCCCTTGGCGCGCCATTCCGGGCAAAAAAAAGCCCATCACACGCCAAGTGGATGAGCGTCGTTGCAATGATGTTCCGAGCCTCACGCCCCTCGCCGACCAATGTCGGGGGTGCGCTGCAACGCTCCTCGGATCCCTGCATTCTAACCAAACTGGGCGAAATGGTGTGCGAAACTGCCGCCCCACTCATGAGCCTCTGATCCCACTTTCAGACTGGTCCGCTGAGCGATCGTGCGCAGGTGCACGGCGTGCTCACCGACATTGACGACACCCTCACCACCGATGGTGCCATCACACCCGATGCGCTGGATGCGTTGACCCGACTGCGGGCTGCTGGCTTGCCCGTGTTCGCCATCACCGGGCGCCCGGCCGGCTGGAGCGAAGCTTTTGCGCTGACATGGCCCGTCAACGCCATCGTGGCCGAGAACGGCGCCGTGGCACTGTCCCGCGAGGCCCGATGGCCACTTGCATAAGACACTATCTGCAAGACGAACCCACCCGGCAAGCCAACCACCAGCGGCTGCAAAGCGTGTTGCACAGCACATTGCAAACGTCATGCCCCAGGCCCGGCGCGCCACCGACAGCGCCGGCCGGGAAACCGACATCGCCATCGACCACAGCGAATTCGCCCACCTGGACGCGCACGACATCGCGCAGGTGGTGAAGCTGATGCACGAAGGCGGACTGCACGCCACGGTGAGCTCCATCCACATCAACGGCTGGATCGGCGACCACGACAAGCTCGAAGGCGCCCGCTGGATCGTGCGCGAGACATCTCGGGCGCGACCTGGACGACGAACTGGCGCACTGGGTCTATGTGGGCGACTCCACCAACGATGCCCGCATGTTCGGCCATTTCCCGCACAGCGTGGGCGTGGCGAATGTGGCCCGGTTTGTCGATCAGCTCAGCCACCTGCCGCGCTATGTGACCCCCAGCGAGCGTGGCGCCGGTTTTTGCGAAGCGGCCAACGCCATATTGGAGCGCCGCTGAGCGATACCGCGCTGCGGAAGTCACCCTGCGACTGGCGGCGTCAGGGTGCGGTAGAGGATGCCACCGCGACAGGCGAGGTGGGCGCCTCTTGCGCGGTTTTGCCGGGCCGGTCCAGCAGGCGGTCGGCCAGTACCACCGCCCACCCACATGCCGCCCAGAGTGACCCAGGCGGTCACGGCAAAAATGGCGCCGCCGGTCATGCCCGCGCCCACCGCACAGCCGCCGGCCAGCATGGAACCAAAGCCCATCAGCATGGCGCCGATGATGTAGCGCGGCATGGTGTAGGCGCCGTTGAAGCCTTCCAGCTTCAGGTCGCCGCCCACCATGGCGCCAATGAAGGAGCCCAAAAACACACCCGGCATCAAGCCCAGACCAAAGCTCCAGGGTTCACCCGGCTCGGCCAGCACACGCATCAACCAGTCGGCCGATGGACCACTGAAGGTCAGGCCCTGGATCTGCACCGGCTCAAAGGAGTTGGCCATGACCTTGTAGCTCAGCCACCAGGCCAGGGCCACCATCAGGCCGGTGCCCAGACCACCCGCCCACTTCCAGAAAGACCAGCCGCTGTAGTACGCAAAAAACAGCGCCGTGATCAGCCAGACGAAGGCGATCACCAGACCATCCCATGGGCCCTGCACCCAGCTGGGCCAGCAAGCTGCGCGAGGGACCACCGTCGACCACCCACCAGCTGGAAATCACGCCGCGCAAGGGCGACAATGCGCCGCCCAGCGAGGCCTGTGCCGTGACGGCAAAGACCAGGCCGGACAGCAAGGCGCGCAAGTTGCCGTTGGCCGACAGCACCAGCAAACGGCTGGCGCACCCGCGCGTCATCACCATGCCAGCGCCAAAAATCAGCCCGCCGATCAAGGCACCCGACATGCTGCCGCGCGCCGACAGCTGTCGCGCCGTGCTCACATCGAGGTCGCCCAGGATGATGAGCAGCTGAACACCCACGACGGCGGCGCCAAAGGACAGCAGCCACACGGTGAGCTTGTCGCCAAACTTGCCGTGCCAGAACTCGATCACCGCCGCACGCAGGCAAAACCGCGAGCGCTGGGCGAAAAAGCCGAAGCCCAGACCCGCCAGCAGACCGCACACCGCCAGTACCGCAGGCTCACCCCACTGCTCTATCCAGCCGACCCAGTCCATAGCCACTCCAGATTATTTAAATATGCGCAATTGAGCCATATTAAAAGGAAATCCCGCGCCCGTCTTGATCTTGCGCAAACTCGCTGAACTGGCGCATGGGGAACCTGCCGAAGCTGGTGTCAGTCTCAGCGGGCCGAAAAGGCGTCTGGTACAGCCACACCGGCTTGCCATCCACCGCTTCCAGCCGGCCTTCGGGCCGATAGCCAATCGCTTCAAACTCCAGGCTCACCAGCCAGCGCCCGACGGGCCAGTTCTCGCCGGCCTTGTCCATGGCCCGCGCCATGCTTTCCGGGCGCTGAAACAGGTACACCATGTCAAAGCCCGACCAGTCCGCGGCCCAGATATCGGCGCGTCGCACCTGGGCAAACCGGCAGCGCAACCGGCACAGCCAGCGTGAGTGGCCAGCTCCACTCCAGGCCATGCAACTCGGCACCGGGGTAGACACGGTGCAACTCGATCAGGCCCGCGCCCAGGCCGCATCCCGCATCGACCACCCTGGCGCTCCCGCGCCAAGGGCGCGGCATCGGCCAAGCCCTGCAGGGCGGACGCCAGGCGTGGGAAACAGGGGCGCATCACGCCAGGTGTTGAGCGGATACAGCACCAGCAGCACCAGCAGGGCAGCAGCCAGGCCCAGGCGGGCCAGCCCAGCCGCCGCGCCACTGGCCACGAGCGACAGCGGAAACCCCGCCACCATGAACACGCGCCGCCAGGGCGTGCGCCCGGTCCAGGCCGGCAAGCACGGATACCAGCAAAGCCACCACAAAGGCGGCGATGCTGCCCAGGCCGAAGGCGCGCAGCCCGAGAAACACAGCCCAGGCGAGCGCCCAGGTGAGCAAAGCGGGGAGTGGCCAGATCAGGGTCATGGCGCCATTGTCGCCGGGCGCCCTGCGCTACCCCGCCTCAGCGATTACGCTGCAGCGGCCGAATGCCCCAGCACCGCCTTGGTTTCCAGGAATTCACCGAACGCCACATCGCCCCACTCGCGCCCGTTGCCCGACTGTTTGAAGCCACCGAACGGCGCCATCATGTCAACCGCCGCGTTGTTGAGGATCGACCTGACCGGCACGCAGCCGGTTGGCCACGCTGTGCAGGGTGGCGGTGTCGGTGCCCGACACATAGGCGGCCAGGCCATAGGGCGTGTCGTTGGCGATGGCCACGGCTTCGTCCACGGTGTCGTAGCCGATGATCACCAGCACCGGGCCGAAGATTTCTTCGCGCGCCACCGTCATCTGGTTGGTCACGTCGGCCAGCACCGTGGGCTTGACGAAGTAGCCTTTGTCCAGGCCCTCAGGCTTGCCCAGGCCACCGGCCACCAGGGTGGCGCCCTCGTCCAGACCGGTCTGGATCAGGCCCTGGATCTTGTTCCACTGCGCCTTGGACACCACGGGCCCGATGACGGCACCGCTGTCGGGCGCACCCACCGTGCGTTTTCTCGGCCGCCGCCTTGGCAGCCGCCAGCGCTTCGGCCATCTTGGCATTGGGCACCAGCATGCGCGTGGGCGCGTTGCACGACTGACCCGAGTTGTTCATCACCGCGCGCACGCCGCCGGTCACGGCCTTGGCGATGTCGGCATCGGGCAGGATGATGTTGGGCGATTTGCCGCCCAGCTCCTGGTGCACCCGCTTGACCGTCGGTGCCGCCGCCTGCGCCACCAAAATGCCGGCGCGGGTGGAGCCGGTGAACGACACCAGCTCAATGTCCGGGGTGGCTGGCGATGGCCGATCCCACGCCCGGGCCGTCACCGTTGATCATGTTGAACACGCCGGCAGGCACGCCCGCCGCGTCCATCACCTCGGCCAGAATCTGCGCCGACAACGGCGCCATTTCCGAGGGCTTGAGCACCATGGTGCAACCCGGTGGCCAGCGCCGGCGCCACCTTGCACATCACCTGGTTGGTCGGCCAGTTCCAGGGCGTGATGAAACCGCACACGCCGATGGGCTCTTTGCGCAGCAAGGTGGTGCCGCGCTGCTCTTCAAAGGCGTAGTTCTTCAGCACCGCCAAGGCCGTCTTCAAATGCGCCACACCGATGCCCGCCTGCGCCGTTTTGGCCAGCCCGGCAGGCGCACCCATTTCGGTGGAAATGGCCACCGCGATGTCGGCAAAGCGCTTCATGTATTCCTCGATCACGCGCTCGAGCAAAGCGGCAGCGCTCGGCCACCGTGGTTTGCGAAAACGCTGGAAAGGCCGCATGCGCCGCCTTGACCGCGCTGTCCACATCGGCGGCCGAGCCCAGCGCAATGCGCGCCACCACGGCTTCGGTCGAAGGGATCGATCACGTCGTGGGTGCGCAGGGTTTCCTGTGGGTGCCACCCAGGCGCCATTGATATAAAACTTGTAGCAGGTCTTGCATGGGGTATGTCTCCGACATATATGAAAAGGGGTTACGAAACAGAACGTCGCTGCGCACAGCATCGTAGCCCAACCCGCACCCACGCAAGATTCACCGTAGGATCAGCAACTTCTGGCTCGAGGCCGGATTCACGCGACTGCTCGATCTCCACCGTGGCATCGCACCCCACCCCCGCCGCGATCCAGCGCCTGCGCCAGACGCCTCAACAGCGGCGCCGCCCAGCGCCATCGCGGGCCCAGCACGCCCTCGGCGTCGCTCAGCGCACCGCAGCGGTACAAGCCTCCGCCTCGCGTCCCAGCGCAAGGCATCGCAGGCCCCAGAGCGCTTGCGGGAAATCACCTGCCCCAGCGGGCACGGCTCGGCCAGGCAGCACACGCCGCAGCCGTTGCAGGGCGCACCCAGCGCGGGCTTGGGCGGCGCCGCAGGGTGGATGTGGATGACCTGCTGGTCAGACCGGGACATGGCAACCGTCACGCAACAGCACACGAGCGTGCCGCCGCCTCTGGACCGCCAGACCAGCGCTCACGCACCACACACCAGCGCCTGTATGGCCGCCGGGCGCTGAAAGAACCTGGCCCAGCCGCAGGCGTTTTCGCCCTGGTCATCGGTGATGGCGGTGTCGGCGCCGCGCCGCCAGCATGGCTTCGATCGTGGCCTGCGGCGCAAACTGCAGCGCGGTGTGAAAAGCGGTCTGCTGCCGGTAGCCCCTGGGCGCTTTGGTTCACATCGCCGCCGGCCTCGACCAGCACCGCCATGCTCTCGGTCGCCCCTTCGAACGCCGCGATGTGCATCACCGTCCAGCCGTTGAGATCCTTGTTGTGCAACAAAGCCCCCGCCTCCAGCAGCAGGCCACGGCTGCGGCCGCATCGCGCTTCAGGGCCTGGATCAGCGGCGTCACGATTTGCTGCGTGTCGGCTCTCCGCCCGCTGGTTGACATCGGCCCCAGCCGGCCACCAACTGGACCACGGCATCCGACTGGTTGCCCGCCGCCGCCACCCCGAGCGCGGTATGGCGGGCTGCTTCGGATCGACGGCGTTGGCACTGGCGCCCGCCTCCAGCAGCAGCTCCACCGACACCTCGTTGAAATGCAGGATCGCGTCGATCAGGCAAGCTGTCCAGCGCGCGTCTGAGTGCAGACGCCGGACCGTCATCAGCAGCATGGCCACTTGCGTGTTGCAACCAGCCCGCACCGCCGCTTGCACCGACGTCAGCCTTCGCAGGGTTCGTCCGAAGCCCGAGGAGCGCCCCGGCTTGCGCCAGCGCCGTCTGCAACGCCAGGTGGTTGCCGTGCGAGGGGTAGACCCAGCTGGATCCGCGCTTGCCGGTTTCCGGATCTTTGCGCGCTGCCTGCACCACCAGCTTCAGCCGCACATCGCCGCTGCGGGCAGCGTCGCGGGCAGCTTCAACACCCATTCGCCGTCCCGCCGCTCCGCCCGCCCGACCTCGCCGAGGTCGACCGACCAGGGCAGGTTTTCGCTCTGGGCCAGGGTGCGAAAGCCGCCGCCCGCCTCCTGGCTCAGCAGCAGCCCCACGCCGGTGATCTGGCAATCGTTCGGCCCCTTGCAGGCGTTCACCGGCATGAGCTGCAGGCGCTCGATGCGCACGCGCAGGGTGCCCTGCTCCACCTGGGCATGCGCTTCCAGATGGGCCCGGTAGCGCCAGTCGTCGATGAGCCAGTTGCTGAGGTGACCGGGAAACGCCGGCGTGCACCGGTATCGGCACCGACCGCCATCCGAGGCTGCGCGCTTTGGTCTGCCGCTGATTTTCCCTTGCGACCAGAGCTCGCGTCACATAGCCGACCGATCACCGGCATCTCGCGCAGAAAGGGCTGCGCAAAATCCCAGGCAAACCAGGCAAAGACACCCCAGGCCAGCAGCTGCACAGTGCGACGGACCCAGCCAGCCGCAGCCGAGGCGGCCCGGGCGGTCTGGCCCATCCAGTGGCTCGCGGGGGCTCTCGACCGGCGCAGGCGCCCAGGCGCGCGCGTCGCTGTGAAACGTCAGTTCGCTGGCGGTGCCGGGGCGGGTCTGGATGTCGAAGCGCCAGCTGAGGTCGTCGCCGTGGAGCACCAGCGCGGCGCGAAAGTCGTCGTCTTGCGTGCTGGGCAAATCGGCCGGCAAGGCTGAACTCGACCTTCACCTCCTGCACCACGATCTCGCCCGCGACCACCGAAGGCACCGTGGTGGCCGGGAAGCTGCCCTCCCACACCCGGCCAAATCCGCTTTGCGGCCCCTTGGCCGTGTCGAGCGCCACATCCAGCGTCCAGACCTGCAGGGCCAGCGGTTTGCGCAGCGTGAAGTAGGCCGTGGTGGGCACGCCGTGGGGCACCGGATCCTGCTCCAGCCGCAGGCTCACGCCGCCGCCCCGAAGCCGGTTTCGCCAGGCCACCACGAGCGCCCAGCGCCACCAGCACGCCGACGACCACAAACACCGCCTTGAACCAGATCGGCGCCCCCTGCTCGGGCACCAGAAGCCCCCAGACCATGGCGTTCCAGACCAGGGTGAACAGGGTCAGGCAGGCCGGCCCCTGCGCCGGCCCGGGTGCTGCGTTGTGAGGCGGGTTTCAAGTGTCAAACGGATGTTCCTTCTTTCAGCGGGCCAAGACCGGGGCCAGCACCTGGCCGGTGTGCGTGCCCAGCCGCACCACCTCATCGGGCGTGGCCGCCGCCACGATCTGGCCGCCGCCCGAGCCGCCTTCGGGCCCCAGGTCCATGATCCAGTCGGCTTCGGCCATCACATCCAGGTCGTGCTCGATCACCACCACACTGTGCCCACCGTCCACCAGACGGTGCAACACACGGATGAGTTTCTCCACATCGGCCATGTGCAGGCCCACCGTGGGTTCGTCGAGCACGTACAGCGTGTGCGGCGCCTTCTGGCCCCGCCGGCCCACGTCGTCGCGCACCTTGCTGAGCTCGGTCACCAGCTTGATGCGCTGCGCCTCGCCGCCGCTGAGCGTGGGGCTGGGCTGCCCCAGCGTGAGGTAACCCAGGCCCACGTCTTTCAGCAGTTGCAGCGGGTGGGCGATGTTGGGCATGGAGGCGAAGAAGTCCACCGCTTCGTCCACCTCCATCTGCAACACATCGCCGATGCTCTTGCCCTTCCAGGTCACGGCCAGCGTTTCGGGGTTGAAGCGCGCGCCGTGGCAGACCTCGCAAGGCACCTTCACATCGGGCAGGAAGCTCATCTCGATGGTGCGCATGCCCTGGCCTTCGCAGCCCGGGCAGCGGCCTTCGCCGGTGTTGAAGCTGAAGCGGCCCGGGCCGTAGCCGCGCGCCTTGGCTTCCAGCGTGTCGGCGAACAGCTTGCGCACCGTGTCCCAGAAACCGATGTAGGTGGCGGGGCAGCTGCGCGGCGTCTTGCCGATGGGGGTCTGGTCGACTTCCAGCACGCGGTCCACCACCTCGGTGCCCAGCACCTTGTCGCAGCCCACCCAGGCGGGGCGCTCGCCCGCGTCCCAGGCCTGGCGGCCGGCGAAGGTGCTGCGACGGCTGACGGCTTCGGCCACGTTGGTCAGCAACACATCGCGCGCGAAGGTGGACTTGCCCGAACCGGACACGCCGGTGACCACCACCAGGCGCTGCAGCGGCACTTCGGCGTCGAGGTTCTGCAGGTTGTGCAGGCGGGCGCCTTTGACCTCGATCCAGTGGTTGCCCCGCACAGGCCCTGCCGCCGCTGCGGCGGACAGGGCGGCCGCGACCGCTGCGGCCTTGGCGGCTTTGCTCTGGCGCTTGCGCCCGGCTGCGCCGCGGGTTCCGCGTCCGGCGCTCTGCTGACTCCTGACGGCCGCTTCGTGCAACACCTCGCGCCGCGCCTGCAGCGGGTGCTTCATCGCATGCAGCAGGTAGCGCCCGGTGACCGACTCGGGGTTGGCCGACAGATCGGCCACCGAGCCCTGCGCCACCACGCGGCCGCCGCGCTTGCCGGCGCTGGGACCGATGTCGATGATGTGATCGGCGCGGCGGATGGTGTCTTCGTCGTGCTCCACCACCACCAGCGTGTTGCCCATGGCGCCCAGCTTGTGCAGGGCGTTGAGCAGGATGGCGTTGTCGCGCGCATGCAGGCCGATGGTGGGCTCGTCGAGCACGTAGCAAACGCCTTGCAGGTTGCTGCCCAGCTGGGCGGCCAGGCGGATGCGCTGGGCCTCGCCACCGCTGAGCGTGGGCGCGCCGCGGTCCAGCGTGAGGTAGTTCAGACCCACCTCTTCGAGGAAAGCCAGGCGGCTTTCGATTTCAGGCAAGCAGGTCGCGGGCGATGTCGGCTTCACGCGGCGTGAGCACCGATTCCTTCATCAGGTTTTGCACCCAGCGCCGCACATCGTTGACGGCCAGCGCGCCACGCCGTGATGCCTTCGCCGACCGGATTCGTGCCAAACGACCGCGCGGGCCTGCGCATTCAAGCGCGTGCCCTCACAGGTGGGGCAAGGTGCGTCGTCCGCCACCTCCACGTCGGGCTCGGCAAAACTCTGCTCACGGCCTTTTTCCTTGTCGTCGCGCACCGAGTCGTCCATGACCTTGCGCTGCTCGCGGGTCAGCGCCAGCCCGGTGCCCACGCAGTCGGGGCACCAGCCGTGTTTGCTGTTGTAGGAGAACAGGCGCGGGTCGAGCTCGGGGTAGCTGGTGGCGCAAACGGGGCAGGCGCGGGTGGTGGAAAAGACCTCCAGCTTGCCAATGCCCGCCGTGGTTTCGCCGGCTTCCATGGCTTCGGCCAGGTCGCCCAGCTCGCTCAGCACGTGCACCTGGCCTTTGCCGATTTCCAGCGCCTTGCCCAGGTGCTCGCGCAACCAGGCTTCGTTGTCGGGGTCCACCACGCCGTCGGCCACGGGCAGCTCGATGGTGTGCTCCTTGAAGCGGTCGATGCGGGGGAAGCCGGTGGTGGGCAGGAATTCGCCGTCCACCCGCAGGTGCGTGTAACCACGCGGGCGGGCCCAGTCGGCCAGCTCGGTGTAAACGCCTTTGCGGTTGATCACCAGCGGCGCGAGCAAACCAATGCGCTGTCCCTTGTAGCGGCGCAGCATGGCCGCCGCGATGCTCTCCGGGCTTTGCGGCATGACGGCTGCGCCGTCGTGCACACAATGCTGTGTGCCCAGCTTCACATACAGCAGGCGCAGGAAATGCCAGACCTCGGTGGTCGTGCCCACCGTGCTCTTGCGCCCGCCGCGGGACAGGCGCTGCTCGATCGCCACCGTGGGCGGAATGCCGTACACCGCGTCCACCTCGGGGCGGCCCGCCGGCTGCACGATGCTGCGCGCATAGGCGTTCAGGCTTTCCAGATAGCGCCGCTGACCCTCGTTGAACAGGATGTCAAAGGCCAGCGTGGATTTGCCCGAACCGCTGACGCCCGAAATCACGTTGAACTGCCCGCGCGGAATGTCCACGCTGAGGTTCTTCAGGTTGTGCTCTTTGGCGTTGACGATGCGGATCGCGTTGGGCACTGCCGCCGCGGCCCGGGCCTTGGCCCGGACCGGCGACAGCCGGCGCCAGGTAGTTCGCCACGCGGCCTTCGCCCGCTTCGTGCACCTCGCCCATGGCCATGGCGTACTCGCGCAGCGAACTTCGCCGTGTGGCTGGTGCGGGTGCTTGCGCACCTCTTCCGGCGGCCCTTCGGCCACGATCAGACCGCCGCCGTCGCCGCCTTCGGGCCCAAGGTCGATCAGCCAGTCGGCCGAGCGGATCACATCGAGGTTGTGTTCGATCACCACCAGCGAATGGCCTGCCTCCAGCAGACGGCGCAGGCTGCGCATCAGCTTGGCGATGTCTTCAAAATGCAGCCCGGTCGTGGGCTCGTCGAACATGAACAGCGTGCCTTTTTTCGCCAGGCTTTGCTGGCTGGCGGTGGCCGTTTTGGCGGCTGCGGCCAGAAAGCCCGCGAGCTTCAGGCGCTGTGCTTCGCCGCCCGACAGCGTGGGCACAGGCTGGCCCAGCTTCACGTATTCCAGCCCCACGTCCACGATGGGCTGCAAGGTGCGAATGACTTCGCGGTCGTTGCTGAACAACTGAGCCGCT
Source organism: uncultured beta proteobacterium (assembly GCA_963698635.1). Lineage (GTDB taxonomy): Bacteria > Pseudomonadota > Gammaproteobacteria > Burkholderiales > Burkholderiaceae_C > Hydrogenophaga. The sequence goes on from CAVORS010000006.1 coordinate 328,945, forward strand.
TCGCTCACCGTGAGCCCCAGCACCTCGGCCACGTTCATGCAGGCGGCCGCCGCGCTCGATGCGCACCTCCAGCACCTCGGGCCGGTAGCGCTTGCCGTCGCAGTCGGGGCAACGCAGGTACACATCGCTCAGAAACTGCATCTCCACGTGTTCGAAGCCGGAGCCGCCGCAGGTCGGGCAGCGGCCATCGCCGCCGTTGAAGCTGAACTTGCTCGCGGTGTAGCTGCGCTGGCGCGACAGCGGCGCATCGGCGAACAGGGCGCGGATGGCGTCCCAGGCGCCCACATAGCTCACCGGGTTGGAGCGCGCGGTCTTGCCGATGGGCGACTGGTCCACGAACACCACCTCGCTCAGGAAGTCGGCGCCCAGCAGGCGGTCGTGCGCGCCGGGCGCATCGGTGGACTTGCCGAAATGGCGCAGCAGGGCGGGCGCCAGCACATCCTGGATCAGGCTGGACTTGCCCGAACCCGACACACCGGTGACCACCACCAGGCGCTGCAGCGGGAAATCGACCGTGACGTTTTGCAGGTTGTGCTCGCGCGCGCCTTCCAGGATGAGGCGCGGCGTGCTGTCGGTCACCATGCGCTTGAAGCCCATGCCGACCTGCTTGCGCGCGCCCAGGTAGGCGCCGGTCAGCGTGTCGGCATCGCGAATGGCTTCCGGGGTGCCGTCGAACACGATCTGCCCGCCGCGCTCGCCCGGGCCCGGCCCCATGTCGATCAGGCGGTCGGCCGCCAGCATCACGGCCGGGTCGTGCTCCACCACCACCAGCGTGTTGCCCGCATCGCGCAGGCGCAGCATGGCGCTGTTGATGCGCGCCATGTCGCGCGGGTGCAGGCCGATGCTGGGCTCATCGAGCACAAACAGCGTGTTGACCAGCGAGGTGCCGAGCGCGGTGGTGAGGTTGATGCGCTGCACCTCGCCGCCGCTGAGCGTGCGGCTCTGGCGGTCCAGCGTGAGGTACCCGATGCCGACATCGCAGAGGTAGCGCAGGCGGGTGTTGATTTCTTCAAACAGCAGCTTGAGCGCCTGGGCCTGACCGGTCGGATCGGTGCCGGTCGGCACCAGGGTGTCGGCCAGCGAGCCAAAGAAGGTGCGCAACCGGTCCAGCGGCAGCAGCATCAGGTCGTGCAGGCACAGCCCCGGCAACGCTTCCAGTTGGGCACGCGACCAGGCCACGCCGGCGGGCAGGTAGCGCTTCTCCGGCGGCAAGACCGCGTCGGCCTGCGCCTTGGTGCCGATGCGCCACAGCAGGCTGTCGGTCTTCAGGCGTGCACCGTGGCAGATCGGGCACTCGGTGTAGCTGCGGTACTTGGACAGCAGCACGCGGATGTGCATCTTGTAGGCCTTGCTCTCCAGGTATTCGAAGAAGCGCGCGATGCCGAACCACTGCTGGTTCCACTTGCCGTTCCAGTTCGGCGAGCCGGCTTTCACCCAGTGTTGCTGCTCGGGCGTGAGCTTGTTCCAGGGCGTGTCGCGCGGAATGCCCGCCGCTTCGGCGTGGCGCATCAGATCGTCTTGCGCTTCTTTCCAGGCCGGCGTCTGGAAGATCTTGATCGCGCCGCCGCGCAGCGTGAGCTTGTCGTTGGGAATCACCAGGCCGTAGTCGACGCCGATCACGCGGCCAAAACCGCGGCAGGCTTCGCAGGCGCCCACGGCGGAGTTGAACGAAAACATCGACGGCGCGGGTTCGCTGTAGCGGATGTCGCTTTCCGGGCAATGCAGGCCCGTCGAAAACCGCCAGATGACAGCCTCTGCACCTTCGTCACCCAACACGTAAACCATCAGCTTGCCGCTGCCGCGCTTGAGCCCCGCCTCGATGGCCTCCATCACCCGCGCCTGCTCGGCGGTGCCGATGCGGAAGCGGTCGGCCACGACATCCAGCACCTTGACCGACTCGATCACAGCCGCGGCCCTCTTGGACTTGGCCGCGCCCTTGCCCTTGGTCTCGAGGCCGGCACCGCTTCGCGCTGCACCACGCGCTCGGCCTGCACCCGCGTGTAACCGCTGGCGGACAGCCATTGTTCGATTTCTTCCGGCGTGGTGCTTGCAGGCAGCTCCACCGGAAACGTCACAACGAGACGGGGATCGTCGAGCGGTGCGCAGCGCTGTCGCATCTCGGCGTAAATGGACTCCGGCGAATCGTGGCTGACGGCCAGGGCGGTTTCGCGGTCAAACAGATCGGCACCGCGGGCGAAAAGCAGCTTCAGGTGGTCGTTCAGCTCGGTCATCGTGCCCACGGTCGAGCGCGATGACCTCACCGGGTTGGTCTGATCGATGGCAATCGCGGGCGGCACGCCGTCTACCCGATCCACCGCCGGTTTGTCCATGCGATCGAGAAACTGGCGGGCGTAGGCGCTGAAGGTCTCCACGTAGCGCCGCTGCCCCTCGGCAAACAGCGTGTCGAATACCAGGCTCGACTTGCCCGAGCCACTGGGCCCGGTGACCACCGTCAGCTCACCGGTTCGAATGTCGAGATCGAGGTTTTTGAGGTTGTGCTGGCGCGCGCCGCGAATGCGGATCCATCCTTCTGACATACAAGACGCTTTCTTTCGTGAGGGCTAAACATTCTAGGGAACTGCCTCCCACCTTGTCCTGCATGGGTATACCTTTCGCGTGAACCCCTATGGCGAATGTGCCTTTCGTCGCTAAACTCCATCGACAAAACAAGGAGACTCCATTGCGAAATCTGAAGAACTGGTGCCTGGCCGCCAGCCTGATCATGGCTGTGGCGGCTGCCAACGCCCAAATACTGATCGGCCAATCCGCTGGTTTCACTGGCCCAGTGGCGGCTGGTGTGAAAGAAACCACCGAAGGCGCCAAGCTCTACATCGATGCCACCAATGCCAAAGGCGGGGTGGGCGGACAAGCCATCGAGCTGATTTCACTGGACGACAAGTTCGACCCCAAGCTCACGGCCGAAAACGGCCGCATCCTGGTCGAAGAACGCAAAGTGCTGGCACTCTTCCTGACCCGCGGAACACCGCACACCCAATCCCTTTTCCCCCTGCTGGACAAGACAGGCGTGCCCTTGGTAGGCCCCTCCACCGGCGCCATGGTGATGCACTCGCCCGTTCAGAAAACCCTGTTCAATGTTCGAGCCACCTACCAGCGCGAAGCAGAGAGCATTGCCGCCTTCCTGACCGCCCTGGGCCCAACCAGCGTCGGTATCGTGCACGCCGATGACTCCTTTGGTCGCGACGCGCTCGAAGGCGCCTTGGCAGGTTTCGCCAAAACGAACCAGAAGCCGTCGGTGGTGATCCCTGCGGACCGCTCCAATCCCAATTTTGAAGAGATCATTCCTGCCTTGCTCAAGGCCAAGGTGCAATCGGTTTTGTGGTTTGGCTCGGGCACCTCGGTGTCCAAAGGCGTAAAGGCGCTGCGCGAAGCCAAATCGGTGGCGCAGGTGGCCACGCTGTCGAACAACGCCTCTTCCGGCTTTATCAAGGGTCTGGGTGAGTACGGACGCGGAGTGATCGTGTCGCAAGTATTTCCAGGTGTTCGAACCGCCGACTACCCCATGGTGAACGAGGCACGCAAGCTGGCCAAAGCCAAAGGCATCGAATTCGAGCCCGGCCATGCTGGAGGGCTATGCCGCCGCCAAAGTGTTGGTGGAGGGTTTGCGTCGGGCCGGTGCGAACCCGACCCGTGAAAGCCTTGTCAAGGCCCTGGAAAGCATCAAATCCTACGACCTGGGCGGGTTGACCGTTGATTACGCCAGCGACGACCACACAGGCCTGAGCTTTTCGGACTTCGCCATCATTGGACCCAGCGGAAAATTCAGGCGCTGAACATTCGGGCCGAGGGGCCTGCTCAAACCCCTCATGCTGTGGTTCAGCCTTTGACCGTCAACACGGGCACATCGGCGTGCACCAACACTTCTGGGCAACACTGCCAAGCAACAGCGCTTTGACGCCTTGGCGACCGTGGGAACCCATGACGATCAAATCGCAGGCTTCGGCGGTGGCCGTTTCGACGATGCCTTCATGCACCACGTTGCGTTCGATGGTGTCGCCCACAAAAGCAGCCCCCTCCGCGGCGCAAATTTTGGAGAGCGCATCCAGTGCCTGCGTCGCCGCCCGACGTGCCTCCGTCATGTACGACTGCAAGGCAACCGCCGAAGCATCACCGATACCTATAAAGGGAAACGGATCGATCACATAGACGCCCACCACCTGGGCTCCCTGCGATTTGGCCAATTGCGCCGCCACGGTGCCTGCGGCTGCGGCGAGGGAAGAGCCATCGGTGGGCACGAGAATTTTCTTGAACATAAGGGTCTCCTTGAAAACGGGGTCTATCAACTGCGTACCTACACCCACAGTATTCCACCACTTCAGCAGATCCTAGTGTCAAGCACAACCCGACACCTTGCGTCACATCAATATCCACCGCTCGAAGCGGTCAAGGCGCCGCCGATGAAACGCCAAGTCATGAAGCGCTGAACCTGTCATTTCATTCCGTCTGAAAAGCACATGGGAGGCCCTGCTTGTGGCCGCTTCACGGCGCGGCAAAGCTGCCACCCGGAATCGTGATGACGCCCAAATCGGCTCCACGCGCCTTTCTGACGACACAATTGACTACACTCAGCGCTGGGAACCCCATAGAGAGGCGTCCGGAGAGTCGCCCGCCTGCCACCAACTGTGCTCCAGCCGTGCAACAACAACGCCCTTACGATCCCGTCGTAACATTTCAAAACAGCCAAGGTGACACGGCGCGCGGCACGTTGACCAGCTTGCAGCGCCATGCTTTGGTGATGGAAATCTACAACCCTTATTCCATCGTGCAGGTGAGTGAGGTTCTTGATGAACTCACCATACGTTCGGGCGACCGAAGCATCTACAAGGGCCAGGCTGTGGTGGTGAGCTTGCTCAACACCGGGCTGATGGCGGTGGTGTCGGTGACGCTCATCGACGAATGGAACGACCTCGGTGGCATCGATCACAGCAAAGGCAGCGTGTCTGAGGCGGTTGCCCGTTTCGTTCAAGAGTGGGAGTCCCGCTCCCGAGTCAACGAAAGCTACCAAGTCGTGGTGAACGACCTCAGAGCGTACTTCTCCGAGGTCACACGCTGGCTGGACAAGGCAGACGTCACAGCGGGGCTGCCCCGCGACGTGAATGGCCGGGTGAAAGACGAAGTCTTTTACGAAATTGCGCGCCCCTTGATGGAGACAGTTCGAGACTATTTGGTGCGTTTTGAAACAGAGGCGGCAAAGGTACCTCCAGAGCTCGAGCCGGCCCATCGCTCATTTGCTCAGGCCGCCATCCATCCATTGGTGTTGCGGGCTCCATTTGTCTACCGCACTTTCGCCAAGCCGCTCGGCTATGCAGGTGACTACCAGATGGTCAACCAAATCTTGGGCGATCCGAGAGAAGGACCAAGCACCTACTTTGAACTGGTGAATTTCGTATTCCTGCAGTCCTGCGTAGCCCAAGCTCACCGCAACAGAGTGGACATCCTCTTTGATCGGTTGCATTCCCTAGCCGCCCAAACAAGCGGTCAAGGGCGACCCATTCGCATCCTCAACGTGGGCTGCGGCCCTGCCGGCGAGCTACAAAGGCTCGCCGCCACCGGACAAGCCTTGGATCACCTCGAAGTGACACTGATGGACTTCAGCGATGAGACGCTGCTCTACACCAGTCAGACGGCTCAAAGAAGAGGCACAGGCGTCCGGGCGCGAACCCCTCAATGTCACCCTTCGCCACGAATCCGTACACCAACTCCTCAAGCGCTCTTCGCGAGATCAGGATATCGCGCCGGATGACCAATATGACTATATCTATTGCGCGGGTTTGTTCGACTACCTGGCAGACAAGGCCTGTGCGAGGCTGATCGCATACTTTGACCGCCATCTACGGCCCGGCGGTACCGTGCTGGTCACAAACGTGCACATCAATAACCCCGAACGCTATTGGATGGAGCACTTCATGGAGTGGTACCTCATTTACAGAGACGAGCCGGGCCTGACCAAGCTCTTCCCAGAATCGTTGCCCCAGGTCAAAACTTACACAGACGAAACGGGTGTCAACCTCTTCGCGGAAGCTGTCAAGCCGCTCTGACAAAGCAGACATGGCGCCCCACTTCACCAACGACCAATTGCCCGCCTCCTACGAGGAAGCGCTCCAGCGACACCTGATTTTCTACAGCAAAATCACTTGCGTTTTGGCCATGGTTCTTGTGGTGGGTGGCGTAGGGCTGGATCTCGCTTTTTATCCCAAGAACGTTCTTGAATTCGGCTTGGCCAGGATTTTGGTGGCCGCTTTGATCGGAATCGCCTTGTGGAGCTACAGCAGACCCTGGTGGCTGAACCATGTGCGCGCTCTGACCTATTTCTGGATTGCTCTGCCCCAAGTGATGATTGCCTGGATGGTGTATCGAACAAATGGTGAGGCTTCCATCTACTTCGTTGGCTTGACGCTCGCCGTATCAGGCATCAGCATCTTCCTTCCACTGACAGTTCGGGAAGCCTTGGTGTTCAGTTTTTTCACCTTCGTTGCCTACCTGCTGGCATGCGTTTTGAGGGATGGAGGTGTTCGACAATGGTCTGTTCTGATCGGTCAGTTGATTTTCATTTCGTTCTACTCCATCATTGCTGTCACGATCTCCGTGTACGGGGATCGACTGCGACGACAAACATACGCACTTCAAACCGAGGTTCAGCGACAAAAAAACGAATTGCTCGAGCAAAATGCGGCCCTCGCTGAAATCAAAGGCCAACTTATCCAGCGCGAAAAAATGGCTGCCATTGGCACCCTGTCCGCAGGCCTCCTGCATGAGCTGAACAACCCGGTCAATTACAGCCTGATGGCCATCAAGATGGGGCTCATGCTGCCGGCGGCAAAGGCAGACAAAATGCTGAACGAAAGCCTGGTCGATGCCCAAGAGGGCATGGAACGCGTGCAGAACATCGTTTCCGACCTGAAGACCTTTGCTTACCAGAAGCCTGGTGAAAACAGCGAGCGGCCCTTCTTGCTGGAAAACGCAGTGCGTTCCGCCGTGCGTCTGGCTGGTTTCGACCTGAAAGGCATTCAAGGTTTCCGTCGACTTGCCTCAAGACTCCCATGTGCTCGGCGACGAGCCCGCCATCATCGGCGTTCTGATCAATTTGCTGAGCAATGCGGCCCACGCCGTCCACGCAGCCAAAAGAGAAGCGCCCAGCATCAAAGTAAGCGCAGAGCTGGCAGGCGAACGACTCAAACTGTCGATTCGCGACAATGGCTTGGGCATTGCGCCGGACGTGATTTCGCGGATATTCGAACCGTTTTTCACCACGCGAGAGGTGGGCGCCGGGCTTGGCCTTGGCCTCAGCATGAGCTATTCCATCGTGCAGCGCCATGGCAGCACCCTGGAGGTGCAAAGCGAACCCGGTGCGTGGACCGAGTTCAGCTTCGATCTGGCGAGGGCCTGAGTGGACCGCTTCGCCCCACCACCCCCGCCTGCGCCACCCTTGGCGATCGCGCGCCCATACGCGGTCTTGGTGGTGGATGATGAGCCTCAAGCCTGCAAATGGTTTTCCCTTCTTTTTGGGAACGAGTTCACCGTTTTGACAGCCGCAGGCGTTGACCAAGCGCTTGCGCTGCTCAAAGAGCGCGCACCGGAGGTGGCTGTGGTCCTGACCGACTACCGCATGCCCTTGCGCAGCGGTGTCGATTTGCTCAGCGAGCTTCGAACCCACTACCCCCATGTTTCGCGACTGCTGATTTCAGCCTACGCCGACAAAACCGTGGCGATGGCGGCCATCAATCAGGGTCAGGTCGAACAGATTCTTGAGAAGCCGCTGAACGAAGCTTTGACGCGGCAGGCACTTCGCACCGCGGTGGACAACAGCCAGCGGCGAGCTGCTGAGCGCAACCTCCTCGACAGCCGCGAGGCCACCCTGCGGGAGACTCTGGGCTTTCTCGCTCACGAAGCCTCCACCCCCCTGGCAACTGTTCGCAGCTACCTCTCAGCGATAAAGGACCGTCATGTTGACCCGCCCGCGGGAGGGAAGTCGCCCAGCGAAGCTGAACAGCGGCGCAACAACGGTGAGGTCTTGGCGATGATCGAAGCGGCTCAGCGCGGCGCAGATTTTGCGCAGGCACTGATCACGAAGTTTCTGATGTCGGCCAATGCAACGAAACAAGCTGGCCCAACAGGCTCTGCCAAAGCGAGCGAATTGATCCAAGCTGTGCGCCGTGAATACCCCTTCGACGCTGTCGAATCACAATGGATTCGCTGCGAGGTCAGCGAAGACTTCGAACTGCCGGGTTCGCGTGACCTGCTGTTCCTTGTTCTGTGCACCCTGGTGAAAAACGCAGTGCTCGCACTGCGGTCGTCCCCACCGGCCGATCCGCAGCTCGACATCGTGCTGGCGCGCTATGCCCCGGCCCCAGGCCTGGCGGCCCAACCACTCATCGGCGTGCGCGACAACGGTATGGGCATCGCCCCGGAAGTGTTGGACCGCCTGACCCGCGAGCCCACGACCACCCGCGCAGACATTGGTGGTACCGGCATGGGGCTCGTCTTTTGTCAGCGCGTCATGTCAACGCTGGGCGGAGCCATGGGAGTTCAATCCACTCTCGGGGAAGGTGCGGTGGTCACGCTGTATTTCCCCAATGCCTCTGATGAATCTTGAAAGAATGGCCATGAACACACCCCAAAAAATTCTGTACGTTGACGACGAGGCCATGTCCCTGAAGTACTTTGATCGTCTGGTGAGTTCCATCGCTCCCGTGCTGACGGCGAGCTCCGTCGAAGAGGGCAAAGCCATATTGCGAGACCATGCTTCCGAGATTGCCGTTCTCGTGACCGATCAGCGCATGCCCGGCGCGTTGGGCAACGAACTGCTGCGCTACTCGCGTGAAAACCACCCCCACATTGTTCGCTTGTTGACCACGGCCTACTCCGAACTCGGCGATGCCATCGAGGCGATCAATTCCGGCGAAATTTTTCGCTATATCAACAAGCCCTGGGTGCTCGACAGTTTGCACACCGATTTGAAGAATGCGCTCGAGCTCTCGGCTCTGCGCACTGAACGCGACGAGCTGCTGCACGACAAAATCATCGTGCAGCAGAGCCAGTTGCTCTCCAACCGCATGGCATCGCTCCTGATGCTGAGTGCCGCCGTTCAAACGGAAGCGCATGAAGCGGCCCTTTACCAGTTCGCGCAGAGTGCCTTGGTGTGCAAGAGCGTGGAACCCGGTGTCAATTGGCAGCACTGGGAGCATGCCGATCTTCTGCAAGCGGAGGCTCAGCGAGGCGTATCGATTGCATCTCACCTTCGGCACTGGCTGAAAACATGGGGCGAACCCAAAGAAGGTGCTGCGGCATTGCAGGTATTGGCAGAAGTGCTGAACGCGGATCCTTTGGGCGATGACGGCGTGCTGATCTCGGACCCCGAAACTTTGACCGCCTTGCTGACGGCGCCTGCCGGCCAGCTGGTCACCGCACCCCAATGCGCATGGTTGGCCTGGCTCATGTGGCAGGAGGGCCTTGCCCACCTCGAACCCATCGATGGCGCCTTTCGGGTGTCCCACGTCAACGCCAGCAGCCTGCCTGGCGATTGGCTCGCCGACTGCATGGAGCAGATGGGGCGTTCGCTCACCTGAATTCGGCGGATCGGTTCTCTGTGGCTATCGCTTGCGCTCGATACCCGCAGGCAACTCGGATGCAGCTTCCCAGGCGCCCGATTCAAACCAGGTGTCGCCGTCCATGTAAGCGCGCATCATGGGCAGCGCGTCGTGCCCCCAGAACAAGCGCCCATCGAGCAACATTGCGGGCACCCCAAAAACGCCCAGCGCCAGCGCGGCTTCCGTGTTGTTGCGCAATCGCTGCTTGATCTCCTCACTGTCGGGCGCCACCCAGTCGCGACCTCGCAATGCCATGTGCTCCTGCAAACCCATCTGCAATGAGGCCAAGCGAGCGGGGTCTGCGGCATCTTGCCCGCCGCGCCAGACGTGGTGGAACAGCTGCTCCGTCACGTAGCGGCTGGTTTCGCCAGGTGCTTCAGGTCGTGCGCAGGCCAGGCCCAGGCGCAACAAAGGCAGGGGATTGAATGGATGGGCCACTGGCAAATCCAGGGGCACGCCATGGTGATGGGCCAACCAGCTGGCCTGGCGGTAGGTCCAGTCACGCTTGCCGGCGATCTCGGCCGGACCGAGCTGCCCATGGACCTGCAGAAGGGCCGCAAACAGCACAGGCCGGTAGCGCACGTTCACGCTGTGGCCCATCAGCGATTCGGGCAAACGCTCGAACGCCAGATAGGCATAGGGCGAAATCGGATCGTAGAAAAACTGGATGTCGTGCAGGCGCGCTGAAGCAACTTCGCTCATGGCGCAATCCAGGATTCAGGTGCCAACTGGCGGGCTTCGATCTGCGTCCACACCGCACGCTTTTCGTCGTCGTCCAGGGAGCCCCAGACGGCGATTTCCTGCAAAGTGCGGTAGCAGCCCTTGCAACGGCTGCGCGCCACATCGAGCTCACAGATTGAGACGCAGGGTGAAGGCACACCCGCACCACCGTGGCGGACCTGGGCATCGTGCAAATTGATCAGGGGTTGCATGGCGGCATCAAACTTGAGAGACAGGGACGGTCACATCGTGCACCGGCGCACCGGTCATGGCCTGCAGCTGGGCCGGCGAGAGCCTGAACACGCCGTGGGGATGACCCGCCGCGGCCCAGATGACATCAAAGCGAAACAGGGCCTGGTCGATCAGGGTCACGGGCGATGTGGCATGGGCCAGCGGCGAGACACCACCAATGGAAAAACCGGTCTTGCTCTTCACAAATTCGGCGTCTGCGCGGCCCAGTTTGCCGCCTTCGGTGCAGACCAGCGCCTGCACCTTTTTTTCATCCACCCGCAAATCGCCAGAAGTCACCACCAGCACCGCCACATCGTCGCTCTTGCGCCGAAAAATGATGCTCTTGGCGATCTGACCCAACGCCACGCCCAGGGCGTCGGCAGCTTGCTGCGCGGTGCGCGCCGCATCATTGAGCATCACCGGTTCATGTTCATGCCCCAAAGCGCGCAGCGCATCGCTCACACGCTGTAGACCAGCAGGGCGAGCGGCCTCGACGGAAGGAACGGATTCAAACATGGGGCGATGGTAGCCCGAGAACAAAAGGCCTGCGATACAACAGGTCAGGCGGCCGCCCGCTTGACCATCAGCAGCGTGGCACCCATGGCCATCAACACACCCCCGAACACCCGGTTTTGCGTGCGCCGCGCTCTGGCGGTGGACAGCCAGCGCTGCGCGCGCGAAGCCAGGAACGCATAGCCGTGCATCACGATCACCTCCACCATCACAGAAGTCACCAGCAGGATCGCCAGCTGGAGCCACAACGGGCGATGAGGGTCGATGAACTGCGGCAACACCGCCACCATGAACACAATGCCTTTGGGATTCGTGGCGTTGGTGAGAAACCCGGTGGTCAAGCGTTCGCGCGCGCTGGGCAGCCGGTTTTGGACCGCAGGCAACTGCGCAGCTTCATCGGCCACCGCGTCCAGCGAAACAGGCGAACGCCATTGCTTCCAGCCCAGCCACATCAGGTACGCCGCGCCCAACACCTTCACCACCGTGAACGCCACGACTGGAAGCCAGCAGCAGCGCCCCCACGCCACCGCCTGCGATCAGCAACACCAGCGCCAACCCCAGACCCATGCCGGCAATGGTCACGCTGGTGTGACGCACGCCATAGGCAAGACCATGGCCCAGCGACAACACCGCCGCCGAGCCTGGCGAAATCGAGATCACCCAGGATGCGGCAAAAAAAGCCAGCCAGACATTGAAATCCATAGCACCGGTGCGTTCAAAGGTTGAAGGATGAGGGACGGGAGACGGGAGACGGAAGCGGTGAAAGAACAAAGGCGATAAACGGGCGCCGGAAAATCCCGCGCCACCGATCGTAATGCGAGCCGGCCCATCGCGCACCAGCTTCGGTGCCAGCAGATCGGCCGACATCCTGCCGTCCGACACGCCTTTACCGTTCTTTTACAAAGGCTTTACCGCGGAGCAGGCATACCGACCTAGGGTTTACCCTAAATTCAAGGCACACCAACAGATCATGCTCTGGCGACACCGGCCAACCCGGCCCCAGTCCTGCAGTGCAGGTCTTTCAAACCACGTCATCACAGGTACCACCATGAAATCCCCCATCGCCGCCCTCCTCGTCGCCTTCGCACTCGCCGGTTCATTCCAGGCCCACGCCGGCCCCGCCGAGTCCACCCAAGCCCAACAGGCCCTCCAGTCGGCCATGGGCGAAAAAGCCAAAGACCTGAGCGTCTCCGTCGACAACGGGGTGGCCGAGACTCAAGGGCTGGGCGGATGAGCCCCGCGATGTGCTGCAAGCCCGCTACATCGTCAGCAAGGTCGACGGCGTCACCGAGGCCCGCAGCACGCAGGTGCGCACCTGGAACGCCACCGACAAGAACTGAATTTCAGCCGTTCGCCCGCTTGGCCAGCAGGGCCCGCGCCACGCGCGACCCTGTGGGCCGGCCCAGCTGCTCGCTGATCCAGGCGCCGGCATCCACCAGCGCATCCAGGTCGATGCCGGTCTCGATGCCCATGCCGTGCAACAGGTAGACCACGTCTTCGCGTGGCCACATTGCCGGTGGCGCCCTTGGCATAAGGGCAGCCGCCCAGTCCCGCGACCGACGACTGGAAGTTCCACACCCCCAGCTCCAGCGCGGCCAGCGTGTTGGACAGGGCCTGTCCATAGGTGTCGTGGAAATGGCCTGACACATCGTCCAGCGGGTAAGTGCTTCAAGGTCGCCTCGATGGCGGCCTGTACCTTGAGTGGCGTGCCCACACCGATGGTGTCGGCCACGTCCACCCGCTGCACGCCAATGCCCTTCATCAGCCCGGCCAGGTAGGCCACACGCTCCGGCGCGATCTCGCCCTCATAGGGGCAGCCCACGGTGCAGCTCATGGCCCCGCGCACACGCAATGCCCGCCGCCTTGGCCGCTTCGACCACCGGCGCAAAGCGCTCAATGCTTTCGGCGATCGAGCAGTTGATGTTCTTCTGGCTGAAAGCCTCGCTGGCCGCGCCAAACACCACGATTTCGTCGGGCTTGTCGAGCAGGGCCGCTTCAAAGCCCTTGAGGTTGGGCGTGAGCACCGAATAGCGCACACCGGCTTGGCGCTGCACGCCCTTCATGACCTCGTGGTTGTCCGCCATCTGCGGCACCCACTTCGGGCTCACATAGCTGGTGACCTCGATCTCTTTCAGGCCAGCGGCCTGCAGCCGGTGCACCAGCTCGATCTTGACGGCAGCCGGCACCGGCTGCTTTTCGTTTTGCAGGCCGTCGCGCGGGCCCACGTCGATCAGTTGGACTCGGGAAGGCAATGTTCATGTATCAGCTCTCTCAAATGTCGATTCAATAGCCCCGCACCGGGTCCACGATGCCCGCCACGGTTTCGCCGCGCTCCAGCGCCGCGATCTTGCCGGCGATCTGGGCAATGCTTTCGGTGCGCAGCGTGCGCGCCGAGGTGTGCGGCGTCACGGTGATTTTGGGGTGGTGCCAGAAAGCGTGACTCGGCGGCAGGGGTTCGATGCGGAACACGTCGAGGGTGGCGCCGGCCAGGTGACCGCTGTCGATCAGACTCGATCAGGTCGTTGTCCACCAGATGCGCGCCGCGCGCGACGTTGATCACGTAGCCGCCCCTCTTGAGCCTCGACAGCGTGTCGCGGTTGAGCATGTCGCGCGTGTCGCTGGTCAGCGGCAGCAGGTTGACCAGCACACGGCTCTGCGACAGAAAGGCATCCAGGCCTTCGTCGCCATGGTGGGTCACCACGCCCTCGATGGCTTTCTCGCTGCGGCTCCAGCCGTGCACCGGAAACTCGAACACGCGCAAGCGCCCGGGCCACCCGCTCGCCCAGCACGCCCAGCCCCAGCACGCCCACCGGAAAATCCAGCCGGCTGTGCGGCCGCCGAAACGACCATTTGCCCTGCTGCATGTCGGCCTCGTAGCCGTCGAACTCGCGGAAATGGCGGATCACCGCATGGCACACGTATTCGGCCATCTGCACCGACATGCCCGCATCGTCCAGCCGCACCACTTCAGCGTCGGGCGGCAGCCGCAACTGCAGCAAGGCGTCCACCCCGGCGCCGATGTTGAACAGCCCTTGAGCGCCTGCTGTTCGTCCAGAAACTGCTGCGGCGGCGCCCAGACCACGGCGTGGTCCGCCTGCGGCGCACCGGGCGCCCAGACCTCGACCGTGGCTTCGGGAAACGCCGCGCGCAGGCCTTCCAGCCAGGGCTCGGCTTTGGTATCGGTGCAGCAAAAGGTGATGTTCATGGGCAGAGCTTAAATCAACCCACCTTCGAGCCCGCTGATGTCACGCAAGCTGTGCAAGCGTCAACAGCTCCGCTCCCTCGAGCCACCTGATCGCCCGGGCGCGTACAGCAACTCGGCCACCGTGCCGTCGGCCGGCGCGGCGATGGTGTGCTCCATTTTCATGGCTTCCATCACCGCCAGCGGCCTGGCCCTTTTTCACCGCGTCGCCCGCCTTCACGGCGAACGACACCACCTTGCCCGGCATGGGTGCGGTGAGGCGACCGCCTTCGGCCGCCACTTCACCGGCGTGGGCCAGGGCATCGATTTCGGTGATGACGGTGGCGCCCAGATCACAGAACACATGCACCAGCTCGTCGCGTTGCCAGGTCTGCACCGTCTGGCGCTGGCCGTTGAATTGCAGGTCCATCATGCGTGCCGCTGTCGCCCGGCTGCTCGGTGAACACCAGTGGCAAGGCTGCGCGCGTCTGCCCACGGCCAGCAGCAACTGGCCACCGTCGTGCGCATAGGTGAGCGCGGCCTGCAGGGCTTCGCCTCGGTACTCAAAATCGAAGCGGCGCACGGTGAGGCCAAAGGGGCGCCAGCCATCGGTGCGCGAGAACGGGTCGGTGCCTTCGCCGGCGCGCTCGGCCAGCAGCGTCTGCGCCACCGCAGCGGCCACGGCCAGCGGGCGGCCCACTTTGTCCTGGTCAAACAGCGCAGCGGCTTCGCGCGGGATCAAGCGCGGTGTCGAGCTCGGCCTGGGCAAACGAGGCGCTGCCCACCACATGGCGCAGGAACTGCACATTGGTGGACAGGCCCACGATGCGCGTTTCGGCCAGCGCCGCGTCCATGCGCGCCAACGCTTCGGCGCGGGTCGCGCCGTGCACGATGAGCTTGGCCACCATGGAGTCGTAAAACGGGCTGATGGCATCGCCTTCGCGCACACCATCGTCCACCCGCACCGCGCCACGCTCAAAGCTGCTGCGCAGCCGGCTTGCGGTACACGTCGAGCCGGCCGGTGGCGGGCAGGAACTGGTTGTCGGGCGTTTCGGCGCAGATGCGGGCCTCGATGGCATGGCCCTGGATGCGCAGGTCTTCCTGCTTCAGCGGCAGGGGCTCGCCCGAGGCCACGCGCAATTGCCACTCCACCAGGTCGAGCCCGGTGATGGCTTCGGTGACCGGGTGTTCCACCTGCAGGCGCGTGTTCATCTCCATGAAGAAGAACTTCATGTCTTCCGGTTTGTCGTAGCCGCCGGGCTGCTCCACGATGAATTCCACCGTGCCCGCGCCCACGTAGTTCACCGCCTGGGCCGCGGCCACCGCGGCCGCGCCCATTTCGGCGCGCAGCTTGTGCGGTCATGCCGGGCGCCGGCGCTTCTTCCAGCACCTTCTGGTGGCGCCGCTGCACCGAGCAATCGCGCTCGAACAGGTAGACGCAGTTGCCGTGCGTGTCGCCGAACACCTGGATCTCGATGTGGCGCGGGCGTTGCACGTATTTTTCAACCAGCACCGCATCGCTGCCAAAGCTGTTGCGCGCTTCGCGCTGGCAGCTGGCCAGGGCCGCCGCAAAGTCTTCGGCCTTGTCCACCGCGCGCATGCCCTTGCCGCCGCCGCCCGCGCTGGCCTTGATCAGCACCGGGTAGCCGATGCGGTCGGCCTCGCGCTGCAGCAAGGCCGGGTCCTGGTCGGCACCGTGGTAACCCGGCACCAGCGGCACGCCGGCCTTCTCCATCAGCTGCTTGGACTCGGCCTTCAAGCCCATGGCCAGAATGGCCGACGAAGGCGGGCCGATGAACACCAGGCCGGCTTTGGCGCAGGCGTCGGCAAAGGCGTCGTTTTCGCTCAGGAAACCGTAGCCCGGGTGCACCGCTTGCGCGCCGGTGTCTTTGGCCGCCTGCAAGATGCGCTCCCATTGCAGGTAGCTGTCTTTGGGCGCGCTGCCGCCGATGTGCACGGCCTCGTCGCACGCGGCCACGTGTTTGGCATTCGCATCGGCATCGGAATACACGGCCACGGTGCGCACACCCATGCGGCGGGCGGTGGCGGCCACACGGCAGGCGATTTCACCGCGGTTGGCAATCAGAATTTTTTTAAACATCAGGCTTCCTTAGGAGCAGCAGAAGAGAACAAAGCGCTCATGCGGCGGAACACCACGCGCAAGAACTTGAACAACATCCAGGTCACGATCCACATCAGCACCACCGCGATCACCAGCAAGATGCCGAAGGCCACCGGGTGGTTGGTGGCCAGCCAGACGGCGCCGACCACCAGGCCGTCTTCCAGCAGGCTCATGCCGATGTTGGAAAAGGGCTCGGGCGAGGTGTTGATGGCCGCGCGGGTGGTGGTTTTGGCGGCTTGCGAGGTGGCGGCCAGGCCGCCGCCGAGCAGCGCGCCCACCAGGGCCATGGTGCCGCCGTCGGCGCCCAGCGCGCCCGCGGCCAGCGCAGCGCCGGCGGGGATGCGGATCACGCTGTTGAGCATGTCCCACAGCGAATCCAGACCGGGAATCTTGTCGGCGAAAAACTCCATGAACAGCATGAAGCCGCTGGCGGCCAGCATGGCCGGGTGCTGCAACACCTGCAGCCCTTCGGGCAGCGGAATCCAGCCCATGGCGCCCGAGCGGCCCACCAGAAACACCACCGCGTACAAGCGGAAACCGCTGGCCCAGCCCAGCGCGGCGGCCAGCGCCAGCAGAGCTGGGCATGTCGAGCTGTCGCGGCCGCGTCGGCCACGCCGGCGCCCACCTGCTCGCCCACTCGGACCGCGCCTGCCCACGTGCAGGCCCATGCCGTGCAGCCACGCGACGAGGTGCTGCCAGAGCGGTGTCCATGCGGTGTGTTCATGCTTCAAGCGCCTGAGTCGGCTCATCGCGTCAGCGCCCCAGCCAGGCCGGCTTGCGTTTCTGCAAGAAACGACTGCACGCCTTCGCGGCCCTCTTCGCTGGCGCGGATGTCGGCAATGCCGTCCACGGTGGCGTCGATCAGCGACGCCGGTCGATCTCGCGCTCGGCCACGTCCTGCACCAGCCGCTTGCAGGCGCGCACGGCGTTGGGGCTGGCGCTGGTGAGCGCCTTGAGCAACTCGTCCACCTTGGCGTCCAGCGCGTCGGCGGCCACCACTTCGTGCACGAAGCCGATGCGGTGCGCCTCCTGGGCGCTGAAGCGCTCGGCGGTGAGGAAATAGCGGTGGGCGGCGCGCGCGCCCATGGCGCGGATCACATAGGGGCTGATGGTGGCCGGGATCAGACCCAGCTTCACTTCGCTCAGGCAGTAGTGTGGCGCTGTCCACGCTCACCGCCATGTCGCACGCGGCCACCAGCCCCATGCCACCGGCATACACATCGCCCTGCACCGCGCGCCACGGTGGGCTTGGGGCATTCGTACATCACCCGCAGCATCTCGGCCAGCTTGGCGGCATCGGCGAGGTTTTCTTCGCGCGTGTAGTCGGCCATGCGGCGCATCCAGTTGAGATCGGCGCCGGCGCAAAAGGCCGGGCCCTCGGCCGCCAGCACGATGGCGCGCACGTCGTCGCGGCCTCCCAGCGTCAGGAAGGCGGCCGTCAGCTCGGCGATCACTTCGTCGTTGAAGGCGTTGCGGATCTTCGGGGCGGCACAGCGTGATGCGCGCCACCTGGGCTCGACGGTTTCGATGCGCAAGGGCGTTGCTCATGCGGGTTCTGTTTCTCCGCAGTCGATTCTTCGTGCAACAGGTAGACAAGGTCCAGCTCCGGCGCAGGCTGGCCCAGAGCCGTCAACGCCGCCGTGATCTGGCCCCGGTGGTGGGTACCGTGGTTGAACACATGGGCCAGCGTGGCCGCAAAGGGCAGCGAGACCGGCACACCGTTCATGGTGGTGTAGTCCAGCGTGCCGTCGAAACGCTCGGCGGGCCAGCTGGCAATCAAGCGGCACCCAGTGGCCAGCGCCATCCTTGAGGGCCTGCGCCAGGCGCTGGCGATCGGGCTCCGCCTCCATGTCCAGCGTGATGCCATCGGCTTTCTGGGCGAAACACCCTCGCGCAAAGCGCCGGTACCAGACCAGGTGCTCACCCACCAGCAGGTGGTTCAGCGTGCCGTGGATGCTCTTGAAAAACAGACCCACATCGCGCCGGTAGTCTTCCTCGGCACGGCCTCAACCGCCTTGAGCAGGCGAGCGGTGGCCCACACGTTGTAGCGGGCAAGGCTGGCGAAGTGGGCGTGTGCATCCATGATGGTGCCTCCTCGCGCGACTCACATGCGGAACAGGCCAAACTTCGTCTCGGGAATCGGCGCGTTCAACGAAGCGGAAAGCCCCAGCGCCAGCACGCGGCGCGTGTCGGCCGGGTCGATCACGCCGTCGTCCCACAGGCGGGCGGTCGCGTAAGTACGGGTGGCCCTGCACTTCGTACTGCTCCTTGATCGGGCGCCTTGAACGCCGCCTCTTCGTCGGCGCTCCAGCTGCCGCCCTTGCCCTCGATGCCATCGCGCTTGACCGTGGCCAGCACGCTGGCCGCCTGCTCGCCGCCCATGACCGAGATGCGCGCGTTGGGCCACATCCAGAGGAAACGCGGCGAGTAGGCGCGGCCGCACATGCCGTAGTTGCCGGCGCCGAAGCTGCCGCCGATGATGACGGTGAACTTCGGCACGGCGGCGGTGGCCACGGCCGTGACCATCTTGGCGCCGTTGCGCGCGATGCCTTCGTTTTCGTACTTGCGGCCCACCATGAAGCCGGTGATGTTCTGCAGGAACACCAGCGGAATCTTGCGCTGGCAGCACAGCTCGATGAAGTGCGCGCCCTTGAGCGCCGACTCGCTGAACAGGATGCCGTTGTTGGCGATGATGCCGACCGGCATGCCTTCGATGCGCGAGAAGCCGCAGATCAGCGTGGTGCCGAAGCGGGACTTGAATTCGTCGAACTCGGAGCCATCGACGATGCGGGCGATGATTTCGCGCACGTCAAACGGCTTGCGCGTGTCGGTCGGGATCACGCCGTACAGCTCTTCGGCCGGGTATTTGGGCGCCACCGGATCGATGGTGGCGATGGGCGGCGTCTTGCGCGCGTTGAGGTTTTTCACCGCCTGGCGCGCCAGGGCGATCGCGTGCAGATCGTTTTGCGCCAGGTGGTCGGCCACGCCCGAGAGGCGCGTGTGCACATCGCCGCCGCCCAGGTCTTCGGCCGTGACCACCTCGCCCGTGGCGGCTTTCACCAGCGGCGGGCCGCCCAGGAAAATCGTGCCCTGGTTCTTGACGATGATGGTTTCGTCGCTCATGGCCGGCACATAGGCGCCGCCCGCCGTGCACGAGCCCATGACCACGGCGATCTGGGCGATGCCCTGGGCGCTCATGTTGGCCTGGTTGAAGAAGATGCGGCCGAAATGGTCGCGGTCGGGGAAGACCTCGTCCTGGTTGGGCAGGTTGGCGCCGCCCGAGTCCACCAGGTAGATGCAGGGCAGGTTGTTTTGCTGCGCCACTTCCTGGGCGCGCAGGTGTTTCTTGACGGTGAGCGGGTAGTAGGTGCCGCCCTTCACGGTGGCGTCGTTGCAGACGATCATGCAGTCCACACCGCTGACCCGGCCCACGCCGGCGATCACGCCGGCGCAAGGCGCGCTGTCGGAGCCATCGCGGTCGGGGTACATGCCCAGCGCGGCCAGCGGGCTCAGCTCCAGAAACGGCGTGCCGGGGTCCAGCAGCATCTGCACGCGGTCGCGCGGCAACAGCTTGCCGCGGCCCGTGTGTTTGGCGCGGGCGGCCTCGCCGCCGCCCAACGTGGCCTTTTCAATCTGGGCCTTGAGATCGTCCACCACCGCGCGCATGGCGGCGGCGTTGGCCTGGAAATCGGCAGAGCGGGCGTTGAGTTGGGTTTCGATGATCGGCATGGGGCATCCGTGGGTTGGGTTCGACCCCCACAGGATAGCCCGTGGTGACGGCATGGAACGCCACACAGGTTGCAAATCGCGCCAAATGACCTCAAACTTCGGGTATGTCCCCATCGGTCTCGCCCATGAAAGCCAAGCCATTGACCGCGCAGACGCCAATGGCCTTTGTGCATGGCCATGGTGAAGCCTATGAACGGCGTGGCATCGACCCCAGCCGGGCGCTGAAGCTGGCACAAATCGCGCCAGATCAGGTGCACAAACGCCAAGCCCGCATCACCGCTGCCCAGATGGAAGCCGTGTCCGACGCCGCCATGCGCGAGCTCGACGACGAAGCCCTCGGCTGCTTCAGCCGCGCCCTGCCCTGGGGCAGCTACGGCATGCTGGCCCGCGCCTCGCTCTCGGCCCCCACGCTGGGCCTGGCGCTCAAACGCTGGTGCCGCCACCACGCGCTTGCTCACCGACGACATCGCGCTTCAGTGTTCACAGCGACGACAGCCGACGGCGCACCGCCCGCATCGAACTGCGCGCCCAGCCACACCGGGCGCCAGCCCAGCGAGTTCTGCGTGGTCTCGGTGTTGCGCAACATCCTGGGTTTCGCCTGCTGGCTGGTGGACTCGCGCATTCCGCTGCTGGGCGCCCAGTTTCCGTTCGAGGCGCCCGAGCCATGTGGCGTCGTACCGGGTCCTGTTCGATGGCCCCAGCACCTTCGGCCAAGACCACGCCGCCCTGGTGTTCGACGCCCGCTACCTCGCCCTGCCCATCCGGCGCGACGAAGCCGCCATGAACCAGATGCTGCAACACGCGCTGCCGCTCACCGTGCACGCCTACCGCCGCGACCGCCTGCTGGTGCAGCGCGTGCGCCAGGCACTCAGCACCCAGCCCGAAGCACAGCCGCAACGCCAACGATCTGGCGGCCCTGCTCAACCTGTCACCGCGCAGCCTGCACCGCCAATTGCAGGACGAAGGCGCCACGCTGCAGGCGATCAAAGATCAGGTGCGCCGGAGCCGCGCGATGGCGCTCTTGCAGCGCAGCCAGCGGCCCATCAAACAGGTGGCGCAGGCGGTGGGCTTTCGCAATGAGAAGAGCTTTATTCGCGCGTTCAAAGGCTGGACGGGGTTGAGTCCAGGGGAGTGGCGCAACAAAACGTAAGCTTCCGGGGCGTGACGCAGGGCGGTGCCTCGCGGCGATTCCAAAGGCTTTCCGAGCGCCACCGGACACACTTCTTTACCAGCGCCGTCCACATGAGTGGGGATGCGGTTGCGTCGGGAGAGCGCTACTTTTGGCACCTCTTCCAACCGCATCGAAAGGAACTGCCATGAGCGGCGTCATCGGACATCCTGTACCTGACCAGGACTCTCGAAGCCATCAATCCCACGAGCAACGGGTCAAAGCTTGCACCGAACCCAACCGGGGGCGAGCGCGCACCGTGGCCAACGGCGAAGAACTCGACTACGGCGACACCTTTGCGGCCGACTTCCACAAAGGCCTGCCTCACGATCCCAACGGATTCGTCGATCCGTCGGCCTACCGCGAGTGCGTGGACGCGCTGCTGAAGCAGGACCACGCCCGCTTCGAAGGCGCGCCGATCGGCGCGCAACTTTCCCGCTGCAAGCCATCCCCGGCGCACCAGCGGCGGCGGCAGCGGCCAGCGCAAGATGACCAGCCCGTTCACCGGGCATGTCTTCGACCTGCAAGGCGTGGACGCCGCCGCCCAGGCCATCACCGCGGCGCCCGCGCTGGGCAGCGACGAACTCGCCGCCGAGATGGCCGAGGTCTACGCCATGGCCTTGCTGCGCGATGCCAAGTTCGAAGACATCGACAGCGGCGCCGGTGCAGCGGGCGGCATCGCCACCGCGCTGGCCGGCATGCCCTGGTTTGCCAGCGCGGCGGGATACACCGGCATTGGTGACCGCCACCGCCCGCTCACCGGACCCGCCGATCTGTTTCGCGGGTCCACACCCGGTTCGCACAACGGCCCGTGGCTGTCGCAGTTTCTGCTGGTGGGCAACCGCGGCCCGGGCGGTGCGCGACACCTCGGCGCCGCTGCCCGTGCGCGCCTTGCCCGGAGGTGGACGACGGCTTCGTCTACTACGGCACGCAGATGGTCGACCAGCGCAGCGCCGTCGCCAAGGCCGGCAACGACTGGATGCAGACCTGGGCCTCCTGGCTCGACGCCCAGAACGGCATCGACTTCGGCGGCAT
Source organism: uncultured beta proteobacterium (assembly GCA_963698635.1). GTDB lineage: Bacteria > Pseudomonadota > Gammaproteobacteria > Burkholderiales > Burkholderiaceae_C > Hydrogenophaga. Next base: position 351,249 of record CAVORS010000006.1, read on the forward strand.
CGACCTGTTGGACGAGCAAGCGCCAGTTCCTCACCACACCGCGCGATATCGCCACCTATGTCCATTTTGATGCGCTGTACCAGGCCTACCAGGTGGCCTGTCTGCTGATGCTGGCCGGCGGTGCGCCGTTTGGCAAGGACCGAGGCATGCCCGAGAGCAACAGCCGCACGCGTTCGGCCTTCGCGAGCTTTGGCGGGCCGCACATTCTTTCACTGGTGACCGAGGTCTCCACGCGCGCGCTCAAGCTGGTCTGGCGCCAGAAATGGATGCACCACCGTCGCCTGCGCCCCGAGGTCGTGGCCGGTTTGCTCACGCTGCACGCCAACGACCCCGCCGCCATTCCCGACGCCGCACTGCGCACTGCGCTGGCGGAGCTGCAGGCCAAGATCCCGGCCAGCATGCTGAGCGCGATCGCCGCGAAGAACACCGCCGACACCAGCGGGTGCACCCACCGCGTCGGCCGGCATCGTGACTCCCAACGGCAACACCGCCGGCTTGCCGGCGATTGATCCGCGGGCAAGAACTTCCTGCTGCCCATGGCCTTCCCCGAAGGTTCACCCACCCACCCGGCTTATGGCGCTGGACACGCCACCGTGGCGGGTGCCTGCGTCACCGCATTGAAGGCGTTCTTCGAGATGTACCCGACCGACGGCGCGACCGAGCTCGACTGGCCGTTGGCTGCAGGCCACGGCCCAGGCGGCAGTGGCGCCTACGGTTTCGGCAAGGTCTATGTCGGCAACAAAGCGGTGTTGAAGAAGGCCACGGGCACGCCCAATCTGACCGTGCAGGGCGAGCTCGACAAGCTGGCGGCCAACATCGCCATTGCGCGCAACGTGGCCGGCGTGCACTACTACACCGACTACTTCGCTTCGCTGCGCATGGGCGAGCGCATCACCGTGTCCATCCTGGAAGAGCAGGCCATGCTGTACGGCGAACGCATGTCGATGAGCTTCACCAGCTTCGACGGTGACCGGGTTCGCGTGTCGGGGCAGGACGGGCGCGCCACGGTCTCGGTGGTCGACAAGACCGGCCACGCGCTGTCGGCCGCCGACTGGTACCAGCGATACACATGAGTCAGTGCTTCGTCAACGTCACCGGCTCAAGCTGTCTCTGCGCAACCTGCCACTTCACGGGAAATGGGAAGGCAGGTTGCCGCTCAACCCTGCACGTTCAACCACTGCTTCTGCCAGTTGGGCAGCGCAAACGATGCCTGGTGCACATCGGGGTTGTAGTGCTTGCCCTCAAAAGCCTTGACCGGTTGGCGCAAGGAAACCCCATCGCGGCTGTAGAGGAAGAAGCCGAAATCGGCCCCTGGGTACAGCGGGATGTTGGTGTGGTAAATCTCGATGTGGGGCAGCAGCTTGGTGCGTTGCATCACCGTCACCAGGTTGTCGCCATCGCCACTGACCTCCTGCAAAAAATCGCCGCCGGCTTTGGACAGGTAGATGCTGTCCGAATCCAGAATCACGCCCGTGTCTGACACGAGAGACACCACCTCGGTCAAAAACTTTTCGGTGAAAAGGCAGGACGATGGACCCACCGGCTCGGTGAGGTCGAGCACGATCAGGTCGTAGCGCTTGCTCTCCTTGACCGCCTGGCTGACGAAGTTGGCCGCGTTGTCGATGACGAGCTTGACGCGGGGGTCTTTGTAGTCGCCATTGACCGCCAGGTATTCGCTGGCCAAGTCGACCACCCGCTGGTCGATCTCGACCATGGTGACACTGGTCACAAAATCGTGCTTCAGGCTCTCGCGCAGGATGCCGCCGTCCCCTCCGCCGATGATGAGCACCGAAGCATTCTTGCGTTCGCGACCGAGCAGCGGCACATGTACCGCCATCTCGTGGTAGATGAATTCATCGGCCTGACTGGCCTGGATATAGCCATCGAGCACCAGCAGCCGGCCGAAGGATTGGTGGTCGTAGATCTCAACCAATTGGTACGGGCTTTGCTCGGAATGCAGAAGCTTCACTTCGACCGAGGTGGTGATGCCAAGGCCGTCCGAACGCTCGTGCCACCATTTGAATTCACTCATTCACTTCGCCTCTCAGAATTTCTTTCACATCCGAACGTTCGGCCTCGAACGCCTCGCTCAGTATCTCGATACAAGCCTCGGGTCGGGTCGCACCACACATGAACACATCGAAGGCGGCGAAACGGCTTTCAGGCCAGGTGTGCACCGAAATATGGCTCTCGGCCAAGACGGCCACGCCGCTCACCCCATCGGGTTCGAAACGGTGCAAGTGAATGTGCAGCAGCGTTGCCCCGGAGGCTTTTACGCAGCGTCGCATGGTCTTCTCAATGTGCGCTATATCGCTGAGGTGCGAAGCGCCATGCAGGTCAATGATCAGGTGAACACCCGCATAGCGCTTGTCACCGCGCTGGATGAAATAGTCTTTTACCTCCACCGCCGGAGAATCACCTGTATCCATAGCTGTTGGCATCACTTTCACACGTTCGATTGCTGGCATCTTCATTGGCCCGAAGGGCTTGGACCAATCTATCACAGCCGTTTTCACGGCGTGTCAAATGCTCTTTTACAGGCGGGGCAAGGCGGTGAAAGCGAGGCGTTGCGGCAATGGATTTCTTGCTGATCCGTTGAAATACCCGACCCTGCAAGGCGACGCACCTTTCATGGAATTCTCAGAACGCCAGCGTGTCAGCGGTTGTCGATCCTGCAATGGTGTGAGCGGTTGATAGGTGCCGTGACAAGCAACGGGCTGTGCGGATCGTTCTTCTAAAAAATCGACCCGTTGCCGTCTTTTGTCCCATTGACCGAACCGCCGCACAGCATCCAGCCGCGCCGCGCTTCATGACAATGGCAAAGCGCCACCTGACATGAAGGCGCAGGCTTCAGGCGGTGTTCACTCTACCGGCGGGTCGTCAGGCCGTCAACAGGCCGAACGCCCGAGAGTCCGTCTTGGTCGTTACTTTCAGGCCTTCTTGGCAGTGGCCTTCTTGGCGACGGCCTTTTTTGCAGTGGGCTTTTTCACAGCGGCCTTGGTGGCCGTGGCTTTTTTGGCTGCAGGCGTCTTGGCAGCGGATTTCACGGCAGCCTTCTTTGCAACCGGCGCCTTCGCGGCCGCCTTTTTCGGTGCGGTCGGCTTGGTTTTACCGGAGACGGCCTTCTTCAACGCAGCGGCTTCTTTTTCGACAGCCTTTTGCAAAGCCTTGGCTTTGCGCTCGGCACTCACTTGCAAAGCAGCCAGTCGCTTGCTGGTGCTGCGTTTGGTGGCTTCGAGCTTCTTTTCCGCGGCCTTTACCGACTTCTCGGCGGAGGCACCCGCCTTGGACAGCTCGGCCTGCGCTTTCGCGAGTTGCTTCTCGGCAGCCTTCACGAGGCCGCTGACTTTGTGCGACACAGCGGTGCCCACTTCCTGGACGGCAGTGCTCAAGTGCGCGCCTGCGATTGCGAGTTCAGACTTTTTGGTGGTCTTGCGGGTTGCCATGTTTTTCCTTTGAATGTGAACGGGTGCCTGCGGGAAATGCAGTGCTCTTGAATCTACGCTGAGTATGACGTTATGTCAGTTCGGAAATGGCGTGTTTGCAGCATGCTCACAACACAAGGCACGTTTTCCAGGCGACATATCAGCGCCATGCCACCTTTGCAATGCCTGCAGACCAGGGCGCAAGCGGTGTTTGCAACCAACGGGCCGAAGCTCAATTGGAACGTTCGATGCGCGTTCCAGACCCCGGTGCATGGCGGGCAACGGAGGAACGCTGCGCCAGCGTGATGACCGCTGAGCGCCTGAAGATCTGGGTATTGACGCAGGCAGCAGGGGGATGTGAGCCCACTTGCGCCGACCACGCAGACACAACGGGTGATGGCCGGTCGCGATCAGACACGCAAAGCGGCGAGGCCTCCCTGCCTAGCCGCCACCCAACCGCAAGGCCTTGTTTGCGAGCGCCACAAACGCCGCCCGCTCCTTGGCGGAGAGCGCCCCCAGGATCTCGCTCTGCAAGGCTTCCACCACCGGTCGGCAGTTGGCCAGCTGGCGCCGACCCGCCGGTGTCAGCGTGAGCAGGCGGGCGCGGCGGTCTTGCTCGCTGACTTCACGCTGCACCAGGCCCTTGCGCTCCAGCCGGTCGATCACGCCGCCGATCGTGGCGCGGTCGAAGCCGATGGTCGCGGCCAGCGTGGCTTGGTCGATGCCGGGTTGCTGGGCAATGGCATCGAGCGCAGCGAACTGCACCGAGGTCAGGTCGAAGCCCGCGGCCTGCGTCTGCGCCTGGAAGACCTGGGTCGACTGCTGATGCAGCCGCCGGATCAGGTGCCCGGCCATCTCGATTCTGTCCATCCGTGCCTCCCTCCGTTGCCGACCGCGCGCCGCATCATACGGGCGCCAAGCGATTCGCTCACTTGACGATTTAATATGTATACATATCATATGCATACTTATTGTAAAGCCAGCGGCCACGGCGCCTGAAGGAGACCCACCATGCAATACCACCTCAACGGCTTCAAACCCGGCGACCCCGATGTGCAGCCCGGCAGCGCCGGGCCACCGCCGCGCGGGCGATCCGCTGCCGGAGACGGTGGACGTGCTGATCGCCGGCTCGGGGCCGGCGGGCCTGTGCCTGGCCGCGCAGCTCGCGCGGGTGCCGCAGATCCGCACCATGCTGGTCGAGCCCAAGCTGGGCCGATGGAGAAGGGCCAGGCCGACGGCATCAGCGTGCGCTCGATGGAGATGTTCCAGGCCTTCGGCTTTGCCGAGAAGGTCATGCGCGAGTCGGTCTGGATCAACGAGACCACCTTCTGGGCGCCCGGCGCCGATGCGCACCGCTCGACCGCGTCGCCCGGGTGCAGGACGTGCCCGACGGCATCTCCGAGATGCCCCATGTGCTGATCAACCAGGCGCGGGTGCACGACATGTTCCTCGACATCATGCGCAACTCGCCCACCCGGCTGGCGCCCGACTACGGCTGGAAGGTGGCCGACCTGGCGGTCGACCCCGACAGCCGCCGAATACCCCGTCACCGTCACGCTGGAGAGCACCGCGCCCGGACAGCGAGGGCCAGACCGCGACCGTGCGCGCCAACTACGTCATCGGCTGCGACGGCGCCCGCTCGAACGTGCGCCGCGCCATCGGCGGCGCGCTGCACGGCGACGCGGCGCACCAGGCCTGGGGCGTGATCGACCTGCTGGCCATCGACCGACTTCCCCGACTGGCGCATGAAGTCCTTCGTGCGCTCGCAGGACGACGGCATCCTGATGGTGCTGCCGCGCGAGGGCGGGCATCTGGTGCGCCTGTATGTCGAGCTCGACAACCTGGGCGAAGACGAGCGCGCCGCCGACCGCGGCATGGACGCCGAGGACATCATCGCCAAGGCCCAGCGCATCTTCAGCCCGTTCAAGCTGGACGTGAAGGAGGTGGTCTGGTGGTCGATCTACGAGATCGGGCACCGCCTGACCGACAAGTTCGACGACGTGCCCGAAGCCGACATGGCCACCCGCTCGCCCCGCGTGATGCTGGCCGGCGACGCCTGCCACACCCACAGCCCCAAGGCCGGCCAGGGCATGAACGTGTCGATGGGCGACACCTTCAACCTGGGCTGGAAGCTGATCTCGGTGCTGACCGGCCGCGCCGACCCGGCCCTGCTGCACAGCTACTCCGGCGAGCGGCGCGCCGCGGCCAAGGGCCTGGTGGAGTTCGACCACAAGTGGGCGCGCGTCGTCGGCGCCCGGGCCGAAGACGACGCCGCAGGCCGACGGCCTGCCCCGCGTGGCGCGCGAGTTCGTCAACAACCTGCCCTTCACCTGCGGCCTGACGATCCAGTACGAACCGAGCGCCCTGATCGGCGCCGGCCACGCACCAGGCGCTGGCCACGGGCTTGACCATCGGCAAGCGCTTCCATTCCGCCCCCGTCGTCCGCCTGGCCGACGCCAGGCCCATGCAGCTGGGCCACTGCCATCGAGGCCGACGCCCGCTTTCGCCTGTTCGTCTTCGCCCCCGCGGACGACGCGGGCGGCCCGGCGGCGCCGTCGCCACGCTGTGCGACTGGCTCGAACACGACCCGGCCTCGCCGGTGCGCCGCCACACCGCGCCGGCGAAGACGTCGATGCGGTGATCGACACCCGCGCGGTCTTCCAGCAAGGCTTCCGCGCGCTCGAGTACGGCGCCATGCCCACGCTGCTGCGCCCGCCGTGGGCCGCTACGGGCTGTGCGACTACGAGAAGGTCTTCTGCGCCGACACTGAAGCGCGGCGAGGACATCTTCGAGATGCGCGGGATCGACCGGGCCGCAGGCTGCATGGTCATCGTGCGGCCGGACCAGTACGTGGGCCACGTGCTGCCGCTGCAGGCACACGATGAACTGGCCGCCTATTTCGCGGGCATCTTGCGTGCGCGGAAATAGAGTGTCTGCACAGGCGCAGGCGCCGACTCGCCATCGCAATGGCCAGTGCCGTCTGTGGCATGCTTTCAATCGGGGCGACTCAGCCCTGAAACGGTGCCGTCACAGAGACCAGGTTGAAGGGATCGACAAGAAATGGGCTGCACCCATTGGTGCGGAGAGAATGCCGACGTTCAAAACCAGCAGACCGGACCAAGGTCTGGCCTGCTCCGCGCCAAACTTTGCCATGCGAACAAGGGTCGCTCACACCGGCTTGCGGGCCACGATGAAAACCCGAATGTCCTTGCCCCGGGTGCCATGGCGCTCGACAGACACAATCTCCATGCCCTGGCGAACGAAGGCCGACTGCAGTTCTTCCGCGTCAAAACACAGCACGTGGGGTGCTTTGCCAATGGCGCGCATCAAGGGCAATGGCGAGGCGGGGCACCAACGGGTTCATCTCCGAGATGCAGGCCGTCTTGGAAATCAGCAGGCCGCCCGGCTTCAGGGTCTGCACGGCAGCGAGCCAGCGCGCCGTCCAGGTCGGCTCACCAGGTGCAGCAGGTTGAAGGCCAGCACCGCGTCGAACTCGCCCGGCCCGCCGCCGGCGCATCGGCGTCGGCCACCGCGAAGCTCAGCTCGGGCACCGGCTCGGCCGCCAGCTTCTCGCGGGCGATGGCGATCATGTTGGGCGACACGTCGGTGGCCAGCAGGCGCCGGGTGTACGGCGCCAGGCGCAGGGCGGTGGAGCCGGTGCCGCAGCCGATTTCCAACACGTCATGATCGGCCGACAGCAGCGACCTGCACGCGCCGAATCGTGGCCTCGTAGCCGCCCGGGTCGGCGATCGGGTCCGCGGCGTACTTGCGCGCAATGCGGTCCCAGAAGCGCGCCTTGGCTTCTGAGCGCGTTCGGCTGCGGCGGCGGAGGCGAGGAGGGGCAGACGGGGAAGGGCAGACAACGACATGGCGAAACCTCGAACAATGGACCCCGGTGAAGGGCAGTGCCTGCATGCTACCTATGCAAGCGCCCGCAGGGAATTGCCGCAAACTGCAGTGGGATATACATTTCTGCATGGATCAACTCGACTGGAACCAGCTCAAGGCCTTTCTGGAAACCGCCGAAACCGGCTCGCTTTCGGCCGCCGCCCGCAAGCTGGGCCTCACCCAGCCCACCCTCAGCCGCCAAGTCGCCGCCATCGAGCAGCGCATGGGCGTGACCCTGTTCGAGCGGGTCGGCAAGACCATGGCGCTCACCACCACGGGGCTCGACCTGCTGGAGCATGCCCGCGCCATGGGCGCCGCCGCCGATGCCCTGAGGCTGGCCGCCACCGGGCGCTCCGAGGCCCTGGGTGGCGTGGTCTCGGTCTCGGCGAGCGATGCCGTTGCCGCCTACCTGCTGCCTCCACTGGTGCAGCAACTGCGCGAGCAGGAGCCGGGCATCGCCATCGAGGTGATCGCGTCCAACGCGCTCAGCGACCTGCTGCGCCGCGAGGCCGACATTGCCGTGCGCCATGTCAAGCCCGAGCAGCCCGAACTGATCGCCCGGCTGATCCGCGAGACCGCCGCGAACTTCTATGCCTCGGAAAACTGGGTCAAGGCCCACGGCCATCCGCGCACCGCGGAAGAAGCCGCCCGTCTGCCCTTCATCGGCTCCGACCGCTCAGGCCAGTTCCTGGCCTACCTGCGCCAACACGGCCTGCCCCTGACCGAGACGAACTTCAGCTGCTACGCCGACCACACCGTGGCCCACTGGGCGCTGGTGCGCCAGGGCATGGGCATCGGCGCGATGATGGACGAGATCGCGCAACAGACCCCGGGCATGGTGCGCGTGCTCGACGAAGTGCCGCCGGTGCTGTTCCCGATCTGGCTGGTGACCCACCGCGAACTGCGCACCTCGCGGCGCATTCGGGTGGTGTTCGAGGCGCTGGCGCTGGGGTTGGCTTGAAGCCTCGAGCAATCTGAAATACGGGTTTGATGGCGTGCCGATCACAGCCCTGCATCAGCACACCTCCAAAGTCCTTGAAACTAGCGACCGGGAGCCTCCAACGGCGCACCCGGCTCAATCACCAGCGGCGCGCGAACCGGAGATGTCTGCGCGCCCTGAGGGGTTGGCGCTGCGGCGGGCTGGCTGGCTGCAGCGGGCGCAGGTGTCTCAAGCATTTGCTGTGGCGCCGAAGGGGCGGCAGGCTGGTCGACCGAAGCACCCACTGCCTGGTCCAGACCCATCTGTGTGAGCAGGCTGGTGACCACGGCATCGACCTGCACCCTCAACGCATCTCGCGCCGAAGCGGTTTTGTCGAGGTTCAGACGCGGGCCGGGCAACAAGGCGGGCGAGGGAATGCGTTGGGCGTTGGCGCTCACGGTTTGGGCCAGGATGCGCGCCTGAAAGGTGCCGAGTTCGATCAGGTCGGCCTTCAGCGATGCGTGGGCCGCCGACTGCGGACCCATTCTCAAGATGCTGCGCTGCGCCACACCCAGTCCCTCGAAACCCACCGAGGTGTTGAAAATGCTGTCGCCCGATTCGTTGGGCGATATGAGCAACACGTGGCTGGAGCCGGTTTTCAGGTCTTCGACCTGCTCCAGCGCTTCTTCGCGGCGCGTGGCGGTGATCTGCGCGCGCTGCACGTTGGTGAAACGTTTGGAGGCTTCGAGCATGGCCACGGCGCGGTCTTCCACGCGGGTGCGCAGGCCCCAGTCGGACACGCGGGCTTCGCCAAATTCGTTGTTGAACACGGTGGTGCCGCGCCACGACAAGCGCACCGTTTCACCCACCACGCTGACCACGGTGATGGACTTGCCGGTGAGCTTGGCTTGAACGGCCGGGGTGGACACGGTGCCACAGGCACCGAGCGCCAGCGCGAGTATCGCCACTGCCGCTGCTTTCAAAATCGTTCTCATAACGGTTCCCTGTTTTCAATCATCAGTGCGCGCGCCATTTCTTCCATGCGCTGGAACACCCGGGCCACAGCCAGGCCCTCGAACGCGCGCCCATGGCCATGCTGGCAATAGCCCCAAACGGTGGCACCGGCGGCGATGCCAGCCTGGGCGCCGGTGGCCGTGTCTTCGATCACCAGGCAGCGTCCGGGGTCTGCGCCCACATGGGCAGCCGCAGCCAGGTACACATCGGGGGCGGGCTTGGAGCGCGGCAGATCGTGACCGCTGAAGATGCGGTCTTCGAAATAGGGTTGCATGCCCGCCATGCCGATTTGCATCACGACCTTGGGTCGATCGGCGCCGGAGGCACAGGCGATGCGTCCAGCCGTATGGGCATGGGCGGCGATCACGGTATCGAGCGCGCCGCTCACCGTCTGCAACTCGGCGCGCAGGCGCTCATCGCGCCGCGCGTAAAAGGCGCGCATCCACTCCTCGGTCAGCGGGCGCCCTGTTTCCCGCTCGATGCGCTCGCGCTCATCGCGCACGGCCTTGCCAATAAAGATGCGTTCGCAATCGGCCTGGCTCAGCGCCCAGCCGGCTTCGTTCAACATCTGGCGCAACACGCCATTGGTGATGGGCTCGCTGTCGACCAGCACGCCATCGCAATCGAACAGCACAGCTTCAAAACGCATCGAACTCAAACAATTTCTCCATCGATATACAACCAGCGACCATCATCGCGCACGAAGCGGCTGCGCTCTTCAAGGCGCTGTCCTCGCCCACCCACGCGCGAACGCGCCACAAAAGCCACCTCGGCGTGGTCGGCGTCGATCGACTTGACGCCCTTGATGGCCAGCCCCAGCCATTTGATGCCCGGATCCAGCGTGAGTTCAGGGGGCCGTGTGGTCGCGTGCCAGGACGCGAGCAGATACGCCGCGCGTTCCAGAACAAAGGCGCTGTAGCGCGATCGCATCAGGCTTTCGGCATCGGGCGCGTCAACGCCATGGTCGAGGTAGGGGGCACAACAGTTCTCAAAAGCCAGGGGCTGACCGCGCGCGTTCAACCGCCCGCAGGGACAGGGCTGGCTCATGAAGACGCGCGGGCCTTGTGGCGCGCCTTGTGGGCTTCGAGCGATTCGGTGGGCGCGCCCGCTTTGAGCCAGGCGCCAAAGCCACCGTCGAAATGGGCCACGTTGGTCATGCCCATGTCTTGCAGGGCTTTCACCGCCAAGGCGCTGCGCCAGCCTGCGCCACAGAACAAGACGAACTCCTTGCTTTCGTCGCCAAACACCGGCTTGAAATACGGCGACTCGGGGTCGACCCAGAACTCCAGCATGCCTCGCGGCGCCAACAACGCGCCGGGCACCGTGCCGTCGCGCTCCAGCTCGCGCGGGTCGCGGATGTCGACCACTTGCAGACGGGCATCACCCGATTGCAGGCGTTCGCGCACCTGCGCCACGGTGTAGGTGGTGATCTGGGCTGTGGCCTCTTCAACGAGGGCTTTGCTGCTTTTGGTGATGGGCATGGGTGTCTCCTTGAGAGGCCATTATCGGCCGGCCAAGCGCCAAGACGCAGGCACGGGGAAGCGGGTACAGTGACTTCATGTTGAATTCCACAAGCACCCTCTCATGACAGAAACGCAAATTGGCGTCTTGCTCATTCTGGGCACGGTGGTCGGGCTGTTTCTGTGGGGCAAATGGCGCCACGATCTGGTGGCCGTGATGGCGCTGGTGGCTTGCGTGGTCGCCGGGCTGGTGGCGCCGGAACAGGCGTTCAGCGGCTTTGGCCATCCGGCGGTGATCACCGTGGCCTGCATGCTGATCATGAGCAAAGCGCTGCAGGTCTCCGGGGCTGTCGAGGTGATGGCGCGCTACGCGCTGCCGGGCAAAGCTGGGCCGGTGCTCAGCCTGGCGGCGCTCATGGGTCTGGGCGCCGCACTCTCGGGCTTCATGAACAACGTGGGCGCGATGGCGCTGTTGATGCCCATGGCCATCAAGGTGGCCAAGCGGCTGGACATGCCCCCTGGCCGGGTACTGATGCCACTGGCGTTTGGCACGATCCTGGGCGGCATGACCACCCTGATTGGCACGCCTCCCAACCTGATCGTGGCGGGCTTTCGCGCGGGTCTGCCCAACGGCGGCGGCAGCTTTGGCATGTTCGATTTCACCGCGATTGGCCTGCCGGTGGCGGTGGTGGGCATCGTGTTTGTGGCGTTGATCGGCTGGCGCTTCGTGCCCAAGCGCCAGCCCGCCGGCATCGAGGGGTTCGACACCAGCGCCTACCTGACCGAGGTCCGCGTTCTGGAGGGCGGGGCTTCGGACGACAAGCGGGTGTCCGACGTGGAGAAGGTGCTGGACGCAGCGGGCGCTCAGATCGTAGGCATGGTGCGCGGCGGTATGCGACTGACGGCGCCAAGCCCCCACCGCATCTTGCATGCGGGCGATATTCTGGTGATCGAAGCGGCGGCGGACACGCTGGCCTCCGTGTTGTCGGCGCTGGGTTTGAAGCTGGAGGCAGCAGGGCCGCCGCTGGAAGAAACGGCGATTGCCGATGCCACCGAGCTGGCCAAGAAAACTGAAACAGCTCAGGCAGACGGCGAAGAAGAAGGCCAAGTCGACGAAAAGCCGCGCCGGCGCAGTGAAGAAATCGTTTTGGTGGAGATGGTCATTCTTCCCGGGCTCAGCATCTCTGGTCGCTCGGCCAAAGACTTTGACCTGGGGCCTCGCTACGGTGTCAACCTGCTGGCCGTCTCTCGCCAGGGCAACCGGTCGGTGGAACGGTTGCGCGCCATGCCACTGCGGGCCGGGCGACATCTTGCTGCTGCAAGGACCTCCTGAATCGATCAGCGATTTCGCCAGCGACACCGGCTGCGTACCGCTGGCCGAGCGCAACCTGCAAATCCCCAACAAACGCAAAGCCTTGCAGGCCTCATTGATCATGCTGGTTTCGGTGGCCGTGGCCGCCACCGGCCTGCTGCCCGCCTCGGTGGCATTCATGGCCGGCGCCTTGCTGACCCTGCTGCTGCGAGCCCTGCCCTTGCGCCAGCTTTACACGGCGGTGGACTGGCCTGTGATCGTGCTGCTGGGCGCCCTGTTTCCGCTGGCCAATGCCATGCAGTCCACAGGCACGGCCGATCTGATGGCCCGGGGGTTGATGGAGAACGTGGCCCAGGGCAATGCCATCGTGGCCTTGCTGCTGGTGATGCTGGTGACCATGTTTTTGTCGGACCTGATGAACAACGCGGCCACAGCGGCCGTGATGTGTCCGGTGGCGATTGGCAGTGCCACGGCGCTGGGCGTGAACCCCGACGCGTTCCTGATGGCCGTGGCCATCGGCGCGTCCTGCGCCTTCCTCACACCCATTGGCCACCAGAACAACACCATGATCCTCGGGCCCGGCGGCTTTCGCTTTGGCGACTACTGGAAGCTGGGCGTGCCGCTGGAAATGCTGGTGGTCGCCGTGAGCATGCCGCTGCTGCTCATGGTTTGGCCTTTGTGAGCTTGTCTGCCGGCCGATCGGGTGGTTCGGCCGCCGGTTGGTGGTGCACCACGCCATCTTCGCCGTCACACGGCTGATCCGTTTCCTGCCACTCGCCCGACACGCAAATGAGACCACGCCCATTGACACAGATCACCGTGCCTTCGGGGTGCGAGTCAGGACCGTAGATGCAAGGTTTCATGGGTACAAGTTATACACGCGCGGTTGGATTTTGGACAGCGCACAACCACTGCAGCATTTGCCCCAATCACCGATCCGTCTCCGACGAGTGGTGCCCCAAGCCAGAACGCCGCCGATCCGGGTCCCCTGGTCAGCCAGTGCCGCGCCATCAAGGTGGTTGCGCGAAGCACAGCAGGGGTGGTGCTACTTCTTCCAGAAACGCGCCGTGAACAACACCAGCACCGACAGCAACTCCAGCCGCCCGAGCAGCATCGCAAAGCTCAGCACCCAGATCTGGAAATCGCTCAAGCACACCGTAATTGCTCGCCGGGCCCACCTCACCCAGGCCCGGGCCAATGTTGTTGACCGTGGCCACCACGGCCGAAAAGGCGGTGACGATGTCCAGCCCGGTGAACAGCAGCACCATGGTGAGCCCCATGATGGTGGCGCCATAGATGAGCATGAAGCCAAAGGTGGCGGTCATCACCGACATGGGCAACACCGCGCCACCCAGCGTCACCGGGTTGACCACACGCGGGATGGATGATGCGCACCAGCTCGCGCCGGGCCTGCTTGATCAGCAAGACCATGCGCACCATCTTGATGCCGCCGCCGGTGGACCCCGCACACGACACAAAGCAGCCCAGGAACATCAGCAGCACCGGCGCGAAACACCGGCCAGCTGGTGTAGTCGGTGGAGGCATAGCCGGTGGTGGTGGCCAGCGAGAGCACATGGAAAGCGCTGGTGCGCAAGGCCTCGGGAAAGCTGTCGACCACGTTGTGCGACCGCCAGCAAACTGGCGATCAGCACGATGGCGGTCAGCAACACGCCCAGGTAGGTCTGGATCTCGCGGTCGCGCAAGATCGGGCATCAGCGAACGGCTGCGAAACATGATGAAGTAGCGCAAGAAGTTGATGCCCGCCAGCGCCATGAACACCGTGGCCACGCCCTCGACCGCGTGCGAGTCGAAGTAGCCGATGCTGGCATCGTGCGAGGAGAAACCGCCCAGGCCCATGGTGGTGCACATGTGCATGAAAGCGTCGGCCCAGCTCATGCCGGCCCAGCGGTAGGCCAGCATGCAGGCGACCGGAAAACACGAAATACACGCCCCACAGACCACGCGCCGTCTCGGAGATGCGCGGCGTGAACTTGGCGTCTTTCATGGGGCCGGGGGTTTCGGCCTTGTAGATCTGATAGCCCCCCAGGCCCAGCATGGGCAGCACCGCCACCACCAGCAGCATGATGCCCAGCCCACCCACCAGCTGCAGGAAGCAGCGCCACACGTTGACCGAAATCGGCAGCGCATCCAGCCCGTCCAGCGCCGTGGCGCCGGTGGCGGTGAGCGCGCTCATGGCCTCGAAGTACGCCTTGGTCCAGGTGATGTCGGGCACGATGAACATCATGCGGCACAGCCGAATAGGCGGGCAACACGATCCACACCAGGTTCACCAGCATGAAGCCATCGCGGGCCTGCAGCTCGCGGGTGTGGCGTCGGGTCAGCGCCCACAGCGCCAGCCCGCTGAAGGCCGCGAATGCCATGGCGCGCCTCCCACACAAAGCGGTACTGCTCGTGGTCTTCGCTCCAGGCCCATGCCAGCGGCACGACGAACACGAACGCGAACGCGAACAGGATGCGCGAAAAGATGTTGAGAACGGGAAACAGCGAATACATGGCGGAGCTATTTGCGCCAGAAGCCGGGCGTGAACAACACCAGAAACGACAGCATTTCCAGCCGCCCCAGAATCATGGCCAGGGTACACACCCAGGTCTGGAAATCGGTCAGACCCGCGTAGTTGCCGGCCGGGCCCACTTCGTTGAGGCCCGGGCCCATGTTGTTGACGCTGGCCACAACGGCGGTGAAGGCGGTGTCAAACGGCATGTCGGTCAGCAACAGGACCATGGTCAGCCCGATGATGACACCGCCGTACACCAGCATGAAACCCAAAACGGCAAAGATCGTGCGATCTTGCACCACATGGCCCCCCAGGGTCACCGGATTGACGGCGCGCGGGTGGATGATGCGCGACATTTCCCGCCGGGCCTGCTTGAGCAGCATCACCATGCGCGCCATCTTGATGCCCGCGCCGGTGGAGCCGGCGCTGGTGGCCACGCCCGACAGCATGATCATGAACATGGGCGCAAACACGGGCCAGGTGGTGTAGTCCACCGTGGAGTAGCCGGTGGTCGAGGCGACGGACACCACGTTGAACAACGACACCCGCAGCGCCTCCAGCGGATCGGTCATGGTGCCTTTGACCAGCAGCAGTCCCGCGATGAACACGCTGGCCCCCACCGACAGCGCCAGCGTGCCGCGCCACTCGGGATCGCGCCAGATCCGCGAAGGCTGGCGCTTGACCAACGCCACAAAGTACAGCGCGAAGTTGCAGCTGGCCAGCAACATGAACACGATCGCCACCCACTCCAGCGTGGGCGATTGGAAGTAGCCAAAACTCGCATCGTGCGACGACAGGCCACCCAGGCTGAGCGTGGAAAACATGTGCATCCAGGCGTCCAGCGCCCTCATGCCGCGCCAGCCAGTAGCCCAGCACACAGGCCAGCGACAGCAGGCAATACACCGTCCACAGGCCCTTGGCGGTTTCGGTGATGCGCGGCGTGAGCTTGGCGTCTTTCATGGGGCCCGTGGCTTCGGCGCGAAACAGCTGGCTGCCGCCCATGCCCAGCATGGGCAGAATCGCCACGGCCAGCACCAGAATGCCCATGCCGCCCAGCCACTGCAGAAAGCAGCGCCACAGATTGATGGCGCCCGGCAGCTGGTCCAGCCCGGTGAGCACGGTGGACCCGGTGGTGGTCAGCGCGGAGACCGCCTCGAAATAGCCGTCGGTGAACGACAGCGGCGTGGGCGTGTCCGCGAAGTAGATCCACAGGGGCAAGGCGGCGAACAGCGGCAGCAGCGTCCAGGCCAGGCCCACCAGCAAGATGCCGTCGCGCGCCTGCAGGTCCACGTCTTTGCCCACGCGCCACACGGCCGAGCGCATCAGCCAGGCCCGCCAGCAGCGTCCCCAGCCATCGCCTCCGGGTAGGCGAGCCCCGCGCCATCGTGGGTCCACAACGAGACACGCCCATGGGCACCAGCATGGTCAGGGCAAACACCATGGTGATGGCGCCCAGCACGGGAAAGATGCGCAGAAAGGGCATGTCCGGCAGATCGGCTGAGCGGAATCAGCCGAAGAAGGTGGCGCTCACCTGGAACAGCTTTTCAACCTCGCGCACCAGGCGCTTGTTGGGAATGAAGATGATGATGTGGTCATCGGTTTCGATCAGGGTGTCGTGGTGCGGCATCAACACCTCCGAGATCGCGCCCTTTGCCCCGCACGATGGCGCCGATGCGCGTGCCCTTGGGCAACTTGATCTCTTCGATCTTGCGCCCCACCAGCTTGGAGGTCTTGACGTCGCCGCGCGCAATGCCTTCCAGCGCCTCGGCCGCGCCTCGGCGCAGGCTGTGCACCGCGGCCACGTCGCCACGCCGCAGGTGCGTGAGCAGCTCACCGATCACGGTCTGGGCCGGCGAAATGGCGATATCGATGGTGCTGCCCTGCATCATGTCGGCGTAGGCGCGCCGGTTGATCAGCGACATCACCCGCCGGGCACCCAGCCGCTTGGCCAGCATGGCCGACATGATGTTGTCTTCGTCGTCGCTGGTGAGCGCCAGGAACAGGTCCATCTCGCCCACGTTTTCTTCCAGCAACAGGTCTTCGTCGGCGCCGTCACCCTGCAGGATCAGCATGCTCGAAGGCAACTGGCTGGCCAGGTATTCGCAGCGCTTCTTGTCACGCTCGATGATCTTGACCTCACACTGCCCGACCAGGCTGCGCGCCAGACGCAGGCCCACCCGGCCACCGCCCGCGATCATGACCCGCTGCACCGGCTTGTCGATGTTGTGGATCGCACCCAGCACCGGGCGGATCTTCTGCGCATCGGCCAGCACAAACACCTCGTCGCCCGCCAGGATGCGCGTGCTCTTGGTGGCCTCCATTTCGGTGTCGAGCCGGTACAGCGCCACCACCCGCATCTTGGCGTGGGGGAACCGGTCCTTGAACTCACCGATGGTGTGGCCGACCAGCGAGCCGCCGTGCGCATGCGCGCACCACGATCAGGCAGGCGCGCTTCTGCGAGAACTCCACCACCTGCAAGGCTTCGGGGTAGCTGATGAGCTGGTGGATGTAGCGCGTCACCGACTCTTCGGGGCAGATCACATGGTCCACCGAAAAGCCGTTTTTGCCCAGCAGTTCGTCGCCCTCGACGAACTCGGGCGAGCGCAGGCGCGCAATGGTGGACGGGATGTTGAACACATCGTGCGCGATCTTGCACACCACCAGGTTGGATTCGTCGGCCGCCGCACAGGCGATCACCATGTCGGCGTCCCGCGCGCCCGCCTCCTGCAGCACCGATGGCTGAATGCCGTTGCCCACCACGCCCCGCAAATCGAGCCGGTCTTCCAGCAGGCGCAGGCGCGCCGGATCCTGGTCGATGACCGTGATGTCGTTCTGTTCGGAAACCAGGCTTTCCGCGACGCTCTCGCCCACGCGGCCAGCGCCCAAGATGATGATCTTCATGAGTCGCGATTATCCCCCCCGCGCCGCCTCCGGCGTCACCCCCCAGGGGGCGGCACTGGCGGCCCGGCAAAGCCGGTTCCACCGCATCCTGGGTTGGTCAAAGCACGCCGGAGCAGGTCTTCCCTCAGAGCACCCGTGGAACCGGCTTCGCCAGGCCGCCGGGTGCGCCCCCCTTTCAGGGGGAAGCCGCGTCAGCGGGCGCGGGGGGCGCTACAGCGCTCGGGATATGATTCTTCTGCACGTCGCTCGTGCCTTCGTAAATCTGGCACACCCGCACATCGCGGTAAATGCGCTCCACCGGGAAGTCGCTCACATAGCCGTAGCCGCCCAGTGTCTGGATCGCCACGCTGCAGACCTTTTCGGCCATTTCGCTGGCAAACAGCTTGGCCATGGCGGCTTCTTTCAGGCAGGGCTGACCGGCGTCGCGCAGGGCGGCGGCGTGCCAGATGAGCTGGCGTGCCGCTTCGATCTGGGTGGCGCATCTCGGCCAGCCGAAAGCCCACGGCCTGGTGGTTGAAGATGGCTGTGCCAAAGCTCTCGCGCTCTTTGGCGTAGGCCACGGCCACATCAAACGCGCTGCGCGCCATGCCCACGCTCTGTGCGGCGATGCCGATGCGTCCGCCTTCCAGACCACCCAGGGCGATCTTGTAGCCCTCGCCCTCGCCACCGATCAGGTTTTCGGCCGGAATGCGGCAGTTGTCGAAGTTGATCTGCGCGGTGTCGCTGCTGTGCTGACCCAGCTTGTCTTCCAGGCGCGCCACCACATAACCCGGCGCGTTGGTGGGCACCAGGAAGGCGCTCATGCCCTTTTTGCCCGCGGCCTTGTCGGTCACGGCCAGCACGATCGCCACGTCGCCGTTTTTGCCACTGGTGATGAACTGCTTGACGCCGTTGATCACGTATTCATCGCCCTCTTTCACGGCCGTGGTGCGCAGGGCCGAGGCGTCTGAGCCCACGTGGGGCTCGGTGAGGCAAAAGGCGCCCAGCATCTGGCCCTGGGCCAACGGGTCCAGCCATTGCTCTTCTGTTGCGCGTTGCCGTAGCGCATGAGGATGGCATTGACCGGGCAGTTGGTCACCGAAATCACCGTGCTGGTGCCGCCGTCACCCGCTGCGATTTCTTCCAGCACCAGGGCCAGGGTGACGTAGTCCAGCCCCGCGCCGCCCAGCTCTTCGGGCACACAGATGCCGTAGGCGCCCAGCGCGGCCAGACCTTTGTGCACGTCTTTGGGAAAGTGGTGTTCCTTGTCCCATCGGGCGGCGTGGGGCCAGATCTGCCCTGGGCAAAATCGCGAACGGCGTCGCGGATCATGATCTGGTCTTCGTTCAGCAACATGTGTAGGTCTCTTCAAAAAATGGGAGATCACCAGTTGGCCGCGCGGCGACCATCAAGGTGGATGAGTCGGCCGTTGTCTTCGGGCGATGACGTTGTTCAATACCTGGCGCAGCCCACCGACACTTTGCTTCCAGCGTGAGCGGTGCAGCAGCGCCACCCATGTCGGTCTGCACCCAGCCAGGGTCGAGCGCCACCAGGCGGGCTTCGGGGTAGTCGAAGCGCGCGCTGGCCAGCGCCATGTTGAGCGCGGCCTTGCTCACGCGGTACAACCAGGCGTTGCTCGCGGGCACGCTGCCGATCTGGCTCATGCTGCTGGAGAGCACGCCGAACACGCCGCCGGCGTTTTCCACCCAGGGCAAGACCTGGGGAATCACCTGCATGGCCCCGAGCACGTTGGTGTGCATCACGCGATCAAAGGCGATCTGGGTCGGGGGCGTCGGTGGCACCCGCGCGGTCCATCACGCCCGCCACATACAAGGCCACATCCAGCTTCTCGCCA
Organism: uncultured beta proteobacterium; assembly: GCA_963698635.1. GTDB lineage: Bacteria > Pseudomonadota > Gammaproteobacteria > Burkholderiales > Burkholderiaceae_C > Hydrogenophaga. Next base: position 370,518 of record CAVORS010000006.1, read on the forward strand.
TCGAGCTGCCAGGACAGGCCGCTGACGCTGGTGGCATCGGCCACATCCACCCGCAGCGTCTCGGCACCCATGGCCTGCAAGCGCGACAGATCGGCGTCGCTGCGCGCGGTGGCGATCACGCGATCGCCCGCTTCCAGGTATTGCCGTGTCAGCTCAAGGCCAATGCCGCGCGACGCGCCAATGATCAGAACAGTGCTCATGGTGTTTCAGGGGTATGGCAGACCACACACAGCTTGTTGCCGTCCAGATCGCGGAAATAGGCGCCGTAGTAGTCGGCGTGGTAGTGCGGCCGCATGCCCGGCGAGCCCTCGTCTTTTGCACCGCTCGACAAAGCCAACCGGTAAGCCTCGTCCACCTGCCGTCGCGAATTGGCCGAAAAGGCTGCCATCTGGCCGTTGCCGGCCACATGGGGCTTGCCATCGAAGGGATGGGCAATCACAGAACAGGGGGCGCTGGCCTCCCTTGCTTTGCCAGCCTGCCCAAGGTTTATCCCGTTCGCAAAAGCGCAGCTCCAAGTCCAGCAGGCCCAACAGGTCACTGTAAAAAGAAAAGGCACGATCGAAATCGGTCACGCCAACGCTGATGTGGGAAAGCATGGCCTTCGCACCTCGTTCAGATCATCTCCACCGCCATCGCCGTGGCCTCGCCGCCGCCGATGCACAGCGTCGCAATGCCTTTCTTGCCACCCTTGGCTTTCAGGGCGTGCAACAGCGTGACGAGAATGCGCGCACCGCTGGCGCCGATCGGGTGACCCAAGGCGCAGGCGCCGCCGTTGACGTTGACCTTCTCGTGGGGAATGCTCAGCTCGGTCATCAGCGCCATGGGCACCACGGCAAAGGCTTCGTTGATCTCCCACAGGTCCACATCGCCCACGGCCCAGCCGGTTTTGGCCAGCAGCTTTCTGCGTGGCACCCACCGGCGCGGTGGCGAACCAGTTGGGCTCCTGGGCGTGGGTGCTGTGGGCCACGATGCGGGCCAGGGGTTTCAATCCCTGGGCCTTGGCGGTGGACTCGCGCATCAACACCAGGGCGGCAGCGCCGTCGTTGATGGACGAGCTGCAGGCGGCGGTGATGGTGCCGCCGTCTTTTTTGAAGGCGGGCTTCAGGCTGGGGATTTTGTCGAGCTTGACCTTGCCCGGACCTTCGTCGATCGCGATCACGCGCTCGCCGCTGCGGTCTTTCACCGTCACGGGGGCGATTTCGGTGGCGAATGCACCGCTCTCGGTGGCGGCCTTGGCGCGGGTCACCGAGGCGATGGCGAAGGCATCTTGCTGCTCGCGGGTGAAGCTGTATTTGGCGGCGCAGTCTTCGCCGAAGGTGCCCATGGAGCGGCCGGCTTCGTAGGCGTCTTCCAGGCCGTCGAGCATCATGTGGTCGTAAATCTTGTCGTGGCCCATGCGGTAGCCGCCGCGGCCCTTGAGCATGAGGTACGGCGCGTTGGTCATGCTCTCCATGCCGCCCGACACCATCACCGTGGCGCTGCCGGCGAGCAGCATGTCGTGCGCCAGCATGGTGGCCTTCATGCCCGAGCCGCACATTTTGGACAGGGTGACGGCGCCGGCCGACAAGCGGCAAGCCGCCCTTGAGCGCCGCCTGACGCGCGGGCGCCTGGCCCTGGCCGGCCATCAGGCAGTTGCCGAACAGCACTTCGTCCACCAGCTCGGGTTTCACGCCGGCGCGCTCGACGGCGGCCTTGATGGCCACGCCACCCAGATCGTGGGCCGATTGCGAGGCAAAGTCGCTCTGGAACGAACCCATGGGGGTGCGCGCTGCGCCGACGATGACGATGGGGTCTTGGGAATGGGTGCTCATGAAAGTCTCCTAGGTTGAAGTGAATCGAGGTTCAAGCAAGGCTGTCGTTCATGCACATGAAAGCGCCGCTCGCGCTCGTAGGGAAAAACATCGTGCACATGGCCTGCGGCGATGCGTTCTTTGTGTTGCTGCCAGAACGCGGGCTCCAGCAGATCGGCGTGGTGCTTCATGAACTCGGCGCGCACGCGCGGATTGCCCAGCAGGAAAGGGCCAAAGGTTTCCGGGAACACATCGCCCTTGGCCACGCTGTACCAGATCTCGCCCGACATCTCATCTTCTTCGTTGCGCGGCTCGGGCACTTTGCGGAAGTTGCAGTCGGTGATGTATTCGATTTCGTCGTAGTCGTAGAAGACGACCTTGCCGTGGCGGGTGATGCCGAAGTTCTTCCACAGCATGTCGCCCGGAAAGATGTTGGCCGCCACCAGGTCTTTGATGGCGTTGCCGTACTCCACCACCGCCCGGGTCAGCTGCGCCTGGGCGCTGGGTCATCGGCCCGTTATCCGCAGGGCATCAAACGCTTCCTGCAGGTAGATGTTGAGCGGAATCATGCGCCGCTCGATGTAGACATGCTTGATCACCACTTCCAGGTTGCCGTCGCCGTTGGTGTCGGCAATCTCCAGCTGGCTGGGCGCGAACTTCTCGATCTCGGCAATGAGCTCGTCGGTGAAGCGTTCCCGCGGGAAACCCACCACGGAAAACTCCAGCGTGTCGGCCATGCGACCCACACGGTCGTGGTTTTTCACCAGCTGGTACTTGCCACGGATCTGCTCGCGCGAGGTGTCTTTCTGCGGCGGGTAGAAGTCCTTGATGACCTTGAACACAAACGGGTAGCTGGGCAAATCAAACACCAGCATCACCATGCCCTTGATGCCGGGCGCGATGCGGAACTGGTCGGTGCTGTGCCGCATGTGGAACAGGAAGTCGCGGTAGAACAGCGTCTTGCCCTGCTTGGCCAGCCCCAGCGCGTTGTAGAACTCGGCGCGCGGCTTGCGCGGCATCATGCTGCGCAGGAACTGCACATAGGCGCTGGGGATCTCCATGTCGACCATGAAGTAGGCGCGGGCAAAGGAAAACAGCAGCAGCAGATCGTCTTCGCCGAACAGCGCCGCGTCGATGACCAGCTGGCCGGCCTTCGTTGTGCAAAACGGGCAGCGCAAACGGCACCTCCTGAAAGCCGTTGATGATCTTGCCCACGATGTAGGCGCCCTTGTTGCGAAAGAACAGGCTGGACAGCACCTGGATCTGGAAATTGGCGCGCAGCTTCACGTGGTCAAAGTGCCACTTCATGGCCGCCAGCACCAGCGCCGCGTCGCGGTCCAGGTCTTCAAACGGCACGCGCAGATCAAAATCGCGCACCAGCTGCAACACCGAATCCAGCATGGTGTCGGCCTGGGGGTAGTAGCCAGGTAGGTGGGCTTGGCCTTGGGTCGATCGTTTTCGATGTACTCGGTGGACACCGCCGGGCGCACGAAGATGAAGTCGTTCTGGAAGTAGGCGCGCTTGAGGATTTTGGTGGTGACCGAATTGAAGAACGTCTCGGCCAGCTCGGGCTGGTGGTGGTTCACCAGCAGACCGATGTAGTGCAGCTTGACCTGCTCCCACACATCCATGGCCTGGTTGTGGGCACCAAACTCTTTGGTCAGCCGCTTGACGCACTCCTTGACCCGCAGGTCGTAGAACTCGATGCGGTCGCGCTGGGCGCGTTGCTGGCCACCGCCAGTCGCAGGTTTCAAACCGGTGTTTGGCGCGGGCCGACTCGGTGCGAAACAGCTGGTAGTGCCGATTGAAGCCATCCATCATCGCCTTGGCGATGTCGTGGGCAACGGGGGAGTCCAGTCGGCTGGGGAACACGGCGTGACATGGCGAAGGCCGGCGTCAGGCCGGCTGATCGCGCGCGCTTGGCGGCCACGCCGGCCAACGCGGCCCTGTACACCGCCTCCAGATCGTCGTTGGAATCCACCGTCATCAACATGTCGCGCAGCAGGCCGTCGCTCAGGGCGTAGACCCAGGCGTGCAAGGTCAGCGACTGGCCACGGCCCCAGGCGTCTTGCACCACGGTGGTCTGCGCCACGTTCATCACCTGCTCGATCGCGTTGAGTTCACACAGGACCTCCACCCGTTGCGCTTCGGGCGTGGCTGCGATCAACGCGGCGTGCTGGTCGCGCACGTCCTTGATGTGGCGCAGCCAGTTGTCGGCCAGGCCCACGCGCGTGTCGTTGAGCGCCGCCTTCACACCGCCACAGCCGTAGTGCCCCACCACCATCAGGTGCTTCACCTTGAGCTGGTCCACCGCAAACTGGATGGTGGACAGGCAGTTCAGATCGGTCGGCACCACCACGTTGGCCACGTTGCGGTGCACGAACACCTCGCCCGGCGCCAGGCCGGTGATCTGGTTGGCGGGCACGCGGCTGTCGGAGCAGCCGATCCACATGTATTGCGGGCTTTGCTGCGCGATCAGGTCGGTGAAGAACGTGGGCTTTTCCCGCACCATGGCCGCCGCCCATTCGCGGTTGTGCTCAAACAGGTCTTGAAGCTTGGAGGACATGGTTATGATCGGTCTGTGCAATAGGAAGAAGGCGCCCATTGTCAGCGCAGGGGCGGACCCTCCGATCCTTCAGCAGGTCTCGGCAAACAGCTCGCGGCCGATCAGCATGCGGCGGATCTCGCTGGTGCCGGCGCCGATTTCGTACAGCTTGGCATCGCGCCAGAGGCGGCCCAGCGGGTATTCGTTGATGTAGCCGTTGCCACCGTAGATCTGCACGCCCTCGCCCGCCATCCAGGTGGCCTTCTCGGCCGTCCAGAGGATGACCGAAGCGCAGTCCTTGCGCACCTGGCGCACGTGCTCGGTGCCCAGCAAGTCCAGGTTCTTGGCCACGGTGTAGGCAAACGAGCGACCGGCCTGCAGGACCGTGTACATGTCGGCCACCTTGCCCTGGATCAGCTGGAACTCGCCGATGCTCTGGCCAAACTGCTTGCGGTCGTGGATGTAGGGCACCACGTTGTCCATCACCGCCTGCATGATGCCCAGCGGCCCGCCGGTCAGCACGGCGCGCTCGTAGTCGAGCCCGCTCATCAGCACCTTGGCGCCCATGTTCAGGCCGCCCAGGATGTTTTCCGCGGGCACTTCGACATCCTGGAACACCATTTCGCCGGTGTGGCTGCCGCGCATGCCCAGCTTGTCGAGCTTTTGCGCGGTGGAGAAACCCTTCATGCCCTTTTCGACGATGAAGGCCGTCACGCCGCGCGCGCCCATCTCGGGCTCGCTCTTGGCGTACACCACCATGGTGTCGGCATCGGGGCCGTTGGTGATCCACATCTTGCTGCCGTTGAGCAGGTAGTAGCCGCCCTTGTCTTCCGCCTTCAGCTTCATGCTGATCACGTCGGAGCCGGCGCCCGGCTCGCTCATGGCCAGCGCGCCCACATGTTCGCCGCTGATCAGCTTGGGCAGGTACTTGGCTTTCTGGGCATCGGTGCCGTTGCGGTTGATCTGGTTGACACACAGGTTGCTGTGTGCGCCGTAGGACAGGCCCACCGAGGCGCTGGCGCGGCTGATTTCTTCCATGGCCACCATGTGGGCCAGGTAGCCCATGCCGGCGCCACCGTACTGCTCGGACACCGTGATGCCCAGCACGCCCAGATCGCCCATCTTGCGCCAGGCGTCCATGGGGAACTGGTCGTTCTTGTCGATCTCGGCCGCGCGGGGCGCGATCTCGGCCTGCGCAAAATCGCGCACCGCGTCGCGCAGGGCATCGATGTCTTCACCGAGTTGGAAATTGAGGCCGGGCAAGTTGTTCATGGAGTGTCTCCTGAAGGTTGATTGAATGTTGAAGTTCAATAAGTTTTGGGCACAGGCACCAGCGTCTGCTGCATCACCGCGCAGTCCGAGCGCTTGCCATCGGGCGCCACATGCACCACCTCGGCGGCGGTCACGATGATGCGTTTGCCCGCCTTGGTCACGCGACCCGTGGCCTGCAGCTCGCCGCCCTGGAAGGCCGCGAGAAAATTGATCTTGTACTCCACCGTCGTGACTTCCATGCCTTCGGGCGCCACGGTGAGGGCCGCGTAGCCGCCCGCAATGTCGGCCAGCGCACCCATGGCGCCACCATGAAAGCCGCCCTGCTGCTGGGTCACCCGGTCGGAGTACGGCAAGGCCAGTGTGACGCGCCCGGGCGCCACGCGCAACAGGCGCACGCCCAGCTGCCGCATCATGCCCTGACGGTCCAGGCTGGCCTGCACGCGCTGGCGCAAGAGCTTCGTGGTCGAGTGGTGGTTTCGGTCATGGCTTGGAGTAGTCAGCTAGTTGACGTTTACGTAAACGTCAATTATGACCGAAGGCAGCGCCGCGTCGCCAAGCCCGCGCGTACCCGGATACCGCAGACGGTATCCTCTCCGGCTCCATGCCCTTCACCCTGCCAGCCCCGGTTCACAGCGAACTGCTCATCAAAAAGAGCCGCTTCATCGGCTGCGTGGAGCCCTGCACGGGCCGTGAAGCCGCGCTGGCCCGCGTGGCCGAACTGCGAGCCGAACACCCCGGCGGCCACCCACGTCTGCTGGGCCTTGATGGCCGGCGGCCATTCGGCGGCCAACGACGACGGCGAGCCCGGCGGCACGGCGGGCCGACCCATGCTGGAGGTGTTGCGGCACCAGGATCTGGAAGGCGTGCTGGCCACGGTGGTGCGCTACTACGGCGGCATCCAGCTGGGCGCGGGCGGGCTGGTGCGCGCTTACACCGACAGCGTGGCGCAGGCGTTGCTCAAGGCGGAGAAGGTGCCAGTGATCCGCCACACCACGCTTGCGCTGTGTGATGCCCTATGCACTGGAGGGCTGGTTGCGCCGGGAGCTGGAGGCGCACGGCGCCCAGTTGCTGGAGGCGCAACACGGCGAAGGCGTCGAAGTCACGCTGAGCCTGCCCGAAGCCAACGCCGCCGCACTGGTCGTCACGCATCAACGATGCGGGTCAGGGCCAGGTGATCTGGCGCAAAGCCGAAGCCGACCTCGAGGCCGACTGAGCGACGGCGTCGGTTCAGCCAGCGCGGGCCAGAAACAGCAACACCAGGCCCACCGTGGCCGGCACGGTTTGCACGTAGAGAATCTTGCGCGCCGCCGTGGCCGCGCCAAAGATGCCCGCCACCCAGATGCACAGCAGGAAAAACACCTTCACACCAAAGCCTTCGGCGCCCAGCCACAGGCCCCACAACAGGCCGGCAGCGAGAAAGCCGTTGTAGAGCCCCTGGTTGGCGCCCAGCACCTTGGTCGCGGTGGCCAGCTCCTTGCGTCAGGCCAAAGGCGCGCAGGCCGGCGGGCTTGTCCCACAGGAACATCTCCAGCACCAGGATGTAGACGTGGATGAGGGCGAGCAGGGCAACAACGAGGTTGGCGGCCAGTGACATGGGGACTCCAGAAAAACGGGCGGGCAGCCACGGGCTGGGCCCAAGGCGAGAGCGTCGAGTTTAGGGCTTGGCGGCTGGCCCGGCTTTTTCGGCCTTGGCCAGCAAGGCCCGCGCCTCTTTCTCGTGCACCTTCACTTCGTCCAGGTTGGCCACCAGATCGGCCATCTGCTCTTCGAGCTGGCGCTTGTGGTCGGCCAGCACGGTGAGGAACTTGCGCAGCTGCGGGCCCGGTGTCGCGCGGGCTGTCGTACATCTCGATGATGTCTTTGGCCTCGGTGAGCGACAGGCCCAGGCGCTTGGCGCGCAGCGTGAGCTTGAGCCGGGTGCGGTCGCGCGCGCTGTAGACGCGGTTGCGCCCGCCCGGGCCTTCGCGCTGCGGCTGCAGCAAGCCCATGTCTTCGTAGAAGCGGATGGCGCGCGTGGTGAGATCGAACTCGCGCGCCAGATCGCTGATGGTGTAGGTCGGGTTGGTGGCCATGGGCAGGTATGGTGCAATTCGGGGCTGTCGGGTGGCGGACACCCGCCGGACACTGTTGCTCCCTAGAATGCGCTCAACAGGTTTGACGTTTACGTTAACGTCATTTCGAATGCATCTTACCGGAATCCCACCCCATGACCGCCACCCACCAAAGACCAGCTCGAAGCCCGGTTGCACTACCCCCTGGGCGCCACCATGCCCGAGCCTGGCCAGGCGCTGGAAGTGGCACCCGGCGTGAAATGGATACGCATGGCCCTGCCCTTTGCGCTGGACCACATCAACCTCTGGCTGCTGCGCGACACCATCGACGGCGTCGAAGGCTGGACCGTGGTGGATTGCTGCATCGACCGCCCCGAGTCGCGCGCCCAGTGGGAGCAGGTCTTCGACAACGCGCTGGAAGGCCTGCCGATCCTGCGGGTGATCGTGACCCACATGCACCCCGACCACATCGGGCTGGCGCACTGGTTGTGTGAACGCTGGGCCTGCCGGCTCTGGATCAGCGCCACCGACTACAACGCCGCGCGCATCGGCAGCCACAGCACCACCGGGTTTGGCGGCGAAGCCGCCGCCCGCTTTTTCGCCTCACACGGCATGTGCGACCCCGACGAGCCTGGACCAGATCAGGAAGCGCTCCAGCTATTACCCCAGCCTGGTGCCCGCAGTACCCGGCGCAATACCACCGCATGATGGACGGCCAGACCATCAGCGATCGGTGGCCACGACTGGCACTGCATCAGCGGCTTCGGCCATGCGCCCGAACACATCGCGCTGTATTGCGAAACACTTGGGCGTGCTCATCAGCGGCGACATGGTCCTGCCCCGCATTTCCACCAATGTGAGCGTGTACGACCAGGAGCCCGAAGCCGACTCGCTCACCCACTTTCTCGACTCGCTGGACAAGTACCTGCCCCTGCCCGAGGCCACGCTGGTGCTGCCCTCCCATGGCAAACCCTTCACCGGTCTGCACGAGCGCATCCAGCAGCTCAAGGACCACCACCGCGACCGCTTGCAGGAGGTGATGGACGCCTGCCGCGAACGCCCCTGCAGCGCCATGGACATCATCCCGGTGATGTTCACCCGCGCGCTCGATCTGCACCAGATCACCTTCGCCATGGGCGAATCGGTGGCCCACCTGCACCGCCTCTGGTTCAGCCGGCCAGCTCACCCGTGATCAGGCCAGCGACGGCACTTATCTCTTTTCGGTCGCACCAGTGACGCCGAGCTGAGCCCCGATGGGCATTGGGGAATGCTGCAGGGATCGCACAGCCCTGTCTGCCCAGACCCGTTGAAGGTGAAGCAAATCCCACATTTGCCACCCGGGGTCGCCAAATCACCACACCCAACGGCTCACCAAGCGCAATATTTGGGTTTTGTAACACCTATGACCCTATCCAACCCGAGGTAACGCCATTGCGCCTGCACAATAGCGGCTCAGTTCTGGCTTTGAAAGTTGTTTGTGATCGAGATGTTTGTCCGCCTGGGCCTGGCCCTGATGTTGTCCCTGAGTCTGGCCTTGTTGCTCGCCTGGGGCTGGGACACTTCCGACCACAACGCCTCGGCCAACGCACAGCAGCTGAGCGCCGTGAGCGATACGCAAGCCGCCAACAACTGACCTGCGCAGCGCGTTCAACGCCGGCATTCATCTGGCAGACTCTGCAGATGACGTCTCGCCGCCTCCCTCCGTTCGCAGCCACCCCACTCCTGTGGCTTGCCCTTTCCAGCTGGGCGCAGGTCTCCCCATCGGTCACGATTCCAAGCCCCTCTGGCTACGCCGCGCAGGGCCAATGCGCTGGCTACCCCCGGCTCTCCCTCAAAACACCTGATGGCTGGTGCGCCGGCCTCGTCGCCGACGAGCGCGACGGTCTGCGCATGCCGCGCCGCGTCCTGGAACTGGCACCCGACCGCTTCTGGATCACCGACATGGGCAGCTGGGAGCCCAAACAGGGCCGTTTGCTCGAACTCAGACCCGCCGGTCAGCCCGGCGACCCCAAACGCATTCGCACGCTGGCCAAGGGCCTCGACCGGCCACACGGTCTGATCAAGGGGCCTGACGGCCGTATCTATGTCGGCGAAGCTGGCGCCATCTGGCGCACCCCAAGCGGCATGGTCGAGCGGGAACTCGTCTTGGGCGACCTGCCCGCCGACGGTGCGCATCCCCTGACAGAGATGGTGTTTGCACCGCAAGGCAAGCTCTACGTCAACGTGGGCTCGGCCACCGATGCCTGCCGCGCCGACGGGCAAGAACAAGCCAGCCAGCCCTGCCCCGAAGTGGCCGGCCCTGCGCCCCGCGCCGCGGTATACCAGGCCGTGTTTGGCGGGCCAGATTTCAAGCGCCAATCGTTTGAACCCTGGTCGACGCGGCCTGCGCAATTCGCTGGGCCTGGCGGTCACACCTGACACCATCAGCGGCACCCCACGCCTTTGGCAGGCCGAAAACTCGGTGGATTACACCGATCCCAGACGCACCGGCGGAGGAGCTCAACGAGCTGACGCAGGGCTCCGATCACGGTTGGCCCTATTGCGTCACCGACAAAAACGGCCGAAATGTGGCCGCAGAAGCATACAAGCAGGGCACCAAACGGCGCGTTCAATGCCCAGAGCCCAAAGCCCGGGCACCCTTTCAGGCCTGGCCCGCGCATGTCGCGCCACTGCAGTTGCTCGCAGTGCCCCCCGCCAAACCGGGCGAGTCCACACAGCCTTGGAGCGGCAAGCTGTTGGCGGTCTGGCATGGCTACAAGCCCCACGGACACCGCATCGTCGCCTGGCGCCTTGACCCACAAGGCCGCCCCATGGGCGAACGGGAGGAAATCGTCTCCGACTGGAACGCCAGCCCCGGCCTGCGCCCCCTGGGCAACCCCACCGGCATCACGGTCGACAGCCAGGGCCGCCTGTGGATCGTGGAAGACCGCAACCGCACCGTCATTCTGATCGCCCCCGAGAAATCGACCACCGCCGCTCGGTGACAATCGGGCCCATGCTCCAATTCGAACTGCTCAAGACCGAAGGCCATGCCCGCCGCGGTCGCCTCACCCTCAACCACGGCGTGGTCGAAACCCCCATCTTCATGCCCGTCGGCACCTACGGCACGGTCAAGGGCGTCATGCCCCAGAGCCTGCACGACATGGGCGCCCAGATCATTCTGGGCAACACCTTCCATCTCTGGATGCGCCCCGGCCAGGACGTGATGAAAAGCTTCGGCGGCCTGCACGCCTTCGAGCAGTGGCACAAACCCATCCTCACCGATTCGGGCGGCTTCCAGGTCTGGAGCCTGGGCGCCATGCGCAAAATCACCGAAGAAGGCGTGACCTTCGCCAGCCCGGTCAACGGCGACAAGCTCTTCATGTCGCCCGAGGTCAGCATGCAGATCCAGACCGGGCTCAACAGCGACATCGTGATGCAGCTCGACGAGTGCACGCCGTATGAAACCAACGGCCACCTCACCACCGAGGCCGAGGCCCGCAAGAGCATGGAAATGAGCCGCCGCTGGGCGGTGCGCTCCAAAGACGAGTTCGCGCGGCTGGAAAACCCCAACGCGCTGTTCGGCATCGTGCAGGGCGGCATGTTTGAGAGCCTGCGCCAGGAATCGCTGGAAGCGCTGGTCGAGATGGACTTCCCCGGCTACGCCATCGGCGGCGTCAGCGTGGGCGAGCCCAAGGAGCAGATGCTGCAGATCATGGCGCACACGCCGCACCGCCTGCCGGCCCACAAGCCGCGCTACCTCATGGGCGTGGGCACACCGGAAGACCTGGTGCAAGGCGTGGCCGACGGCGTGGACATGTTCGACTGCGTCATGCCCACCCGCAACGCGCGCAACGGCACGCTGTTCACCCGCTTCGGCGATCTGAAGCTGCGCAACGCCCGCCACAAGACCGACCACCAGCCGCTGGACACCACCTGCACCTGCTACGCCTGCGCGGGCAAGAGCGGCGTGAGCTGGGACGATGGCGGGCGCGACGGTTTCAGCCGCGCCTACCTGCACCACCTCGACCGCTGCGGCGAAATGCTCGGCCCCATGCTGGCCACCGTGCACAACCTGCACTACTACCTGAACCTCATGCGCGAGGTGCGCGAAGCGCTGGACGCTGGGCGGTTCGAGGCGTTCCGGGCTGCAGTTCAAGAGCGACCGAGCGCGCGGCGTCTGACCGCTGACCTCTGGCCGCGCATGAACCGCCTGTTGCGCGCCCTGCTCTGGCCGTTCAAATGGCTGGTGGCGCTGGTCATCCTGTTCGAAGAATGGGGCTGGGCGCCGCTGCAACGATGGCTGGCCCGCCTCGCCTTGTGGCCCGGGTTTCGCTGGCTGGATGCGGCCATTCGCCGCCTGCCGCCCTACGCGGCGTTGGCTTTGCTGGCCGTGCCCGCGCTGACCCTGCTGCCGATCAAACTGCTGCGCCCTGTGGCTGATCGAACAGGGTCATGCGGTCTGGGGCGTGACCGTGATCCTCACCGCCAAGGTGCTGGGCACGGCCATCGTGGCCCATCTGTTCGCACTGACCCAACCCGCCTTGATGCGACTGCGCCTGGTTCGCGCGGCGCTACACCCAGTGGACGCAGTGGAAAGACCGGCTGCTGACGCAGGTGCGCGCCTCGCTGCCTTGGCGAACCGCCCGCGTGCTGCGACGGCAAGCGCTCAGACAATGGCATCGCTGGACCCGGCAGCACCGATGACCACCCACTCCACCCGGAAAGCCTTGAACATGACGTTCGTCCCCATCCCTCGCCAGCATGGCCATGGCCTTGATCTTTTGCACCTGGCAAACCCGCAGCGAAGCCGCGGTCTACAAGTGCGAAGTGGGCGGCAAAACCGCTTACCAGGCCATGCCATGCCCCGACGGGCCCCTCGACCACCATTGCCGCGCCTGCGCCCTCTGCCCCTGCCGACCAGACCGCGGGAAAAGCGGCCTCCCGCCAGAGCGAAGCCCCCTGCCAGGGCGATGCGCTGACGCTCAACTTCCGGACCACCCCGCTGCCGATGGTCTTGCAGGTGATCGCGGACTTCGCTGGCCGCCGCGCCCAGATCGACCCTGGCGTCACGGGCAACCCGCCCATCCAGTACCGGTGCACGCCCTGGCGAACCGTTTTGCAAGACATCGCTCAGCGCCAGCGGCTCGACATCCGCATCGAAGACAAGCTCATCTTCGTGCGCAAACGTTGATGACCGTGGCGCACTTGACGCCTATGCAGCAGGCGACGCACGGCATCGCGTTTAAGCTGCGCCCCATGACCCAAGCCCGCCGTCCCGCGCCACATCCTGCCCGTGCTGGTGCTGGCGCAGTTCGCCGGCACCTCGCTGTGGTTCGCCGTCAACGCCGTGATGCCCGATTTGCAGCGCGAACTGGGCTGGGCCAACGCGGCGGTGGGTGCGCTCACCTCGTCGCTGCAGTTCGGCTTCATCGTCGGCACGCTGGTGTTCGCCCTGCTCGCCATCGCCGACCGGTTTTCGGCGCGGCGCGTGTTCCTGATTTGCGCCCTGGCCGGCGCCGCCTGCACCGTGGGCGCCTGGGCCATGGTGCGCAACTACGAGGCCTTGATGGCCTGGCGCTTTGCCACCGGCTTTTTCCTGGCAGGCATCTACCCCGTGGGCATGAAAATCGCCGCCCAGTGGTACACCAAAGGCCTGGGCGGCGCGCTTGGCCTTGCTGATCGGCGCGTCTGGTGCTGGGTTCGGCCAGCGCCCACGCACTGCGCGCCCTGGGCGACGCCCTGCCCTGGCCCACGCTGATGCTGGGCGTGGCGGCGCTCGCAGCGGCCGGTGGCCTGCTGCTGTTCTTCGCCACCCACGATGCGCCCGACGCCCACGCCAAGGTCAGCACCCTGCAATGGCGCGCCCTGGCCTCACTGTGGACCGACGCCCGCGTGCGCGCCTCGGTGCTGGGCTACTTCGGCCACATGTGGGAGCTCTACACCATGTGGGTCATGGTGCCGCTGATTCTGGCCACGCGACTGCAAGGTACAGCACTGTCGTGGACCGCGTTCTTGGTGCTTCGGCGCAGGCGCATTGGGTTGCGCGGCCGGCGGCTGGGTGGCGCAGCGCTGGGGCAGTGCGCGGGTGGCCGGCGTGCAGCTGAGCCTGAGCGGCCTGTGTTGCCTGGCCACGCCCTGGATGCTGGGCGCCAGCGATGCCGATGTTCTACGCCTGGCTGGTGCTCTGGGGCATCACCGTGGCCGGCGACTCGCCCCAGTTCTCCACCCTCACCGCCCGCAACGCGCCACCCCAGGCCGTGGGCAGCGTGCTCACGCTCACCAACAGCATCGGCTTCGCCATTTCCATCGCCAGCATTTTGCTGTTTGTGTCGCTGAGCGAAACCGTGCCGCTGGGCTCGCTGCTGCCCTGGCTGGCCATCGGCCCGGCGCTGGGGCTGTGGGCGCTTGAGCCCCTTGTTGCAAGCGGAGCGAATCCAACCGCCCAGCCGGTGCGGGTCGCGCCGACGCTCGCGCGAATCAGATCGAACCATGCTTGGGCAGCCTAGACTGCGGCCCCGGCCACGTCTGGGAGCAGCGCCTTCGTCCACCGCGTGCCGCTTCGTTCACTTGAAGCGTCTCGGACGCGGAGCATCCTCGTGCTTCGCGTGCGCCCCACAGCTGAAACAGAACATCGCAAACGCGCTCTTGCGCGACTGGCAGCTGGCCGCAATGGTCAAACAGGCACAGGCCGCAGTGCGGGCAGAAATCGGTCTTGCCGTCTTTCAGGTCGACCGTCGCGCTCGCAACCCGGGCACACGTTTTTGCTCAGCCGCGTCAGCGCCAGGTCGTAGTTCATGTCTTTTCGGCGCTGGGTATCGGGCAACGCCTCGGCCAGCTTCTGGCGCTCCAGGTAACGCTGCAAAGCCTGGATCGCGTAGCGCCCGCCCACCACCGTGAGCACGATGCCCACCAGGTAGCGCACGTAGCCCGCCATAGCTCGGCAGGTAAGGCACCAGCTCCACAAAGAAGGCGAACAGCGCGAAGAAGATGAAGCCCCACACAAACGGCCAGTAGGTGCCTTTGCGCTTTTTGGCAAACAGCCAGCCCGCCGCCACCAGCAGTGGCAGGGTCAACGCCAGGCGGTACAAAAACACCCGCAGCTCTTGCGCACGCTGCGCTTCTCGCAGGGCCACGCTGGCCGCGCTCCTCCAGCTCGCGCAAGCTCTGCCTCTCCACGGCTCTCGCGCCTGGCGGGCGTTGAGCGCCGCTTGCTGCTGCGCCTCGACCGCGCCCTGCGCTTCGCGCTCGGCTTTGCGCAAGCCATCGAGCTCGCGCGTGCGCTCCAGCAACGCCTGGTCTTGCTCGGCGCGCTCGGTCACGCGCCGCGTGGCCAGCCAGTTGCTGAAGGTTTCGCGCGCCGCTCGGTTGTCGGCCTGCGCGGTTTGCAAGCGCAAGCTGCGCTTGCTCCAGCGCGTCCTGCGCTCCTTGCTGGCCTGGCGCGCGCCCAGAATCTGCGCGTTCACCGCCGTGCGCTGCTGCGGATCCATGAAGTCTTCAAGCTGATGGCGTCTGCTCCACCGGGGCAGATCACCCACCACCGTGCTGCCCAGCCCGACCAGAAACCAGGCAAACACAAATGCCACCAGCCACAGGCCGCGGCGGAACCACTTTTCCGACAACCGCAACGATTTGCTCATGTTCTATTCCTCTTCCGTTGGTATCGTTCAGAAAGTCACATTGTGCGCGTCAAAGGCCAGGGTCTGCGGTCGGAGGCCATGCCGGTGCGCGCCAGCCATTCGAACACCGAATCCACCGTCACCGTCTCGATGCGGTCGGAAAAGCGCTTGGCGTTGGGATGGTCGTCGAACGCGATGTTGGCCTTGCTCACGCGCGCGCCCAGCCGGCTCAGCGCGCCGATGCGCAACACGGTGGGCTGGTAGCCCTTGAACTGCAACCAGGCCTGCGCCTGCTGCACGGCTGGCGATGCCGGGCTCACAGGCCATGGCCAAGGTTTCCAGCGCCCACTGGTTGGACTGCTGGTAGCGCGTGCTCCAGGGGTAGCTCACCAGGTTGTAGGCCCGCGCGTTCAGGCGCACGCTGCGCTGCGGGTTGGTCAGCAGGCGTCAGCAAAGGCGCCTGCAACGCCGGCGCGCGCACCGCCCAGACCGCCTCGGTACCGCCAGGGGTCGTCCAGAAAGAACTCGCCCAGCCCCTGGCGGTACAGCGCGGCCGAATCGGTGCCGCAGGCATTGAGCTTGTGCAACACGCGCCAAGGGCCCTTCGGGCGTTTTGTAGGCCCAGCCCAGATGGGAATAGCGCAGGTGGTACTTGCTCAGGTCTTGCCCGGCCCGCGCCAGCACCACCACGCGCGCGCCACTGCGCTCGAATTCGGCGTCCAGCGCGCTCGATGGTGCGCTGGGCGAGGTCATGCCCTGCGTGATGCAGTGCGCGTTGAGCGGCTTGTTTTCGCAGGTCTGCGCCCGGCATGGGCTGCTGGCGCAAGAACCACGCAGCCACACCGCGCAGCCAGGGCGCGCCAATAGAAAAGGATAGAAGACGAATGGCATGCATGAAGGACTCCCGGTTCGCAGCGGCGCCGAAGCGCCGCATGGGACGCAGGAGGGGTCAATTGGTGACTTTTTCGTTGTGCAGCAAGGCCCGGCCCAGCTCATTGGGGATGAAGGCCAGCACCTCGCCCGCCGTGGACAGCAACAAGCCCGTGCCGATGACGCTCACCGTCACCACCGTGCCCACGCCCATCACCACGGCCGAAGCCACATGGCCCGACACCCGCACGCTGGCCTGCGCGCCGTCCGACGCGCGCTCCAGCAGGTAGACGCGTGCCGCTGGCGGTCACCTCCACCGCCTTCACCACCAGCGAAGCGCCCACCACCGAAAACGCCACCGGCACCGCGCTCACCGCTGCGCCCGCCACCGCAACGCTGCCCGTGACCGCCGATGCCGTGCCCACCACCGACGCCACCGGCAGGGCCGAAAGCACCAGCGAAGCCTCGCTCTGCGCCCGCGCCGGGCCGCTCGCCAGACGAAGGGCCAGCGCGCCGGCCAGGACCAGACAGCGGTTTGAACGGTATGAGAGTTTCTTGAACAAATGTCATGGGAGATCTCCTGTGTGAAATAAGTCGGAGTGAAAAGGCGTCTGGCGCATCAAGCCGCGGCTGTCAGGCGTCTGGCCGCCTGCGGCAGCGGCCGTCAGCCGAGCGCTCCTGCAAAGCCTGCTGACGGCCCACCAGTTCACCGCGCACCTGCGCTTCCGACAGATCGGCCTCGTGGCGGTCGCGCAGCGTCTTGGCCAGCGTGAAGGCCGAGGTCACGAGGTACAACCAGCTCACGCCCAGGTAGGCCCGGTAGGTGACGTCCACGTTCATGCGCAGCAAGCCCCAGGCGGTGAGGCCCATGGCCACGCGCAAAACCGCCCCACACCACCAGCCGCCACATCGGCGTTTCCGCTTCGCCCGAGATCTGCGCCTTCTGCGTGTCGCGCACCGCCTTGGACAACACGAACACCGTGGACAGGCAAAACACGTAACCCATCACCATGAAAGCCCGGTCCAGCGCCTCACCCGGCAGGTAGGCCAGGCCGGTGGCACACAGGAATACCGCGATGCCGAACGAGATCCACACCTGGAGCTGCCAGGCGCGGGTATCGCGCACCACGATGAGAGGGGAACGGTTGGTTGCTGTCGAAGAAGCCATGTGAACCTCGATAGGTTGTTGAACATGGCGCGATGGTCGCGCAGCACACGGCAACAAGCATCAAAATTTTGAATGCAGCCTCAATCAAACGACCACAAGAATCAAAATTCGATACTTTTTAGGCAAATCGTCCCAGAGACTGGCTCGAAGGCGACCGTCATCCCGTGAGGATGGGACGCAGGGTCTCGATTTCCTCGACGATGAAATCGAAGAAGGCGCTGACGCGTGGCGTGCGCCGCAGCTCAGGCGTGGTGAGCATGCGCCAGATCCGGGTCAGTTCGGTCACCGGCCCGAACACCCGCACGAGATCGGGCTCCGCATCGCCCAGTGGCATGGGCAGCGCGCCAACACCGAGCCCCGCCTTCACCGAATAGATCAAGCCGAGCACGCTGCTGCTGCGCGATGCCAGCTCCGCGTTCGGCGCCACCTCGCGCAGCCATCGACGACAAGCGATGCCTGGCCATGGTGTCGTCGAAGCCCACCAACGCATGGCTGGCGAGATCTTCGATGCGCTCGGGCTGGCCGTGCTGCGCTATGTAGGCCTTGCTCGCATAAACCGCCCAGACGGAGTCGCCGATCTTGCGGCCGACCAGTTCGCCGTCGTCGGTGTCGCCCGAGCGCAGCGCCACATCGGCGTCGCCCTGGCGCAGGTCCATGTATTTGTCGCTCATCACGAACTGCACCCTGAGCGCCGGGTGCCGCGCATGAAACCGGTCGAGCAGCCCGGTCTGCGTGATGCGGTTGACGATGGGTTCGGGGCAGGTCATGCGGATCACGCCGGTGGTCTCGCCGGCCAGGGTCTGGATCTGGCGCTCGAACGCCAGGGCGGCGCTCTCGACCGATTCGGCGAACGGCAGCATCTCCTGCCCGAACTCGGTCAGGCGGTAGCCCGTGGGTTGCCGCTGCACCAGCGACTGGCCGATCTGCCGCTCCAGTTCGGCCAGGCGGCGCTGCACGGTGGACTGATCGACCCCCAGCGCGCGCCCTGCGGCCAGCGTGCTGCCATGGTGGGCCACGGCGAGGAAGTGCTGGAGATCGTCCCACTGAAACTGGGTCGGACTGTGCATAACTGCGGCCCCCTCTTGCAAAGTTGCGCCTTACGAAGGCTCACCCGGCGCCGTAGGCTGTGGACACATCGACACCCGTTCGATGCCCGTCCACCAACCCCAGGAGCCGACGCCATGAAAACGAACCCATTGTGTGCTTCCCGCGAAGCGCGGCATAGCCCCCGCTGGCTCAAAGCCGCTCGCCCTCGCCCTCTTCTCGGCTTCACAGCTTCGGCATGTCCAACGGCGCAGAACGCAGCGTGACCGTCGAGGCGCAGACCAGCCCAACGTGGTGTCCTATTGGAACGAGATCGCCAACAAGACGGTGCTGGCACCGTCGACCACCAACACCACCGCTGAAGAACAGCGCCCGTCCTACCAGGTCGATCTGGCCACCGTGCATGTGGCGATTTACGACGCGGTCAGTGCCATCGATGGCCGCTACAAGCCGTTCGCCATCCAGCCCAAGGCGCCGGCCACTGGCGCCTCGATGGACGCCGCCGCCAGCGCAGCCGCCTACGGCGTGCTGCACGCGCTGTTCCCGAATCGCGGCGCCGCTGTACCAGGCGGCTTACGACAGCCGCATCGCCGCCATCCCCGATGGCGACGCCAAGACCCGAGGTCTCGCGCTGGGCAGCGAAGTCGCGGCGGGCGTGGTCGAGCCTGCGCGCCAACGATGGCCGCAGCGTGGCGCTGGCGCCCTACGTGTCTGGCACCGCTGCGGGCAATTTCCGCAGCGCTGGCCCCAACCCCTTCAACCGCCAGGTGCCTTCCATCAAGCCTTTTTCGCTCACGCGCCTCGACCAGTTCCGCCCACCGCCGCCGCCGGCATTGAACAGCGCTGCCTACGCCGCAGCAGTCGAAGAAACCCGGTCGCTCGGCGGCACCGTCAGCGCGGCGCGCACGCCCGAGCAGCTGGAAATCGCGCGCTTCCACGCCGACCCGCCCGGCCCTTTCGTGACGCGCAACCTGGGCCGCTTTGCCGCCAGCACGGCCGACGTGGCCGACGCCGCCCGGCTGATGGCCTTCATCTACGTCGTGCATGCCGATGCCATCGGCGCCTGCTTCGAGGCCAAGTACCACTACGCGGCCTGGCGCCCCATGAGCGCCATCACCCTGGCCGATACCGACGGCAACGACGCCACCCCAGATCGATGCGGCATGGACGCCGGTGCTGCCCACGCCCAACCACCCCGAATACCCGGCCGCCCATTCCTGCACCTCGGGCGGCCTGGGCGAAACCCTGCTGCGCTACTACGGCACCCACAACGTGGCCTACACCTGGGACAGCAAGACCACCGGAACGACACGCAGCTACGCCACCACCGACGCACTCGACGCCGAAAGCCAGATCGCCCGCATCGCCGGCGGCATGCACTTCAGGTTCTCGACCGACGCCGGCGTGACCCTCGGCAAACAGGTTGCGCAGTGGGTCGCCGATCACCACTTTGGACGCCGGGAGTAACCGCCATGACCGACACCACCCAAAACGCGACCCGCGCCCAATGGGACCGCGCCGCCCCCGGCTGGAACGCACACGGCTCGCTGATCGGCGCCTGGCTATCGCCGGGCCACCGAAGGCATGCTCGGCATGGCCGCCATCGGTCCCGGCTCACGGGTGCTCGACGTGGCCGCTGGCGCCGGCGAACAAACGCTGTTGATCGCGCGCCGCGTCGGCCCCACCGGCAGCGTGCTCGCCACCGATCTGTCGCCTGCGATCCTCGCGCTGGCCGAAGCCAACGCGCAAAGCGCGGGTCTGTCGAATGTGGCAGTTTCAGATCGCCGACGGCGAAGACCTGCAGGTTGAGCCCGCCAGCTTCGACGCCGTGGTCTGCCGGCTCGGCCTGATGCTGTTTACCGACCCGATGCGCGCCCTGGGCGAGATGCACCGGGCACTCAAGCCCGGCGGACACATCTGCACCATGGTGTTCTCTCAACCCGAGCACAACCCCTGCATCACCACGCTCATGTCAACGGCTCTGCAACACGCCGGCTTGCCCGCCCCCAACCCATACACGCCAGGTGGCCTGCTCAGCCTCGGCCGGCCCGGTTTGACCGATGAACTGTTTGCGGCCGCAGGCTTCCGCCACGTGGCCACCACCCGGCTTGACGCCCCTTTTCGCATGCCGTCTGCCAAGGCCTATCTGGATTTTGTTCGCACCTCGGCGAGCCCGATCCAGCACATCTTGGGTCGCCTCGACGAACCCCGCCGAGAGCGTGCCTGGGCCGACATGGAAGAAAAGTTGTCCATCTACACCACGCCCTGGGGCTGGGAGGGGCCCAATGAATTGCTGCTGACGGCAGGGCGGCGATGAACGTTGCTGCGATAGAGGTCATATCGATCGCCGGCAGTCCATCGTTCGAGAAACCGCCATGCGCCACGCACGACGCCGAATGACGCGGTGGCTGAACCCTGCTCAAGCGCATTTGGCGCCTCCCGCAATGGCGCTGGAGGCTTTGCCGCCGATTCACCTGGCTTCCCGCCCGCTGGGCACACCCTGTTTCGCGGTGGCGCCACCTGAGCGCCAATCAGACAACCCGAACAGAGCTGGCATTGATGACATCCCAACGCCGGCCCGAGTTGGTCGCGGTGCGCTTGCATGGCGTGCCCTCAGCCTGCTCCTGCTGTGCGCCCTTGGGCTGGCGATCGCGATCCGCGGTGGCGCCTTCGACCTGGGCGGCGTGCAAGCCTTGTTGGCCGCCATGTCTTCTGCAGAAGTCGAGACGCGCTCCTTGATCACGCTGACCCTGGTCTATGCGGTCGCGCTGGCGTTGCCCTTCGTGCCCGGTATGGAGTTGGGCTTGCTGCTCATGGTGGCGTTTGGTCCGCGCGGGGTCCTGCTCGTTTATGCGGCCACCCTGCTCGGACTGAGCCTGTCGTATGCGGCCGGTCGCTTGTTGCCCATCCGCCCGTCCTTGCCGCCATCGGAGGGGGCAAACGCCCTCTCCACAGACGCTCAAGGCAGCACCACCCAGCTGCGACGCCTGTTCTCGCGCAACCGACTGACGCACCGCAGGCACCTCCGCCTGATGGGCTGGTTAGCGGCGCACCGGTACCTGGCATTGGCCATCAGTCTCAACCTCCCAGGCAATGTGGTGATCGGCGGTGGTGGTGGCATCGCCTGGCTTTGCGGCCTGAGCGGCCAATACCGCTTCGGGCGCTTCCTCATCACCATTGCCATCGCGGTATCGCCAGTGCCGATCCTGGTGCTGCTGGGATTCCTGGGACCCGATCTCCATCCGATCGTCTCCCACCTGATTGGCGAGATGCTGGGGCATTTGAACCAGGGGTCCTGATTCAACCTGCTGCGAAATGCCGCTGTTCGTTGCGGGTCACCCAAACATGCGGCCGGCCACCCGACTTTCATCTGTGACAGCATATGACCTGTTCCCAACGTACAAGCTTCTGGACGCCAACTCCAATTCCCGCCCCCATCGCACATGAAAATCATTGACGAGATGCTCAATCTGGCCTTGCTGACACCCAATCAACACCAGCAAATCAACGCCTGGATGCAGCACGCCAACTCACCTGAAGAGATTCTGAAAATGCCCGCACCCCTGTGGCACGCGATCGAGCGGGCCAGCGAGATCATGGGCATCGACGATGACCTCATGCGCCCGCCTTCATTGGACGCCGACGAAGACACCACCTGCCACTGAAGCCCTTGCCCTATCGACTACCGCGCTTGCGCTGCGCGCACTTTCATGACAAAAGGGATCCCAAGGAGACGTTGAGATGATCAAGACCGCCCACCAAGGCACAGAATGCGTTGAGCTGAACGCAACGTTGAACCTGCAACGCAAGGCGGCCATCACCCGAGGTGGCGCGTTCGATCATGCCGGCAAGGTGCAAGTGCGAACGCATGGCCGACTTCGACATGGGCCGCACGATCTTCGGTGGTCTTGTCGGGACTTGCCCGCAAGATCATGGATGAAAAACTGGCGAAAGAACCGGTGTGGGACCGCGCTGTCGCAGCGGATATCGAAGCCGCCTACGCCGAGGCCGAATCGGCACAACCTGCGCCGCC
This sequence comes from uncultured beta proteobacterium, assembly GCA_963698635.1. GTDB lineage: Bacteria > Pseudomonadota > Gammaproteobacteria > Burkholderiales > Burkholderiaceae_C > Hydrogenophaga. The sequence continues at coordinate 392,889 of CAVORS010000006.1, forward strand.
GATCGATCAACGGCTGATCGACTTCATGGTCGACGAGTGCGACTTCAGCATGGAGCACGCCGATGGCACATTCCTCGAACACCTGGTGTTCTGCCACCACTACGCAGCCCGCTACTACCCCGAGCACTCGCCCAATGTGGCCCTGCTCCATTCGATACTGGGCACCGCAACCAACACGTTCGCCATGGACGCGGGCAAGCTGCCCAAACTCAAGGCGCTGCTGACCGAGTTCGAAGCGCATGCACGTTGAGACGTTCCCGTCGATCCTGCGGCTGCTTTACAACGACGGCCTGCTCGAAGAGCTCGAGCAGAACTTGCACCGCCTCGGCGAACTCAAGGCGCTGCGCTTCCATCGGGTGATCGACAACGAACCGCTCACGATCGATGCAGACAATCTCTGGATCAACCTGAATTACCACCTGATGCACTTCGTCGACTTCATGCCCAGCGCCAACTGGTCGACGCATCGGGCCGATCCGCTGCTCCAGATGTTCGAGAAGACTGTCGAACTTGCTGGACCGCGCCGGCCAACGGCAGGCCCGTGTCGAGATCACGTTTCCCGCAAACGAAGACCGCCCCGGTCGGCGAAAACCGCAGCCTGTTCGGCCGGATCAGCGACGTGATACCCCCGGCGGTCAAGCTCACGCTGGCCCGCAAAGCCATCCGGAAGTATTCCGCAATGGCCGGTCACGATCTGCGTTACCAACTCGAGTGGAAGGACTGATGCAGGCCTGCGTGCCTTGGCAAGGCGGCGAAGTTGGGCACGACCATCCAGGATGGGGAGACCTTCCCAAGGTCCCTTCGCGGCGCGCATGGATCGCTGGGGTGACCCGTCGCTTCAGGCCAGGCGCGAGCGCCTCGCCCGCACGTGACCAGCAAACGCCAGGAAGCAGACACTCCGCCACCGTCCATCGGTCAACGCAAGAATAGTCGCAGGCAGCCACGGCCGGCGTGGCGACCGTTCTATACCCCCAGCTGATCCCGCATCTGGTACCACAGCGCGCCCATGGCCGTGAACGGCACGCGGAACATGCGCCCGCCGGGGAACGGGTGGTGCGGCAGGCGGGAGAAGGCGCCAAATCGGGAGGCATCGCCCTTGATCGCTTCGCCCAGGACGCGGCCGATCAGGTGGGTGAAGGTGATGCCGTGGCCGGAGCAGCCCTGGGAGTAATAGATGTTGGGCGAGAGCGTGCCCACTTGCGGCATGCGCGAGAGGGTGAGCAGGAAGTTGCCGGTCCAGCCGAAGTCCACCTTCACGCCTTTGAGCTGCGGAAACACCTTTTCCATTTGCGGGCGGATCAGCGAAGTGACTTCCTTGGGGTCGCGCGCGCCGTAGACCACGCCGCCGCCGAACAGCATGCGTTTGTCGGCGGTGAGGCGGAAGTAGTCGAGCAGGAAGTTGTTGTCTTCCACGCAGTGGTCCGAGGGCACGAGTTCGTCGGCCAGCGCGCCCAGCGGCTCGGTGGTGATGATCTGGGTGCCGCAGGGCATGGACTTGGCGGCCAGCTTGGGCTCCAGATCGCCAATGTAGGCGTTGCAGGCCACGATCACGTAGCGGGCGCGCACGTTGCCTTGCGCGGTGTGCACGGTGGCGGGCTCGCCGCGGTCGATCTTCACCACGGCGCAGTGTTCATGGATGATGCCGCCCAGGCTTTCCAGCGCGGCGGCTTCACCCAGCGCCAGGTTGAGCGGGTGGAAATGGCCACCGGTGGGGTCGATGAGCAAGGCGCTGTAGCGGTCGGTGTTGACGTATTGGCGCACGTCGGCCGGGGTGTCGACCAGGGTCAGACCCGGGTGGCCCAGCTTCTCCCAGAGCTTCTTTTGCTCGTCCAGGCCTTTGGCCTTGCGCGGGCTGATGGCAGAGAAAATGCCGCCGTCTTTCAGATCGCAATCGATGTTGTACTTGGCCACGCGCTCGCGGATCACCTGCGCGCCTTCAAACATCATGCCGGCCAGCGGCGCGGCCACGGCCTTGCCATAGCTGCGTCTCGATCACGTCGATGTCGCGCGAAAAGCTGTGCACGATCTGGCCGCCGTTGCGCCCCGAGGCACCCCAGCCCACGCGGGCCTGCTCCAGGATCACCACCTTCATGCCCGCTTCGGCCAGCGCAATGCCGGCGGACAGGCCGGTGTAGCCCCCGCCCACGATGCAGACATCGGCCTCGGTGCTGCCCTGCAGGGGCGGGCGCTCGGGCGACGGGTTGGCCGAATGGGCGTAGTAGGAAGGGGCGTGGGACGTATCGTTTTGTGTGGCAGCGACCATGAGGCCTCCGGAAATCGAGCGGACGGGCCATCGGCGCGAGCGGTGTGTCCGCGCGACTGACCTCTGAAGAATTCCCGAGAGTATGGACGCAGCGGACAGGCACCCAGCAGGTCCAGTCCAGCCCCTCGGTCAACCACCCACTTGCGCCCGCCGGCCCTGGCTTCAGCCCTGCTGGGGCGTCGCTTGCTGGTAGGCGCCGGCCGAGTAGGTCAGCTCGTAGCTGTGGCTGTAGATCTCCAGGATGTTGCCGAACGGATCTTCCATGTAGACCATGCGGTAGGGCTTCTCGCCGGGGAAGTACTCGCGCACCGGCATGCGCTGCTTGCCACCGGCGGCCACGATCTTGGCGGCCAGGCCTTCCACATCGGGGTCTTGCACACAGAAGTGGAAGATGCCGGTCTTCCAGTATTCGAAGTTGTTCTCGGGCTTCACGGCGTTGCGGAACTCGAAGATTTCCACGCCGATGCGGTCACCGGTGGAGAGGTGGGCGATGCGGAACGAGCCCCAGCCGGCGCCGAAGACGTCGGTGCACATGACGCCGATGGCCGAGTCGTCTTCGCTGATGGTGGTGGGCGGCATGATCAGGTACCAGCCCATGACCTCGGAGTAGAACTTGACGGCGGCGTCGAGATCGGTGACGGACAGGCCGATGTGGGAAAAGCTGCGGGGATAAACCATGGACATGAGTGCTGGCCTTGTGGTGGATGAAAACAGCCAGTCTAGAAATCCATCGCCATAAACACAATGACGTCAGAGTGATGGCATTGATAAAATTTGCTTATGCTGAATCCCCAATGGCTGCGCACCTTCTCCACCCTGGTCGAGCTGGGCAACTTCACCCGAACCGCTGAGCGACTGGACCTGACCCAGGCCGCGGTCAGCCAGCATGTGCAGCGGCTGGAAGAGCGCCTGGGACCGCTGCTGATCCGGCGCCCGCGCCAGATCGAGCTCACGCCGGCGGGCCATGCCTTGCTGGCCTATTGCGCCGAGGTCAGCGCCGCCGACCAGCGCCTGCAGCAGCAGCTGTCGGCGGCCGATGGCGAGCAGGGCGAGGTGAGCCTGATCACCCCGGGCAGCATCGGCCTGGCGCTGCACCAGCACCTGCTCGACATCCAGCAAGCCCTGCCCGGCCTGAGCATCCGCCACCGCTTCGCGCCCGACGCCGACGTGCTGGCCGCTGTGCTGGACAACCGCTTCGACCTCGGTCTGGCCACCCTCAAACCGTCGGACGCGCGCCTGAAGGTCGAGCGCTTTGCCGCAGGAGCCCCTGGAGCTGGTGGTGCCGGCGGGCGTGGACGATCACGACCTGGGCCGATCTGGAGCGCCTGGGCTTCATCGACCACCCCGACGGCCAGGCCATGGCCGGGCGCCTGCTCAGCCGCCGCTTCCCCGGCAGCCCGGGCGCGCACCGCTTGCCCTGCCGCGGCTTCACCAACCAGATCGGCCTGATCCTCGATCCCGTGGCACGGGGCCTGGGCTTCAGCGTGTTGCCGCGTTATGCACGCCTGGCGTTTGCGCAGCCCGAGCGCATCCAGGTGATCGACGGCGCGCCGCAGGTGGTGGACACGCTCTGGCTGCTGCACCGCGCCGAATGGCCGCTGTCGGCGCGGGCGCAGACGGTGTTGCAACGCCTCAGACCCCATTTCGAACCCCAGGCTTCCCCGATATCGGCTTGACGCGGCCCACAGCGAAAGCCGATCCAGCGGCCGTGGGCAGCAGCGGGGCGAGCACAAGAACACCCATGCCCTCGCTCAAAAAAGACACTTGTCGCACCCGATGACCCATGAAAAAGCCCGCCTCTCTTGCGAAAGGCGGGCTTCTCGATGGTGGTGCGGCTGGCAGGAATTGAACCCACGACCCCTTGGTTCGTAGCCAAGTACTCTATCCAGCTGAGCTACAGCCGCGAAGGGCCGAATTCTACGCAGCTATTGGCCCGTTTTCAGATTTGTTTCGAACTTTTTTCGCGTCCCGGATCAGCGCTCAAGCGGCCAAACCCGCCACCCGCTGGCGCAATCCTTCAGGCGACGCCACGTTCGGCGCGACCGAGGCGCCCACGTTCAGCCCCACGCGGCTGAAGAAACCACGGCGAAAAGGGCGAACCATGGCGGTGTTGGCACCATCGCGCACCTCGACCCGGCTGAAGTAAGAGCCCCACAGGTTGTTGAGTGCCATGGGAATCACCGGCGCGGTCACGCCGTCTGCCTGCGCCCGCGCCAGAATTTTCATGATGCCGCCCTTGAATGGCTGCAGCTGACCGTCTTGGGTGATGCCGCCTTCGGGGAAGATGGCCAGCAGATCGCCTTCGCGCAGCACTTGCGCCGCCACATCGAACGCGGCCTCATACGCCTCGGGGTCTTCCTTCTGCGGCGCAATCGGTATGGCCTTGGCAAGCTTGAAGAGCCAGCCCAACAGCGGCACTTTGAAGATGCGGTGGTCCATGATGAAACGGATCGGACGTGGGCTGGCAGCCATCAGCAAGACCGCATCGACGAAGCTTACGTGGTTGCACACCAGAACCGCCGCGCCCTGCGTGGGAATGTGCTCATCGCCCTGCACCTTGAAGCGATAGACGAATCGCGAGGCCACCCAGGCCACGAAACGCAACAGGTATTCCGGCACCAGCATGAAGATGTAGAACGCCACCACGGCGTTGGCCAGACCCACAAACAGGAACATCTGCGGAATCGTGAAGCCCGCACCCAGCAAGGCGCCGGCGATCAAGGCGCTGGCGATCATGAACAGGGCGTTCAGGATGTTGTTGGCTGCAATGATGCGGGCGCGGTGGGTGGGCTGGCTGCGCATCTGGATCAGCGCGTACATGGGCACGCTGTAGAGGCCCGCAAACAGGCTGAGCAAGGTGAGGTCGGCGAGAACGCGCCAATGCGCGGCATCGGCCATGAAAGCGCCCAGACCCAGGCCGCTGGCGGGCGGCAGGCCACGGGTGGCGAAGTAGAGATCGATGGAGAACACGCTCATGCCGATGGCGCCCACAGGCACCAGGCCGATTTCCACATGGCGGCGGCTGAGCATCTCGCACATCAGCGAACCCGTGCCGATACCGATGGAGAACACCACCAGCAACAGCGAAGCCACCTGCTCATCGCCGTGCAGCACGTCTTTGGCAAAAGCGGGGAACAGGCTCAGGAAAACGGCGCCGAAGAACCACATCCAGCTGATGCCCAGCACCGAGCGGAACACCACCGGCGTCTGCCGCGCCAGTTTGAGGTTGGCCCAGGTTTCGGTGAACGGATTCCAGTTGATCTGAAGGCTGGGGTCCATCGCCGGCGAAGCGGGAATGTGGTGCGAAGCGAGGCGCCCCAGCAAAGCCAGACCGACACAGGTGAAGCCCACATGGTGCGCGCCGATCTCCGGCACCGCGATGATGAGACCACCGGCCACGTTGCCCAGCAAGATGGCCACAAAAGTGCCCATCTCGACCATGCCGTTGCCGCCGGTGAGCTCGCGTTCGCTCAAGTGTTGCGGCAGGTAGGCAAATTTCACAGGACCGAACACTGTGGACTGCAAGCCCATCAGGAAGATACACACCAGCAAAACCGGAATGTTGTGGATGAAGAAGCCCAAAGCGGCGATCGCCATGATGCCGATCTCGGCCCGCTTGAGCCAGACGATCATCTGGCGCCGGTCGAGCTTGTCGGCGAGCTGGCCGCTGGTGGCAGAGAAAAGCAGAAAAGGCAAAATGAACAGCGCACCGATCACCAGGCCCGCCAGATCGGCGGGCAGCCATTGCACCTGGAGCTGGTAGGTGACCAACACCGTGAAAGCGAACTTGAACAGGTTGTCGTTGGCCGCGCCCAGAAACTGGGTCCAGAAAAACGGTGCGAACCGGCGTTGGCCCATGAGAGCGAACTGACCGCCTTCGGAATGTGCAGCGGCATTGACCGGCTCTGCGACGGTGGTGGAACGGCTCATGGTGCAGGTTTCCTCATTGAATTCTTTTTGGACTTCCAGACTCGGCGCTCATCGGTCGGCGCCCGAACCACCGGACGGCGCATTCTGACGCATGGCACGGACCACGGGCCAGGCAGCCAGCGCGGCGGCCACATGTTTCAGCGTGTGGCCTGACACCAGATCGCCGGTGGCGTGGAACACAGCGGCATCGCCCAGTTCGAACACCTTGGCCAGGGCATACACCGCCAGCACGCCACCCAACGACACGCCCAGCGCTGTGGGCAAGGGTTTGCGCAACGCGGCCCAGGCCAGAAAGCCCATGCCACCGAACTGCACCACCGCCCAAGGCAACACGTTGCCATGAACCAGCGGCATCACAGCGGACAAACTGCCCAAAACCAACACCGCCAGCAAAGCATTGCGGGCAATGTGCGCACCCACGCGCTCGGCCATGGCCAGCCCCAGCGCGCCAGAGAAAGTCACGGCCATGCCCAGGCGATCAAGCACCAGGCTCCGCGCATCGGGCGCCCAGTGGTAAACAGCAGAGCCCACGGCCGTGATCACCAGCCCCCAGAAGAACACCGACAGAGCCTGAGAGGTGTTGATGTGAAACCCTGACTTTCCCGACCGCTTCATTGCCCTCATGCCCCAGGCGCCCGCCAGCGCCAAGGGGATATTGCTCAGCACATCGAGCGCATTGGGGATGCCAAGCCAGACCCGGACATCCACAAACGGATGGCCATGGGCATGCACATGGGGGTGACCATGCGGCGAAAGGGGGACGCCCAGATAGGCCAATAGATCAGGGCCAAAAAAGGCGGCCAACATCCACAGCGCCATGGCCAGCCAGCCGCTGGTGCACAGGTGGCGCTGCATGGGTGTCAGCGGCATGCATTGCTCAAATACGGAGCCCTGGCTGGATTTGACCGATGAACTGGACATGTGTGTACTCCCTGAAACGCTGTTGGAATGCGCCGCAGTGTGTTCAAGCAACACCCAAACCAGGGTGCGATTTCCGATACAGTCGGAAGCCAGCACACCACTGGTATCAAAAAACTGTACTCATGAGCACCACCAGCGATCTCGTCACGGTCATCAAGAAGGAACTCAAAGCCACGCAGATGACCTACGCCGACCTGGCGCAGGCACTGGGCATGGCGGAATCCAGCGTCAAACGCATGCTGGCCAAGGGCGACATGTCGCTATCGCGGGTTGATGAAATCTGCCGCGCAATCAAGATCGATTTCGCCGAGCTTTCAAGGCGCGTGGCCGATGCGCAGCCGCTGCTGAGCGAAATGACGCAGGAGCAGGAACGCGCGGTGGTGGCCGACAAGAAATTGCTGCTCGCGGCCATTTGCGTGCTCAGCCAATGGACGCTGGAGCAAATCACAACGCGCTACCGCATGAGCGAAGCAGAGTGCGTGAAATATTTCGCCCAACTCGACCGCATCGGCATCATTGAGCTGCGCCCGATGAACCGCTATCGACTCAAACTGGCCAAAACCTTCCGCTGGCGCGAACATGGTGCGGTGATGAGCTACTTCAGGGAAAACGCCGTGCTCGACTATTTCTCGGGTGGTTTCGGCGGTCATGGAGAGGGCTTGCTGATGGTTCATGGCACGATCAGCCGCTCCCTGGCGCCCACCTTCATGGAACGGCTGCAAAGGGTCGCACAGGATTTTTCGCAACAACACCAGGCCGATCAAAAACTCGCAGACAAAGACCGCGAGGGCTACACACTGGTCCTTGCCATGCGCAGCTGGGAGTTCGGTGCCTTCGAGCAACTGAGGCGATAGCCGCCCCCTGCTGCAGTGCGCGGTGACACCCTCGCGGAGGACGGTTCTGAAGAACTGACGGCGTCAGATCCGCGGTGCCCTGGGTTGCGCCCACCGTCTTTCAGCTTGCGCTTTGTTGCCCGTCCAAACGCAGGCTCGGCAGGAACCATTCCTCTGGGCTGGCATGATTGAGGGTTACGGCCGCCTTGTTGCGGGCCTTTTGTTTGCTTTATTGACCGCGCTTTCATGACATCCAACGTTCCCGAATTCCCCCGCCCCAGAAGTCCATGCTGTGAACGCGCCTGCTGTTGCTCAAGAAGTGCAGGGCGTCGCCGAGAAAGGGCCAGCATCGCCAGCAAATCCCGTCGAGGGACCACAGCAAAACCGTCGTGGTCAACGCGATGGAAAACGGGGCGGACAAGGCCGTGCGCGTGGCGCTCAGCAGGGCCAGCAAGGCGGGCGCGGCAGCGCCCCCGCGCGCCAACACCCAGTGCTCGACCAACTCGCGGCGCTGTATCCGGCGCTGTTTGGCGAAACCTTGCTGCCCCTCAAGCGGGGCATTTTTCAAGATCTGCTCGCAGCCCAACCCGAAGCATTGGACAAAGACGGTCTGAAAGCCGCCCTGGCGCTGCACACCCGTTCCAGCCGCTACCTCACCGCGGTGGCGTCTGGCCAGGACCGCCATGATCTCACCGGACAGCCGGTGGAGCCATTGGCGCCCGAGCATGTGCACCACGCCCTGATCGAAGTTTTCCGCCGACGCGGCGCGCGCAGCCGCGAAGACCTTCGGCCCAAGATGCGCCAGCGCATCGCCGTGGCATTCGAGGCCTCGGGACTGTCACGCGACGCCTACCTGGAACTCGTTTCAGGCAAGGACGAAGAAGTCAACCAGATCACCCGGGACGGCGTTGAAGCCGCGGCCACCCGACTGGCCAAAGACGAAGCATTGCTGCGCACTTTCGAAGCCAGCGGCAAAAACCTCAACGAATTCGCGGACATGTACGGCCTGCACGTGCTCGACGCCAACCGCACGCTGGAGCGGGCCAAAGTGCGGCGCGCCCAGACCGCAGCCCAAGCCCAAGCCGCCGCCGCGGCCGCTGCTGCAGAGCCCGCCGCTGAGCCCCAGGCGCCTGAGGCCTGAGCCCTCCTCACAGACAACGCGCTCCAAGAGAATGGGCCCCTGGAAATCCAGGGGCCCATTTTTTTGGCCGAACAGCAATCGCAGTTGCACCCGCTCAGGCAGGGTCGCGCAACGCCCGGCGCAGGATCTTGCCCACGTTGGTTTTGGGCAGTTCGGTTTTGAACTCAATGTGCTGCGGGCGCTTGTAACCGGTGAGGTTGTCGTGGCAATAGCGACTCACGTCTTCAGCGGTCAAGTGGATCACTGCGCACGATGAACACCTTGATGGCTTCGCCCTGACGCTCGTCGGGCACGCCAACCGCTGCGCATTCCAGCACGCCGGGGCAAGACGCGATCACGCTTTCCAGTTCGCTCGGGAAACACGTTGAAGCCGGACACCAGGATCATGTCTTTCTTGCGGTCGACGATGCGGGTATAGCCCTGTTCGTCCATCTCGCCAATGTCACCGGTGCGCATGTAGCCGTCGGCAGTGAATGCTTTCGCGGTTTCCTCGGGCTGGTTGTAGTAGCCGGTCATCACATTGGGGCCGAGGATGCAGATCTCGCCCGATTCGCCCAGCGGCACGGTGTGGCCGTCGTCGTCTTTGATGGCGATGCGGATACTGGGCAGCGGCAGGCCGATGTTGCCGCTGAAGTGGGTGTTGGAGACGGGGTTGTTGGTGCCGATGGCGCAGGTTTCACTCATGCCCCAACCTTCGATCATGGCCGAGCCCGTGACCTTCTGCCACTCTTTGGCCGTGGCCTCGGTGGCGGCCATGCCACCGGCTTGCGAGACCGCGAGCGACGAAAAATCGAGGGCGCGGAACTCGGCGTTTTGCAGCAGGCCGTTGAACAAGGTGTTCACGGCGGGCAGCAAATGGAAGGGGCGCTTTTTGAGCGTTTTGACAAAGCCCGGGAATGTCCCGCGGATTGGGAATCAGCGTCATGTGCGCGCCCCAGCGCATGCTCAGCAAACTGAGCGTGAGCGCAAAGATGTGGTACAGCGGCAAGGCCGCGATGTTGTTGCTGTCGCGGATGTCGCCCACCTTGTGCAGCGCGGGCGTGAACCAGGCTTCGGCCTGCAGCAGACCGGCGACGATGTTGCGGTGGGTAATGACCGCGCCTTTGGACAGACCGGTGGTGCCACCGGTGTACTGCAGGAAGGCGGTCGAGTCTTTGTTGGCGCTGCTCGGCGCAAAAGGCTTGCCGCGCCCCTGCGCCAGCGCGGTGGGGAAATTCACAATCGTTCGCGCCCCCCTGGGACCATCGAGCGGCAGTTTGAAAGGCGGCACCATCTTGGCCAGGTGGCGCACGGCGAAGGTGATCCACTTGCCCTTCAGGCCGCCCAGCAAATCGCCCAAACCGGAGAGCACCACGTGTTGCACTTCGGTGTGGTCGATCACCTCTTGCAACACGGTGGCGAAGTTCTCCAGAATGATGATGGCTTTGGCGCCGGAGTCTTTCAGTTGATGCTCCAGTTCACGGGCGGTGTAGAGCGGGTTGACGTTGACCACCGTAAAACCTGCGCGCAGCACCGCCGCCATGGCCACCAGAAATTGCGGCACGTTGGGCAGCATGATGGCCACCCGGTCGCCCGGTCTGCAGCCCCTGGCCTTGCAGCCACGCTCCCAACGCGCGGCTGTGACTGCTCCAGCTCGCCATAGGTCATCCACTTTTCCATGCAGACCGAGACCGGACGCGAAGCGTTCTTTTGCAGGCTTTCTTCGATCAGCGCGGCCAAGGAGATGTGTGCCTCGGCATCGATATCGTGCGGCACGCCAGCGGGGTACTGAGAAAGCCAGGGGCGGTCTTCGGTGATGGTGTTCATGTGCATGTCTCTCGATCGTTGGTGTTGTCGGCTCGAGCGCGAGCGCGGCGCCACTGCGCCAAGCGGCTCAGAATAGCATCGGGCCCTCTGTTGCAGCGCACCACTCGAAGCTGGCTGGCGTCACGCACGCGACCCCTGGCGTGCGATAGTCAGCACATGAAAAGCCCTACTCCTGCCGCCGCATCGGCCCTCACCGGATCGCTACGTTCCGCCAACGGATTCCGCACTCGCTCGCTTGCAGCGCGCGCTGATGGCGGGCGCAACGATCGGTTCGCTGGCCTGGCTGTTTTTCATGTGGCCCCGCTCACCCGGCTGGACCATTGCCGGCCTGGTGCTGGGTGCATGGAGCCATGCGCTGGTGCTGGCCTTCGAGTTCGGGCTTGCCGCCTGGGTGAACCGTGGCGACAGCGTGCCACCCCCTTCGCGGGCAGAGCGCCTGCGCGCCTGGTGGCACGAGGCCTCGCTGACGCCCACCATTTTTCTCTGGCGGCAGCCGTTTCACTGGCGCGATCTGCCTGACAACACCGCAACAGGGCACGCCATCGCGCCCGGCCCGGCCATGGTGCTGATCCATGGCTTTGTGTGCAACCGGGGATTCTGGGCACCCTGGATGCAAGCTTTGCGCAATGCCGACGTGCCGTACACCTCGGTGAATCTGGAGCCGGTATTTGGGTCCATCGACGCAGGGGTCGCACAGGTCGAAGACGCGGTGGCCCGCGCCGAAGCCTTGGGTGCGATGCCGCCTGTTCTGGTCTGTCACAGCATGGGCGGTTTGGCGGCGCGCGCCTGGCTGGCGAGCGCGAACGGCAACATCGACCGGGTGAGCCGCGTGGTCACCATCGGCTCGCCCCACCACGGCACCTGGCTGGCGCGATGGAGCCGCGTCACCAACGGACGCCAGATGCGCCAGCGCAGCGCGTGGCTACACGCATTGGCCGCCCGGGAGAGCACCATGCGCGGCGATGACGTCTACCGCAAGTTCACCTGCTTCTACTCGAACGCGGACCACATCGTGTTCCCGGTTTCCACCGCACTGCTGCCTGGCGCCGACAACCGACATGTGCCCGGCGTGCCCCACGTGGCCTTGGCGTTTCAGCCCACGGTGATGCGGGCATCGCTGGCGATGGCCATGCCCGCAGGAATTTCGTCCGAGACTCTCACGGCTTCGTAAAGCGGGGTGAAATCGGGCGCAGTGAAATCGAACAGCTGCTGGAAGTTCTCGATCACGAAGTAGGTGGCCTGGTAGTCATCGATCTTGTAGGTCGTGCGCATGCAGCGCACCAGGTCGAGCGCGATGCGCAGCGGTTCGGGGCTGGACACGCTGTGGCGCAGTTCCCCGGACGAACTCAGAATGCCTGCGCCATAGGCTCTGAGCCCATCGGGCTGCTGGATCAAGCCAAATTCAATCGTGTACCAGTAAAGGCGCGACAGCAATTCCCCCGCACCCAGATCGTGGGCTTTCAGACCGCCCGCACCGTAGCGCTGCACGTAATCGGCGAACACCGGGTTGAACAACAGCGGCACATGGCCAAACAGGTCGTGGAATACATCGGGCTCCACGATGTACTCGAATTCTTCTGGCTTGCGGATCCAGTCGGTCACCGGAAAGCGGCGGTTGGCCAGCAGGTCGAAGAATGGTCGCTCGGGAATCAGCCCCGGCACCGCAACGATTTCCCAGCCAGTCGCAGGCTTCAGCCGTTCGTTGATTTCCTCAAAGCGCGGAATGTGGTCTTTGACGCCCAGCGCAGGCAAGGCTTCGATGAAGGCATCGCAGGCCAGCCCCGGCAACAGGGCCGACTGCCGTTCGTACAAACGCCGGTAGGTGTCGTGATCGGCTTCGGTGTAGCTGCGCCCAATCTTGTGGACAGGTGTAGTCGTCCAGCGCGCGGCTGTAGTCGCCGCGCGGCGGGCGCTCGCTGGCACCGTAAACAACAGGGGCAACCGCCATGGGTGTTCTCCTTCAATCCAACCAAAACTGCCAGACAGAATTCCCGAAAAATGCGCAGAGCGAGGCGCGCGGGCGCAGACAGTGGCAGCGCCACGGCAAGCCCGCGCAACGACGCTATGCGGCTTTTGTCGGGGATTCCAGCGCGCCGCGGCGGATTTGGTCCAGCTCCATCGTCTCGAACAACGCCTTGAAGTTGCCTTCCCCAAACCCCTCGTTCCCCTTGCGCTGGATGAACTCGAAGAAGATGGGGCCAAGCTGGTTTTCGCTGAAGATTTGCAACAGCAGTTCGCCGGGCTTGCCGTCCACCAGGATGTTGCGGGTCTTGAGCGCTTCCAGGTCCTCACCATGGCCGGGAATGCGCTTGTCCAGCAGCTCGTAGTAGGTCTCGCTGGTGTTGAGCAGTTTCACACCTGACATTTGCAGCGCGTCCACCGTGTCGTACAGGTTGGTCGAACCCATGGCGATGTGCTGGATGCCCTCGCCGTGGTAGCGGTCAAGGTACTCCTGAATCTGGCCGGCTTTCTCGTTGCCTTCTTCGTTGATCGGGATGCGGATCTTGCCGCAGGGGCTGGTCATGGCCTTGCTCTTGACGCCGGTGGCCTGGCCCTCGATGTCGAAGTAGCGCACTTCGCGGAAATTGAACAGGCGCTCGTAGAAGCCCGACCATTCGTCCATGCGACCACGGTGCACGTTGTGGGTCAGGTGGTCGATGTAGGTCAGGCCGTGGCCCACAGGGTTCAGCGTGGCGCCGGGCAGTGGCTTGAAGTCGACATCGAAGAAACCGATGTTGCCGATGGCGCCCTCTTCTGCGCCGTCTTTGCCGCGCCACTGGTCGATGAAGTAGATGATGGAGTCGCCAATGCCTTTGATGGCCGGGATGTTGAGTTCACCGGGGCCGGCATCTTGCGCGTAGCCCCAGGCGCCCAGGGAGATGGCGCGCTCGTAAGCGGCTTTGGCATCCTGCACGCGGAAGGCGATCGCGCACACGCTGGGGCCGTGCAGGCGGGCGAAGCGCTGGGCGAAGCTGTCGGGCTCCGCGTTGATGATGAAGTTCACCCCACCCTGGCGGTACAGGGTCACGTCTTTGCGGCGGTGCTTGGCGATGGCCTGGAAGCCCATGCTTTCAAACAAGGCGCCCATGGCCACCGGATCGGGTGCGGCGTATTCGATGAACTCAAACCCATCGGTGCCCATGGGGTTGTCCCAGCTCAGGAGCTGCGGCAGAGGGTTTTGACGGTGTGCTGGCGGCGTTCATGGCTTGTCTCCTGTTGTGTGCTGGCCTGTCTGGGTGGCTATTCGGATCCACCGAATCGGGTCACTGTATCGGCGCAAGCCGTCAACATTGCTGCGTTTTGGGGCGCTATTTTTGCCAAATACGCAGGAAACCTGCAAAATCACCTCCATGCAAGCAATTGACAAGCTCGATCGACAAATTCTGCGCACCCTCCAAGCCGATGGCAGGGCCACCTACGACCAGATCGCAGAAACCGTGGGCCTCTCGCCCAGCGCGGTGTTGCGGCGCGTCAAGCGCCTGGAAGAAGCCAAAGTGATCGACCGCTACGTGGCGCTGGTAAGGCCCGAGGCGGTGGGCCTGGGATTGACCGCCTATGTGAACGTGCGGCTTGAAAAGCACTTCGAGAACGCCAAGCGCAATCCGATGGACGAATTTCGCGCCAGTGTCGCGGCATGGGGCGAGGTCGTGGAATGCGTGGCGCTCACCGGCGAGATGGACTACCAGCTGCGCCTGGTGGTGGCCGACATGGCGGCCTATTCGCGCTTCATGATGGACACGCTGCTCAAACACCCCAGCGTGCAGGACTGCAAGACCAGCTTTGTCATGGACCGGGTGAAAAGCACCACCGCCATGCCAGTTTGATGAACATTTTGGTGCAATTTGCTGCAATGCAACAAAAAGGCACCAATCATGGGCCGATGTCACCCGTTGATCGGGCTGGGGGCTTGCCGCAATGCACATACCTGGAAATATCAGGGAAAACCCTTATATTGAAGGCATGTCCACCCCCCACACCCCGCTCGCACCCACCGCCGTCGCACGCCGCACCGGTACCCGCGGCCGACCACGCGCCTGGCGCAACGGTGCCGATCCGGTCCATCGGGGCGAAACACCTTGCAGGCGATCGAAGCACACCTGTTGGCATTGGAACCCGCAGGACCGCTACCTGCGCTTCGGCTATTCGGCCAGCGACGAACACATCTGCAAGTATGTGGCCCAGCTCAATTTTGAGCGCGACGAGCTCTTCGGCATCTTCAACCGCAAGCTCGAACTGATCGCCATGGCGCACCTGGCCTTTTCGGTCGATCCCAGTTTCAAGAGCTGCGCAGAGTTTGGCGTGTCGGTGGCCAAAGGCGCGCGGGCCAGGGGCTACGGCAGCCAGCTGTTCAACCGCGCCGTGATGCATGCGCGCAATGAAGGTGTGAACCAGCTGTTCATCCACGCCCTGTCAGAAAACACGGCCATGCTCAAGATCGCCCGCAAAGCCGGCGCCCGCATCGAGCGCGATGGCTCAGAAAGCGAAGCCCATCTGGTCTTGCCGCCGGCGAACTTCGACTCCCGCATGATCGAGCTGTTCAACGAACAGATCGCCATCACCGATTACCACCTCAAGGCCCGGGCCCGCCGGTTCTGGCGTTTTCTCTCGCTATTGCAAGGTGCCCGTGGCGCAGAGATGCAGACAGAGACATTGAGCGAGTGACGGTTCTGGCCGCCCCAACCAGCCCTGGCGATCGCCGCATCAACCGCTCGCGATCCACGGTCTTTGCGGGCTGTCGCAGGCTTGCGGTATCCTTTGGCCCGTAGCAACCAACGTACTCCCTCAGTGGCCGACACCCCTCCCAGTCCCGGGCCGCAGCGCAGCCTGCGGCAAGAAGATAAGCGTGGATTCCTGCAAAAGCTCGCAGAATTCATTCACCCTGGTCCCGATTCCATCGCCGAGCTGATCGGCATCCTGGCCGAAGCCGAAGACAACGACATCATCAACGCCGAGTCGCGCGTGATGCTCGAAGGCGTGATGCGCATCGCGAACATGTCTGCCGGCGACGTGATGGTTGCCGCCCCGCGGATGGACCTGCTGGATATCGACGCCCCTTACGAGGAACTGCTCTACACGATCATTGACACGGCGCACTCGCGCTTCCCTGTCTATGAGGATGACCGCGAAAACATCATCGGCATCTTGCTGGCCAAAGATCTGCTCAAGCTGCAGCGCGCGCCCGAGCTCAACATCCGCGCCTTGCTGCGGCCGGCAACCTTCGTGCCCGAAAGCAAGGGGCTCAACGACCTCTTGCGCGAATTCCGTGGCAACCGCAACCACCTGGCCATCGTGATCGACGAGTTTGGCCGCGTGGCCGGGCTGATCACGATCGAAGACGTGCTGGAAGAAATCGTGGGCGAAATCGAAGACGAGTTCGACGAAGTGGAAGACGAGGGTGACATCTATGCCCTGGCCGACAACACCTGGCGCGTCAGCGGCGACACGCCGATCGAGCGCCTCGACGAATCGTTTGGCGTCAAACTGCCTCCCGACGAATTCGAGACCATTGGCGGCCTGATCGCCCACGACATGGGCCACGTACCCAAACGGGGCGAGATCCACGAGGCCGAAGGCCTGCGCTTCATCGTGTTGCACACCAAAGGCGGCGCGGTGAAGTGGTTCAAGGTCATGCCTGTGGCCGAAGAAGCATCTGCCTGACAGGCTGTATGCGCAGCTTCCTGGACAAACTGCTCCCCGCATCTGGATTCCTGCCATTGAATGGCGCGACCTCCATTGGCCCGACCCGGTTCTCGGCATGGTTCTGGGCCTTGGCCTGTCTGGCCGCCGGCGCGGTGCAAGCTGCCTCCCTGGCCTGGCCGGCGCAAGTTTGGGCATGGCCCTCCACGGCGCCCGGACAGCCCAGCGGCCTGTGGCAAATCATCTCTCTGGCGGTGCTCGTGCTGGCCTTGCTGCGCGCCCAACGCGTGGGTCAGGCCGCCTGGCGAGGCTGGCTGTTTGCATGGAGCTGGCTGGCCTGCACCTTTGCCTGGCTGTTCGTGTCCATGCACACCTACGGTGGCCTGGCGGCTTGGATGGCCGTGCTTGCCGTGCTGGCACTGGCTGGTGGCATGGCGCTGTTCTATGGCGCAGCGGCATGTGCCTTGGCGGTCTTGGCACCGCGCTCGCGCGGCGGGCAGGTGCTGCTCTTTGGTGCACTTTGGACCATGGCCGAACTGGCCCGAGGCACCTGGTTCACCGGGCTGCCCTGGGGCGCAGGCGGCTATGCCCAGGCCGACACCATGCGCGGGCTGGCACCCTGGGTGGGCGTCTACGGCATGGGCGCATTGGCGGCCATGCTCGCCTACGCGCTGGCCCTCACCACACAAACCTTGTTCTCTTTCCTGGAACCACCAGCGCCCATCGGGCTGAACGAGCGCCGGTCACTGCTGAGCACCGGGCTGAGCGCTGCCGTGGCTCTGGCGCTGGTCGCCGTGCTGGCCAGTCTGCAAGGACATCACCGCTGGCAAAACGCGGCGCTGGCCCAGACATCGTCCACCGGTGACCTCCGCGTGTGGCTGCTGCAAGGCAACATTGCGCAGAACGAGAAATTTGAAACCGGCACCGGCGTGGCCCAAGCCCTGCGCTGGTACCCGCAACAGCTGGCCGAAGCCCAGCGAGCTGTGATCGACCGCGCGGCCGAGGCGCCCCAACTGGTGGTCGCGCCCGAAACCGCGCTGCCCATGCTGCCGCAACAATTGCCAGCCCAGGAATTCTGGCGGCCCTTTCTGCGCCTGATCGCCGACCAGCCCGACGTGCCAGCCGATCAGCGCATGGCAGCTCTGGTGGGTTTGCCGCTGGGCGCGTACGAAACCGGCTACACCAACTCCGCCTGGGGCATCACCAGCGAAACGGCGGGCAATGGCATGGGCCTGATCGCGAACGCGCCCGACGGCAGCTACCTGCAACCAGGCGGCGGCAATTACCCCGGTGCAGGTTTCTACCGCTACAGCAAACACCATCTGGTGCCCTTTGGCGAGTTCATCCCGCCCTGGTTCCGATGGTTCACAGACCTCATGAACATCCCGCTGGGCGATTTCGCCCGCGGCGCCCGCGTGCAACCCAGCTGGTCCCACGCCGGTCAACGCATTGCGCCCAACATTTGTTATGAAGACCTGTTCGGTGAGGAGCTTGCCGCCGCATTCACCGACGAGGCGAGCGCGCCCACAGTCTTGGTGAACCTGAGCAACATCGGCTGGTTCGGTGACACCACCGCCATCGACCAACACCTGCAGATTTCACGCCTGCGCGCCATGGAGTTGGGGCGCCCCATGCTGCGTGCGACAAACACAGGCGCCACCGCCGTGATCGATCACCGCGGCGTCGTGACCCACCGATTGCCTCGCCTCTCCATGGGCCGCCTGGAAGGCACGGTTGAAGGCCGCAGCGGCCTCACGCCCTATGCGCAATGGGCTGGCGCCTATGGCCTGTGGCCAGCCTGGGCGCTGTGTGGCGCCATTGCTCTGCTGGCCCTGCTGGCCAAACTGGTTCGCCACACCATCGCGGCGCCCAAGTCTCGGCTGCGCTGAACGACACCACGACACCATGGCCGCTGACGCCGCCTTCACCACCCATGAGGCCTGCATCGCCAGCGCGCCCCTCCGGGTTCAACCGCTGCTGCAAAGCATTCAGTCCGAAGTGGAACGCCGCCTCCCGCAGGCTTCGAGGGTCGTCAGCTACGGCATGCCGGCCTACCGTTTGAACAAGGTGTTTTTCTATTTCGCCGCGTTCAAGAACCACATCGGCATCTACCCGCCAGTCACCGACTGCGCGGCATTGATCGCCGAGACCGCAGCTTTTCGCAATGAAAAGGGCAACCTGCGCTTCCCGCTGTCTCAGCCTTTGCCCCTGGAGCTGATCGGCCGCGTGGCCACGGCCCTGGCACGGCAATACGACACGCCTCTCAAACGCTGACCGCCGGATTCGCCCAAACGCGCCCTGTGCTGTGCGTGGGCATGGGAAACCGCACCGTGCTGGCGTTGACGTGGCGCCAGACCTCTTCGCCGTTGACAAACACCTTGCACTCGCCCGTCTGGAACGGGACCCAGTCTTCCTCGGCCGTGAGCGGCTCGGTGGCGATGATGGCCATGCGGTCGTCGGCGTGGTTCAACTCGCCCAGATTCAGGCTCACGTCGCAATCGACCAGCCGCGCCTTGGGGAACGGGTGGCGCCGGTGAAGCACGCAGAGCTTGCTGGAGCAATGCGCAAACACCGCTTCGCCATTGGTGAGCAGGTAGTTGAAATTGCCGTGGCGGGCGATGTCGGCGGTGATGGCGCAAATTTGAGGAGCGAGCTCCTGCCACGTGGGCGGCCTGTGCCACTCATCGAATTGCTCGCGCAGACGCTGCATCATCCAGCAAAACGCCAGCTCGCTGTCGGTGCTGCCCACGGGCAGGTAATGGCCGTTGAGCGCAGGCTGGAACTGGCGCAGATCGCCGTTGTTGGCAAACAGCCAGGTCTGACCCTGCCATTCCCGCTGAAACGGATGGCAGTTGGCCAGGCTGACTTCGCCTTGCGTGGCCTTGCGAATGTGCGAAATCACGGTGCGCGACTGGATCGGGTAATCGCGAATGAACTTGGCCAGCAGCGATGTGCAGGCGGGTTGGTCATCGTGAAAAACGCGGCAGCCCGAGCGCTCGTAAAAGCCGATGCCCCAGCCGTCCACATGGTCGGCGGTGCGCCCGCCGCGTTCGGCAAAGCCGGTGAAAGAGAAATTGATCGCCGCCGTGTTGTTGCAGTTCATGCCCAGCAATTGGCACATGGCGCGGACTCAGTTCAGGGCGAAGTTCACAGCGGCCATGGCGTGCAGCCGCGTGGTGTCGAACAGTGGAAGCGTGGTGTCGGCTTGATCCACCAGCAGCGGGAGTTCGGTGCAACCCAGGATCACGCCCTGCGCACCGCGCTGCTCCAGCGACGCCATGATCTCGAGAAAACGGGTTTTGGAGCCCGCATCGATCACACCCTGGCACAGCTCGCTGAAGATGATGCGGTGGATCTCGTCGCGCTCTTCCTGACCCGGAATCACACATTCGATGCCATGTTCGGCCAGACGCTCTGTGTAAAACGCTTCTTCCATGGTGAAACGCGTGCCGGTCAGGCCCACTTTCGTCAGGCCAGCGGCCAGGATGGCTTCGGCGGTGATGTCGGCGATGTGCAGCAAAGGCACATCGATGCGCGCCTGCACTTCGGGCGCGATCTTGTGCATGGTGTTGGTGCCGATCAGGATGCACTCGGCGCCCGAGGCCTGCAACTGGTGGGCGGCATCGCCCAGGATCCGGGACATGCCGTCCCAGTCGCCCGCTTTCTGGCGCTCGGCGATCTCATGGAAATCGAGGCTGGCAATGCTCATGGGCGCGCTGCGCAGGCCGCCGCGCTGGCGGGCCACCTCGCGGTTGATGATGTCGTAGTAGAGCGCGGTGGATTCCCAGCTCATGCCCCCGATCAGTCCGATGTGCTTCAAAGCGTGCCCCTGCGGTTGAGATGTCGATGCGAAAGTATCCCTTTTGCCGGGCGGAAACGGTTTGCATTTCTTCACCTATTTTTGCTATTTTTGAGCATTCAATGCTATAAATTTCCATGAAAAAGAAACTGGATGCCATCAACCGGCAGTTACTGGCACTGCTACAGGCCAACGCCGAGACGCCGCTGGCCGAGTTGGCCGAGGCCGTGAACCTGTCCAGCACGCCATGCTGGCGCCGCATCCAGGCGCTGCGCGAAGCAGGCTACATCACCAAACACGTGGCGCTGGTGGACCCGGTCAAGGTGAACCTGGGCGTCACGGTATTTGTGGCCATCAAGACCAATCAGCACAACGCCACCTGGCTGCAAGCGCTGCGCGATGCCGTGCAGGCCATTCCCGAGATCGTGGAGTTCTACCGCATGAGCGGCGATGTGGACTATTTCCTTCGCGTGGTCGTGCCCGATATCGCCACCTACGACACGGTCTACAAACGGCTGATTCAGGCGGTGCCTTTGTCCGATGTGAGCTCAAGCTTTGCCATGGAAGAGCTGAAGTTCACCACCGCCTTGCCGTTGGACCACGCCGATTGATGCCGCCCCGTAAAATCGTGTGTTCCGTCTCGCCCGCTCAGGGCGCAGGCCTGCCCCTTTTCCTCACTTGGCGCGCCCGACCAGCGGCGCCCGCCCAGAAGCCGACACCATGTTGACCTTTCAGCAAATCATCTTGAAATTGCAGTCCTACTGGGACGCCCAGGGCTGCGCCCTGCTCCAGCCCATCGACATGGAAGTCGGCGCCGGCACCAGCCACACCGCCACCTTCCTGCGCGCCCTGGGCCCCGAGCCCTGGAAGGCCGCCTACGTGCAGCCCAGCCGCCGCCCCAAAGACGGCCGCTACGGCGAGAACCCCAACCGCCTGCAGCACTACTACCAGTACCAGGTGGTGCTCAAGCCAGCGCCGGCCAACATTCTGGAGCTCTACCTGGGTTCGCTCGAAGCCGCTGGGCTTCGACCTGAAAAAGAACGACATCCGCTTCGTGGAAGACGACTGGGAAAACCCCACGCTGGGCGCCTGGGGCCTGGGCTGGGAAGTCTGGCTCAACGGCATGGAAGTCACGCAGTTCACCTATTTCCAGCAGGTCGGCGGCATCGACTGCAAACCCGCCACCGGCGAAATCACCTACGGCCTGGAGCGCCTGGCCATGTACCTGCAGGGCGTGGACAACGTCTACAACCTGAAGTGGACCGACACGCTGAGCTACGGCGATGTCTACCTGCAGAACGAAAAGGAACAATCGGCCTACAACTTTGAACACGCCGACGCCGACTTCCTGTTCACCGCTTTCGCGGCCCACGAAAAGCAGGCCAACCACCTGATCGCAGCCGAGCTCGCTTTGCCCGCCTACGAACAGGTGCTGAAGTGCGCCCACAGCTTCAACCTGCTCGACGCGCGCGGCGCCATCAGCGTGACCGAGCGCGCCGCCTACATGGGCCGCATCCGCGATCTGGCGCGCAAGGTCGCCCGCAGCTACCTCGACAGCCGCGCCCGACTGGGTTTCCCCATGGCGCCCAAGGCCTGGAGCGAAGAAGTGCTGGCCGAGATGGCCAAGGCCGAACAGAAAAAGAAGGCCGCCTGAGCGAGCGGAGAACACACCATGACGACACCCAAAACCTGCTTGTTGAACTGTTTGTGGAAGAGCTGCCGCCCAAGGCGCTCAAGAAGCTGGGCGATGCCTTTGCCCAGGTGCTGGCCGACCAGCTCAAGGCCCAGGGCCTGGCCGGCGCCGATGCGGCCGTGACCGCCTTCGCTTCGCCCCGCCGCCTGGCCGTGCACGTGAGCGGCGTGGCCGATCGCGCCGCCGACAAAGCGGTGTCGCAAAAGCTCATGCCGGTGAGCGTGGGCCTCACCGCCGATGGTCAGCCCACGCCCGCGCTGCTCAAGCGCCTGGGCGCGCTGGGCGCCGATGCCTCCGTGGTGCCCAGCCTGAAGCGCGCGCCCGATGGCAAAGCCGAAGCCCTGTTTTTCGACAGCATCGCCCCTGGCGTGGCGCTCGCCCCCGGCCTGCAAAAGGCGCTGGACGAAGCGCTGGCCAAGCTGCCTATCCCGAAGGTCATGACCTACCAGCTGGAAACCGACTGCGAACAACCCGGCTGGACCAGCGTGCAGTTCGTGCGCCCGGCCCACGGCCTGGTGGCGCTGCACGGCAGCACCGTCGTGCCGCTCAAGGCGCTGGGCTTGACATCCGGCAACAGCACGCATGGCCACCGCTTCGAAGCCGCTGTGGACCCGGTGGTCTTGAAAGACGCCGACAGCTACGCCGCCACGCTGGCGCAAGACGGCGCGGTGATCGCCTCGTTTGAAGCGCGCAAGGCCGAGATCGCGCGCCAGCTGGCCGCCGCAGCGGCCAAGGTCGGCGGCGGCTGCAAAGCCGATTGAAGACGACGCGCTGCTGGACGAAGTGACCGCGCTGGTCGAGCGCCCCAACGTGCTCACCTGCTCGTTCGAAAAGGAATTCCTCGACGTGCCGCAGGAATGCCTGATCCTGACGATGAAGGCCAACCAGAAGTACTTCCCGCTGCTGGACGCGCAGGGCAAGCTGACGAACCAGTTCCTGGTGGTCAGCAACATCAGCCCGGACGACGCCAGCGCCGTGATCGAAGGCAACGAGCGCGTGGTGCGCCCGCGCCTGGCCGATGCCAAGTTCTTCTTCGACCAGGACCGCAAGAAGACGCTGGCTTCGCGCGTGGAAGGCCTGGCCAAGGTGGTCTATCACAACAAGCTGGGCACGCAGGGCGAGCGGGTGGAGCGCGTGCGCGCCATCGCCAAGGCCATTGGCCAGCAACTCGGCGGCGATGTGCTGGCGCAGAGCGCCGACACCGCGGCCCAGCTGGCCAAGACCGATTTGCTGACCGACATGGTGGGCGAATTCCCCGAGCTGCAAGGCATCATGGGCGGCTACTACGCGCGCCACGACGGCCTCACCGAAGACATCGCCTTCGCCATCGAAGACCACTACAAGCCGCGCTTCGCCGGCGACGAGCTGCCGCGCAACATGACCGGCGTGGTCGTGGCGCTGGCCGACAAGCTGGAAACCCTGGTGGGCATGTTCGGCATCGGCAACCTGCCGACCGGTGACAAGGACCCGTTTGCGCTGCGCCGCCATGCGCTGGGCGTGATCCGCATGCTGATCGAAAAGGACCTGCCACTGAACCTGGCCGACTGCGGTGGCCGATCGCGCGCTGCCCGCGTTCGGCGACAAGATCACCGACGCCAGCGCTGCGCTGATCGACTTCATCTACGACCGCCTGGCCGGCAGCCTGCGCGAGCAAGGCTTCAGCGCTCAGGAAGTGGACGCCGTGATGGCCCTGCGCCCCCAGCGCCTGGCCGAAGTGAGCCAGCGCCTCAACGCCGTGCGCGCCTTTGCGGCCTTGCCCGAAGCGCCTGCTCTGGCTGCGGCCAACAAGCGCATCGGCAACATCCTCAAAAAATCCGAGGGCGAGGGCGCCGAGGTCGACGCGAGGCCTGTTCATGGAAGCGGCCGAGAAAGACCTCTACGCGGCCATGCAGACCACCGTGCCCGCAGCCAACGCCCAGTTCGACACGGGCGACTACACCGACAGCCTGCAAACGCTGGCCGCGCTGCGCGCGCCGGTCGATGCTTTCTTTGACGGCGTGATGGTCAACGCAGAAGACCCCAAGCTCAAGGCCAACCGCCTGGGCTTGCTCAAGAGCCTGCACGAAGCCATGAACCGCGTGGCCGACCTTTCACGACTGGCGTCGTAATCGGCAAAGCCGCCCACTGGAGCCGCCCCATGAAACTGCTCATTCTCGACCGCGACGGCACGCTCAACCGCAGCCGCGAAGACCATGTGGCTTCGGCCGATGAGTGGGAGCCTTTGCCGGGCGCGCTGGAGGCGGTGGCGCGGCTGAACCAGGGTGGCTGGCGCGTGGTGCTGGCCACCAACCAGAGCGGTATCGGGCGTGGCTTGTTCGACATGGCTTCGCTCAACGCCATCCACGCCAAGATGCACCGCCAGCTGGCGCAGCGGGCGCGCGCGTGGAAGCGGTGTTCTTCTGCCCCCATGCGCCCGAAGACGGCTGCCATTGCCGCAAACCCGCGCCAGGTCTTTTTGAACAGGTGGGCGCGCGCTTCGGCATACCGCTTGGAACGGTTCCGGCGGCGGGCAATTCTTTGCGCCATGTGCAGGCGGCCTCTGCAGCAGGTTGTCCAGCCCACCTGCTGCTCACCGGGCAGTCGGAGCACTTGCGCGACCAGAACGGGCAAGTGCCCACCCCAACAAAAACAACCACCATCAAAGGCTTGCCAGAAGGCACCCAGGTCCACCTGGACCTGCCCGCTTTCGCTGACTGGCTGTTGGAACAGCAACCAGTGGCGGCAGCCGCGACCTGATTGACCTGTGCGCCGCATCCCATTGACTCCATTCACGCTGCCTATCAGCGCACCTGACCACCCATGAAAATCGTCAACTTCCTGCGCGCCGTTCTGCACATGCTTTTCATGGCGGTCACCGTGATCCCTTGGGCCACGGCGGTGGTGGTGGCCTCGCCTTTCATGAGCAGCACCAAGGTGTACTGGATGTGCGCCCGCTGGCTCAAGCTGGCGGTGGACAGCGGCACGGTGATCCTGGGCATCAAGAACAAAGTGATCGGGTTCGAAAACCTGCCCACCGAGACCAAGGCGCCGGCGGTGCTGCTGGTGAAACACCAGTCGCTCTGGGAAACGTTTTGCATGGCGGCCTTGATGCCCCACCCACTGGCCTTCGTGTTCAAGAAAGAGCTGCTGAAGGTGCCGTTTTTCGGCTGGGCCATGGCCCGCATGGACATGATCCACATCGACCGCGCCGATGGTGCCCGCGCCTTCGTGAAAGTGGTGCAGCAAGGCCAGCGCCTGCTCGACCAGGGCACCTGGGTGATCATGTTCCCTGAGGGCACGCGCATCGCGCGCGGCGAAAAAGGCACCTACAAGAGCGGTGGCACGCGGCTGGCCATCCGCACCGGCGCGCCGGTGATTCCGATCGCCGTGACCTCGGCCAAATGCTGGCCCAAAAAGGCGTTCATCAAGACGCCCGGCACGGTGGAGTTTTCGATTGGCAAACCGATTCCGAGCGCTGGCCGTGAGCCCGATGAACTGATGAAAGAAGTGGAAGACTGGATCGAGGCGGAGATGCGGCGCCTGGATCCCACAGCATATGCCTCCCCCCGCGCCACGCCGTAGGCGTGTCACCCCCCCAGGGGGCAACGCTGGCCGACCGGCGGAGCCGGATCGACGGCGTTCTGGGTTGGGGTTGCGCTCGTTGGCTTGGCTTTTTGTTGCTCTAAACCTCTGGATCACAGCTCCCTGGCATGAAGCAGTTGTTGCAAATGGCGTTTGATTTTTTGGGTGGGCCGGATCCGGTCTTGCCTGAGAGGTTGTCTGCGCCAAAAGCTTCGCCAACGCCAATCCCTGCGCCCGCGCCACGCGATCCCAAGGCGCCACCCGCGCTGCCGCTGTCCGACGTCTTCCAGCCCGCCACCTGGCACCACCCGCGCGCCAACCGTTTGATCATGTTGGGCGAGGTGGAGGTGGCCTACGAGTTCAAGCGGGGCAAGCGGAAAACGATTGGCTTGTCGGTGGGCAAGGAAGGGCTCACGGTGAGCGCACCGCGTTGGTCGCCGCTGGGCGAGGTGGAAGCGCTGATCCGCGACAAATCGGCCTGGGTGCTGGAGAAGCTGCAAAAGGCGCACGAACGGATGGGCGAACTGGCGCAGGCGAAAACGGTGTGGGTCGATGGCGCGGAATTCGACTACCTTGGCGAGCGGGTGCGCCTCGTGCTGGATCCGGCGCAGGCGTCCTCTCACGCCAGCGCCGAGCTGCAATCCGCTGCGGCAGAAAGCGCCATGCCCACGCTGCGCCTGGGCGTGGCGGGCAACGCCAATGAAACCCAGATCCGCGACGCCGCCCAAGCATGGCTCATGCGCCAGGCCAAACGCGTTTTCACCGAGCGGCTAGACCACTTTGCGCCGCAACTCGGCGTGAGCTACAGCCGCCTTCGCCTCTCCAGCGCTGGCACCCGCTGGGGCAGCGCCAGCGTGGACGGCACCATTCGCCTGAACTGGCGGCTCATCCACCTGAAGATGGAAATGGTGGACTACGTGGTGGTGCACGAACTCAGCCATTTGCGCCACATGGACCACAGCGCCAACTTCTGGAACGTGGTGGCCGAAGTCATGCCCGATCACGCTTTGCGAAGGCGCGCGCTCAAGCAGTCGGGCTTGGCACTGGAAGACTGAGCGCTTTCCCCGCCTCGCCAGCGCGCCAATTGACCGCTGCCGTGGCATCATCACAAAATAAGCAAACGGCAATACATCAAGCGCGCGTCCGGCTTGGTATGGCAAGGAGACATCACATGATCAAGATTTTCAAAGCGGTCAGCGCGGTGGCGCTGTTGTGCATCGGCGCTTGGACAGGCGCAGGCAACGCGCTGGCCGCCGAACCTGAGGGCCCGGCGATGAAGCTGGAGCAGGTCGGGCCGCACAGCTATTACGTGCAGGGCCTGTCCGCGCTGGGCTCCACCGAGAACCAAAACTTCATCTCCAACGCAGGCTTCGTGATCACGCCCGAGAGCGTGGTGGTGATCGATGCGCTGGGCTCGCCCAAGCTGGCCGAGCGGCTCACCGCCGAGATCCGCAAGCTCACGCCGCTGCCGATTTCCAACGTGATCCTGACCCATTACCACGCAGATCACATCTACGGCCTGCAATATTTCAAAGCGATGGGCGCGCACATCACGGCCCATGAGTCGGCCAAGGAATACATACAGTCCGACACCGCGCGCCTGCGCCTGCAAGCCTCGCGCACCGACCTGGCACCGTGGATCGATGACAAAACGCAGCTCGTGATGGCCGACACCTGGATCAACGGCCCGACGGTGATGAAGATCGGCGGCATGGTGTTTGAACTTGACCATGTGGGCCCTTCACACACACCAGAGGACTTGACGATTTTTGTGCCGTCGGAGAAGGTGCTGTTCGCGGGCGATTTGTTCTTCAACGGCCGCCTGCCTTTCGTGGGCAAGGCCAACAGCAGCCAGTGGATCAAATCGCTGGAACAGATGCTGGCGCACGACGCCGAGACCGTGGTGCCCGGCCACGGCAGCGCATCGCTGGATCCGAAAAAAGACATCGGCATGACACGCGACTACCTCAAGTACCTGCGCTCATCCATGGGCCAGGCGGTACAGGATTTCATGCCGTTTGAAGAGGCCTACAAAACCACCGACTGGAGCACCTTCGAAGCCACACCCATGTTCGGCTTCGCCAACCGCATGAACGCCTACAACACCTACCTGTTGATGGAAGAAGAGGCGCTGGAGAAAAAGCGCTGAAACTGGCCCGATGCGCCAAGCCCCGGCATCGAACCTGCCTCGGCCAAGCCCGGCTCACAACACCTTGTTTTCTACGAGGCCGTGAGCAAGGGCTTTGCACCGCCAGGTCTGGCATTTGCGCGAGGACTGAAGTTATCTGCAGGGCCACGCTGGCTGGCAATCGACCCCTGTTTGATGCAAAGGTGAGCTGCCGGGTTCAACCCAATTGAGACATCAAGCACCGCATCGCAAAACTGCCTTTCGTGGGCGGGAGAGATCGAAACCAGGGCCGCCTCAACGGTCCTTCGCAAGTGACTGAGCAAACATCATTGCATTGCCATCGGGATCGTAGAAGGTGATGAGCTTCACCATATCTGGAACAACCTGAATATCGCCGTCCTGCTTGACGCGATGGGCGTCGAGTTGAGCCTTGGCCTCCACAATGTCTTTGACACCCCAGACATTGGTGGCACCTCCGCCCTGTGCCACGTTCTCGCTCTGGGCAAGTCCCACGGTGACGCCGGGTACGCCCGTCGACAGCTCGCACCAGCCGAGGTCGTCGTCGCGGAACAGCACGTCGAACCCAAGTACCTTCTGATACCAAGCAATCGACGCATCCATATCGGAAACACTCATCGAAGCGCTCAGCTCAGGAACATATGCAATCCCCATTTGTGCCTCCCACAGGTTGGTCAACGATTGTGGTCTGGAATGTATACTACATTGAAAATGCAGGCAACTCTTTCTCTTGCCGACCTCATTGCCCTCGGCCGCAGCAAATGGGCAGTGCCATTGCTCGCCGATCTGGCCGCGAATCAAGGAGCCCGCTTTGTCGAGTTGCTGCACCGATTGGCGCTACCGCGCGACAGCCTCGCAAGGACGCTGCATGCCCTCACGGCGCTCGGATGGGTGATGCGCAATCCCGGCCATGGCCATCCCTTGCGGCCAGAATACCTGCTCACCCTGGAGGGCGCTCGGATCGCAGCCGGTGCGAACATGATTGCTGCGACACAAGCGCGACTTGGGCTCGTGCCGGGCTCGCTCACCCGCTGGGGCATGCCGCTGGTTTGCACGATC
This sequence comes from uncultured beta proteobacterium, assembly GCA_963698635.1. Lineage (GTDB taxonomy): Bacteria > Pseudomonadota > Gammaproteobacteria > Burkholderiales > Burkholderiaceae_C > Hydrogenophaga. Next base: position 421,678 of record CAVORS010000006.1, read on the forward strand.
GGCTCGAGTCAGGCGCGATTCAACGAACTCACCAGGGCGCTGGCGGAAGCGACGCCGCGTGCGATCTCTCAAGGTCTACAGGCCCTCACCGTGAACGACTTGGTTGCCCGCGAAGTCGTAGACAGCTTTCCCCCAGCGACTCGCTATCGCCTGACTCCGTCCGGATTTCTGCTTGCGGATGCGGGCGGCGTGGTGAGCAGGGCCTAGCACACGGCTGATACTCACCAGACAGACTTTGTCTGTGCCTTGCCGCTCGAACGCCTGCCTTCTCGACCGTATGAGGACCGCGTATGGCCGAGAACAGCCGCTCAAAAGCCATTCCTCACAGCACGCTCGCATTCCCTGACCTCAAGGGCGAGCAGGCATGGCCAGCACTGAATCTCCTTCAATCTTCGATCTCTACCCCCAGCGCCGCAACTTTTTCGCAAACGAATCCCTGCGCTTGTCAGCCCTTGCAGACGTATCAACGGCCGCCTGAACGGCCTTGGGGCCTTTTTTGGCCACCTTGCTGATCAAGCCGAACTTGTGCGCCGCATCGGCTTTTGCCCGCTGGTAGGTGGCGAAGAGTTCGGGATGGGCGCTGGGGGAAGTCATAGGCGGCCCATTCTATGAAACAGCGCTTGCCAACGAAAAAGCGGTGAGGGCTTTCGCCCCCACCGCCAGGTTCGCTTCAGGCAGTGGCCTGCCGAATCACTTCTTCAGATCGAAACGGTCCAGGTTCATCACCTTGGTCCAGGCGGCGACGAAGTCCTTCACGAACTTCACGCTGCCATCGTTCTGCGCATACACCTCGGCCAGCGCGCGCAACTGCGAGTTGGAGCCGAACACCAGGTCCACGCGGGTGGCCGTCCACTTCACGTCGCCGGTCTTGCGGTCACGGCCCTCGTAGCTGTTGGCGCCCGTGGGCTTCCAGGCGGTGGACATGTCGACCAGGTTGACGAAGAAGTCGTTGGTCAGCTGGCCGGGGCGCTGCGTGAACACGCCGTGCTTCGACGCCGCCGACGTTGCCGCCCAACACCCGCAGGCCACCCACCAGCACCGTCATCTCCGGTGCGCTCAAGGTCAGCAGCTGGGCCCGGTCGAGCAGCATTTCTTCGGGCGCCACGGTGAACGTCTTCTTGCGGTAGTTGCGGAAACCGTCGGCCTGCAGGCTCCAGCGGCTCAAACGACTTCCACATCGGTCTGCTCCTGCGATGCGTCGGTGCGACCCGGGGTAAACGGCACCTCCACCGTCTGGCCAGCGGCCTCGGCCGCAGCTTCCACCGCCGCATTGCCGGCGATCACGATCAGGTCGGCCAGCGACACCTTCTTGCCACCCTTCTGCGCGCCGTTGAAGGCCTGCTGGATGGCTTCCAGCTTGGCCAGCACCTTGGCCAGCTGCTCGGGCTGGTTGACCTCCCAGTCTTTCTGGGGCGCCAGGCGGATGCGCGCACCGTTGGCACCGCCGCGCTTGTCGGAGCCGCGGAAGGTCGAGGCCGACGCCCAGGCGGTGGACACCAGTTCGCGACACGGTCAGGCCCGAGGCCATGCACCTGGCGCTTGAGGTCGGCCACATCGCCGGCGTCGATCAGCTTGTGGTCCACGGCGGGCACGGGGTCTTGCCAGATCAGGTCTTCGGCCGGCACTTCAGGGCCCAGGTACAGGCTCTTGGGGCCCATGTCGCGGTGGGTCAGCTTGAACCAGGCGCGGGCATAGGCATCGGCGAACTCGTCGGGGTTGTCCAGGAAATGGCGCGAAATTTTCTCGTAGGCCGGGTCGAACTTGCAGCGACATGTCGGCCGTGGTCATCATGGGCGCGTGCTTCTTGGACGGGTCGTGGGCGTCGACGACCATGTCTTCTCGGTCCACGTCCTTGGCGCGCCACTGGTGGGCGCCGGCCGGGCTCTTGACCAGCTCCCACTCGTACTTGAACAGGACCTTGAAGTAGCCCATGTCCCAGGTCGTGGGGTTGGGTTTCCAGGCGCCTTCGATGCCGCTGGTGGTGGTGTCGCCGCCCTTGCCGCTGCCGTGGCTGTTGATCCAGCCAAAGCCCATTTCTTCCATGGGCGCGGCTTCGGGCTCGGGGCCGACCTTGGCCGGGTCACCCGCGCCGTGGGCCTTGCCGAAGGTGTGGCCACCCGCCGTGAGGGCCACGGTCTCGTAGTCGTTCATGGCCATGCGGGCAAAGGTTTCGCGCACGTCGCGGCCCGAGAGCCACCGGGTCGGGGTTGCCGTCCGGGCCTTCGGGGTTCACATAGATCAGGCCCATCTGCACGGCGGCCAGCGGGTTCTCCAGATCGCGCTCACCGCTGTAGCGGCTGTTGGGTTTGTCGCTGGTGGCCAGCCATTCTTTCTCGGCGCCCCAGTAGATGTCTTCTTCGGGCTGCCAGATGTCGGCGCGGCCGCCGCCAAAGCCAAAGGTCTTGAAGCCCATGGTTTCCATGGCCACGTTGCCGGCCAGGATGAACAGATCGGCCCAGGAAATGGCGTTGCCGTATTTCTGCTTGAGCGGCCACAGCAGGCGGCGCGCCTTGTCGAGGTTGCCGTTGTCGGGCCAGCTGTTGATGGGGGCGAAGCGCTGGTTGCCGGTGCTGGCGCCGCCGCGGCCATCGGCGGTGCGGTAGGTGCCGGCGCTGTGCCAGGCCATGCGGATGAACAGGCCGCCGTAGTGACCCCAGTCGGCCGGCCACCAGTCTTGCGAGTCGGTCATCAGCGCGGCCATGTCTTTTTTCAGGGCGGCGAAGTCGAGCTGTTTGAAGGCCTCGGCGTAGTCAAAGCCCTCGTCCATGGGGTTGGACGCGGGAGCGTGCTGGTGCAGGATGTTCAGGTTGAGCTGGTTGGGCCACCAGTCGGCGTTGGACTGGGCGCCATGGGTGGCACTGGCGCCGTGCATGACGGGGCATTGGCCGGCGGAAGCGGTGGGGTTGCTCATGGAGATCTCCTTGGGTTGAAAGGTGTGGCGGGGGAGGAGCGCCTAAAAGGCTTCAGCCAATGCGGCGAGCATTTCCGTCCAGCTGTCCATGGTGGAGTTCAGGTGGGCATGATCGTTCACAGCGGGCTCCTGTTGAATGGCATGAGCACACTGTAGGTTTTATCTATCGAAATGTCGACTTAATAGAGCTCATCAAATCCATAGGCAAAAGCAATGCACGGCGTTGCAAAGCCTGGCCGGTGGGAAACCCCGGCTGCGTTTTGTACCTTGCGCATGGCTTTTTTGATCAGCAACGCATCTTGGGAAATCAGTGTTGACGGGCCCTAGCGCAGGGCTTTTGAAATCTGGAACAGGCCGAAGATGAACAACACCAGCGCTGAAATGCCCAGCATGGCGTGGTGCACTTTGGGGCCCAACCGGGCGGCCAGGCCGAACACGGCAATGATCCCGGCCAATGCGCAGACGATGGTCAGGTAAAAGCCGCCCAGAAAACCGGCCCCATACAGTGGTGCTTCGCGCCAGCCCGCCACCAGAATCGGCCCGGTCACCAACGTCCAGAAAATGTAGGGACCCGGGCTCAAAGCGTTCATGAGCGCGGCCTTCCAGACACTTTGGCGGGTGCTGCTCACCTCCGGCTCTGTGGCACCGCCGCTTCTCCACGACCGATAGGTGCCATGGGCCAGATAAAGGATGAACATGCCGCTGACCCCGTACAGCGCCTGCTCCATCCAGGCTGGTACCTGGCTCAGAACCAGCAAACACAGCGCGATGATGGGCCCATCACTGATCAGGGGCGCCAGTGCGGCGGGCAAGGTGCGCCGCCACCCGTTGCTCAGCGACTGGGAAATCAGGTAAGTCTGGAAAGGGCCCGGTTGCGACGCCGCGGCCAGCCCGAAGCCCACGCCTTGAAGCAGGTAAATCCACATCATGGGATGGCCATTCCTGAACCCGATCTGCCACGGGCTCCATTGACCAACGCACAACGCAACTCAGCGGGACCGCCCATCCTGATCTACATACCCCCAAGCAATGCGTCAGGTCAGCAGCGCCACAGCACCCGAGAAGCTCAGGAACGACGCGGCCGTGGTGACCAGGATGATGCGGGCGATGCGCCCGTTGTCGGCGCCCAGGCGCTCGGCCAGCAAAGACACATTGCTGGCACTGGGCAAGGCCGACACCAGCACCATCACGGTCAGCGCGAAAGACGACAGCGGCACGCCCAGCTGGATCGCCACAGCGCCCACCGACAGCACCAGCAATGGGTGCACGACCAGCTTCATCAGCGACACCGGCAAATAGTCGGACAGGGGCATGGGGTGGTTGGCCTGGATCTGCGAGCGGGCGAGCACCGCGCCAATGGTGAACAGCGCCACCGGCGAAGCCGCATCGGCCAGGAGCCACACCGTTTTCTCCACCGGGCCGGGCAGGCTGAACGAGAGCGACGAGGCCACGCCGCCCAGCAAAATCGCCCAGGGCATGGGATTGGTGAGCACACCGCGCAGCGCCTTGCGTCCGGCCACCATCATGGCGTGGCCACCGCTCTCGCCCGGCTCGCCGTCGAGCTGCGAAAGTGCCACACACAGCGAACTGGTGATCACCATGTCCACCACGATCAACACAATCACCGGACCCGCACTCTGCGGCCCCAGCAAGGCGGCCAGCAGCGGAACGCCCATGAAACCGGTGTTGGGAAAGGCCGCCACCAAGGCGCCCAGCGACGCGTCGTTCCAGCGAATGCGCTCGTTCAAACTCCACACGATGGCAAACGCGACCATGATCAACGCGCACACGAGGTAAACCCCCGCCACCGAGAAATCCAGCAACTGCGCGATCGGCGTGGTGGAGCCGAAGCGGTAGAGCATGCAGGGCAGCGCAAAAAACAGCACAAAGCCGTTCAAGCCCGGAATCGCAGCCAGCGGCAACATGCCCCGCTTGGCGGCCAGATAGCCGGCGAGCACCAGGGCGAAGAACGGAAAGGTGATGGTCAGAACATTGAGCACGGTGCGCGATTGTCTCAGGCTCGGCGCGAAAGGGCTGTCACGCGCCTTCAGGCACACTTCGAACCCTCCCGCCACCCCCCTTCCCCATGCTCATCTACGTCATCATCTTCATCGAAGGCCTGTGCTCGCTGGGCGCCGAGGTGATCGCCTTGCGCCGCCTGGTGCCGCACATGGGCAGCTCCATTCTGGTCACGGCGCCCACCATCGGCTTCTTTCTGTTTGCCCTGGCAGTGGGGTATGCCAGCGGGGCGAGGGTAGAGCGCAATTTTGCCCGGGTGGTGGCTCGCAATTTTGCGATGGCGGCGCTCATCGCGGGTGTGGGCCTGGCAGGCGCCACGGTCACGCTGTTGTTCGAAGCGGTGCGACCGGCCATGTTGGCCTACCTCGTTTACATGCTTGTGGTGTTGTGCCCCATTGCCTGGTTGCTGGGCCAGACCGTGCCTATCCTGACCAACCTCATTCGCCACGAACGCGTGGGGCAAGCCAGCGGCATGGCCTTGTATTGGTCCACCCTGGGCTCATTCCTGGGGGCCACAGGCCTGTCGTTGCTGGTCATGCAATGGTTGGGCGTGTCGGCCGCGGTATTGATGGTCTCGGTGGGTCTGGCGGCGGGCTCGATATTGCTCAACCTGAGCAGCAAGCCGTGGTTGCTGGCCAACGTGATCGTGATCGCAATGGCCGGCTGGCTCAACCGGCCAGTGCCCCAGGTGCTGGCCGACACGGCCTATGCCGAATACCGCGTTGAAGCCGTACCCGAACGCACGGCGGCGCAGCACTTCAAGGTCAACCAATCGCTTTCTTCCGAAATCAGCAGGGATGACCCATTGCGGTTTTCTCCCTACATCAACCGCATTCGCGCCATGCTGCTGGAAGACATGGCGCTGAAGGGAAAAGACATCCTGGTATTGGGCGCAGGCGGTTTCACACTGTCACACCAAGAACCGCTCAACCGCTACACCTATGTGGATATCGACCCGGCGATTCAAGACCTCGCCGCGTCACACTTCCTCAAAGGCCCCATCAATGGCCAGTTTGTGGCCGCCGATGCACGCAACTATGTCGACACCACCGATCAGCGCTTCGCCGCCATCGTGGTCGACGTCTACAGTTCGCGCAACTCCATACCCAGCCATCTCGCCACCCGCGAATTCTGGACCGCGCTGCGCCGCCCCATGTTGCCCGGCGCCGTTCTGGTGGCCAACCTGATTCTCGACAGCCGACTGGAGACCGCCTATGCGCGCAACCTGCTGGCGACGATCGAAAGCGTGTACGGACGTTGTTCTGTTGAGGTGATGCGCAAAGGGCGCCCCGGCAGCAATGTGCTCGTGACATGCTTCCAGAGCAGCCTGGCCCGGCCGGCGCTCATCTACGTGGATGAACACAACCAGGCCGATATTGACCGCGCCATGCACCGGTAAAGCCGGATCTGACGGCGCACTTCAGCCCCCGCAACGCTCCTGAGCCGAGTTGGCAATGGCGTTCCACTCGGCCTGCGAAATCACCTGTGCGGCGTAGCTGCCACCCTGGGCCACCAATTGCCGGTTGAAGGCGCGCAAATGGTTGCGCGAGCCGCACAGCAGGTTGTCGTACACGGCCAGGATATCGGGCTCGTTGACCACCTGCGCTCGTCTGGTCCTCAATATCCCGAATATCTTTTTCTTCGATCAGGCAGCCGACCTCCAGCGCATCGATGAGACTGCCTTGCCCCTGCGCCACCAACGGGTTATAAAGCGCTTGCAATTCGGCATTGACGAACACGCCGGCAGGGGTGTTCGCCGCGGGATCGACCAGACCGTGGGCCAGAATCCGCAGGCGCACGGCTTCGGTGTGCTGTCTTTCGCTTTGGGCAATGTTGTTGAACACCTTGGAGCCCCAACGCGCGAACAACGCCACGTAAACATCGTGTGCGAGCTTCTCCTCTTCGCGCATGAAATAGAGGCCCTGCGATCTCGTCTTCCGACAGACACTCGTGCCCGATGTTCATCGGAATGGCCTCTTCGGCAATGTCGCCGCCCCCACAACCAGTCAATCCAGCACCACACCAGCGCCCCTCCGAGGGTCAAACCCGCCCACTGGAGGAAATGTTTTCTTTGCATCTGTTGTCCTTTCAGCGGCCACAAGCGCCGCATTGATGAGCACTCTAGGGACTGGGTCTTCGATCGCTCTTGTCGAAAAGTCAATCACCGCGGCTTGCCTGGGCGGCAAAGCACTCCGAAAGCATTCAGTTATGACACCCCGTTACAGCTTTCACTCAAGCGACGCAATCCGATCTGGCGCCCGTAGGGCCCTCTGTATGATTCAACGCAAGCCCTTTTGTCAAAGCGGGCCGCCACGTTCGTCATCTCTTCTCCCCCACGCTCCACTGACATGTCCGCCGCTGCCGGTCACGGCCTGAACCTCGCCCAACTCGAAGCCGTGAACCACCTGGGTGGCCCCTGCCTGGTGCTCGCGGGCGCAGGCTCGGGCAAAACGCGGGTGATCACCCACAAAATCGGTCGGCTCATTCAGGCGGGTCTGGCCGCCGACCGCATCGCAGCCATCACCTTCACCAACAAGGCCGCCGCCGAAATGCGCGAGCGCGCCAAACAGCTGATCGGGCGCGATGCGCGCAAGGTGCTGATCTGCACCTTCCATGCGCTGGGCGTGAAACTGCTGCGCGAAGACGGTGAGCCCCTGGGGCTGAAGAAAAACTTCAGCATCCTGGATACCGACGACATCACCAGCATCCTGAAGGACTGCGGCGGCACCACCGACGCCAACACCGCCCGCGCCTGGCAATGGACCATCAGCGCCTGGAAGGGCGAGGGCCTGACGTCCGAGCAATGTCTGAGTCAGGCCAAAGACGACGATGAGCGCGTGGCCGCGACCATCATGGCGCGCTACGAAGAACGGCTCACCGCTTACCAGAGCGTGGACTTTGACGACCTCATCAGTCTGCCCCTGAAGCTGTTGCGCGACCACGCCGAGGTGCGCGATCGATGGCAGCAGAAGATGGGCCATGTATTGGTGGATGAATACCAGGACACCAACGCCACACAGTACGAGTTGTTGAAGCTGCTTGTTGGCGAGCGCGCCCGCTTCACAGCCGTGGGCGACGATGATCAATCGATCTACGGCTGGCGAGGCGCCACGCTGGACAACCTGCGCAAGCTGCCGCAAGACTTCACCGAGCTGAAGGTGATCAAGCTGGAGCAAAACTACCGCTCCACCAGCGGTATCCTGCGCGCAGCCAACGCCGTGATCGGGCTCAACCCCAAGTTGTTTCCCAAAACACTGTGGAGCGATCTGGGCGAAGGCGAGCCGGTGCGCGTGGTCGATGCCGATAACGAAGACCATGAAGCCGAGCGGGCTGTGGCGCGCATCCAGAGCCTGCGCAGTTGAGTCGCAGCACAAGGAATTCCGCGACTTCGCCATCCTCTACCGCGCCAACCACATGGCGCGCCCGTTTGAGCTGGCACTGCGCCGCGCGCAGATTCCCTACAAAGTCTCGGGCGGACAGAGCTTTTTCGACAAGGCCGAAATCCGCGATCTTTGCGCCTGGCTGCGCATTCTCGTGAACAACAACGACGACCCGGCCTTCATGCGCGCGGCCACCACGCCCAAGCGCGGCATCGGCCACACTACCCTGCAACAACTGGGCAACTTCGCCACCCAGTACAAGCTCAGCCTGTTTGAGGCGCTGTTCTCCCACTCGCTGCCCGCCGCCCTGCCCGCGCGCGCCGTGGCCACGCTGCACGAATTCGGCCGCGCTGTGAACGACCTTGAATACCGCGCCCGCCACACCGTGGGCCACGAAGATGCGCGCAAGTTTCTCGATGAGTGGCTGAAAGACATTGCCTACGAGCAGCACCTCAACGACACCGAAGACAACGAAAAAATCGCCGCCGCCCGCTGGGCCAACGTGGTGGATTTCTGCGACTGGGTGGCCGGGCGCTGCGGGGGACAAATCGAAGACGATGCGGGTGTGAGCACAGAGAGAGAGAGAAAGACTTTGCTGGAAGTCGTGCAAACCATCGCCCTGCTCTCCACACTGTCGGAGCGCGAAAAAGACCAGGACGTGGTCACACTGTCGACCCTGCACGCCTCCAAGGGCCTGGAATGGCCGCACGTGGTCCTGGTCGGTGTGAACGAAGGCCTGTTGCCGTTCAAACTCGAAGAAGCGTCCATGGACCTGCCGGCCGAAGCAGTGGCTCAGCGGCTGGAAGAAGAGCGCCGGTTGATGTACGTGGGCATCACGCGCGCGCAGCGCACACTCGCTGTGAGCTGGCTGAAGCGGCGCAAAAAGGGCCGCGAAAGCGTGCCTGGCCTGCCCAGCCGATTCATCAAGGAAATGGCGCTGGACGAAAACACGGTCAAGGAAGACCCCCGCGAAAAGCTGCGCGCTTTGCGGGCCGAATTTGCGCAACGCGCCACCGAGCAAGCCGCCATCAAAGCGGCCGAGACACCATGAAGTTCCCAAACAGGTGGCCCGGTTCGTTCGCCCGCCTGGCCCTGACGATCGCCTTGTTGAACGCGGTATGCGTCGCCGCACAAACACCGCCCAAGGCACAGCCCGACCCATGCCCCACGGCTGAGGCCATCACGCCAGCGCACCTCTTCGGCCTTTGGCAACTCGTGCTGGGCTCGCCCGAGAATCCTGGCGGCCAGGGAGAGCTGACCTTCAGGCGCCATCCGGAATTCCCGGGCAGCGTGCGCGGCACCATGGTGCGCAGCGCGCTAGGCAAGTCCTTGCGCGTCCAGGTCGCCGGGGATGTCACTGACCAGGGCTTTCAGTTGGAAGAATCGGCCGATGGCGTCACCATCGATGCCGTTTGGTCGGGCGAAGTGCTGCGCGAATCGTGCGGTCGTGCGATCAGTGGATGGCGAAGTGTGGTCGAAGGCAACAGCACGGGGGAGCCATTGTCGGAGCAGCCCTTCGTGCTGACGAAAGCTTCGGGCTGGCGCTGAGGCGAAAGGGCGGCTGTTGGCGTTCAGCCCTGCCATGCCAGCAAAGCGATGACCAGCAGGGTGTGTGCCCACAAGCCTGGCGCCAGCCAGAACAGATAACCCCGGCCACCCACCAGCCCTGCCGTCACGCTCTTGCTGCCCGCATGCACCGCCAGCGCCAGCATCACCGGCACAGCATCGCCCGCCGACAATACCTCGCCAGAAGACGCAAACACCGCAGCCATCGCCGCGTGCAAATCGGCCAGGGCCGCGATCATGGTGCCGGCAATCAAACCGGCCGACCCCAGCCACAGATCCAGGCCATGCACCAGGGCCTGGATCGCGCTCAGCAACACCACCACCGCAGCCGCTCCGGGCAGGCTGAACATGCGGTCGTCTTCTGCGCCGGGCAAGCCTTCCATGCGGGGGCTCGACGCCGAATCGCCAACCGTCTCGGGCGCTGCGCCCTGCAGCAACCACCAGGCCCAGGCCGCAGCGCCCAGGCCACCGATCAAGGTCGGCAACCACAACACCGCCATCCAGGCCGGCTGCACCGCGGCGGCCACGAGCACGATCTGTGCTTGCGTCGACACACACGACATCAGGCCACCACCGGCCATCAGCCGGGCGGCCGAACGCCCTTCGCGCACCGCCAAGCCCATGGTGGCGATGGTGGCCGTGCTTGAAACAAAGCCGGAGGCCAACGCAGAAAAAGCGACCGCTTCGCGCGCCTGCAACAACCGGCGGCACAGATGGGCCAGCGACTGCACGAACAAGAGCAGCGCCAGCAACTGTGCGATCACATAAGGGTTGAGCACAGGCCCCCAGAACGGCCGGTTGGGCACCAGCGGCAGCGCCATCAACACCAGCGCCGCCAGAATGATGCCGTCGCGCACCTCGCCTGGGCTGAGCCACTGGTTGGCAAACCGGTGCAGGGGCTCGCGCCCCGCCAGCAACGCTGTCAGACCCACGGCGATCGCTGCCGCCAGTGGCAAGCTCCAGACGCACAGCACACCGATCAGATAGGTCAACAGCAACGCAATTTCGGTGGTGGCGCCCGGGTCCTGCGAACGGTCGCGCCAGTAGGCCACACCGGCCAACACGGTCACCAGCACCGCGCCAGCCACCATCAAGCCGGCCAGCCCTGTCAACGCCGCCACCGCCCCGACCACGCAGGTCAGCGCAAAGGTGCGCAAACCCGCAAAGGCCCGGCCAGGCCCCTTGCCTTTGCGCCGCTCTCGCTCAATGCCGATCAGCAGTCCGCAACCCAGGGCGGTCGCCAATGCTGCCGCTGCAGCACCCATGTCGACGGCAACGGGAAAGGTGGCGGTGGCGCTCAGATCGGACATACAGCAGGTCAAAAAATGCACATGCGACCACTGTACCCGTGCTTGTCGCGGTTGGCCCTTTGACGCCGGGGTTTCATCTTCACGGGCCACAATAGGGGCCATGCACAAAACCCCAGATTTCAAGCCCCCTGTTTTCCACCGCGACGCCGCCGCCGCGCTGGCGCAGGTTCAAGCCATCTACCAGGCCAGTGTGGAACACCTGAGAGCGGCCATGCGCGAATTCGTCGCTGGCCACGACTTTGCCCAAACCCGCGTCCGCGCCTGCTATCCCTTCGTGCGACTGCACACCCACAGCGTCACCCACAAGGGTTCCAGCCGCCTCAGCTATGGCTTCGTCGCCGGCCCCGGCCGCTTCGAGACCACCATCACCCGCCCGGACCTTTACGCCGACTACCTGCTCAATCAGTTTGAGTTGCTGCTGACGAACCATGGTGGTGAGCTCGAGGTGGGCACCAGCACGCAGCCGATCCCGATCCATTTTTCGTTCGCCGAACACGACCACGTGGAAGGCCAACTCAGCGCCGAGCGGCGCGCGCTCATGCGCGACGTGTTCGACCTGCCCGACCTCACCGCCATGGACGACGGCATCGCCAACGGCACCCATGCGCCACGACCCGGTGAAGCGCAGCCCTTGGCCCTGTTCACGGCACCGCGCACCGACTATTCCCTGCAGCGACTTCGCCACTACACCGGCACCGCGCCCGAGTGGTTCCAGAACTTTGTGCTGTTCACCAACTACCAGTTTTACATCGACGAGTTCATCAAACTCGGCCACGCCGAAATGGCCAAGCCTGACAGCGAATACATCGCTTTTGTCGAGCCCGGCAACATCGTGACCCGGCGCCACGGCTTGAGCGCTGAAGCCATCGATGCGCTCGGCGTGGCGCCCCCCAGGTTGCCGCAAATGCCGGCCTACCACCTGATGCGCCAAGACCGCAGCGGCATCACCATGGTCAACATCGGCGTGGGCCCGGCCAACGCCAAAACCATCACGGACCACATTGCGGTGCTGCGTCCGCACGCCTGGCTCATGATCGGCCACTGTGCCGGTCTGCGCAGCACCCAGCAATTGGGCGACTACGTGCTGGCCCACGCCTACGTGCGCGAGGACCATGTGCTGGATGAAGAACTGCCATTGTGGGTCCCGATCCCCGCGCTGGCTGAAATTCAGCTGGCGCTGGAAGCGGCCGTGGCCGATGTGAGCGAGGTGCCGCCTGCAGAGCTCAAACGCATCATGCGCACCGGCACCGTGGCCAGCACGGACAACCGCAACTGGGAACTGCTGCCCGACAACACGCCTCAGCGCCGCTTTTCGCAATCGCGCGCGGTGGCGCTCGACATGGAAAGTGCCACCATTGCCGCCAACGGGTTTCGCTTCCGTGTGCCATACGGCACGCTGCTGTGTGTGAGCGACAAGCCGTTGCACGGCGAAATCAAACTCCCTGGCATGGCCAACCACTTCTACCGCGAGCGGGTCGATCAACACCTTCGCATCGGCATCCGTGCGGTGGAGCTGCTGCGCGAAGGTGGCTCAGGTCAGCTGCACAGCCGCAAGCTGCGCAGCTTTGCCGAAGTGGCGTTTCAATAACTCAGACAACAAAGGGCAGAAGCTGCATGCAGTCGATTCGAGCGTTTTTCATTCAAACCTTTGGCATCGAAGCCTGGCTCGCCATGGTCGTGGCCATTGTGCTGCTGGCGCTTTTTCTGAGTCAGGTCTCGCGCGTGGTCTACAACCAGTTCGACAAGCTGGCTATGCGCACAAACACGGCCTGGGATGAATCCCTGATCCGCGCAGCGCGCCGCCCCACCCATTTGCTCATCGGTATCGTGGCCTTCGCCAAAGTCACCCAGGTGGTTTTGGCCCAATGGCCTGAGTTCGATGTGGCGGAAGAAGTCTCGCAATTGCGCAACGTGGGCATCGTTCTGGCCGTGGCCTGGTTTGGCTGGAAGTTTGTGCAGCTCGTCACCAGCAGAACCATCGACCGGGGCCGCGAAGGCGGGCAAGAGTTCGACGTCACCACCATCTTTGCCCTCAGCAAACTCAGCCGCTTGTTGATCGCGATCGTCACGGTCATTACCGTGGCCCACACGCTGGGCTTCAACGTCGGCGCCCTGCTCGCCCTGGGTGGTGTGGGTGGTATCGCGGTCGGTCTGGCCGCCAAAGATCTGCTGGCCAATTTCTTCGGCGGCCTCACGATTTACCTCGACCGTCCCTTCAGCGTGGGTGACTGGATACGCTCACCCGACAAGAGCATCGAAGGCACAGTGGAATACATCAGCTGGCGCCACACCCGGATCCGCGCGTTCAACAAGAACCCCATCTACGTGCCCAACGCGGTGTTCACCACCATCGTGGTGGAGAACCCTTCGCGCATGAGCCACCGCCGCCTGAAAGAAACCGTTGGCGTTCGCTACGACGACTTTGCACAGGTGGAAGACATCGTTTCCGACATCAAGCACATGCTGGAGAACCACAAAGACATCGACACCACCCAGACGCTGATCGTCAATTTCAACGCCTATGCCGCCAGCTCGCTGGACATCATGATTTACACCTTCACCCACACACGCAACTGGGTGCAGTACCACGGCATCAAGCAAGACGTGTTGCTGCAGGTGGGGCGCATCATCGAACGCCACGGCGCCGAGTTCGCTTTCCCCACGCAGACGCTGCATTTGGCGGGCAACGAAGGCGCGCTGGCAGAGGCAAAGGGCAACTGACCAAGGGGGCGCTTCGCGCGCCGCCTTGGTCAGTGGGCATCAAGCCTTAAAAGTGTAGTTCTGGCCGCCGCGACTGGCGATCTTGGTCGCGCCAATGCGATTGCCCAGCTCTGCGCTTTTCGCCAAAGACCAGCCTTTGCTCAGACCGTGCAGCAACGCGGCGCGCAAGGCATCGCCGCAACCCGTGGGGTCGACCACCTCGGTGGCTTTGACGCCGGGCACGTTGGTTTTTTGGCCGTCTTCCCAGACGTCGCAACCGTACTCAGCCAGGGTCACGATGACCCCTTTGACCTTTTGCGCTATGGCTTCGATGGTCAGACCGGTGCGGTCACACAACATCTGGCCTTCGTAGTCGTTGACGCTGACCCATGTGGCCAGCTCAATGAAGTGGCTCAATTCATCGCCGTTGAACATGGGCAGGCCTTGGCCCGGATCAAACATGAAAGGGATACCCGCCTTGTTCAACTGTTCGGCGTGTTGCAGCATGGCATCTCGGCCATCGGGCGAGATGATGGCCAATTGGATGTCGCTGCGCGCGGGCACGGGGTTTTCATGCGCCATCGACATCGCACCGGGGTGGAACGCGGTGATCTGGTTGTTGTCGCGGTCGGTCATGATCATGGCCTGCGCGGTGTAACTGTCTTCCACCGTTTGCAAATGCGCAACGTCCACGCCCAGGGTTTTCATGCGCTCCAGGTAATCGCGACCATCGGGGCCGAGCGCGGCCAGGGGTGCCACGTCGTTCCCCAGTTGGCGCAGCCCGTAGGCGATATTGCCGGCACAGCCGCCGAATTCACGGCGCAGGCCGGGCACCAGGAACGACACGTTGAGGTTGTGCAGCTGGTTGGGCAGGATCTGCTCGGCAAAGCGGCCCTCAAAGTTCATGATGGTGTCAAAAGCGAGCGAGCCGCATACGAGGATGGTCATGGGTGCTTTCTGTATCTGCAGGGGTTGAATTCAGGGGTAAAACACCAGGGCGCGGTAGCCCGCCATGGTGCCAAGATCGCTCTCGGCCAGCGACAGGCGCAAGCTGACCGACAGGCTGCCTTTGGCGGGCACAACGGTGGGCGAGCCCGGCATTTCTTCGGGCAAAAACACGCGGCGAGCAATTTCTTTGTCGCGCGAGTCGGTCAGGCTGAGCTCGAGTGCGGGCATGGCCACCGCCATGGCTTCGCTGTTTTTCACGACCAGGTCAAACGCGTAGAACTGGCCGAGCTTGCGGGTCAGGGTCGAGCTGTCAATCGCGACCGCCTCGATACGGCGCGGTGCGGCCAGTGAGCAGCCGGTGGCGGCACACAGCTGCTTGAGCAACGGCTCCACCGCTGGATAGCGGGCCGCGAGCTGATCGCGCTCAAAACTGGCCCATTGCACAAAAAGCGTGGCGCTCAGCGCCACGGCCAGCAGCAGCAACAAGGCGCGCATGACCGGGCTGCGCCAAAAAGCGTCGCGGCGCCCCTGCACAACAAAAGTCGGTTCGGCTGGCAGCGCATCGAGCCCGCCGTCTTCTTCAGGCTTGGAGGACGGCCAGATCGAGTCTTCAAAACCTTCACTCTCGGCGGGCTCGTCCTCGATCTTGCTGTCGCCCCGCTCAGAGGAGGGTGGTTCGCGCCCCACCTTGGACAGCCCCGCAAAGGCATCGAGTTCGCGCTCGAAGCTGGGGTCAACGGCCTTGGCAACCGCTGGCGCTTTGTTCACCACGGCTTCTTGCGACTGCAACTCCTTGGCCACAGCTTCGCGGTGGCGCGAGACACTGTTCGGGCTCAGCAACCAGTCGCCGTCCCAAGCGTCACTGACGCCATCCATCAAGCCGTCGCCCGATGCGCCAGGGGCCTGATCGCCCTCCTCATCATCACCGGGTCGGTCCACGAAAGCCCAGCCAGGATCGTTGCTTGGGGCCTGCACAGGTGGCGGTGCATCGGACGGGGCCGGCGGCATGCCGAAAGCTGGCATGGCTGGCGCCTGATATGGGGGTGGAGCCACTGGCGGCGCAGGGACCTGTGGCGCCAGCTGGAAGGATGGCAATGATGCAAACGTTGCCGGGGGCGGAGGCGGTGGCGTCGGAGCGGGAGGTGCAGGAATCGGCGTTCGGCGGATCACCACCCGGCTGGATCCGCTCGTGGGTTCATCGGGGACGCTGGAAACGCCTGCCGATGGCGCAGGCTGCCCGGTTGGCGCTGGCGAGGTTTCACTCTGCAGGTTCAACATGGCGTCGAACACATCGGAGCAATGCCCACAACGCACCCAGCCATCGGAGATCTTCAATTGGTCGGGAACGACCTTGAACATCGTTCCGCAGGCCGGGCAACGGGTGGTGAAACTCATGCTGGGATTATTGCAGCCCGACAGCGTGCTTTATTGGCCGATTGGGGCCTTTTGATGCGCCCAAATGCATCACGGCGCCCGGGCATCAAGCCCGCTGGGCCGTCATCAGGATCCAGCCGTCCTCTTCGTCGCTCACCGACAGCGCCAACCAGGGTGCGTAGGCAGCCTTCAGCTCGTCGGCCTGGCGCGACAAGATACCCGCCAGCACCAGATGGCCGCCGCTTTTCACATGTTGGCACAGCAACGGCGCCAGCACCTTGAGTGGTGTGGCCAGAATATTGGCCAGCACCAGGTCGTATTCGCCTTTGGCGGCATCGGGCAGGCCCGATTTGAGCGTGGCGTGGTTGGCCGCGGCATTCAGTGTGGTGGACTCCACTGCCGCCGGGTCGATGTCCACGGCGTCGATGTCGGCGGCACCGAATTTGGCGGCGCCAATGGCCAGAATGCCCGAGCCACAACCGTAGTCGAGCACGCGTTGGCCTTGGGCGCCATGGTGCGCCGTCCAGCGCAGACACATGCGGGTGGTCGGGTGGGTGCCGGTGCCAAAGGCCAGGCCCGGATCCAGGCGGATGATCTCCTTGGCCTGGGTCGGCGGCTCGTGCCAGGTGGGCACGATCCAGAACGTGGGCGTGATTTCCACCGGATCGAATTGCGACTGGGTCAAACGCACCCAGTCCTGCTCGACCACGGCCTGCACACCCAGCACCTGGCAGCCTTCAAAAAAGTCTTGCGGCTGCAACAAAGCTGCCGCCTCGCGGGCGGCGCTTCCGTGGGAAACAGAGCAACCACGCGCGAACGCTGCCAGCCTTCGCGAGGCGGCGGCATGCCGGGTTCGCCAAACAGGGCCTGCTCGGCAGGGGTCAAGGCATCGGCGTCCTCCACCGACACGCTCAGCGCGTCCAGCGCCACCAGCGCATCGCCCACCATCTCCACCGCCGCTTCTGGCGCCATCAGCACCAGTTCAAAGAGAGAAGACATACTGACAGCTGGGTGAAGAGAGTGAAGAAGGCTGGGCAGGCGCGGACGAATCCCGGGATGCCGCGGCACCGGCTTTGCCGACCCGCCAGCATCGTTCCCCATGGGGGTGACGCGCACAGCAAGGCGCGGGAGCGGCTCTAACGCTCATGCTGCGACAACCACTCTTCGAGGTAGTGGATGTTGGTGCCGCCGGCCACGAAGTTGGCGTCCACCATGATCTCGCGGTGCAGCGGAATATTGGTCTTGATGCCTTCGATCGCGGTTTCGGCCAGCGCCGTGCGCATGCGGGCCAGTGCCTGCTCGCGGGTGTCGCCGTACACGATGAGCTTGCCGATCATCGAGTCGTAGTTCGGCGGCACAAAGTAGTTGGCGTAGGCGTGGGAATCCACGCGCACACCGGGGCCACCGGGCATGTGCCAGGTGGTGATACGGCCGGGCGAGGGCGTGAACTTGTAAGCGTCTTCGGCGTTGATGCGGCACTCGATGGCATGGCCCGCAACTGGATCTGGCGCTGCGTAAAGGGCAGTTTTTCGCCGGCCGCCACCGCGATCTGGGTGCGCACGATGTCCACACCGCTGATCCATTCGGTCACCGGGTGCTCCACCTGCACGCGGGTGTTCATCTCGATGAAATAGAACTCGCCGTTTTCGTACAGAAATTCGAAGGTACCGGCACCGCGGTAGCTCATCTTCTTGCAGGCAGCGGCACAGCGCTCACCGATCTTCTCGATCGCGCGGCGCGGGAATGCCCGGCGCAGGCGCCTCTTCGATCACCTTCTGGTGGCGCCGCTGCATGGAGCAATCGCGCTCACCCAGGTACACCGCGTTGCGGTGGGTGTCGGCCAGGATCTGGATTTCGATGTGGCGCGGGTTCTGGAGAAATTTCTCCATGTAGACCTCGGGGTTGCCAAACGCCGCCCCAGCCTCGGCCTTGGTGGTCTGCACCGCATGCAGCAAGGCCGCTTCGGTGTGCACCACGCGCATGCCACGGCCACCGCCGCCACCTGCGGCCTTGATGATCACCGGGTAACCAATGGACTTGGCGATCTTCTTGATGGCCGCGGCATCGGCGGGCAAAGCCCCTTCCGAACCCGGCACGCAGGGCACGCCAGCGCGGATCATGGCCTGCTTGGCCGACACCTTGTCGCCCATCATGCGGATCGACTCGGGCGTGGGGCCAATGAAGGTGAAACCGCTCTTTTCAACCCGCTCGGCAAAATCGGCGTTTTCGCTCAGGAAGCCATAACCGGGGTGAATGGCCTCGGCATCGGTCACTTCGGCCGCCGAAATGATGGCCGGCATGTTGAGGTAACTCAAGCCCGACTGGGCCGGGCCGATGCACACCGCTTCATCGGCCAGCTTGATGTATTTGGCGTCGCGGTCGGCCTCGGAATACACCATCACCGCCTTGATGCCCATCTCGCGGCAGGCGCGCTGGATGCGCAGGGCGATTTCACCGCGGTTGGCGATCAGGATTTTTTTGAACATGGGCCCGGCCGCTTATTCGATGACGTACAGAGGCTGGCCGTATTCCACAGCCTGACCGTTGTCCACCAGAATGCGGGTCACGGTGCCGGTCTTGTCGGCCTCGATCTCGTTGAGGATCTTCATGGCCTCGACGATGCAGATGGTCTCGCCTTCCTTGATGGTGTCACCCACCTCGACAAACGGCTTGGCGCCTGGGCTGGAAGCGCGGTAGAACGTGCCGACCATGGGCGACTTGACGGTGTGACCTTCGGCGACTGCGGGTGCGGCAACAGCCACAGCATCGCCCGAGGGCAGCCACAGGTGCGGCCGCTGGCGCAACGGCGCTGGCGCCATGCTGTAGGTCACGGGCGCGCGCAGCACTGGCGGGAACGCTCTTGACGATGCGAACCTTGCCTTCGGCTTCGGTGATTTCGAGCTCGGACACGTTGGACTCGGACACCAAGGTCGATCAACGTCTTCAGTTTTCTTAAATCCATGATTTCTCCAACGAACTTCGGTTAAATTAATCGAAAAGTACTGCAAATTCGCAGCAATCTTCAGCCACTCCGACCAACAGGGTGCGCAGTGTACACGAAGTAACGAGCAGTATCGACGCCTGCAAACAACCGCTTGTCGAGCGCCCGCGATTCTTTGCAATTGCGCCAATATAGCCTGCATTTTGCGCCACTTTACACGGATTTTGCGCCGGACGCCATCATCCCACCTTCAGGAAAGGACGGCGGTCGCTCAGGCCATGCCGCGCCCAGGCCTCCAGGTCGGCTGCGCTGACTTTGCCGACCTTTTGGTGCCGGACCACGCCGCTGCGATCAAACACCACGGTGAAAGGCAAGCCCCCATTGGGGTTGCCCAGCGTGCGGCTCAGCTCGACCCCGCCGAACCCGGCCATGCCCACGGGAAAGTCCAGCGGCAAGCGCTGCAAGAACGCCTGCACCGCTTTGGGCTGATCAACGGCCAGTCCCACCACCCGCCAGCCGCTCGGGCCGATGCGCGGTGTGAAACGGGTTCAGCATGGGCAGCTCCTCCACGCAAGGCGGGCACCAGGTGGCCCAGAAATTCACCAGCAAGGGCTGACCCCGCAAAGGCGCCATCAGGTCCAGCGGCTGACCCTGGGGGTCTTCCAGCTCGCAGCCGCCCAGAAGGCCTGCTCCGCTTCGGACAACACCGCCGACGGCGCATGGCGCCACCAGGCCACAGCCCGCACCGGCGGCAGCGGCAGCCACCGCCGCCACGCCCAGAAAAGGTCTTCGTTCTTTGCATGCTCATCATCCAGGACGTCCTGTTCGACTCGCCTTCATCCAACAGCACCTGCAACGCCTGGGCATCCCCCCGGGGCTTGCGGCCCTGGGCATCGGGCTTGAGCGCACCACGCACATCGTCGAGGTCATACACCATCAGGTGCACCAGCACCCATTGCGACAGCGGCTCACAGCGCACCCGCAGGCTCAGGGCATCCACCGGCTCGCCCTTCCAGCCCATGACGGTGCCCACCTGGTAATCCACGCCTCGGTCGAGCAGCCGCCACTCGGCCACCTTGGGGTCTTCGCAAAACAGCTGGATATAGATGTCGCTGTGCCGCGTTGCCGTGCCATGCCAGACGGCGCCGCCCAGATACGGGGAGAATTCGGCCAGGCGCTCCAGCCACACCAGGGCCAGTTCGCGCAAAGCCCGCAACTCCGACCGGCTGGGTATCGGCACAAAAAATGGCGATGTGTTCACGCACCGCGGCGTCCATGGCGGCCGTGTCTGGGCAGCGGAAACCGCGCCCCGGTCAGCCCCAGCAGCTTGACCGCCTGACGCTTGGCGCCAGCGTAGTCCAGCCCCTCGTCCACCACCAGGCGGGCCGCCACGGCCGCCAGCTCGGTCGCCAGATCGGATCTTTCGAATGTCCATGGGCCGATTGTGCCCCGCAGGGCCGCAAAGAGCTTCGCCACCCGTCAAAGCCCTGACTGCCACACCCTAGAATCGCCCCATGCATATACATATTCTGGGCATTTGCGGCACTTTCATGGGTGGCTTGGCCGCTTTGGCACGCGAAGCGGGCCACCGCGTGACAGGCTGCGACGCAGGCGTCTACCCGCCCATGAGCGACCAGTTGCGCGCGCTGGGCATCGACCTGATCGAAGGTTTTGACGCCGACCAGATGGCGCTGAAACCCGACATGTTTGTGGTGGGCAACGTGGTCAGCCGTGCCCGCCGGGCCGATGGCACACCCAAGTTTCCGCTGATGGAGGCCATTCTGGACAGCGGCGCCAGCTACACCAGCGGGCCCCAATGGCTGGCCGAGCACGTCTTGCAAGGCCGCCATGTGCTGGCCGTGGCAGGCACCCATGGCAAAACCACCACCACCGCCATGCTGACCTGGATTCTGGAAGCCACCGGCCTGCAACCCGGGTTTCTGGTCGGTGGCGTGCCCATGAACTTTGGTGTGTCTGCCCGCCTGGGGGCTTGAGCCGCGCACCCGGGACGATTCGCCGCAGGGCCGCTCCGAGGCAGATCAGCTTCCCGGGAAGGCAACGGCCAGGGGCGCAGCTGGGGCCCACTTTCGTCATCGAAGCAGACGAATACGACACCGCGTTCTTCGACAAGCGCAGCAAGTTTGTGCACTACCGGCCGCGCACGGCCATTCTGAACAACCTGGAGTTTGACCACGCCGACATCTTTGACGACCTCGCCGCCATCGAGCGCCAGTTCCACCACCTGGTGCGCACCGTGCCCGGTTCGGGCCGGATCGTGGTCAACGGCCTGGAGGACAGCCTGGAGCGGGTGCTGCACCAGGGCTGTTGGAGCGAGGTGCGCAGCTTCGGCGCGGCGGTCAGCGACTTCACGGCCGCGGGCGAACCCCATGCCTTTGATGTGCTGCAGCGTGGCGAGCGGGTGGCACACGTGAAGTGGTCGCTCACCGGCATGCACAACCAGCTCAACGCCCTGGCGGCCATCGCCGCCGCGCAACATGTGGGCGTGCCGCCGGCCGCGGCAGCCGAGGCGCTGGGCACGTTCGACAATGTGCGCCGCCGCATGGAGG
Source organism: uncultured beta proteobacterium (assembly GCA_963698635.1). GTDB lineage: Bacteria > Pseudomonadota > Gammaproteobacteria > Burkholderiales > Burkholderiaceae_C > Hydrogenophaga. The sequence goes on from CAVORS010000006.1 coordinate 443,394, forward strand.
TGCGCGGCACGGTCAAGCGCGCCGGGCGGTGCCATCACGGTGTACGACGATTTCGCCCACCACCCCACGGCGATCCGCACCACGCTGGATGGCCTGCGCCGACGCCTGGATCAACAGGCCGCCGACCCGAAGGCCGCATCCTGGCGGTGTTCGAGCCCCGCAGCAACACCATGAAACTGGGCACCATGAAAGCCCAGCTGCCCTGGAGCCTGGAGTCGGCCGACCTCGCTTTCTGCCACGCCGGCGGACTGGACTGGAGCGCCTCAGAAGCCCTGCGCCGATGGGTGAACGGGCCCAGGTGGCCCACAAGATCGACGAGCTGGTGGCCCAGGTGGTGGCCGCGGCGCAAGCCGGCGACCACATCGTTTGCATGAGCAACGGCGGATTTGGCGGTGTCCATGCCCGCCTGCTCACCGCCCTGGGTGCCGGGCCTCAGTAGGACTCAGTAACCGATGGACAAGGTGGTCAGATCCACCGTGACCACCGGCTTGGCCAACGCTGCACTGGCGGCTCGGGCAAAGGAAACGGCCCATTCGCGGTGTTCCGCCTCTGAGAAATAGCGCTTGACCTGCGGCCTGGGCCACCAGCAACACTTTGTCTGCGGTCAGCACTTTGCCACTCTGGCGGATGGGTTCGCAGTCCAGCTCTGTGAACTGCTGATCCAGCCAGACGCGCGCCTGCTCGTGCGGCATGGGCTGCACCTCTTCCAGATCAATCCGGTAGGTTCTGGAATCGCTCCAGGTCACGGCGACTTGGCTGCGCATGCGATCAGCTCCTAGGGGTGAGGGGTATCAGATCAGGCCCCATTGTGCCCCGACGCAATCCAGAGCCGCCTTGCGCTGGCTCAGCAACACTCAGCTCATGCTCCGCTTCGAGGTCGCGCAACAGGCGAATGTAGGCCTCGCGCAAGATGCTCGAGGAGGGTACCGCTGATCCGAGCTTCGGAGCCGACCCTTCAGGTCGCTGTCGGTTTCGTCACATCCGCTTGAGCAAACCGATCGGCACGCCGGGTGATGGCTTCGGCTCTGCGCGCACTTTCCGCATCGGTGGTCAGTCCGCCCGCGTGGTACAGGACCGACAGATGGTGGGCCAGTTCGGCCTGACCAAGCCGGTGCGCTCCTGCAAGTCGTCAAAAGTGGCCGGCGTCTGCGGTCAGCATGCGCATGAGCACCAGAGTGCTCCGCGCCAAACCAGCGCGCGGGCACCTGGGCACACGTCGCAGGTACATGCGTTTCCTGCGGTAGCGTTCGGGCAACACATCGCGTGGACGTGCGCACGGCGTAGGTCCACATCACCCGGTGCAAAGGCAGGCGCATGAACGAGGCGGGCATGTCTTGCCACGTCGCTCTTGACCGGCACCCATTCGGCCGTGGCCAGGTCAACCGGTCGGGCGGGCACCAGCAGGCCCGCATACCAGCGCGCAAAATCGATCACCGCCAGCAGCCGGCCTTCTCGCTGCACATGCACCACACCGCTCAACGCAGTCCTTCCGGCCGGCAAGCACCCGCACCCAGTGCAAACTGGCTGCGCAACGGCCTCAGCCATGCCTCGAAACGCTGCAGGCGCTGCCGCACGCTGGGCTCATCTCGGCATCAAAGAATTCGGCCGAAGCAAAACCGTCGGGCAAGGGCTGGCAAACGCCAGCGGACGATCGACTTCGGCGCGGTTGAGGGTCAAGCGGTCATCGCCGCCCAGGGGATGGACGATCACCAATTCATCGCGGCCCAACACCTCCACCGCATGGCCGTTGATCATCCAGGCATCGGCCAGGTGCGGATCGCAGCAATGCCAGCGCGGCCAGCCCTCGCGCGCCTCGGGTCGCCCAGGCTTGCAGGCGCAAGCCCACATCGTCCGAAAACCCCAGCAAGCCCAGACGCAACATCGGCTGTTCCACTGTGCTCCGTCCCATTTTCGTGCTTATCGATCGGCCCTGCATCCTCGCCGAGCCAAGCCATCCCCAGCCAGCACTGGGCGTCCGGTAAAGCCACAAGAATAGCCGTTGTGAGCGAACAGGAGGTCGCTTGATGCCCACAACAACGCCTCCTGGGGCTCATGGCCCATGATCCGACCCAGGGCGTCAATCACCCGCATGGTGATGGCCTTGACACCCGGCAGCGACAGGCGCCCTCGCCCAGGAGCAGTGCACCCGAGCGGTGCACATGTTCCGAGCCTACTTGCGCGCGGCAAGCACACCGGCCGACAACACCTCCAGCGCCGCTCCGCGACTGCCCAGCCCAGGCAGGCGTCGGTGATGCTCTGGCCGTAGGTCAGGGCGTCCACGGTGTCTTTGCCGGGCGTGAATTTCTGGGCGCCAGCTTCGATGTGGCTTTCGATCATCACACCAAACACGCTGCGCGAGCCGCCGGCGATCTGGTCGGCGATATCGTGCGCCACCTCCAGCTGCTTCTCGTGCTGCTTGCTGCTGTTGGCATGGCTGCAGTCCACCATCAGGCGCGGGGTGAGCTTGGCCGCCTCCAGCTCCTTCACCGCAGCCGCACATGGGTTGCGTCGTAGTTGGGCGCCTTGCCGCCGCGCAAGATGACGTGGCAATCCTTGTTGCCATTGGTTTGCACGATGGCCACCTGACCATTCTTGTGCACCGACAGGAAGTGGTGGCCGCGCGCGGCGGCCTGGATGGCGTCGGTGGCGATCTTGATGTTGCCGTCGGTGCCGTTCTTGAACCCGATGGGGGCCGACAAGGCCGGAGGCCAGTTCGCGGTGCACCTGACTTTCGGTGGTGCGCGCGCCAATGGCGCCCCAGGCGATCAGGTCGCCGATGTACTGCGGCGAAATCACATCGAGGAATTCGCTGCCCGCGGGCAGGCCCAGGCGGTTGATCTCGATCAGCAACTGGCGCGCGATGCGCAGACCTTCGTCGATGCGGAAGCTCTGATCGAGGTAGGGATCGTTGATCAGCCCTTTCCAGCCCACCGTGGTGCGCGGCTTCTCGAAGTACACGCGCATCACGATCTCCAGCGTGTCCGCGTATTTGTCGCGCAAGCGGCTTCAGGCGGCGCGCGTAGTCCAGCGCGGCGGCCGGATCGTGGATGGAGCAGGGGCCGATGATGACCAGCAAGCGCTGGTCCTTGCCGCTGCAGGATGTTGTGAATGCGCTGGCGGGTCTGGCTGATCAGCGTTTCGACCGCCGTGCCCCCGATGGGGAAAAAGCGGATCAGGTGTTCGGGAGGCGGGAGCACGGTGATGTCCTTGATGCGTTCGTCGTCGGTCTGGCTGGTGCGGTCGGCGGGGCGCTGGTGCCAGGCATCTGGGGCGACGGGTGGCGGTGCTTTTCGAGGTCATCGAGGGCTCCTGAAACAAGGTTGAAAGTGGGAAAATGGGGCAAAAAAAAACCGCCTGGCTGTGGTCGCCGGCGGTTTGATCGAGATTCGGGTGTCGCGTTTACAGCTTCGCCTCTCGTCCGCCTGGGACTGAGAACCAAAAGTAAAAGGCAAAAAAGAAGCTGGACGCAATTTCATCGAGATCAAATGTAGCACAGGCGTCTGATCACAGCGCTTCAGGCCGTTCCGCCCACCGTCAGGCCATCGATGCGCAAGGTGGGCTGACCCACGCCCACCGGCACGCTCTGGCCTTCTTTGCCGCAGGTGCCCACGCCGCTGTCGAGCTTCATGTCGTTGCCGATCATGCTCACGCGGGTCAGCGCATCGGGGCCGTTGCCCACCAGCGTGGCGCCCTTGACGGGGTACTGGATCTGGCCGTTTTCCACCCAGTAGGCCTGGCTGGCGGAGAACACGAACTTGCCCGAGGTGATGTCCACCTGACCGCCGCCGAAGTTGGTGGCGTACAGGCCCTTCTTGATGCTGGCCACGATTTCTTCGGGGCTCTTGTCGCCACCCGTCATGTAGGTGTTGGTCATGCGCGGCATGGGCACATGGGCATAGCTCTCGCGCCGGCCGTTGCCGGTGGGCTTCACGCCCATCAGGCGCGCGTTCATCGCATCCTGGATGTAGCCGCGCAGGATGCCGTCTTCGATCAACACGTTTTTCTGCGAAGGGTGGCCTTCGTCGTCCACGTTGAGCGAGCCGCGGCGGTCGGCGATGGTGCCGTCGTCGAGCACGGTCACGCCCTTGGCCGCCACGCGCTGGCCGATCTTGCCGGAGAACGCGCTGGAGCCCTTGCGGTTGAAGTCGCCCTCCAGACCGTGGCCCACGGCTTCGTGCAACAGGATGCCGGCCAGCCCGAACCCAGCACCACCACCATTTCACCGGCGGGCGCAGGGCGCGCGTCCAGGTTGGTCAGCGCGTTGCTCACGGCGTCGTCCACGTACGACTGCACCATGGCGTCGTCGAAATAGGCCAGGCCAAACCGGCCGCCGCCGCCCGACGAACCCACCTCGCGGCGGCCTTTTTGTTCGGCGATCACGGTGACCGACAGGCGGATCAGCGGGCGCACATCGGCGGCCATGGTGCCGTCGGCGCGGGCGATCAGCACCACATCGTGCTCGGCGGCCAGACCGGCCATGACCTGCACCACGCGCGGGTCTTTGGCCTTGGCCAGTTTTTCCACTTTTTCCAGCAGGGCCACCTTGGCCGCGCTGTCCAGCGTGCCGATCGGGTCCAGCCCGGGGTACAGCGAACGCGACTTCGACACCTTGGGCGCTCGGGCGCGCACCCGTTTGTCTTGACCCTGACCGGCGATGGAGCGCACGGTGTGGGCGGCGTCCTGCAGCGAAGCCCATGACAGATCGTCGGAATAGGCAAACGCGGTTTTTTCACCGCTCACCGCGCGCACGCCCACCCCTTGGTCGATGCTGAAGCTGCCGGTCTTGACGATGCCCTCTTCCAGGCTCCAGCCTTCGCTGCGGGTGGTCTGGAAATAGAGGTCGGCGTCGTCGGCGCCCCGGGACATGATCTCGCCCAGCGCGCGCTGCAAATGCGCCGGCGTGAGACCAAACGGGTCGAGCAACTGGTTTTGGGCAACGGCCAGACGGGCCAGGGTGGGTTCGCGTGAAATCATGGGCCCATTGTAAGAAGGACGGGGCCAGCGCGCTGACGGCGTGGTTATGGCGGTGCTGGCGACCTTGCGCAGGTGTTCAGCAGGGCCGCATCGTCGAGATCGGCCAGACCCGCGGCGTGGGCCTGGGCGAAAACCTGGGCCGCGCGCTGCACCCAGCGGCCCCGAAAAACCAGCCGCCTGGGCCGCCTCGACCGCCAGGCGCGGTGTCTTTTTCCAGCAGGGTCACGTGGGCGCGTGGCGCCAGAGTCGCCCGCGATGGCGCGCCGCATGCGGTCGGAGCCGATCCAGCTTTGGCCGCTGGAGCGTTCGATCACGTCCAGCGTGGTGTCCAGGCGCAGCCCCAGCCGCTCGGCCAGCGCCATGACTTCGGCGGCGCCCACCAGGTTGATGCCCGCCAGCAGGTTGTTGACCAGCTTGGTGCGGGCGCCGTCGCCCACGCGCTCGCTCACGCGGAACAGCTGGCTGGACAGGTCGTTCAGCAAGTCGGCATGGCGGTCCAGCACCGGTCGAGGGCGCGGCCAGCATCAGGCTCATGCTGCCGTCTCGCGCGCGCGCAGGACCACCGGACATGGGCGCATCGATGCAGTCGATATCGCTCCAGCCCAGTTGCTCCGCCAGGGCTTCCGTGTCTTCGGGCGCAATGGTGGGGCACAGCATCACCGTCTGCCCGGAGCGCATGTGCTCGACTGCACCAAAATCACCGAACAGCACCTCACGCGCTTCGCGCGCCGTGACCACGCAGACGATCAACACCCCGCCGGGCCCAGCGAGGCCACGGCGCGGGCGGATTCTTCTGCCAGCACGGCGCCGGCGGCTCGCGCCTGCGCTGGCAGGCCGGATCGATGTCACACACGGTGACCTCCAGCCCTTTTCACACAGGCGCGCCACCATGGCGCCGCCCATGTTGCCCGCACCCACCACCGCCACCGCACCAGGCGACCGCAACGCGCAGTGGGGGGCCCGACCGATCCGGCGCCGGGCCGCCCCAGCCGGATCAGCCCCCTCGGGGGGCAGCGACCCGCGCAGCGGTGGAGCGTGGGGGCCGATGGTCATGACTGCATCAGCCGTTTGGACTTGGCGATGGACATCAGGATGCCCAGCCCCACGCCCAGCGTGACCATGGCCGTGCCGCCGTAGCTGATAAAGGGCAAGGGCACACCCACCACCGGCAGGATGCCGCTGACCATGCCCATGTTGACAAAGGCATAGACAAACAGATTGAGCGTCATGGCACCGGCCAGCAAGCGGGCAAACAGGGTGGGCGCTTCGGCCGCAATGGCCAGACCGCGCAGCCACCAGAAAGATGAACCCGGCCATGAGCAGGCCCAGCGTGCCCATCAGGCCAAACTCTTCGGAGAAAGCGGCGTAGATGAAATCGGTGGTGCGCTCGGGAATGAACTCCAGATGGGTCTGGGTGCCCTGCATGAAGCCCTTGCCCCAGACGCCACCCGGCGCCGATGGCGATCATGCCCTGGATGATGTGAAAGCCCTTGCCCAGAGGATCCTGGAACGGGTCCAGCAAGGTGCAGACGCGCTGGCGCTGGTACTCGTGCAGCACGTGCCAGTCGACACTTGGGCGCACACCACTGGTCTTCCATGACGATCAGCGTGACGATACCCACCGCCGCGATCAGCACCGGCGGAACGATCAGCTTCCAGCTCAGGCCTGCGAAAAAAATCACCGCCAGCCCCGACGCCAGCACCAGCAGGGTGGTGCCCAGATCGGGCTGTTTGAGGATCAGCGCCGCCGGAATGGCCAGCAAAGCGCCGGCCACCACAAAATCCAGAGGCTTGAGCTGCCCTTCGCGCCGCTGGAACCACCAGGCCAGCATCAGCGGCATGGCGACCTTCATCAATTCGCTGGGCTGGATCACCAGGCCCACGTTCAACCAGCGCTGGGCGCCTTTTTTCTCGATACCAAACAGAAACACCGCCAGCAGCAGGGCCACACCCAGCGTGTACATGGGCACGGCCAGGGCCATCAGCCGCTGCGGCGGCACCTGCGCCACCAGAAACAGCACGCCGGCGGCCAGCATCATGTTGCGGCCATGGCTGACAAAGCGGGTGCCGTGGTCAAAACCCACGGAATACATGGTGACCAGCCCGGTGCCGGCCAGCAGCAGGATGGCCAGCGCCAGCGGCACGTCAAACCCCTGAAAAATCGGGGCGATGCGTTGCCACAGGGTGGGTTTGTCAAAGACGGCTGCCATGGCCCGATTATCGCCAAGCCCAGATGCCACCCAACTTCACCTATGCTCCGCCCATGACCCTTGCCACGCCCGCTCACCACCCATGTGCTGTATCTCCACGGTTTCCGCTCGTCGCCCAGTCGGCCAAGGCACACAAGGTGGCCGACCGCGTCCGACGCGACCATCCCCGGGTGGTCTGGTGCTGCCCCCAGCTCCCCCCCTCGCCCGCCGCCGCCTGGCAGCTGATCCATGCTTGAGGGCACGGCAGCCTGGCCGAGCGCAACCATGGTGGTGATCGGCTCTTCGCTGGGTGGCTTCTACGCCCGCGCCCTGTCCCTGCAACGCGGCTGCAGCGCCGCCTTGCTGAATCCGGCCGTCTTCCCGTCCCGCGACCTGGCGCAGCCACATCGGTGAGCAGACCAGCTGGCACGACCCGGAGGAGCGCTTCTTCTTTGAGCCGGGTTACGTGGAGGAACTTGACCACCCAGCAAGACACTGATCACCAAGCAGGCAGCCAAGCGCCCCGCCAGCCCTGAGCGCCTGTACGCCCTCGTCACCAAAGGCGACGAAGTGCTGAGCTGGGAGGAGATGGTCGGCCGTCTTGCCAAGGCGGCACGGTCCGCCTGCTACCCGGCGGCGACCACGCCATCAGCGATTTTCGACGACCACATGGACGACCTCTTCCAGCTTCCTGCGCCTGGCGAAACCGCTTGCCAGGCGGGCACGGATAGGCGGGGGCGATTGCCGGGACCGCCAGCCCGTGGGACAATCTCGCCCATGCACATTTTGTTCGACGACGCCGGAAAACTGATGACCGGCCGCCTCATGTCCGAGGCCGAGAGCTCCCTGCAGGTGGAGCTGGATTCGGGCAAACGGGTCAAGGTGAAAGCCGCCAACACCCTGCTCCGTTTTGAAAAGCCGGCGCCTGCCGAGCTGATGCCAGCGGCCACGGCCCTGGCCGACACCATGGAGCTGGACCTGGCCTACGAATTCGCGCCCGAAGACGAGTTTGGGTTCGTCGACCTGGCCCACGACTATTTCAGCGACCAGGCCACCACCACCGAGCAGGTGGCCGCACTGATGTGCCTGCAGGGCGCGCCCCACTATTTCCGGCGCGCCGGCAAGGGCCGCTATAAAAAGGCGCCGGCCGACATCCTGGCCCAGGCCCTGGCCGCGATCGAGAAGAAAAAGCAGGTTCAGGCCCAGATCGAAGCCTGGGCGGCCGAACTGGTCGCTGGCACCTGCCCCGGGCCGGTCCGGGAGCAGCTTTACAAGATCCTGTTCAAACCCGACAAAAACGCACCCGAGTACAAGGCTGTGGTGGAGGCCGCGCGCAACAGCCACACTGCGCCGCTGGCCCTGCTGGAAAAAGCCGGCGCCATCACCAGCGCCTACCAGTTCCACTGGCAGCGCTTTCTTTTTGACCAGTTCCCCAAAGGCACGGGCTTCCCCGCCCTGCAAGCGCCCGCCGTTGCCGACGATCTGCCATTGGCGAGCGTGCAAGCTTTCTCCATCGACGATTCGCAAACCACCGAGATCGACGATGCGCTGTCGGTGCAAGGCCTGGGCAGTGGTACCGTCACCCTGGGCATCCACATCGCAGCCCCCGGCTTGGCCATCGCGCCCGACAGCGCCATCGACCAGGTGGCGCGCAACCGGCTGTCCACGGTCTACATGCCGGGCCACAAGATCACCATGCTGCCCGACGAGGTGGTGCAGCGCTATACGCTCACGGCTGGTCGCGACTGCCCCGCCGTCTCGCTCTACGTCACCTTCGATGAGGCCACCCTGGCCGTGACCGACTCGCGCTCGGCGCTGGAGCGCGTGCCCATCGCCCTCAACCTGCGCCACGACCAGCTCGACCAGGTCATCACCGAAGCCTGGCTGGGCGGTGAGCCCGCAACGGCTGAAATGCCCGCCGACATCGCAGGGCTGCAACCCTCGCTGGTCTTCCTGTTCCAGTTGGCCAAACACCTGAAAGCCCAACGCGAAGTGGTGCGCGGCAAGCCCGAGAACTTCAACCGGCCCGACTACAACTTCCGCCTGGAAGGCGTCACCGGTGACGAGCCCGAGGGCCATGAGACCGTGGTCATCACCACCCGCCAGCGCGGTGCACCACTCGATCTGATGGTGGCCGAAGCCATGATCCTGGCCAACAGCACCTGGGGCCAGTGGCTGGCCGCCTGTGGCGTGCCGGGTATCTACCGCAGTCAGGCCAGCATGGCCCCTGGCGTCAAAGTGCGCATGGGCACCAAAGCGCAACCTCATGCCGGCATCGGCGTACCGGCCTACGCCTGGAGCACTTCACCGCTGCGCCGCTATGTCGATCTGGTCAACCAGTGGCAAATCATCGCCTGCGCGCGCAATGGCGCTACGGCGGCTTTGGTCGCGCCGTTCAAGCCCAAAGACGCCAACCTGTTCGCCGTCATCAGCGCTTTCGATGCGGCCTACAGTGCGTACAACGGCTTCCAGAACGGCATGGAACGCTACTGGACACTCAAACACCTGGAGCAGGCTGGCATCACCGAACTCACCGCGACGCTGTTCAAGGACAACCTCGTGCGTGCCGACACGCTGCCGCTGGTTTTACCGGTCATGGGCGCAGAGGGCCTGCCGCGCGGCGCCCATGTGCGCGTGCGGCTGGGCGAAGTGGATGAGATCACGCTGGACATTTCAGGCACGGTGATCGAACGCCTCGACCTGCCCGACGATGCCATGGACGCGGACGAAGAATCCGAAGACGACAACGATGGCGTGGCCTCGCCACTGGCGCTGGCGATCGACGTCAACGACACGCCGGGCGAAGAAACCAGCGCTCCTGTCAGCGCAGGTTGAGGCCCCGACAGACACGGATAATGCGCGCGTGAAACCGATTCTCGCCTTCCTGAAAACCCTCACCACACTGCAGTGGGCACTGGTCGTCTCGGTCGGGCTGCACGCCGCCTTGCTCACTGTGCGCTTTGTCGCACCCGAGCGCTTCAACCGGGTGTTTCAGGACACGCCGCTGGAAGTGATTCTGGTCAACGCCAGAAGCAACGAAAAGCCCGAAAAGGCCCGAGCCATCGCACAGGCCTCCCTGGCCGGCGGCGGCGACGCCACCAACAATGGGCGCGCCACCTCCCCCTTGCCGTCAGAAGCGATCGCCAAGCTGGGCGATGCAGCTCGAAGACCAGGAAGAGCGCAAAATCCGCGAGCTGAAGGAACAGCAAAACAAGGTGCTGGCCCAGGTGCGCGAAAAGCTGGCCACCATGCCACCGCCCGACCTGCAAGCCGTCAATCCCAGCAAGGAATCGATCGAACGCGAGCGCAAACGCCAGGCCCTGGTCAAGCTGCTGGCCGAAATCGAGAAGCGCATCAACGAAGAAAATGCGCGCCCTCGAAAGCGCTACATCAGCCCGTCCACACGCGAAGAGGTGTACGCGATCTATTACGACGATCTTCGTCGCAAGATCGAAGACAGGGGCACCAGCAATTTCCCTGAGGCAGGTGGGCGCAAACTCTATGGCGCACTGACCATGGTGATCACCGTGAACCACACCGGTAAGGTGCTCGAGCTACCGAGGTCGCTGAGACCTCGGGCAACACCACGCTGGACCGCCGTGCGCAGGCCATCGTCAAGAGCCTCGACTTTGGCACTTTCAACGACGCCATGCGCCGTCGCGCCGATCAGATCGTGGTCGTTTCGCGCTTCCGATTCACCCGCGAGGCTGGGCTGAAAACCCAGATCAGCAATTAACCAATGACGACCCCCTGCGTCGCCTTTGGCGCCTCTCCCCTGGTCGCAGGGCAACACCTGCGGCCCGGCAATGCGGGTTTCGCAGCGTTTTCGGTTGTGAGGCGCTCCATCGCAATGCGCTTTCTCGCTTGGGCATCGGCATGAAATCGTTCGGTCGCTGGTTGTTGTGGGTCGCGCTGGCGGGTGTCGCCTTGCAGCTGTTTTTTGTCGCCCGCATCGCCTTGATGCTGGTGGTCGCGCCTGAGAGCACCGCCTTCATGCGCTCCGAAATCTGGCGCATCGCCGAGCAACGTGTCGAGGGCAGGGGCACATGGCACTGGTCATCCGAGTGGGTGCCCTACGACAAGATCAGCCCCAACCTGAAGCGCGCGGTGATGGCGTCGGAAGACGCCGGGTTCACCAGCCACGGCGGCGTCGATTGGGACGCCATCGAATCCGCCTGGGCCAAAAACGAAAAACGCCAGGACATCGCCGAAAGGGCCGCAGCCCGGCGGCCGAACGTGAGGCCAAACTCGCTGCCAAACGGGCCGATGCCAAGAAGAGTCCCAACACCAGTCCGTCCAGCGTGCAAGCAACCGAGAAGCCGGTCAAGGTGATCGGTGGCTCCACCATCACCCAGCAGCTGGCCAAGAACCTGCTGCTCTCGGGCGAACGCAACCTGCTGCGCAAGGGCCAGGAGCTGATGCTGACGCTCACGCTGGAGGCGCTGCTGAGCAAGGAGCGCATTCTGGAGATTTACCTCAACAGCGTCGAATGGGGCAACGGCATTTTTGGCGCCGAGGCCGCGGCCCAACGCTACTTCAAAAAATCGGCCAGCCAGCTCAGCGCACGCGAAGCGGCCCGCCTGGCGGTGATGCTGCCCAGCCCCAAGTTCTTTGAGACCCGGCAGGGTTCGGCCTACCTGACGCGTCGCACCACCATCATCAATGCCCGCATGAGCGCCGTGAGACTGCCATGATGGTGGCCAGCCAACCGAGGCCAATCGCATGGTGACCCTGCGCACCAAGGCCATGAGCCTGTTCTTGCTGGGCCTGGTCCGCTTGCTGACAGGCGCGCAGGCGCGCTGGCAGGGTTGCCCACCCAAGGCCGAACAGCGCATCTACTTCGCCAACCACCAGAGCCACGCCGATCTGGTGCTGATCTGGGCTGCGCTGCCCAGCGCATTGCGCAGCATCACCCGACCCATCGCCGCCAAAGACTATTGGACCGCCTCGCCTTTCAAGCGCTGGATCACCACCGGTGTGTTCAACGCTGTGTACGTCGAACGCGAGCGCAGGGGTGATGAAGACCCCTTGCAGCCCCTGATCGACGCGCTGGAGAGTGGTGACTCGCTCATCATTTTTCCCGAAGGCACACGTGGCTTCGACGACGAACCCCAGCCGTTCAAGTCGGGGCTGTACAACCTGGCCCAGCGCTTCCCCGACGTGGTGCTGGTACCCGCCTGGATCCACAACGTGCAGCGCGTGATCCCCAAAGGCGAGGTGATCCCGGTGCCGGTGCTGTGCTCGGTGACCTTTGGCACGCCGATGCAGCTGGGTGACGGCGAACCCCGCGCCGATTTCCTGACCCGCGCTCGAAGCGCCGTGATGGAGCTTCGCGACGCATGACCTCATTCCTGCGCAGCCTCACCGCCGATCAGCAGGTCAGCCTGCTGTTTGTGCTTTTGTTCGGGCTGTCTGACCCTGGCCAGTGCCACCTTGCTGGCGCTGTCCATGCGCGAGCGCCAACCGAACGAGGCCCGCGCGCCTGGCCAGGGGCTGCGGCTGAAGGATTACCAGGGCCTGTTGCGCACGTCCTGGCTCATGGCGCTGGTGTTCTGGCTGGGCTGGGCCGCCGGGGCCGGCGTGGCCACGGCTCTGTTCGGCCTGGTCTCGTTCTTTGTCTTGCGCGAGTTCATCAGCCTGTCGCCCACCCGCCGCGGCGACCATCGCAGCCTGCTGCTGGCCTTTTTCATCGTGCTGCCATTGCAGTACCTGCTGGTCTGGACCGAGCACTTCGACCTCTTCACCGTCTTCATCCCGGTCTACGTCTTCCTGGCCATCCCGACCGCGAGCGCGCTCGGCAACGACCCTCACCACTTTCTGGACCGCAACGCCAAGCTGCAGTGGGGCATCATGGTCTGCGTCTACGGCATGAGCCATGTGCCCGCCCTGCTGCTGCTCGACTTCCCCAGCGCCCCGGGACGATCGGCTTTCTGGTGTTCTTCCTGGTCGCTGGTGGTGCAGACGGCCATGCTGGTCCAGCACATCGTGTCGCAATACCGCTGGCCAGGCCGTGGCGCCAGCCATCAGCGCCGAGCTTTCAACTGGCACGGCTGGGGCGCAGGCGTGCTGGTCGGTGGGCGTGCTGGGCGCAGCGCTGGCAGGCTTCACCCCGTTCAAGCCCTTGCCCGCCATGGCCATGGCCCTGGTCGCCTCGGCGTCTGGCAGCTTTGGCCACCTGGTGATGAAGGCCATCAAGCGCGACCGTGGCGTCACCCACTGGGGTTCGGCCGGCAGCTCGATCACCGGCGCCAACGGCCTGCTCGACCGGGTCGATGCCCTGTGTTTCGCCGCACCCGTGTTCTTCCACTCGGTTCGCTGGAAGTTCGACCTCTGAGCCCTGGCGGCAAGCACACCATGCGCATTCTCGGCATCGACCCCGGCCTGCAATGCACCGGCTTTGGCGTGGTCGACACCGAAGGCGCTGCGCTGCACTACGTGGCCAGCGGCACCATCCAGACCAGCCCCAAAGATGGCGCACTGCTGCCCGAGCGCCTCAAGATCCTGTTTGACGGCATCACCGAGGTGGTCAAGCGCTACGAGCCCGAGGTGTCGGCCTGCGAGATCGTGTTCGTCAACGTCAATCCGCAGGCCACGCTGCTGCTGGGCCAGGCGCGCGGCGCCTGCCTGACGGCGCTGGTGGCCAACGGATCTGGATGTGTCCGAGTACACCGCCTTGCAGCTCAAGAAGGCCGTGGTGGGCTATGGCCGTGCCGACAAGGCGCAGATGCAGGAAATGGTCAAACGCCTGCTGCAGCTGCCCGGCCTGCCCGGCAAAGACGCCGCCGACGCGCTGGGCCTTTGCATCACCCATGCCCAGGTCGCCCGGTCCGTGGCGGCCATCAACAAGGTGACCCCTTTGCAGGCGCGAACCCACGCTGCGTACAAAGGTGGGCGAAGCTATTGAGGTATCAGGCGCCGCAGCACCAGGGTTTCTCTAGAGCAGCCGCTCCAGCACCAGCACACCGAAAAAGCCCAGGGCGGCCATCACGGCCCACTTCAGGATCCGACAGGCCCCAGGCTGCGGTAGCGCTGCTGACCGGTACCGATGTAGAAGGCGAACGACACACCGGCGGCCAGCAGCAGGAAGAAGATCGCGAAACGGAACAGCACCATGGAGGCCGTGCTGTCCAGGCTTACCAGGCAGGCGCGAGCTGGGCAAAGCCCGCCGGGCGCTTCGCGGTCTTGCTGGAAAGCTCACGATGTCGTAGGCATCGGGCTGGGCCAGCAAGGCGCGCAGCAGCTGGTTGTTCATGGCATGGCCCGAGCGGAACGCGCTGTAGGCGGCCAGCAGCGGCTTGCCAACCACATACAGGTCGCCGATCGCGTCGAGGATCTTGTGTTTGACGAATTCGTCCTGGTAGCGCAGGCCGTCGGCATTGAGCACCTTGACGTCGTCCATCACGATGGCGTTGTCCAGACCGCCGCCCAGCGCCAGGCCGTGGGAGCGCATCATTTCGACGTCCCGCGTGAAGCCGAAGGTGCGGGCACGGGCGATTTCGCGGGCGTAACGGCCACTGCCCATGTCGAACTCCACACGCTGTCCGGTGGAGTTCACCGCCGGGTGGTCAAACTCGATCTCAAAAGCCAGCTTGTAGCCGTGGTAGGGGTCCAGGCGGGCCCACTTGAGGCTGCGGCCTTCGCCTTCGCGCACTTCCACCGGCTTCTTGACGCGGATGAAGCGCTTGGGCGCCGCCTGCACCGCAATGCCCGCGCTTTGCAGCAGGTAGACAAACGAAGCCGACGAGCCATCGAGGATGGGCACCTCTTCGGCGGTGATGTCCACATACAGGTTGTCCAGCCCCAGGCCGGCTGCGGCACTCATCAGGTGCTCGATGGTGTGCGACCTTGGCACCGCCATTGGAAATGGTCGAGGCCAGGCGGGTGTCGGTCACCGCCTCGGCGTGACACCGGAATGTCCACCGGCTCGGGCAGATCCACACGCCGAAACACGATGCCGGTGTCGGGCGCAGCAGGGCGCAGCGTCAACTCCACCCGCTGCCCGCTGTGCAGGCCGACACCGACCGCTTTGGACAGGGATTTGAGGGTTCGTTGAGCAAGCATCTCGCTATTTTAGTTTTTCACCGCAGTTTGCTGCTGGCAGGCAAAGCTATCTCCGACATCAGTGAAATCAAACGAAGGTGCCTCGATTGATGGCCTGAAAAGCGTAGCGAGCGGCCCGAGGTTGCGCCGAGGCGCGGAGCCGTACTCGACGTACGGCGAGCACCACAGGCGCAAGATCGGGTCGCGCAGTAGCTTTGCAGGCTGATCAATCGGCTTGTTTGCGGAGGAAGGCGGGAATCTCGAAGTCGTCCATGCCGCCCGAAGACAAGGCATCCACCTTGGCCGCGGCCTGGGTGCGGTTGGTGCGCCAGACGCTGGGGGTGGCCATGGCGTTGTAGTCGGGCTGGTGCGCACGCCGACCAGGGCCGCGTACCGCGCTGTTCGCCGATGGGCACGTTGAACGGCACGTTGTCGGTGCCGGTGCGCAGCACCTGCAGGGGAGGCGCGGTGCGGCGGGCGTTCTGGCGCGGACAAGCCGGTGGCCACCACGGTGACGCGCATTTCGTCGCCCAGGCTGTCGTCGTAGGCGGCGCCGTAGATGACATGCGCATCTGGCGAGGCGTAGGCGCGGATGGTGTTCATGGCCAGCTTGGACTCGGACAGCTTGAGCGAACCCTTGGCCGCCGTGACCAGCACCAGCACGCCCTTGGCGCCCGACAGGTCGATGCCTTCCAGCAGCGGGCAGGCCACGGCCTGCTCGGCGGCGATGCGGGCGCGGTCAGGGCCAGCGGCCACGGCCGTGCCCATCATGGCCTTGCCGGGCTCGCCCATCACGGTGCGCACGTCTTCGAAGTCGACGTTGACGTTGCCGTACTCGTTGATGATCTCGGCAATGCCGCCCACGGCGTTCTTGAGCACGTCGTTGGCGTGCGCAAAGGCTTCGTCCTGCGTGACATCGTCACCCAGCACTTCGAGCAGCTTGTCGTTGAGCACCACGATCAGCGAATCGACGTTGGCTTCGAGCTCGGCCAGGCCGGCGTCGGCGTTCTGCATGCGCTTGCCGCCTTCGAAGTCGAATGGCTTGGTGACCACACCCACGGTCAGGATGCCCATTTCTTTGGCCACACGGGCGATCACGGGCGCGGCGCCGGTGCCGGTGCCGCCGCCCATGCCGGCGGTGATGAACAGCATGTGGGCGCCGTCGATGGCGCTGCGGATTTCGTCGATGGCCATTTCAGCGGCGTCGCGGCCCTTTTCGGGCTTGCTGCCAGCGCCCAGGCCGGTTCCACCGAGCTGGATGGTGCGGCCGGCCGAGCTGCGCGTCAGCGCCTGGGCATCGGTGTTGGCGCAGATGAATTCCACGCCCTGCACGCAGCGCGCAATCATGTGGTCCACCGCGTTGCCGCCGCCACCGCCCACGCCGATCACCTTGATCTGGGTGCCTTGGTTGAATTCTTCAACTTCGATCATTTCGATGCTCATGTCACTCTCCTGTTGGTGCCCTGGCAGCCCTGTGGAGGCCGGGCGATTCTTCAAAACTCAAAACGGTTACTTGCCGCTATTGTCAGGCCGTCGCCATCGCGGGGCGGCCCGGTGCATGTCCCGCACTGGGCCACCGGCGTTCGTCGTCGGGGCGGCGGGCCTCCGGCGCCCGGGATCGTGGCGCAGAGGACAAACGGGTGTGCCTGCGTGTGTTGTTCATCAGAAGGTCCCCACAAACCAGTTTTTCACGCGCTCCAGTGCGCCTTGCATGGAGCCCGCCTTCTGCGCCACCTTGTGGCCGCGAACGCGGGCCAGTCGGGCCTCTTCCAGCAAGCCCATCACGGCCGACGAGCGCGGGGCTGCGCCACCATGTCCGACAAGGCGCTGGCGTAGTGCGGCATGCCCCGGCGCACGGGCTTGAGGAAGATGTCTTCCCCCAGCTCGACCATGCCGGGCATCACGGCGCTGCCGCCGGTGAGCACGATGCCCGAGGACAACACCTCTTCGAAGCCCGATTCGCGCACCACCTGCTGCACCAGCGCAAAGATTTCTTCGACCCGCGGCTCGATCACCCCGGCCAGCGCCTGACGGCCCAGCATGCGCGGGCCGCGGTCGCCCAGACCGGGCACTTCAACCTGCGTGTCCGGGTCGGCCAGCAGCTGCTTGGCGCAACCGCTCTCGACCTTGATGTCTTCGGCGTCTTTGGTCGGGCGTGCGCAGCGCCATGGCGATGTCGCTGGTGATCAGGTCGCCCGCGATCGGGATCACCGCGGTGTGGCGGATGGCGCCACCGGCAAAGATCGCCACATCGGTGGTGCCCGCGCCGATGTCCACCAGCACCACGCCCAGCTCTTTCTCGTCTTCGGTCAACACCGCCTGGCTGGACGCCAGCGGGTTGAGCATGAGCTGGTCCACTTCCAGACCGCAGCGGCGCACGCACTTGATGATGTTTTCGGCGGCACTCTGGGCGCCGGTGACGATGTGCACCTTGGCTTCCAGGCGGATGCCGCTCATGCCGATCGGCTCTTTCACTTCCTGGCCGTCGATCACGAACTCCTGCGGCTCCACCAGCAGCAGGCGCTGATCGGTCGAGATGTTGATGGCCTTGGCGGTTTCGATCACGCGGGCCACATCGGCCGGGTGACCTCACGGTCCTTGATGGCCACCATGCCGCTGGAGTTGATGCCGCGGATGTGGCTGCCGGTGATGCCGGTGTAGACACGGGCAATGCGGCAGTCGGCCATCAGCTCGGCTTCTTTCAGCGCGGCCTGGATGCTTTGCACCGTGGCGTCGATGTTGACCACCACGCCGCGCTTGAGGCCGTGGCTGGCCGAGACGCCCAGGCCCGCGAGCTTGAGTTCGCCGTTGGGCTGGACCTCGGCCACCACCACCATGATTTTGGCGGTGCCAATGTCGAGTCCAACCACCAGATCCTTGTATTCCTTGGCCATGATCGTTTTCTTGTTTACCGGGTCTTTGAGGTGGGATGAAGGCGCCGTCTTCGATGACGGTGGTCACGCCGCGCATGCGCAAGGCGTAACCGTTGGGGTAGCGCAGGTCGACCGATTGCACGGCGCCGGGGTAGCGTTCCGTGAGCTGGCTGAGCGTGGCGGTGAAGCGGTCGCACCCGCTCCAGCAGCTCGTCGGGCTCACCGCGGCCCAGCTCGATCGGCGCGCCACTGTCCAGCTTGGCGCGCCAGCTGCCGCGGTCGGTGAGCTCCAGCCGCACCAGTGCCGAGTTCCAGGCGGTCGAATTCAGCCGAGAGGGTCTGGAACAGCGCCCAGACCCGGGCCGATTGCTCGGGTGGGCCGACCAGTTCGGGCAAGCCCTCGCCTTCGTCCGGACTGGCCTCAAACACTTCGCCCAGGCGGTTCACCAGGTAACCCGAGCCCGCCTGACCCCACCAGGCCACAGCCTGGTGTTCTTCCAGCGTCACGCGCAGGCGGTTGGGGAATTCGCGCTGCACCCGTGCCTGCGCGCACCCAGGGCACGGCTTCGAACATTGCGCGCACGGGCTGCAGGTCGAGCGCCAGCAAGCCACCGGCGAGCGTGGTTTTCATGGACGAGGCCAGCTGGGCGCGCAGTCCCACCGCGTTTTGATGGTCCACTTCGCCTTGCACCGTGATGGCGCGCACCGTCCAGAACGGGTGACGCAGCACCCAGTTGCCCAAAGCCAGCCAGGCACAGGACGGCGAACACCATCACCAGGGTGTTGGTCACCACGGTCATGAGCTTGACGTCCAGGGGCAGGTCGGTTTGGGCCATGGCTTGTGATGATTCAGCCGTCTGGGTTGGGAGGCGTTGTCCAGCGAGGCGCTGGCCAACAGGGTCAGACACAGGTCTTCGTAGGACAGGCCGGCCGCGCGCGCCGACATGGGCACCAGCGAGTGGCCGGTCATGCCGGGCGAGGTGTTGATTTCCAGCAGATAGGGCTTGCGCGTCGTGGCGTCGATCATCACGTCGGCACGCGACCAGCCGCGGCAATCCAGCGTGAGAAACGCCTTCAGCACCAGGGCCTGAATGCGCTCTTCTTCGCCCTCGGGCAGACCGCAGGGCACCAGGTATTGCGTGTCGTCGGTGAAGTATTTGTTCTGGTAGTCGTAGTTGCCATCGGGCGCCACGATGCGGATCACCGGCAAGGCCCGCGCCTGAGTCGCCCGTGCCCAGCACCGGACAGGTCACTTCGTCGCCAGCGATGAACTGCTCGCACATCACCATGGGATCCTGCTGCGAAGCCAGCGCATAGGCGGCATCGCATTGCTCGAGCGCTGGTCACTTTGGTGAGACCGATGGTCGAACCTTCGCGCACGGGCTTGACGATCATGGGCGAGCCCAGGGCTTCGAAGGCTGCGCGGGTATCGGCCGCGCTCTTCACCTGGCGCCAGGCCGGCGTGGACAGGCCTTCGGCGATCCAGATGCGCTTGGTCATGAGCTTGTCCATGGCCACGCTGGAGGCCATCACGCCCGGGCCGGTGTAGGGAATGCCCATCAGCTCCAGCGCGCCTTGCACCGTGCCGTCTTCACCGAAGCGGCCATGCAGGGCGATGAAGCAGCGGTCAAAGCCTTCTCGCTTGAGTTCGCTCAGATCGCGCGCGGCAGGATCGAACGCATGGGCATCGACACCTTTGGCTCTCAGCGCGCTCAAGCACGCCATTGCCCGACATCAGGGAGACTTCGCGCTCGGCCGAACGGCCGCCCAGCAGCACGGCCACTTTGCCCATGGACTTTGGGATCGACCGCAGACGGGTTCGAGGGCGTTCGTGTTCATGCTTGTTCGTGCTTTCTCGGCGGCGGCTTGTGCCAGTTCCACGGTCTGGCCAGCCACGGCACCGATGGAGCCAGCGCCCATGCACAGCACCACATCGCCATCCCGCGCGTTGTCCAGAATGGCTTGCGGCATGGCGGCGATGTCGTCGACAAACACGGGCTCCAGCTTGCCCGCCACGCGCAGCGCGCGGGCCAGTGAGCGACCATCGGCCGCCACGATGGGGGCTTCGCCGGCGGCATACACCTCGGCCAGCAACACCGCATCGGCCTGGCCGATGACTTTGACAAAATCTTCGAAACAGTCGCGGGTGCGGCTGTAGCGGTGGGGCTGGAAGGCCAGCACCAGGCGACGGCCCGGGAAGGCACCGCGCGCGGCCGACAGGGTGGCGGCCATTTCCACCGGGTGGTGACCGTAGTCGTCCACCAGGGTGCAGGTACCGCCCGATGGCAAGGCACGCTTCACCATAGCGCTGGAAGCGCCGGCCCACGCCCTTGAAGTCGGCCAGTGCCTTCACCACGGCGGCGTCGGGCACGCCCAGCTCCTCGGCAATGCCGATGGCCGCCAGCGCGTTGAGCACGTTGTGGTTGCCCGGCAGGTTCAGCACCACATCCAGGTCGGGCAGACTGCACCGCGCTGCTGGCGCTGCACCGTGAAGTGCATTTGGCCGCCCACAGGGCGCACGTTGACGGCACGCAGCTGGGCGTCTTCGGCGAAGCCGTAGGTCGGTGATCGGGCGGGCGATCTGCGGCAGGATGTCGCGGATGGCCGCATCGTCCACGCACACCACGGCCGCACCATAGAAAGGCATGCGGTGCAGGAACTCGATGAAGGCACCCTTGAGCCGCTCGAAGTCGTGCCCGTAGGTGTCCATGTGGTCGGCGTCGATGTTGGTCACCACCGACACCACCGGCAACAGGTTGAGGAACGAAGCGTCCGACTCGTCGGCCTCGACCACGATGTACTCGCCCGAACCCAGCTGGGCGTTGGCGCCCGCGCTGTTGAGGCGGCCACCGATCACGAAGGTCGGGTCCATGCCGGCGGCGGCCAGCACGCTGGCCACCAGGCTGGTGGTCGTGGTCTTGCCGTGGGTGCCGGCAATGGCCACACCCTTCTTCATGCGCATCAGTTCGGCCAGCATCACGGCGCGCGGCACCACCGGCACCAGCTTGGCGCGGGCGGCCACCACTTCGGGGTTGTCTTCCTTGACCGCGGTCGAGGTCACGATGGCATCTGCGCCTTCGATGTAGCGCGCGTCGTGGCCCAGGAAGACCTCGGCACCCAACGACACCAGACGGCGCGTGGCCGCGTTTTCACCCAGGTCGCTGCCCGAAATGCGGTAGCCCTGGTTCAGCAGAACCTCGGCGATGCCGCTCATGCCGGCGCCACCGATGCCGACAAAATGGATGTGGCGAATGGCATGTTTCATGCCGGTTTCACTTTCGAAAGTTGTTCGCAGGCGGCCACAACGGCCTGCACGGCTTCGGTTTTTTGCATCTGCTTTGGCTTTCTGGGCCATGTCCAGCAACTGCGTCTCGCGTGACCATGGACTTCAGGCGCTCGGCCAGCAGCGTCCGGGGTCAGCTCGGTTTGCTGCACCAGCCAGGCGGCACCGGCGTCGACCAGAAAGCGCGCGTTGGTGGTCTGGTGGTCGTCCACCGCAAACGGGAACGGCACAAACAGGGCGGCCGCACCCACCGCGGCGATTTCGGTCACGGTGCTGGCACCCGCGCGGCAGACGAATCAGATCGGCGTCGGCAAAGGCCTGAGCCGTGTCTTCGATGAAAGGGGTGAGTTCGGCATCGACACCCGCGGCGGCGTAGTTGGCCCGCAAGGCATCGATCTGCTTTTCGCCGCTCTGGTGCACCACGGTGGGACGCTGTTTCTGCGGGCAACAAGGCCAAGCGCCTGCGGCACGGTGTCGTTCAGCGCCTTGGCGCCCAGACTGCCGCCCACCACCAGCAAGCGCAGCGGCCCGGTGCGGCCCGCAAAGCGCTGCGGCGGGATCGGCCTGGCGCAGGAATTCGCGGCGCAAGGGGTTGCCCACCCATTCGCCTTTGGCAAACACCTTGGGAAAAGCGGTGAAGACGCGATCGGCGATACCGCTCAACACCTTGTTGGCCATGCCCGCCACCGAGTTCTGCTCGTGCAGCACCATGGGCTTGCCCAAGAGGGTGCCCATCATGCCGCCCGGGAAGGTGATGTAGCCGCCCAGGCCCACCAGCACGTCGGGCTTGACCCGGCGCACGACCTGCAAGGCCTGCCAGAACGCCCTGAGCAAGCGCAGCGGCAACAAGCACCAGGGTCTTGATGCCTTTGCCACGCACGCCACCAAAGTCGATGGTTTCCAGCGCAAAACCGCGTGGCGGCACCAGCCGGCTTTCCATGCTGCCGGGCGAACCCAGCCAGTGCACCCGCCAGCCGCGTTCGCGCAAAGCTTCGGCCACGGCCAGGCCCGGGAAGATGTGCCCGCCGGTGCCACCGGCCATGACCAGGGCGCAAGGTTGGCGCGCTCATGAGCGGCCTCCCTTCATCAACAGGCGGTTCTCGTAGTCCACGCGAAGCACAATGGCCAGGGCGATCAGCTCCAGCAGGATGGCCGAGCCGCCGTAGCTCATCAACGGCAAGGTCAGACCTTTGGTGGGCAAGGCGCCCAGGTTCACGCCGATGTTGATGAAGGCCTGGAATCCCATCCAGATGCCCACGCCCTGTGCCACGAGACCGGAGAACACCTGGTCCAGCGCAATGGCCTGGCGGCCGATGTGCATGATGCGGCGAATCATCCAGAGGAAAACGCCGATCACGATCAGCACGCCGACCAGACCAAACTCTTCGCCGATCACGGCCAGCAGGAAGTCGGTGTGCGCCTCGGGCAGCCAGTGGAGTTTCTCCACGCTGCCGCCCAGACCCACACCAAAGATTTCACCCCGACCAAAGGCGATCAGCGAATGCGACAGCTGGTAGCCCTTGCCCAGGGCATGCTCTTCGCTCCAGGGGTCGAGGTAGGCAAAAATGCGCTCCCGGCGCCATTCGCTCATCATCACCATGAGCGCAAAAGCGCCCGACCACCACCAGGGCGATCAGGAAGAACATGCGGGCATTCACGCCACCCAGAAACAGGATGCCCATGGCGATGACCACGATCACCATGAAGGCACCCATGTCGGGCTCGGCCAGCAGCAACATGCCGACCACGGCCAGCGCCACGGCCATGGGCATCACGGCGGCAAAGAAGCGCTCCTTCACCTCCATCTTGCGCACCATGTAGTCGGCGGCGTAGAGCAGCACCGTGAGCTTGGCCAGTTCGGACGGCTGAAAATTGATGATGCCCAGCGAGAACCAGCGGCGCGCGCCGTTGACGCCTTTGCCAATGAAGGGAATCAACACCAGCACCAGCATCAACAGCGCCAGGGCAAACAACCACGGCGCCATGCGCTCCCAGGTGTTCATCGGGAACTGGAAGGCCACCATGGCCGCGATCAAGCCAATGAGCGATGGCAATGCCATGGCGGATCACAAAGTGGGTCGAGGCGTAGTTGGCAAAGCGCGGGTTGTCGGGCAAGGCGATCGAGGCCGAATAGACCATCACCAGGCCCCAGGCCAGCAAGCCCACCACCACCCACACCAGGGGCTGATCAAAACCCAGCTCGCCCATGGGGGTGTTGCGCGTTCCGGCGTAGGTCCGGTTGGACAGGCGCACCGGCAGACCGTCGTCCCGCGGCAGGCCGCAGACCCACCAGGCGTGGCAACTGGGCAACCAGTCGGTCGCCGGTACGGGCCAAGGCGTGCACGCAGGGCTTGCATCACAGCGCGCCCTCCATGTCCACACCCATGCTCGTGCGCCAGCTCGGCCACCGCCTGCACAAACACGCGCGCACGGTGCTGGTAGTTGTCGAACTGGTCGAGGCTGGAGCAGGCGGGCGACAGCAGCACCGCATCACCCGGCTCGGCAGCGGCGGCGGCGAGCTGAGACCGCATCGGGCAGATCTGGTGGCATCGTCAAGCGGCACGACCCGCTCGCCAGGGCGGCTTGCAACGCTGGCCCGAATGGCGGCCGCATCGCGTCCGATCAGGAAGACCGCGCGCGCATGCTGCGCCAAGGCCGGTGCCAGAGGCGAGAAATCCTGCCCTTTGCCATCGCCACCCAGGATCAGCACCAGACGGCCGCTCGGCGCCCAGACCCTGGATGGCGGCCAGCGTGGCGCCCACGTTGGTGCCCTTGCTGTCGTCGAAATACTCGACGCCTTCGATCACGCGCCACCGACTCGACCCGGTGCGGCTCTCCCCGGTACTCGCGCAGGCCGTGGAGCATGGGCGCCAGCGGTGCACCGGTCGATGTGGCCAGCGCCAGGGCCGCCAGGGCGTTGGCGGCGTTGTGGCGCCCGCGGATGCGCAGCGCATCGGCGGGCATCAGGCGCTGGAAATAGATCTCTTCTTCGTCGTCCTGGCTGCGACCCTTCTTGCGGGTTTCGTCCACCGCCAGGGCGCGCACCAGCCAGGTCATGCCATTGACCGTCTCCAGCCCCCAGTCGCCTGGCCGCACGGGCGCATCCAGCCCGAAACTGGCCCAAGGCCGTGCGGGCTGCTGGCGGTTGCGGCCACTGATCTTGACCGTGACCATCGGCGGCACGAAGGCCATCGTGGGCGGATCGTCGCGGTTGATCAGCATCAGCGCCTGCTGGCCAAACATGGCCGACTTGGCCTGGGCATAGGCCTGCCAGCGAGCCGTGCCAGTCGAGGTGGTCTTCGGAAATATTCAGCACCGTGGCCGCCGTGGGCACACGCGTCCAGGCCCCACCGGCCGTGCCATCGAGCTGGAAACTGGAGAGCTCCAGCACCCAGACCGTGGGCAGGTGGGGCGGCTGCGGAGGCTCCACCGGCGGTGGCACCAGCAATCAGCGGACCGCCATCGTCTTCGGCGCGCTCGCCGCCTTCGCCTCTGACGGGGTTCAGTCGCCTTCGCCATTGCCGTCGATCAGCGGCTCCTGGGCGCCGCTGTCGCTCCATCGCATCCGCTTCTGACCCGGCTCGGCTCCGACGCGACCGCCTCAAGCGGCTTCAGCCAGCGCAGGCATCGGCTCAGGCGCCATGTGGCGGCCGCGTCTGCGGCCTCTTGCGCCAGGCGCTCAGCTTCGAGCCGGTCGTCTTCGTTGCGCCACGGCCTCAGCATCCAGCGCTTGCGACAACACATCCAGCAAGGCCGGCCCGATGTTGCCTGCCACCGCCACCTGCACGCCACAGCGCTCCAGCAACAAGCCGGTCAGTGAGGTCACGGTGGTTTTGCCGTTGGTCCCGTGATGGCCAGCACCTTGGGCCGGTAAGGCATGGCTTCGCGCTGCCCCAGCTCACGCCAGCGCCGCCGCAAACAGGTCCAGCTCACCCCAGAAGGGCACGCCTGCTGCTGCGCCCACTCGCGCACCTCGGACAGCACCGCTGGCGCCAGGCCCGGGCTGCGCGCGACCAGCGTCCAGTCGCCCTGCGCCATCAGCGCGCTCATCGAACGCGCCGTGGACAAAGTCGGCTGCTGGGCACTGCTCCCGCAACGCGGCCAGCTGTGGCGGCGTCTCGCGCGTATCGGCCACGGTCACCGTGGCACCCGCCCGCGCGCACCAACGCGCCATCGCCAGGCCGGAGATACCCAGGCCCAGGATGAGAACGGATTGGTCTTTCAAGTGGTTCATCGCAGCTTCAAGGTCGACAGGCCCACCAGGCACAACAGCATGGTGATGATCCAGAAACGCACGACCACCTGGGTCTCTTTCCAGCCCTCTTTCTCAAAATGGTGGTGCAGCGGCGCCATCTTCAGCAGACGGCGACCCTGGCCATAGCGGCGCTTGGTGTACTTGAACCAGGCCACCTGCGCCATCACCGACAGCGCCTCGACCACAAAGATGCCGCCCATGATGGCCAGCACGATTTCCTGGCGCACGATCACGGCGATGGTGCCCAGCGCGCCGCCCAGCGCCAGCGCGCCCACATCGCCCATGAACACCTGGGCCGGGTGGGTGTTGAACCACAGGAAAGCCAGACCGGCACCGGCCATGGCCGCGCAAAACACCAGCAACTCACCGGCGCCCGGAATGTGGGGCAGCAGCAGGTAGCGGGAGAACACCGAGCTGCCCGTGGCATAGGCAAAGACGCCCAGCGCCGAACCCACCATCACCACCGGCATGATGGCCAGACCGTCCAGGCCGTCGGTGAGGTTGACCGCGTTGCTCGATCCCACGATGACCAGGTAGGTCATGATCACAAAACCGAACACGCCCAGGGGGTAGCTCACCTCTTTGAAGAAGGGCACCAGCAGGCCGGCCCGGGGCGGCAGGTCGATGGTGAAGCCCGAGAGCACCCAGTTGTAGAACAGCTCCAGCACCCGCAGGTTGCTGGTCTCGGACACGCTGAACACCAGGTAGAACGCGGCCACCAGGCCGATCACCGACTGCCAGAAGTACTTCTCGCGCGAGCGCATGCCTTCGGGGTCCTTGTGCACCACCTTGCGCCAGTCGTCGACCCAGCCGATGGCACCAAAGCCCAGGGTGACCAGCAGCACAATCCAGACAAAGCGGTTGGACAGGTCAAACCACAGCAGGGTGGAGAGCGCGATCGCGAACAGGATCAGCACACCGCCCATGGTGGGCGTGCCGCTCTTGCTCATGTGGGACTGCATGGCGTAGTCGCGGATGGGCTGACCGATCTTCAGCGCGGTGAGGCGGCGAATGAAGAACGGCCCGGCGACCAGCCCCACGATCAGGGCCGTCAGGGCGGCCATCACGGCGCGAAAGGTCAGGTACTGCACCACGCGCAGGAACCCGAACTCGGGTCCCAAGGTTTGCAGCCACTGGGCCAGACTAAGCAGCATGCGTGGCTCCTTTTCTTGTTGTTGTTCGGATTGACCGCGACGCGCCTGGGCCGCTTTCACCACCCGCTCCATCCGCATGAAGCGCGAGCCTTTGACCAGCACGCTGCGCTGCTGCCCAACCGTGGTGCAGCCACCTGGGCGGCCAGCGCATCCACGTCGGCCCAATGGCGAATGCGCTGGGGTGCCTTCGGCCTCCAAGGCCTGCACCGCCTGCGTCCATCCAGTCGCCCGCCACGTCCACCGCCTCGATGCCACAGGCTCAGCGCCTGGCGCAGCACTTCCAGGTGAAACGCCAGATCCCTGGTCGCCCACTTCACCCATGTCGCCCAGGACCAGCAGTCCGGGCGCAGGCAATTCGGCCAGCACGTCGATGGCAGCGATCACCGAATCGGGGTTGGCGTTGTAGGTGTCGTCCACCAGGGTCACCGAACCTGCGGGCAGAGCTCAGCGCCAGCGCGCGCGAGCGGCCACCGACGGGCTCAAACGCCGACAGGCCCCGCACGATCACATCCAGCGACACCCGCGGCCAAAGCACAGGCCGTGGCGGCCAAGCGCATTGCGCACGTTGTGGCGCCCGGCGATGTGCAGATCGGCAGTCGAAATCACCCGCTGGCGTGACCATGTGCACGCCCAGGCGCCGTCGACCCAGTTCGGCCTTGGTCGCATGCACATCGGCGCCGGATCGCTGTCGCTGAAGGTCAGCACGATCGCGACGCAGGGCAGAGCCGCGCCAGATCGGGGTGTGTGCGTCGTCGCTGGGGAAGACCGCCACGCCGTCGTCGGGCAAGGCGCTGAATCACCTCGCCGTTTTCCAGGGCCACCGCCTCGACGGTGGCCATGAACTCCTGGTGTTCGCGCTGCGCGTTGTTCACCAGCGCCACCGTGGGCGCGGCCAGGCCAGCGATGTAGGCGATTTCACCGGGGTGGTTCATGCCCAGCTCCACCACGGCCAGCTGGTGCGTTTCGCGCAGGCGCAGCAGGGTGAGCGGCACACCGATGTGGTTGTTGAAATTGCCCTGTGTGGCCAGCGCGGCGTCGCCCACTGCGGCGCGCAGGATGGAGGCCACCATCTGCGTCACGGTGGTCTTGCCGTTGCTGCCGGTGACCGCGATCAGCGGGCAGCGACCATTGCTGGCGCCACAGGCGGGCCAGCTCACCCAGGCCCACCAGGGTGTCGGGCACTTCCACGCCACCCAGATCGGCCTCGGCCAGACCCTTGTGCGCATGGCGCCCACCGCGCCGGCCGCTTTGGCCTGGGCCAGGAAGTGTTGGCGTCAAAGGTGTCGCCCTTGAGCGCCACAAACAGATCGCCCGGCTGCAGGCTGCGCGTGTCGGTGTGCACCCGCTCGATGAGGCCGCCCAGGGCACCCACCACGTGGGCGCCGGTCAGCTGGGACAGCAGTTGTTCAAGAATTTTCATGCCGCACTCCCGCGGCTGAGCGCCGCTGTGCCAACGCGGCCAAGGCGTGCGCCAGGTCCGAAAACGGGCGCTTCACACCCCGGATTTCCTGGTAGTCTTCGTGCCCCTTGCCCGCGATCAGCACCACATCGTTCGAGCGTCGCGCGTGCCGACGGCCAAGGCAATGGCCGCGGCGCGGTCGACTTCAACCACGCGCGCTATCTCGATGGTCGGAGGCCCTGCACCATCTGCGCCAGAATGTGCGGCGGGGTCTTCGCTGCGCGGGTTGTCGCTGGTCAGCACCACGCGCTGGGCTTCCTGCTCGGCCACCGCTGCCATCAAGGGGCGCTTGGCTCGCATCGCGGTCACCGCCGCAGCCCACCACGACCCACAAGCGCACCGCCACGCTCGGCCGTGATGGGTTGCAGCGCCTGCAGCGCCTTTTCCAGGGCATCGGGTGTGTGGGCGTAGTCCACCAGCACCAGCGGCTGGTCTGGCGCCATCGCCCGCCCGCTCCATGCGACCAGGCACCGGCGTCAGGGGAGCGCAGGCCTTCACGGCTGCATCCAGCGAGCACCCCAGCGCGCGGGCGGCGGCCAGGGCACACAGCACATTGCTGACGTTGTAGAGCCCCACCAGTGACAGGCTCAAGGACCGCAGGCCACCACCTCACCCTGCGTATCGCGCTCGACCACGACAAAGCGCACGCCCTCTGTGGTGTGGCTCAAGGCTCTGTGCCGACAGGCGCGCCGGGCTTTTCACCCACAGCCACCGTCCAGAGATCTAGGCCGCGCGGCAGAGTTGACTCACCAACTCAGCGCCTTTGGCGTCGTCCAGATTGATCACTGCGGCGGCCAGCCCAGGCCAGTCAAACAGCGCCGGACTTGGCCTCCCAGTAGGCCGACATGCTGCCGTGGAAGTCCAGGTGGTCCTGGGTGAAATTGGTGAACACCGCCACACGGATGCGCGTGGCGTTGAGGCGGCCTTCGACCAGACCGATGGAAGAGGCCTCGATGGCGCAGGCCACGGTGCCCTCGTCGCACCATGCCCGCAAGCGCGCTTGCAGCAACACGGGATCGGGGGTGGTCAGGCCGGTGGACACGATGGCATGGCCGGTCTCGCCTGCCAGGGGAGGACGGCCGATACCCAGGGTACCCACCACAGCACAGGGCTTTTGCGCCGCCGACAGCAACTGCGCCACCCACCAGGCGGTTGACGTCTTGCCATTGGTGCCCGTGATGGCCACCATCGCCAGCGAGGCGCTGGGATCGCCGTGGTAGGCGCTGGCAATCGCTCCCGCCTGCGCCTTGAGATCGGGCACCGTCATCACCCGGTGCATCGTCGAAATCAAAGGCTTCGACGCCCTCGCGCTCCACCACCGCGGCCAGCGCGCCTGCATCCAGCGCATCGCGCACAAAGTGGCGGCCATCGGTCGCAGCGCCGGGCCAGGCCACAAAGCCATCACCCGTCGTCCACCAGGCGGCTGTCACACAGCAGGCTGCCCGTCACGCGCTCGCGCAACCACTGCGCGATGGCGGCGGGGTGATTCAGCTCGGCGCTCAAAACGACTCCTCCACCGCTTCGGTCACGATCTGTGGCTTGACCGTCATGTCGGGCTGCACGCCCAGGATGCGCAAGGTCTGCTGCACGGTCTCGCTGAACACGGGTGCGGCCACCAGGCCACCGAAATACTTGCCGTTGCTGGGCTCGTCGATCATCACCGCCACCACGATGCGCGGCGCGTCGATCGGTGCCAGGCCGACGAACCAGCTGCGGTATTTGTTGGCGGCATAGCCCTTGCCTTCCACCTTGTGCGCGGTGCCGGTCTTGCCCCCCACCGAATAGCCCATGGTCTGCGCCAGCGGCGCGGTGCCACCCGGGCCTGCGGCCATTGCCAGCATCTGGCGCACGGCCACCGCGTTCTTGGCACTGAACACGCGCACACCCGCTGCCGGGTCTTCGTTCTTCAGCAGCGAGATCGGGATCAACTCGCCATCGCGGGCAAAGATGGTGTAGGCCTGCGCCAGCTGAAACAGGGAGGCCGAGAGCCCATAGCCATAGCTCATGGTGGCCTGCTCGATCGGCTTCCAGGTCTTGTAGGGACGCAAGCGGCCAGAAACCGCGCCCGGGAAATGGCATCTGCGGTTTCTGACCAAACCCGGCCTGGGCAAACATTTCCCACATTTCACGCGGCTGCATCTGCATGGCCATCTTGACCGTGCCCACGTTGCTCGACTTCTGGATGATCTCGTTGACCGTGAGCACGCCATGGGGGTGCGAATCACTGATGGTGGAACGACCAATCGAGATGCGCCCTGGCGCCGTCTGGATCTGGGTGGTCGGGGTGACCAGGCCCTTCTCCAGCGCCAGCGATGATGATGAACGGCTTCATGGTCGAGCCCGGCTCGAAGCTGTCGGTCAGCACACGGTTGCGCAACTGCTCACCGGTCAGGTTTGACGCGGTTGTTCGGGTTGAAGCTGGGGTAGTTGGCCAGCGCCAGCACCTCGCCGCTTGACGCGTCGAGCACCACCACGCTGCCCGCCTTCGCCTTGTGCTTTTCCACCGCCTCGCGCAGCTTCTGGTAGGCGAAGTACTGCACCTTGCTGTCGATGGACAGCTGCAGATCGGGACCATCCACCGGCGGGATCACATCGCGCACGTCTTCGACCACCCGGCCCAGGCGGTCCTTGATCACGCGCCGCGAGCCATTGCGGCCAGACAACGCCTTGTTGAACGCCAGCTCAACACCCTCTTGCCCACGGTCTTCCACATTGGTGAAACCGACCACATGTGCCGAGGCCTCACCCTCGGGATACTGGCGCTTGTATTCGCGGCGCTGGTAAATGCCCTTGATGCCCAGCGCAGCAATTTCCTTGGCGATCGGCGCGTCGACCTGACGCTTGACCCAGACAAAGGTCTTGTCTTCGTTGGCCAAGCGCTTTTTCAGATGCCGATAGGCGCATCTCCAGCAGCTTGGCCAGCGCCTGCAGCTTGGGGTCGGCCTTGTCCACGTCTTCCGGAATGGCCCAGATGCTCTGCGCCACCACGCTGGAAGCCAGGATCAAGCCATTGCGGTCGAGCATGCGACCCCGGTTGGCTGGCAGCTCCAGCGTGCGCGCAAAGCGCACCTCACCCTGGCGCTGAAAGAAGTCGTTGCCAAACACCTGCACATAGGCTGCCCGTGCGCCCAGGCCTGCAAACGCGAGCGCCAGCACCGGCCACGATGAACTTGCTGCGCCAGACCGGCGTCTTGCTGGCCAGCAAAGGGCTGGCGCTGTAGTTGATGCTGGGAGAAGAGGCGCGCCGCTTCATGGCGTTTCCTCTTGCGCTGCGGCAGCTGACAGCCGCCACAGGTGCGCCTCACCCACCATCGTCACATACTGGGTGATGCCGGGCGTCACCGGCCGCATGGCCAGCTTGCTGGTGGCCAGCTTCTGCACGCGGGCCGAGGTGGCCTGCTCGCGCTTGAGCACACGCAGCTGCTCGTGCTCCGACTCCAGTTGTGCGACGCCGCGCTTGGCGCGGTCCACAGCGGTGTAGAGCCGGCGCGACTCGTACTGCGTGTGCACCAGGTAGAAGGCGCTGACCATCACCACCAGCAGCAAGCGACAGGTTGAGGCGGATCATGCTGGCGCCTCCGTGCGCGTCGCCACACGCATCACCGAGCTGCGCGAACGCGGATTGCCCTCCACCTCGCCTTGGACGGCATCACCCGCGACACACCGCCTCAAACGGCATGGCCTTGGGCTCCATGAAAGGCACGCGCCGGTCCACCACGGCGCGCGAATGGCGCGCCATGAACTGCTTGACCATGCGGTCTTCCAGCGAATGGAAGCTGATCACCACCAGCCGACCCTCGGGACGCAAGACCTGCAGGCTGGCCTCTAGCGCTTGTTGCAGCTCTTCAAGCTCGGCGTTGATGAAAATCCGAAGAGCCTGAAATGTGCGCGTTGCAGGGTCCTTGCCCGGCTCGCGGGTTTTGACCGCGCCAGCCACGACTTCGGCCAACTCACGGGTGGTTCGAAAATGGCCCCGTTCCTGTCGGCGACGATCAATCGCCGCTGCAACCTGTTTAGCAAACCGTTCTTCGCCATATTCACGTATCACCTCCGCGAGGGTGGTGCACTTCGACCGTTTCCAGCCACTGCGCCACGCTCTGGCCGCGCGTGGTGTCCATGCGCATGTCCAGAGGTCCGTCGTGGCGAAAAGAAAAACCCCTTTCGGGGTCGTCGATCTGAGGTGAACTCACACCCAAGTCCATCGAGCACCCCGTCGGCCACGCCGCACCCAGCTCGCCCAGGTGGGCAAAAGCCCTGGTGCCCGAATGACCGGCGGGGATCGCTGGCCGCCATCGCCTGCGCCTGCGGCGATGGCCTGCGGATCTTTGTCGAAAACCGTCAAGCGCCCCTGCGGCGACAGGCGCTCCAGAATGAGGCGCGAATGGCCGCCCCGCCCGAAGGTGGCGTCCACATAGTGACCGTCCGGCCGGATGCGCCAAGGCGTCGACAGCCTCGTTCAACAGCACGGTTTGGTGTTGCCATTCGTTGTGCACCATGGGCCTCAGAAGGAAAAGTCCTTGAGCACATCGGGCATCTCGGCCTGCTTGGCCTCGGCCTCTTTGAGCGCGTAGGTCTGGGCATCCCAGAGCTCGAGGTAAGTGCCCATGCCCAGCAGGATGGATTCGCGCGTGATGCCGGCATCGGCCCGCAACTCGGGCGACACCAGCACGCGACCGGAACCATCCATCTCCACATCCATGGCATTGCCCAGGAAGATGCGGCGCCACCACTGGGCCTGCCATGGGCAAAGCGGCAATGCGCTCGCGAAAGCGCTCCCACTCCGGGCGAGGGAATATCATCAGACAACCGTGTGGGTGCTTGGTGATCGTCAGTTGACCGGTGCTCCGCTCCCAAGGCGTCACGGTGCCGTGTGGGCACGGAAAGCCGGCCCTTGGCATCGAGACTGAGAGAAGAAGCACCCTGAAACACTGCGATCAATCCTTGAAAAACACTTTTCACCACTTAATTGCACTTTTTCCCACTTTATCAGGAAAATCCGTGCATGCAAGGGGTGTGCTGTCACAGTTTTTTTCAATGAAATCAACCACTTAGGACACATTTTGAAGCAAGATGCTTGCTTAAAAATGCAGCAAAAGCAAGCACTTACAACGCCCTGTGAAAGTGATGTGTGAGAAGCTCGCGTTGCACCAGACCCGTGCACAGGCCGACAGGCGGCCATCTGTCGCACGCCTGAGCCGCACAACCAGGCAGCGTTCGGCGTCAACTCCAAGAACACCGTGCTGCAACGAGCTGCAGCGCAAAACGGCTTCACGCGCAATGAGGCGCTGTCTTCGCCGGCAAGTGGACCGCGTCCTCACAGAGGATGTAGCGCGACAAGTCTTCGTTGCGGCTGAGCTCGGCCAGGCGGCCATCGACATAGGCGGCATCGATGGTGACGGTCTGCCCTTCCAGCTGGGTGGCGCCAAAGCTCACCTCGTCCAGCAAGTGCTCCATCACGGTGGCCAGGCGCCGGGCGCCGATGTTTTCGGTGCGCTCGTTCACATCGCACGCGATCTGGGCCAGCCGGCGAATGCCCTCGGGGGTGAATTCAATGGTCACACCCTCGGTGGCCAGCAAAGCCTGGTACTGGCGCACCAGCGAAGCATGGGTCTGCGTCAGGATGGCCTCGAAGTCGTCCACCGACAGCGACTGCAGCTCCACCCGGATCGGGAAAGCGACCCTGCAGCTCGGGGATCAGGTCACTGGGTTTGGCCAGGTGAAACGCACCGCTGGCAATGAACAGGATGTGATCGGTCTTGAGCATGCCGTGCTTGGTGGACACGGTGGTGCCCTCCACCAGCGGCAGCAAGTCGCGCTGCACCCCTTGGCGCGACACCTCGGCACCGCCGCGCCTCGTTGCGCGAGGCCACTTTGTCGATCTCGTCGATGAACACAATGCCGTTTTGCTCGGCATTTTGCAAGCGCGCGTCTTGATCTCTTCTTCGTTGACCAGCTTGCCAGCCTCTTCGTCGATCAGCAGCTTCAAGGCTTCGGCAATCGGCAGCTTGCGCTTGCGGCGCTTGTCCTGCGCCATCTGGCTGAACATGCCGCGCAACTGCTCGGCCATGTCCTCCATGCCGGCCGGGCCCATGATGTCCATGGTCGGCCGGGGCTCGGCCAGATCGACCTCGATCTCGCGGTCGTCCAGCTGACCTTCGCGCAGCTTCTTGCGAAACGCCTGGCGCGCGGTGTTGTCGCCGCCACAGCGCCGGCGGCTCACCCGGGGCGCTGCGGGGCGGCGGCACCAGCACATCCAGGATGCGCTCCTCGGCGGCATCTTCGGCGCGCGCGCGCTGGTTGCGCATCTCGACTTCGCGCGTCTGCTTGATCGCGATCTCCACCAGGTCGCGGATGATGCCATCCACATCTTTGCCCACATACCCCACCTCGGTGTACTTGGTGGCTTCCACCTTGATGAAGGGCGCGTCGGCCAGCGCGGCCAGGCGCCGGGCGATCTCGGTCTTGCCCACGCCGGTGGGGCCGATCATCAGGATGTTCTTGGGCGTGATCTCGGGCCGCAGCTTGGCATCCACCTGCTGCCGGCGCCAGCGGTTGCGCAAGGCGATGGCCACGGCGCGCTTGGCGCCCTTCTGGCCAATGATGAAGCGATCGAGTTCGGAGACGATCTCCTGGGGGGTCATGGAAGACATGGGATGGCAATGGTAGGGCGCCTGAACGGCGATGCCGGTGGTGCACCGGGACTCAACGGGGCACGGACTGACGGCCAATCGCCGCGGCGAAGCTGATCGGCGCACGGGACGCCGGTCGCGTCACAACACCTCGACGGTGTGGTTCATGTTGGTGTAGATGCAGATTTCACCGGCAATGGCCAGCGACTGGCGCACCACGTCTTCGGCGCTCAGGCTCGGTGTGCTGCACCAGCGCGCGGGCGGCGGCCTGGGCATAGGCGCCGCCCGAGCCGATCGCCACCACGCCATGCTCGGGCTCCAGCACATCGCCCTGGCCCGTGATGATGAGCGCCGCGCTGTGGTCGGCCACCGCCAGCATGGCCTCGAGCTTGCGCAAGCACGCGGTCGGTGCGCCAGTCTTTGGTCAGCTCGATGGCGGCGCGCACCAGATGGCCCTGGTGTTTCTCCAGCTTGGCTTCAAAACGCTCAAACAGCGTGAAGGCATCGGCGGTCGCACCGGCAAAACCCGCCAGCACCTTGTCGTGGTGACATCTTGCGCACCTTGCGGGCCGTGCCCTTGACGACGATGTTGCCCAGGGTGACCTGGCCGTCGCCGCCGATGGCGACTTGCACACCGTCGGGCGTTTCGCGGCGCACGCAGACGATGGTGGTTCCGTGAAATGATTCCATAACGTCAGAAGTGGGAGCGACGAAACGAAATTTCAAGGCCTGGCACGCAGTTCAAAGTGAGACCATGGCGGCACCGCCCAGCCCAGGGCACCGTGGAACCGGCTCCGCCGGGCCACCAGTGCCGCCCCTGGGAGGGGCGGCCGAAGACGGCGCAGGGAGAGCTCATCTAGTCGTTTCGAACAACGACCTTGGCGTATTCGGTGATGCCGATGACGTGGAAAAACGCCGACACCAGGCGGTGCGCGTCCACAAACTGCACCATGCGCCCCTGGGCGTGGTGACCGGACACCCAGTTCAACAAGGTGCCCGCGGCCGAAAAATCGACCCGAATCAGGTTGCGACACGAAATGATCATCACGTCGACACCCTGACCAGACCGCTGCTCCAGCTTCTCCAGCAGCGCCTCGCGGATCGCCCCGAATTTCGCCCGACAGCTCCACCAGCCCCAGCTGGTTGAATCCCGAGCTCTGGCTCTCGGGCCTCGTATCACCGTGGATAGCCGGAGTAGCCTGAATACCCGACGGCACCTGCTCCAGCGACGACTCACCCAGTACGGAAGCACCCGCCTCAGCGTCGGGGCTGTTGGACAGACTGCGGAAGCGGCAATGGGGCCGCTCCCAACCAGGGGGCGACACCTCGTAGGTCACGCAGAAGTCCAGCGCGGTGAGCTCAAATTCATCGGGGCGGTTCATGACGCGCAAGGCCGCCATGCGCAACTCCCACCAGAGCTGCTCCACATCACGACGGCCGGACGGTGTCAGCGACTTGAGCACATCGCGCAGCTGGGACGTGCCCAGGAAACACAGATCAATGTCCTGGTCACCCCACAGGGTGAAGATGCCCAGCAGGGCCCGGGCCGCTTTCAGATCGATCGACTCGATCGGCGTCCAGTCGAGCACCCAGGGCTGGCTCACCCGCATCAACACATTTTGCAGGGTGCCCACGGCATGGGCATCCAGCTCAGCGTCACACACCCAGGCCGCCCGCGCATTGGCCACGGAAGGGCTGGTAGGTTTTGCCGGTCATGGTCGAGACCTGATCCGGGCATGTCGAACCACTGCGGCGCAGACCGGCCAAAACGGTTCACAAAATCCAGCGCCTGGCTTTCAAAGGGCGCCAGCTGCCCGGTCGCGCGGTAGAGGTCAAACAGCGCCAGCCAGTCGTCCAGACGGCCTCTTCGCCCGGCTGCCACCGCCAACCGAATCCAGCAAGCCCTGCTCGGCACCCGCATCGTCGCCATTGGCAAAACGGATGGCGGCCTCTTCCACCTCGGGATCCTGGGCGATTTCCTGCACATCGAGCGCATAAAAATGCGAGGCCGAAAACGCCGGCTGGGCACCCGCCAGGTCACCTTGCCCGGTTGGCGCCATCAACCCGGTGCGGGCGGTCGCTGGCACCGGCGCACGGCTGCACTGCGACTGCGCAGGCGCACGGTCTGGCTCTCGGGCTTGGCCGTGCGCGGCTCCGCCGCTGGCGGTGCGGCTCGCCCTGTACTGGCGCGGCGGGCACATTCGGCATGCGGCTGGGTCGCAGCCTGTGCTGGGTCGACTGGATGGCGACGCCGAGCGGCGGCCGCTTCCGTTTCGTTGTATTGGGCAGCACGCCGCTGTGCCTGCTGCTCTGCTTCGGCTGCAGCGGCTACGGCCTTGTCCTTGTTGGCACCGGCCTTGCGATCCAGCGGCGTGCCGCCGGTGGTGTGAGCGCCCGAGTTGAGGCTGGAGCCGGTGGAGACGAGGGAGTCGGGGCCCTTGGTTTTCCACCACTGCATCGACATCTGGGCTTCGATTTCGTCGATTTTCTTGAGCGTCATGGCCCGGTCGTCCGGCTTGGACGGCAGGCTGCTCTGAAAAAACGACGGACGAACGCCCTGACCGCGCATCGACCGCTGGCCTCGCGGTTGCGGATCTTGCGCAGCATTTCGAATTCGCGCTTGCGCACAAAATCGTTGCGCCGCTTGCGCTCGATCATCTCCTTGAGCGCCGCCTTGCTGTATTCGCTTTCGCGGTCGGCGCTGCGCGTGTCCAGATCCGACCAGCTCGTGGTCGGATGGCGCACGAACTTCACCACTTTGGACAGAAAGCCGCCGTTGGAGTCGTCCTTGGACATGAAGCCGTGCGCCTGGGTGAATCAGAAATTGAAGTTAGCCGGGCTGGATCAATCAGTCCCCAAACATTTTTTGCTTGAGTTCGCGCCGCTGCTGCGCTTCCAGGGACAGGCTGGCCGTGGGGCGCGCCATCAAGCGCGCCACGCCAATGGCTTCACCGGTTTCATCGCAGATAGCCATAGTCGCCCGCGTCGATGCGGGTGATGGCCTGCTGGATCTTTTTCAACAGCTTGCGCTCGCGATCGCGGGTGCGCAACTCCAGCGCGTGCTCTTCTTCGATCGTTGCACGGTCGGCAGGATCGGGCACCACCACGGTGTCTTCGCGCAGATGCTCGGTGGTCTCGCCAGCATTGGCCAGCATGTCGGCCTTGAGCAAGGAGAGTTTGCGGCGGAAGAAGGCCAGCTGCACATCGTTCATGTACTCGCTGTCGGGCATCGCCAGCACATCGAGATCGGTCAGTTGCTCAACCGGCAGGCGTCTTCCAGTTGTTGGCCCGCTTGGGGTCTTTCTGGATGGAGGAGGGGACAGGAGGGGTCATTACACGTTCGTTCATGGTGGAAAAGGTGGCTTTGGCGGCGTCGGGAGCATGGGTGGGCACCACCGCGGCCTGCATCATTTGCTCCATCATCACTTTCTTGGCTGCCCGCTTGCCCAGTGGCTTGGGGCTGGGCTCGATTTTGGATGCAGCAGTGGCGGCAGCAGATGCTGTCTTTTTCGACGGCAACGGCGGCCTTCTTGAGCGCCGGCGAAGCTTCGGCCTTGGGTGCGGTCTTACCGGCACCTTTTAGGCGACGGGTGCCGGTTCGACGGCGTTGGCGCTTTGCCTTGGCGGGCGCTGGTTTGGGTGCAGCGGCCTTGGTCGCCGGCTTGGTCGCTGCTTTCACCGCAGGCTTCTTGGCAGCCGGCCTTTGACGCGCCGCCTTCTTGGCGACAGCGTCTTGGCAGCGGCTTTGCGCAGCTGGCTTGGCTCGGCGACTGCGGCTTCTTGCGAGCCGGGGCGCAGCGCGCCCTTTGCCCTGCACCGGCGTGGCCTTTGGTTGTTTTGGCTGACTTGCTGGCCGTGGCGTTCACAAGGGTTCTCCTCTCGGTGCCTGACAAAACCGGGATGGTGGCCTTCTGCAAACCCGGGCGATCCCGCGGGTTGTCGCTGCTCACCGGCTCTGCCAGCGGCTGGCTTCTTGTTATACCCCGTTTGCGACCCGGGCTCGGATCACAGGCGCAAGTCCGCCGGGTAAAGGCAATGGCCGCCCGGACTCGGGACGACCAACTTGGGCCGCGATTGTAACGATGGCGACGGGAACACGTGCTGACAAGCTGCACAATGCAATCGGCGCAACCGTTGGAGAAGCGCGACAAACAGGCACTGAGCGTGTCTCATCCAGGCGCGCCAAAAGGAAGCTTCTGATCAGACCAAGCGCCTGGTCCAGCCCCTGCACCAGGATGTCGCGCGGCAGATCCAGGCCGATGAACACCATCTTGCTGACGCGCTCCTCGCCTTCGGCCCAGGCGGGCCCGAGATCGCTGCCCATCAGCTGGTGCACGCCCTGGAAAATCACCTTGCGGTCGGTGCCCTGCATGTCGAGCACGCCCTTGTAGCGCAGCATGCGCGGGCCATAGACCTGCACCACCGCACCCAGAAAGTCTTCCAGCTTGGCCGGATTGAACGGCCGGGTGGCACGGTAGACAAAGCTCTTCACATCGTCATCGTGGTGATGGTGGTGGCCATGGCTCCGCCGTGGTCATGACCGTGCTGATGGGACGGGTGGTTGCAGGCTTCACCGGGCGCATGGTCGTGACCTTCGTGGCCATGTCATGGTCGTGGTCATGGTCATGGTCGTCGACCTTGAGGAAATCGGGATCGATGTCGAGCTTGGCGTTGAGGTTGAAGCCCCGCAGATCAAACACGTCCTTGATCGCGACTTCACCAAAATGCACCGGGCGCATGGGCGCGCGCGGGTTCATGTGCTTGAGGCGGTGGGTCAGGGCATCCAGATCGTCGGCGCTCACCAGATCGGCCTTGCTGATGAAGATCTGATCGGCAAAACCCACCTGGCGGCGCGCCTCCTGGCGGTCGTTGAGTTGCTGGGCGGCGTGTTTGGCGTCGACCAGGGTCAGGATGGAATCGAGCAGGTACTGCTCGGCCACCTCGTCGTCCATGAAAAAGGTCTGCGCCACCGGGCCCGGGATCGGCCAGGCCGGTGGTTTCGATCACCACGCGGTCAAAGTCGATCTCGCCTTTGCGCTTTCGGGTCGCCAGATCTTGCAGCGTGGCGCGCAAATCGTCGCGGATGGTGCAGCAAATGCAGCCATTGCTCATCTGGATGATGTTTTCGGTGGTGTCCGACACGAGGATGTCGCTGTCGATGTTTTCTTCACCGAACTCGTTTTCGATCACCGCGATTTTCTGGCCGTGGGCCTCGCTGAGCACCCGCTTGAGCAGGGTCGTTTTGCCCGAGCCGAGGAAACCGGTGAGGATGGTGGCGGGAATGAGGGACATGGCGTGCAGGCACTTCCAAAACTGGGCGGCACGGGCCGCCACAAGCGGAAGAGTGTAGACCAGTCTGCCCGCTGGGCCATCGCGGGTCTGCGTCCGGCTCGGAGGGCTGTGCAGGGTCTTTGGCGCGCGCCGACCGTGCGCCTTGCCGGACCGCGCCTGTGCCCGCGGATGCGCCGCGTCGTAGACCTTGGCCAGGTGCTGGAAATCGAGCCGGGTGTAGACCTGCGTGGTGCTGATGCTGGCGTGGCCCAGCAGCTCTTGCACCGCCCGCAGATCGCCGCTGGATTGCAGCACATGGCTGGCGAACGAGTGGCGCAGCATGTGGGGGTGCACCGGCGTGCTCAGGCCGGCCAGCTGGGAGCGGCGTTTGAGGCGCACGCGGATGTGCTGCGGCGTGAGGCGCTGCCCCCGGGAGCCGATGAACAGGGCCGCATCGTCGCGCGCCCAGGTGCTGCGCAAGGCCAGCCAGTGCGTCCAGCGCCGCCAGGGCCGCCTTGCCCACCGGCACGCTGCGCCGCTTGGACGCCTTTGCCCAGCACATGGGCTTCACCCGCGTCGCGATCGATCCAGCCGCGCGCCGAAGCGCTCGCCGCCACGTCCAGCCCGACCAGTTCGCCAATGCGCAGCCCGCAGCCATAGAGCAGCTCGGTGATGCAGCGGTCACGGGCTTCGAGCCCCGGTGGGTCGGCCTCTTCCACGTGGGAGGCCAGCTGCACCGACTCGTCGACCCCCAGCGCTTTGGGCAACGGCTTGCCCGCCTTGGGCGCGCGGACATCCTGCACCGGGTTGTGGTCCATCAGGCCCTGGCGCCCCAGCCACACGTACAGGCCGCGCCAGCCCGACAGGATGAGCGCAATGCCCCGGGCACTGCGCCCGCCGCTGTGCATCTGGGCCACCCAGCGCCGGATGTGGGTGTTGCGCACCTGCCGCAGCGCCACGCCGGCCTCCTGCGCCGAGCGCTGCAAGCGATCCAGGTCCAGGGTGTAGAGCGCGACCGTGCGATCGGCCAGGCGCTTTTCCACCCGCACATGGGTCAGGTAGGCCTGCGATCAGCGCGCCATCGTCGGCCTGCGCCAGATCCACGGCACGGGTGGACACGGGCGACGGCTCCACGACCCAGGCTCAGTCGAGATCTGGCTGGACCTCGGGGCGCAGGCGGGAAAGCGCTGCACTGGTCAGCTCACCGATGCGCTCCAGGAAACTGGTGCCCATGTCGGCGGCGAAGCGCTGCGGATCGGCCGAGGCCAGCACCAGCAGGCCAAAGGCCTGGGGTCGCGGCGCCGGCGCGCAGCGGGATCAGCGCCAGCGAGGCGGCCGCCGTGGCGTCGTCCAGCCATTGCGCAGCTTCCAGCCCGGGGTTGGCGCCGCAATAAGGCAAGCGACAACGATGAGGCAAACGCCCGCACATCTTCGCTGGCGCCCTGGGCATACGGCTCGGCCTCAAACTCGGGCGACACGCCCCAGACCTTGATCGCCACCTGGGGCACCAGGAAATCGCTCGGCCACCGCCCGCGTGACCACGCGTGGCAAGCTCGCGGGCATCGCGGGTCAGCAGCAAGGTGCGCGTCCACTGCTGCAGGCGGTCGGCGATGGCGGAGTTTTCCTGGCCGTGGCGGATCATCTCCGTCCGCCTTCAGCTCCAGCCCCTTGATCTTCTCGCGCAGCATCTCGGCCTGGCGCTCCTGCAGGCTGACCGCGCGGTTGCCGTGCGGGCTGGTCAGCTGAACCGTGGCCAGCACATTGGCGTGGCGCTCGAAAAAATCGGGCGTGTTGGCCAGGTAGTTGGCGATGTCGTCTTCGGTGATCGGGGGGATGTTGGATTCGGTCATGGTCTGGGAAGCATAGCGCAGGGGTTCATCAGGCGAGGTCGGGCACGTCGATCGTCGCCCTCGAACACCGTGGTGGCCGGGCCGGTCATGAACACCGGGGCGTCGTGCCCGGCGACCGTCCTGCCACTCGATGGTGAGCACGCCGCCATGGGTGTGCACATCCACCTTGGCGTCGAGCAGGCCCAGCCGGATGCCGGCCACCACGGCCGCGCAGGCGCCGGTGCCGCAGGCCAGGGTTTCGCCCGCACCGCGCTCGAACACGCGCAAGCGCACCTCGTCGCGGCTCACCACCTGCAGGAAGCCGACATTCACCCGCGCAGGAAAACGGGCATGGTTTTCGATCACGGGGCCCCACTGCAAGCACCGGCGCCGTGTCCACATCACCGACCAGCAACACCGCATGCGGGTTGCCCATGGACACCACCGACATCAAGACATCGCCCACCTCGGGCAGCTCCAACGGCCAGCGCTCGAAGTCGCCCATGGGCTCGGGCGACCAGACCGGTGGTGTCAAACGGCACCTGGTCCGGCACGAACACCGGCGGCCCCATGTCCACCGTCACGCGGCCGTCGGCGTTGAGCTGCAAAGACAGCTCGCCCTTTTTCACCTTCACCCGCACCGGGTTGCGCTCGGTGAGCTGTTTTCTCGTGCACGTAGCGCACAAAACAGCGCGCGCCGTTGCCGCAGTGCTCGACCTCGCCGCCGTCGGCGTTGTGGATCACGTATTCAAAATCCAGACCCTGCGCCGGGCGAAGGCCGCACGCTGAGGATCTGGTCGGCGCCCACGCCAAAGTGGCGGTCGGCCAGCCAGCGGTACTGCGCATGGGTCAGCCCGAGCGGCCCGCGCGTTTCGTCGAGCACGACAAAATCGTTGCCTGCGCCTTGCATTTTGGTGAAGCGGATGTGCATGGGGCGATTATCGGTGTTCCGCCGCTTGCAGGACGAGGCAGGCGCGCCGGACGCGCCACAATGTCAGCCATGGTCCGCTCTACCCAACTGCTCCACCCCCAACGTGCGCCCGCCAGCGCCCCGCCCCGCCGCCACCGTCTTGCTGTTGCGCGACAGCCCGCAAGGCATCGAGGTGCTGATGACGCGCCGCTCCATGACGGCCAGCTTCGCGCCCGGGGCCTATGTGTTCCCCGGCGGCGGCATCGATGCCGCCGACGCCCTGGCCCACGGCCAGTCCACCCGCCGCGCCAGCCCAGAGCGATCTGCACCTGACCCAGGCCATCGCCGCCATCCGCGAGAGCTTCGAAGAACTGGGCATTTTGCTGGCCCGCCGCGCCGATGGCTCGCACGCTCAGCGCCGACGACATCGCCGCGCTGGACCGCCAGGCGCCCTTCGCCGCCCAGTGCGCGGCACGCGGCCTCACGCTCGACGGCGCCGAGGTGTTCGTGCTCGCCCACTGGATCACCGACCGCGACCTGCCGCGCCGCTTTGATGTGCCTTTTCTGGTGGCCCGCATGCCCGAAGGCCAGGAGCCGGTGGCCGACGAAACCGAGCAGTTTGAACCGGAATGGGTGCGCCCGGCCGATGCCCTGGCGCGGCACGAAGCCGGGCGGTTTTTCATCATCTTCCCGACCATCCGCACGCTGGAACGGCTGCAGGCCCACGCCACCGTTGAATCGGTGCTTGACGGCCTGCGCCGCCAACGAAGAGCCCCTGTTCACCAGTTGCCCCCGCGCCGGTCTGCTGAACGGCGCCGAATCGCGCCACATGGAACACGAGGCCCCGTTTGGCGAACTGGCGCTGGTCAGCCCCGACGGGCTCATCAACCACGAGCTGGCCTGGCAGACCGAGCGCCCCGTGCCACTGCTCAAAAACGTGATGCGCCTGACCGCGCCCAACCCCGGCTTCATGACCGGCCCGGGCACCAACAGCTACCTGGTGGGCGACCCGGCCACGGGCTACATCGCCATCGACCCCGGCCCGGCCGACCCCGATCACATTGAACGCCTGTGGCGCGCCGCAGGCGGCGACATCCGCGCCATCGTCTGCACCCATTCCCACGCCGACCATTCGCCCGGCGCGCCGGGCCTGCAAGCCCTGTGCAGCACCAAGCCGCCCATCCTCGGCCTGCCCAGCGCACCCACCGCGCGCGCCAACAGCCACTTCATCCCGGAACGCGCGCTGGCCGACGACGAACGCCTCACGCTGAAGAACGCCGCCGGCGAAACCCAGCACACCCTGCGCGTGGTGCACACCCCCGGCCACGCGGCCAACCACCTGTGCCTGGTGCTGGAAGAAGACGGCCTGCTGTTCTCGGGCGACCACATCCTGAACGGCAGCACCACCGTGATCGACCCGCCCGACGGCCACATGGG
Source organism: uncultured beta proteobacterium (assembly GCA_963698635.1). Classification (GTDB taxonomy): domain Bacteria; phylum Pseudomonadota; class Gammaproteobacteria; order Burkholderiales; family Burkholderiaceae_C; genus Hydrogenophaga. The sequence continues at coordinate 487,697 of CAVORS010000006.1, forward strand.
CGACTACCTGGATTCGCTGGACAAGCTCGCCGCGCTCTGCGACGAACACGCCATCGACTTCATCCTGCCCGCCCACGGCTATGTGCTGGGCGATCTGCGCTTCAGGCCCCGACAACCTCTCCGCGCCCGCCGAGGGCGGCGCCAAAGCCGCCATCCAGCACCTCAAGGCCCACCGCCTGGCCCGCGAAGCCAAGGTGGCCCGCGCCATGCAGGCCCAGCCCCAGCGGCACCATGGACGACTGGGTGAAGCTGGCCTACGACGACGTGCCCGAACGGCTGTGGCCCGTGGCCAAGCGCTCCATGCTGGCCCATGTCGAGCGCATCCAGAGCCTGGGCGGTTTCAACCTCTGAACGGGCCCCGACAAACGCGCCACCGGCCATCCCACCATGATCTATCCCAATTCCCGCTACTCGCGCTTCGCCAAAGCCGCCGCCCATTTCTGCGGCCGACCGCGCGTGTTTTCGCTGGCGGCAGCGGTGATCGCGGTGTGGCTGATCACCGGCCCGATTTTTGGCTACAGCGACACCTGGCAACTCGTCATCAACACCGGCACCACCATCATCACGTTCCTGATGGTCTTCCTGATCCAGAACACGCAGAACCGCGACACCGAAGCGATTCAGGTCAAGCTCGACGAACTCATCCGCGCCACCCAGGGCGCCCACAACGCCCTGCTGGATCTGGAAGAACTGGAAGAAGACAACCTCGACGCCTTCAAGGCGCGCTACCAGGCGCTGGCGGCCGCGGCGCGGGCAGAGCTGGACAAGGGCCTGGTGGACACCGGTACGCCGGAGCCCTGAGCGCCACAGCTGAAAAAGGCGCTCCGGCCGAGCGCTTCAGGCGCGGGCACCTGCTTGCCTTGCTTGCCATCGCGATGGCACGAGTTGGCAGGCGCTGCGGAACTCGGCATCTCGGAGGAGCCCACAGCGCCGTGTCGCAACCAGCGCCTTCCGCACAGGTTGCGAAATGCAACAGCGGGCTTTTTGACGGGCGATCAAACGCAGTGGATTCAAAATCAAGGGTTTTCCCGAATACCATTGCGAAACCCGCTTTTCTGATCTCGACCACCTGAGCACCTTCGTCATGCCATCGACCACCACCTTCGGCGTCCGCATGGGCCTTTCAAGAAAAACCGGTGACATTTGAACCCGTCCGCCTGGAGCGGGCGCGTGGATGTGGCCGAGATGTCCCGCCCGGGCGGTCTGCTGACAGCCGCGTTGATGCAATACGCCGCCGAGCGGGAATACTCGATGAGTGAACTGGCCACCGCACTGGGCGTGAGCTATTGGAGCCTGAGCTCAATTGCGCATCGGTTTTCGCGCCATCGAGTCGCTGGATCAAGACGTGATCGACGGCTGCTCGGCCTTGCTCGATCTGCCCGCGCTCACGGTCCAGGCATTGGCAGGCCTGCTGTCGCCCGCCGAGATGCTGGCGAGCGCCGATCTGACGGCAGAAGACCTGCTGCACGCGCGCCAGTTGGCCAGCACCGAACCGGACGACCTGGTCTTGCTGCCGCCGCCCAACCGGGCTCGCCCCCTGCAAGGCCTGACCATCGACCAACTGGTCGAATTGCACCAGGAACACGCGCGCCCATCCCGTCGTGATCGATCTGTTGCGCGTGGAGCTGGGCTCGCGCCCCATGTCGAAAACAGAGCAGTTGCGCGCGGCCATGGCGCGTGAATCCGTTTCGAAGCCCCGAGCGCCGACGCTGCGCCGCGCGCGGCGGCCGCACCCGCATCTGGCATCTTGTGTTGCACCCAGCTGCCAGAAGCGTCTGCGCATTCCCCACCTGCCGGAACCGGGTGAAATCCGTTGCCCCAGCTGTGCCACCGAATACGCGGTCCATTGGCAAGGCATGGTGTGCCTTGTGCAAGTGCTTGAAGACCCTGCAAGCCAGCGGTGATGAGGATGGCGAAGACCACACCGAAGCGCACGCGAGACCCGTCCATCCGAGCCCCAGGACCCCTGGTCGGTGCTGGGTCTGGCGCCCAACAGCCCATGGGACCAGGTCGAACGCGCGCGCCGCTCGCTGCTGCAGCAGTACCACCCGGACCGCCTGGGTCATGTGTCACCGTTGGTGCGCCAGCTGGCGGAGGCGGCCTTCAAGCGCGTGAACACCGCCTTCGAAACGGTGAGAGCCCAGCGCCATTGAAGCACGCCGCGGCCGAACATCTGCGTTTTTCGCCGTCGAGAGCGCATCTGTCTGAATCCGCGCCTGCATCGCCTGGCGACGAGCGCCTCGCCGCTCGGCCTGCACGGCCAACGGCGCGGGCTGAGCCGTGACGACCTCCATGGCTGCACGACCGCTGTCAGCCATGGGCCTGCAAACGCACGGGCGTTGTGGCAAAAATAAAGTGTGAAGCGCGCCGATACGCCGGATTTTGTGCATCCCGGTTGCCCGGGATGTGACCGTCATTCATCTGGGCCGCTGGTCACCCAAGCGGCTCGGTGCTACCTACCCGCCAACTCCGCGGAACCACGTCAACGTTGGCCTATTTGGTATTGCTGCGCGTAGAGATTGCCCGTTTCACCCGAACTGAATCGGCTCGTCTCTGTTGCTCTGATCCTCACCTTAGGGCCTCTTCAGGTACGCCTGGCGAACCCATCAAAGCTTGTCGGTGGAGAGGTGTTACCTCCTACGCTGTCCTGTGCAGTCCGGACGTTCCTCCAGTGCGGCCTTTCGGCGATTGCACCAGCGACGGCCTGGCGCGCTTCACGGGATTATCCCCCACGCTCCGCCGCTTCGCGGGTCGCTGCCCCCAGGGGGCTGATTCGCCTTGGGCGGCCCGGCGGCGAATCGCTTATCCCCCGCTGCGCCGCTGACCTGGTCAGACCAAGGCGCTCGATCTTTTTGTGACTTCCACACCAGCTTGTAATACGCCGTCTGCAAAGCCAGCATGGCGGCATAGGTGATGGGGAACGCCATCCACACGCCTTCCAGCCCTAGCCACGCATCCAGCGCATACGCCGCGGGCACCTGCACCAGCACGATGCAGGCGATGGAAATCGCCACCGGCACCAGCACCACGCCGCTGGCGCGCATGATGCCGCCGACCACGGCCTGAAAGCCGAACAGCAGCAGGCTCCACAGCATGATGTGCAGCAGCTGCTCGGCCTGCAGGCGCACGGCTTCCTGCGTGATGAACAGGCCCAGCAGCCAGTGCGACAAGGCGTAGCCGATCAGGATCAGCGAGCCGGTGATGAGGGCGTTGAGGGCCAGCCCGGTGCGCAGGATGGACGCGCACCCGGTCCAGCGCGCCCGCCCCGATGGCCTGCGCGCCCAGGATGGAGGCGGTGATGGCGATGGAGAGCGCCGGGAACTGCACGTAGTTCACCACCTGGGTCACCGCGCCGTACGCGGCCGTGGCCTCCGAGCCGTGGCGGTTGACCAGGGCCAGGATCACCAGCTCGGAGATCGAGATCACCACCATCTGCACGCCGGTGGGCAGGCCGATGCGCATCACTTTTTTCAGAATCTCGCGGTCCAGCCGCAGCGCGGCGAGCAGCGCCTGGTTGGGCGCCAGCACATGGTCGCGGCGGCGCAGGCGGACCGCCAGAAAAGCCAGCGCCACGCCGGTGGACACAAAGCCCGCCGAGCGCCGCGCTCTGGATGCCCAGGGGCGGCAGGCCCAGCCAGCCCTTGATCAGCGCAGGCGTGAGCGCCAGGCCAACCGTGGTCGACAGCAACAGGGCCAGCAAAGGTGACACCGTGTCGCTCACACCGCGCAGCAGCTGCGTGAACAGGATGAAGGTCAGCAGCAGCGGCATGAGCAACATCATCATGCGGGCGTAGCCGGTGGCGTCTTCCAGCACATCGGCCGGCGTGCCCAGCGCCACCAGCGCCTCGCGGGCAAAGACGCTGCCCAGCACAGCGGCCGTCAGCCCGATCAACATGCCCAGCGCCAAGGCCGTGCCGGCGATGGCCTTGACCTTGTCAGGCTGCTTCGCACCCCAGGCCTGGCCGATCAACACCGAGGCGCCCGCCCCGAGGCCGATCACCAGCGAGATGAAGAAGAACACGATCGGGAACATGCCCGAGACGGCGGCCAGCGCGTGGGTGCCCAGCATCTGCCCGATGTAGATGCCGTTGAGCGTGCCCGACAGGCTTTGCAGCAGGTTGGACAGCACCATGGGCGCCAGGAACAGCAGGTAGATCTGCCACAGGGCGCGCGCCGGGGGCTGGGCCGGCGGGATGGCCGCGGCCGGGGTCGGATGGCGAGGACATGGAATGGGAGCCATGGCGAGCGTGTCGGGATTGTCGGGCGATGGCGTGTCAGAGCTGTCGCGAAATGCCCCTCGCGCCAACCAGCTCCAGGTGGGCGCGCACGTCGTGCCGGCCAGTCCTGGATGCGCTCGGCAAAGGCGCCCGCATCGTGGGCAAACAAGGCGCGGGAAGCTTCTTCAAAACCGGGCAGGCCCCCAGCGATGGCGCTCATGAAGCGGTAAGCCCGCTCCTTGGCCTGGCGCTGGGCGTCTTGCTCGGCGTAGGTCTTGCGCGCGTCTTCAACCAGCCGGCGCAACGCCGCCGATGCGCCACCGCGCTGCCGGGCCAGCCATTCCCAATGCCGGGGCAGCAGCGTCACTTCCCGGGCCACCACGCCCAGACTTCGGGCGCCCCACGCGTGGGGGCGCCGGCGACGGCTTGTGCTTCTGCCTCGGCCGCAGGCGCGGCGAGGCTGCTCGGGCACGTAGCCGTCGGGCCAGGGGAAGTCCACCAGCTGCCCGGTCGCGTCGTCAAACACCAGCAGGCCGCCGCCCTGGCTCCAGCTGGAGTGCGGCCAGCTGCCGGGCGACTCGGGCGTAGTCGCCCATAGCGACGCGGTCGGTGCCGAGAAACGCGGTGCAGGTGGGGGCGAATGGGGCAGGTGGATTTCGCTGTTGCATGACTCGAATTATACCCGGGTTATATTATTTTACCCGGGTTATTTTCAAACTGTCTCCAAATCCACACACCGCGCCGGCTTTGCGACAATAGCGCGGCCTGTTGCGGAGGCCCGCGCTTCCACCCGACTGCTTGATCACCACAAGCCTTGGAAAGACCCCCCGAATGATCCGCCTCTCCGAACTCAAGCTGGCCCTGGCCGACGTGCCCACCGAGCACCGCCGCGCCGCCGATGCCCCCACCGAAACCCGCGCCGACCGCGAGCCGCCGCCCCACCCCATCGAAGCGCTGACCCGCCTGGCGGCACAGGCACTGGGGTTGGCAGCGCAAGGCCATCGCTCACTTGCAGGTGTTCAAGCGCAGCTTCGACGCCCGCAAGGCCGATTTGCTGGCGGTGTACATCGTGGACATGACGCTGGCCGATCCCACGCGGAACCGGCACTGCTGGCGAAGTTTGAGCACAACCCCCACATCCAGACCACGCCCGACATGGCCTGGCACGCGCCCGGCCACGCGCCCGCTGGCTGGCCTGCGAAAGAGGCGGAACGCCCGGTCGTGATCGGTCTCGGGCCCTGCGGCCTGTTCGCCGCCCTGGCCCTGGCGCAAATGGGGCTCAAGCCCATCGTGCTGGAGCGCGGCAAGCCGGTGCGCGAGCGCACCAAGGACACCTGGGGCCTGTGGCGCCACCAGAAGCTCAACCCGGAAAGCAACGTGCAATACGGCGAAGGCGGCGCCGGTCTGTTTTCCGACGGCAAGCTCTACAGCCAGATCAAGGACCCGCGCTTTCTGGGCCGCAAGGTGATGAACGAGTTTGTGGAGGCAGGTGCGCCCAAAGAAATCCTCTACCAGGCCCACCCCCACATCGGCACCTTCAAGCTGGTGAAGGTGGTCGAGGCCATGCGCGAAAAGATCATCGCGCTGGGCGGCGAGATCCGGTTTCAGCAACAGGTGGTGGGCTTCAGCTGGCGCCCGCCGAGCGAAGGCCAGCAACAACTCACCGCCTTGCGGGTCAAGCACCTGGACACCGGTGAAACCAGCCGAACTGCCCACGCAGCGCGCCGTGCTGGCCCTGGGCCACAGCTCGCGCGACACCTTTGCCCTGCTGCACGATGCCGGCGTGTTCCTGGAGGCCAAACCCTTCTCGGTGGGCTTTCGCATCGAGCACCCGCAAGGCGTGATCGACCGAGCCCGCTGGGGCCGCCATGCCGGCCACCCCCTGCTGGGCGCGGCCGACTACAAGCTGGTGCACCACGCGAAAAACGGCCGCGCGGTCTACAGCTTCTGCATGTGCCCGGGCGGCACCGTGGTGGCGGCCACCAGCGAGCCGGGCCGCGTGGTCACCAACGGCATGAGCCAGTATTCGCGCAACGAGCGCAACGCCAACGCAGGCATGGTCGTGGGCATCGAGCCGGCCGATTTCCCGCTGCAGTTTCCGCAAGACACGCCGCTGTGGATGGCCGCCTTCGGCGAGACCGACTGGCCCACGCTACGCCGCCCAGGCCCAGGCCATGGCGGCCCAGGGCCAGATCCATCCGCTGGCCGGCATCGTCTTGCAGCGCCAGCTGGAAGCCCGGGCCTACGCGCTGGGCGGCGGCACCTACGAGGCGCCGGGCCAGCTGGTGGGCGACTTCATCGCCGGGCCAGCCGTCCACCGCGCTCGCCGACGTGGAGCCCTCCTACAAGCCCGGCGTGAAGCTGGGCGATCTGGCGCCCGCCCTGCCCGCCTACGCCATCGAAGCCATGCGCGAGGCCCTGCCGGTGTTCGGCCGCAAGATCAAGGGCTACGACATGCCCGGCGCCGTGCTCACCGGCGTGGAAACCCGCACCTCGGCGCCCTTGCGCATCACCCGCGGCGCCGATCTGCAAAGCCTCAACACCCGGGGCCTGTACCCGGCGGGCGAAGGCGCGGGCTATGCCGGCGGCATCCTGTCGGCCGGTGTGGACGGCCTGAAGGTGGCCGAAGCGCTGGCCCGGACATGCCCGGGTCTGGCCAGCGGCACTGAACGCCTGAACACACCGTTACAAACCGACGCGCCAGCTTTACCTGCAGTGCGCGTCTGGCTTGACAAGCCCGACGCACCATGGAGGCTCTTCAAACAAGGAGCTTTTCATGAAAACTCTCAACCGCAACCTTCTTCTCCCCGTGGTCACGGGTGCCATCACCCTGCTGGGCATGGGCGCCGCTCAGGCCCAGGACGAACGGGGGCGTGTCATCAGCAGCACCCCGGTGATCCAGCAAGTGGCTGTGCCACGCGAGGTCTGCGAAAACGTCTCGGTGCGCGAACCCGGCCGCACCTCCGGCGCAGGCGCGCTGATGGGCGGCATCGCCGGCGGCGCCATGGGCAATGCCGTCGGCGGCGGCATCGGCCGCGCAGCGGCCACGGCCATCGGCATCTTTGGCGGCGCCATTCTGGGCAACCGCATCGAAGGCCGCGGCCCCGACCGGGTGCGCACCGTGCAGGAATGCACCACGCAGAACCACCTACCAGAACCAGACCGTGGCCTACAACGTGGTCTACGAATACGCCGGCCGCCAATACAGCGTGCAGATGGACCAGGAGCCAGGCCGCTATGTGCCGGTGAGCGTGCAGCCCGTGCCACGACGCGCCCCATGCCCCGCCCACAAGTCCAGTACGAGCCCGAATACGCCGAACCCGAAGTGGTGTACATCGGTGGCACACGCGCCAGCCCACTACCGCGACCACGACCGCTACGAGCGCGATGACGAGCGCTGGGACCGCAACTGGCGGTGAACCGCCCCCCTGCGCCGCTGCGCGACTTCCCACCTGAAGGGACCACACCAGTGGCCCGGCAGAGCCGGTTCCACGGTGTGTGCGGGTCAATCTTCCCATCAACAAAAAGGCGACCCTGGGGTCGCCTTTTTGCGTCTGCGGTGTCCGCCAGCGGTCAGAGCTTCTGCAAGGCCGCGATGCGCTCTTCCATCGGCGGGTGGGTGGAGAACAGCTTGCCCAGGCCGCCGGCAATGCCCATGGCCTGCATGGTCTTGGGCAGCTCGCCGGGGGTCAGACCACCCAGGCGGGCCAGCGCGTTGATCATGGGCTGCTTGCGGCCCATGTAGTTGGCAGCGCCGGCATCGGCACGGAACTCGCGCTGGCGGCTGAACCAGGCCACGATGATGGCGGCGAGGAAACCCAGCACGATGTCCATCACGATGGTGGTGACCATGTAGCCGATGCCCGGGCCGATTGCTGTCGCTGCCGCGGCGCAGGAAGCTGTCCACCGCGTAACCGATCACGCGGCTGAGGAACACCACAAAGGTGTTCATCACGCCCTGGATCAGCGTCATGGTGACCATGTCGCCGTTGGCCACGTGGGCCACCTCGTGGCCGATCACGGCCTCGACCTCTTCCTTGGTCATGCCCTGCAGCAGGCCGGTCGACACGGCCACCAGCGCCGAGTTCTTGAAGGCACCCGTGGCGAACGCATTGGGCGCACCTTCGTAGATGGCGACCTCGGGCATGCCGATGCCGGCCTTCTCGGCGAAGCGCTGCACGGTCTGCACGATCCAGGCTTCGTCGGCGGTCTGCGGCTGGTTGATCACGCGCGCGCCGGTGCTGAACTTGGCCATGGGCTTGCTCATCAGCAGCGAGATGATGGCGCCGCCAAAACCGATCACGAGCGAGAACCCGGCCAGCGCCGTCATGTTCAGGCCATTGGCGGTGAGGAATCGGTCCACCCCCAGGATGCGGGTGGTGACCAGCAACACCGCCATCACGGCGAAGTTGGTCAGGACAAACAACAAAATGCGTTTCATGGCGACTCCAGGAAAAAAACGAGGCACAATGCGCATCATATGGGGGCACAAGATAACCAATTTCAAGCCGGTTTTCCGAAGCATATTTCCAATAAATCCTTCACGATCACACTCTGGGCACTCGAAATACCGAAGTGTCATCATAAAAGGCCGGGTCCTCGTTGGCCGCCCACCAGCCCGGTACCCCCAGCACCGGCAGGGGCGTGAACGGTTTGGTCGCCAACACGGCGGCGTCAGGTCGCCGGCCACCCACGCGATCCCAGGCCGCCAGGTCGGCACCCAGCGCCAGCGGCACCGGCGCCCGGTACACATGGGCGGTGATGCTCTTGTAGGGCGTCACCAGCTTTTCCATCAGCGCATGCCCCACCAGCACCAGCCGGGCCTGCGCCCAGAGCGGGCGCAAGATCGACAAACAGCCGGCGCCAGTCGCGCTGCAGCAGGGCTTGCCACAGCGCATCGGGCGCTTGCAGCAAGGCCGCGTTTTCGTCAAACAGGGTCAGCGCATCGCGCACCGGCCCACGCAGCTGCCCCACGCCACCGGCCTGGGCGATTTCGGCCGCCTGCAACTGGTTGAGCCGGCGCTTGGTGGCGGAAAGCGCATCCAGCACAGGCCATTGAAAAAGTCGTGCAGCCCCTCGCGGGTGGGCACACGCCCGGTGTCAAAGATGTGCTGCTCGTAGGCCGTGCCCGCGGGCAGATCGGACTGGGGCACGAAACGCAACGCGGGGCAGCCGCCCGCATGGGCCGAATCGCAGGCGCTGCGAGAGCTGCGCCAGGCAAAGCCCACCCGCCTCGCAAGCCTCGCGCACCACCACGGCCATCGGCGCCACAGGCGCCAACCAGGGCTGCGCCCAGTCCGGCGCAGGCCAGCTGGTGCACCCCTCACCAGGCTCACACACCGGTGATCCCTCCGCTCAGGCGACCAGGCGCCAGGGCAGCGCTTCGCCCGAGCGCAACGGCTTGAGCTCGGCTTCGCCAAAGGCAAAGCTCTCGGGCGGCGTCCAGCTTTCGCGCTTCAGGGTCACCTGCGCCGTGTTGCGCGGCAGGCCGTAGAAGTCGGCACCAAAGAAGCTGGCAAAGCCTTCGAGCTTGTCCAGCGCGCCGGCGTTGTCAAACGCCTCGGCGTACATCTCGATGGCGGCGTGGGCGGTGTAGCAGCCGGCGCAGCCGCTGGCGTGTTCCTTGAGGTGGGCCGGGTGCGGCGCGCTGTCGGTGCCCAGGAAAAACTTGGCGCTGCCGCTGACGGCGGCGGCCACCAGGGCCTGGCGGTGGGTCTCGCGCTTGAGCACCGGCAGGCAGTAGTAGTGCGGCCGGATGCCGCCGGTGAAGATGGCGTTGCGGTTGTAGAGCAGGTGGTGGGCGGTGATGGTGGCGCCCAGGAACCGGTCGGCGTCGGCCACGTACTGCGCCGCCTCTTTCGTGGTGATGTGCTCCATCACGATCTTGAGCTCGGGGAAATCGCGGCGCAGCGGCTGCCAGCTGCTGCTCGATGAACACCGCTTCGCGGTCGAACAGGTCGATGTCGGGGCTGGTGACTTCGCCGTGCACCAGCAGCAACATGCCCGCGCGCTGCATGGCTTCCAGCGTCTTGTAGGTCTTGCGGATGTCGGTCACGCCGGCATCGCTGTTGGTGGTGGCGCCGGCCGGGTACAGCTTGGCGGCGACCACGCCCGCGTCTCTGGCGCGGGCGATTTCGTCGGCCGGCAGGTTGTCGGTCAGGTACAGCGTCATCAGCGGCTCAAACGACATGCCGGCCGGCACGGCGGCCACGGATGCGTTCGCGGTAGGCCAGTGGCCTGGGCCGCGGTGGTCACCGGCGGCTTGAGGTTGGGCATGACGATGGCGCGGGCGAACTGGGCCGCCGTGTGCGGCACCACCGTGCGCAGGGCTTCGCCGTCGCGCAGGTGCAGGTGCCAGTCGTCCGGGCGGGTCAGGGTGAGGGTCGAGGGGCGGCGGGGGTGTTCATGCCCCGATTGTCTCAAAATGGGCGGCCAGCCCGGCGCCAGCCTGCGCAGACTCAGCGCTGCGCCTTGGCTTGCAGGTGTCGCTGCAGATCGGCCCAGAACTTCTCCAGCGCGCGCTTGGCTTTGCGCGCATTGGGACGTTCGCGGTAGATGCGGATGTCCAGCGCCGTCTCCAGCCCCTCGCCGGCCGACACCAGTTTTTTGGCCCGCACATCCTTGCGCACCGAACTGGCGGGCAGAAAGGCCACGCCATGCCCCTCCAGCGCCATGGCCTTGAGGCCCTCGGCCATGTCGGTTTCGTAGATGCGGTCCAGGTGCACCGGACCGGCGCTTTGCTTGACCAGGTGGTCCACCGCCCGCCCCAGGTAGGCGCCCGGCGCATAGGCCAGGTAGGGCAGGGCTGCGCCGCCGTGCCCGGCAAGATGTAGCGGGGAGCGCCGGTTTGCATCAGGCCTGACATAGGGCGACAGCAGCTCGTCGCCCAGGTGCAGCATTTCGTAGCGGTCGGCATCGAGCTGGATGGGCTGGGCCGTGTGGTGGTAGGCGATCAGCAGGTCGCAGCTGCCCTCCACCAGGCGCATCACGGCGTCGTGCACGTTGAGCGCGATCAACCGGCTCTTGATGGGGCCGCAGTCTTCGCGCAGCCCGGACAGCCAGGCCGGGAAAAAGGTGAACGCCAGCGAATGGGGCACCGCAAACTCGATCACGTCTTGCGCCGCCGCCGTGTGGGCGCGCAGCATGGCGCGCGAGCTTTGCAGGGCCTGCAGCATCTCCAGCGCCTGCTCGTACAGCGTCTTGCCCGGCGGGGGTGAGGCGGGTGGGGTAGGAAGACCGGTCCACCAGGTCGGTGCCCGCCCAGGCTTCGAGCGACTGGATGCGGCGGGAGAAGGCGGGCTGGGTGACGTGGCGCAGTTGCGCCGAGCGGCTGAAACTGCGCGTTTCAGCCAGGCTCACGAAATCTTCCAGCCATTTGGTTTCCATGAGGGTGGATTATGGGGCGGTCTTGGCCTGGTTTTTTGGTTTGCTGTTTGCTGAACACCTGGTTTGGGTGAGGTGCCGGGTCGCGCCCCGGCGGCGCCTCACTTGTCCTTGCTTCGCCCAAGAAAAGTGCGCAAAAGAAACAAGGTCGGCTGCCGGGCCGAGACCCGGCCTGCTCCCTCAAGCGAATCAACACCTCAATCAGCCGAAGACTGCTGCAAAGCCCACATCCCCGCATACACCCCACCAGCCCGCGACACCAGATCGGCGTGCCGCCCGCGCTCCACCACCTCGCCATTCACCAGCACCAGAATCTCGTGCGCATCCACCACGGTCGACAGGCGGTGCGCGATCACCAGCGAGGTCTTGTTGCGCGCAGCGGTCCGCAGCTCCGCCTGAATGGCCCGCTCGTTGGCCGAATCCAGCGCCGACGTGGCTTCGTCAAAAATCACGATGGGCGGGTTCTTGAGCAGGGTGCGCGCAATCGCCACCCGCTGCTTCTCACCGCCCGACAGCTTCAGCCCCCGCTCGCCCACCATGGTGGCGTAGCCCTTGGGCAGGCGTTCGATGAAGCTGTGGATGTGGGCCGCCTGCGCCGCGGCCACGGCCGCGTCGTGCCCGGCCTCGGGGCGGCCGTAGAGGATGTTGTATTCGATGGTGTCGTTGAACAGCACCGTGTCTTGCGGCACGATGCCGATGGCCTGGCGCACGCTGGCCTGGGTGACTTCGCGGATGTCCTGCCCGTCGATGGTGATGCGGCCACGCCTTGCAGGCCCGGTGTCGTCGTGGTTGCTGACATCGTAGAAGCGGTACAGCAGGCGGGCCAGGGTCGATTTGCCCGAGCCCGACGGCCCCACCACCGCCACCGTTTTGCCGGCCGGAATTTCAAAGCTCACGCCGTGCAGGATTTCGCGCTCGGGATCGTAGGCAAAGCGCACGTTCTCAAACTTCACCGTGGGCGGCCCATCCAGCACCAGGTCGGTGGCGCCCGGCTCGTCGGCGATTTCGCGCTCTTTCTCCAGCAGCACAAACATCTTGTCGAGGTCGGTCAGGCTCTGCTTGATCTCGCGGTACAACACGCCCAGAAAACCCAGCGGGATGTAGAGCTGGATCATGAAGGCGTTGACCATCACCAGGTCGCCCAGCGTCATGCGCGCCATCGGCCACGCCTTGCGTGGCGCGGTACAGCATCAACACCAGGGCCATGGCGATCACCAGTTGCTGGCCCGGTGTTGAGCAGCGACAGCGTGGTCTGGCTCTTGATGCGCGCCAGGCGCAGCTTCTCCAGCGCGTCGTTGTAGCGCTCGGGTCTCGAAGGCTTCGTTGTTGAAGTATTTGACGGTTTCGAAATTGAGCAGCGAGTCGATGGCGCGCGTCTGGCTGGCCGACTCCAGCTCGTTCATCTCGCGGCGAAACTGCGTGCGCCACTCGGTCACCTTGACCGTGAAGGTGACGTACAGCACCAGCGCGCCCAGCGTGATCCACACATACCCCATGTCGAACTGGGTGCCCAGCAGCACCAGCACCATGGTCACCTCGATCAGCGTGGGGAAGATGCTGTAGAGCGAATAGGAGATCAGCGACTGCACACCGCGCGTGCCGCGGTCGATGTCGCGCGTCATGCCGCCGGTCTGGCGCTCCAGGTGAAAGCGCAGGCTCAGGTTGTGCAGATGGCCAAACACCTGCAGGGCGATGCTGCGCGTGGCGCCTTCGGTGGCTTTGGCGAAGATGAGTTCGCGCAATTCGGTGAACAAGCGAGGTGGACAGGCGCAACCCGCCATAGGCCACCAGCAGGCCCACCGGCACCACCAGCAGGGCTTCTACGCTGCCGGGCTTGATGGTCATCGCGTCGACCAGTTGCTTGAGCAGCAGCGGCACGCCCACGTTGGCCATCTTGGCGCCCACCATGAAGGTCAGCGCGGCGGCCACGCGCCACTTGTACTCCCACAGGTAGGGAAACAGGCGCGAGAGCGTGGCCCAGTCGGAGCGGCGCTGTTCGGACTTCGCGCGCGCGCTCGGCGGCGGTCTGGGTGACGGCGGGATGGGAGGAAGCGGAAGACGGGCGCATGCAGGACAATGGCGGACAGTTGAAACCACCATTGTGCCCATGTCCGACGAATCCAGCCCCCGCCCTGAAAGTGCCCTTCCCGCCAGACCGTGAGCTCGTGCTCAAGGTCATCCCCATGCCCGCCGACTGCAACGCCAACGGCGACATCTTTGGCGGCTGGGTCATGGCCCAGGTCGACCTGGCCGGCTCGGTGCTGCCGGCGCGCCACGTGCAGGGCCGCATGGCCACGGTGGCGGTGAACCAGTTCATCTTCAAGCAGCCGGTGCGCGTGGGCGACATCCTGAGCTTTTTCGCCCATGTGGAGCGCATCGGCAACACCTCGATCACCGTGCAGGTGGAGGTGTTCGCAGAACGCTTCCGCACCCAGGGCGCCTATGTGAAGGTGACCGAGGCCAGCCTGACCTATGTGGCCATCGACGACCACGGCAAGCCACGGCCGATTCCGCGCTGACTGACGCCCGCTCAGAACTGGCCATGGCGGCCTTGTCCTGACGCGAACTTCACCGCACCCTCCAGCGCATCGGGTAGGCGCTCCCGCCCTCGTTGCCACTCCTGCTGCAAAGCCTCACCCAAAGGCAGGTCCCACTGCGCATAGGCGCTCTCACGGTCGGCAAGCATCGTGGCCTGTGGAAAGCCAGCGAGTTGCTGCGCCAAAACCAGGGCCGCTTCGCGCGCCTGATCTTTGGGCACCACACGGTTCGCCAGGCCCATCTGCAAAGCTTCGCTGGCCGCCACCTTGCGGCCCGTCAGTATGAGGTCCATGGCATGGCCCATGCCGATCAGGCGCGGCAGGCGCACGGTGCCACCGTCGATGAGTGGCACGCCAAAACGGCGGCAGTACACGCCGAAGTAGGCGTCTTCTTCCATCACGCGCAGGTCGCACCACAGCGCCAGTTCCATGCCGCCAGCGACAGCCGCACCGCTGACCGCCGCGATCACAGGCTTGGACAAACGCAGCCGCGATGGCCCCATCGGGCCCAGCGCCCGCCGATCTGAGCTCTCGAAGTCCAAGCCTGCGAGATCGCTGGCCCCTTGCGCTGCCGCAACGCGCGCCCCGTGCTGCAAGTCCCAGCCCGCGCAAAAGTGGCCGTGCGCACCGTGGAAGACCGCCACCCGGGCTTCGGCATCGTCTTCAAAAGCCAGGAAGGCCGCTTGCAAATCCTGGGCGGTCTGGCTGTCGACCGCATTGCGCACGGACGGCCTTTGCAGCGTCACCACCCAGACAAAACCCAGTCGCTCAACCACCACGCCAGGCGCTTCTTCCATGTGTATCTCCTGTCAATGCATGCCGCGCGGACGTCGCTCGACCCGTCAATGGATGGTGAAGGCGCCTTTGCGACACGCGATGGGGGAGAACCCTAGCGTCAGTTGGGTGCAAGCCCGATATAACTGAGGCAAACCAAGGGACGGGCGTGCACTTCGATGCAGCACTCGCCCGGCCCAACAACAGGAGACCACAACGTGCAATTGCTGCAGTTGCTCATCAGCGGCATCGCTCAGGGCTGCATCTATGGCTTGATCGCCCTGGGTTTCGTGCTGATTTACAAAGCCACGGAAACCGTCAGCTTCGCCCAGGGTGATCTGATGATGGTCGGCGCCTTTGGCGGCATGCTCGCCATGACGCTCATGGGCTTTCCCTTCTGGCTCGCCGTGCCCGCGGCCATCATCGGCATGGGTCTCTTTGGTGTGGTGATCGAGCGGCTGGTGATACGGCCCATCCTCGGCCAACCCGCCTTTTCCATCGTGATGCTGACCATCGGCGTGGGATACGTTTTGCGCGGGGTGATCACCATGATCCCCAACATCGGCACCGATACCCACACGCTCGACGTGCCCTACGCCGGTCAGGTGTTGAACATGGGCTCGCTGGTGGTCTCGGCCGAGCAGATCGTGGTCATTCTCGCCACGGCCATTCTGTGTGGCGGCCTGTTCGCCCTCTTCAAGTACACCAAGCTGGGCATCGCCATGCAGGCGGCTTCACAAAACCAGCTGGCCGCCTACTACATGGGCATCCCGGTGCAGCGCATCAACGGCCTGGTCTGGGGGTTGGCCGCAGCGGTGGCCGCCATCGCCGGTCTGCTGCTCGCACCCATCACCTTTGTGCACGCCAACATGGGCTTCATTGGGCTCAAAGCCTTCCCCGCCGCCGTGGTGGGTGGTTTTGGCAGCCTGCCTGGCGCCATCGTCGGCGGCCTGGTGATCGGCATCGTGGAAGCCGTGGCAGGGTTCTACCTGCCCGAAGGTTTCAAAGACATCGCGCCCTACATCGTCGTGCTGTTGATGCTCGTGTTGAAGCCCAACGGGCTGTTCGGCGAAAAACTCCGCAAGAAGGTCTGACTCCAGATGCGTTTCATTTTCAAGACCGACTACAACCAAGACATCAAGCTC
The DNA here is from genome assembly GCA_963698635.1 of uncultured beta proteobacterium. GTDB lineage: Bacteria > Pseudomonadota > Gammaproteobacteria > Burkholderiales > Burkholderiaceae_C > Hydrogenophaga. The sequence goes on from CAVORS010000006.1 coordinate 503,753, forward strand.
GCCAAACATGGCGGCCATGTCTTCTGGTACAGCTTGCTGGTCCTGGGTCTGCTGATCGCGCCCTGGACGATCGATGAGTATTGGCTGGCCCAGCTCACCTTCGTGCTGATCTACGCCATCGTGGGCCTGGGCCTGATGCTGCTGGCCGGTTTTACCGGTCTGTTCTCCCTGGGCCATGCGGCCTTCCTCGGCGTGGGGGCCTACACCGAAGCCATCATGGTGAATGCAGGCGTGCCCTTCCCGATTTCCCTGGCCTGCGCAGGCCTGCTGGCCGCAGCCGTGGGCATGGTCGTCGGCCTGCCCGCCCTGCGGGTGAAGGGCATTTACCTGGGCATGGCCACGCTGGCGTTTGGCTTCATCGTGGAAGAGGCCATGGCGCGCTGGGAAAGCATGACCGGCGGCAACGCCGGGCTTTCGGTCAACTTCCCCGCCATCGGCGACTGGCAGCTCGACACCACCAACGAGTTCTACTTTCTCTGCCTGGTGGTCACCATCATCGCCACGCTGGCCATCGTCAATCTGATGCGCTCCAGCACGGGCCGGGCCTTTGTGGCGATCCGCGATTCCGAAATCTCGGCGCAAAGCATGGGCATTCACTTGGCGCGCTACAAGACGCTGAGCTTTGCGCTGTCGGCCGCGCTGGCGGGCGTGGGCGGCGCGCTCTACGCCCACAAGATCATGTTCCTCTCCCCCGAGCAGTTCAGCATCATCCAGTCGATCGACCTGCTGCTGCTGGTGGTCATTGGTGGTCTGGGCTCCATACACGGCGCCTTCCTCGGAGCGATCTTCCTGATCGTGATGCCGCAGCTCATCGCGCTGGGCAAAGATCTTCTGCCCGATGCCATTGGCCAGGCCGCCGGCTTGCAAGGCACGGTGTATGGCCTGGTGCTGATCGCGTTCGTGCTGTTTGAACCCATGGGTCTCTACGGCCGATGGCTGAAGATCCGCACCTATTTCCAACTCTTCCCGTTCTACCGCAAAGGCATGTTCAAGCGGCAAAAAGCGTTCCAAAAGTCTGACAGATTGAAATGAAGCACGCCCACACCTCAACGGAGAATCAGGCACCAACCCATGGCGCCGCTGAACCGGCTTCGCCGGGCCACCAGCGCCGCCCCCTGGGGGATGACGCCGCAGGCGGCGCGGGAGGACTCTTGCTCTCAGCGAAGAACCTCAGCGTGCGCTTTGGCGGCGTGCTGGCGGTGAACAACGTGAGCTTCGATGTGAAGCGCGGCGAGGTGTTCACCTTGATCGGGCCCAACGGCGCGGGCAAGACGACCGTGTTCAACCTGATCAGCCGCATCTACACGCCGACGACCGGCACGATCGATTTCGCCGACCCCAAAGGCGGCATGCTGCGCCTGACCGATCAGCAACCCCACCAGATAGCCAACCTGGGCATCGCGCGCACCTTTCAAAATATCGAGCTGTTCGAACACGCCACGGTGTTGCAAAACCTGCTGATTGGCCGCCACACGCATCGCAAGACTGGCCTGCTCAGCGAGCTCTTTTTCACCGGCAAGACCCGCGCAGCCGAAATCGAGGCCCGGGAAAAAGCCGAAGAAATCATCGAGTTCCTGGACCTCCAACACCACCGCGAGTCGATGGTTGCCGGGCTGCCCTATGGCATTCGCAAGGTGGTGGAACTGGCCCGCGCGCTGTGCACCGAACCCAAGCTGCTGCTGCTTGATGAACCTTCCTCTGGCCTGAACGTGGAAGAAACCGACGACATGGCCTTCTGGATCGCCGACATCAAGAACGAACTCGGCATCACCGTCTTGATGGTCGAGCACGACATGAGCCTGGTGTCCAAGGTGTCCGACCGCGTGCTGGCCATGAGCATGGGCGAAGAGCTGGCCAGCGGCACGCCCACCGAGGTGCAAAACGACCCTGGCGTGATCGAAGCCTACCTGGGCTCGGTCGATGACGTGTCTGGCCTGCGCCGCGAAAACCACAAAAAGGAGGCAGCATGAGAACCGCAGGGCCGCCCCAAGGTTCGATAGCCCCCCTGGGGGGCAGCGTCGTTTGCGCAGCAACAAGCGTGGGGGCACCATGACTGTTCCCATGACCGACAACGCGGTGCTCAAACTGCTCAACGTCGAAAGCGCCTACGGCCCCATCAAGGCGATCCGAGGCGTCAGCCTGCAGGTGCGCCGGGGCGAGATCGCCACCGTGCTGGGCTCCAATGGCGCGGGCAAAACCACCATTCTGAAAACCATCAGCGGCATCATCGATCCGCGCAAAGGCTCCATCGAGTTCAAGGGCGAAAGCATCACGGCACTCGACCCCGCCTTGATCGTGCAGCAAGGACTGATGCACGTGCCCGAAGGCCGAGAAGTGTTCCCGCTGCTGTCTGTGCGCGACAACCTGCTGATGGGCGCCTACACCCGCAAAGACCGCGATGGCGTGGCGCGCGACATGGAGGTGGTGTTCAACTACTTCCCCATCTTGCGCGAGCGCGCCGCGCAAGACGCCGGGTTGCTCTCGGGCGGGCAGCAGCAGATGCTGGCCATCTCCCGCGCACTGATGGCCAACCCCGATCTGATCTTGCTCGACGAACCCAGTCTGGGCCTTTCGCCCAAACTGACCAAAGAGATCTTTGAAATCGTCGTGCGCATCAACCGCGAGCGCGGCACGACGATCTTGCTGGTCGAGCAAAACGCCAACATGGCGCTCAACGCTTCCGACTATGGCTACGTGCTGGAAAACGGTCGCATCGTGATGGAAGACACCTGCGCCAAGCTGCGGGAAAAGGACGACATCAAAGAGTTCTACCTCGGCATGAAAGAAGAAGGCGTTCGCGCCGACCGCCGCTGGAAGAAGAAAAAGAACTGGAGATGAGAGATGACCCACCCCTGCGCCGCTTCGCGCTCACCCCCTCAAGGGGGCGACACTGGCCGTCCGGCGAAGCCGGCCCGGCGGTGCCCTGGGATGCGAACCCATCATTCGCACACGGCCTTGGGTGACGACGGATTTTTTGGATACCGCGAGTATGAGCTATTTGTGGGACCTCTCTGCCATTCAGCCGCAGCCCAACGTGGTCATGCAGGGCGACACGATTCCCGCCGTGTTCTGGAACGCGGTGAAGGCCCGTGGCCCCAACGTGTGGATGCGCCAGAAAGACTACGGCATCTGGCGCACCTGGACATGGAACGAGACGGCCAATGCCGTGCGCGAGATTGGCCACGGGCTGATGGCGCTGGGATTCGGGTCGCGCGAAACCGCATCCATTTTGTCCAACACCAACATCGAATGGGTTTTGTGCGACCTCGCGGTCTTGAGCGCCAATGGTGTTTCCAACGGCATTTACCCGACCGACGCTGCAGAACAGGTGGAGTACCTGTGTCAGGACTCGTCGACCACCTTCCTCTTCGTCGAGAACGATGAACAGCTTGACAAAGCGCTGGAGGTTCGCGAGCGACTTCCCCTGCTGAAAAAAATCGTCGTGTTCGACATGGAAGGCCTGCGCGATTTCGACGACCCGCAAGTCATCAGCCTGGACGCCTTGCGCACACTGGGGCGCGAACACCTGCAACAGCATGCCGGCGCACTCGACGAACGCGTCGCCGCCTGCCAGCCCAAGGACCTGGCCATTCTCGTCTACACCTCGGGCACCACCGGCCGCCCCAAAGGCGCCATGCACAGCCATGAGGGCCTGGTCTACACCGTCAAGGGCTACAACACCCTGATCGCGCGCGACGAAAGCGACGAGTGCATGTGCTTCCTGCCCCTGTGCCACATCGCCGAGCGCATGGGCGGCGAGTATTTCTCGCTCTACACCGGCGCCAAGCTCAACTTCGTGGAGAACCCCGAAACCGTGCCGGAAAACGTGCGCGAGATCGCGCCAACGGTGTTCACCGCCGTGCCGCGCGTGTGGGAGAAGTTCTATTCCGGCGTGATGATCACGCTCAAGGAGGCCGGCACCCTGCAGCAGGCCGCCTACGCCTGGGCCATTGGTGTGGGCCAGCGCGTGGCCGATCGGGTGTTGAAAGGCGAAGCGGTATCGGGCGGCCTGAAGTTGCAATTCCGCGTGGCGCGGCTGCTGGTGCTCGACAACGTGCGCAAGTTGATCGGCATCCACAGGGCACGTTTTCTGGTCACGGGCGCTGCGCCCATTTCGCCCGAGCTCGTGCGCTGGTACCTGGCGCTGGGGCTGCCCATGCTGGAAGTCTGGGGCATGACGGAAACCTGCGGCGCCTCCACAGGCATACCGGCGGACAAAATCAAACCCGGTTCCATCGGCCCGGCCGCCGACTTCAACGAGGTGCGGCTCGATCCGTTGACCAGCGAGATCCTGGTGCGCGGCCCCAATGTGTTCATGGGTTACCTCAACCTGCCCGAGAAGACGGCCGAAACCATCGACAAAGACGGCTGGCTGCACACGGGCGATGTGGGCGTGGTGGATGAGGAAGGGTTTTTCCGCATCACCGACCGCATGAAAGACATCATCATTACCGCAGGCGGCAAGAACATCACCCCGAGCGAACTCGAAAACGAGTTGAAGTTCTCGCCCTACATCACAGACGCGGTGGTGATCGGCGACAAGTTGCCCTACCTCACCGTGATCATCATGATCGATCAGGAGAACGTGGAAAAGTTTGCGCAAGACAACGACGTGCCCTTCTCGAACTACGCCAGCCTCACCCGGGCGCCCGAGGTGCAGCAGGTGATTCAGGAAGTGATCGACGGCGTGAACAAGAAGTTTGCCCGCGTGGAACAGATCAAAAAGTTCTTCTTGCTCGATACCCAGCTCACGGCCGAGGACGAGGAACTCACCCCCACGATGAAGCTCAAACGCAAACTGGTGCAAGAGAAGTACGCCCCGCAAATTCAAGCCATGTACGCCAACTGATCTCTCCCCAGCGAGACAACACAATTCCCCACCCACCCAGGAGACAAGCCCCATGAACAAGACCCGACTCACACTGCTCAGCGCCGCCCTCGCACTTGCCGCCGGCACCGCCTTGGCCGATCAAGGCGTGAGCAAAGACGAGATCGTGCTCGGATCCATTCAAGATCTCTCCGGCCCCATCGCGGGCTTTGGCAAGCAGATTCGCCTGGGCATGATGCTGCGCGTGGACGAAGCCAACGAACAGGGTGGCGTGAATGGCCGCAAGATCAAGCTGCTCGTCGAAGACTCGGCCTACGACCCTCGCCGCGCCGTGCTTGCCGCGCAAAAGCTGGTCAATCAGGAAAAGATCTTTGCCATGATCGGCCACCTGGGCACCGCCACCAACATGGCCGCGATGCCCGTGCAATTCCAGAAAGGCGTGATCAACTGGTTCCCGGTCACAGCCGCGCGCCAGATGTACGAGCCCTTCCACAGACTCAAGTATTCCTACGCAGCGCCCTACTACGACCAGATGCTGCTGGGCGCGCCCAAACTGGCCAAGGAAAAAGGCGCCAAAAAAGTGTGCGCAATGTACCAGGATGACGACTTCGGCATCGAGGTGTTGAAAGGCGCAGAAGACGGCTTGAAGGCAGCCGGCATGACGCTGGCCGAATCCACCTCTTACAAGCGCGGCGCCACCGATTTCTCTTCACAGATTCAAAAACTGGCTTCCGAGAAGTGCGACATGGTCGTGCTCGGCACCATCATCCGCGAAACCATCGGCGCCATCGCCACCGCCAAACGCCTGGGCTTCAACCCCATCTTCTTGGGCTCCAGCGCTGCCTACACCGACCTGATTCACAAACTCGGCGGCGGGGCCGCCATGGATGGCCTCTACGCCACCATGACCGTGCAAAACCCCTACCTCGATGCGGCCTCGCAGCCCATCCGTTTCTGGGCCAACAAATACCAGACCAAGTTCAATGAAGAGCCCACCGTCTTCTCGGTTTACGGCTACAACGCGATCGATGCCTTCCTGGTCGCTGCCAGCAAGGCCGGCAAGAACCTCACCACCGACAGCTTCATCAAGGTCATGGACAGCATGAAGTACCCAGCCGACATGTTCGGCAGCGCCGAAATGACCTTCACCGACAAGAAACGACTGGGCAGCGATTCCGTGCGCATGTCGCTGATCGAAAACGGCCGCTGGAAAGTGGTTTCAGAGTACATCCACAAGTGATGCAAATGCTCGCCATCAGGTAACGCTCCGCCTGATCAGTCAGGCCATGTGCGAAAGCCGCCTCGCTCCATGCGATGGCGGCTTTTTTTGTCGTCTGACCAGGCCACTCGTGAGTGATCCTGGCCACAGGCCTCTGTTGGACCGTTGGTATGCAGGACGCTCACACACGCTCGCTTCCTATCAAAATGCACCCACCCACTGTCGCCACCTTCGAATGCCAAGACAAACTCGCCACGACCCATTCGCCCCCAGCCAACATTGAACATGCTGGCCGCTTCGATAAGGCCATGGCCAGCACCACCATCGTGCAGCAGGCTGGTGGTTCTTCAAACCTGAAAAATTTCCAGACTTCAAGCGTTCCCATGTACGAACCTATTCAAGATGGCATCGAGAAATCTGCCCGCTCAGTGTGCTACTCGCTGGCAAAACCTCCCAAGCATTTGACCGGCCTGGTGCATTGCTACTGGGAGCTAAAAACCGAAGCAGACCTCGACGCCGACTTCTGCCTGCACGCAGTACCCGACGCCTGCGTGAACATCCTGTTCAACCAGACCGATACCGAAATCGCGGGGGTGACCGCATTGCGCACCACGTCTGAAGTGCTCAATCTCGGCAGGTCATTTCACTACGTGGGCATCGAACTGCTGCCCGGCGTGTGGCAGGGCAACCGCCAGGAAATCGCAAACCGGTTTGTCGGCAGCCCATACGAAGGTGGGTTGCCATTGGTGGCCACCTGCAAGCAACTCGCCAAGACGCCCGACTTCGCCGACAAGCAAAAGCGCATGTCCACTCTGGTGCAGTGGTTCATCGACGAAAAACTGGCCGAGAGCAACTTTGTGACCGAAAAAATTCTCACCCACCTGGACGCCATCAACACCGTGGCAGACATGGCAGCAGCGGCTTGCCTGTCACCTCGCCAGTTGCAGAGAACACTCAAGCAAACAACCGGATTCGCGCCTCACGACCTGCTGAAAGTGCTGCGCATTCAGCAATCGTTCAAGCAGCACTACCTGGATTTGTATGCCGACCAATCGCACTACATCCATTCCTTTCGCAAGGTGACTGGCTACACCCCGGCGAAGTACGCCGACAAGTTCGATGTCTGATTTACACAATACACACAGCCGCTCGCTTCATAAACTGGCCGCTCCTTCAACGACAACGGAGTACCCAAATGGCAAAGTCGAATGCAATCGGATGGTTTGATATCTATGTGAATGACATGGATCGGGCGGTCACGTTTTATGTAGCTGTGTTGCAGCAAAAAATGGAGTCCATTGGCGACCCGACCGGTGAAACTCAGATGATGGCCTTCCCCACCGACATGGCCGTGTATGGCGCGGGCGGGGCCTTGGTGAAATCTCCCCATGGCCAGCCTGGCCCAGGGGGCACCATGGTGTACTTCAGTGCGGAAGATTGCGCCGTTGAGGCGTCACGCGTGGAGGCAGCGGGCGGCAAGGTGCTGCGGCCCAAGTTTTCTATCGGGGAATTTGGCTGGGTAGCGCTGTGCGAAGACACAGAAGGCAACCTCTTTGGTCTGAGTTCCATGCAATAGGCCGACTGGCGATGTGTGCAGCGCGGGCGAAGTGCGGCGGCATGGTTTCGGACATGCCCGCATTTCGGTCGCGGCGGTCAGCCCAAACCGACCGCTGAGGCCGGCCTATGAGGCTTCTTCGGTGCGCCGCGCCTCCACCTCAAACGGGTTGTCCCAATACGCATCCCGGCCCCGCGCCCATTGCCAGACACCGGCCAAGGCATACGCGGGCAGAAACAGCGGGCCCCAGCGTTCGCATTGCCGAACGTGCACCTGCTCATGCGCGCGCAGGCGCTCGAGCTCCCCAGCGTGGGTGCCGACGATAACGTGGCCGAGGGTGATGGCGGCGAAGGGCCAGCGGCGCTGGGGGGCTTGTTTCAGGGCGGCGATTTCCAGTGCGCCGCCCACCCAACGGGCTCGGGCGCCAAAGGGCAAACAGGCGAGACCGAGCAACACGCCCACGAGCGAGGTGGGCATGGCCCACACGCGCAGCGCCCAGCGTTGGAAGGCGCCTCGCGGCATCGGCTGGGCGGTTGCGTTCACGGGTTTCAGGAGACGATGTAGGCCCCGGAGCCTGTCGACAGCAGTTTGCCGTCGGCACCGAAGAATTCCATGCGCGTAGACGCCACGCGCGAACCCAGCCGCATGACTTCGGCGCGCAATTCGAAACGCTCGCCAATGCCTGGGCGCAGGTAGTCCACACGCAGGTCGATGGTGCCGAGCTTGCCAAAGCGGTGCAGGCGCTGCTCGGGCGACTCGTCCATGTGGCGCGCGCCGATGGCGGCCATGCAGGCCAGGCCACCCATGGCGTCAAGCCCGGCACTGATCACGCCGCCGTGCAACCGGTTGTGGCTGTAGTGCCCCACCAGTTCCGGCTTCATGGCAATGGTGGCGATCACGCGCTCGGGTTTGAGGCTGGTGATGTTGAGGCCCAGCACCTGGTTGAACACGATCTTGGTCTCAAAAATGTCTTTGAGCCCCGCCACGAACGCGGGTTCGAACTCGATACCGGTAGGAATGTCTGTATTTTTTTTGGTCATATGCCCGATTGTCTTGCAGCCAGGTCTTTCATGATTTCTTCGGCGCCACCGCCGATCATCATGACCTTGACTTCGCGGTAAATGCGCTCGCTCACGGTGCCGCGCATATAGCCCATGCCCCCCAGAATCTGCACGGCGGCATCGGCGCAAAACTGCATGGCCTGGGTGGCGTGGTTCTTGAGCAAACACACCTGCGCGACCCATTCCGGCCCTTGGTCGCCCGCATCTGCCCGCGCGCCCAATGCATCGACCCAGGCCTGGGTGGACTGGATGCGCATTTGCATGTCCATCAGCTTGTGGCGAATCACCTGGCGCTCGATCAGCGCTGCCCCAAAGGTCTGGCGCTGGCGCGCCCAGGCCAGGGCTTCGTCGAAACAGGCCTGTGCAAAGCCCAGCGCCATGGCGCTCATGGCGAGTCGCTCTCCGTTGAAGTTGCCCATGATGATGCGAAAGCCACCGCCCTCTTCACCGATCAGGTTCGCGGCGGGTACGCGCACGTTGTCAAAGCGCAGGTGCGCGGTGTCGGAACAGAGCCAGCCCATTTTGTCGAACCGTGTGCGCGAAACGCCGGGGGCGTTGCAGTCCACCAGCAGCATGGAAATGCCGCTGGCGCCTTTGCTTTCAGGATCGGTTCTGACGGCCAGCGTGATCCAGTCGCAGCGCATGCCGGAGGTGATGAACACCTTTTCGCCATTGACCACGTAATGGTCGCCATCGGGCCGCGCGGAGGTTTTGAGCGCGGCCACATCGGAGCCGCCACCGGGCTCGGTGATGCCCAGCGCCGCAATTTTTTCGCCGCGCAACACGGCCGGCACCACGGCCTGTTGCAAGGCGACCGCGCCGTGCGCCATGACCGGAGGCAACCCGATATTGAGCGAAAACAGGCTGGCCATGAAGCCGCCGCTGCCGCCCACGCGGGCCAGTGTTTGCGACACGGCATTGCGCACCGACCAGGGCGCGGGTGTGCCGCCCAGGGCTTCGGGATAGCCCAGCCCCAGCAAACCCAGGTCGCCCGCACGCCGGTAGATCGCGCGCGGGAACTCACCCGCCTCGTCCCACGCGTTCACGTTGGGCGCCACGGTTTCGCGGGCGAAGCGCTCCACGGTATCGATCAGCGCCCGCTGGTCTTCTGGCGAAAACGTGGCGCCGTCCACAGGCCCGCTCATGGCGCGGCCTCCGCTTCAAAGCGCAGCAACAACTGCCCCGGCGCCACCTGCTGTCCGGCGTCCACCAGCGTTTCGGCAACCACCGCATCGCGCGGCGCGGCGAGCGTGTGCTCCAGTTTCATCGATTCGATCACCAGCAAGGCATCACCCCGCGCCACCTTTTGACCCGCCTGCACCTTCAAGCCGATCAGCTTGCCGTTGAAAGGCGCGCGCAACTCGCGCACCTGCTGGCCAGCGCCGCCATCGGTTCTGGGCGCCAGGCTCAGATCGGTCAACCAGAGGTCTTGAGCGATGGCCAGCGGACCACCACTGAGCTGCACATGCCAGTGGCCGGCGGACACTTCCACGGCAAAGGCCTGCCAGTCCTGGCCTTCCAGCGTGATGCGGCGGCCGGGCGCGCCACCGCCGAGCGGCGCCACATGGGCTGCCAACTCGCTCTCGGCATTGGCCAGCCGCACATGGCCGCCGCCCATCTCTTGCACCGAACACACCACTTCGCGCCCCAGCAGCGTCAGCCGCACAGGCCGCGCATAGGGGCAAGGCAGTGCCGAGGCGGGCGCCGAGCGCGCGTACACCATCGCCAGCACCGCAACGCATTCGGCGTCCGACCCTGCCTCCAACGACAGCGCTTCGCGCACAGTCTCGCCCTGCTCGTCCAAAAATGGAATCAGCGCTTCACCCGAGCGAAAGACCGGGTGCAACAGGCAAGCGGTCAGAAAGGCCCGGTTGGTTTGCAGGCCCAAGACGCGGGTTTGGCACAGGGCATGCGTCAGGCGGTCCAGCGCCTCAACGCGCGAAGGCGCATGGGCAATCAGCTTGCCGAGCATCGCGTCGTAATGGGGCGTGACCACCAGGCCCTGCTCAATGGCGTGGTCAAACCGCACACCGCCCGTGCCTGTGGGCGGCGCCTGGAAGCCCTGCACCGTGCCGGTTTGCGGCATGTGGCGCTCATCTTCGGCACACAAACGCACTTCGACGGCATGGCCTTCAAGCCGCACGTCTGCTTGCGCCAATGGCAAGGGTTCGCCTCGCGCAACGCGCAATTGCCACTCCACAAGGTCCAAGCCGGTGAGCGCTTCGGTCACCGGATGCTCTACCTGCAAGCGTGTGTTCATTTCCATCAGGAAATGACTGGGCCCGACGCTGGCTTCGCCCAGCTCGCCCGCCGCCCCCTCATCGAGCAAAAACTCCACCGTGCCCGCGCCCACATAACCCGCCGCCTGCGCCAGCGCCACGGCGCTGCGCCCCAGCGCTTCGCGCAGCTCGGGCGAGACCGCAGGGCTGGGCGCTTCTTCGATGATCTTCTGGTGGCGCCGCTGCACCGAGCAATCGCGCTCGCCCAAGTGAATGCAATGGCCATGCTGATCGGCAAAGATTTGCACCTCCACATGGCGCGCCCGCAATATGGCCCGCTCGATCAACAGATCGCCATTGCCAAACCCGGCCAATGCTTCGGAGCGCGCACCGTGCAAGGCCGCCGGCAACGCTTCTGCCGCCGTCACCAGCCGCATGCCACGCCCGCCGCCGCCCGCCACCGCCTTGACCATCAGCGGAAAGCCGATGCGCTGTGCTTCGCGAACGAAGGTGGCTTCTTCCTGATCGCTGCCGCTGTAGCCTGGCAAGCAAGGCACGCCGTTTTCTGCGGCCAAGGCCTTGGCCGCGGACTTGCTGCCCACAGCGCGAATCGCCGCTGACGGCGGCCCCACCCAGATCAGGCCTGCGTCCGCCACGGCCTGCGCAAACTCGGCGTTCTCGCTCAGAAAGCCATAACCAGGGTGCACCGCATCGGCACCGCTGGCCTTGGCCGCTGCAAGCAACTTGTCGATGCGCAAATAGGTGTCGGCCGAAGCGCTACCGCCCAGCGCCACCGCGCTGCCCGCCTCGCGCACGTGCAGCGCATCGCGATCGGGGTCTGCATACACGGCCACCGTCGACAGGCCCATGGCGTGGGCGGTTCGGATCACGCGGCGCGCGATCTCTCCCCGGTTGGCGATCAACAGTTTTTTCATGGCGTTCAGCCGCGCGGCTTTTTGGCGATGCCCATGGTCTTGGCGAGAATGCCGAGCATCACTTCGTCGGCACCACCGCCGATCGACGCCAGGCGCCCATCGCGGTACATGCGCGAAACCTTGTTGTCCCAGGTGAAGCCCATGCCGCCCCAGAACTGCAAACAGGTGTCGGGCACCTCGCGGTTCAGGCGCCCGGCTTTCAGCTTGGCCATGGTCGCCCACTCGGTCACGTCTTCCCCCGCCACGTAATGCTCGCAGGCCTGGTAGGTCAAGGCGCGCAGGCTTTCCACCTCGGTCTTGAGTTCACCCAGCTTGAACTGCACCCACTGCTGGTCGGCCAGCGTGGCGCCAAACAGCTTGCGGTCTTGCGCATATTCAATGGTCCACTGGATGCAGTTGGTCAGGCTTTGCAACGTGCTCGCCGCCGCCCACAGGCGCTCTTCCTGGAACTGCTGCATCTGGTAGATGAAGCCCGCGCCTTCGGCACCGATGCGGTAGCGCTGCGGCACGCGCACCTCGTCGAAAAACAGCAAGCCGGTGTCGCTGCTGTTCATGCCGATCTTCTTGATCTTCTGGCCCACCTCAAAGCCTTTGACCGGTTTGCCGTTTTCGCGCAACGGCACCATCACCAGACTCTTGTTTTTGTGCGCCGGGCCATCGCTGGTGTTGACCAGCATGCACATCCAGTCGGCCTGCAGGCTGTTGGTGATCCACATCTTCTGACCGCTGATCACGTAGTCGTCGCCATCCTTGCGCGCCACCGTCTTGATCGCCGACACATCGCTGCCCGCGCCGGGTTCGCTCACGCCGATGCAGCCCACCGCCTCACCGCTGATCGCGGGGGCCAGAAACTGGGCGCGCAGTTCATCGCTGCCAAAACGGGCCAACGCTGGCGTGGCCATGTCGGTCTGCACACCAATCGCCATGGGCACGCCGCCGCAATGGATATGGCCCAGGGCCTCGGCCATGGCCACGCTGTAGGAGTAGTCGAGCCCCGAGCCCCCGAAGGCTTCGGGTTTGGTCAGACCGAGCAGGCCCAACTTGCCCATCTGCCCAAACACCTCATGGGCGGGGAAGATTTCTGCCGCCTCCCATTCGTCCACATGGGGGTTGATCTGCTCGTCGATGAAGCGCTTGAGCGTCTTCTGGATTTCGCGGTGTTCGTGGGTGAATTGCATGGGGTGTCTCCTGGGTTCTTATGGGTTCACATGCGGGCCACAGAGAACTGCATGGGCCTCGGCTGCCGGTTCGCGCTCTCGCTACAGGTGTCAAGGCAGAAGCTCAACACCGCGCGGGTGTCGCGCGGGTCGATCACGCCGTCGTCCAGTACCAGGCCACTGGTGTAGAACGCGTCGGACTGGTCATCGAACACTTTCACGATCTGGTCGAACTGCGCCTGCATCTGCGCCGGGTCGGGCGCGATGCCTTTGCGCTTCATGCCTGCCTCGGCGACGATCTGCATGGTGCGCGCGGCCTGCTCACCGCCCATGACAGCGGTCTTGGCGTTGGGCCAACTGAAGAGGAAGCGCGGTGCGTAGCCCCGGCCGCACATGCCGTAGTTGCCTGCGCCAAACGAGGCGCCACACTGGACGGTGATCTGCGGCACGGTGGCGCTGGTCACGGCCTGGATCATCTTGCTGCCGTGTTTGATCATGCCGCCCTGCTCGCTGTCTTTGCCCACCATGTAGCCGGTGGTGTTCTGCAGGTAAATGATGGGATGGCCCAGCTGACACATCCATTGAATGAAGTGCGTGGCCTTGTTGGCGCCCGCCACGTCGATGGGACCGTTGTTGCTGATGATGCCCACCGCATGGCCGCCGATGCGCGCCTGCACACACAGCGTGGCCGCGCCATACAGCGGTTTGAATTCCAGCAATGCCGATCCGTCAGCAATGCGCGCCATGATCTCGCGCATGTCCACCGGTTCGCGGTGGTGGGCGGGCATGAGGGCCAACAGGTCGTCGGACGGCAACACCGGCTGCGGTGCTGTTGGCGTTCGTTCCAGTGCCCAGCCGGTTTGCGCGATCACCTGACGCGCCAACCCCAGCGCCTGCCGGTCGTCTTCGGCCAGGTACTCGCCCAGGCCCGACACGCTGGTGTGCATCTCGGCGCCGCCCAGTTCCTCCTCGCTCGCCACCTCGCCCGTGGCGGCCATCAACAGCGGCGGCCCCGCAAGGAAAGCGCGCGAACGCCCGCGCACCATGATCACCACGTCGCTCAAACCCGGCATGTAGGCGCCACCCGCCGTGCCGGAACCGTGCTGCACGGTGATCACCGGCAAACCCGCCGCCGAGAGCCGCGCGAGGTTGCGAAACAGCGAGCCACCGATCACAAAACCTTCGACCTTGTACTTGGTGAGGTTGGCGCCCGCGCTCTCCACCAGGTGCACAAACGGCAAGCGGTTTTCCAGCGCCATCTCCTGCACCCGCAAGATCTTCTCCAGCCCACGCGGCTGGATGGCGCCCGCCTCGATGCCCGAATCACTGGCCACCACCATGCAGCGCACGCCGCTGATAAAGCCGATACCCGCCAACATGCCGCCGCCGGGCACGGAGCGCTCGGCGTCTCGCGTGTCCTGCAAATACCCGGCCAGCGAACAGAGCGGCAAAAACGCCGCGCCCGGATCGAGCAGCAGCGCCAGGCGTTCGCGCGGCAGCAGCTGGCCGCGCTTTTCAAACACCGGCCGCGATTTGGCCGAAGCTTGCGCGGCGCGGCTTTCAATGGCGCGCAATTGGGCAATGCGCTGCAGCATGGCCTCACCCCGATCGCGGGCCTGCTCGCTGTGCGGGTTCCAGTTGGACTCGAAGAGGATCATTTGGGCGCTTTCAAAAACAGCTGCAGGGCGCTGGCTGTGAGTTCATCGAGACCCACGCGGTCGGCAGCTTGCTCGGCGCCGCTTGCCGCCACCTTGGGCGGCTGGTACCACTGCACAGTCCAGTTCAGGGCGCCAAAAATCATCAGCCGCGCCAAGGTCGGCTCGCCAGACAACCGCCGCTCGGCGTGCAGACTGTCGAGCACCGGCCCCCAAGCCGCTTCGTACACATCTTTGAGCGCCTTGATCTCGGTTTCCTGCTGCTGTGTCCAGCGCGCGCCATTCGTACAGCATCACAGGAATGAAATCGCTGTCAGGCCCCAGCAACACCTCGAAATGGTTGCGCACCAGTGCCTGCAGCCGCGCCTGCGCCGTGGCGCCCTCGCCCAACCGGGCCAACGCTGCGTTTTGCCGCTCCAAGGCGCTGCGCATGCCCGCTTGCATCACCGCGGCCAGCAAGGCCTGCTTGTTCTCGAAGTGATAGAAGGGCGAACCCGCTTGCATGCCGGCGGCCGCAGCGATGTCGCGGGTGCTGGTGGCGGCGAATCCCCGCTGGCGAAACAGGCGCGCGGCGGCGCTCAGCAACTCGCGCCGGCGGTTGCCATCGTCGCGCTCGTCCAGCGTCTTGCGCGGGCGGCCGCGGGCGCGCCGGGGGGTCGATTCTTGGGGCAATGCCTTGTCCGCTGTGTTCATTGCCAGAAACTGTAGCAGCCCGCCCTATTTTTAACAAGCAAACGCTCAGCAAAAACAAATTGCCCCACATTGCGGGCAAAACGTGGGCCGCTCATCACAAATTTCGAGGGGCCCCGTTCGATTTCCGTCGGATGCCTATATAAAGAGTGGAGAGCGAAAGCGCCGTCCAGGCCAATTGCCCATCCGCTCGATCCACGTTTCGAGGTCCCCTTACTTTCGTCATGCGCCAACCCAGCCCGGCCGGAATCCCGATCCAGAAGTACCTCATACGGCTCTATTGGCTGGGGGTCATGCCTTTGCTGCTGCTGGCGGCCGGATTGGCCTTCAACAACGCCCAGTCGATTCGCGAAGAGCAAGATGCGAGGGCGCAGCGCACTGGTCACCAATTTTGCGAGCGCGGTGGCACAGGAGATCCAGACCACCGTCAAGGCGCTGCAGGTCATCGCGCAGTCGCCACACCTGGAAAACCAGGCCGAATGGCCACTGCTGTACCAGGAAGCGACAACAGCTCCAGACGATTCTGGGTAGCCCGTGGCGGATCCTGGAGCGCCAGCGCGCCCTACCAATGCGCATGAACACCTCGCTACCCTACGGCGCCGAGTACCCCGCGCGCCCATCCGCTCCGACGGGTTTCAGGCCTTGCCCGCGGCCATCGAGACGCCTTGAAGCCGGCGGTCAGTGATGGCGGGATCAACGAGCCCAGTCAAACCACGGCCATCTGCGGTCGTGGTCCCGGCCGTGCGCGACGGGCAGGGCCATCTACGCCGTGGTGAGCGCCATGAAGGTCGACAAGTCCAGCAAGCCTGATCGAGCGCTTCGACCTGCCCGCCGGATGGACCATGGCTTGCGCGACGGCGCCGGCCAGACCCTGGCGCATGTCGGGCCAGAAAGCTCGCGAACCCGGACGTCCGCGAGCTCGTCCCGAGCCGGTTCACGGTCAAGGCCCACAGGTCGGATCGCTGGCAAGTGGTTTTGCACATACCGAACAGCGCTCGCTACATGCCAATACTGACCTCGGGCGGCGCCCTGGCCCTCCTGATTCTGGTCTCTGCACTGGCCGGCGCCTTCGGCAGCCGACTGGCCGGCCGGCACCTGGCCCAATCGCTGGCTTCGCTCACCGACAGCGCCGAGCCCGGCCAACTGAAGATCGCCGAAATTCAAGCGGCCCAAGCGGCGCTGAACGCGTCCGCCGCCAAAGCGCGGCGCAACGACGCCCGCTTCCGCAGGCTGTTCCAGGATGCCCCCATCGGCATGCGCCTGACCGACCACGATGGGGTGGTCGTGGCCCAGAACGCCGCATTCGAGGAGATGTTTGGCTACACGATGGAAGACGCCCCGACCATCCAGCGATGGATGGAACTGGCACACCCCGACCCGGCCTACCGCCAGCGCGTGGGCGCGATGCGCAACGAGGTCACATCCAACGAAGGCGGGGTCAGGCGGCGCACGAGCACCCGACTGATCCAGGTCACCGACAAACAAGGCAGGGTGCACGACGTGCAAGCCCAGGGCAGCTTTCTGCCCGACGGGCTGCTGGGCAGCTTCATCGATGTGACCGACTTGCGCAAAGCCGAAAGCGATCTGAGACTGTGGGCCGAAGCCTTTTTGCACGCCGATTTGCAACTGGTCATCGCAAACCCCGCCACCAACACCATCCTGGCGGCCAACCCGGCTTTCGCGCGGGCACGGGGCTACACACCCGAAGAATTGGCCGGTCAACACGTCTCCCTGCTGCTGCCGCCCGAGCACCGGGAACGCATGAAGACCGGACTGATCGAGCGCCAGCACCTGACGCACTTCGAATACACCGGCGAACACATGCGCAAAGACGGCACGCGCTTCCCGGTCAGGGTTCAAAGCACCGTCTCGCGCGACGAGAGCGGAAGCGCCATCTCCCGCTTGACCTACGCGATCGACCTGACCGCGCAAAAACGCGCAGAAAGCGAAATACAGGCGCTGCACGCCTCACTGGAAAGGCGGGTCAAAGACCGGACCGAAAAGCTCAGCCAGGCCAACCAGGAACTTGATGCCTTCGCCCACACCTTGTCGCACGATTTGCGCGCACCGCTGCGCGCCATGAACGCCTACCTGCACATGCTCAGAGAAGACCACGGCGCGCAACTCCCCGCCGATGGTCAGCAGTACCTGGAACAAATCGAAGCGGCCACCTTGCGCATGAACGACATGATCGAAGCCATTCTGTCGCTGTCGAGCAGCACGCGCCATGAGATGCAAATGATTTCGGTGGACTTGTCCGAACTGGCCACCCGGCGTCTCGCCGAACTGGTCCGCAGCCACCCCAACCGCAAGGTCGTCACCGAAGTTGAGCCAGGGCTGATGGCCACGGGCGATCCGCGCATGCTCGATTCGCTCATGAGCAACCTGATCGACAACGCCTGGAAATACACCGGCAAGACACCGGAGGCACGCATCGGATTCCATGCACGCCTGCACGATGGCAAAAATTGGTTCTGCGTGTCCGACAACGGCTCAGGCTTTGACGCCCAGCATGCCAGCAAGCTTTTTCAGCCCTTCCAGCGCATGCACAGGGAATCGGATTTCCCCGGCATGGGGATCGGGCTGGCCACTGTGCACCGGATCGTCAAGCGGCACCACGGCACCATCGTGGCCGAATCGACCCCGGGCCAAGGCGCCTCCTTCTGCTTCACTCTGGCGACGCCAACCGAAAGCGACATGCCCGAGCAGAGCCCAGACACCTGAGCATCCAACCCGCAGCCTCGCGAGTCACGACCAAGACCCCCGTCACAGAATCGCTGTGTCAGGATGCGGCATGCAAAGACGTTATGACATCGTGATATTTGGCGCCACCGGCTTCACTGGGCGCCTGGTGGCGGAATACCTTCACCGCACCTACGGCGCGCAAGGCGAGGTGACATGGGCCATGGCGGGGCGCAGCCTGGCCAAGCTGCAGCGGGTGCGAGACGAGCTGGGCATCGGCCAAGACCTTCCCCTGCTGGTGGCAGACGCCAGCGACACCGCAGCGCTCAAAGCCCTGGTGGCGCAAACCCGCGTTGTGATCACCACCGTGGGGCCCTACCAATTGGTGGGCAACGAGTTGGTGCTCGCCTGCGCCGAAACCGGTACCGACTATGTCGACCTGTGCGGCGAGCCCGGCTGGATGGCACAGAAAATTCCGCAACTGCAGCCGATGGCGGCCGCCAGCGGCGCGCGCATCGTGTTTTCTTGCGGCTTCGACTCGATTCCGTTCGATCTGGGCGTGCTGTTTCTGCAAAACAATGCATTGAAAACCTTTGGCGAACCGCTCACCCGGGTGCACGGCCGCGTCAAGCTGATCAAGGGCGGGCCATCGGGCGGCACGGCGGCCAGCCTGCTCGCCACCATGGAGGCGGTGGGCCGCGACAAGTCGCTGATCAAAATTCTGGGCAACCCCTTCGCCCTGGTACCTGGCTTCAAAGGCCCGCGCCAACCCAACGACGGTGTGGCCGAATGGGACGAGCTGGCGCAAAGCTGGACGGCGCCTTTCGTGATGGCGCCCATCAACACCAAGAACGTGCACCGCACCCACGCCCTGCTCGGCCACCCCTGGGGCACCGATTTCATCTACAGCGAACGCATGCTCACCGGCAAAGGAGAAAAAGGCGAGCAAGCGTGCCAAGAAGACCGAGCGCAACACCAAGCTGCAAAACATCCTGCTCGCCATCGGGCCCGACGCGCGCCCTGATCCGCCGTTTTGCGCTGCCCAAGCCGGGCGAGGGTCCCAGCCTGGCGCAACGCGAGAACGGGCAAATACGAGCTCCTGTTCATCGGGCAGACGGCCAGCGGCCAGACGCTGAGCGCCATGGTCAAGGGCGACCGCGATCCGGGCTATGGCTCCACCTGCAAGCTGATCACAGAAACTGCGCTGTGCCTGATCAATGAAACCAGCCGGGAGCAAACACCTGGCGGCGTGTGGACGCCCGGGGCGGCCATGGGTGCGGCATTGCAGAGCCGCCTGCAAGCGCGCGCGGGATTGACCTTCAGCGCGCTTCCCGCCTGACGCGTCGCTCACCGCTGGGCACCCCCAATCGGTGCCAAACGCAACAGCACCCCACTGTTTGTCAAAGATCAACCCGTTGGTGGCTGGGGGTGCAAGAATGAATCGGATGAAAAAGTCCTCGAGCAGCCAAAAAGAAACCTCACCATCGGACAACGCCTGGATGAGCGTGCCAGCCTTCTGGCCGATGGCCATGGCCAACGCTTTGCTGCAACAGGGCACGGCGCTGTATGCCAAGAACCTCAAGTTTGTGGACGAGGAAATCCGCATCCACAGCCACCGAAGGCCCACGCTGGCCACGCCCCACGACCACGAGGCTCGACCTGCGCACCATGGTGCTGCGCGACTACGGCCAGCCCGGCAACGGCGTGCCCACACTGGTCGACGCACCCCATGCAGGCCACACCGCGGCCATCGCCGACTACCACAAGGGTCAAAGCCTGGTGGAAACTTTGCTGGCCAACGGGGTCCAACACGTCGCCCTGACCGACTGGAAATCGGCCACCCCCGACATGAAAGATCTGGAAATCGACAACTACCTCGCCGACATGGTGGTCGCCATCGACGATCTGGGCGGGCGCGTCAATCTGGTGGGTCTGTGCCAGGGCGGCTGGGTATCGACCATGTTGGCCGCGCGCTTTCCCGAGAAGGTGAATCTCTGGTGCTCGCCGGTGCCCCCATCGACACCGATGCCGGCAACGGGTCGATTCGCAAGATGGTGCAAGCGTCGACCACGTCGTTCTACGAGGAACTGGTGGCGCTGGGTGGCGGTCTGATGCAGGGCAAGTTCATGCTGCAAGGCTGGAAAAACATGCATCCTGAGCAGCATTACATGCAAGACCACATTGACCTGTACGAGCACATCGATGACGCGCCTACCTGGCCAAACAAGACACATTCGAGCGCTGGTATGAAAACCCGATCGACCTGCCCGGCCGCTGGTACCTGCAGGTGATTCAGCAGCTGTTCAAGGACAACCGGCTCGCCAAGGGTCATTCGTGGCGCTGGGCCGAACGCTTAATCTTCGCCACATCACTTGCCCGCTCTACCTGCTCGCCGGCGAAGGCGACGACATCACCACCCCCGAGCAGGTGCTCAATGCCGCCCGACTGGTGGGCACGCCACCCGAACAGATTCAGCAAGACACCATTCCCGGTGGGCACATTGGCCTCTTCATGGGCGCACGCACCTTGACAGAACACTGGCCACCGATCGCGCACTGGCTCAATGCGCAATCGGCCTGAAGGCCCATCCGACCATGGACAGCCCATCCGAACCAGACGGATCCATGCGAGCCGTGCAGTCACTCGGCACCGTGGTGGCGGTGCGTGGTGGCGTGGTCGATGTGCGTTTCAACCCGGCCCCTTGCCCGCGATTCACAACGCGCTGGAAGCGCTTTGGGACGAAGGCCTGCCCTTGGTTCTGGAGGTGGAAGCCGACCTGGACGAGCGCACGGTGCGCACCGTTGCGCTGCAGGAAACCCAGGGCCTGGCGCGCCATGCATCCGTGCGCGACACCGGCGCACCGCTGGCCGTGCCGGTGGGCGAGGCCCTGCTGGGCCGGTTGATCGACGTCCTGGGGCGGCCGGGTGATGGCCGATCGCGGCAGACGCGGGCCCCGCCGGGTGATCCACCAGGCGCCCCTGCCCTTGTCAAAACGCCGAGCGGCGGTCGAGGTGTTCGAAACCGGCATCAAGGTGATCGACCTGCTGGCGCCCCTGGCGCTGGGCAGCAAGGCGGCCATGTTTGGCGGTGCGGGCGTGGGCAAGACGGTGCTGGTGATGGAACTGATCCATGTGATGGCCGAAACCTACAAGGGCATCTCGGTCTTTGCCGGCGTGGGTGAGCGCAGCCGCGAAGGCCACGAACTGCTGCTCGACATGCACGACTCGGGCATGCTGTCCAACAGCGCGCTGGTGTTCGGGCAGATGAACGAACCCTCGGGTGCGCGCTGGCGCACCCCGCTGACCGCGCTGACCATTGCCGAGTATTTCCGCGACGAGCAGCAGCGCAACGTGCTGCTGCTGATGGACAACGTGTTCCGCTTCGTGCAGGCGGGCTCGGAGGTGTCCGGCCTGCTCGGGCGCCTGCCTTCGCGGGTCGGCTACCAGCCCACACTGGCCAGCGAGGTGGCGGCGGTGCAAGAGCGCATCGCCTGCGCCGAACATGCATCGGTCACGGCCATCGAAGCGGTGTATGTGCCCGCCGATGACTTCACCGACCCGGCGGTCACCACCATCGCCGCCCACCTCGACAGCCGCATCATGCTCTCGCGTGCGCTGGCCGCCGAAGGCATGTACCCGGCCATCGACCCGCTGGCTTCGCAGTCGTGTTGCTCGACCCGCTGGTGGTCGGTGCGGAACATTGCGATCTGGCCCGCGATGTGCGCGAGGCCATCGCCCGGTACCGCGAGCTGCAGGACATCATCGCTTTGCTGGGCATCAACGAACTCAGCGTGGAAGACCGCCGCCTCGTGGGCCGTGCGCGGCGCCTGCAGCGTTTTCTGACCCAGCCGTTCACCGTCACCCAGGCGTTTACCGGCAAGCCCGGTCGCCAGGTCACCCTGGCCGATACGCTCAAAGGTTGCCGCGCCATTCTTGAAGGCGTAGTGCGACGACTGGGCCGAGAGCGCCTTCTTCATGGCTGGCAATCTCGACGATGTCCGGTCCCGGGTCGCGAACATGAACACCAGCCCTCAACCGACGCGCCCAAGCTGGCCCACACGCCGATGGCCTGCATCTCGTGCTCAGCAGCCTGGGCCAGGTGATCGTGGACGCCACCGGTGTGAAGTCGCTGCGCGCCGAAGACGCCAGCGGGGGTTTCGGCCTGTGGCCGGGCCATACCGATCTGCTGACCGTGCTCGGTGCGGGCGTGGTGAGCTGGCAGGACCGCGATGGGGTGGCATCATTGCGCGGTGCGCCGGGGCGTGATGACGCTGCGACGCGGCGTGGAGCTGGAAGTTGCCACCCGGGAAGCCATTCCGGGCGACGATCTGGATCAGCTGGAAAACGAGGTGCTGGCCCAGCTCATCGAGCGCCAACAGGCCGAAGACGACTCGCGCCGCCAGGTCAAGCAACTGGAGGTGCGCACTCTGCGCGAATTGGTGCGGCCCAAGCCCGGTGGCGTGCTGCCTCAAGGGAACCTGGCCATGAACAACGACACACCGCCCAAAGACCCGGAAGACACCAACAGCGTCTTGCTCAAGCAGGTGCGCCGGCGGGCAGGCTCCGCCCAGCGCTGGCTGCGCGACGGCGAACCCACTCTGGCGCGGCAGTTTGCCGCCGTCGGCGTGCTCGGTTGGATCATCGTGATACCGGCCCTGCTCGGCGTATGGCTGGGTCGCTGGATCGACAGCTGGCTGACCACCGGCGTCACCTTCACCGCCGCCCTGCTTTTCCTCGGCTTGCTGTTGGGCGCCTGGTCGGCCTGGCGCTGGATGCACGAACCATGATGAACCCTTTGAATCTGCTTTCTCTTTGCTGGACTCGGCCTGATCGTGGGCCTGTGGCATTTCGGCTCCCTGCACTGGCTCAGCCAGCGCCTGGTCGGCGCATCAGGCCCCAACTGGCGCGTGATGGTGCCCGTGCAGTTGCTGCGCATCGCTGTGCTCACCGGCAGTTGCTGGTGGGCTGTGCGCTTCGGCGCCTGGCCGCTGCTGGCACTGGCACTCGGCATGGTGGTGGCGCGCGTCGTGCTGATCAGGCAGGTCCGGCGCGGCACCGAAAGCGAGGTCTCATCGTGAAGACCAATCCTTTTGACCACGACCTGATCTGGCAGATCGGCCCCATGCTCATCACCCGCCCGGTGGTCACCACCTGGGGCGTGATGGCCGTGATGGTGGTGCTGTCGTGGTGGGCCACCCGGCGCCTGTCGGTGGACAAGCCCGGGCGCATTCAGAGCTTCGCCGAGCTCATGATCGTCACCTTGCGCGATGAAATGCGGTCGACCATGAAGCTCGATCCCGAGCCGTTTCTGCCGTTGATCGCCACCCTGTTCCTCTTCATCCTGTTTGCCAACCTCACCGGCCTGGTGCCCGGTGCGGAAGCGCCCACGGCGGCCCTGGAAACCGACCTGGTGCTGGCGTTGTCGGTCTTCTTCGCGGTGATCGGCTGGGGCGTGCAGCGCCATGGGGTGTGGGGCTACATGAAGAGCTACGCGCAACCCAACCTGTTTGTGCTTGCCGCTCAACTTGCTGGAGGCGGTGACCCGCGTGCTGTCCATGACCGTGCGCCTGTTTGGCAACATCATGAGCGGCATGTTCATCTCGGCCGTGGTGCTGGGCCTGGCGGGCCTGCTGGTGCCCATTCCCTTCATGGCGCTGGACCTGCTCACCGGCCTGATCCAGGCCTACATCTTCATGATTCTGGCCATGGTCTTCATTGCAGCGGCCGCCGGCAAATCCGAATCCTGAACCATTTTTGCATCGAAAGGAAATCCCATGGACAACAACACCTGGCTTCAATTGGGCAGCATCGTTTGCGCTGCGTTCGCCGTGGCGTTCGGCGCCATCGGACCCGCCCTGGCCGAAGGCCGCTCAGTGGCCGCCGCCATGGACGCCCTGGCCCGCCAGCCGGAAGCCGCCAGCACCATCTCGCGCACGCTGTTTGTCGGCCTGGCCATGATCGAAACCACGGCGATCTATTGCCTGGTGGTGGCGCTGTTGCTGCTGTTCGCCAACCCGTTCGTGAAGTGACCATGGCACACACCGTCCATACGCGATCCGCACGCAGGGCCTGACACCATGCACCTCGATCTCTGGACCCTGCTGCTGCAGGCGATCAATCTGGCGGTGCTGCTGGCGTTGCTGCGCTGGCTGCTCTACAAGCCGTTGATGGCCGTGATCGACAAGCGGCAACAGCGCATCGCCGAAGCGCTCGCGGCCGCGAAGTCCGAGCCCAGCAGCAGGCCGAACAGGCGCGTCAGGCGCTGACCACCGAGCATGCGGCGATCGAGACCCCCGCGCGAGGCCGCTGAACGAAGCGCGACAAAGCGCCGAGACCGAGCGGCTGGCCTTGCTGGCCAGCGCCAAAGCAGCCATACAGGCCGAGCAGGCTGAGGCGCGAAAACACTCGGTGAGGAACGCCAGCAGGCTGGTCAGACCTTGATGACCGAGGCGTCGTCGATGGCGGTGGATCTGGCCACGCGCCTGATCGACAGCAGCCCCACGCCGCTGGGGGACACCGACTTCATCGACGGCTTGCTCAAGCACCTGAACGCCACGCCGGCGCAAGACCGGCAGCGCTGGCTGGGCGACACGCGTCCCACCCCGGTCACCCTGGTCAGCGCAAGCACCCCCAGCGACGCCACGCTGCACAAAGGTCAGCGAGCAGCTCAACCAGTGCCCTGGGAGCCCCGGTCGCCTTGCAGCGCAGAAACCCGGCCGTCGCTGCTGCGGGGTGCCGAGCTGCACTTCGAGCATGGCGTGTTGTCGCAAAGCTGGTCGGCCGAGCTGGCCGCTGCTCGGGCCGACATGCAACAAGCCAGCCCATGAGCGAGCGCGAAGTCCCCATCGCCGACATGCTCGCGCCCTGGCGCTCGGCCGCCTGGGCACGCATCACGGCCAGACCTCTGACCCCGCCAGCTATTCGAGGAAGTCGGGCGCGTGCACAGCGTCGCCGACGGCATTGCCAAGGTCACCGGGCTGCCCGGTGTGCAGCTCAATGAGCTGCTGCACTTTCCCGAGGGCCGCATGGGTTATGCGGCGAGTCTGGAGCCCGATCACATCGCCTGCGTGCTGCTCGACGAGCCCGACCGCGTGGGCGCCGGCCAGCGCGTCACGCGGGGCGGTGGCGTGGTGCAGGTTCCGGTCGGCCCAGGCTTGCTCGGCCGCGTGGTTGACCCGTTGGGCCGCCCGCTGGACGAGGGTCCGCCCGTTGAGACCGAAGACCATCTGCCCGCTGAACGCCCTGCGCCCAACATCATCGAACGGGCCCTCGTCCGCGAACCCGTGCACACCGGCACGCTGGCCGTTGACGCACTGTTCCCGCTGGGCCGCGGACAGCGCGAACTCATCATCGGTGACCGTGGTACCGGCAAAACGTCGGTGGCGCTCGATGCTCTGCTGGCCCAGCGCGACAGCGAATTGATCTGCGTGTACATCTCAGTGGGGCAAAAGTCGGAGGCCACGGCGCGCCGTGATCGACGCCGTGCACCGGCTCGGCGCACCCGAGCGCACCATCTTCGTCGTCGCGGCCAGCACCGCCGCACCCGGCCTGCAATGGCTCGCACCTTTTGCCGGCTTCTCGATGGCCGAGTATTTTCGCGACCGTGGGCAACACGCCCTGGTGGTGATCGACGACCTGAGCAAACACGCCGCCACCCACCGCGAGCTGGCTTTGCTGATGCAGCAGCCTCCGGGCCGCGAAGCCTACCCAGGCGACGTGTTTCACCTGCACGCGCGCTTGCTTGAGCGCGCCGCCATGCTGTCTCCCGAGCGGGGTGGTGGTTCACTCACGGCCCTGCCCATTGCGCAAACCGAAGCCGGCAACCTGGCAGCCTACATTCCCACCAACCTGATCTCCATCACCGACGGCCAGATCGTGCTGGATGCCAAGCAGTTTCACCTCGGCCAACTGCCTGCCGTGGACACCGGTCTGAGCGTGAGCCGCGTGGGTGGCAAGACGCAAGCGCCACTGATGCGCGAGGCGGTCAGTTCGCTGAGGCTGGAGTACGCCCAGTTTCTGGAGCTCGAACAGTTCACGCGCTTCGGCACCGAACTCGATCCCAAGGTGCACGAACAGATCAAACAAGGGCGGCGCATTCGGGCAGCGCTGGCGCAACCGCGACTGGCCCCGCAAACGGCGGCCACGCAGATCGCGCTCGTGATCGCGCTGCAAGGCGGTTTGCTCGACAACGTGGCGCCCACCGAGATTGGGCCGGCCGTCGACCGCCTGGCGCAGGCCTTGGCCGCACACCCCGACCTGGCGGCACGGCTGGCCACGCGCAAGGCTGTCGACGCGGCCGAGCGAGCGCGCCTGCAAGCCGCCGTGCAACCCCTGCTGGCACTGCCAACGGCGGCCTGACATGGAACAGCGTGCCGCCGATGTGCAGGCCCGACTGGCCACGGTGAGCAGTTTTGGCGAACTGGTGGGCGCGATGCAAGGCGTGGCCGCTGCCCGCGCCGACCACGCCAAAAAACTCATTGCCGGCACCAATGCCTATGCCCGTACCGTGGCCAACGCCATGGGGCAGGCCCTGGCATTGATCCCGCAAGACCGGCTTGCGACATCCCCGGAAAAGGGGCGCCGGCCCCTGTGGATACTGTTTTGCGCCGAGCAGGCGTTCAACGGCAGCCTGAGCGACAAGGTGTTCGCTGCGGTGCCCGCGTTGGCCGGTGCGACGGGTCATGCTGCTGGGCGCACAAGGCATCCGCATCGCACCCCAGCAAGGCGTTGCACCCGAATGGTCGTCCCAGCTGATCGCCCATGCCGATGCCGTGGTGCCCGCCAGCGACCGACTGCAGGCCGCGCTGGAGCAGGCATTGGCGCGCGAGCCGGCCAGCCAGGTGGAACTGGTGTTCGCCGAGGTGGGCGAAGGCAACCAGCACGAGGTGGTCAGGCGACGTTTGCTGCCACTGGATCTGGACACGCTGCGGCGCGTGCAAGACGCCAACCCCGTGATCCACCTCACGCCGCAGCACCTGCTCGACCAACTGATTGACGAATACCTCTCGGCCCGCCTGGTCCACGCCCTGCTGCACAGCCATTGCGCCGAAAACCTCGCACGCCTGCAGGCCATGGCCGCCGCCCACGACAACGTCAACCACATGACCGAAGACCTCGCTGCCGAAGCGCGCCGCCTGCGTCAGGAGGCCATCACCGAGGAAATCATGGAACTCGCCGCAGGTCTGCAGGCCCTCAACCGTTCCAGCGATTCGGCGACTGAACCCGCTCAAACGGCTGGCTGCATTGCCAAGTTCAATGCTCCAGCGCGAAATCGACAAAGCCACGCTCCACCGACGTCGAGACCAGGTGCACGCGCACCAACTTGCCCACTCTCAGATCGGGCACATCGCCCCTCAACCGGCCCTTCGACCGGTGGCTCGAAGATGCGCACCCAGGTGCCCTGATCGCTCACACCGGTGACCAACGCCATCGAAGCGCTCCCCCACGCGCGAATGCAGCAACAGCGCCGCTTCCGATTTGCGCATTTGCCGCTCCACCTTGCGCGCGGCGTCTTCCTGAGGCGTGCAATGATCGCCAGTTCTGCCAGTTCGGCGGGGGAGTAGGGCGGCCGCTCGCCTGCCAGTGCGGCCTTGAGCAGGCGCAGCGTGATCAGGTCCGGGAAGCGCCGGTTGGGCGCGGTCGAGTGCATGTAGTCGCGCACCGCCAGACCAAAGTGCCCAATGGGCGACTCATCGGATCGCTCCACCACGTACTCGCCCGACCCCATCAGCTTCACGATCACCAGCGAAAGATCGGGAAAGCGCAGCGGATCCAGCTTTGTGCTGGCGCGCCAGAAAGGCCTCCAGCGCCTGGCCGTCCGGCTGGTTGGGCAGCTTCGGTGCCATAGCCGCGCGCCACGTCCACAATGCGCAGCCAGCGTTCGGGCGAACGCACCACGCGCCGCAAGGCGACGCCGCCATGGGCGGCCAGGTAGCGGGCGGTGCAGCCGTTGGTGGCGATCATGAGCTCTTCGATCAACTGGCGCGCGCGGTTCTGTGGCTGCAGGCGGATGCCGGCGATGCGTTCACCATCAAACTGCGCCCGGGGCTGGAAGGTCTCGAACTCCAGCGATCCTTCGGCACGCCGCAGCACCCGCAGCTTCTGCGCCAGGCCGTCCTGGGCACGCAACTGGGCGGCCAGCCCGTGCACGCGCCGGGCCGGCTTCGGGCAATTCGCCCTCGCCTTCGATCCAGGCCGACACGGCGTCGTAGGCCAGCTGCGCCTTGTTGTGCACCAGGGCGCGGTAGATCGGCCGATTCGACCAGCACGCCATCGTCCGTGAACGCCATCTCGATGACCATGGCCAGCCGGTCCTCATCCTGGTTGAGCGAGGTCAGGTCGGTGGACAGACGCTCGGGCAGCATGGAAAAGATGCGCGCCGAGGTGTAGACCGAGGTGGTGTTGAGCTGGGCGTGCTGATCGATGGGCGAGCCCTTTTTCACCAGCGCATCCACATCGGCCACCGCCACCCAGACCCGCAGCCCACCCTTGGGCAAAGGCTCACTCAGCGAGAGCTGGTCCAGATCGCGCGAGTCGTCGTTGTCGATCGAAAACCAGTCGCGCGCACGGCAGGTCGCGGATGCTGCCGCCGGACTCCATGGCCGGCCCCTTCAAGCCGGCCAGCTGCTCTTGCGCCTCGGCCGGAAATTCCGGCTCCAGCCCACGGCTGAACATGGCCCAGGCCGCCAGGGTGGCGAGCTGGCTGCGGTGGTCGTTGAGCGCTTGGTCCATGGCAGTCTCCGGCAAGTTGTCAGCGACCATTCTGCGCGCTCACAGCCGGCACCGCGTCACCGGCATGCCGGACCGGGTGCCCGGGACCTCCACTACACTGGACGACTTTCAATCCCTGGGGCCAGACCCCAATCTCAACAGAAAGCAGCACCATGGGCGCCCAGTGGAAAGCCAAACACAAAGACATCGCCGCCAACGCCAAGGGCAAGCTGTTTGGCAAACTGGTGAAAGACATCATGATCGCCGCGCGCAGCGGCGCCGACCCGGCGGCCAACGCGCGCCTGCGGCTGGTGGTCGAACAGGCCCGCAAAGTGTCCATGCCCAAGGACACGCTGGACCGTGCCATCAAAAAGGGCGCTGGTCTCACGGGCGAGGCGGTGAACTACGAACGTGTGATCTACGAAGGCTTTGCGCCACACCAGGTGCCGGTCATGGTGGAGTGCCTGACCGACAACGTGAACCGCACCGCGCCCGAAATGCGCGTGCTGTTCCGCAAGGGCCAGCTGGGCACCTCGGGCTCGGTGGCCTGGGATTTTGACCACGTGGGCCACATCGAAGCCGAACCGGCCGCAGCCCGACGCCGATCCCGAGCTCGCCGCCATCGAAGCCGGCGCGCAAGACTTCGAGCCCGGCGACGAAGAAGGCACCACCCGCTTCATCACCGACCCGGCCGACGTCGATCTGGTCAGCAAGGCCTTGCCCGAGCACGGCTTCACCGTGCTGGCCAACCAGCTGGCTTACCGGCCCAAGAACCCGGTGAACCCGGCCAACCTCAGCCCCGAGCAACTGGAAGAAGTGGAAGCCTTCCTGGCCGCGCTGGACGAACACGACGACGTGCAAAACCTCTACGCCGGCCTGGCGGGCTGATCGGGCGCGCCTGGGCCGCGGCCGGTGCGCCCTGGGCTTCTGCATCCATTTGATGCACGTCAAGACACCGGCCACACCGCCTGACCTTTGGTCACAAAACCACCGACCGTGCCCCTTGTGGGCCACACCCTGCGACCACTACCCTTGAGATTTGGCACCTCGGGAGGTCTGCAATGGTCAAAACCAAGCAATTCACAAACGGCGCCGCGTGCAGCGCTGCAGCAGTACCGCGTGCGCGCCGACCTGTACGACCTCGAACTGCAGCCTTTCGAGCCCCTGCGCCTGGAAGCCATCGAACGCCTGAAACTGGCGCCGGGCGAGGCGGTACTGGATGTGGGCTGTGGCACCGGGCTGAGCTTTGCGCCCCTGCTGCAAAAGCTGGGCGACAAAGGGCACATCGTGGGGATCGAGCAATGCCCTGAAATGATGGACAAGGCCCGCGAGCGCATTGCCAAAGCAGATTGGACAAATCAGGTTTCCTTGCTGGAGGCCTCTGCACAAGACGCGCACTGGAAAGGCCGTGCCGATGCCGCCATCTTCCATTTCACACACGATGTGATGCGCAGCCCCACAGCGATCGACAATGTGATGGCCCACCTCAGGCCGGGTGCTCGCGTGGTCGCCACCGGGCTTCAGTGGGCCGCCCCCTGGGCCGGACCGGTGAATCTTTTTGTCATGGGCGCCGCCCTGTATTCGGTGAGCTCTCTCGATGGCCTCGCGCAACCCTGGAGCGAACTGGCCAAACGCCTGACAAACTTCGACCAGCAGTCCACCTGGATGGGCAGCGTCTACATCGCCAGCGGCATCTGGCCCGGGCCAGGCAGCGCCTAAGCCGGGTTGGCAGGTTGACCTGAAGGACCAGACAAAGCATCGGGTGATGGAGCTGGCGGCGTGTGTTCGCTGATGACACTCGCGGCCACCAGATCGCCCGCCACGTTGAGCGTGGTGCGGCTCATGTCCAGAATGCGGTCCACGCCAATGATCAGGGCAATGCCCTCGGCCGGAATGCCCACCGTGCCCAGCATCATGGCGAGGATGACGATACCGATGCCCGGCGTGCCCGGCGATCCGATGGAGGCGCCGACCGCCAGCACCACCACCAGCAGCAAACCGGGCAGGCCCACGTCCACCTGGTAGACCTGGGCCAGAAACAGCGTGGCGATGACCTGGTAGAGAGCGGTGCCGGCCATGTTGATGGTGGTGCCCAGCGGGATCACGAAACGCGCCACGCCTTGCTGCACCCCCAGCGCCTCTTCGGCGGTGCGGATGGTCAGGGGCATGACGGCGGCCGAACTGGATGTGGAGAAAGCCAGCAGCAACACATCGCGGCTGCCACGCAAAAAGGCCAGCGGCGAGCGCCGCCGCCCCACGGCGTAAACCGCCATCAAAAACCCGAACGCCAGCAACAAGGCGCCGAGCACGGTGACCACATACACGCCCATGCCCAGCAAGGCGTCCAGCCCCATGCGGGCCGTGAGCTGGGTGAGCAAGCCAAACACCGCGGCGGGCACCAGGTACATCGCCCAGCGCACCACCACCATGCTCACCTCCTGCACCGCCCCGAG
The DNA here is from genome assembly GCA_963698635.1 of uncultured beta proteobacterium. Classification (GTDB taxonomy): domain Bacteria; phylum Pseudomonadota; class Gammaproteobacteria; order Burkholderiales; family Burkholderiaceae_C; genus Hydrogenophaga. The sequence continues at coordinate 534,916 of CAVORS010000006.1, forward strand.
CAAATCCACCAGCGGCTGGGCCAGCTTGCTGTCCATGGTGACCAGCGCCACGCCCACGAAGATGGCGAACACCACCACCTGCAGCATGTTCTGGTCCACGCTGGCCTGCAGCGGGTTGGTGGGCACGATGCGCACGATTTGCGACGGCAGGGTGGACAGCGAGGGCGGCGCCGAAGCCGTCGCCGCTGTCGCAGTGGCAGCGGGCAACTCGGCCCCCTGCAGGTAGCTGCCGGGCTGCACCGACAACGCCACCGCCAGACCGATGAGGGCCGCGACCACCGTGGTGAACAGAAAGAACAGCCCAGTGCGCAGGCCCATGCTGCGCAGTTGCTGCATGTCACGCGAGCTGGTCATGCCCAGGATGATGGAAGCCACCACCAGCGGAATCACGATCATCTGCACCATGGCCAGAAACAGGTACCCCGGCATGGCCAGCCAGTTGCTCACCAGCACGGCGGTCTTCGGCGCGAGCCAGCCGCCCGTGGGGCCAATCGCCACCCCCGTGGCCACGCCAGCCACCATGGCCACCAGCACCTGCAGCCACAGGCGTCCACGAACAAAGCCACTCAGGCGCAAGGCCAGGCGGCCGATGGAGGGTTCGGTGGTGATGGACAGGGGAAACGGGAACAAAGGGCACTCCAGACGCTTGCACAACCGACAAGCCCATCTGGTCAGCATACCCACCTGTCACACCTCGCACCCTGCGTCAGATCAAAAAGGGACGGCGGGATGCCGCCTCCCGCGCGGTTTCGCTGGCGCTCGACGCTGGCGGCAACGGGCTTAGCGCGACTTCAGCCACGGCAACATGCTGGCGAGTACGCCGTCTTTCAACGCGACATGGTGGTGAATGGCCGCCGCGGCGTGGAGACCCGCCAGCCAGATGATCACATCGCCCATCCAGCTGTGCACCTCGCCCCAGTCTGCAAACTCGGCGATGCCGGAGCCAGCGATCAACGGCAGCTGGTCCAGACGCACACCACCCAACAGCGTCAAAGGTGCGCCTTCGCTGCCCAGGGTCAAGAGAGCGGTGATGGGCAGGGCAAGCAGCATGGCCCAGAGCGCGAAGTGCGCAAACTTGCTTGAAACATGCATCCAGCCCACCAAGATGGTACGCGGCGGCGGCGGGCGAACCGCTGTCCACAGCAAACGCAACAAGGTCACGACAAAAATCAACATGCCCAGCGACTCGTGCCAGACAACGTCGCTCTGGGTGCCTGGATCGATACCGTTGTGCAACATGCGACCAAAGCCGCCGGGACCCAGAATGAAAGCCGCGAGGACGGCAATCGCGGTGACCCAGTGAAGGGTCTGGCTGACGGCGTCGTAGCGGGGCGTTGGGGCAGTGGACATATCGACCTCTGAAATGGGTGCATTTCAACGCTTGCGCATTAAGCGAACATGAAAGCTGGCCACGACCAGATGGTCGGCCAGGGCGATGACAAGCGTCTGGGTGCCCTGGAAGCTCAAGCTCAGTTCTGTGGCTTCTGTTCAGCGCCGTGCGCGGAGGCGTGGTGGACGAAGGGCTGCAACATCAAAAGCTTTCATGGTTTTGCGCCAGGTTCGCGCGGGGTTCGGCGCCGCTGCTGTGTGGTTCAACAGCGGTGTTGACCTGGCTCTGCGAGGCCCTGACCCCGACCCTGCCCGTCGCCTCAGGTTCGGTGGGTGTGGCCGCGAAAGCGGTGGCCGCTATGTCCAGAGTTCGCGCACCGGCGTCTCCGGCGAAAAGCGGTGCGCCACCTGCGCCTGCAGCAACTCGGCCGAGGCCAGCGCATCGGTGAGCGCGTGGTGCGGCCGGTAGCGCGGCAGGTTGTAGCGGCGCCGGCTGTCGACCAGCCGAATCGAGGCCTGCGGCGGGTGGCGCCCCAAAGCCCAGTTGAGCCAGCCCCGGGGCTGGTTGCGGTGCAGGCGCGCTTCCAGCTCCATGGTGTCGATCACCGGGAACGCGATGCCTTCGCCGATGCGCGGGCGCAAGGCGCCGTTGAGAAACTGGCGCTCGATGTCGCGGCAGTGCACGACCAGCACATGGCCGGCCATCGCCTGCAGCACCTCGCCCAGCACCTGATCGAGATCGGGCGCGGCCATGCACCTGGGAGTCGGTGATGCCGTGGATGGTGACCGACTCGGCGCCCAGCGGCACCCGCGGCTTGAGGATCCAGTGGCGCGAGGCGCTGGCGCGGATGCGCTCCAGGCTCATGGGCACCAGACCGATGCTGACGATGCCGTCCTTGACCGGATCCAGCCCGGTGGTTTCGACATCCAGCGCCATCAGCGGCACGGCCGACAGCGGGGTGTCGCCGCCGACCATGCCCGCCGCGTAGTACGCCTTCAGCCGCTCATCGCGAGCGCTCTGGGCCAAGGCTTCGAAACGCCTGGGCCAATCGGTTTCAGCCGTGGCGCCGGCAGCCGGCTGGCTGCAGCAGTTGGGTATGGAACACGGCCGGCCGCCTCAGCTGGCCCGACCGGGCTGGTAGCGGAACTTCAGGTAGGTCTGCGCATCGCCCAGAATGGAAAACGCATCGCGCAGGCTCTTGCGCTCGAAGGCCGACAGCTTGTCGGGCTCGATGCTGTTGTCGGGCTCCAGGCCCGCGACCAGATCGTCGGCCTGGTTGCGGATGCGCACGGTCGAGATGAACTCCAGCGAGTCGTGCAAATCCTGCCCGCGCCCGGGCGGCAACACGCCAGCGGCCACCACGTCTTGCAGGCGCTCGAACGAGTTTTGCGCCAGCGAGCCCACGGCCAGCGCATGCACCCGGATCAGGTCGGCCATGGGCGCGGTGCCGCGCCGCTTCAGGTTGATGGCCTTGCTGTGGCGGCCATCGGCCTCGACCACGAAGTCCTTGAAGAAACCCAGCGGCGGCGTGCGCAGCAAGGCGTTGCGCGCCATGCTGGCGAGGAAGCGCGAATTGCCCTTGGCCTTGCGGGCGATCAGCTTGCGCAGCTGCTCGGCCCAGTCGGTCTGGCCCCACACGCCGTCCAGGTCAAAAAAGATGTTGGCGCTCAGCAGCGTTTCGGCCGTGGGCTGCTCGATCCACTGGCTGAAATACCCTTCCCACACCTTCAGCGGCTGGCGCCACTTGGCGTTGGTCGCCATGATGCCGCCGGTGCAATAGCTGTAGCCGCAGCGCGCCAGGCCATCGCTCACAAAGGCGGCCAGCGCGCTGAAGTAGGCGTCGTGCCGGGCCGGGTCAAACCGGTTGTCCAGCACCAGCGCGTTGTCCTGGTCGGTCACCACCAGTTGCTCGTTGCGCGCCATCGAGCCCAGCGCCAGAAAACAATAGGGCACGGGCGGCGGGCCCAGCTCGGCTTCGGCCAGCTCCAGCAGACTGCTGCTTGAAGCTGCGCCCGATCAAGGCCATGGCCGATGCCCACCATGCGCGAGCTGGCGTCTTCGTTGACCATGCGCACAAAACTCGCGTGCACATCGGCGGTCAGCGCGGCCAGCTCGTCGACGCTGGACTGGCGAAAAATGCTGCTGACCACAAACAGGCTGTTGCGGCTTTCGTAGTGCACCACGTCGGACAGGGCGATCACGCCCAGCGGCTTGCCGTGGCGCATCACCGGCAGGTGGTGCACGTTGTGGCGCAGCATCTGCAGCATGGCCTCGAACACCAGCTGGTTGTGCTCCACCGTGACCAGCTTGGCCGTCATGATCTGCGCTCACCGGCGTGTCGTAGGCCAGGCCACCGGCGACCAGGCGGGTGCGGATGTCGCGGTCGGTGATGATGCCGGCCATGACGGGCTCTGCCGGGCTGCCGGCTTCTGTCCAGGATCAGCAAGCGAAGACACGCCGGCCTCGGTCATGCAGCGCGCGGCTTCCAGCGCGCTGGCGGTCTGCGGCAGCGTCACCGGTTCGCGGCCGATCAGCGTCTCGACCGTGGCCGACATCAGCTGGTTGGACTCTTCGCGGCGCGACACCACCTGCCGCAGGCGGGTGCGGTCTTCGGTTTCGACCTGATCGGCGAACGCCTCCTGCGTGTCGAACAGCTCGGTGAAGACGGCCTCGGGAATCAGGTAGAGCAGCGTGTCTTCCAGCGCCATCACCGGAAAACGCACCTTCTTCTTTTGCAGCAGGCCGGCTTCGCCGAAGTGGCCGCCTTCGGTCAGGCGGTTGTACAGCGTGCCGTCGCGGCGAAACACCTCGACGGCACCGCTGCGCACCACAAACCAGGACTCGGCCGGCTGGCCAAACTCGAGGATGGAGCTGCCCGCCTTGAAGTAGCGCACATCCACCGCCGTCGCCACGCGGTGCAGCACCTCTTCAGGCAGCGCCGCGAACGCGGGCTGACCCTGCAGGAACTGCAGAATTTCGAGCTGTTCGTCCTGCATGGCCGGCGGCTCTGCATCAGCCGCGGGGCTCGGACATCAGCCCTTTGACCACCGCGACGGTGGCCACCAGCAGCACGACCGTGAACGGGAAGCCGGTGGACACCGCCATGGCCTGCAAGGCCACCAGACCGCCGCCCAGGATCAGGGCGATCGCCACCAGGCCTTCAAACACGCACCAGAACACGCGCTGCGGCGTGGGCGCGTCGACCTTGCCGCCGGCGGCGATCACGTCGATCACCAGCGAACCGGAGTCGGACGAGGTCACGAAGAACACCACCACCAGCACGATGGCCAGGAAGGAGGTGATCTGCGCCAGCGGCAACACATCGAGCATCTGGAAAATCTGCAGCGGCAGCGCGGCTTCGGCCACGGCCTTGTAGCCGTCGTTGACCAGCTGCGAGATCGCCGTGCCACCGAACACCGTCATCCACAACACGCAGGCCAGCGAAGGCACGATCAGCACCGAGACGATGAATTCACGCACCGTGCGGCCACGCGAGACGCGCGCGATGAACATGCCGACGAAGGGTGACCAGCTGATCCACCAGGCCCAGTAGAAGGCGGTCCAGCCCTGGGAGAAGTTGGCGTCTTCGCGGCCAAACGGATTGGCCAGCGCCGGCAGGTACTCGCACATAGGCGCCCAGGTTGCGAGAAGAAGCCGGTCACGATGGCCAGCGTCGGGCCGACGACGATCACGAACACCAGCAGCAGGATGGCCAGCACCATGTTGATTTCGGACAGGCGCTTCACGCCCGCGTCCAGCCCGGCCAGCACCGAGGTCAGCGCGATCGCGGTGATGCCGATCACCAGCACGATCTGCGTCGTGTTGCCCAGCGGGATGTCGAACAGGTAGTTGAGACCGGCGGCGGCTTGCGAGGCGCCCAGACCCAGCGAGGTGGCCAGACCGAACATGGTGGCCAGCACCGCCAGGATGTCGATGACGTGACCAGGCCAGCCCCAGATGCGCTCACCCAGCAGCGGGTAGAACACCGAGCGGATGGTCAGCGGCAGGCCCTTGTTGAACGAGAACAGGGCCAGGCCCAGCGCCAGGATCGCGTAGATCGCCCAGGGGTGCAGACCCCAGTGGAAGATGGTGGCGGCCATGGCCAGGCGCTCGCGCGCCGCACGGCGTCGCCCGCGGCCGCGCCCAGCGGCGCCCAGTCGGTGCGCACACCGTTTTCCATGGTGGTGCCGCCCATGGAGCTGCCGAAATGCGACAGCGGCTCGGACACGCCGTAGAACATCAGGCCGATGCCCATGCCGGCGGCAAACAGCATCGAGAACCAGCCCAGTGTAGGTGTAGTCGGGCGTGGCCTTGGTGCCGCCCAGGCGCACCTTGCCCAGCGGCGAGATCGCCAGCCCGATACAGACCACCACAAAGATGTTGCCGGCGCGAGAGGAAGAACCAGTCGAGGTTGGAGGTCAGCCAGCCGCGCAGTGCTGCCAAACATGGGCTCGACCTGGGTCTGGAACATCAGCGTCAGCACCACGAAGGCGATCACGGCCAGGCCCGAGATGGCGAACACGCGGTTGTGGATGTCGAGGCCGAACGGCCCCAGGTTCATCACGATGTTGTCTTGCCCGATCTTGTAGTCGGTGTTGATCGGATTGACGTCGCCGTCGGGCATCATCGGATCGTGGTTTTCGCTCATGGCTTGTTCCTCAAGTGTCGATCTGCCTGCCAAAAAAGCAATCGAGTTCCGAAAGACAGCATGAAGCCGAGCCCAACGCTCGATGCGGCAGCAGGGTCGCGAGGGTATCACGGATGCTGTTTTTTCATCACCCAGCACCTGTCGCCTTCGCCACCGGCCCATTCAGGGCCTGCTTCAATCCAGTGGCCAGGGAAAAGCGCCGGTCTTTCGCCGCCAATCGGCTGCACTGGCGCGCCATCTTGCCGCTCGGATACCGCATGCTCTTGCGCGACACCGGCCACGGCTCTGCCACCAGGGCCGCACAGGCCGTTGTTCTTTGGGCTCCATGGCCTCGCCCAGCATGGGCATCACCAGCGCATCGTTGGAAGGCGCATGGGCCAGCAGCGTGTTGGGCGGTTCGTCCCAGGCATGCATGGCCAGACTGAAGGTGCCCCAGTGCACAGGCATGAAAGCACCACCGCCCAGCAACTGATGGGCTTTCAGGGCATTGAGCGGACCGAGATGGATGTCGCCCCAGGCCGGGTGGAACGCGCCCACCTCCAGCATGACCAGGTCAAACGGCCCCAGCCGATCGCGGATCAGCGCGTACTCGGTGGTGAGCCCTGTGTCGCCACTGAAGAACACCGCATGGCGCTCGCTGCGCATCACCATCGACGACCACAGCGTGGCGTTGCGGTCTTTCAACCCGCGACCAGAGAAATGCTGCGAGGGTGCGGCGGTCACGGTGAGGCCCGTGCCCGGCACGCGGTGGGTTTCCCACCAGTCGAGCTCGGTGATGCGTTCGGGCGCCACGCCCCAGGCTTGCAGGTGGGCCCCCACGCCCAGCGATGTCACAAACGGCACCTGGCTGTTCAGCGCCAGCGCTCGGATGGTGGGGTAGTCCAGGTGGTCGTAGTGGTCGTGGGAGATGACGACCACGTCCACCTCGGGCATGTCGCGCAAGCGCAGCGGCACCGGTTGAAACCGCTTGGGTCCGAGCAAGCGAAAGGGTGAGGCGCGCGTGCCCCACACCGGATCGGTCAAAACGCGGTGGCCGTCCATCTCCAGCAACACCGTGGAGTGTCCCAGCCAGGTGGCCCGCAAGCCGCTGCCCGGCGGCTTCAGCCAGGCCTGGCGCGGGTCGATGGTCGGCAGCGGCCCATCGGGCGTGCGGCGCTCACCACCGATCAGGAAGTCTTTCACCGAAGGCATGCTCGCCGAAGGATCGCGCAGACCCGGTTGAATGGGGTGCACGTTGCGGAACACGCCCTCGCGCCACAGCGGAGAAGCGGCCATGCGCTCCAGCCTCGCGCCTTCGGCGCGCTTGCCCAGTGATTTCATTCGAGCCCTGTCAATGGCGGCGCGTACAGCGCCGTTTCAAGAAGACAGTCTATGACTTGTTCGCCGCCCGCCGCAGGCCAGCGCGCATCAACCCTGGCCCGCGCCCGCTTTCTGCAGCAACCAGCGCTTCTCGGGTCCATTGGCGGTCAATGCCGCAGCGCGCAGGTAGGCCTCCCGGGCCAAGGCTGTTCGCCCCAGCTTTTCCAGCAGATCGGCCTGCACCGCGGGCAACCACGGGTAGTGTTGCAAGGCCTTGTCGTCAAGCAGGGTCTCCACAACGGCCAGCCCGGCCGCCGGGCCCTCGGCCATGCCCACGGCCACCGCGCGGTTGAGCTCGACCACGGGCGACGGCGCTGCCCGCATGAGCTGGGCATACAGCGCCGCGATGCGCGGCCAATCGGTCTCCTCAACATGCGCTGCGCGCGCATGGCATGCCGCGATCTCGGCCTGCAAACGGTAGTTGCCGGCAGGCTGAGGCACAGCCTGCGCACGCTCCAGCGCGGCCAGCCCTTGCTGAATCAAGGTGTGGTTCCAGCGCGAGCGGTCCTGTTCGGCCAGCAACACCAGCTCGCCCTGCGGGTCGGTGCGCGCGGCGGTGCGCGAGGCCTGGATGGCCATCAACGCGCACAGACCATGCACCTCGGCCTGCTCGGGCGCAATGTCGGCCAGCAAACGGCCCAGGCGCAGCGCGTCTTCGCACAAAGCCGGGCGCATCCATTCTGTGCCGCTGGTGGCGGTGTAGCCCTCGTTGAAGATCAGGTACACGACCTCCAGCACCGCAGCCAGTCGCTGTGTCAGCTCGGCGCCCTGGGGCACTTCGAATGGCACCCGCGCCTGGGCCAGCGCCCGCTTGGCGCGAACGATGCGCTGCGCCACCGTGGCCTCGGGTGCCAGGAATGCGCGGGCGATCTCGGCCGTGCTCAAGCCACCGAGCAACTTGAGCGTGAGCGCGATCTGCGCATCCACCGACAGCACGGGATGGCAGGCGGTGAAGATCAGGCGCAACAGGTCGTCGCCGATGGCCGCGCGCTCGCGGGCGGCATCGAGCGCATCGCTGAAATCGGGCACCACATGGGCATGCATGGCTTGCAGGTCGCTGGCCAGGTCATCGTGTCTGGCATGGGCCATCTGCCGATGGCGCAGGTGGTCGAGTGCACGGTGCTTGGCCGTCGTCATGAGCCAGGCGGCCGGGTTCTGCGGCAGGCCTTCCAATGGCCAGTGTTCCAGCGCCGCCACCAGTGCGTCGTGCGCCAGCTCCTCGGCCACGCCCAGATCGCGCACGCGGCGCATCACCACCGCCACGATGCGGGCCGACTCGGCGCGCCAGACGGCGGCGATGGTGTCGTGAACCGCGGAGTGCACGCGCGGCTTCTAGGCCTGCGCGGGTGCTGCGGCCATGTCCATCCAGAACACCTCCCACTGGTGGCCGTCGAGATCGGCAAAGCCGTGCTGGTACATGAAGCCATGGTCCACCGGCGGATTGGGTGTGGTCGCACCCGCAGCCAAGGCCTTGCGCACCACCGCTTCGACTTCGGCCCGGCTGTCCAGAGACAGGGCCAGCAGCACTTCGGTGCTTTGGTGGGCGTCGCTGATGGGCTTCTTGGTGAACCCCTGGAAAAACGGCTCGGTCAGCAGCATGGCAAAGATGTTCTCGGCAATCTCCAGGCAGGCACCCTGTTCGTTGCTGAACTGGGGATTGAAGCTCAGGCCCAAAGCCGAAAAGAAGGCCCTGGATCGGGCCAGGTCCTTGATGGGCAGGTTGACGAAGATTTGGCGAAACATGGCAGGCTCCCTGTGTTCAGCGCTGACAGGCAGGCGGGGTCATATCGGGCTGCATCATGCTGTTGCGATTGCCCTCGGTGTCGACGAACGACACATAGCGCCCCACGCCTGGGATCGCCATGGGTTCGCCCAGGACCTCACCTCCCGCCGAGACGACACGCGCCATGGCGGCATCGACGTCGGCCACGCCGATCACCACCGAGGGATGCTGCATGGGCCAGTCGGCCTTGAAGGGAAACAGGCCGCCGTTGATGGCGCCCAGCGCGGCCTGGGGCGGCATGCTGGGACGCTCGCCGGGCAGGGCGGTGCTCACCAGGAGGTAGTCGCCCATTTCGGGGCCCAGCTTCTCATAGGTCCAGCCAAAGGCTTCGGCGTAAAAACGGGCCGCGCGATCGCGGTCCTTGTAAGGCATTTCAAAATGCACGACGGCACACATGGGTACGGCGGACATGGTGTGTTCTCCTTGCGGTCAGGCTTGGGAATAGGCGCTTTCGAGCGCGGTGATATCAAGTTTTTTCATGCCCATCATGGCGGCCATCAGGCGCTGTCTGGCGCGTGTCTGGCCACGGCAGGGCATCGAGCATGGGCTGCGGCACGATTTGCCACGGCACGGCGGGGTTGAACGCATAGGCCGGGCCGCCATTGAGGGCGGTCCATGGCTGGCCGTTGAGCTCAAAATCCACGGTGAGCACTGTGCCCTCGGGCATGTGGGCCACTGCGCCATGGCGGGTGATGCTGCCCATGCGCGGGTTGGGAAACACCGCGGTGTAGAACAGGGCCGCGGCTTCGGCCTCGTGGTCGAACCACAGGCAGTGCTGGATGGGCGTGTCCAGCTGCAGGGTCACGCGTCCACCACCATCTGAAAGCCGCCGAAGATCAAGCGTTTGCCATCAAAGGGCATGTCGCCCAGCGCCGCCATGCGGGGATCCGCCATGAAAGCCGCCATGCCGGCATCGCGCGCGGCTTTCGAGGGCCAGGTGATCCAGGAAAACACCACCGTCTCGTCCTCCCGGCTTTGCACCGCCAGCGGGAACGAAGTCAGCTTGCCGGGCGGCACATCGTCGCCCCAGCACTCCACCACCCGCGTGGCGCCGTGCTCGCGAAATATCAGCGCCGCCTGCCGGGCAAACGCCACGTACTTTGCCTTGTCGGCCAGGGCCACTGGCGCCACGAAACCATCCACATAGTCCATGCTTCGCTCCTGTTGATTACCGGCAGGACGCCGCCGGCTCTCTCACACGACGCTTCAGGGTGCGCAGTTTCGACAGCCATCGCCCCGGTGAAAACCCCGATCAGGCCACGCCGTCATCAAAGCAAGGCGCCAGGGCCCGCACCTCCACCGTGGCCCACGCCGCGGCCGGGCAGCGCTGCGCCCAGGCAATGGCCTCGGCGCGGTCCACGTTTTGCAGCAAAAAGAAGCCGCCGATCATTTCCTTGGCCTCGGCAAACGGACCATCGCGCAGGGCGGGCTGGCCTGGCGCCCGGCTCACCCGCACCGCGCCGGTGGTCGATGCCAGCGATTCCGCCGCCTGCAACTTGCCTTCGGCCGCCAGCGCCTCGCCAAATTGCTGCATCTGCGCATACGCCTCCAGGCCCTGGGCCTCATTGCGGGTCGCCCGCTGGCCAACGGGCTCCACGATCAGCAACATGTATGGCATCGGTTCGTCCTCGGATGGTTTGGGGGCAGAAGTCACATGTTCCAGGAAACTGATCCCGTTTTCCAGTGTTTTTCCGCGAGCGGTGACACAACTTCGGAATTAAGGTAGACCGACTACACATCCTTGAAACGCTCTGAACCATGGCCTTGCACGAAATCATCTATGTCAGCCTGGCGCCCAGTGACATGCAGGAAGACGAGCTGACCGCGATCCTCGATCTTGCCCGGCAGAAAAACCAGGCGAACAACATTACGGGCATATTGCTCTACCACCGCCGCGAATTCGTGCAGATGCTTGAAGGCGAACGAGACCAGATCGAGGCGCTCTATACCAAGATCGCTGGTGACCCAAGACACCAGCAGGTTTACAAGCTGTGGGATGGGCCCATCGAGCAGCGCAGCTTTCCGGAATGGACCATGGCCTTCGTGACCGCCCATGGGCTGGATCTGGCGCAACGCGAAGGCTATGCCTCGCTTTTCAACCTGGGCTTGACCGCATCCACCCAGGACAATGCAGGCAAGCGTTTTCTGCTGAATTTGCGCAAAGACTTTCTCTGATCGCGCGCGAGGCCCCCTCGATCGGCCACCCACCGGGAGTTTCCCGCACATACCGTGGACAATCGGGGCATGGATTTGCTTGTTCCCCTTTTGTTTTTCGCCTTCGGCGCTTTCGTCATCAAGAACGCCGAGCAGCGCCAGCGCATTGCATGGCTGGGCGCCATTTTGGGCCCGATCAAGATCGAGAAAAACATGGAGACCCTGGCCACGGGTTACATGCGGGCGCTCGCCGAGACCGACCCCGAGCGCAGCGGACCGATCTGGCGCATGCTGGAGAGCACCGAGGCCAGCCTGGTGCAGCAACTGGACCGCCTGGCCAAAGACGTTCAGGTCATGACGCCCTCACAAGCGCGCATCAGCCGATGGTCATTGGCACTGCCCATGGCAACGCGTCTGTTCCCCAACACCACCTTCGATCTGCGCGAAGCCTTCAAGATTCACGCCCAGGGATTTGCCCGGGGCGCTGAGAACGCAGACGGCCTGTCGCGCAAACAGCAAGCCCGGCGCCTGCTGGCCGAAATGTTCTTGTTTCAGCACACCTGCCACTGGTATTGCCGTTCCAAATCGGTGGCATCGGCACGCTTGCTGGTGCGCCACCAGACGCCCCATGAACAGGCACTGGCACTGATTTCTCCCCAGACCCGCCGGGCCTACGAAGCCATGCTCAAGGGCTGAGCATGGCCTCGCCCCTGGCGCTCAGACCTTGGAAAAATCGGGTTTGCGGCGCTCCATGAAGGCGCCAAAGGCTTCGCGGGCAGCAGGCTCGCGCAGCATGCGGCCAAAACTCTCGCCCTCTTCGGCCATGACCGTGGCCACCTTTTGGCCTGGCCCTGCTTCATCAGCCGTTTGGTTTCCACCAGCGCCGAGAGGGGCTTGGCCGCCAGGCGGCGCGCCACCGTTTGTGCATAACCGGCGGTCTCGGTGGGTGGCAAAACGCGGTTGACCAGCCCCACCTCCAGCGCCGCCTCAGCCATGAAGGGCTCGCCCAGCAACAGGGCTTCGGCCGCACGGTGGTAGCCCATGAGCTGCGGCACCAACAGGCTGGAAGAGAACTCGGGGCACAGGCCCAGGTTGACGAAAGGCATGGAGAACGCGGCATTGTCGCCTGCGTAAACCAGGTCGCAATGCAGCAGCAGCGTCGTACCGATGCCCACCGCTGGACCACACACAGCTGCCAGCACCGGCTTGGTAAACCCAGACAGCGCGCGCATGAAACGGTACACCGGCGAATCACCCGTGGCAGGCGGCTGGTTGAGGAAGTCACCGATGTCGTTGCCCGCGCTGAACACGGTTTCATTGCCCTGGAACACCACGCAGCGCACGGCATCATCGGCCTGCGCAGCTTCCAGTGCGTCGGCCAGCGCAGCGTACATGGCCGAGGTGATGGAGTTCTTCTTGTCAGGGCGGTTGAAGGTAAGGGTGGCAATGCCGTCTTCGGTGTGGACGAGGATGTCGCTCATGGTGTGGTGCTCGGGCTGGCTAAAACTAAGGGGGCCAAGGTACCAGAATCACAAGGCCCTGTCTGGCCATGGGCGACACCGCCCACCGTTGTCCTGCCTGTGCACAGCGAACCCTTGCATGGCCGATCCGGATCGACCGGGAGGCTGCGCTCCAACGGCTCGCGGCCCAAGGGCGCTGATTCGCCTTGGAACAGCTCAGCGCTGAATCGCTTGCGCCCGCGCGGTGTTGGTGCGCGGGCGGATCTTCTTTGTAGTACACGACCTGGTGACTGGTGGCCAGCAACAGGCCATCCTGGTTCCAAAGCTGGGCAGAGTGGTCGAAGAAGCCTTGGCCGAACGCCTGGCCCTGCGCCTGCCCGAGCAGATGGCGTTCGCCGTTGGCCGCCAGCAGGGCCGAGCTGGCGTGGAAATACACCGTCATGGAAACCGTGCCCAGCGGCACGAAGCGCGCTCGGCGGTGCCAGATGCGCGGGAGAATACATCGGCCATCGAAGTCAGCGAAGCGAAGTCCAGCGCTCGGGGTGGCTGATCGCGCACCCATTGCCGGGTTCGGCTGTGACCGTTGTCCCGCTCATCCCATACGCCGGGAATCCGCCTTCGATGAAGCGCATTTCGTATCGGTTGATCCACTCCACGCGCCCACGTGCTGTGGGCAAAGGCACATCCTCGGGCGCTGGCACCTCGGGCATGGTGTGCTCCACCGCCGCCCAGGTGTCGCGTCGCACCGCCGTCAAAACGGTGGCCGTGACCACGGACTCACCACCCTGCGTGATGGCCACCGTCCAGTGCTGTGTGGAGCGGTTGGTGCGCGCGGCCCCGCCTGACCTCAAACGCCCCGTCGGCCACCGCCGCACAGAAGTTGACGGTCAGCGACACCGGCTCACCCAGCAAGGCCGGGTGCTGCAACACCGCATTCAACACCGTCGCGGCCGTGATGCCGCCGTAAGGCCCCACCATGTTGGCGTAGGCTGGCGAAGTGGCCCCGGTGAAGGTGTCCTCCCCGAGGCGGTCAGTGCGATGGCTTGGTCGAAGGGATGTGCAGTCATCACAAGAGTGTGCAGAGAATGAGAACTCACCAGTCGTGCGCGCGACGGCGCGACACCACGCGGGCGAAGCCCAGGGCACCGCGGACCGGTTCTGCCGGCCCGCATCCGGCGCGCCATGCATCCACCCAGAAATGCCGCGGAACTGGCTTTGCCAGGCCGCAGGCATTGCCCCCTTTCAGGGGGGTGACGCGAAGCGGCGCGGGGGTGCGTCGTCAGACGCGCTCGAAGATCCCCGCAGCGCCCTGCCCCATGCCCACGCACATCGTGACCATGCCGTACTTCTTCTGCGTGCGCTGCAGGGCATGCACCACGGTGGCCGAGCGGATCGCGCCGGTGGCGCCCAGCGGGTGGCCCAGCGCAATGGCGCCGCCCATGGGGTTGACCTTGGCCGGGTCCAGGCCCAGCGTGTTCATCACGGCCAGCGACTGCGCGGCAAAGGCTTCGTTCAATTCGATCCAGTCCATGTCGTCCTGCTTCAGGCCGGCGTTTTTCAGCGCGGCGGGAATGGCTTCGATCGGGCCGATGCCCATGATGTGCGGCGGCACGCCGCGGCTGGCGTAGCTCACGAAACGCGCCAGCGGCTTCAGGTTGTAGCGCTTCAGGGCCGCTTCGCTCACCAGGATCAGCGCACCGGCGCCGTCGCTGGTCTGCGAGCTGTTGCCGGCGGTGACCGAGCCGCGCGCGGCGAACACGGTGCGCAGCTTGGCCAGGCCTTCCAGCGTGGTGTCGGGGCGCGCGCCTTCGTCCAGGCTCACGGTGCGCGTGCTGGTCGTGACTTCGGCGGTCTCCAGGTTCACGCTGCGGTCGGTCACTTCCACCGGCGTCATCTCGGCGGTGAAATCACCCGCCTTCATGGCCGCCACGGCGCGCCGGTGCGATTCCACCGCAAAGGCGTCCTGCGCATCGCGGCTGACCTTCCATTGCTGGGCCACTTTTTCGGCGGTCAGGCCCATGCCGTAGGCGATGCCGTAGCTCTCCACGTCGTCGGTGTTGGCGAAGATGGTGGGCGACAGGCTGGGCGAGTTGCCCATCATGGGCACCATGCTCATGCTCTCGGCGCCGGCGGCGATCATCACGTCGGCCTCGCCCACGCGGATGCGGTCGGCCGCCATCTGCACGGCCGACAGGCCCGAGGCGCAGAAGCGGTTGACGGTGATGCCGCCCACGCGTGTTGGGCAGGCCGGCCAGGATGGCGCCGATGCGCGCCACGTTCAGGCCTTGCTGGGCTTCGGGAATCGCGCAGCCGCAGATCACGTCTTCGATGGACTTCGGGTCCAGGCCGGGCACCTGGGCCAGCGCCGAGCGCAGCGCGATGGCCAGCAGGTCGTCGGGGCGCAGGTGTTTGAAGGAGCCTTTGTGCGAGCGACCGATGGGCGTGCGCGTGGCGGCAACGATGTAGGCGTCTTGAACTTGTTTCATGGCAAATGCCTCAGGGTTGGGGTTGCAGGTTGGAATCGGCAACCCGTGTCAATACGGATAAGAAAATCAGGCCTTGGCCGCGCCCAGGCGCTTCCAGTCGGCGATGTCTTTCTCGATGGCGCCCGGCATGGCCGCCATCACGTTGGCGCGCAAGCGCTGCTTGGTCGCGGTGAACGATGCCGGATGGGCCTTCTTCAGCCGCGCCACATGCGCCTGCACCGCCGCGGCCATGCGCATCGGGCGCCACCGCCTCGTCCAGCAGACCGGCCATCACCGCCGCTTCGCCGGCGTAGGCTGACAGCCGTGCCGACCAGGTGCAGGTGCGGCGTGGCTGACGCGTTCGCGGCAGGCTTCCAGCGCGAAATAGGGCAGCGTCATGCCGATCAGCATCTCGTTGGCCTGGAGCATGGCGCCCGACCTTCCAGCCCGATGCGCACATCGGCACACTGCAAGAGAAACAGACCCATGGCCACGGCATGGCCCGAGCAGGCCGCGATCACCGGGTGCGGGTACGACAACACCCGCTGCGCCAGCTGCGCGCCCCCGGTCAGCATCTTGAAGGTCTCGACGGGGTTGCCCGCCTTGAACACGCCCAGATCAAAGCCGCCCGAAAACACGCCCGGCCGCCCGGTCAGCACCACGATGGCCTTGTCGGCCTCGGCGCGGTCGAACGCCGCGTTCAACGCCGCCTGCATCGCCGGGCCCATGGCATTCGCCTTGCCATCGTCCATGGTCAAGGTCGCCACACCATCGGCAAAAGCGTAAGAAACCAGATCAGTCATATCTGTCTCCAAATCAGTCAAGCCAAAGCGCAACCGGCGCGAGATGCCTCCAACCCAGGGTGCCGCGGAACCGGCTCCGCCGGACCGCCAGCACCGCCCCCTTGAGGGGGTGACGCGCGAAGCGCGGCGCGGGGGGGCTCAATTCCTGACGGGCTTGCCCGTGTTCAACATCCCCAGAATCCGCTCCTGCGTCTTCGGATGCACGATCAGCGAACAGAACGCCTGGCGCTCCAGCGTCATCAGGTAGTCCTCGTTCACCAGCGTGCCAGGGTCGACATCACCGCCGGTCACCACATTCGCGATCAGAGATGCGATGTGGAAATCGTGCTGGCTGATGAAGCCACCGTCGCGCATGTTGACCAGGCTGCCCAGGATGGTGGCCTTGCCGTCGCGGCCCGCCACCGGGAACTGGCGCTTGTGCGGCGCGCGGTAGCCGCCGGTGAACAAGGCCTTGGCCTCGTTGATGGCGACGAACAGCAGTTCGTCCTTGTGCGGCACGATCACGTCGCTGTGCAACACGTAGCCCAGCTGGCGCGACTCGATGGCGCTGGTGCCCACCTTGGCCATGGCCGCGGCGGTGAAGCCCTCGGTCAGGAAAGGCAGCAGGTCTTTGCCGGTCGAGGTCTCGGCGTTTTCGGCCGCGCGGCGGGCGATGTAGGTCAGGCCGCCGGCGCCGGGCACCAGGCCCACGCCGACTTCCACCAGACCGATGTAGCTTTCCATGTGGACCACGCGGCGCGCGCTGTACACGGCCAGCTCGCAGCCGCCGCCCAGCGCCAGGCCACGCACGGCCGACACCACGGGCACGCTGGCGTAGCGCAGGCGCAGCATGGTCTGCTGCATGAAGCCTTCGGCGTCTTCGATCGCCGCCACGCCCACGGCCATGAAGGCCGGCAACATGGCCTGCAGATCGGCGCCGGCGCTGAACGGCTCGTCGCCCGACCAGACCACCAGACCCTGGTATTCCTTCTCGGCCAGCTCGATGGCCATCATCAGGCCTTCGCAGACCTCGGGGCTGATGGCGTGCATCTTGGTCTTGATGCTGGCGATCAACACATCGTCGTCCAGCGTCCAGACCCGGATCGAATCGTTTTCTTCGATGGTCGTGCCATCGGTCTGGAACTTCGGCACCCACCTCACCCAGCAACAGCTCGGGGAAATGCTGGCGCTGGTACACCGGCAGGTCACGGCGTTGCTCAAACTGCTTCGTCGAAGGGTTCCAGGAGCCATCGGCGGTGTGCACGCCACCCGCCTCGGCCACCGGGCCCTTGAACACCCACTCGGGCAGCGGCGCCTTGCACAGCGCCTTGCCGGCGTCGATGTCTTCCTGGACCATCTTGGCCACGTCCAGCCAACCGGCTTCCTGCCACAGCTCAAACGGGCCCTGCTTCATGCCGAAGCCCCAGCGCATGGCCTGGTCCACGTCGCGCGCGGTCTCGGCAATGGTGGCCAGGTGCACCGCGGCGTAATGGAAGCCGTTGCGCAGGATCGCCCACAGGAACTGGCCCTGCGGTCCTTCGCTGTCGCGCAACAGGCGCAGGCGTTCACCCGCAGGGCGCTTGAGCATGCGGCCGTACACCTCGTCGGCCTTCTGGCCGGCGGGCACGTACTCGCCGCTCTCCAGCTCGTAGCGCATGATGTCGCGGCCCACCTTCTTGAAGAACCCGCCTTTGGTCTTCTGACCCAGCTTGCCGGCTTCAATCAAGGCCTTGAGCACCGGCGGCGTGCCGAAGCTCTCGTAGAACGGATCGGTGTCCAGCGACAGGTTGTCCTGCAGCGTCTTGATCACGTGGGCCATGGTGTCCAGGCCCACCACGTCGGCGGTGCGGAAGGTGCCGCTGCTGGCGCGGCCCAGGCGCTTGCCCGTGAGGTCGTCGACCACGTCGTAGGTGAGGCCGAAGTTCTCCACCTCTTTCATGGTCGCCAGCATGCCGGCGATGCCGATGCGGTTGGCCACGAAGTTGGGCGTGTCCTTGGCGCGCACCACGCCCTTGCCCAGCCCGCTGGTCACAAAGGCTTCCAGGTCGTCCAGGATCTTGGGTTCGGTGGTGGGCGTGTTGATCAGCTCCACCAGCGTCATGTAGCGCGGCGGGTTGAAGAAGTGGATACCGCAGAAACGCGGCTTGATCGCGTCTGGCAGGCCCTTGCTCAACTCGGTGATCGACAGGCCGGAGGTGTTGGACGCCACGATGGTGTGCTCGGCCACAAAAGGCGCGATCTTTTTGTAGAGATCGTGCTTCCAGTCCATGCGCTCGGCGATGGCCTCGATGATGAGGTCGCAACCGCGCAGCAGTTCCAGGTGCTCTTCGTAGTTGGCCTGGCCAATCAGCGCTGCGTCAGCGGCCACACCCAGCGGCGATGGCTTGAGCTTCTTCAGGCCTTCGACAGCGCGGGTGACGATGCCGTTCTTCGGGCCTTCCTTGGCCGGCAGGTCGAACAGCACCACCGGCACCTTGAGGTTGACCAGATGGGCCGCGATCTGCGCACCCATCACGCCCGCGCCCAGAACGGCGACTTTGTTCACTTGAAATCGTTTCATCGCATTCCTTCAATCTGTGTTTTTCCAGCGTCCGCGAGCGCAAGGTGCCTCCATCCCAGGGCGCCGCGGATCCGGCTTTGCCGGTCCGCCAGCGCCGCCCCCTTGAGGGGGTCGCGCGCAGCGCGGCGGGGGTGGGTCCTATTCAATGCGTTGCCAGATCTGGGTCCGGTAAAACGGCCCGATGTAGCCCCGAATCTGCAACTTTTTGCCTTCTTCGATCGGCGTCATCTTCAACGTATAGGTCTTGCCGTTTTCCGGGTCGAGGATGTTGCCCCCTTCCCAAACCGATTCCGACGGCCGACTTCTTCGCACCACGGATGATCTCCATGCCGATCTTGGGCTTGTCTTTGCGCTCGTCGGTACAAGCCGTGCAAAGCGGCTCCTTGCTTTCGATCAAGGCCTTTTCAACCTTGCCAGTCAGCACACCGGCGGCGTTGGCCACGATGCGGATCTCGGCCTTGGGCTTGTTGGTGTCGTCGTCTATCGAGCGCCACAGGCCTTCAGGCGTGGCCTGCGCAAACGCCGAAAACCCGGCGGCTGACAACAACAGAAAGAGAGCAGATTGTTTGAGCATGGAGACCTTCGAGGAGTGAATGGCTTCTGAACCCGGGGCACCGCGGATCTGGCGCTACCAGTCCGCTGGTGCCACCCCCTTGCGGGGGTCGCGCGAAGCGCGGCAGGGGTGGGTCAAATTCAGGCCAGGGCCGCGTCGGTGTCCATCAACACAGCCGAGCCGGCGCGCGCGGTGCGCATCAGGGTCGCGGTCTCGGGGAACAGCTTGGCGAAGTAGAAACGTGCCGTCTGCAGCTTGGCCTGGTAGAACGGATCGGTGTTGCCGGCTGCGATTTCGCGCAAGGCGACCTGCGCCATGCGGGCCCAGAAGTAGCCGAACACCAGGTGGCCCGCGACGCGCAGGTAGTCCACCGCGGCCGCGCCCACTTCGTCGGGGTTCTGCAAGCCCTTGAAGCCGATTTCCATGGTGAACTTGGTGATCTGCTCACCCAGCACCGCGATCGGGTTGATGAACTCGGCCATCTTTTCGTTGACGCCCTCTTCCTGCACCAGCGCGCCCACCAGCTTGCCGAACTTCTTGAGCGCCGCGCCGTTGTCGCCCAGCACCTTGCGGCCCAGCAGGTCCAGGGACTGGATGGTGTTGGTGCCTTCGTAGATCATGTTGATGCGGGCATCGCGCACATGCTGCTCCATGCCCCACTCCTTGATGTAGCCGTGGCCACCAAAGACCTGCTGGCACATGGTGGTCGCCTGGTAACCGTTGTCGGTCAGGAAGGCTTTCACGATCGGGGTCAGGAGAGACAGCATCTCGTCGCTGTCCTTGCGCACTTTTTCGTCCGGGTGGTTGTGCACTTTTTCCAGCAACACCGAGCTGTAGATCGCCAGTGCGCGGCCGCCTTCGGCGTAGGCCTTGGCGGTGAGCAGCATCTTGCGCACGTCGGGGTGCACGATGATGGGGTCGGCCGCCTTGTCTTTGGCCTTGGTGCCGCTGAGCGAGCGCATCTGGATGCGGTCTTTGGCGTAGGCCAGTGCGTTTTGGTAAGCCACTTCGGTCAGACCCAGCGACTGGTTGCCCACGCCCAGGCGCGCGGCGTTCATCATCACGAACATGCCCTGCATGCCCTTGTTGGGCTTGCCGACCAGGGTGCCGATGGCGCCGTCCATCACGATCTGGGCCGTGGCGTTGGCCTTGATGCCCATCTTGTGTTCCAGGCCGCCGCAATGGATGGCGTTGCGCTCACCCAGCGAACCGTCCTTGTTCACCAGGTACTTGGGCACCACGAACAGGCTCACGCCCTTGATGCCGGCTGGGGCATCGGGCAGGCGGGCCAGCACGAGGTGAACGATGTTTTCGGCCATGTCGTGTTCACCGGCGCTGATGAAAATCTTGTTGCCGGTGAGCTTGTAGGTGCCATCGGGCTGTGGCTCGGCCTTGGTGCGCATCAGGCCCAGATCGGTGCCGCAATGGGGTTCGGTCAGGCACATGGTGCCGGTCCATTCACCGCTGGTCATCTTGCCCAGGTAGGTGGCTTTTTGCTCATCGGTACCGTGGGAGTGCAGCGAAGCGTAGGCGCCGTGCGTCAGGCCGGGGTACATGGTCCAGGCCTGGTTGGCCGAGTTCATCATTTCGTGACAGGCACTGGTTCACCACCAGTGGGCAGGCCCTGACCACCGAACGCAGGGTCGCAGGAGAGGCCAGCCCAACCACCTTCAACATAGGTTTTGTAGGCTTCCTTGAAACCCTTGGGCGTGGTGACTTCGTGGGTCTTGATGGTCGAGCGTGCAGCCCTCGGCGTCGCCGCTGATGTTGAGCGGGAAGATGACCTGGGTGGCAAACTTGCCCGCTTCTTCCAGCACCGCATTGACGGTGTCGACATCGGTGTCCGCATGCTGCGGCATGGACTTGAGGTCTTCGGTGACGTTGAGCAGTTCATGCAGAACAAATTGCATGTCGCGCAGAGGCGGGTTGTAGACGGGCATGGTGAGTCTCCTGGTGGATCAATTGAAATGAAAAATGCGAAAAAGGATCAGACGCTGACTTTGGCCGACGTCCGTTTGCGAGCGTGGCTGGGGGCTTGCGCTACAGCGCGCTCGGCCAGCCACCGCTCGACGATGCCGTCGAACGCGGTTTGCGCGCGGCTCACCGAATCGGGCTGGCGCAGAAACCGCACCTCGTAATGCAACGCCAGAATCAAGGCGTGAATTTCAAACGCCACCTGACTGGCATCGAGGTCGCCGCGCAGGTGGCCTTCGTCCATGGCCAGCTGGATCGCCCGGCGCATGGCCGAAAGCCAGGTGTTGACCGAGCTGGCCAATGCATCGCGCACAGGGCCCGGACGGTCGTCGAATTCGACCGCGCCACTGATGTAGATGCAACCCGAATCCAGCTCCACCGAAGTGCGCTTCATCCAGTTGGCAAACAGGGCACGAAGGCGCGGCAGGCCACTGGGCTGCATGCATGGCAGGCGCAAACACCTCGTCTTCAAAACGGGTGTGGTACTCGCGCACCACCGAAATCTGCAGCTCCTCTCGCGAGCCAAAGTGGGCGAATACGCCCGACTTGCTCATCTGCATGACTTCGGCCAAGCGCACCGATGGACAAGCCTTCGATGCCAATTTGCGTCGCCAGGCCCAATGCGGCGTCCACGATGGCAGCCTTGGTCTGCCGGCCCTTTTGCAGGGGCTTCAAAGTGGATTCGACGCGGATGCGCGCAGGGGGAAGTCGTGGTGCTCATGCAAGCGGGTGATGGAATTTCACGAAAAGACGGATTGAGCCGCGCCCGCCAATAAACGAACGACCGTGCTATTTTTACACCAAATCGCGTCGAACATCCAAAATTTTGCCGACTTGTCCCGATAAAAAGAGGGGATCTTTCCTGAAAACGCACGTGTCGCTGGCGATGCACGGCCCCGCTCAAGACACCACGCGGTCAGGAATCAGGACCACGTGGCAAGGCCAAGACTGCCACATCAACACTTCAAGGGGGCAGCAAGATGGCCAGACTGTGTTCCAGGCTTTCACTGGGCAGGCGCTTGAAGCCACTTCGCGCGTAGCGCTGAAGGCGTCCTACGCAAAATGCGCGACACCACCGAGGCAGTGGCCTGCGCATCGACCGAAGGGGTGGCCGAACCAGCTTGCGCGGCCGCGTCACGCAAGTCTTGGCGCAACGACGATTCGATCTTGTCAAAGAACAGGTTCATGCGCTGTTGCAAGCGTTCGTTCTCAAACACCAGGGCGTCGCCCACCATGACCCGTGCCATGCCCGGGTTGCGTTCGCCAAATTGCAGCAACAGCGTGACCAGCTTTCGACAACGCGCCACCGCATCGGGCTCACGGTCGCCAAGCTGGTTGACCAGACTGAACACCGATTGCTCGATGAAGTCGATCAAGCCTTCGAACATCTGCGCCTTGCTGGCGAAGTGCCGGTACAGCGCCGCTTCGCTCACTCCCAGGCGCGCAGCCAGTGCGGCCGTGGTGACGCGCTCAGCGCCAGGCTGCTCCAGCATGGATGCCAGAGCCTGAAGGATCTGCACGCGTCGCTCGCCGGGCTTGGGGCGCTTGCGGGCACCCGCGTCCACCACCTGGCCTTGGGCATCGCTGGCGTCTTCCGCAAGCGAGGCTGACGCGGGCAATGAATCGTCGTTGGCTGTCATGGCATTGATCGTTGTGGTGTGGGTGAGTCGCGGGCCAAGGCTGAGAGCCCGACGCTGCGCTTTGTCTGCCTGCCAAGAATTCTCGCACAGCGCGCCCGACGGGTTGGGGCGCCATCACGCCCCACCCGAGATCGCCTCAGTGCGACCGAATCATGGTGCCAAAAGGCTGGTTACCCAAGACCTCCAGCAACAGCGCATGGGGCACACGTCCGTCGATGATGTGGACAGCCGTCACACCACTCTTCGCAGCGTCAAGCGCACCGGCGATCTTCGGAATCATGCCGCCGGAGATGGTGCCGTCTTCGATCAGGCATCGATGGCGCGCGGCGTGAGCTCGGTCAGCAGCTCGCCATCTTTGTCCAGCACGCCGCGGATGTTGGTCAGCATCAACAGCTTCTCTGCCTGCAACACCGTGGCCAGCTTGGCCGCCACCACATCGGCGTTGATGTTGTAGCTCTCGTTGTTCTCGCCAAAGCCGATCGGGCTGACCACCGGAATGAAGGCATCGTCTTGCAGCGCCTTGACCGCACTGGGGTCGATGCTGACCACATCGCCCACCTGACCCACGTCGTGCTCTTTCGAGGGGTCCTTCTGATCGGCCAGTCGCAGCTTGCGCGCACGGATCATGGCGCCATCGCGCCCGGTCAGGCCCACAGCCTTGCCACCGGCAGCGTTGATCATGCCCACGATGTCCTGCTGCACCTGGCCGCCCAGCACCCACTCGACCACCTCCATGGTTTCGGCGTCGGTCACCCGCATACCCTGGATGAACTCGCCTTTCTTGCCCAGGCGCTGGAGCAGCTTTTCAATCTGCGGACCACCGCCGTGCACCACCACAGGGTTGATGCCCACCAGCTTGAGCAGCACCACGTCTTCGGCAAAATCTTGCTGCAAGGCGGGATCGGTCATGGCGTTGCCGCCGTACTTGATCACCATGGTTTTGCCGTGGTACTTGCGGATGTAGGGCAAGGCCTGCGCCAGGATTTCGGCCTTCTCGCGCGGCTGGATGTGGGCAAGCTCGTCGGGTTGGGTGCAGGCAGATGGTCATGGGTGTGGGTCTCACAGTGGAACAGGTCGTTCGATCGAATGAGAAATTGTAGGCTCCGCAGCATGCGGCGGCATCCGGCAAGCATTCGGTCGCCTGCGACCTGGCCGATGCAGTTGCTCAACATTCACAGAGCAGAGAGCGGGCTGGGTGCCAAGCGATCGCCATCAAACGGATCGGCGAAGGCCTCGTTGCGCGGTTAGAAAACAAAAAAGCGACCCCTTGCGAGGGTCGATTTTTAAAGCGCTTTGCGAGCGCGTCGCCATGTGGAGCGGGATAAGAGACTCGAACTCTCGACCTATACCTTGGCAAGGTATCGCTCTACCAACTGAGCTAATCCCGCATGATTCTTCAAGCAAAAGCCCATCAAGCAGATGGGCTTTTGCAGCATGTTTGGTGGCCTGGGACGGAATCGAACCATCGACACGCGGATTTTCAATCCGCTGCTCTACCAACTGAGCTACCGGGCCAAACAGAAGCGAGATTGTAGCAGTTTCTTTTGGCCCTTTCTGGCAGCGTCGAACTTAAAGCGCGTTGCGTTTGCTGCGCGCCAAATCGACGCCCAGCTGCTTGAGTTTGCGGTAGAGATGGGTGCGCTCCAGACCGGTCTTTTCGGCCACGCGGGTCATGGAGCCGGACTCGCGCGCCAGGTGGTATTCGAAGTAGGACTTTTCAAACTCGTCGCGTGCTTCGCGCAACGGGCCTTCCAGGTTGAACGACTGCATGGACTGCGGACCGATGTCGAGCACCACTTCGGGCAAGGTGCCACCGGTCATGGCGGCCTCGACCGTCAGGTCCGGCGCGGAGGCGCGCCACGAGGGCGCCCACCACGGACGGCATCGACGCGGCAGGGCATCAGCCCGTGGCCGACTTTGGCCATGGGCTTGTTCAGACCCAGGTCCACCGCTTTCAGCAGTTTTTGCAGGGTGATGGGCTTTTCGAGGAAGGCGGTCGCACCAATGCGCGTGGCTTCCACGGCGGTGTCGATGGTGGCGTGACCGCTCATCATGATCACCGGCATGGTGAGCTGGCCAGTGCTCGACCATTCCTTGAGCAAGGTGACACCATCGGTGTCAGGCATCCAGATGTCCAGAAGCACCAGATCGGGCACGCATGCTGCGCGCGCAGGCGCGCGCCTGCGCGGCGTTTTCGGCCAGTTCGACGGTGTGGCCTTCATCGTTCAGGATCTCCGAGAGCAGATCTCGGATGCCCAGTTCGTCGTCTACGACCAGTATAGTTGCCATGGCTTTTGTTGCTTCCCTCTAAGGATGTTGTCAATTTGCAACTGCGAATGATAACGACACTTGGGCCCCGCTGACCTTGCCGTCGATCAATCGGTTGTCGAATGTCCACACGCCCACCGTGTTCTTCCATGATTTTCTTGACCACGGCCAGCCCAAGCCCGGTGCCTTTGGACTTGGTGGTGACATAGGGCTCAAAGGCTCTTTTGAGGATGTTGTCGGAAAAACCCGGCCCCTGGTCGATGACGGACAAGCCGCACCCAGCGCCCCGAGCCCGAGCGGCGGGTTTGCATCAACACGGGTGACTCCGCTCTGGCCGGCCATGGCGTCCTGGGCGTTTTGCACCAGGTTGTGGATGATCTGGCGCACTTGCTGAGCATCGGCCATCACCAGCGGGCAATCGTCGGCCAGCTCGGTGACCACCGGGACGCACCGCGTGTGCTCGTAGAGCACGAGGATGTCGCGCACCAGCGCGTTGAGATCGGTGGGCACCAGCTCAGCCGCCGGCAGGCGGGCGTAGTCGCGGAATTCGTTCACCAGGCGCTTCATCGCGTCGACCTGGTCGACGATGGTGCGCACCGATTTGTCCAGCAAGGCCTGTTCGGCCGGCTGCACCTTGCCTTGCAGCTTCATGGCCAGCCGCTCGGCCGACAGCTGAATGGGCGTGAGCGGGTTCTTGATTTCATGGGCCAGTCGGCGCGCCACTTCACCCCAGGCCTGTGCGCGTTGGGCCGACACCATGTCGGACACATCATCGAACACCAGCAAGCGCTCGTTGCAGGGCATCAGTGCACCCCGGGCGATCAGGGTGATGCCGTGGTCAATCGGCGTGGCGTCATCTGCCACCCAGCTCGAACGACTGCTGCCAATGCCCGCCGCCGTGGGGCGTGCCGTCAGACAGAAAGAGGTCAAATTGCTGTGCACCTGAGCGCCAAAGACTGCAGCCCCGGCACACTCGCCAGCAGGGCTTGCCCCAGTTGCAGCGACAACGGGGTGCGCAGGATGCGCGAAGCGCCGGGGTTCACGCTGAGCAAGTTGTTCTGGGGTCGAGCACGGCAACCCCGGTCGTCAGGTTGTCCAGAATGGTCTGCAGGTTTTCCCGCGAGGCATCCACTTGCTGCATGCTGCGCTGCACCGCCGAACGAGCGTCGGACAGATCCTGGGTCATGCGGGCAAAGGTGCGGGTCAGTCCCGCCAGCTCGTCGCGTGCAGCCAGCTCTTCCTTGGGCGCCAGGTTGCCCAGCGCCACTTCGCGCATGCCCTCGGCCAACACCAGCAACGGGCGCACCAGCTGGTTGCCCAGCAGCACGGCGAGCAATACGGCGCCGATCACGGCCAGGAACAGCGCCAGCGTCAGGGTGCCGATGTACATGCGCTGCAAGCCCTTCGCGGCCCAAAGCCCGCTCTTGGTACTCCCGGTTGGCGACCTGAACCGCCAGCGCATCGGCCACCAGGGCCGCCGGCAGCTGGCGCGATCACCTCGCAGGTAGCGCGGCTCCGAGCCGATATCGAAATCGCTGGCGCTGACCAGTGCCAGCACCCGGATGCGGGCCACGCCGGCGCTTGACCGCCTCATCGAAGCACCTTCTGCCGCCTCTTCCAGACCCTTCAATCTGCGCCATCGACCCGATTGGCGCGCACCGACCGCAACAACACTGGTGCTGGGTCGTTCGGTGAAAAATTGAACCGTGAGGCACCGGCGCTGGCCAGGGCCTGGCCGACGCCACTCCACAACACCATATCGGACGCACCCCAACTGCTCACGCACCCGCTCCAGCGTCAAGCACCGTGGCCCCGCTGGGCGAACGCCCAAGCTCTTCGGCCGCCAGGCGGGTCTTGCTGCTGAGGTCGTCGCTCAGCGTATCGAGCGTGGTGCGCCCCAGGTTGAGACCGGCCACCAGCGCGGACTCCACCCGCACATCAAACCAGCTCTCGATCGAGCGCGACACAAACTGGTAAGACACGGTGTAGATCAGCACCCCTGGCAACACGCCCGACCAGGCCAATGATGGCGGCCAGCTTGAGCAGCAAACGGCTGCCGAACTTGCGCAGGCGAAAGCGCAGCGCCAGCCGAACCGCCAGCCAGACGATGGCCAGCAGCAGGAGCGCCGCCACGGCCACATTCAAGCTGCGCCAGCCAGACAAAATTCTGTTCGTAGAGTGCACGGTTTCGAGTGGCCAGCGTGAGCAAAAAGAGCAACACCAGGCCCAGGCCCGGTCATGAACACCAGCGCAGCCAGTACCGCCCAGCGCGCTCGCGCGCTGCGCTTGGCGGATCTGTGCGGTGCCGACGGGTGTCATGGGCGCGCGCGCCCAGGGGTGAGTGGCTCCACGTCGACGATGCACCGGGTTCTCGCTCTGGCGCCCAGCCAGCGCACTCACTTGACGCTCTCCTGGCGTCGCGGGAGGGGCCAGCGGTCGCTGCACCGACTCCGGGTCTGGTCTGTTCTGGGCGGCACATCCAGCCGCTCACGAACCGATATGGTCCAGTCCGGCTCGTTGGCCATGCCCATCTGAAACGGCCGCGGCAGCAGGGTCAGGTCAAGCTCAAACCCCCATTCGACACGCATATCGGCGTCGCTCATGTGGCTGGCGTCGGCCACTTGCCACCCTGCCACACGGCCGACCACGGCCAAAGCTTCCTTGAGCGAATCAAAAGATTGGTGCAAAGCGTAGGTCAAACCTGGCGCGCCACTGACCGCATCGCTTTCGGTGGAGACACTCAGTCGCCAGCGCCTTGTCAGCGGCTGGTAGGCCAGACGCAGGGTGCGGCTCACCTGGGTCTTCCCGCTTGTCGTACCAGTACCAGCGGTCACGGATCATCTCGGCACGCCAGACAAAGTACATCGGCACGCCTTTGATCAGGCGCCTGCTCGACCGCTGGCGTGGCCTGCAGATCCAAGCGCACATTGAGGCGCACCCCCTGGGCCGTGCGCTGCAAACTGCTGGAGACGACAGGGGGTTCATTGGCCAGTGCGCCGCCCGATCCCACGCACAAGGCCCACGCCATCAGACAAACACGCAGCAACGAGCGCAAGCCTGAATGGTTGTTCACCACCGGCCTCCCTTCAAGGCGCGGCCTTGTCCAGTCTTGCGTAAAAGAACCCGTCGTATCCACCCGACACATTGTCGTTGAACTCCCCCTGTGCAGCGGGCGTCTACCGGGCAGCAAATGCCCTACAGAGTGCCGCTCAAGCGCATCGCTGTGGCGCGCAAGGAACGCCCTGCACCTGATCGGCCCCTTCGGCGCGGAAGACCGAGCAGGTGGCATACACCAAGCGGCCACCGGGTTTGAGCAATGGCCACAGCGCCTCCAGCAAGTCCGGCCTGGATCGCCACCAGTTGCGCCACATCGCTGCTTCGGCGCAGCCAGCGCACATCGGGATGGCGGCGAACAATGCCCGAGGCGGTGCACGGCGCGTCCAGCAAGATCGCGTCGAACAGCTGACCATCCCACCAGCCCGCTGGGCTTCGCCGCATCGGCCGCCTTCACCTCGGCGTTCAATCCCAGGCGCTGCAGGTTGTCGTGGATGCGCTGGCAACGGCGCGGGTCAATGTCCAGCGCGAGAACCGACGGCGTCTGCCTTCTCGAGCAGGTGGGCGGTCTTGCCGCCGGGCGCCGCGCAGGCGTCGAGCACGCGATCACTGGCACCCCATTGGCGCCCATCCAGCAACAAATCTGCGGCCATCTGGGCTGCACCGTCTTGCACCGAGCAAGCGCCCTGCGCAAATCCCGGGAGTTGGTCCACCGGCACCGGTGTGGCCAACACCAGGCCATCGGTCGCCCAAAGGCAGGGCTTCCAAGCCTTGCGCTGCGAGCAACGCGCGGTAGGCGTCGCGCGTTTGATGGCGTTGGTTGTTGCGCAACACCATGGGCCCGGGCACCTGGTTGGCGCCCAACACCGCCTCCCAATGCTCAGGGTGATCGGCCCTGACCCTATCGATCCACCACTGAGGATGGTTCCAGCGCGCCACCGGATCGGCGCCAATCGCCGCCAGCAAACTGGCTTTCTCTCGCAGGAACCGCCGCAGGCAGGCGTTCAGGAATCCTGCCTGCATGCGCGTATCTCGCGACAACTTGGCAGCGTCAACCGCCTGGTCGACCAGCGTGTGTTCAGCGTAGCGCGCGCCAGCTTCATCGCCCACCAGTATGGCCAGAGCGGCGTGCAGCAATGCCAACGCAGGAGGCGCTGGCGCGCGCTGCGCCAACCGTTTGGCAAGCGCCCGGGCAGCGCCCAGATGTCGCAATACATCGAAAGTGAGCGCCTGCACACCGGGACGCAAGGCGCTGGGCACAGCAGGCAGGACTTCGGTGAGCGAGCGCCCTTTTTCAACCGCAAGCACGCACTGCCCCACCCACTTCAGTTGGGTGGCCAGGGCGGGTCCATGGGGCTGTCGACTGTCGGGCAGCGTGGCGGAATTCAAAAGGGTCTGCTCTCAGAAAGGGGAAAACTCAACTCAGCGTCCACTTGGGCGCATCGTCTGCACCGGGTCCGACGGTCGCTTCGGCAACAGGAGTGGCTGCACTCTGGCGCTCCAGCGACAAAGGCGCCATGGCCCGGCCGTATAGACGGCGGATGCGCTGGTCCAGAGTAGGGTGCGCATCAAGCCAGTGCGCCATCTTGCCAGACTCGTTGCTCACCAGCAGCATGTGCTGCACCGACGCACCCAGTTTGCGTGTGGCGATGCCCAGCTGCTGCTGCATCAAGACTTTGCGCAACACGCCGCCCAGCCCATCGCGGCTGCGCGTCCATTGCACCGCGCGGGCATCGGCCAGGTACTCTCTCTGGCGCGAGACCGCCGCCTGCAAACCATGGCCCGCCAACCATCCGAGCCAGCCTGCGGCCATGATGGCCAGACCAAGCACGGCCAGGTGAGGGAACCGGCGCTGCTCCTCCGGATCCCAGAGCGATTCACCCATGCGGTAGACCATTTCCAGGCCAAACACCATGCCCACCAGGCGCATGTTCAGGCGCGTATCACCTTCTTTGATATGGCCCATTTCATGCGCCACAAGGCCTTGCAGCTCTTCGCGCTCCAGGCAATCCAGCGCGCCCTGGGTCACAGCAACGACCGCATCGGCTTCCGACCAGCCAGCCGCGAATGCGTTGATGCCCTGATCCCTTGCCATCACCATCACCGTTGGCCTGGTCAGGCCAGACGACAGCGCCATTTCATCGACCACATTGACCAACTGACGCTCTTCAAAGCGGCTGGATGGCTGCGCCGGTCTCGCGCCCAGCCGCTCGGCCAGGCGCTGCCCACCTGCACTGGCCAGGTGCGACGTCTCGACCCACCAGCCACCCAGCACGAAGATGAGTGTGACCGCCGTGTTGACCTCAAAGAAGTAGTGGGGAAAATCACGGCCCACAGGCCCCCAGAAACCCCACAACACACCCCAGGCCAAAGCCAATGCTGCGTTGACCGCTACCACCAGCAAGCCCACCGTGATGGCAAAAGCAATCAACAGTTTGTAGGTCTGTGCGCGGGCCTCCCGTTGCGATTCAAAGATCAGCATCAAGAGATGTCCAAAAGCGCGCCATGGGCCCGCAGCGCAGGAACGCAGCCACTTTCAAGTCTCAAAAAGCCACCTTCACAGGCTGGCGTTCGGCCTCTGTCGTGGTTGCTTCCAGCATGGGCATGGGCAGGAAGGCAAAAAGGCGGGCCACGATCAGGGTCGGAAATTGCGCGGCAGCATCGTTGAAAGCCAGCACATGGTCGTTGTAGGCCTGGCGCGCAAACCCGACCCGGTTTTCGGTGCTGGACAGCTCTTCGCTCAGATCGCGCATGGTCTGGTCGGCCTTGAGCTCGGGATAGGCTTCGGCCAAGGCAAACAAACGCCCCATGGCGCCACCCAGCACCTGCTCGGCCCCCACCAGGGCGCCCATGGCGCTCGCGTTCGCAGGACTGGCAGCCACGGTCTGTTCGGCATTGCGCGCCTGGTTGCGCGCGGCAATCACCGCCTCCAGCGTTTCCGATTCATGGGCCAGGTACTTGCGCGCCACCTCAACCAGGTTCGGAATCAGGTCGTATCGCCGCTTGAGTTGCACGTCGATCTGCCCGAACGCATTCGCAATGGCATTTCTCAAACGCACCAGCCGGTTGTAGGCACCGACAGCCCAAAACAGGGCCAGCAAAACCACCCCCAGAAAAACCCATACGATCACATCCATCTCTTACCTCCATTTGTTGGGGTCGGACCAGACACAGAGCCCCCGCCGACTGGGTCAATATACCCGCCGCACGCGGCAGCAAAAAACACCCCGCCAGAAAAAACGCCTCCGGCCCGAAGGGCGGAGGCGTTTTGCTGCCGAGCGGTCAAGCCCAGCAATGAAGCGACGGATTATTCGCCAGCTTCGTTGGCGCTGGAAGCGTCAACCTGGTCAGATTGTTCGGCCTGATCGGCGGCGAGTGCCATGGCATCGGCCTCGGCAATCGCGCGACGCTCTTCGTCGTCCATCTTCTCTTTGACCTTGCGCGCTTCGTGGAACGCCATGCCGGTACCGGCAGGGATCAAGCGGCCCACGATCACGTTTTCCTTCAGACCACGCAGCTCGTCGCGCTTGCCCATGATGGCAGCCTCGGTGAGCACGCGGGTGGTTTCCTGGAAGGATGCCGCAGAGATGAAGGAGTCGGTCGACAGCGAAGCCTTGGTGATGCCCAGCAACACGTTGCTGTAGGTCGCGGGGATCTTGCCTTCGGCGCGCAGGGCGTCATTGGTGTTGAGGATCTCCGAACGCTCGACCTGCTCGCCCTTGATGTAGGACGAATCGCCCACGGCCTCGACGATCACGCGGCGCAGCATCTGGCGAACGATCACCTCGATGTGCTTGTCGTTGATCTTCACACCCTGCAAGCGGTACACGTCCTGCACTTCATCGACGATGTAGCGCGACAAGGCTTCGATACCCAGCAAACGCAGGATGTCCTGCGGATCGGCCGGGCCGTCCACCACGCCCTCGCCCTTGTTGACCACCTGGCCTTCGTGCACCAGGATGTTCTTCTCTTTGGGGATGAGGTCGTCCCAGATGTTGCCTTCCGGATCGGTGATCTGCAGACGCACCTTGCCTTTGGTCTCTTTACCGAAGGACACGGTACCGGTCATCTCGGCCAGCTTGCCGGCATCTTTCGGCGAGCGGGCTTCGAACAGCTCGGCCACACGCGGCAGACCACCGGTGATGTCGCGGGTCTTCTGGCCTTCGACAGGAATGCGGGCCAGCACATGGCCGGGGCCCACTTCCTGGCCGTCGCGCACTTCCAGCAGCGCACCGATCTGGAAGCCCACCGTCACCGAGTGATCGGTACCGGGGATCTTCACCTCGTTGCCTTGCGGGTCGAGCAGCTTGACCAGCGGACGCACCACCTTGGTCGAACCACGGTGCTTGGGGTCGATCACCACCAGCGAGCTCAGACCGGTCACATCGTTGACCTGCTTGGCCACCGTCAGGCCCTCTTCCACGTTCTCGAACTTCACCTGGCCGGCGAATTCCGTGATGATGGGGCGGGTCAGCGGGTCCCAGTTGGCGAGGATGGCGCCAGCCTTGATGCTCTGGTCGGCCTTGACCGACAGAATGGCACCATAAGGCACCTTGTGGCGCTCACGCTCGCGGCCGATTTCATCGTGAATGATGATTTCGCCCGAACGCGCGATCACCACCAACTCGCTCTTGCTGTTGGTCACATAACGCATCGTGGCGTTGAAACCGATCGTACCGGCCGACTTGGCCTCCACGCTCGACGCAACGGCTGCACGCGATGCTGCACCACCAATGTGGAAGGTGCGCATGGTCAGCTGGGTACCGGGTTCACCGATCGACTGGGCGGCGATCACGCCCACAGCCTCACCGATGTTCACCATGCCGCCACGTCCCAGGTCGCGACCGTAGCACTTGGCGCAGATACCAAAGCGGGTTTCGCAGGTCAGTGCGGTGCGCACTTTCACTTCGTCCACGCCAGCGGCTTCCAGCTCGTCGAGGATGTCCTCGTCCATCATCGCGCCAGCAGGCACCATGACAGCGCGGGTCTCGGGGTGCGTCACTTCTTCAGCGGTCACACGACCCAGCACGCGGTCGCGCAACGACTCGATGACCTCACCACCCTCAACGATGGCGCGCATGACCGTGCCATTGGTGGTGCCGCAATCTTCCTGGTTGACCACCAGATCCTGGGTCACGTCCACCAGACGACGGGTCAGGTAGCCCGAGTTGGCGGTCTTCAACGCCGTGTCGGCCAGACCCTTACGGGCACCGTGGGTGGAGATGAAGTACTGCAACACGTTCAGACCTTCACGGAAATTGGCCGTGATGGGGGTCTCAATGATCGAGCCGTCAGGCTTGGCCATCAGACCGCGCATACCCGCCAGCTGGCGAATCTGTGCGGCAGAACCACGGGCACCGGAATCGGCCATCATGTAGATGGAGTTGAACGACTCCTGGTCCACTTCATTGCCATGGCGGTCGGTGACCTTCTGCTTGGCCAGCTGGGCCATCATGACTTTGGAGATTTCGTCGCCAGCTTTGCCCCAGATGTCCACCACCTTGTTGTAGCGCTCGCCAGCGGTCACCAGACCGGAGGCGTACTGCTGGGCGATTTCTTTCACCTCGGCTTCGGCGCGGCCAATGACTTCAGGCTTCTGCGGCGGCACCAGCATGTCGTCCACGGCAATGGAGATGCCCGAACGGGTGGCCAGACGGAAACCGTATTGCAGCAGCTTGTCCGCAAAAATCACGGTCTCTTTCAAGCCGCACTTGCGGAACGAGGCGTTGATCAGGCGCGAAATTTCTTTCTTCTTCAGCGCCTTGTTCATCACCTCGAAAGGCAGGCCCTTGGGCAGGATTTCGGACAGCAGCGCGCGGCCCACGGTGGTGTCCACCAGCGAGGTCGACGCGGTGAACTCACCGGTTTCCTTGTTCTTGGCCCACTGCGTCAGACGCACAGCGATCTTGGTGGTGATTTCCACCACGCCGTTGTCCAGCGCGCGCTGCACTTCCAACACGTCGGAGAAGATCATGTCTTCGCCTTTGGCGTTGATTTTTTCGCGGGTGGCCGAGTACAGACCCAGCACCACGTCTTGCGAAGGCACGATGGACGGCTCGCCAGACGCAGGGAACAGGATGTTGTTCGAGGCCAGCATCAGCGTGCGGGCTTCCAGCTGGGCTTCCACCGACAGCGGCACGTGAACAGCCATCTGGTCACCGTCGAAGTCGGCGTTGAAGGCCGCGCAAACGAGGGGGTGCAGCTGGATGGCCTTGCCTTCGATCAGGATGGGTTCAAACGCCTGGATACCCAGGCGGTGCAGCGTGGGCGCACGGTTGAGCATCACGGGATGCTCTTTGATCACCTCTTCCAGAATGTCCCAGACCACAGGCGTTCCGGCTTCCACTTCCTTCTTCGCTGCCTTGATGGTGGTCGCGATGCCCATGGCTTCCAGGCGCGAGAAGATGAATGGCTTGAACAGCTCAAGGGCCATCAGCTTGGGCAAACCGCACTGATGCAGCTTGAGCGTAGGTCCGACCACGATGACCGAACGGCCCGAATAGTCGACGCGCTTGCCCAGCAAGTTCTGGCGGAAACGACCGCTCTTGCCTTTGATCATGTCGGCCAGCGACTTCAGGGCGCGCTTGTTGGCGCCCGTCATGGCCTTGCCACGGCGACCGTTGTCCAGCAAGCTGTCCACGGCTTCTTGCAGCATGCGCTTCTCGTTGCGCGCAATGATCTCAGGCGCCTTCAGTTCCAGCAAACGGCGCAGGCGGCTGTTGCGGTTGATGACGCGGCGGTACAGATCGTTCAGATCGGAGGTGGCGAAACGGCCACCGTCCAGCGGCACCAGCGGACGCAGGTCCGGTGGCAACACGGGCAGCACGTCGAGCACCATCCACTCGGGCTTGATGCCCGACTTCTTGAAGGCTTCCAGCACCTTGAGGCGCTTGGCGTTCTTCTTGATCTTGAGCTCGGAGCCGGTCAGGTCGTTGCGCAGTTTTTCGATCTCGATGTCGAGGTCGATCGCTTGCAGCAGTTCCTTGATGCCTTCGGCGCCCATCTTGGCGATGAATTCGTCACCGTACTCTTTGAGTTTGGCGTCGTAGTCGTCTTCCGTCATGATCGCGAATTTCTTCAGCGGGGTCATGCCGGGATCAACGATCACATAGGCTTCAAAGTACAACACGCGCTCAATGTCGCGCAGCGTCATGTCCAGGATCAGGCCCAGACGCGATGGCAGCGATTTCAGGAACCAGATGTGGGCGCAAGGCGCGGCCAGATCGATGTGGCCCATGCGCTCGCGGCGCACCTTGGTCTGCGTGACTTCAACGCCGCACTTCTCGCAGATGACGCCACGGTGCTTCAAACGCTTGTATTTTCCGCACAGGCATTCGTAGTCCTTGATGGGGCCAAAAATCTTGGCACAAAAAAGACCGTCGCGTTCTGGCTTGAAAGTACGGTAGTTGATGGTCTCAGGCTTTTTCACTTCGCCAAAAGACCACGAACGGATTTTCTCCGGCGAGGCCAGACCGATGCGGATGGCATCGAAATGCTCTTCGGGCGTGAACTGCTTGAACAGGTCGAGTAATGATTTCATGGGTTCAATCCTTGTCTTGCCGACGAATTAGGAACGGTCAAGTTCGATGTCGATACCGAGCGATCGGATCTCTTTGACGAGCACGTTGAACGACTCGGGCATGCCCGCTTCGATCGAGTGTTCGCCTTTGACGATGGACTCGTACACCTTGGTGCGGCCTTGAACGTCATCGGACTTGACGGTGAGCATCTCTTGCAAGATGTAGGAAGCACCGTAGGCTTCCAGCGCCCACACTTCCATCTCACCAAAACGCTGACCACCGAACTGCGCCTTACCACCCAGCGGCTGCTGCGTGACCAGGGAGTACGGGCCAGTGGAACGGGCGTGCATTTTGTCGTCGACCAAGTGGTGCAGCTTCAGGAAGTGCATGTAACCCACGGTGGTCACGCGCTCGAAAGCATCGCCGGTGCGGCCGTCGTACAACTGCGCCTGCGTGCGGGTGGCGGTAAGGCCTTTCTTCGCAGCCAGTTCGTCGGGGTAAGCCAGCTTCAACATCGCACGGATTTCGTCTTCCGAAGCGCCGTCGAACACGGGGGTCGCAAACGGCACGCCGGTTTGCAGGTTTTCCGCCATGCTCATCACGTCCGCGTCAGACAGATCCGCGAAGTTCTCTTTCTTGCCTGCGCCGTTGTAGATCGACTCCAGGAAAGCGCGCATTTCGCCGGCTTTGGTTTCGGCTTGCAGCATGTCGCCAATGCGCTGGCCCAGACCTTTGGCGGCCCAGCCCAGGTGCACTTCCAGCACCTGGCCCACGTTCATGCGCGAAGGCACGCCCAGGGGGTTCAGGCAGATGTCGGCTGGCGTACCGTCGGCCATGTAAGGCATGTCTTCCACGGGCAGGATGCGGGAGACCACACCCTTGTTGCCGTGGCGACCGGCCATCTTGTCACCAGGCTGCAAGCGGCGCTTGACGGCCAGGTAGACCTTGACCATCTTCAGCACGCCCGCTGGCAGCTCGTCGCCCTGCGTCAACTTCTTGCGCTTCTCTTCGAAGGACAGGTCAAAGCTGTGGCGCGTCTGCTCCATGGCGTTCTTGATGGATTCCAGCTGAGCGGCCACGTCGTCTTCGGCAGGACGGATGTCGAACCAGTGGAATTTCTCCACATCGGCCAGATAGGCCTTGTCGATCTTCGTGCCTTTGGCCAGTTTCTTGGGGCCGCCGTTGGCGACCTTGCCGATCAGCAGCTTCTCGATACGGTCGAACGCGTCGGCTTCGACGATGCGCAGCTGGTCGTTCAAATCGAGGCGGTAGCGCTTCAATTCGTCGTCGATGATCTGCTGGGCACGCTTGTCGCGGGTGATACCTTCGCGGGTGAAAACCTGCACGTCGATCACAGTGCCTTGCGAACCCTGGTCCACGCGCAGCGAAGTGTCTTTCACATCCGAAGCTTTTTCGCCGAAGATGGCGCGCAACAGCTTTTCTTCAGGCGTCAGCGTGGTCTCGCCTTTGGGCGTGACCTTGCCCACCAGCACATCGCCGGGCAGCACTTCGGCGCCCACGTAGATGATGCCGGAGTCGTCCAGGCGGTTCAGTTGCTGCTCGGCCAGGTTGGGAATGTCGCGGGTGATTTCTTCCGCGCCCAGCTTGGTGTCGCGGGCCATGACCACGAGTTCTTCGATGTGGATCGAGGTGTAGCGGTCTTCGGAGACGACACGCTCGCTGATCAGGATCGAATCTTCGAAGTTGTAGCCGTTCCAGGGCATGAAGGCGATCAGCATGTTCTGGCCGATCGAGATTTCACCCAGATCGGTCGAAGCGCCGTCGGCGATCACATCACCCTTGGCCAGCTTGTCGCCCTTCTTGACGATGGGGCGCTGGTGGATGTTGGTGTTCTGGTTGGAACGCTGGTATTTGATGAGGTTGTAGATGTCCACACCCACTTCACCGGCCACCGCTTCGGCGTCGTTCACGCGGATCACGACACGGGTCGCGTCCACGTAATCAACCACACCGCCACGGGTCGCGGTCACCACGGTGCCCGAATCGATCGCGGCCACGCGCTCGATGCCGGTGCCGACCAACGGCTTCTCAGGACGCAGCACAGGCACGGCCTGGCGCGACATGTTGGCGCCCATCAATGCGCGGTTCGCATCGTCGTGCTCCAGGAACGGCACCAGAGAAGCAGCCACGGACACGATCTGCGCAGGTGACACGTCCATGTACTGGATGGTGTCGGCCGGCGTCAGGATGGATTCGCCTTTTTCACGGGCAGAGACCAGGTCACCGATCAGGCGGCCTTCGCCGTCCAGGGTGGCGTTGGCCTGCGCAATGACGTACTTGCCTTCTTCGATGGCCGACAGGTAGTCGATCTGGTTCGTCACCTTGCCATCGAC
This sequence comes from uncultured beta proteobacterium, assembly GCA_963698635.1. Classification (GTDB taxonomy): domain Bacteria; phylum Pseudomonadota; class Gammaproteobacteria; order Burkholderiales; family Burkholderiaceae_C; genus Hydrogenophaga. The sequence continues at coordinate 572,820 of CAVORS010000006.1, forward strand.
CACGCGGCGGTACGGGGTCTCGATGAAACCGTACTCGTTCAGGCGAGCGTACAGGGCCAGCGAGTTGATCAGACCAATGTTGGGACCTTCAGGCGTCTCGATAGGGCAGACGCGACCGTAGTGGGTCACGTGCACGTCACGGACTTCAAAGCCAGCGCGCTCGCGGGTCAGACCGCCCGGGCCAAGGGCCGACACGCGGCGCTTGTGGGTGATCTCGGCCAGCGGGTTGGTCTGGTCCATGAACTGCGACAGCTGCGACGCACCGAAGAATTCCTTCAGGGCTGCGGAGATCGGCTTGGAGTTGATCAGGTCGTGCGGCATGAGCGGGTCTTGCTCGGCTTGACCCAGACGCTCTTTCACAGCCTTTTCGATACGCGCCAGGCCAGTGCGGTACTGGTTCTCGGCCAGCTCGCCCACGCAGCGCACGCGGCGGTTGCCCAGGTGATCGATGTCATCGACTTCGCCGCGGCCATTGCGCAGGTCCACCAGGATCTTGACCACGGCCAGGATGTCTTCGTTGGACAGCACCATGGGGCCGGTGGATTCGTCGCGGCCCACGCGGGCGTTGAACTTCATGCGGCCCACGCGCGACAGGTCGTACGTGTCGGGGTTGTAGAACAGGCGGTGGAACAGGGCCTGCACCGCGTCTTCGGTGGGCGGCTCGCCGGGGCGCATCATGCGGTAGATGGCAACGCGCGCGGCAAACTCGTCGGCCGTTTCATCGGCGCGCAGGGTTTGCGAAATGTAGGCGCCCTGGTCGAGTTCGTTGGTGTACAGAACTTGCAGGTCTTGCACGCCAGCGGTGCGCAGGGTTTTGAGCAGGGCTTCGGTCAACTCGTCGTTGGCCTTGGCAATGATCTCGCCGGTGTCGGCATCGACGATGTTCTTGGCGACCACACGGCCCAGCAGGAAGTCTTCCGGCACGCTGATGTGCGTGGTGCCCGACTGCTCGAGTTCGCGGGTGTGGCGCACGGTGATGCGCTTGTCTTTGGCCACGACAACCTTGCCGGCCTTGTCGGTGATGTCGAAACGGGCGACTTCGCCGCGCAGGCGCTCAGGCACGAAAGCCAGTTGCGCGCCGCTGTCCATCAGCTTGAAGTGGTCGTTGACAAAGAAGTTGGCCAGGATGGTTTCCGGCGTCAGGCCAATGGCCTTGAGCAGGATGGTGACCGGCATCTTGCGGCGGCGGTCGACACGGAAGAACAGCACGTCCTTCGGGTCGAATTCGAAATCGAGCCAGGAACCGCGGTAAGGGATGATGCGCGCCGAAAAGAGCAGCTTGCCCGAGCTGTGGGTCTTGCCCTTGTCGTGCTCAAAGAACACGCCAGGGGAGCGGTGCAACTGAGACACGATCACGCGCTCGGTGCCATTCACGATGAACGAGCCTTTGTCGGTCATCAGGGGCACTTCACCCATGTAGACCTCTTGCTCCTTGACTTCCTTGACCACTTTCGACTGGTTGGTCGACGACTCGCGGTCGTAAATGATCAGTTGAACGCGTGCGCGCACGGCCGAAGCAAACGTCAGACCACGGGTCTGGCACTCGCGCACGTCGAACGCTGGCTTGGCCAGGTTGTACTCGACGAACTTCATCTCCACAAAGCCGTTGTGCGAGACGATGGGGAACGCGGCTTCAAACGCGGCCTGCAGACCTTCGTTGGTGCGTTTTTTGGGGGCCGTGTCGGCTTGCAGGAACGCGGTGTACGCGTCTTTTTGCATTTGCAACAGGTACGGAATTTCGATCACGTTTTCACGCGTGCCAAAACTCTTGCGGATGCGTTTGCGTTCGGTGTAGGAATACTTTGATGCTGAGGCCATGAGATCTCCGAGCTCTACGGCGACTGTCTTGCCATTCGGGTGGGCACACCCGGTGACATGCTTGGTGGCTGGCCTCTACCAACCTTGGCGGACGGCCTGTGCATTGCACACAGGCCCGAACCAAGTCGTTCTTCTGCAGTCGGGGTCAGAAGACACTGATCAAGGGGCTCAAGAGCCGCTTGATCGGTGTCCTCTGAGACAACTCAAAAACCCTGTTCTTCGCAGCGTTTTCAGAGATGCTCAGAAAGCACCAAAGGCTGGAGGCCTTTTCAAGCACTCCAGCCCTCGACAAGGGAGTGAATTACTTCAACTCGGCCTTGGCACCGGCTTCCACCAGCTTCTTCACTGCGGCTTCGGCGTCGGCCTTGGCAACAGCTTCTTTCACTGCTTTTGGAGCGCCATCAACCATGTCTTTGGCTTCTTTCAAGCCCAGACCGGTGATTTCGCGAACAGCTTTAATCACGGACACTTTGTTGGCGCCAGCTTCGAGCAACATCACGTTGAACTCGGTCTTCTCTTCAGCAGCAGCAGCGCCACCGCCACCACCTGCAGCAGGAGCAGCCATAGCTGCTGCGCTCACGCCAAACTTCTCTTCGATGGCTTTCACCAGGTCGTTGAGTTCCATGACCGTCATGCTGTCCAGCGAGGTCAGAAATGCGTCTTTATCGAATGCCATTTTGATTTCCTAACAATTGGTTTAACTCAAAAAGCCCACTGCCGCTCAAGCGGAAGGTGCTTCTTCGGCTGCGGGAGCTGCCGGGGCTTCTGGAGCCACTTCGGCAGGCGCGCCTTCGCCTTTTTTCGCCGCCAAAGCGCCCAGCACAACGGCCGTGCGCGACATGGGCGACATCAACAAGCCACACAGCTGGGCCAACAACACTTCTTTCGAAGGAATGCTTGCCAACTGCTTAACGCCCTCGACGTCCAGGACTTTGCCACCGTAGACACCGCCACGAATGACCAACTTGGCGTTGGTTTTCGCGAACTCGGCCACCACTTTCGCGGCAGCCACTGCGTCTTCGGAGAAGCCATAGATCAACGGACCGGTCATCTGGTCTGCGCCCACTTCAAACGCGCTGCCAGCGACGGCACGGCGAGCCAAGCTGTTTTTCAACACGCTCAGGGTCACACCGTTGCCGCGTGCTGTCACACGCAATTTGTCCATGTCCGCGACCGTGACACCACGGTACTCCGCCATCACGAGCGTTTGAGCTTTTGCGGCGAGGCTGGTCACTTCGGAAATGACCGCTTCTTTCTCACTGCGATTCAGACTCAAGGTCTACTCCTTAAAAAGTGCCTTCGGTCAAAACGACCTGGGGCACGCCTCATTTCAGCGACCAACTGTTTAGGGAAGTAAATTCCATCTGCAGCGGGATCGCCATCTGCGTTGGCTTGTCACAATTAAGTCAAGCAATGCCCAAAAAGGCTCACCCAACACCAACGGTCTTGGATGGCCCCAAAGCGCTGTCGAGATGACACGCCTTGGGCCCACCACACCCGAGTGGTCATGCCACCCGAATTCTTTTCATTTCAGCGATCAGGCCGAGATGGATTGCATTTCCACGCGAACGCCCACACCCATGGTCGAAGACACGGCCACTTTGCGCAGGTAAACACCCTTGCTGGTGGCGGGCTTGGCCTTGGTCAAAGCGTCCATCAAAGCCGCCAGGTTGCCCTGGAGCTTGTCGGTGTCGAACGAGCGACGGCCGATGGTGCCGTGGATGATGCCAGCCTTGTCGACGCGGAACTGGACTTGACCAGCCTTGGCGTTCTTGACGGCTTGCGCGACATCGGGCGTCACGGTACCGACTTTGGGGTTGGGCATCAGGCCACGTGGGCCCAGAACCTGGCCGAGCGTACCCACAATGCGCATGGCATCGGGAGAAGCGATCACGACGTCGAAGTCCATCTTGCCAGCCTTGATCTCGGCAGCCAGATCGTCCATACCGACGATGTCTGCGCCAGCGGCCTTGGCTTCTTCAGCCTTGGCGCCCTGGGCGAACACGGCCACGCGCTTGGTTTTGCCGGTGCCGTTGGGCATCACGACGGCGCCACGCACCACCTGGTCGGACTTCTTGGCATCCACGCCGAGCTGGATCGCCACGTCGATGGATTCGTCGAATTTGGCGTTGGCACATTCTTTGATGATGGCCATTGCGTCAGCGAAGGCGTACAACTTGTTGGTGTCAACCTTGTTAGCGAAGGCTTTTTGTTTCTTGGTCAGCTTGGCCATCTCACACGCCCTCCACAATCACGCCCATCGAGCGGGCCGAACCGGCGATGGTGCGCACGGCGGCATCCATGTCGGCAGCGGTCATGTCTTTCATTTTGGTTTTGCAGATCTCTTCGAGCTGTTCGCGCGTGATCTTGCCGACCTTCTGCTTGTTCGGCACGGGAGAGCCCTTGTCGAGCTTGATGGCCTTCTTGATCATGTAGGTCGCTGGAGGCGTACCCATCTTGAAGGTGAAGCTCTTGTCCGCAAAAGCAGTGATGGTCACTGGAATGGGCATGCCTGGCTCAAGACCCTGGGTCTGGGCGTTGAACGCCTTGCAGAATTCCATGATGTTGAGGCCACGCTGACCCAGGGCAGGACCGATCGGTGGGGATGGGTTGGCCTTACCAGCTGGCACTTGCAGCTTGATGAAGCCGACGATTTTTTTCGCCATTTTTTAGACTCCTGCGAGTGCAATCGGCAACGACTGGCGTTGCCTCCTCGCGGTTAAGGGCCCGAAAACTTGCAACCACAGGCGTCGGGCCGACCCGCCTGCAGCAACACCGTCAGGTCTTTTCGACCTGACTGAATTCCAGTTCGACAGGCGTGGCACGACCGAAAATGGTCACCGACACGCGCATCTTGCTTCTTTTCGTAGTTGACCTCTTCGACCGTGCCGTTGAAGTCGGTGAAAGGACCTTCCTTGACGCGGACGTATTCACCCACCACGAACTCCACCTTGTGGCGCGGCTTGTCGGTGCCTTCCTGCATCTGGTTGACGATCTTCTGAACGTCTTCCTCGGAAATCGGGGCAGGCCGGTTCTTCGCGCCACCCACGAAACCCGTCACCTTGTTGGTGTGCTTCACCAGGTGCCAGGTTTCATCGTCCATCACCATTTCCACCAGCACATAGCCGGGGAAGAACTTGCGCTCGGTGGTGCGCTTCTGACCATTCTTGACCTCGACCACTTCTTCAGTGGGCACCAAGATGCGACCGAACTTGGACTGCATGCCTTCGCGGTTGATGCGCTCGATGATGTTGCGCTCTGCGGCCTTTTCCATGCCGGAGTAAGCGTGCACCACATACCAGCGCATGCCTTCTGCGGCCACGCCATCGGTCACTGGACTGCTTTGATCGTTCATATTATTTTCTCCAGCCCAGAACCACGTCGTAAAACAACCATTCCAAGGTCTTGTCGGTCAGCCACAAGAACAAGGCCATCACAAAGACAAAACCGAAGACATACAGCGTCATCTGGATCGCCTCGTTGCGAGCAGGCCAAACCACTTTCTTGGCTTCGCGCCATGAATCCCGGATGAAAGCGACCAGGCGTCGGCCGGACTCGGAAATGCCGAACATCAATGCAGCGGCTACCAAGCCAGCACCAAAAGCACCCCACTGCACCATCGAGCCCTTGCTCGACAACAGATAGAACGCCACAAAGCCACCGATCAACAACAGAACGGCAGCGGCCAGCTTGGCCTTATCGGCGCCTGAGCTGACGGTTTGAACTTCAGAAGTGGCCATGAGGATCCAGTTGAGTCTTGACAAAAATGCGCATCATTCAGGCCAAAGCCTGAGACACGCAAGCCCACCAGAGGTCTTTTCGACTTCGGCGGGCTTGGGTTGATCCACGAAACAGAGCGACTTCAACGAATGTTGCACACCTGTTGGGTGGCAGGGGCAGTAGGAATCGAACCTACAACCTTCGGTTTTGGAGACCGACGCTCTGCCAATTGAGCTATACCCCTACTGGCTACGCCCCAGACACACGTCCAGGGCGCCAAACTGACAAATTAAGCAATGATCTTGGCAACCACACCGGCGCCGACGGTACGGCCACCTTCGCGGATGGCGAAGCGCAGACCTTCTTCCATGGCGATCGGGTTGATCAGCTTCACAGTGATCGACACGTTGTCACCAGGCATCACCATCTCTTTGCCTTCTGGCAACTCGATCGCACCGGTCACGTCCGTCGTGCGGAAGTAGAACTGGGGACGGTAGTTGTTGAAGAAAGGCGTGTGACGGCCACCTTCGTCTTTGGACAAGACATAGATCTCGCCCGTGAAGTGGGTGTGGGGCTTGATCGAACCGGGCTTGCACAGCACCTGGCCGCGCTGCACGTCTTCGCGCTTGGTACCGCGCAACAGGATACCGACGTTGTCGCCAGCCTGGCCCTGGTCCAGCAGCTTGCGGAACATTTCCACGCCCGTGCAGGTGGTCTTCTGGGTGTCAGCGATACCGACGATTTCGATTTCTTCGCCGACCTTGATGATGCCGCGCTCGATACGGCCGGTCACCACGGTGCCGCGACCGGAGATGGAGAACACGTCTTCCACAGGCATCAGGAAGGCGCCGTCAACAGCGCGCTCTGGCTCAGGGATGTAGGTGTCGAGTGCGTCGGCCAGCTTCATGATGGCTTCTTCGCCCAATGGACCCGTGTCGCCTTCCAGGGCGAGCTTGGCGGAGCCATGGATGATGGGGGTATCGTCGCCCGGGAAGTCGTACTTGGACAAGAGCTCGCGCACTTCCATTTCGACCAATTCCAGCAATTCGGCGTCGTCCACCATGTCGGCCTTGTTCAGGAAGACGATGATGTAAGGCACGCCCACCTGGCGCGACAACAGGATGTGCTCGCGGGTCTGGGGCATTGGGCCGTCAGCAGCGGAGCACACCAGGATGGCGCCGTCCATCTGGGCGGCACCGGTGATCATGTTCTTGACGTAGTCGGCGTGACCAGGGCAGTCCACGTGGGCGTAGTGGCGCTTGGCCGTTTCGTATTCCACGTGAGCGGTGTTGATGGTGATGCCGCGGGCCTTCTCTTCAGGGGCTGCGTCGATCTGGTCGTAGGCCTTGGCCGCGCCACCGAACTTCTTGGACAACACGGTCGTGATGGCCGCCGTCAGCGTGGTCTTGCCGTGGTCCACGTGACCAATCGTGCCAACGTTGACGTGCGGCTTGGTCCGCTCAAATTTCTCTTTTGCCATTTTTCAGCTCCAAAATCAAAATTGCCGAAACACCAGAACAGATAAAAAAACTGGTGCCCTTGGCGGGAATCGGACCCGCGACCTCTCCCTTACCAAGGGAGTGCTCTACCACTGAGCCACAAGGGCAAAAGCGCCTTTTATCAAGACACTCTCACAAAATCTTCTGCTTCAACACCTGCGACACAACATCAAACTGGAGCGGGAGACGGGAATCGAACCCGCGTGATCAGCTTGGAAGGCTGGAGTTCTACCATTGAACTACTCCCGCCCAAAGAACCCCGGCGAGCCGAAAATCCTCAAAGCGCTTTGGTTATCTATCGCTCGCTGTCGCAATGCATGCAGGCTGGTGGAGGGGGCTGGATTCGAACCAGCGTACGCGTAAGCGGGCAGATTTACAGTCTGCTGCCTTTAACCACTCGGCCACCCCTCCGTAAGCACAGCCCAACATTATGCCAGCTTTTTGGAGGAAAGTGGGGGTCAACCCGAACTTCACCACCGAATCTCTGTTTCGCCCGCCTCTGACAACCACCGGTTGACCGCGCCAAAATGCCCACACCCCAGGAAAGGCACTGGCCCGCGGCTGGCCGATAAGGGTGACGGGTGATTCGCAGACAACACCAGGTGGCGGCTTGAGTCCACCAACGCGGCTTTCTTTTGTGCATGGGCACCCCACAAAAGAAAAGCCTTGGGAGGTCCTTGCTCACTGCAAAGGCGAATCACGTTGTCGGTCAACACTTCCCAACCACGTCCAGAGTGGCTGGCTGGCTGGCCATCTTCTACCGTCAAGCAGGCGTTGATCAGCAAGACGCCTTGCTCCGCCCATCGCACCAATGAACCATGGGGCGGTTGCGGCAAGCCCAGGTCGCGCTGCAGTTCCTTGAAAATATTGCGCAAACTGGGCGGCGGCTTGGTACCAGGTGCTACAGAGAACGCCAGCCCTTCGCCCTGCCCCGGCCCGTGATAGGGATCCTGGCCGAGAATCACCACCCTTACGCTCGATAGCGGGGTCAAGGCGAAAGCCCTGAGCGGCTGGGGTGGGTAGATGACCGCACCCTCCCTCAAGCGCGCCTGCAAGAACCCCACCAGCCCCGCGCCGGCTTTGCTTGCCCAAAAGTCCTGGATCACACCTTGCCAACCTGGTGCCAAAGGCCAGAGATCGGGGTCGGCTGAAGTCAACCAGGGTCTGGAGTCGGTATGCGCATCTGCATTGCCCCAATCAAGCTGGCCTTGCGCGCCACCACCACTGGCCATGCTCAGGCAAACAGTTCGGCCAGCGCCAAGCCTGGCTCAGACGCCCGCATGAAAGCTTCGCCCACCAGGAAGCTGTGCACACCGGCTTCCCGCATGCAGGTCACATCACTTTTGGCCAGAATGCCCGATTCGGTGATCAACAGCTTGTCGGCTGGCACATCGCCCATCAAATCGAGCGTGGTTTGCAGACTCACTTCGAACGTGCGCAGGTTGCGGTTGTTGATGCCCAAGAGCGGGGTTTTGAGTTTCAGCGCCCGGTGCAGCTCATCACGGTCATGCACCTCCACCAACACCGCCATGTTGAGCCCCAAAGCGATCGCTTCCAAATCGGCCATCTGGGCGTCGTCCAGACAGGCGGCGATCAGCAGGATCGCATCCGCGCCCATGAAGCGGGCTTCATAGACCTGGTACGGGTCCACCATGAAATCTTTGCGCAGCACAGGCAGATCGCAGCTGGCGCGTGCCTGCTTCAGGTAGTCGGTGCTGCCCTGGAAAAATTGTCGGTCGGTCAATACAGACAAGCAAGCAGCGCTCACCACGCCATTGCCCTCGGCGTAGCTCTGCGCGATGTCGGCGGGGATGAAGTCGGCTCGCAGGACGCCCTTGCTGGGGCTGGCCTTTTTGACTTCGGCGATCACCGCGGCCTGGCCCTTGGCGATCTTGGCCCGCAAGGCGCCTTCAAAGTCGCGCGTGAGCACGCGGCTCTCGGCGTCGAACCGCATGGCTTCCAGCGGCTTCTTGGCCACAGCGGCGGCAAGCTCTTCGTGCTTCACGGCCACGATTTTTTGCAGGATGTCATTCATGATGGGAACGCTTCTCTTCCGGATGGGTTAGGCCCGCCGACGGATCGCCAGGCGGGTCTTTCAATATTTTGACCACCACGCGGTGCATCACGAGCGCGGCGATAACGAACACCAGCGACACACCGATGGCGATCCACGCGCCTTCGTTTTGCAGCACGGGCGGCATTGCCATGGCGAACCTCAGGCGGCGACCGCGTTCGCCGCAGTGAAGGTCTTGAGGTCGGCCAGCTTCTTCGCTGCAGACCCGGATTCGATTGCTTCACGCGCCAAAGCAATGCCCGCGCCGATGTCGCTGCACACATTGGCCGCGTAAAGCGCCGCGCCCGCATTGAGCACCACGATGTCGATCGCCGGACGGATGGCCGGGTCGTCGCTGTTGTTCAGCACGCCCAGCAACATGGCGCGCGACTCGTCGGGCGTTTCCACGCGCAAGGCGCGGTTGCTGGCCATGGTGAAGCCGAAGTCTTCAGGGTGGATTTCGTATTCGGTGATCTCGCCATTCTTGAGCTCGCCGACCATGGTGGCCGCGCCCAGCGAGACCTCGTCCATGCCGTCGCGCCCATAGACCACCACCGCGTGCTCCGCGCCCAGGCGCTGCAGGGCGCGCACCTGGATGCCCACCAGATCGGGGTGAAACACGCCCATCAAAATGTTCGGCGCCGAGGCCGGATTGGTCAGCGGCCCCAGGATGTTGAAGATGGTCTTGATGCCCAGTTCTTTGCGCACCGGCGCCACGGCCTTCATGGCCGGGTGGTGGTTGGGCGCGAACATGAAGCCCACACCGACCTGTTCGATGCAGCGCGCAATCGCCTCCGGGCGGCAGGTTGATGTTGACGCCCAGGCTCTCCAGCACATCGGCGCTGCCGCTCTTGCTCGACACGCTGCGCCCGCCGTGCTTGCTCACCTTGGCGCCCGCGGCGGCGGCCACGAACATGGAGCAGGTGGAAATGTTGAAGGTGTGCGAGCCGTCGCCGCCGGTGCCCACGATGTCGACCAGATGGGTCTTGTCGGCCACGTGGACCTTGGTGGAGAACTCGCGCATCACCTGGGCGGCGGCGGTGATCTCGCCAATGGTCTCCTTCTTCACCCGCAGGCCGGTGATCAGCGCGGCCATCATCACCGGCGACATCTCGCCGCCCATGATCATGCGCATCAGGTGCAGCATCTCGTCGTGAAAGATCTCGCGGTGTTCGATGGTGCGCTGCAGCGCTTCTTGCGGGGTGATTTTTTGGGCGTTGGGCATCGTCTTCTCCAGAAACTCTAAGCAGAGGGATTGTCGGACATGGCCAGCTTCAAGCCAAAGCCGACGAACATCAGGCCCGCCACGCGGTCCATCCAGCGCATGGCGCGCTGCACCGCCCGCAAGCGCTGCGCGGCCTTGGCGGCCAGCCATGCGTAGGCAAAGTTGATCGGCAGGGAGTTGATGTTGAACAGCAACCCCAGCAACAGAAATGCCACGACCTTGTTGGGCGCGTCGTGCGCGATGAACTGCGGCACAAAGGCCAGGAAGAACAGCGCCACCTTGGGGTTGAGCACATTGGTCAGAAAGCCGCGCTGGTAAATCGGGCCCAGGCGGACCGCCTGCGGCGCTTGCGCCGGGGCCGACGGTGAGGCGGGCGAGGCATCGGCCTTCGCCGCCAGCAGCTTCACGCCCATCCAGACCAGGTACGCGGCGCCCCGCCCACTTGAGCACGGTGAACGCCGTGGTCGACGTGGCCAGCAGCGCGCCCACCCCGAAGGCCGCCGCGAACACATGGACAAAACAGCCGCTCACGATGCCCAGCGCCGCCACGATGCCCGCTCGCACGCCCGCCTTTGAGCGCCGTGTTCACGATGTAGAGCACATCGGGCCCCGGCGTGAGGTTGAGCAACCAGCCCGCGGCAATGAAGACCAGTAGGTGGGCGGTATCGGGCATGGCCGCGCTCGGGCTCAGTACACCGCGGCGCCCGCGGGCGCAGCAGCCGATGGGGCCGCGGGCAGCCTCGGCGAAAAAGCGCCGGATGGTGCTCAGCGCATGGTCGATGCCCGCGGCGTCCACATCCAGGTGGGTCACAAACCGCAAGCCGATCAGCCCCGTGGCGAGCACGCCGTTCTGACCCAGGAATTCGAGCAAGGCCGGCCCCCGGCCATCGGCCACATCGACAAACACGATGTTGGTCTGCGCCGAGCGCACCGTGCAGGCCCTCGATGCCTTGCAGGCCATCGGCCAGGCGGGTGGCCAAGGCGTGGTCGGCGGCCAGGCGGTCCACATGGTGGTCCAGCGCATGGTGCGCCGCTGCCGCCAGAAAGCCCGCCTGGCGCATGCCGCCGCCGGCCATCTTGCGCATGCGGCGGGCGCGCTCGATCAGCTCGCGCGAACCACACAGCGCCGAGCCCACCGGCGCGCCCAGGCCTTTGCTGAAGCAGACCGACAGGCTGTCGAAATGGTCGGCGATCTCGCGAACGCGCGCCATGGCGCCCTGCCCCGGCGCGGCGGAGGCCACCGCCGCGTTGAACACGCGCGCGCCGTCCAGGTGCGTGGCCAGGCCATGTTCACGGGCCAGCTGCGTGGCTTCGCGCAAGTAGGCGTCGGGCATCACGTTGCCGTTCCAGGTGTTCTCCAGGCACAGCAGCCGCGTGCGCGCAAAGTGCATGTCGTCCGGCTTGATGGCCGCGGCAATGTCGGCCAGCGCCATGCGGCCCGCGGCGTCTTGCGCCAGCGGCTGCGGCTGCACGCTGCCGAACACCGCAGCGCCGCCGCCCTCATAGCGGTAGGTGTGCGCGTTCTGACCCACGATGTACTCGTCGCCGCGCTGGCAATGGGCCAGGATGCCGCAGAGGTTGCTCTGTGTGCCCGAGGGCATGAACAGCGCGGCCTCTTTGCCGGTGATGGCGGCGATGCGGTCTTGCAAGCGCGTTGACCGAGGGGTCGTCGCCAAACACGTCGTCGCCCAATGGCGCGGCCATCATGGCTTCGCGCATGGCCAAGGTGGGCTGCGTGACGGTGTCGCTTCGGAGATCAACCAACATGAAAAGCCCTTTCGAGGTCAGCGTATCTTGTTCCAGGGGCGCCGCGGAGCTGGCTTTGCCAGGCCGCAGGTGCCGTCCCCCTCCCGCCGACGGCGAGAGAGGGGATGCCGCGAAGCGGCGCAGGGGGTGCATCACTTCTGCTCCAGGAAGTTCTTCAATTGGGCGTGACCGTGCTCGGTCAGGATGCTTTCCGGGTGGTACTGCACGCCTTCGATGTCCAGCGTCTTGTGTTTCACGCCCATGATCTCGCCGTCGTCCGTCCAGGCCGTGACCTTGAGGCAGTCGGGCAAAGTGGCCGCGCTCGATCGCCAGCGAGTGGTAGCGGTTCACGGTGAACTGCTCGGGCAGGCCGGCAAACACACCTTCTTGGGTGGTCGTGATGACGCTGGTCTTGCCGTGCATCAGCTCCTTGGCGCGCACGATCTTGCCGCCAAAGGCCGCGCCAATGGCCTGGTGGCCCAGGCACACGCCGAGAATCGGCAGCTTGCCCGCGAAATGCTCGATGGCCGCCACCGAGATGCCGGCTTCGGCGGGGGAACAAGGGCCGGGCGAGATCACCAGGCGGTCCACTTCGCCGGCATCGAGGCGGCGCTGGATCTCGTCAACGGTGATTTCGTCGTTGCGCACCACGGTCACTTCCGCGCCCAGCTCGCCGAAGTACTGCACGATGTTGTAGGTGAACGAGTCGTAGTTGTCCACCATGAGGAGTTTGATGTGCTTGTCTCATGGTGTTCACTCCAGCCCTTCTTCGACCAGCTCCGCCGCCCGCAGCAGCGCACGCGCCTTGTGCTCGGTTTCCCTCCACTCCATCTCGGGCACCGAGTCGGCCACCACGCCGGCGGCGGCCTGCACGTGCAGCACCTGGTCCTTGATGATGCCGGTGCGGATGGCGATGGCCACGTCCATGTCACCGGCGTAGCTGAGGTAGCCGCAGGCGCCGCCGTAGAGGCCGCGCTTGGTGGGCTCCAGCTGGTCGATCAGTTCCATGGCGTGCACCTTGGGCGCGCCGGTCAGCGTGCCGGCCGGGAAGGTGGCTTTGAGCACGTCCATGTTGGTCATGCCGTCGTTCAGGATGCCTTCGACGTTGCTCACGATGTGCATCACATGGCTGTAGCGCTCGACCGCAAAGGCTTCGGTCACCTTGACGGTGCCGGTCTTGGCGATGCGCCCGATGTCGTTGCGCGCCAGGTCGATCAGCATCACGTGTTCGGCGCGCTCTTTGGGGTCGTTGACCAGTTCCTGCTCGACCGCCTTGTCGTGCTCGGGCGAGGCGCCGCGCGGGCGGGTGCCGGCCAGCGGGCGGATGGTGACCTTGGTGCCCTCTTCGGTCTGTTCCTGGCGCACCAGAATTTCCGGCGACGCGCCCACCACGTGGAAATCCCCGAAGTGGTAGTAATACATGTAGGGGCTGGGGTTGAGCGAACGCAGCGCGCGGTACAGGCTCAGCGGGCTTTCGGTGTAGCGCTTGCTGATGCGCTGGCCGACCTGCACCTGCATGAAATCGCCCGCGGCGATCAGCTCCTTGGCGCGGTCCACGGCGGCCAGGTAGTCGGCCTTGGCGAAACTGCGCTCGGGCGGGTGGCTCTGGGTGGGCTTGACCACCGGCGCGCTCACCGAATACTTCAGCGCTTCCTTCAATTCGCGCAAGCGCTTCTTGGCGTTGCCATAGGCCTCGGGGCTGGCCGGATCGGCGTAGACGATGAGGTACAGCTTGCCCGACAGGTTGTCGATCACCGCCAGCTCTTCGCATTGCAGCAACAGGATGTCGGGGCAGCCCAGGGTGTCGGGCGGGCAGCTGTTCTCCAGCTTCTTTTCGATGTAGCGCACGGCGTCGTAGCCAAAATAGCCCGCCAGACCACCGCAAAAGCGCGGCAGACCGGGGCGCAGCGCCACCTTGAAGCGCTTTTGGTAGTCGGCAATGAAGTCCAGCGGGTTGCCGGCAGCGGTCTCCACGACCTCGCCATCGGTCACCACCTCGGTCTTGGCCTCGGCGCCAAAGCCGCTGGCCCGCAGCAGGGTGCGCGCCGGCAGGCCGATGAAGCTGTAGCGGCCAAACCGCTCGCCTCCCACGACAGATTCCAGCAAGAACGAGTACTTGCCGTCGCCCTTGCCATGGGCCAGCTTGAGGTACAGCGACAGCGGGGTTTCCAGGTCCGCAAAGGCCTCGGCCATCAGCGGAATGCGGTTGTAGCCCTGGCTGGCCAGGCTTTTGAATTCGAGTTCGGTGATCATGTTCTGACGCTCCAAGCGGCCGGGGCTTGCACATGGGCAGGCGGGCCGTTTCCAATGGGGATCCCATACAGGCAGGCTGTCGGGCGGGGAAATTCACTTGGGGTAGCTCGGCGCTCGTCGGTGGGCAAAGCCACCGGGTGCACCGCGCACCGCCGGGGGGAGGGCACTTTTACGCTGGCTTGCGCCAAAGCCAGGCTCCCCGGCCTGGGCGGCGCGGCAGAAAACCTGCGGAGATCGTGCGTTGGAGAGACATGGTGGACGAAGTGTAGCAAAGCTGCCGCACCTTTTCGACATCCCGAAGGCAAAGCGCACACACGAGGTCTTAGGGTCTGCCCTGTTGAGGGATGGATTGTTCTTGGTCAAAAATCCCACGCAATTTTTAGCACGATCGTTCTTTTTTGCCGCATCATGCCTCACCTATCCACTTCCCATCTCCAAGGTTCTGAAATGCGCAGCGTGACATCCATGGCTTCTGCACTCACCCTCACACTTTCCCTGGCAGCATGCTGGGTTGATGTTGCAGCTGCGCCCGTTGAGCTTGCAGGCGTGACGCTGCAAGACCGGGCCAGCGTTTCCGGGACGCCGTTGGTGCTCAACGGCGCAGGCATTCGGTACAAGGCGATCTTCAAGGTGTATACCGCTGGCCTCTATCTGGAGGGCAAGGCAACAACGCCTGAGGCGGTGTTGAGCATGGCGGGCCCCAAGCGCATGGCGATCACCATGCTCAGAGAGATCGACTCCAATGAGCTGGGCAAACTGTTCGCCAGGGGCCTTGAAGACAACATGGAAAAGGGTGCCTTTGCCAAGCTCATACCGGGCGTGATTCGCATGAGCAAAGTGTTCAGCGACCACAAGGCGCTCAAGGAAGGCGACACGTTCGAACTGGACTGGGTCCCCGGAACTGGCACAGTTCTGACGATCAAAGGCATGCCCGAAAAGGAGCCTTTCAAAGAACCCGAATTTTTCAACGCCTTGCTGCGAATCTGGCTGGGCCCCAACCCGGCAGACTGGAAGCTCAAAGAAGCTCTGCTGGGCAAAGGCAAATAGCAACAGCCAGACCAACCGCCTCCAACCCGGCGCTACCGAAATCGGGCATCAAAGTCCGATAGAACTGCAATCAGCCAGTTCGTTCAAGGTGTCTAAGAAGCCGTCCGCATCGACCGCTCGCACAGGCGCTCCATGGTTGTAGCCGTAGGTCACCAGCGCCACTGGACAGCCCGCCGCCCGGGCGGCCTTGGCATCGTTTTCTGAGTCACCCACCATCAAAGTTTGGGCGGGCAAGGTGCCCAGCGCCTCGCAGGTTTTGATCAGGGGCAATGGATCCGGCTTCTTGCGCTCAAAGCTGTCGCCACCGAACACATGGCTAAAGAATCCGTCGAGCCCCTTGGCCTTCAGCAACGCCAGGGCAAAAGCCAAGGGCTTGTTGGTCAGGCATGCCATGGCCAAGCCTCTCTCGCGGCAGGCGCTCAGACCTGCGACCACGCCAGGGTACACATCTGAGAAGCGCCCATTGATGTCCAGGTAGTGCCTTTGATAGGCCAGCCAGGCGGGCTCGTACAGCACCTCGGCGCGGCCATGGCACACCCGCCCATGGGCGGCGACTTCGGGAAGGGCCAGTTGGTGCGCCAACACGGAGCGGATCAGGTGTTCGGAACCTTTGCCCACTGTGCGTTCGACCAGCGCGCGCGTCACCGGCGGCAGATCCAAGCCGGCCAGCGTGCGGTTGAGCGCGACCTCAAAGTCGCCCAAGGTGTCGACCATGGTGCCGTCGAGATCGACGATCACCGCCTGGATGCCTGATTGGTTCAAACCTTTGCTCCGGAAATGTGGGGCGCTCAAGGTGACCTGGCCTCGGTTCGACCGGGCGACCATCACCATCGTGGGCGCGGGAATCAGGCCAATGCCGCGCGCATTTGGTCGATCACGCTTTGGTAATCCGGTTTGCCAAAAATCGCACTGCCGGCCACAAAGGTGTCGGCACCGGCATCGGCCACTCGGCGGATGTTGTCGACCTTGATGCCACCGTCCACCTCCAGGCGGATGTCTTTGCCCGAAGCGTCGATGCGCTTGCGCGCGTCTTCAATCTTTCGCAGGGCCGAGTCGATGAAACTCTGGCCACCAAAACCGGGGTTGACACTCATGATCAGAATCAAGTCAATGTCGTCGATCAGGTAGTCCAGCACATCCAGCGGCTGGGCAGGATTGAAAGTGAGGCCAGCCTTGCAGCCCTTGGCCTTGATGGCCTGAACGCTGCGGTGTACGTGAGCACTCGCATCGGGGTGAAAGCTCACAAGGTCTGCACCCGCATCGATGAAGGCGCCTGCCAAAGCATCCACGGGCTGGATCATCAGGTGCACATCGATCGGCACAGGGGTGCCATCGGGTTTCTTGGCGTGGGGCTTCAAGGCCTGGCAGACCATCGGGCCGAAAGTCAGGTTGGGCACATAGTGGTTGTCCATCACGTCGAAATGGATCCAGTCGGCGCCAGCGGCGATGACGTTTTTCACTTCTTCGCCCAGACGGGCGAAATCGGCAGAAAGGATGGACGGGGCGATGTTGAAAGTGCGGGACATGGGCGGTAATCGGGTTGGATGGCTGGGAATCTGGGCATTTTCGCAGCACCACTGAAAAAATGCTGCATCGCGGTAACATGCGCGCCATGCCGAAATACCAGTTCACTTGCGAAGTGGAGCCTCAGTACCTGCCGGAACAGACGTCGGCGCAGGATCACAGCTACGCGTTCGCTTACACCATCACCATCACCAACGCGGGTGAGGTGGCGGCGCAACTGATCTCGCGGCACTGGGTCATCACAAACGCCCACGGTGACACCGAAGAGGTCAAGGGACTGGGCGTGGTGGGCAACCAACCTTTGCTGCAACCCGGCGAGTCTTTCCAGTACACCAGCGGCACGCGTCTGAGCACGCCCTCGGGCACGATGCACGGCAGCTTTTTCTGCGTCGCCGAAGACGGCGAACGCTTCGACTGCCCAGTGGTCGCCTTTGAGCTCCTGGCCGATGGCGCACCTTCTGCACGCACCCTGCATTGAGTCCCTTGCCTCAACAGCGCGGTGGCCGGTGCGACATACAAGATCACGAAACCTGAACACATGACTTTTTTGCCTGTCTGGCCTATCGAGCTGAACACCCTGTTCTTCTTCGGCTTCCTGCTGTTTTGCGGTGCACTGGGCGGCTTTCTGGCCCACCGCGTAAAGTGGCTGCCCAGCATCACCGGGTTCATGCTGGTGGGCCTCATCGCCGGCCCCAATGTGCTGGGCATCTTTGACCACGAGTCGCTCGCCCAAGCCAGCATCGTGGTCGACATAGCGCTGGCGCTGATTCTTTACCGCCTGGGCCTGTCGCTGGACTTCAAGGCCCTGATCCACGACCGGGCGCTGCTGCTCGTCTCGTTCGTCGAAAGCGCGCTCACCTTTGCCGCCGTCTACTTCGCCATGACCTGGATGGGTATCGACCCGCTGATCGCTGCGGTGGTGGCCGCGATTGCGATTTCGTCGTCGCCCGCGGTGCTGCTGCACGTGTCCCATGAGCTCGGCGCCCATGGCCCGACCACCTCCAAATCGCAAGCCTTGGTGGCCCTCAACAACGTTTGGGCCTTCCTCGTGTTCGCGGCGTTGATGCCCGCGCTTTACAGCAAGAGCGCCGCACCGCTGGAGACCATGATCTGGGCGCCGGTGTACCAGTTGCTGGGGTCCACCGTTCTCGGCCTGGTGCTGGGATGGCTGCTGCACCTGGTGGCCCGCATCACCAAAAACGCCACCCAATACACCTTCGCACTGGTGGTGGGCGCGGTCACCATGACACTGGGTCTGGCCCTCACATTTGGCCTGTCTGCCCTGTTCGCGCCGCTGGTGCTGGGCGTTGTGGTGCGCACCGCTGAAAAACAAGACCTGATCGCCAAGCTGGAATTCGGCCCTGCGTTCGAGCTGTTTTTCGTGGCACTGTTTGTCTACGCCGGTGCCAATCTGCACCTGAAAGAAATGATGGCCTTCGCCCCAGCGGCGGCGTTGTATGTGTTCGCGCGCAGCGCAGCAAAATGGATAGGTGTGGCCGCCACCGGCAGCCTGGTGCGCTGGCCCAAACGCCGCAACCTCAACGCTGGCCTGATCCTGTTGCCCATGGCGGGCATGGCCATCGGCCTGGCCAACAACGTGACCGCCCAGTTCCCCATCATGGGCGCCGAAGTGGCCTCCATTGTTCTGGCCGCGGTCGCGGTGTTTGAAACCATCGGCCCGCCCGTGGTCGCACGCGCCCTGCACTGGGCCAGAGAAGTGGGCGACGGCGACGATGACGATGGTGACGACTGGACCCAGCTCCACGCCCAGACCGAAGAGAAAGATGAGCACGGCCACGCGTCCAGCTGACGCGCCAGACGCTGGCGAATTCGGGCTCATTGCCCGCCATTTCCAGCGGCCGGGGCTGGCCAACCCCAGCCAGGTGGCGCTGGGCATTGGCGACGACTGCGCCCTGCTCGCGCCCACTCCCGGCTGGCAGCTCGCCATCTCCAGCGACATGCTGGTGCAGGGCCGACATTTTTTCCCCGATGTCGATCCAGCCGCGCTGGGCCACAAGGCCCTGGCGGTCAACCTCAGCGACCTCGCAGCCATGGGCGCCCGCCCGCTGGGCTTCACCCTGGCGATTGCCTTGCCCGAGGCCAACGACAGTTGGCTGAAACCCTTCGCCACAGGCCTGTTCGCACTGGCCGATGCACACGCCTGCCCCCTGGTCGGCGGCGACACCACGCGCGGCCCGCTCAACATCTGTATCACCGTGTTCGGCGAAGTGCTGCCCGGCATGGCTATGCGGCGCGGCGCGGCGCAAGCCGGTGATGACCTGTATGTCTCGGGCCAGGTGGGCGAAGCCCGAATGGCCCTCGAACTTCGGCGCGAAACGCCCTGGGCGCTGGAGCACATCGACACCCCCTCTCGGCCAGCCTTGATCGAACGCATGGACCGCCCCACGCCACGCCTCGCGCTGGGACAGGCGTTGAGCGGACTGGCACACGCGGCGCTGGACATCAGCGACGGCCTCGTCGGCGATCTGAGGCACATCTTGCGCGCCAGCGGTGTGGGTGCGGTGATCGACTGGGCCAGCCTGCCCCGCACCGGCGCCATCGCGGCCTTGCCCGAAGTTCATCAACAAACCTGCTTGCTGCACGGGGGCGACGACTACGAGCTGTTGTTCACGGCGCCCGCCACGGCCCGCGACAGCCTGCTGTCTGCCGCGCAGGCGAGCCAAACGTCCATCCACCGCATCGGGCGCATCACGGCCGAGTCGGGCATGCTGCGCCTGCTCGACGCCGCAGGGCAGGACAGGCCCATCCTGGGCCAAAGCTTTGACCATTTCGCCACTTGACCCATGGCCAAGGGCGCGATAATTCGCCCATGGCCGACCTCCCCTCCACAGCCTCCAACAACCTGTCCGTCGCGGCGCCCGTGATCGAAGAAGCACCCACCCGAGCACCAGCGCCTGTCCACCACCCCGGCATCGCTTTCATGGCCGCGCATCCCGCGCACGCCATCGCACTGGGCTTCGGCTCGGGGCTGCCGCGCTTTGCGCCCGGCACAGTGGGCACCCTGTGGGGCTGGGCGGCGTTCGTGGTGATGCAACCGTGGATGAGCGACTGGGGCTGGGCCACGCTCATCGGCCTGGGAACCCTGATCGGCTGGTGGGCCTGCACCGTCACCGCCCGCCACATGCGCATTGCCGATTCGGGCCACATCGTGTGGGACGAAATCATCGCCTTCTGGCTGGTGCTGTGGTTGATTTCGCCCACCGGTCTGTGGGATCAACTGGTGGCATTCGCCCTGTTCCGCTTCTTCGATGCCGTGAAGTTCGGCCCCATGGCCTGGGCCGACCGCAAGTTCAAAGGTTTCGGTCCCAGGGGTGGTTTTGGCATTCTGCTCGACGACTTCGCCGCCGCCCTGTGCACCCTGCTCGTCATTGCCGCCTGGCGGTTTTGATCCCTGGGTGCTGCGCGCTCGGTGCGGCCGCATCGGGCAAGCGCCCTACCGCGATGCGGCCCAGGTAGCGCCCACCCCCGCTGGGTAGGGCGTGGGCGTCAAACCCAGCGCTTGCTCGATTTTTCCACTCGCAAAGCGGTAGTCGCGGTTCAGCTGGTACAGCATTTCGCGGTTCTCGCGCAAGGGTTTCACAAACCACCCGAGCGGCCCGAGCAGCCATTCAGGCATCACCTGCAGCCGGTACGGCTGCCCTGCTGCCAGCACAGGCCAGGCGCACCATGTCTTCGCCCGTGAGCGGGTCCTGGGCGGTGGGCAGGTGCCAGGTTTGTCCAAAAGCCGATTCTGTTTGCCCCAGCAGGGCCAGCGCCCGACCGGCATCGGGTGTGTGGGTGAACTGGTGCACGCTGGCCGGGTCTCCGATCCACTGCGGCGATTTGCCGGACCGCAGGCGACCGAACACCGTCAGATTCAGAAAACTGTTGGCAGCCCCAGGACCATAAAAATCGGCGGAACGCGCAATCAAGGCCTTGATCTGACCCCGCTGCATGGCGTCGAGCAAGCGCGTTGCCACGGCCGCTCGCACTTCGCCTTTGCGGCTGCAGGGGTTGAACGGGGTCTCTTCGGTCATCGCGCCTTGCACGGCGCCGTATGCGTACACGTTGTCGAAAAACACCAGCCTGGCGCCATGCAACGCGCAAGCTTCCATGGCATGGCGCATCACCACCGGCCATTGGGTTTGCCAGGTGGCGGTGTCATAGGTCAACCCCGCAACCAGGTACACCACCTCGCTGCCGGCGACCGCGCTGGAGACCGATTTTGCGTCGAGCAGATCGGCAGCGCGCAACTGGTCGGCCGGGTTCACGGCGCGTGGATGGCGGCTCACCTGGCGCACCGACAGGCCAGCGCCAGCCAGGGCCGTCGCAAGTTCACGGGCAATCACGCCGTTGGCGCCCAGGATGGTGTGCAAGCCGCTTGAGGCGAGGGGCGAACTGTGTTGATCTGATGTCATGGTGCAGGCCGGGTGGTTGGATGGGGGCATTGTGCGATTGGTCCCTCTGCCGCACAATCGCCCAACGCTGCAGTTTTGATATGCATTTTTGAATATGCTGGATTTCGACTGGCACCTGGTTCCATCCTTTCTGGCCGCCCATGAGCAAGGCAGCCTGCTGGGCGCTGCGCGGGTGCTCGGCATCAGTCAGCCCACCGTGGGGCGGCACGTCGCCTCGCTGGAGTCGCAATTGGGCACGCCACTTTTCGAGCGCACGGGCCGTGGCCTGCTGCCCACCCCTGCCGCGCAACGCCTGGCCGATGCGGCCCGGGCCATGGAAGCAGGTGCGCAAAGCCTGGCGCGCGGTGCCCAGCAGGCCCACTCCACGCTCTCGGGCAGCGTTCGGCTCTCGGCCAGCCAGCCGGTGGCCTGCCACCTGTTGCCGCCGTTGCTGCGCCAGATGCGTGCCGAACTGCCCGGCATCCAGGTGGAGCTCCTGGCGAGCAACGCGGTGAGTGATCTGTTGCGCCGCGAGGCCGACATCGCCGTGCGCTTGCTGCGCCCCACCCAGAACTCGCTGGTGGCCAGGCGCATCGGTGAAACGCGGGTCGTGGCCTGCGCCCACCGCGACTACCTCAAGCGCCGAGGCACACCCGAGGTGCCCGACGATCTCTTGCAACACGACCTGATCGGCAACGACCGCCTGGACGACATCCGAAGAGGTTTCGCCGCCATGGGCCACCCGGTGCCACCCGAGCAATTCGCCTTTCGCAGCGACGACCTGATCGCGCACTGGCAAGCCGTGCGCGCGGGGCTGGGCATCGGCTTCGTGGCCTCGTACCTGCTCCAGGAAGATCCGGAGGTGGTGCAGGTGATCCCCGGCTTGCCCATTCCACCGCTGCCCGCCTGGCTGGTGGTTCACCGCGAAATTCGCAGCAGCCGGCGCATCCGTGCGGTGTACGATTTCCTGGCGCGCGAACTGCCACTCTGAAATTCTGAAAGACTGCATGGCCGAAGCGTTCAAGAACCTGATCAACGCCGCCACGGTGGCCCACGCGGCCGATCACCTGCACCGCGTCTGGCGCCCCTTCGACCGCGACCGCTTTCTGCAGCCTGGCCAAAGGCGGTCTCGAATCGCTGGCGTTCAAAGCCCGGGCCATGCAGGTGGCCGATGCGCTTGAGGCCTGCTTGCCCACCCGCTTCGAGCAGGCCGCCGACGTCCTGGAGGCCGCCCTCGCGCCGCCCTTGCCGCTGGACGGCAATGGCGAGCCCGTCGGGCTGGGCACCGCGCTGAGCGAAGAGGGTTTGTCGGGCTGGGTGCTGTGGGGTGTGGGCGAATACGTGGCCAGACGCGGCGCCGACAGCCTTCCCCGCGCACTCGCCTGCCTGCATGCCATCACCCAGCGCTTCACCGCCGAATTCGCCATCCGCCCGTTCATCGACCGGCACCCTGACGCCGTGTTTCCAGTGCTCGCCCAATGGACACACGACCCGAGCGCCCACGTGCGCCGGTTGGTGAGCGAGGGCAGTCGCCCGCGCCTGCCTTGGGGGCTGCGGCTGCAGCAGATCGTGACCGACCCTTCGCCCACCCTGCCGCTCTTGCTCGCCTTGCAGGACGACCCCAGCGCCTACGTGCGTCGCAGCGTGGCCAACCATTTGAACGACATCGCCAAAGACCACCCCGAGCTTGTCGCCAAGTGGGTGGCAACGCATTTGAAAAGCGCCACACCTGCGCGAACAGCCCTGCTGCGCCACGCCAGCCGCAGCCTGATCAAACAAGGCCACCACCCCACGCTGCAAGCCTGGGGCCTGGATCAGGGGTTTGACGGCCATGCGTCGTTGGCACTGAGTGCCAAACGCGCAGCCATCGGGGACAGCCTGGACCTGCAGGTGCAACTGCAGGCTGCGCGGGAGAAGCCCCAGACCCTGGTGGTGGACTACGCGGTGCACCACCTGCGCGCCAACGGCAGCACCTCGCCCAAGGTGTTCAAGGGCTGGAAGCTCACCCTGGCGCCCGGTATGGCCACCACGCTGCGCAAGCGCCACAGTCTGCGCCCCGTGAGCACCCGCCAGCTCTACCCGGGTCTGCACCGCATCGAGCTGAAAATCAACGGGAAATCCATGGCCGAAGCAAGTTTCAGTTTGTTGCCGCCGCCCACCGATCAGCGTTCAAAAGCACCATGAGCACAGCCCCCTTTGTCCATTCCCGTATCCCCGACCTCGTCGAGCGTTTGGCCCAGGCTTTGCGTGCCCGCGGCGCCATGCTGGCCACAGCCGAAAGCTGCACAGGCGGGCTGATCGCTGGCGCCTGCACCGAAATCAGCGGCTCCAGCGACTGGTTCGAGCGCGGGTTCGTGACCTACTCCAACGCGGCAAAAACCGAGCTGCTGGGCGTGTCGACCGAGCTGCTGGCGGTCCATGGCGCCGTGAGCGAGCCCGTGGTCCGCGCCATGACCGAAGGCGCCTTGGCCCGCGCCCCTGTGCAATGGAGCCTCGCGGTGACCGGCGTGGCGGGGCCCACCGGCGGCAGCGCGGACAAACCTCTGGGCACGGTGTGGTTTGGCTGGGCAGGTCCGGAAGGCGTCACCAGCGAGCACCGGCTTTTTCCAGGCGATCGCCAGGCCGTGCGCCAGGCCACCGTGGCCCATGCGCTGGAAGGCCTTTTGAGCAGACTGGGCTGAACTGGGCGAGACGCAACACGCTCGGCTGCGTGTTCCAATGGATTAAAAATGCGTGGCTTCATCGCGAAAATGTGTGTAAATAGTCACAGTTTTCGACCCAAAAGGCCACGCAAAGCCCCGACACAAAATGTTACGAGTATTCTCGGCGCAATGGGTTGTCTCCCTCAGCTATTCTCGAAAACTGCCCCCTTTCAGGAGGCACTTTAGACCCATGTCTTGAGAATGCGACTTCAGAAAATTCTCCAGTTTTTCGCTCGCTCGCGCCCTGCTTCCGAAGCGCCTTTGGCGCAGCCTGAGGCCGACGCAGCGCATGATGCGGCACCAGCGCGGGAGACAACGCGACGCCATCGAGCGCTGGACAAGCTGGCGCTGCAAACCGCCATCATTCACCATCTGGAATGGTGCGTGCTGTTCAACGAACACCTGTCCGCCGATGCGGCCGGCCAGACCCCGCTCACGCCACTGCCCAACACCGCAGACAGCGGTCTGGGTCTGTGGCTCGACGCCGTTCGCGAAGCGTCCGGCGAAAGCGACGCCCAACTCGACGAACTCGGTGACGAACACAGGCGCTTTCATCAACTCGCCCAACAAGCGCTTGCACACGCCCGCCAAGGGCGCATGGACCTGGCCAGCACCCTCCTCAACACCGATTTCGAGCGCAGCCGCGCGCGGGTGCTGGAGTTGCTGCGATGCATGCAGAAAACCTGAGCCGCCGCTCAGACGCCCAACCGCCCGTCGTTCAGCGGTGCATCAGGCGCCGTGGCACTTCTTGAATTTCTTCCCACTGCCGCACCAGCAGGGGTCATTGCGCCCAGGCTCATCGGTC
The DNA here is from genome assembly GCA_963698635.1 of uncultured beta proteobacterium. GTDB lineage: Bacteria > Pseudomonadota > Gammaproteobacteria > Burkholderiales > Burkholderiaceae_C > Hydrogenophaga. The sequence goes on from CAVORS010000006.1 coordinate 597,609, forward strand.
TTTGCGCACCGGATCGGCTTTGGGCCCCAGGCTCTGCCAGATCTGGCGCAGGTCGTAGACGGCCCAGATGGCGGCGCCAAAGGCGTTCAGGCGCTCATCGCTGACGCTGGGCGGGCCGTCTTCGCTGTGCATGCACACGGTGGGCTCATCGGTATCGTCTTCGGTCAGCACGACGATCGCCTCCAGCGCATCGTCGATCATGGTGGCAATCTCTTTGTCGCGGGGCGGGGCCCAGTCTTCCGACCAGTTCTCCACCACGAACATGAAACCCAGCGCCCACACCTGCGCAAAAGCAGGCAGTTCCTGGCCGGCCAGCTCGGCACGCTCGGTCTCGGGCAGCCCGGCCACTGCCCCGCGCACATCCATCACCTCGGGGTGATAGCTGCGCTCATCCTCCAGCGTCTCGATATTGGTACCCAGGGCGGTCGCCACCTCGTTCCATCGCCGCGTCCACAGCGAGAGAAAACGCTCGAACTGGGCGGCGTCTTTGAAATGGGTGTCTTCTTCATCGGCGCTGGGCGTGCCGGGCTCACTTTCGCCCGTGCCCAGCAACAGGGGGAAAAACTCATCGGGCAGGATCAGGCGACGGGTACACAGCAAAGCGGCCATCGCCCCTTCGCAGAACTCCCATTGGGGCACGTCTTCGCCACGGGTGCGCAGATCGTCGAGGATTTCATCAAGGGCATCGAAGTCTTCGTTGTCCATGGGTGCGGAGGACTGTTCTGTGTTCATTTCGCTTTGGCGCTACGGGGCAGTTTTATGATGACCCCAGTTTAGGGCAAGCCTGCCCAAGGAAATTTGCCATGCTCGACCGTCTCAACGCCATCTACCCCGTCCGTTACACCGCGCTCGCCCTGAGCGTGTTCTTCGCGTTGCTCAGCCTGTTTGCACTGCTCGGATTTGGCTCGGGAGGCTGGTGGTTTCTGCTGTTTGGCGGGCTGTCGGCCGTCGGCTGGTGGGACATGACCCAATCCCAGCGAGCGGTGCTGCGCAACTACCCCATCATTGGCCACCTGCGCTACATGCTGGAGAAGGTACGACCCGAAATTCGCCAGTACTTTCTGGAAAGTGACACCGAAGCCACGCCGTTTTCGCGCAGCCAGCGCAGCCTGGTCTACGCCCGTGCCAAAGGTGAAACCGACAAGCGACCCTTCGGCACGCAGCTCGATGTCAAAGCCCGCGGCTATGAGTGGATCAACCACTCCCTCACGCCCACCACCATCGCCTCTCAAGACTTTCGCACCACCATCGGCGGTCCCGCCTGCTCCCAGCCCTACGAAGCCAGCGTGTTCAACATTTCGGCCATGAGCTTCGGCTCGCTTTCGGCAAACGCCATCCAGGCGCTCAACGCCGGCGCCAAGCGCGGTGGCTTTGCCCACGACACCGGCGAAGGCTCCATCTCATCCTGGCACCGCGTGCAACGGCGGTGACCTGATCTGGGAAATCGGCTCGGGCTACTTCGGCTGCCGCACCGACGACGGCATGTTCAGTGAAGAGAAGTTCAAGGCCAACGCGCTGGACGCCCAGGTCAAGATGATCGAGCTCAAGCTCAGCCAGGGTGCCAAGCCCGGGCATGGCGGCATGCTGCCCGGCGCCAAGGTGACGGCAGAAATCGCGGCTGCGCGGGGCATTCCCGAAGGGAAAGACTGCATTTCCCCTTCGTCCCACAGCGCGTTTCTCGTCACCCATCGAATTGCTGCAGTTCGTCGCACGACTGCGTGAGCTCTCGGGCGGCAAGCCGACGGGTTTCAAGCTGTGTATTGGCCAACCCTGGGAATGGTTCGCCATTGCCCGCGCCATGCATCGAGACCGGCATCACGCCCGACTTCATCGTGGTCGACGGTGGCGAAGGCGGTACGGGCGCGGCACCGCTGGAATTCACCAACCACGTGGGCGCACCCTTGCAGGAAGGCCTGCACCTGGTGCACAACACGTTGATCGGCCTGAACCTGCGCGACCGCATCAAGATCGGGGCGGCAGGACGCATCGTCAGCGCCTTCGATGTGCTGCGCGCCATGGCGCTGGGGGCCGACTGGTGCAACAGCGCGCGCGGCTTCATGTTCGCATTGGGTTGCATCCAGGCCCAAACCTGCCACACCGGCCATTGCCCAACCGGCGTGACCACGCAAGACCCCGTGCGCCAGCAGGCACTGGTGGTGCCCGACAAGGCCACCCGCGTGTTCAATTTCCACAACAAGACCCTGCACGCCTTGAAAGAGCTGGTGCAGGCAGCGGGCCTGGAGCACCCCAACGACATCACACCCAACGACATCGTTCGCCGCGTGAGCGAACACGAAGTGCAACTGCTGGCCAAGTTGATGCCCAACATGGCGCCAGGCGCCTTGCTCGACGAGACCGCGGCACTGCACGACGTGTTCAAGCTCTATTGGGCGCGCTCAACCGCCGAGAGCTTCGCCCTGACCTGAGCGGTGCGCCAACGCGCGTGGCACGACCATTCCACCGGTCGGCACCACAGCAAGGTGCTGTTCCCACCACACCAGCTGCCATGCCACTGAGGATGTTGCCGCGGTGTCGTTGACCCCTGACCCCGTGCTCAGATCCATCGCTGGGCGGGAAGGCCGGTTGCGCTCGATACCGGCAGAAATGGGCCGCTGTGCGAGAAGCGCTGTTGGGGCGAACGCCACCGTGGCACTGTCCGACGTTTGCCACAGATCCAGGCAAGCAGTTTCATCCGTGCCCCTGCAACCAGGCATCAGACCTTCTCGAAACGGGCCCTCAGATAGGCAATGATGGCAGCAGAGTCGTAGAGCCACTGACTCTTGCCCGAACCATCGCTGATTTTCAGGCAGGGCACCTTGATGGCGCCACCACCGTGCAGCAACGCCGTTCTGTGGGCGGTGTCGTGTTGAGCATCGCGGTGCTCAATGGGCAGCGACAGGCGGCGCATCTCCTGGCGCACCTTGATACAGAACGGGCACGTCTGGAACTGGTAGAGCGCCAGGTTCTGGCATTGCAGGTTCACCACCCTTTGCCTGTCTGGTTCGCGCACCATGCCCTTGGGGCGGGTGAGCCTCTCTTTGAACAGCATCACCGGGCCCAGCACGGTGCGAAGGGTTCTGAAGAAGGCGCGAACAACAGATTTCATTGGGGGCAACAGGTCAAGCGGTCAAACAATGGCGCATCAGACAAGCGCCTGATCCCCCGCCGGATGGCTACAGGGAGAGCAAGTCTCGCACATGGCGCGAGTTCATGCGGCCCAAAGGACTTCAGTCTGGCGGGCTGCCGGCTTGTTGAAGCGCCAGCAACGCAGCCATGGCGGCATTGGCCTGTGCCTGCGGCACGAAAATGTGGTCGTGCGCATGTCCGGCAACCACATTGCAGCTGATGCCCACGCGCCCGAGCGCCGTGGCGAAAGCAGCGGTGAGACCCACGGCTTGCAAATCCGAATGCACCATCAGCGTGATCCAGGCGAACACTGGGGTGGCCGGCCACCCCAGGCGCACCGCCTCGGCCTCTGGCACCACCACCGACATTCCCTCGGGCTCACGCATGGTGGCGATCACTTGCGCCATGTCCAGCAACGACATGTCACCCGCTGTGCCGAAGACGAAGCCGCCCGGTTGAAGCCGGGGCGTCATGCTGTGCAGGAGTTGGGTCAAGTCTGAAATGGGTGCGCTCATTTAGAAATCCCAAGGCCGGCAAAGGCAGTCATCAAGAAGCCACCGGGAGGTAAGAAAGCATCTGTTGCAAGCGACTCCGGTTTTGCGCTTTCGCCGGCGCGATGCTGCGCCAGACCGCCGCAGCCACCATCGGAACGTCGAAGGTCTGCTGCCAACGCACATGGGTGGGCTGGAAAATGACAGCCGAGAGCGCGTTTCGCAAAAGCCGTCCGCGCTGGGAATTGAGGTCACATGCGTTCCCCTGGAAGGCATCGAATGGGCACATCAAGGAATCGTGGCATCGTGGCATCGTCAACGCTGCCCACAAGGCGCGTGGCGCACCATCCCATGGCTCAAACATCCTGCGCAACCGGCTCATTGGGCGTAAAGATCCGCTTGACCGCCACCCCCAACTTCGCCAGCCGCTTGGCCATGCACAAAACCTCTGCATCCTTGCTCACAAGCGTCGCGCAGTGTTGCACCGCAAGATCGATGAACACCTGGTCGTCCCTGTCTTTGCAGGTGTAGGGCGCTTTGGCTGCAACGGGTTCGATTTGCGACCCGCCGATCAAATTGGGCCAGCACCGTTTCGGCGGGCAGCTCGCGCGCAGCCAGCCGTTTGACAATTTGCGGGTAGGCCAGCACGCGCGCCAACTCTTCTCGCATGGACGCGGTGGCCAGCCATTGGGTGCATGGGTCGGCGAGCGCCAGGCGCAGGGATTCGACGGCCGAATCTTCGTAGACCCACAGGTCGAGCACGATGTTGGTGTCGAGCACCAGCTTCAACGCATGCCTCTCCAACATCGCCTTGCTGTTCACGCCTCAGGTGCTTCTTGAGCCGCGGGTGCCGCACGCCGGGCCATCAGATCGAAACGGAACAAACGGCATTCGATCGGTCCATTCCACAGCGGCACACGGCGCGATTCTTTGAAGCGCATCTTGCCGGGCAGCTTGAGGTCGGGCGTGAGCAGCCAAGCGCTCCAGCCAGCGTAGTGGCTTTTCCAGTGGGCGGCAAGCTGGTTGAAGAAATCGGCGCCATCGCTGCCATCGTCCATCTGCGCGCTCTCGCGGCCCAGGCCAGGCGCTGGCGGCGCGGCCTTGCCAGCGGTGAAGGTGCGGGGCGTGCGCGGTGCCGCCCGCTCGGCCCGCGCGCTGGCGCGCTCTCCGGCGTTTTGCCCCGCCACGCCAGCGGCGGCGATGCGCTCGCCATACGGCGGGTTCAGCAACATCACGCCGGGCTTGTCGCTGGGCGGCAAACGCTGCAAGGCATCGCCACCGCGCAAGTCAATGGCGTGGGCCACGCCCGCGCGTTCGGCGTTGCGCTGCGCGAAGTCGACCATGCGGAACGAGACATCACTGCCAAACACAATGGGCGCATGCCCCTCGGGCCATTCGCGCTCTGCGTTGAAGGCCTGGTCCTTGATGGCCTGCCACACGTGGTCCTGGAAGGGCAGCATCTTCTCGAATGCGAAGCGCCGCAGCAAGCCGGGCGCGATGTTGAGGGCGATCTGCGCGGCCTCGATCAGCACCGTGCCGCTGCCGCAGCAGGGGTCGTAGAGCGGGGCGATGTCGTCGAGCGGCTGATCGGCGCATGCGCCCCACCCGGTGGCGGCGATCATGGCGGCGGCCAGGGTTTCCTTCAGCGGCGCGTCGCCCTTGTCTTCGCGCCAGCCGCGTTTGAACAAGGGCTCGCCCGAGGTGTCGATGTAAATCGTGAGCTCGTCGGTGGTGACGTGGGCGTAGATGCGGATGTCTGGCCAGGTGGTGTTGACGCTGGGCCGCTCACCACGTTTGTCGCGAAAGCGGTCGCAAATGGCGTCTTTGATTTTGAGCGCGGCGAAGTTGAGACTGGTCAGCGGGCTGTGCTGCGCAGTGATCTCCACCTTGATGGTTTCCTGCGGCGTGAACCAGATCTCCCAGGCGATGTCGCCCGCTGCGTTGTAGAGGTCTTGCTCGCTGCGGTAAGGCCCGTGCCACAGCTGCACCAGCACCCGCTGGGTCAAGCGGCTGTGCAAATTCAAGCGCATGGCGTCGCGCCATGAAGCCTGCACCCCCACCCCGCCGCGCGCCTTGAAGGCCAGCGGCTCGTTGGTGATGCGCTGCACCTCCTCGGCCAAAAAGTCCTCCACACCAGCGGCGCAGGGCAAAAAGAGTTTGAGTTGGTTCATAAGATTTTTCTATATCGAGGCGCGATGAGCGGCGCAAACCCAACCCAGCGCACGCCGCGGATCTGGCTTTGCCAGGCCGCTGGCGTGGTCCCCCTTGGGGGAAGGCGCGAAGCGACGCAGGGGGAATTACAAAGTACGTCGCAAATTGGCAGGTGCAATGCGCAGCGCTTCGCGGTATTTGGCCACAGTGCGGCGTGCGCATTCAATCCCCTGCGCTTTCAGGAGATCAGACAATTGGTTGTCCGAGAGCGGCTTCTTGGGCTCTTCGGCAGCGATCAACTGCTTGAGCAGAGCGCGCACGGCGGTGCTCGACGCGTTGCCACCGGTCTCAGTGCCCAGCGATGAGCCAAAGAAGTATTTGAGCTCAAAGGTGCCAAACGGTGTGGCCATGTACTTCGCCGTGGTCACCCGGCTGATGGTGGATTCGTGCAGCCCCAGCTCGTCGGCGATTTCGCGCAGGACCAGCGGGCGCATGGCCAGCTCGCCATGGGTGAAGAAGTTGCGCTGCCGCTCAACAATGGCCGTCGAGACCCGCAGGATGGTGTCAAAGCGCTGCTGGATGTTTTTGATGAACCAGCGCGCTTCCTGCAACCGCTGCTGCATGGCCGCGTGACCTGCCGCACCACCTGCGCCGCCATCTTTGCCGCCCCGGTTTTGCCGCATGGCATTGGCGTAGACGTCCTGCACGCGCAGGCGAGGCATCACCTCGGCATTGAGCTGCACTTTGAAGCCTCGACCCGCATGGGTCACGATCACATCGGGCACCACCACGTTGCGCTCCACGTCGACAAATCGGCGACCCGGCTTGGGCTCCAGCTTGGCAATCAGCGCCAAGGCGGCGCGCACCGCATCGTCGTCCAGTCCGCAAAGCGCGCTCAGGCGCTTCACATCGCGTTTGGCGATCAGCTCCAGCGGTTGCTCGCACACCGCCAGCGCGGCACGCGCCTCCGGGCTGTTGCGCATCTCTTCGATCTGCAGCCGCAAACACTCGCCCAGATCCTGCGCGCCCACGCCGACAGGCTCCATGCTGTGCAGCCATCCCAGCGCCACGCGCAGTTGTGCTTCGGCCTCTTCAATGGCCTCGATGCCAGGCGATGGCGCCTCGCGCCCATGCACCAGCCGCCAGAAAGCAATGGCCAGTTCGGTCCACTCGTCTTCCAGGTAGCCGTCGTCATTGAGCGACTCGATCAGAAAATACAAAGCGGCCTGATCGGTATCGCTCAGGCGGAGGCAACGCGCCTGTTCGTGCAAATGGTCTTGAAGGCTGACAGGGCTCCTGGCCAGTTCGGCCGCGGTAGCGGTTTCATCGTCGCCGCCGGCGCTGCCACTGTTGCGCGCGGGCGCGTCGCCGCCCCATTCGCTGTCGTCGGGCGCGACTTCCACCGAGCCGTCGCCCTCCCAGCTTTCTTCCAGCTTGGCCGGGCCATCGATCTGGCTCTCCACCGAATCGCCGGTGCTGGATTCTGTTGTGGTGCTGCTTGACGAGAGACCGGAGGGCCCGCCATCGTTTTCGGGCGATGCGCTGACCTCAGCGATCTGCTCCCCTGCGCTCACCGTCGCATCGCTTTGCTCAACACCAAATTCTTCGCGCTCGGCGCGTTCTTCTTCCCGATCCAGAAAGGGGTTCTCGTCGAGCATCTGCTCAACTTCCTGGGCCATTTCCAGGGTCGAGAGTTGCAGCAGTCGAATGGACTGCTGCAGCTGGGGCGTCAGCGCGAGGTGTTGCGAGACGCGAAGCGACAGACCTTGCTTCATACGTCAACTGCCCGCATGGGGCCAGTGCCACTGACCCGAGATAGCCAGGCCATTTCTTCACATACGGAAGTTTTCGCCGAGGTAAACCCGACGCACTTCCGCGTTTTCAACAATTTCAGCCGTGGTGCCGCTGGCCAGAACATGGCCATCGCTGATGATGTAGGCATGGTCACAAATGCCCAGCGTTTCGCGCACGTTGTGATCGGTGATCAACACACCAATGCCGCGCGATTTGAGAAATCCGATGATGTGCTGAATTTCCAGCACGGCAATGGGGTCGATGCCAGCGAATGGCTCGTCGAGCAAGATGAACCGGGGCCGCGTGGCCAGCGCGCGGGCGATTTCCACGCGTCGGCGCTCGCCACCCGACAAGGCCGGCGCGGGTGAATCGCGCAAATGGTCGACCCGCAGGTCTTTGAGCAACTCGTCCAGACGGCGTTCGATTTCGGGCTCGTTCAACGGACGGCCATTTTCATCGCGCTGCAACTCCAGCACGGCGCGCACGTTTTGCGCCACACTCAGGCGGCGAAAGATAGAAGACTCCTGGGGCAAGTAGCCCAGACCCAGGCGCGCGCGGCGGTGAATGGGCAACTCTTCGATGCGCGCGTCATCGAGCAAAATTTCGCCGCCATCGGCCCGCAACAGGCCCACGATCATGTAGAACGATGTCGTCTTGCCCGCGCCGTTGGGGCCCAGCAGCCCGACGACCTCGCCTTTGTCGACGGTGAGCGATACATCCTTGACAACCTTGCGGCTGCCATAGGCCTTCTTCAGACCTTTGACTTCCAGGCGGCTGTGGGACGCCGGGGTCTCAGGCTGGACGACAGCACTGACCTCTGGGGCCGCGCTCACTTGCGCTGCTCACCGATCTTGTTGCTGGGGCGAAGCGCAGCCCCATCCTCCGCAGACGCTGGGGCAGGTGTGGCACCGTCTTTGGGAATTGGCGTGAGCATGGCTTTCACGCGGCCGGAGGGGTTGGTCACCGAGGCGTTGTTCGGACCGCCTTTGACGCTGAACACCTCGGTCAGGCTGTTGTAGACGATCTGATCGCCTTCGTTGATGTCGTTGAGCTGGGTGCCGCGGTAACGCCGCAGCGTGGCATTGCCTTTGAGCACAACGGTCTGAGCTTCGCTGTTGTAGACCACGGTCTGGCCTTCGCCTTCGACCCATTCATCAACGCCTTCGCGCTTTTGACGGAAGAAACCTGGCGTCTTGCCATTGCCCACCAAATCACCAAACTGGTTACCTTTTTCGTCCTGACGAACCTTGATTTCGCCACCGCGCATGATGATGGTGCCCTTGGTGATCAGCACATTGCCGGTGAACACGCTGGTCTGCGTCTTGTCGTCGTAGCGCAGCGAGTCGGCCTCGATGTTCATGGGCTTGTCTTTGTCGGCCAGCTCGGCATGGGCGGTGGCCGCGACCAACAACATTCCAGAGAGGGCGGCAGCCAGACGGATGGCCCGGGCAAAGGCGATGGTGTAGTGGGGCATGGTGTTCTCAGGGCACAAATCTTGCATTCGCTTTCATTGTACCGGCGCATGGCCAAAAAACGGTGGGCACCTCGGACAAAGCGGAGGCAGCAGAAACAATAGGCCCGGCACTGTCGGGCCGCGAAGCACGCAAACCTGTTGTCAGCCCTTGCGCACCTGGGCAATCAGCGAATCCGCGACCACCAGTGTCTTCGGGCCTTGGCCGCCCACATAAAACCGACCCGCAACACCGAGGGACGGCGTGCCTTCCACCTTGTAGGCATCTTGCAGCTGGGTCGCAGCAGCGGCCATTTTCACGGCTGTGCCGTTGAAGAACGACAGAAACTGCTCGCGGTTCACACCTTGCTTCTCGACCCAGGCGGTGATGAGTTCGGGCGTCACCAGCTTCTGGTTTTCTTCATGGAAGGCATGGAACACCTTGGCATGCAGCTTGTCGACCAGTCCCATGGACTCCAGCGAAAAGTACAAGCGCTGCATGGGCTGGAACGCCGGGCTGAATGCCACAGGGTTGCGGCGCACCTTCACATCGGCGGGCAACTTCTCCATCCAGGTTTCGAGCAGAGGCTCAAAGCGGTGGCAATGGATGCAGGAATAGGCGAAAAACTCGACCACTTCGATCTGGCCAGCGGGCGCGGCCACGGGCACCGCCGCGGACAGGCGCTGATAGTCGGTGCCTTCTTTGAAACCGATGCGCTGCGCCCACGCGGGCGACATGGCCGCAGAGGCCGATGCCAAGGCGCCAACAGAGATCAGTGAACGGGAAAATTCTCGACGTTGCATACAACTAGCTCCTGTGTGTGGCCTGCTTGGGCCATTGTGATCAACGAAAGTTCCGCGCAGGGCGTGATCAAGGGCGCCGCTTGCAGCGCTCTTGTGTCTTTTAACGTTCTACGCGGACCAACGCAGCATCGATACCGCTTTTTTGCAACTGGTCGCGCGTGGCTTCGGCCAGGGGCCTTTGATTGAAGGGGCCCAAACGCACGCGGTATACCGTGCGCCCAGACTGCTCGCGCTCCGTCACCTGCGAAGCCATGCCCATCAGCGCCACTTTGGCGCGCTGGGCATTGGCATCGGTGGCCGAGCTGAATGCGCCGACCTGCACAAAGAACACAAAGGGCTCGGCCGGCGCCTGTGCCGCCGCAGGCGCAGGGGCTGGGGTCGCTGCGGGCGCGGGCACCGCAGCAATGGTGCCGCTGGCTGCCGCGGGTGCAGGGGCTGTTTCGTCCAGCTTGGAACGCACCAAGTCGCCCAGTGGGTCCTCGGTCGAGGACGCGGCAGCGGGTGGCTCGGCAAAAGTGCCCGGATCCAGCAAGGTCGGCCCAGCTCCCGCCTCTCCGCTGGTGACGGGCGCGGGCAAAGGTTCGGGCGTGCCCACCAGCCCGGCATTGGGGTTCCAGCCCTTGTTGCGTTCGGCCTCGGCCGCATCTTCCCCGGCTTTGCGGGTCACGCCGCGGTCCACGAAGGGCACGGGCACGTTGCTCACATACACCGCGACGGCCAGCGCTGCGGCCAGGCCAATCAGTACACCGATCACGAGACCGATCAGAGTGCCGCCCATTTGGGCGCGGGCCTTGGTTTGAGGAAATTTCATATTTTTGGGGGGTTCACATCTTCACTGGAGCGCTCACGCCCAGCACGGCCAAGCCATTGTGCAACACCTGTGCGGTGGCCGCGACCAGCGCCAGGCGGGCGTTTTTCACGGTTTCATCGTCCACCAGGATGCGTTCGGCATCGTAATAGCTGTGGTACGCGGCGGCCAACTCCCGCAAATAGAAGGTCACATCGTGGGGCGCGAAGTCGCGCGCGGCGTCGGTCAACATGCCCGGGTACTTGGCCAGCAACAGGAACAGCGCCTGCGCGGCCGGGCTGTCCAGCGCCGACAGATCAACGTCTTTCAGCGCCGCCTTGTCGCCGCCCCAGGATGCCAACACCGAGCAAATGCGCGCATGGGCGTATTGCACGTAGTACACCGGGTTGTCGTTGTTCTTCTGCACCGCCAGATCGACGTCAAACGTGTACTGGGTGTCGGGCTTGCGGCTCAAGAGGAAGAAGCGAACGGCGTCTTTGCTGGTCCATTCGATCAGGTCGCGCAGCGTCACATAGCTGCCCGCGCGCTTGCTGATCTTGACCTCTTCGCCGCCCTTGACCACGCGCACCATGGTGTGCAAAACGTAGTCCGGGATAGCCCTCGGGGATGCCCACATTGGCCGCCTGCAGGCCGGCGCGCACCCGGGCGATGGTGCCGTGGTGGTCGGTGCCCTGGATGTTGATGACCTTGGTGAAGCCCCGCTCCCACTTGGCGATGTGGTAGGCCACATCGGGCACGAAGTAGGTGAACGAGCCGTCGGACTTGCGCATGACGCGGTCTTTGTCGTCGCCGTAGTCGGTGGACTTGAGCCACAGCGCGCCGTCTTGTTCGTAGGTCTTGCCGGCTTCGATCAGCTTCTTGACCGTGTTGTCCACCCGCCCGCTGGTGTAGAGGCTGGACTCCAGGTAGTAGTGGTCGAACTTGACCGCAAATGCCTGCAAATCCAGATCCTGCTCATGGCGCAAATAGGCCACGGCGAACTGGCGCATGCCGTCCAGATCGTTGATGTCGCCGCTGGCCGTGAATTCGCGGTCGTCGGCCTTGACCGTCTTCTTGGCCAGGAAATCGTTGGCGATGTCCTGGATGTAGTCGCCGTTGTAGGCCGCCTCGGGCCATTCGGCGTCCCCGGGCTTGAAGCCCTGGGCGCGCAAGTGGGTGGAGGTGGCCAGCGTGGCGATCTGCACGCCCGCGTCGTTGTAATAGAACTCGCGGTGCACCTGCCAGCCCTGGGTGGCGTACAGGCTGCAAATGGCGTCGCCCAGGGCGGCCTGCCGGCCATGGCCCACATGCAAGGGGCCGGTGGGGTTGGCGGACACGAATTCGACCATCATGCGCTGGCCGTTCGCCGGCTGCACGCCAAAAGCATCCCCCGCGTCCAGCACCTCGCGCACCACCTGCTGCTTGGCGGCAGCCGTGAGACGGATGTTGATGAAGCCGGGTCCGGCGATGTCGATGTCCGACACCCATTGCTGGTACACCGGCTGTGCCAGCAGCGCTTCGCGCAGTTGCTCACCCACCTGGCGCGGATTGAGCTTGAGCGGTTTGGCCAGCTGCATGGCCGCGGTCACGGCGAAATCGCCATGGGCGGCCACCTTGGGCGATTCAAAGGCGGCTTTGACTCCGGCGCCGGGGGAAATTGCATCCAGTGCGGTCGCCAGGCCAGCCAGCAGTTCTTGTTTGATCTTGAGCATAGGGGGGAGATTTTAGGCGGCGACAGCCTTGCCACCGGCAAATCGCTATGGCAAAGACCCCGCTGTTGATATAACGTGACGCTTATGAACACCTCCCCTACCCCACCCGCGCGCCGCCGCTGGTTGACCCGCTTGCTGGCGCTCGGTGCCGCTTCGACGGCCGTCGCATCCACCACCAGCGCGATGGCCGCCCCGGCGACGGCAGCGCCTCTCAAGCCACCGCTGCCCGGCGACGACGCGCCCCACAAAATCGTCTACCAGCTCAACCGCGCCGAGCCCGAGTACCAGGAGGCCATCTTCAACTCCATCAGTGCCATGTTGAAGAAATACGTGGACGATGTGGCCATCACCGTCGTGGTCTGGGGGCCGGGCATTCACCTTTTGGCCAAAAAGCCCCAGCGGCCTGTGCCCGAGCTGCACCAGCAGCGCGTGAAGAGCATGGCACAGGCCTACGGCGTGCAATTCATCGCCTGCGGCAACACCATGCACAGCGTGGGGTGGACGGCTGAAGACATGCTGGAAATCGCCCAAGTTGAAGAAGTGGGCGCGGCTGCCGTGATGGAGTTGCAGGAGCGGGGCTACGCCTACCTGGCCTGGTGACACCGAGCAGAGGAACGAGAGCATCAGCCTGGCTTAAGTCGGGGCGACGTAAGCTGCGTTCGCCTCTCTCAGGCCCGCATGTCCACTTCCGGCTCCGCTGATTCCCAGGATGTTTTACCCATGAAAAAATTGCTTTCGCTGATCGTGTTGACTGGCGCCTTCACCATGGCCATGGCCCAGACCACGGCACCCGCAGCAGCTCCGGCCAAACCCATGGCCGCTGCTGCAACCACCGATGCACCGGCCGCCCAGGCGGCCGTTGGTTCCGGCCAGCAAAACCGCATGAAAACCTGCAATGCCGACGAGAAAGCCAAAACGCTCAAAGGCGACGGGCGCAAGGCCTTCATGAAGTCCTGCCTGAAAGGCGAAGCCGAAACAGCGCAGGCCCCTGCCACCACCCAGCAAAGCAAGATGAAAACCTGCAACATGGACGCCAGCGCCAAAGCCCTCAAAGGCGATGAGCGCAAGCAGTTCATGAGCAGCTGCCTGAAAGGCTGAGCCTTCAGGTCTTCAGACCACAGTGGCTCAGGCGGCAGCGCGCACCAGACGGTCGCGCACGCCGTCCCAGTCCGGCCCCGGTGGCGGGGTCTCGACCCAGATCAGGCGCACGCCGGTGGCGTCCAGCTCGCGCAACACGGCGAACAGCTCCTGGGCACAATCGGCAGCCGCATCGGGCATGCGACGGTGCGGCAGGCTCTTGTTCACCCGCACCGCCTGGCTCGCATAAACCGCGATGTTCTTTGCGTCCTTCCCCAACAAATCCAGCGCGGCCTGGAGCTGCGGTGCTGCCATCAGGCGCACCGGTGCGCGGGGCGCGTAGTGCGAGGCCAGGGTTCCCGAAGCCTTGGGTGCCTCGCCATCACGCTCACGCAGCGGCTGCCCACACACCGCCTCGATCTGCGCTGGCGTCAACATGCCAGGACGCAGCAACACCGGAACACCCCGCGAGCAGTCCACGATCGTGGACTCGATACCCACAGGGCAGGCCCCACCGTCCAGAATCAACAGTTCAGCCTCTGACAGCGCCGCAAATTCTTCGGCCACGTGCGCCGCCGTGGTCGGGCTGACGCGGCCAAACCGGTTGGCGCTGGGCGCGGCCAGACCCATCACCCCTTGCATTCGCGCGGCCTGCAGCAAGGCCTGGGCCGCCGGATGGGACGGGCAGCGCAGGCCCACCGAAGTCTTGCCCACCTGCCGCCACCGCCGCCACTTCGGCGCGGCGCGGCAAGATCAGCGTGAGCGGACCGGGCCAGAAGGCGGTCATCAAGCGCCGCGCAAAATCCGGCACTTCACTGGCAAAGGCGCCACCGCGGCGCGCCAGCCCGGCGCATCTTCAGGCCGCAGGCGCAATGTGCACGATCAAGGGGTGGTCGCTGGGCCGACCCTTGGCTTCAAAAATGCGCTGCACCGCGCTGGCGTTGCCCGCGTCGGCGGCCAGGCCGTACACGGTTTCCGTGGGCATGCCCACCAGCGAACCTTCGGCCAGCCGCTGGGCGGCAACCTCGATATTCGCGGCGTCGTTCGCGCTCAGAACCAGAGGCATGGCGGGCTCAGGGCAGCGGTGGCAAACCGAGCAAGCGCCAAAGCCTTGGCCGTCGTCGCGCGAACCTGCGCCACGGTCTCGCCGGTGATGTTCAGGTGGCCCATCTTGCGGCCCTTGCGGGCACTGGTTTTGCCGTACAGGTGCAGATGGGTGCCCGGCAAGGCCAGCACCTCGGTCCCAGGGCGGCGACACCGGCTGTTCGCTGGCCTGCGCGCGCACGCCATTGGCGGTCAAACCAGAGATCGCCCAGCAGATTCACCATCAGGCTGGGGCTGTGCTGGCGCGGCGTGTTCAGCGGCAGACCCGCCAGGGCGCGCACCTGGGCTTCAAACTGCGACATGTCGCAGGCGTTTTGCGTGTAGTGGCCGCTGTTGTGCGGGCGCGGCGCCATTTCGTTGACGATCAGATCGCTGCCGCCCGCGCCGTTGTCGACCACGAAATACTCGACGCACAACACGCCCACGTAGTTCAGATGGTTGGCCACCGCCACCGTGCTGGCCTGCGCGCGCGGCGCCAGCTCGGCGCGGCACGGCGCCCTCAAACACCTCGGTGATCGCCAGGATGCCGTCGTGGTGGGTGTTGGCCTGCACCGGGAAACACACGGTCTGGCCATCGGCCCCGCGCGCCACCAGCACCGAGCACTCCGACTGCAGCGGCATCAGCTTTTCCAGCACACAGGCCACGCCACCCAGCTGGGCCCAGGCGGCTTCCAGCTCGGCGCGGTTCTTCACGCGCACCTGGCCCTTGCCGTCGTAGCCCAGACGCGCCGTTTTCAGGATGCCGGGCAACAGGTCATCGGACACCGCCGCCAGCTGCTCGGCCGATTCGATGCCGGCATAAGGCGCCGGGAACACGCCGCTGATCGGCGCGCACTGCACAAAGTGCGCCTTCTCCTGCAGGCGGTCTTGCGCCACGGCCACGCAGTCGGCCGACGGCGCCACCGGGCGCGATCTCGGCCAGCTGGCGCAGCGCCGGCGCGGGCACGTTCTCGAATTCGGTGGTGATCGCATCGCAGAGGCGCGCCAGCTCGGCCAGACCGGCCGGGTCGTCGTAGGCGGTCTGGACATGGTGGTGGCTGATCAGGCCCGCCGGGCTGGCCGGATCGGGATCGAGCACCGCCGTGGTGTAGCCCATGGCCTGCGCGGCCTGCACAAACATGCGGCCCAGCTGACCACCGCCCATGACGCCCAGGGTGATGGGCTGGCCGCGAGAGGACAAGGCACCGGGCAACAAAGGTTTGAGACTCATAGAGGTAATTCCTGGGACAGGGTCGCCTGCCGGCTGCAGTGGCTCAGACAGTGGGCAAGGTCATGGCGCGCGCCGCCTCGGTCTGCGCCGCGCGAAAGGCCACCAGCTTCAGATGCAAGCGCCGGGTCTTCGCTGGCCAGCATGGCCACGGCGAACAGCGCCGCATTGGCCGCGCCCGGCCTGGCCGATGGCAAACGTGGCCACGGGCACGCCCTTGGGCATCTGCACGATGCTGTGCAGCGAATCCACGCCCGACAGCGCCTTGGACTGCACCGGCACGCCCAGCACCGGCACCACGGTCTTGGCCGCGATCATGCCCGGCAGGTGGGCGGCGCCGCCCGCGCCCGCGATGATGGCCTTCAGACCCCGGCCCACGGCCGCTTCGGCGTAGGCAAACATGTCGTCGGGCATGCGGTGGGCCGACACCACGCGGGCCTCGTGCGCGATGCCGAAGTCTTTCAAGATCTGCACCGCGTGCTGCATGGTGTCCCAGTCGCTGCTGGAACCCATGACCACGCCGACCTGGATGGGGTTCATGAGAGAGGTGCCTTTCGGCCGATGACCAGCTGATCGCTGGTGAGATGGAGCTGGCAAGGCGCTTGCCGGCTCCGTTAAAGTGTCGATTTTACGTTTTGCGCCCAACCCGACCAGCTCCGACTGCCGGGCCAGTGCCCGCTCCCCAACAAAGGCCCCTCGCCATGATCAACGTCACCGCCGCCAATTTTGAAACCGAGGTCATCGAAGCCTCCATGACCACCTTCGTTCTGGTCGATTTCTGGGCCCCCTGGTGCGGCCCGTGCAAAGTCATCGGCCCGATGCTGGAGAAGCTCGAGACCGAATACGCCGGCCGTTTCAAGCTGGTCAAGATCGATTCCGACCAGGAGCAACAACTCTCCCAGGCCTTTGGCATCCGCAGCATCCCCACCTGCGTGCTGCTGAAAAACGGCCAGCCCGTGGACGGCTTCATGGGCGCTTTGCCCGAAGGCCAGATCAAGGCGTTTCTGGACAAACACCTGCCCGCGGCCGAGGAGCTGGAAGTCGATCGAAGAAGAAGCCGACGCCCTGGATGCGCTGGCCGAAGGCGATGTCGAAGGCGCGCTGGCCAAGCTGCAGCTCGCGGTGGAAACCGACGGCAACAACGACGATGCGCGGTTTGACCTGGTCAAGCTGCTGCTGCAACTCGAGCCGCGACGACGACGCCAAGGTGGCCTTCGCCCCGGTGATCGCCAAAGTCACTCGCCGTGCGCCGCCTCGATTCGCTCAACCGCTGGATGCAGGCGCGCGACGCCCAGGCCACCGTGGTCGACCCCGAGGCCCGCGCCGCCGAGCTGCAGGCCGCCATCGCCGCCAACAAGCGCGACTTCGAAGCCCGCTTCAACCTCGCCCAGATGCTCTGGGCCCACAACCAGTTCGTGCCCGCCATGGACGAGCTGCTGGAAATCCTGATGCGCGACAAGAGCCTGGAACGAAGAGCTGGCGCGCAAGACCTACATCGCCATCCTCGATGTGATCGAGCCGCCCAAGCCCAAGGTGGCCGAAGGCCAGGTGCCCCCCGAAGACCCGACCGTGGCCACCTACCGCCGCCGGTTCTCCAGCGTGGTGTTGAGCTGAGGCAGCTCAGAGGCAAGTGGCGCCCCAACGGCCCAGGACGCCGAGGCGCCGGCTGCGCCGGGCCTGCCAGCGCCGCCCCCTTGAGGGGGTCGCGCACAGCGCGGCAGGGGTGGGCCAGTTCACACCCGCTGATCGGTCGAAGGCTTCTTCCACAGGTTGATGCCGCCATCCACCGCGTGCTGGTCGATCGCGGCCAGCTCTTCGGCGCTGAAGCTCAGGTTCTTCAGGGCACCCACCAGCTCCACGATCTGCGATGAGCGGCTGGCGCCGATCAGGGCCGAGGTCATGCCCGGCTGGCGCAGCACCCAGGCCACGGCCATCTGGGCCAGGCTCTGGCCCCGGGCCTGGGCAATGCTCGTTCAGGGCGCGCACATGCGCCAGGTTCTGCTCGCTCAGATGCTCCGCCTGGAACGAGCCGCCGCCGGGCCGGTTGATGCGGGCATCTTCGGGCATGCCGTTCAGGTACTTATCGGTCAGCAAACCCTGCGCCAATGGGCTGAACGCAATGCAACCCACGCCTTCTGCCTGCAACGTGTCGAGCAACTCCTCCTCCACCCAGCGGTTGAGCAGGCTGTAAGACGGCTGGTGAATGCGCAGCGGAACGCCCATTTGGCGCAACAAGGCAGCGGCTTCGCGCGTTTTGCCGGCCGAATAGCTGGAGATGCCCACATACAAGGCCTTGCCCTGCTGCACCGCCGTGGCCAGCGCGCCGCAGGTTTCTTCCAGCGGGGTGTCGGGGTCGAAACGGTGGGAGTAGAAGATGTCCACATAGTCCAGCCCCATGCGCTTCAGGCTCTGGTCCAGGCTGGCGAGCAGGTATTTGCGCGAGCCACCGCCCTGAGCCATAGGGGCCGGGCCACATGTCCCAGCCCGCCTTGCTGGAAATGATCAGCTCGTCGCGGTAGGGCCGGAAGTCGCGGCGCAGGTGTTCGCCGAAGTTGGTTTCGGCGCTGCCGTAGGGCGGGCCGTAGTTGTTGGCCAGGTCGAAGTGGGTGATGCCCAGGTCAAAGGCGGTGCGCAGCATGTCGCGCTGCGTTTCCATGGGCGTGGCGTCGCCGAAGTTGTGCCACAGGCCCAGCGTGATGCTGGGCAGCTTCAGGCCGCTCTGGCCACAGGCGCGGTAGGGCATGGTGTCGTAGCGGGCGGGGGAGGCACTGTACATGGGTCACTCCTTGTGTGGCTGATGCGATCCCCACACTCTAACCAGCAACTCCGATGCCACCGGCTCCAACCGTGCAGTACCCCTGCCGATGCTGGGCACTGCTCAGGCGCTGTCTTCGGCCGGCGCGGCCTGCAGCTCCTGCGCCAGGCGCTCGCCCTGGCGGGCACGCGGCTGCGCAAAGCGCGCCACGCCCAGGTACACCACCGGGGTCAGGAACAAGGTGAACAGGGCCGCCAGCGACAGGCCGCCAAAAATCACCCAGCCGATGGCCGCGCGCGACTCGGCCCCCGGCCCGCTGCCCAGCACCAGGGGCAAGGCGCCCAGCACGGTGGATGACATGGTCATCATGATGGGCCGCAAACGGGTGGCCGCCGCCTCCTGCGCCGCTTCCAGCACGCTGCGGCCCGCATCGCGCAACTGGTCGGCGAACTCCACCATCAGGATGCTGTTTTTCGCCATCACGCCCACCAGCAGCAGCAGCCCGATCTGGCTGTAGATGTTGATCGAGGTGCCGCTCAGCCACATGGCGAACACCGCCGCAGCCAGGCCGAAGGGCACGCTGATCAGCACCACCGCCGCGCTGGTGACGCTCTCGAACTGCGCCACCAGCACCAGGAACACCACCAGCAGGGCAATGGCAAAGGTGATGCTCACATCGCGCCCGGTTTCCTCCAGCGTGGCCGCGTCGCCGCGAAACAGCAGGCCCATGCCAGCTGGGCAGGGTCTGGGCCGCCAGATCGCGCAGCGCCTGCGTGGCCGCTCTGCAGCGTGGCGCCCTCGGCCGACCACCGCGCTCAGCTGCACCGCGCGGCGCTGCCCCAGCCGCTCCAGTTCGCTGGGGATCGCGGTCTCTTCAAAGCGCACAAACTGCGACAGCGGCACCAGCCGCTGGTCGTTCGCCCGCACGCTCAGCTGCAACAGGTCTTGCGGGTTGGTGAAGCCGCGCGCGGTGGACTGCAGCACCACCGGCACGGTGCGGTCGTTCACATTGAGCTCGGCCACCTGGGTGCTTTCGACCAGGGCGCGCAACACGGTGTCCAGCCCGTCCAGCGGCACGCCCAGCGCGCTGGCGCGCTCGCGGTCGACCTGCAAGCGAGAGCTGCGGCTGGGTGGCCGCGTAGTTCACCCGCACGTCGCGCAGCTGCGGCAGATCGCGCTCGATGGCCTCGGCAAACGCATAGGCCGCCTCGGCGATGCGGGCGTGGTTGTCGCCCGTGATGGCCATCTGGATGCTGCCGTCACCGCCGCCCCGCCCCAGGCTGCTGCCGCCCCGGATGCGCACGCGCGCGCCGGGCAGATCGTTCAAGGCCTTCTGCACCCGCGCGGCCAGCTGGGCCTGGCTCACCGAGCGCTCGGCCCAGTCCGACAAGGGCGCCACGATCTCGGCGCGGTTGGGGTCAAAGCGGCCGGTGATGGTGAACACGTTGTCCACCAGGCCCTCGGCCTTCAGCGGCAACACCGCCTTCAGGGCCTGCTCCAGTTGCCGGTCGGAATAGGCCAGGCCCACGCCGTCAGGGCCGTCGAGCCGGATCGACAGGCTGCCCCGGTCTTCGGTGGGCGTGAGCTCCTGGTCGAGCTGGGTGAACAGCCAGGCCGCCAGCCCCGCCAGCACCACACACACACCCGCCACCCACCAGCCGTGGCGCAAGCGCGCCGGCCAGCCAGCGGCCATAGCGCTGCACCGCCGCGTCGCCCCAGGCCGACACGCGCTTCCAGATCGGGCCGGGCGGGCCGTCGGCGGGCAAGCGCGAAGCCATCATGGGGCCCAGCGACAGGGCCACAAAAGACGAAATGCCCACGGCAATCGCCATCACAAAACCGAACTCGGCAAACAGACGACCCGCTGCCGACGGCAAAAACGAGATGGGCACAAACACCGCGATCAGCGTGAGCGTGGTGGCGACCACGGCAAAAAACACCTCGCGCGTGCCCAGCACCGCCGCCGCGCGTGGCCCCAGGCCCATGGCGCGCCGGCGCTGGATGTTTTCCAGCACCACGATGGCGTCGTCCACCACCAGGCCGGTGGCCAGCAGCAGGGCCAGCAAGGTCAGCAGGTTGATCGAATAGCCCAGCGCCCAGATGGCCGCCAGCGTGCCGATGAGGGCAATCGGAATCGCCACCACCGGCACCAGCGTGGAGCGGATATGGCCCAGAAACGCCGCCACCACCGCCGCCACGATCAACACCGCCAGCCCCAGGCTCCAGAGCACTTCGCTGATGGCGCCGCGGATGAACACCGCGTCGTCCGACACCACGCTCACCTGCACGTCGCTCTGGCTGCGCATTGATGCGGTCCACCGCCGCCCGCACGCCGTCGGAAATCGCCACGCTGTTGGACTGCGCCTGGCGCACCACGCCCAGGCTCACCACCGGCTTGTCGTTGAGGCGCACATACGACTCGGCGTCGTCCGGCCCCAGGAACACATCGGCCACCTGCGCCAGCGCCACCTGCGGGCGAAAACCGCAGCGCCCGCAACTGCTCAGGCGTGGTCACGCTGGCGTTGGCCCGCACCAGCACGTCCTGGTTGTCGGATACCAGGTTGCCCGCCGGCACATCGAGCCGCGCACCGCGCAACAAGGCGGCCACGTCGTCCACCGCCAGGTTGTAGGCGCTCAGGCGCGCCGGGTCGAGGCGCACCCGCATCACCCGCTGGCGCGCACCAAACAGGTTGATATCGGCCACGCCGGGCACCGAAATCAGCTCGGGCTCGATGCGCTCTTCCACCACGCGCGAAAGCTCGTCGATGGCCAGGGTGTCGCTGGCCACCGGCCAGTTGCATCACCGGCTCGGCATCGGCGTCGGCCTTGACGATGGTGAGGTTTTCCAGCCCGGCGGGCAGGTCGCGCTGCACCCGCGCCACCGCATCGCGCACATCGTTGGCGGCCGCGATCAGGTCCACGCTGGGGTTGAACTCGATGATGATGCGCAGGTTGCCCTCTTCGCTGGCCGAGCGCACCAGCACCACGCCCGGCACCCGCGCCGCCGCGCCTTCCAGCAGCCGGGTGACCTCGGCGTCCAGCGTTTCGGGCGCAGCGCCCGGGAAATTGGCGCGCACCGCCACGATGGGCCGGTCGATGTTGGGCAGCTCGCGCACCTCCACACCCAGCCAGGCCGTCACGCCGGCGATCACGATCAACAGGTTGATCACGATCACCAGCCAGGGCCGGCGGATGGACAAGCGCGGGCAGGTCGGAGGCGCGGTCGTCGGTCATGCAGGTACGATGGCATGGTGTTGCAGATGCGGCTCAGGCGATGGGCGAACAGGCCCTATGGCCAGCGCCTGAACCCACCACCTTCACGGGTCGCCCTTCGCGCATGCGCTGCACGCCTTCGACCACCACCGCGTCCTGGGCCGTCAAACCGCCCTCCACCAGCACCCGGCCGTTCTGGCGCTGCACCGCGCGGGCCGGCCACCTGCACCGCCTTGCCCTGGCGCACCACCCACACAAACGAACCTTCGCGCCCCCATTGCAACGCCAGCTCGGGCACGCTCAGACGGCGCTCGCCCGGCAAGTCCAGACGCACCTGAAACGACATGCCCGAACGCAGCACATCGTCGGCATTGGGCAGCGCCGCGCGCACCTTGATCTGACGGCGTCACCGGGTCCACACGGCTGTCGATCTGGTCCACCTGGCCTTCGAAGCGGCGCCCGGGGTGCGCCGGGTTGACAGCCAACACCGGCTGACCCACCGACACCCGGGCCAGGTAGGCCTCGGGAATCTGCAGATCGAGGTGCAGCTCGCCGCGGTCGTCCAGCGTGGTGAGCACGGTATCGGTGTCGATGCGTTCGCCCCGCTCCACGGCGGCCAGGCCCGGCGTGCCCGCGAAAGGCGCGCGCACCACGCGGTCCGACAGGGCCTCGCGGGCCTGCGCCAGTTCGATCTCTGCGCTGCGCAAAGCCGCCCGCGCTTCGTCGGACACGCGTGTCGGGCACCGCCCCGGTGCCCCGCGTGGCCTCGTAGCGGGTGTGCATCACCCGCGCCGCGTCCACCTTGGCCGCGGCCAGATCCACCGCCAGCCGCTCGCGCCGGTCCACCAGGCGCAACAACACATCGCCAGCGCGCACCGGCTTGACCCGGTTTGAACAACACCTGCGCCACTTCACCCGCGACACGGGCGAGTACACGCGTGACCGACTTGCGCGCCGAGCCGGTGCCCAGCAAGTCCAGCTGCCACGCCGTCGCTGCCTTCGGTCACCGGCGCCACGATCACCGGCACCGGTTCGGATGGGCCACCGCCCTTGCGCCCACCG
Source organism: uncultured beta proteobacterium (assembly GCA_963698635.1). Lineage (GTDB taxonomy): Bacteria > Pseudomonadota > Gammaproteobacteria > Burkholderiales > Burkholderiaceae_C > Hydrogenophaga. The sequence goes on from CAVORS010000006.1 coordinate 620,342, forward strand.
CCTGCGCCATCTTTGGCGGAAGGCTTGGCCGCTGGAGAGGCCGAGGGCGTTGACTGAGCCTGTGCCGACTCACTGCGCAGACCCAACCAGCCCCCGGCAGCGGCCATACACAGGACAAGAGCGACCATCCATGGAGAGCGAATTGGAATCACAGCGTCCTTTGATGAAGAGATCACGACGGCGGTGCGGTGCAGCACCCTTGCAAAAAGGGAGCCTGCGGTGCGCCCAAGGTTCCCCAACTTGCCTCTTTGCAAGGCTGTCAACCGAAACCACCGTGGATGCTACTGTGATTTGATCGGCACCATGCGCACTGGCCGAACAGCCCCCCGGGCAACCAGCGCATTCAAGGTCTGCGAGAGGGTGGCTGCACCCCGGCGATCGCGCAATAGAAAAAATGAAAGCCCCGACCAGCGGGGCTTCAATGTTCAGCAAACCGACCCATACCGAAACAGCCCGTTTGAAGGGACGAAGCTCCGCGCAGCGGCGGAGCGTGGGGGCAAGGGATTCAGCGCAGGGCCGCCCCAAGCTGAATCAGCCCCCTCGGGGGGCAGCGACCCGCACAGCAGCGGAGCGTGGGAGCAAGGGATTCATCGCAGGGCCGCCCCAAGCTGAATCAGCGCCCTTGGGGGGCAGCGAGCCGCACAGCGGCGGAGCGTGGGGGCAAGGGATTCAGCGCAGGGCCGCCCCAAGCTGAATCAGCCCCCTCGGGGGGCAGCGACCCGCGCAGCGGCGGAGCGTGGGGGCGATATTCACTTCGCCGTCGGCATCACAAACTCGGCGCCCTTGCCGATGCTCTCGGGCCAGCGCTGCATGATCGACTTCTGCTTGGTGTAGAAGCGCACGCCTTCTTCGCCGTAGGCGTGCATGTCGCCAAACAGGCTCTTCTTCCAGCCGCCGAAACCTTGCCAGGCCATGGGCACGGGGATCGGCACGTTGATGCCGACCATGCCGACCTGGATGCGGCGGGCAAATTCGCGCGCCACGTTGCCGTCGCGGGTGAAGCAGCTGGTGCCGTTGCCGAACTCGTGGTCGTTGATCAGCTTCACGGCTTCGGCGAAGTCGGCCACGCGCACGCAGCTCAGCACCGGGCCAAAGATCTCTTCCTTGTAGATCTTCATGTCGGCCGTCACGTTGTCGAACAGCGTGCCGCCCATCCAGAAACCGTTGTCGCAACCTTCGCCGGCCACCTTGCCGTCAAACGAGCGGCCATCGACCAGCATGGTCGCGCCTTCGGCCTGCGCCGGCCTCGATGTAACCGGTGATGCGCTGGTGCGCAGCGGCGGTCACGATGGGGCCCATTTCAGCGGCCAGGTTGGTGCCGTTCAAGACCTTCAGGGCCTTGGTGCGCTCGACCAGCTTGGGCATGATCTTGTCGGCCACGTCGCCGACCAGCACCGCCACCGAGATCGCCATGCAGCGCTCGCCGGCCGAGCCGTAGGCCGCGCCGATCAGGGCGTCCACCGCCTGGTCCAGGTCGGCGTCGGGCATGACCACCATGTGGTTCTTGGCGCCGCCCAGGGCCTGCACGCGCTTGCCGTGGTGGGCGCCGGTTTCGTAGATGTAGTTGGCGATCGGGGTGGAGCCGACGAAGCTGATGGCCTTCACGTCGGGGTGCACCAGCAGCGCGTCCACGGCTTCCTTGTCGCCCTGGACGACGTTGAACACGCCGTCGGGCAAGCCCGCCTGCTTGAACAGGTCGGCCATGAACAGGCTGGCGCTCGGGTCGGTCGGGCTGGGCTTCAAGATGAAGGTGTTGCCGGCGGCGATCGCCACCGGGAACATCCACATGGGCACCATGACAGGGAAGTTGAACGGCGTGATGCCGGCGACCACGCCCAGGGGCTGGCGCAGCGTCCAGTTGTCCATGCCGGTGGAGACCTGGTCGGAGAAATCGCCCTTGAGCAGTTGCGGCATGCCGCAGGCGAATTCGATGATGTCGATGCCGCGGGCCACTTCGCCCTGGGCGTCGGTGAACACCTTGCCGTGCTCGGCGGTGATCAGGTGGGCCAGCTCGTCTTTGTGCTGGTTCACCAGCTCCAGGAACTTGAACATCACGCGGGCGCGGCGGATCGGCGGCGTGTCGGACCAGGCGGGGAAAGCGGCCTGGGCGGCGGCCACGGCGGCGTCGACATCGGCCACATTGGCCAGCGACACCTTGCCGGTGACGGCGCCGGTGGCGGGGTTGAACACGTCTTGCGTGCGGCTGGAGGTGCCTGCGGCAATGGCGCCGGCGATGAAGTGCTGAATGGCTGTGGTCATGGTGTGTCTCTCTTTAAAAATGGGGCGCTTTGCCCTGGGGATGTCGCCAGTCAGTGTAGGAACGATCGCCCTGCGATACAACCCGAAATACGTGAATTGATTGTTCAAAATAGTGAACAATAGAGGCCATGAATCCACAAAAAGTGCATGAACTCTGGGGCCACTTCCACTGGCTGGGTGTCCTGGCCCAGCAAGGCAGCTACACCGCGGCGGCGGCCCGCCTGGGCGTGAGCAAGGCGGCCGTGAGCCAGCGCATCGCCGAACTCGAGCGCACGGCCGGTGTGCCGCTGGTGCAGCGCACCACGCGCAGCGTGCGCCTGACCGAAGCCGGCCAGCGCCTGGTGGACGACACCCGCGCCTCGTTCGAACACATCGCCCAGTCGTTCTCGCAGGTGCGCGACCTCGCGGGCGAGCCGCGCGGCCTGCTGCGGGTGACCGCGCCGGTGGCCTTTGCGCGCCAGCAACTCGTGCCCCGCCTCGGCGAGTTTCTTGCGGGAGTTTCCCGATATCCGGCTGGAGCTCAACATGTCGGACCACCTGAGCTCGCTGGCCACCGAAGGCTTTGACCTCGCCATCCGCCACACCGCGAACCCGCCCGACACCCATGTGGCCTGGACGCTGTGCCAGACGCGCTCGGTGCTCGTGGCCAGCAAGGCCTACTTGCGCCGCCAGGGCACGCCGCAGAGCCCGGCCGATCTGGCGGCGCACAACTGCCTGCACTACCCCCGCTCGCAGGACACGCCGGCCTGGACCCTGGCGCCGCTGGGCGCCAAGCGGGGCCAGGAGCGCGCCACCGTTCAGGTGTCCGGCTCGCTGGCCGCCAACAACAGCGAAGCGCTGCGCGATGCCGCCCTGAGCGGCCTGGGCATCGCCTTGCTGCCCGACTTCACCGCCCAGGACAGCCTGCGCGCGGGCAAGCTGGTGCAGGTGCTGAGCGACTGGCAGCCGGTGGGGGCCTTCGCCGAACACCTCTACGCGATCCGCCCCTATTCGGCCCATGTGCCGCGCGCGGTATCGGTGTTCGTGGCGTTTCTGCGCGAGACCCTCGCGGAGGGATTCACCGAGGGCCTTGCAAGGCTGATGGTGTGGCGCCGTTGGTGCGCCCAAAAGCCCTTTGGTCGGACACGACCTGCACGAACTAGGGTTTACCCTTACATTAACGGTTCTACTTAAAAATCGTTTCAAGGAAATTTCATGTCGACCGCCAGCGTTTTTACGCTCCCCCGCACCGCCCCCGAATGCCTTCAGCCTCTGGTTCCAGAAGGGTTTCAACAGCGTCCGCTGCCGCCGCCACAGCCGTGCGCGCGCAAAGCACCCCACCCTCGGCCACCCACCGCCAGGAAGCCGACAAACTGCGCGCCGTGGCCCGCGACATGATGCGCATCGACGCCGGCTCCGCTGCCGACATGTTCGCCGCCGCTGACCGCCACGAGTTCGGCCACGACGCATAAGGCATCCCCGCTCATGTGAAAAAGCCCGCCATCGCGGGCTTTTTCAATGAAGGGCGCCGAGGGGCCCCTCGGCCAAGGCCTTCTGTTGCGCCTTCACAACCATCCCGTGCAACAACCCCATTCAAACCATGGCCGGCCAGCAGCCTCCCGCACAAAACCTAGGGTTTACCCTAAACTTCGATTCACATTCATTTTCGAATGCCGTTTTCAAGGAAAACACCATGTCCACCGCCAGCGTGCACACCGCCCCACTCGCTTCAATCCGCCCCATCGGCTTCTGGATCCAGCGCGGCCTGACTGTTTTGCAGACCACCTTCGCGACCTCGCCAGCCCAAGCGGCGCCCAAGCTGTCGCGCCACCAGGAAGCCGAGCAATTGCGCAATTACGCTTGCAGCGTGATGCAAGACGACCCCAGCTACGCAGACGACCTGTTTGCCGCCGCTGACCGCCACGAATTCGGTTGAACGGCTGCGCCGCTGACGCGGCGTCTCCATCCAGCATGCGGTGGAACCGGCTCGGGCTGAACACACGCCCGCCCCTGGACCCCAAAGCTGTGGGCGCGGCAGGGCGTGACTACTTCAGCATCCACTCATGCACCGGGTCGTTCTTGAAGACCCAAAAGCGGTTCGGCCCCGCCATCACATTGAGGTAGTACAGGTCATAGCCGTGGGGCGCCACCACCGGGTGGTAGCCGCGCGGCACCATCACCACATCATGGTCCTCCACCGCGCAGGCCTCGTCCAGGCTGCGGTCGTCGGTGTAGACGCGCTGGAAAGCAAAACCCTGCGGCGGGTTGAGGCGGTGGTAGTACGTCTCTTCCAGCAAGGTTTCCGTGGGCGGCGTTTCCTGATCGTGTTTGTGGGGCGGGTAGCTGCTCGAATGGCTGGCCGGCGTCATGACTTCGACCACCAGCAAATGCGCCGCCGTCGGGTCGTCGTGCGGCAGGATGTCGCACACATAGCGCGTGTTCGTGCCCTTGCCGCGCACGCTGCGCTCCATGCTCGCCGGATCGATCACCCGCACCTCGCGCGCCTGGTCATCGCCCGGCGCGGTGCACAAGGCCACCTCGGCATCGCGCGCCGCGCGGATCGACACCGTTCTTGCCCGCCGGCACATACACCGCCGCTGGCGACACATCGTCGAACACGCTGTCGCGCGTGCCCAGACCCGCGTGCACCACGCCGTCCACGCCCACATCCACCGTGCCGGTGAGCACCACCAGACACAACTCGCGCTCGCCGGTCTCCAGGGTTTCCACCTGCCCTGAAGCCAGGCGCAGGGCGCGGAAACCCACGTGGGTCCAGCCCGCGCGCTCGGGCGTGACGTTGACGATTTCCCGACCTTCGGGTGCGGCTTTGGCCAGCAGTGGACTCACCATGTTGTTCTCCTGTCAGTTCAAAGAATCGACCAGCGCACGCAAGGTCTGGTAGCCCTTCTGGGCGTATTGGTAGCTGGGCGCCACGGCCGGGTCCTGCTCGGCCTCGACCACCAGCCAGCCTTCGTAGCCGCTGTCGCGCAGCAGCTTGAGCGTGGCGGCGTAGTCGATGCTGCCGTCACCGGGCACGGTGAAGGTGCCGTTGATGACGCCGTTGAGAAAACTCCAGCCGTCGTTGCGGGCCTGAGCGATCACGGGGGTGCGCACATCCTTGCAGTGCACATGCACCACGCGCTTCACATGCTTCCTCAGCAATTCGACCGGGTCGGTCGCGCCGCCGAAGTAGGCATGACCGGTGTCGTACAAGAGAAAAACCTTGGCCGGATCGGTCAACGCCATGAGCTTGTCCACATCGGCCGGCGACTCGACATAGGCGCCCATGTGGTGGTGGTAGGCCAGCTGGATGCCGTAGGTCTGGATCAGGTGCTCGCCGAAGGCATTGAGGCGCTCGGCATACGCCTGCCAGAGCGCTTCGCTGGCGAACTGCGGACGCTTGGACACGGGCGTGTCGATCTGCCCCTGCACGGTGCCGGCGCACTCGCCGTACACCACGACCTTGGCGCCGTTGTACTGCAGCTTGCTCATGTGGGCTTTGCACCGCTCGATCTCGGCGGCCACCGCCTCCTCGTTGCTCTGACCCGGCGCCACCTCGGCGAGGAAACCCGAGTACCAGCCCGACACACAGGCCACGCCGAACTCGTCGAGTTTGGCCTTCAGGCCCGGGCCGTCCTTGGGAAACTTGTTGCCCAGTTCAAAGCCTTCGTAGCCGATGTCCTTGCCCTCTTTCAGGGCGGTTTCCAGCGGCGTTTCACCGCCCAGCGAGGGCAGGTCGTCGTTCATCCAGGAAATCGGGTTGATGCCAATGCGTACGTTCCAGCTCATGGTTTTGAAGGGAGTTAAATATTGAAAAAATCAAACACGTTGCTTGGTCTGGCCGTCAACATAAGCCACGCGGGCGGCTTGCACTTCGGTGCGGGTCGACACCTCGGGAATCGCCACTTCCCACCAGCAACCGCCATCGGTGGTGCGGGTGTGGGTGGTGTCGATCACGATGACCTGGGAGCGCGTCGCCTGGCGGGCCGCGACCATCGCGGTCTTGAGCTCGGCCACATCTTTCACATGCACCGACTCGGCGCCCATGGCGCGCGCGTGCAGCGCGAAATCGATGGTGCTGCGCTCACCGCCCTCGGGCACACAGTCGTCCAGCATGTTGTTGAAGGCGGGGCTGCCGGTGGCCGTTTGCAGGCGCTGAATGCAGCCGTAGCCCCGGTTGTCCAGCACCACCACGATGATCTTCTGGCCCAGCATGACGGAAGTCGCCAGCTCGGAATTGGCCATCATGTACGAGCCATCGCCCACGAACACGATGCTTTCCTGATCGGGCCGCGCCATCTTCACGCCCAGACCGCCCGCGATCTCGTAGCCCATGCAGGAGTAGCCGTATTCCATGTGGTAATTGCCCGGCAGGCTGGCGCGCCAGAGCTTGTGCAGCTCGGCCGGCAAGGTGCCTGCGGCGCACAGGGCCACGTCTTTCTGCCCGCTGTCCAGCCCCAGTTCGGCGGCGGAATCGCGCACCGCGCCGATGACTTCGGCGTCGTAGGGCAAGACCTCTTTGGGCACATGGGTTGTGACCGCCGTGATGCGCTCGTTGCTGGCGCTGGCCAATTGATGGGCGCGGGCCGTCCAGCCGCTGTCGGCTTTCCAGCCGCCCAGGCCGGCTTCCAGCTGGCCCAGGCCCACGCGGGCGTCGGCCACCAGCGCAGCGCCGCGCCATTTGGCGGCGTCGTAAGGCTGGACATTCAGGCTCAGGAGTTTCGCCTGAGGGAACAGGGCATGGGAGCCGGTGGTGAAATCCTGCAGGCGGGTGCCCACGGCGAACACCACATCGGCCTCGGCGGCGAGTTCGTTCGCGGCCGAGACACCGTCCACCCCGATCGCGCCCAGGTTCAGCGGATGGTCCCAGGGCAGGCTGCTCTTGCCGCCGTGCGACTCGACCACCGGCACGCCATGCGCCTCGACAAAGGCGCGCAAGGCGGCCCAGGCCTGGCTGTACAAGACACCGCCGCCGGCCACGATGAGCGGGCGCCTGGCGGTGCGCAGCAAAGCCACGGCATCGGCCAGTTCGCGCGCATCGGCGGGCGGGCGGCGAAAACGGATCACGCCGGGGTTGAGAAAGTCTTCCGGACAATCGAAAGCCATGGTCTGCACGTCCTGCGGCAAGCGACAGGCAGGCCGGGCCGCAGTTGGCCGGGTCGGTCATCACCTGGATCGCGCGCGGCAGCGCGGTCAGGATGTGTTCGGGGCGGGTCAGGCGGTCGAAATAGCGCGAGACCGGGCGGAAACAATCGCTGGCGCTGGTGTCGCCCTGACCGAAGTTTTCGATCTGCTGCAACACCGGATCCGGCCGGCGCGTGGCGAACACATCGCCGGGCAGCAGCAAGACCGGCAAGCGGTTGACATGGGCCACCGCCGCGGCCGTGACCATGTTGGTCGCGCCCGGGCCGATGCTGGTGGAGACGGCCATGATGCGCTGGCGGAACTGGGCTTTCGAATAGGCGATGGCGGCGTGCGCCATGGTCTGCTCGTTGTGCGCGCGCCAGACCGGCAGGCGGTCCCGATGGTCGGCCATGGCTTCGCCCAGCCCGGCCACGTTGCCGTGGCCGAAGATGGTGAACACGCCGCCGCAATAAGGCTCGGTGGAGGTGCGGCCGTCGAGGTGTTCGACCTCGACCCGCAGTGCGGCCAGGTGCTGCACCAGCGCCTGCGCCATCGTGAGTTTCAGGGTTTTCATTTCGAAAGGGTCTCCAGGATGCGAAGCACAGCGGCGGGCATCATGCCTTGCGCTTGCGCCATGCCTCCACCAGGGTGGCGAAATTGCCAGCGACTTCCGTCATCAGCGCCTCGTCGTCGATCTCGCCCTTGAACCATTTGAGCGAGGCGTCGGCCCACAGCGTGCGCCCGACCATGAAGCCTTTGACGATGGGGTTGGTCGCGTTGGCAAAACTGGCCGCCAGGAAATCCAGCGGCTGGTTCAGCCCCAGGATCACGGCGCCGCGGCAATGGCGATCGCGCTCGCCGATCAGCTGCTCCAGATCGCGCCAGCCCTGGGGCTGCAGGGGCGCGATTTTCCACCACTCGGGCTTGACCCCCAGGTTGTAGAAGCGCTTGATGGAGCGCAGCACCGCGGCGTCCGCTGTGCCTTCGGGCGTCATGGCTTTGGGCGGAATGATCTCAAGCAAGAGCTCGTTGCCCGAAGCGCGCGTGGCCTCCCAGAGTTCGAGCACGGTCTGCTCCTGCTCCAGGCGCAGGCGGTAATCGTCGTCCGGGTGGTAATGCACCAGGCACTTCACCACCTGCTCGGTCGGCCAGTGCGTCAAGGCGCTGCCGATGGAACGGGTGCCGTCAAAGCGCAGCGGGCGCGAACCCGGCAGCTCGACCGGGCGCCCCACCCACCAGCCGCGACCGGTGGCGCTGGCCAGGGCATCGCGGCCGTAATCGCCGCCGTCGATCAACACGCCGGTGTGGCCCTGCAGCTGGTGGCTGCGCTCGACCCGCTCGGCCGCTCGCACCAGCAATTGCTTGAGGGCGGGCACGCGTTCATCGTTGACGCCAGCGGCGCGCGCGATGTCGAAGAACTGGCTGCGGTGGTCAAACGCCATCACGCACATTTCGTCCCAGCTCGGCCGCGCCGCGGTGACGCGGTGCAAATGCGCCAGTTGCTCGTCCGCGTCCACCTTGGGATTGCGCGACCCGCCAAACCAGTGGGCCAGCTCGGCCGGGGTCGGCATGGCGGCGGAACAGGCGTGGCGCGACACCACGATGGCGCCGCAGGCGTTGGCCACCCGGGTGGACTCGGCCCAGTCCTTGCCTTGCAGCAAGCTGGCCATCAGGCCCGACAGGAATGCATCGCCCGCACCCAGCACATTGAGCACTTCGACACGTTCGCCTTGGTAGGTCGGTGCATCGTCGATGTTGGCCGGCACGTCGCCCTCGATCACGCAGCAGCCCAGGGCACCGCGCTTGACCACCAGGGTAGCCGTTGGGCACAGCGCGCGCACCGCGCGCAGGCTGGCGATGATGTCGTCGGCCGCGCCGCCGGCGATGAAGAACTCTTCTTCGGTGCCCACCAGCAGGTCGAACAGCGGCAAGGAGGCCTGCAGCTGGCTCGTCACGCTCGCGTCGGCCACGAAGCGGTTTTCGCCCGCGCCGCGACTGGTCAGGCCCCAGAGCACCGGGCGGTAATCGATGTCGAGCACCGTGACCGTGCCGCTGCGGCGCGCCGCCTGCAGCGCCTTGTGCGCCGCGGCACGGGTGCCCTCGGTGGAGAGATGCGTACCGGTGATGGCCAGGGCGCGGCATTGCGCGATGAAGGCCTCGTCGATGGCGGCCGCGTCGATCGCCATGTCGGCGCAGTTCTCGCGCATGAACAGCAGCGGGAAGGTGTCGCGGTCTTTCAGGCCCAGCAACACCAGCGCGGTCAGGCGCTCGGGGTCCACCTGCACCTGGCTGGTGTCGCAGCCCTCGGCCTGCAGCGTCTCGGTGAGGAAGCGGCCCATCTGCTCATCACCCACGCGGGAGATCATGGCGCTGCGACAACCCAGGCGCGCCACACCAAAAGCCAGGTTGGCCGAGCTGCCGCCCAGGTACTTGGCCATGCTGCGGGCGTCTTCGAGCCGGCTGCCGAATTGCTCGGCATACAGGTCCACCGCGAGGCGGCCCAGGCAGGCGAGGTCGTAAGGCCTGCCCTGCGGAAACTGTAGAGCGGGCATCAGATGGTCACTCCTTCCAGGTCTTCCATCAGGGTCTTCATCTCGGCGCCGCCGGCCATCATGTCCAGCAAGGCTTCCTTGGAGATGTCGGCTTTGGCGTGGGTGCCCAGCGACTGCCCGCGGTTGAGCAGCGTGAAGCTGTCGCCCACCGGGTAGGCGTGGTTGGCGTTGTGGGTGATGAAGATGACCGAGATGCCGCGCTGGCGGGCTTTCAGAATCAACTTGAGCACGTTGGCGCTTTGCTTGACGCCCAGCGCTGCCGTGGGCTCGTCCAGGATCAGCACGCGGGCGCCGAAATGGATCGCCCGGGCAATCGCCAGACATTGCTTTTCGCCGCCCGACATGGTGCCGACCACCTGGCCGGCGTCGCGCACCTTGATGCCCATCTCGCTGAGCTTCTCGACCGACACACGGTTGGCCGTTTCATGGTCCATCACCGGGAACAGACCCAGCATGCGCCGCACCGGCTCGCGCCCCATGAAGAAATTGCGGCCCACGCTCATCAGCGGCACCAGTGCCAGATCCTGGTACACCGTGGCCACGCCCGCATCGAGCGCGTCGCGCGGCGAACGCAGTTTCACCTCTTTGCCGTCGATCAGGTACTGGCCCTTGTCGGGCATGTGCACACCGGCCAGGGTTTTGATCAGGGTCGATTTGCCGGCCCCGTTGTCGCCGAGCAAACAATGCACTTCGCCCTTTTTGAGCCGGAGCGTGACGCCGCTCAAGGCAATCACCGGGCCAAAAAATTTGGAAATGTCTTCGAGCTGAAGGATGTAATCACTCATGGTCGTCTCCTCAGCGTTTGCCCAGCGCATAGCGCTTGCGGATGAAATTGTTGAACAGCACCGCAATCAGGAGCATCGCCCCCAAGAACACGCGGTACCAGTTGTTGTCGATGGTGGTGTAGCCGATACCGATTTGCACCATGCCAAAGATCAAGGCACCGAACGCGGCACCGATCACCGAGCCGAAACCACCGGTCAGCAAGCAGCCACCGATCACGGCCGCAATGATGGCCTCGAACTCTTTTTGCAGCCCGCGATCGGCCGCCGCCGATCCCGCATCGGCCACCTGCAAGACGCCAAACAGCGTCGCGCAAAACGCGGTGAACATGAACAATGAAATTTTCACCGCACCCACCGGAATACCCACGTTCTTGGCCGCGTTGGCATCGCCGCCCACCGAGAGAATCCAGTTGCCCATGCGGGTTCGGGCCAGCACAAAAGCGCCCGCCAAGGTCATCAGGAACCACCACACCACCACCTTGGGCACGCCGATGGCCAAAGCCGTGCCATCGTCGCGGGCGGCCATCCAGCCCGCCGACGCCAGGGTGTCGAACAGGCCGGTGAACACGTGGCCCATGAACAGCGCCGAGACCACGGGATCGGCCTGCATGACTTCACGCAGCACCAGGTCGCCATTGGACGACAGGATGGTTTTTCCGGTCAGCAAGACCGCCACGGCCAGCGACAGGCCGCGCAACATGAAGAAGAAGGCCAAGGTCACAATGAAGCTGGGGAGCCCGGTTTTCACCACGATCCAGCCGTTGAGCGCACCCAGCGCCAGGGCACACGCAAAAGCGAATGCCACGGCCACCGACGGCGGCCAACCCCACTCCAGAATCGGAATGGCCAACATCATGCCGGCGAAGCCGATCATGGAGCCCACCGACAAATCAAACTCGCCGGCGATCATCAGCAAGGCCGCACCGACGGCAATCACACCCAGATAGGCGGCCACCGTGCCCCAGTTGACAACGCCCTCGGCATTGAACATCCCGGAGTCTCCGGCCGCCAGCACGAACATCACCAGGATCAGCAATGTGCCGGCGATGGCACCGAACTCGGGGCGGGCCAACAGCTTGCGCATGGTGCCGACACTGCGCAAGCGCTCGTCAGGGGACGCTGCGGCCGTGGTTGCCGCCGTATTTGCAGTAGACATGTCTCTTCCTCACTAAAGGGGGGGCAAGCCGGGCGCGCCATTCGCTGGCGCCCGGCTATCTGGCAAAGGCTGGCCTGTGCCAGCCTGTCGATCAGCGGTACTGACCGGCGTACTTCTCGACCTTGGGCAGCGTTTCCTTGGTCACGAAGCCAGGGCCGGAACCGATGTGGCGCGCGCCAAAAGCGGGTGCAAGGCCGTATTCCTCAAAGCGCGCCTTGGTCTTGGGATTGGCCTGAATGGCGTCGGCCACTTTCTTCAGGTCGGTGGTCTTCAAGGCCTTCATTTCGGCCATGACCGCCACCGGGATGTAACCCTGCAGGTAGGGCTGCTGGTCGATACCGAACTGCACCGCGCCCGACTTGATGCCTTTGCCGATTTCATCGGACAGATCGAAGGTGGCGAACCAGATCTTGCCGGACTTGCCCGACTTCTCCAGCGCCTTGAGGGTGGGATGCGCCGAGGTGGGGCCCAGAGCCAGAACGGCCTGCGTCTCGGGGTTCTGGCGCAGGTAGGCGCTGACCTTGGACTCGATGGTGGTCGGGTCGTCGCCCGAGTCGATGGTGCTCTTCTTGAAGTCCGCGCCGATGGCATCGGCAAAGCCGCGGCAACGGTCGAACGAGGCGGGGTTGGTGGCGTAGTGGTTCACGCACAGGAAGCTCTTGACGCCAGCGGCCTTGGCGCGCATGCCGGCACCCTTGCCGGCTTCGAACTCGGGCTGGCCCACGTGCATGATGGCGCCGAGCTTTTCGCTTTGCTCGGTGGTGCCGGAGTTGATCGTGATGACCGGGATCTTCTTGTCGGTCAGTTTTTTGATCGCGCCTTGCAGGACGTTGAAGTCGGCGATGCTGACGATGACGCCATCCACGTTCTGTGCAGCGGCCTGCTCGATGAGGCGGGCCATGTCGGCCAAGTCGCCGTTGGGCGGGTTGCGGTAATCCACATCCACGCCGTAATCCTCGCCCGCTTGCTTGACCGAGTTCTTGATGGTGTTCCACCAGGAGTCGGAATCGGGCGCATGGCTGACCAGCACATAGCGGTCTGCGGCTTGGGCGGCGCCGGCGGCAAGCACGGCGGCCAGGGCCAGGGTTTTCAAAACGGGGCGCAACGAAATTGATTGCATGTCTGTCTCCATTTGGTTTGAGAATCAAAAAGCCTGCGTGCCGTCAGGAGCGAACAAAACCCGGTCCAGCGGTGGCACAGACGGATCGTAAAACCGAAAGAGAATAATTGTTCTAGATGTTTACCCTAATGAAATTTATTTTCTATTTTTCCATTTTGAAGCTACAGTTCCACTCCAGGCGGCCAGCTTGTCTTCGCTGCTCCAGCGCTCTGTTCCCCATATGAACACCTCCAAAACTTTGACACCCGTCGACGAATTTCTGCAACGCCTCATCAGCGAGCACGGTCAACTGAGCCGGCAACTCAAGCTGATCGGGGCCTATATCGAGCAGCACCGCGACCACGTGGGTCTGGAGCGCATCCAGGACATCGCCGACCACTGCGGCGTGCAGCCATCGGCCGTGGTGCGGTTCGCCAAACACTTCGGCTTTTCTGGCTTTTCAGAAATGCAGGCGATCTTTCGCGCAGGCATCTCGACCCAGATCGCTCCCGGGCGCAGCTACCAGAACCGCATCCGCGACGCGCTCGCTCGCAGCGACCAGCCGCTGGCCAGCGCCGACATTGCCCAAGAGTTCGTGGGTGGCGCGGCGGCCGGACTGGAAGAATTGCGCCAGCAATTGCCCAACCTGCCGATCGATCGCGCCGTGGACATGCTGGCCCACGCGCCCTCCCTCTGGGTGGCCGGTGCCCGCCGCGCCTATCCGGTGGCCACTTACCTGGCCTATGCGCTGCAGCACACCGACAAACCGGTGCAACTGGTGGACTTCACCGGCGCCATGCACACCGGCCAGCTGCGCGGCATGCGCCAGGGCGATGTGCTGGTGGCCATCAGTTTTGCCCCCTATGCCGAAGAAACCATGGCCATCGCGCGCCATGCCGTCCAGGCCGGCGTGGCGGTGATCGCCATCACCGACAGCCGCATGGGCGCACTGGCCCAGGTCGCTGACGTGCCGCTGGTGGTGCAAGAGAGCGCCGTGTTTGGCTTCCGCGCCCTCTCCAGCACCATGGCCCTGGCCCAATGCCTTTTCATTGCCCTGGCCTACCGCATGGAACTCGAATACCGGCCAAACAATCCGGTGGCTCCCTGATCCCCACCCATTTCCGTTCCCCCTCCCTTAACCACCCAACCATCCCCTCATCCTATGAAGAACGTCGCCGTCCTGGGCGCTGGCCGCATTGGCCGCATTCACGCCACCAACCTCGCCGCCCAGCCGGGCGTGCGCCTCAAGTCCGTCTGTGACGCCATGCCGGAGGCCGCAGCCGATCTGGCGCAAACGCTGAACGCCGAGGTCTCCAGCATCGAAGCCGTCTTTGCCGACGCCAGCATCGACGCCATCGCCATCTGCTCGCCCACCAGCACCCACAGCGATCTCATCGCCCGTGCCGCCGCCGCCGGCAAACACATCTTTTGCGAAAAGCCGGTCGACCTCTCGGTCCCCCGCGCCGAGGCCGTGGCCAAAGCTGTGGCCGACGCAGGCGTGGGCTGCATGATCGGCTTCCAGCGCCGCTTCGACCCCACTTTCAACGAAGCCCGCCGCCGCATGGACGCCGGCGAGATCGGCAACCCCGAAATGCTGGTCATCACCAGCCGCGACCCCGGCGCCCCACCGGCCGAGTACATCAAGCAGTCGGGCGGCATCTTCCGCGACATGCTGATCCACGATTTCGACGTGTTCCGCTGGATCCTCTGCGCCGACGGCGACGAAGCCGCCTGGCTGAGCGCCACCGGCTCGGTGCTGACCGATCCCGCCGTGGGCGAAGCCGGTGACTTCGATTGCACCGCCGTGAGCATCCGCACGAAGAAGGGCCGTCTGTGCCAGATCAACACCACACGCCGCGCCGCCTACGGCTACGACCAGCGCTTTGAAGTGTTGGGCTCGGCCGGGCTGCTGCAATGCGGCAACCACACGCCCAGCGAAGTGGTGCAGTGGGACGCCAACGGCGTGAAGGCCGACAAGCCCGAGGCCTTCTTCCTGCAGCGCTATGCCGCGGCTTACCGCCTGGAGATCGAACACTTCTTCGCCTGCCTGCAATCGGGCCAGCCTTTCAAGACCACGGTGCACGACGGCGTACAGGCGCAAAAGCTGGCCGATGCGGCCGCCGAGAGCGCCCGCAGCGGACAGGCCGTGGTTTTGTGATGTCCCCTGTGACCCTGCACTGGCACGCCCAGCGCAGGGGCCTTTTCTGAAGATCTGAAACGTTTACCCATCCCTGCCAAGGACCGACATGAGCCAACCCACACTGAACATCGGCATCGCCGGCCTGGGCCGACTGGGCAAGCGCCACGCCGAGCAACTCGCCCGGCACACGCCCGGCGCCCAGCTGATCGCAGCCTGCAGTCCGGTCGCATCGGAACTCGAATGGGCACGCGACGAGCTGGGCATCCTCCGTTGCCATGACAGCCTGGAGGCCATGCTGGCCGATCCCGATGTGCATGCCGTGGTGCTGGTCACGCCGACCACGCTGCACGCCGACCAGACCACCGCCTGCCTGCGGGCCGGCAAACATGTGTTCGTTGAAAAGCCGCTGTCGCTGGACGTGGCCACCTGCGAAGCCGTGGAAGCGGTGGCGAAAGAACACCCGGAACTGGTGGCCATGGTCGGTTTCGTGCGCCGCTTCGACCCCAGTTACGCCGAGGCCAAAGCCGCCATCGACAAAGGCGATCTGGGCCATCCCTTCCTGGTGCGGTCGCAGACCTGCGACCAGAACGACGAAACCGGCTTCTTCGTGCGCTTCGCCGAATCGTCGGGCGGCATCTTCATGGACTGCAGCGTGCACGACATCGACCTCGCGCGCTGGATGCTCGGCAACCCGCGCGCCACCCGCGTCTTCGCCAGCGGCACCATCGCCATACACGACGGCCTGAAGCCATTGCGGCGACGTGGACAACGGCCTGGCCATTGTCGAGTTCGAGGGCGGCCAGCGCGCGGTGTTTTACGCCAGCCGCACCATGCCCCACGGCCACGAAACCACCACCGAAGTGATCGGCACCCAGGGCACGCTGCAGATCGGCATGGGCGCGCACCTGAGCCGCGTGGAGTACCGGGATATCTGCGGCGTCGGCCACCGCGCCCTGCCCGACTTCTTTGCCCGCTTTGGCGAGGCTTTCCGCCTGGAGATGGAGGCCTTTGTCGCGGCCTGCCGGGGCGAGCGGCCCAACCCGCTGACCCTCAACGACGCCACCGAAGCCACCCGCATCGGCCAGGCCATGGCGCAGTCGTTGCGCAGCGGCATGCCGGTGGCGCTTTGACGCGCAAAGCAGAAACCCTAAAAGCCCGGCATGCCGGGCTTTTTCAATGAGCGATCGGGTGAATGAGCGACAGCTTGCAGCGGGCTTCAGCCCATCAACCGTGTCAGCGCTTCCTGGTACTTGGCTGCGGTCTTTTCGATGATGTCTTTGGGCAGGCGCGGTGCAGGCGGCGACTTGTCCCAGGGCTTGCCGCTCACTTGGGCCGCCTCCAGCCAGTCGCGCAGAAACTGCTTGTCGTAGCTGGGCGGGTTCTCGCCGACCACATAGCTCTCGGCGGGCCAGTAGCGCGAACGAGTCGGGCGTGAGCACCTCGTCCATCAGCACCACCTTGCCGGCCTTGTCCAGACCGAACTCGAACTTGGTGTCGGCAATGATGATGCCCTTCTTCAGGGCGATGTCGGCGGCGGCCTTGTAGAGCGCGATGGCCAGGTCACGGATCTGCCGGCCACGTCGGCGCCCACCATGGCCACCGTTTGCTCAAAGGTGATGTTTTCGTCGTGCTCGCCCATCTCGGCCTTGGCCGCGGGCGTGTAGATCGGCTCGGGCAGCTTGGACGCGTTTTGCAGCCCCTCGGGCAGCGGCACGCCACACACCGAACGGCTTTCCTGGTACTCCTTCCAGCCGCTGCCGGCCAGGTAGCCGCGCACCACCGCCTCCACCGGAATCGGCTTCAGGCGCTGGACCAGCATGGAACGGCCCGTGCACCTGCGGCACCTCGGCGGCGCTCACCACGCTCTCGGGCGCATCGCCGGTGAGGTGGATGGGGCAGATGTTCAGGCCCTTGGGACCCAGCTGGTCAAACCAGAACAGCGACAGCTTGGTCAGCAGCGCGCCCTTGCCCGGGATCGGTTCGCCCATGATCACGTCAAAGGCGCTGATGCGGTCGGACGCCACCATCAGGATGCGGTCGTCGCCCACGGCGTAGTTGTCGCGCACCTTGCCGCGCGCGAGCAGCGGCAGGGACTTCAGGGTGGATGTGTGCAGTGGCGGTAGTCATGTGTCGTCGGCGCAGAAAGAGGGACGGGCAAGAAAAAAGCCCGGTTGACGAACAGTCAACGGGCTTTGAACCATTCCGGGTGATTATCGCAGGTCGGTGTCGGCCAGGTCTGCCGGCCTCCGCCGACCCTCAGGCCCCTGGGCGCAAAGTCCAGCGGGCCAGCGTCTCCCGCTCGCGCTCCAGCCGCAAACCCTGCTGGGCATGGTCCATGGCCCGCTCGGCCTCGTGCCGGGCCGCCTGCGCCCAGCGGCGTCCTGGGTGTTGGCCGCCACCAGGGCCAGCGCGCGCTGCACCGCCAGCCCCACCTCCAGCATGTGGGCGCCGTCGCGGGCAATGGGCTCGAAACACGTCGCGCAACAAGGCGTCCGGGTCCACCGGCACCACGGTCACGCGGTCGTAACCGCACGTCGGGCCTGGTCTCATCGGGATGGTCGTGGGTGCCATCGATCAACAACACGGGTCAAGCACGCCCACCACCAGCACCGCCGTACCCGGATCGTTCACCGCTGGCGACAAGGCGCGCTGAGCGATTTCGCTGAGGATCACCAGGCCAAAGCGCGGGTCTTGCTCCTCGGTGCGGTCCCGGCCGACCACGAAAGCCTGCGGCCATGGCCTGCAAGGCCTTGGCATCGGGCGCATCGGGCCCCACCAGCACCGCCAGCACACTGGAGGGCGCCACGTAGTCGCCCGGGCGCACCCGCACATGCAGCAACGCTTCGTGGTTCTCCGCCTGCTGCTGCAGCGCGGCGCAGATCGATGTACTGCAAAAACCCGGAGCGCTCGCCGTGCACCCGCACGCCCGAGGGCAGCTCCAGGGGGGCATCGCTTCCGCCCGCCGAGCGCAGGCTCCAGATGCCAGTTGCGCAGCGGCGGCAGCGCCGCGTTTTCCACCGTGGTGATGGTGTGGCTCATGCGGCCCAGCTTGGACAGGGTGTCGATCCAGCGCAGCAAAGCCAGGATCAGGTAGCCCAGCACATAGATGGTGAAGCACCAGCAGCACAAAACGACCGGTGTCGCCGTAGTAGTCCAGCCCCAGCGCCGTCAGCGCCACCATGGCAAAGATGAACGATGCAATGAAGGCCGAGATGGCGTGCTGGGCGCTGTCGTCGGCCATCACCAGGCGCGTGGCGCGCGGCGTGGCGCTGGAGGCGGCGGAGGCAAAGGCACTGACCAGAATGGACAGCGAAAACGTGCTCACCGTCAGCATGCTCGACGCGATGATGGTGAGCAGGCCTTCCAGCGCGGGCTGTCCGATGTTGGGCATGCCGGCGGGCAGCGGCCAGCGGTTGGCCAGCGCCGCCATGAGCGCCACCGCCACGGCGGCCATGCTCCAGAAAGTGGGGCGAAACCAGAGCTTGCCGTCGAGGCGGCGCCAGATCAGTTGCAGTTTGAACATGTCTGGAGATGATAGGCCGTTGCACCAAGGAGCGAGCATCTGGCGGCCAGCCTTTCTGGGTTCACGCCATGGGCTGGCGAATGATGGTCTTCCACTTCCTGGGGTCGGCCCGGCGGATATCGCTCAGGTAAATCTCGTGGTGTTTTCCCCTCAAACGGGATCGGGCGCCGATATAGGCATGCAAACGCTCGATGGTGGGCCCTTCTTCTGTGAACGGGCCTAAGTGCAGGATCTGGGCGCAAAGGCCTTCCGAAAAATTTTCCAGGCGCAGCCCGGAGAGTCCTGGCAGCCGTTTCTTTTTCCGGACCTCGTCCACGGCGGCTGAAGGATCTCATCGGCCACGAAATCCGGCTGCAGGATCATCATCGTCCATTGCCATTGGGCCCGGTCATTGGTCGCGAAGGCGGACATGTCTTCGGCCCACCACAGCCCCTCCAGCGGCATCACCGCGTAGTCCAGCGCCTGCGGCCCCTTCTTGACCATGAACTTGGCTGTGTAGGCCACGGAAAACAGCGCTTGCACCGCCTGCGCATAGAGGGGAGACGATCCAGGATCCCCCTTGCCGTCCACCATCAGGTAGCGCAACGGGGGCACTTCCACCTGCACCACCTCTTTCGCACTGGGTTGGTACAAATGCTTCAGGTCTTTCTTAAGGTCGGTCTTGTCCACGGCTTCTCCTGTGTCTCGGACCATTTTGGCGCGACGGCGAGGCTCCTGAAACCCCTGCTGGAACAGGCGGTGAAGCGCAAAAAAAAAGCCACCGCAAGGTGGCCTTTCGATGGTGCCGCGGCAGGCGCTCAGTTCACCACCTGCGCCAGCTCGCCCTTGGCATAACGCGCCGCCATCACGCTCAGGCTGTCGCCCTTGATCTTGGCGCCCTGGCCTTCGCAGCCGAATTGCATGTAACGCTGCTTGGCCACCTGCTTGGCGGCTTCGCGGGCGGGCTTGAGCCATTCGCGGGCGTCGAATTTCTCGGGGTTCTCGGCCATGAACTTGCGCACGGCGCCGGTCATGGCCATGCGGATGTCGGTGTCGATGTTGATCTTGCGCACGCCGTGCTTGATGGCTTCCTGGATCTCTTCCACCGGCACGCCGTAGGTCTGCTTCATCTGGCCGCCGTACTGGTTGATGATGTCCAGCAAATCTTGCGGCACGCTGGACTGGAGCCGTGCATCACGAGGTGGGTGTTGGGGATGCGGGCGTGGATTTCTTTCACGCGGCTGATCGCCAGGATGTCGCCGGTGGGCTTGCGGCTGAATTTGTAGGCGCCGTGGCTGGTGCCGATGGCGATGGCCAGGGCGTCGAGCTGGGTGGCTTTCACGAAGGTGGCGGCTTCTTCGGGGTCGGTCAGCATCTGGCTGTGGTCCAGCTTGCCGGCGGCGCCCACGCCGTCTTCTTCACCGGCGTCGCCGGTTTCCAGGTTGCCCAGGCAACCCAGTTCGCCCTCGACCGTGGCGCCGATCTTGTGGGCCATGTCGACCACCTTGCGGGTCACATCGACGTTGTATTCAAAGCTGGAAGGCGTCTTGCCGTCTTCCATCAGCGAGCCGTCCATCATCACCGAGCCAAAGCCCAGGTCCAGCGCGCCCTGGCAGATCTTGGGCGAGGTGCCGTGGTCCTGGTGCATGACCAGCGGGATGTGGGGGTACATCTCGGCCGCGGCCAGGATCAGGTGCTTGATGAAGGGCTCACCGGCGTACTTGCGGGCACCGGCGCTGGCCTGCAGGATCACCGGCGCGCCCACTTCGTCGGCGGCCGACATGATGGCCTGGACCTGTTCGAGGTTGTTGACGTTGAACGCCGGGATGCCGTAGCCATTGGCCGCGGCATGGTCGAGCAGTTCGCGCATTGAGACGAGCGCCATGGTGAAAACTCCTGAAGTTACTTGAAAACTGGGCGCAAAGCCACGACGGGCCTCACTTGCGGCGCCGCCAACAGGGACCAAGCCCCATTTGGTAACCGCTTGGTAACTTGGAATTTTACGACGGCACGCTTTACAATAAATTGACGCACCTGCTCCAGCACCGGCGCCAGCCCCCTGAGCGGGGCGGCCATGGCACCGATCAGGCTGGCGTGGCCCACGCCGTCCAGCAATGCCACCTCCACGTCTTGTCCCCGTGCCGATCAGCGCCTGAGCCAGGCCGACCGTGTTGCGCTCGGGGTTGACCAGCTTGTCTTTTCGGGCGGCCATCAGCAAAGTGCGGGCCGGCGCGGCCGGGTCGGGTCGCGCGCATGAAACAGAGGCTGGGAATCGGCGGGCGTACCGGGCCAGTCGAAGGCTGTCCTTGCACCTCGGGAACCTGGATGGGCAGGAAATCGTAGGGGCCGGCCAGGCCGATCCAGCCAGCGATCTGCTCGCGCGCCGACGCCTGCGCCACCGCAGCCAGCGCGGGATCCAGGGCCAGCATGGCCGCGTTGTAGGCACCTGCGCTGTGGCCCATGAGGAAGCATGCGCTCAGGCGACACGCCCCAGCACGCTGGCGTCAGTCCAGCGCCCGCTTCACCGCCTGAGCGCTGTCTTGCAGAAACACGGGGTAACGCACCTCGGGACTGAGCCGGTAATCGGCCACCACGGTCACGATGCCTCGGGACGCCAGGGCTTCGCCCACGAACTTGTAGTCGGCCCGTTTACCGCTGCTCCAGGAGCCGCCGTAAAAGAACACCGCCATGGGCGCGCCGCTGCACAGGCTGGCTTGGGGAGGTACACGTCCATGCGCTGGCGGTCCTGAGCGCCATAGGCCAGGCCCTCAAGAAGGGTGTGGGAGCCGTCGGGTACGACGGCGTTGATCAGCCGCAGCGGCGAGCAGGCTTGCAACAGGGGCAGCAGCCCGAGCGTGGCCAGCCAGTGGCGGCGGCGCGGTGAGCGTGTTGCGCGCTCATATCGAAGGCAGGAAGCTGGGTGTCATGCCTTCACTACGCGCCCGCCGCCGCTGAACGGATTCAGGCAGCGCGGATGATTTTCAGCGTGTTGGTACCGCCGGGCGTGCCCATGGGCTCGCCGATGGTGATGGCGTACACATCACCGCTCTGGATCACGCCGCGCTTCTTCAGATCGGTTTCGGCCTGTGCCATCGCCGTGTCGCGGTCGGCGCTGGTGTCCATCAGCAGCGGGCGCACGTTGCGGTACAGCGTCATGCGGCGCTGGGCCGACAGGCGCGTGGTGATCGCAAAAATCGGCATGCGCACGTTGTGGCGGCTCATCCACAAGCGCGGTCGAGCCCGAATCGGTCAGGGCCACGATGGCCTTGGCCTTCAGGTGGTGGGCGGTGAACAGCGCGCCCATGGCGATGGCGTGGTCGATGCGGGAGAAAGTCTGGCCGTGGAAGTCGTCTTCCAGCGGGTCGTAATCGGTCTTTTCGGCTTCATGGCAGATGTTGGCCATTTCCCTGACCGTTTCCAGCGGGTACTTGCCGGCCGCCGTTTCGGCGCTGAGCATCACGGCATCGGTGCCGTCGAGCACGGCGTTGGCCACGTCGCTCACCTCGGCGCGGGTGGGCACCGGGTTGACGATCATGGACTCCATCATCTGCGTGGCGGTGATGACCACCTTGTCCATCTGGCGCGCCAGCTTGATCATGTGCTTTTGCAGGCCGGGCACCTGGGCGTTGCCCACTTCCACCGCCAGGTCGCCGCGCGCCACCATGATGCCGTCGGACACCTTCAGGATGTTGGCCAGCTCGGGAATGGCTTCGGCGCGCTCGATCTTGGCGATCAGCGCCGGCTTGTGGTCGTGCTCAGCACCCGCCACGTTGCACAGCTGGCGGGCCAGCTCCATGTCGGTGGCGTTTTTCGGGAAGCTCACCGCCACGTAATCGGCCCTCAAGGCCATCGCGGTCTTGATGTCTTCCATGTCTTTGGCGGTCAGGGCCGGCGCGGTCAGGCCGCCGCCCTGCTTGTTGATGCCCTTGTTGTTGGACAGCTCGCCGCCCAGCTTCACCGTGGTGTGCACCGCCGGCCCCACCACCTTGACCACCGTCATCACGATCAGGCCATCGTTGAGCAACAGCGTGTCGCCCGCCTTCACATCGCGCGGCAGTTCTTTGTAGTCCAGGCCAACGCCTTCGATGTCGCCCGGCTCGGTGCGCGAAGCATCGAGCACAAACGGCTGGCCCGGCTCCAGCATGACCTTGCCGTCGGCAAACTTGCCCACGCGGAT
Source organism: uncultured beta proteobacterium (assembly GCA_963698635.1). Classification (GTDB taxonomy): domain Bacteria; phylum Pseudomonadota; class Gammaproteobacteria; order Burkholderiales; family Burkholderiaceae_C; genus Hydrogenophaga. Next base: position 643,115 of record CAVORS010000006.1, read on the forward strand.
CTTGGGTCCCTGCAGGTCGGCCATCACGCCCACTTCGCGGCCCGCGCGCTGCGCGGCTTCGCGCACCAGGTTGGCGCGGTCGATGTGGTCCTGTGCTTTGCCGTGGGAGAAATTCAGACGCACCACATTGACGCCGGCGCGGATCATCGCCTCCAGCATGGCGGGATCGCTCGAAGCGGGGCCCAGGGTGGCGACGATTTTGGTGGCGCGTTGTGGCATGAGAGTTGTCTCCTGATATCGGACGGCCGGGTTGGCCTGTAATTTGGTTTCAATTATCTGTGAAACAAGTTACGAGCGGGTTACCAACATGCAGAAGCGTAAAGTTGACCACAGACAATAAAGTCAGTCTGACCCGTCTCACGATACGGAATTTTTCAACATCAGACTGACTTTGCCGCTTTGCAGTTGGCTCGATGCTTGTTCGACGCCAGCTTTTCGGCTTTTTCGGGGAGGCTCACGACTGCCCCCAGAACTGTTCAGTGCATGGGTTTTGGTCGCCCAGAATGGCCCCTTCAGCCTCGCACTTGAGACTCAAAAGTGGCTGCCCTGGATGGGCTGTCGCTTGTTCCCAAATGCCTTGTGCAACATGTTCACTCACACCGATGGAGATAACAGGCATGACCGAAGCCACCTCAAACTCCTGAGCCAGTCAGAAGTGGCGTTGGGAATTGCGTCACACAGTATTCGATGGGTGGGATGCGGGTCAGTGACTCATGCGGTCGATGGTGGCTGTATCGGTGCAGCCCGTCCTCGGTGATGTCTTTGACCTCCTGCAAAGAATCGAACACATAGCAGCCCAGCAATTCGGTGCGGCAGGTCTTTTGCAGCGTTCGACATAGGCGTCCGGGGTAGGTTTGCCTGGTTGAACGTGATGGAGGGCAGTGTTTTTTGGATCGGCCCACTGCGCCAGCGCATGGATGGTGAACTCGGTTCTATCGTCCATGCGGATCGGCTGTGGGGGACTGCGCGCCTCGACCAGTTCATACAGAGCACTTGAAGTACTCGCATCTGCGCCAGGCGCGACACGCTCATGCCGGCGTACTGGCCCTTCCGTTGTCGTACGTAGGGTCGCTGATGCCATGCTTCCTGCACGTCTCGGCGACCTTTGCGCCCACCTCGACCTCTTTGAAGGTCGACTCGATCTGGCGCGCACAGAATCTCGATGTCTTCATGCAGAAACTCCGTTGACTGGAACTCTCCACACCCGTTTGGTAGAAGTTTTCGAGGTGGCTTCAGAGCGACACCCGCTGCAGCGATGGTTCTCCGGCAAGGCTTGAGTCAAGTCTTTGTTGAGGGGTTGGGTATGCCCTCAATGGGGCATTCTTCGGTCCCAATCATCGGCCGGGTAATTGCCTCTACGGACTGCTGCGTGCCGGCCGGGTTGTTGACCCAGTTTTCATAGAACGTGAAGGGGCATGTCGCGACGCCCTTGTCGCCATCGCCCGAGTTGATCACCCCCGTGTAGCCTCGGTGCAAGAGTTTGAACAGGTGATTCTCGCTCTGGCCGTTCTTTCGTGCGTCGCGAATCAGGTGCTTCGAAAGCGCTGCGTATTGCACGCCGTTCTCTTCCTCGCCACATTCGCCCAACGTTCGGCCATCGAACCCAATCACGGCGCTGTGCCCAAAATAGCTGTAGACGCCATCCCAACCGGCCGCATTGGCGACCGCCACATAGCTGTTGTTGGCCCAGGCCATGGCTTTCGCCATCAGCACTTGTTGCTCCTTCGCGGGGTACATATAACCTTGGCAACGCACGATCAACTCTGCGCCTTTCATGGCGCAGTCACGCCAGATCTCGGGGTAGTTGCCGTCATCACAAATGATCAGGCTGACCTTCAGACCCTTGGGCCCCTCGCTCACATAGGTGGTGTTGCCGGGGTACCAGCCCTCGATCGGTACCCAGGGCATGATCTTTCGATACTTCTGCACGATCTCGCCTTGGTCGTTCATCAAGATCAAGGTGTTGTACGGTGCCTTGTGAGGGTGATCTTCATGCTGCTCACCCGTGAGCGAGAAAACACCCCACACCTTGGCCTTGCGACAAGCCTCGGCAAAGATCTCGGTCTCTGCCCCCGGCACGGTGGAGGCTGTTTCGTACATCTCTTTCGCGTCGTACATGATGCCGTGCGTGCTGTACTCGGGAAAGATCACCAGATCCATGCCAGGCAAGCCCGACTTCATACCGACGACCATGTCGGCGATTTTGCGGGCATTGTCCAAAACTTCCGCCGTGGTGTGCAGGCGGGGCATCTTGTAGTTCACAACGGCCACACCCACCGTGTCGTTGCTGCTGGAAATATCACCGTGCATCATGATCGTGTACCTTTGGAAGTTGAAGTTGGCAAACCAGTTTTCCATCTCGGGACACCGCGAAACCGGCTCTGCCGGTCCGTCAGTTCCATACCTTGGAGGGGTAGCACCAAAGGCGCTGCAGGGATGGAACTCCTAGTGACTGATCATCCAAGGCCGTTTGGAAGGAAAGGTCTTGGCGCCGCTGGGCGCTGTCACGGTGGCCTTGCTGCGCCCACTGCCACAACAGCCACAACCCGGCGGATGCTTGAGCCGCTGATAGTCGCGAGAACTTTGCGGCTCGTGGCTTGAGCGCTCGTTCACCGTCATGGCATGGCGTGTGTGGCCGTTCATGAGCGCCAGCCGAGGCGCCGTCACAAACACGCGTGGCGATGCCGACGCGCAATCGGGACAAGCCGCGGGCTCATTGCGGTCGGCCAAACTTCGGAAGGCATCAAAGCCACCGCAGCTCGGACAGGCGTAGTCGTAGGTGGGCATGGGCAGCTCCTTGTTCGCAACAGGCTTACTTCAAGTCGTAGGAGATCGGCATATCGATGCTGCCATCCAGGTGCTTGATCGGGCCAGCCGCGTTCGGGTTGATGTCGAAGTCAAAGATCTGCGTGGGGAGCCACAGCGTGGCGCAGGAGTTCGGTACGTCGACGACGCCACTGATGTGACCCTGCACCGGCGCTGTCCCCAGGATGGAATAGGCCTGTGCGCCCGAGTAGCCAAACTTCTTGAGGTACTCGATGGCGTTCAGACATGCTTGGCGGTAGGCGACGTTCACATCCAGGTAGTACTGCTTGCCGCTCTCGTCCACGCTGATACCTTCAAAGATGATGTAGTCGTTGTAGTTGGGTGTGATAGGACTGGGCTTGAAGATGGGGTTCTTGATGCCGTACTTGGCCATGCCGCCCTTGATGAGCGTGACTTTCATGTGCACCCAGCCGGCCATCTCGATGGCCCCGCAAAACGTGATTTCCCCGTCGCCCTGACTGAAGTGCAAGTCGCCCACCGAAAGGCCTGCGCCTTCCACATACACAGGGAAAAAGACCTTGGAACCCCGGGAGAGGTCTTTGATGTCGCAATTGCCGCCGTGTTCGCGCGGTGGCACGGTGCGGGCCCCGGTCGCGGCAGCTTTCGCTTTCGCCTCGCCCGTGAGTTTGCCCATGTGGGCAGTACCCGCAGAAGGCGGGTTGGCCAGCCCGGCCGTCGGGTCGGTGTCGATCAACGCCTGCTCACGGGTGTTCCACGTCTCCAGCATCTTGGGGTCGGGCAGGCAGCCGATAAGGCCGGGGTGAATCAGGCCGGCATAGTTGACACCCGGCACGTGGCGCGAGCTGGTGAACATGCCATGGAAATCCCAGATCGACTTTTGTGCCGAGGGAAAGTGATCTGTGAGGAAGCCGCCACCGTTGGTTTTGGAAAAGAAACCGTTGAAGCCCCACATGCTGTCCTGCTTGGCACCGATGTCCAGCAAGTCGACCACCAACAAATCGCCCGGCTCAGCGCCCTTGACCCCGACCGGGCCCGATAGGTAGTGCACCGTGGTCAGATCGATATCGCGCACGTCATCGGCGCTGTCGTTGTTCTGGATGAAGCCACCGGTCCAGTCGTACGTCTCCAAAACAAAGTCGTCGCCCGGGTTGACCCAACAAGCCATGGGAATATCAGGATGCCAGCGGTTGTGCACCATTTCATTCGATGGTGCGGGCTGGTTCAGATCGACTTTGATGAGGGTTTCGGGCATGTTGTGCTCCTTGCAGTTGGTGGGTAAACAGAACTTAGACAGAGAGGTAAGACTTGATGCGCGCTTCGTCGGTGTCCGCACGAGCCGTCTCGTGAACCAGGCGCCCACCCTCGATGACGAAGAGGCGGTCGGCCACATCCATGGCGAATGACAAGACCTGTTCTGAGACCACGATCGTCAACTGACGCATCTTGCGAATCTCGTTGAGCGCCTTGGCGATGTCCTTGATGATGGAAGGCTGAATGCCCTCGGTAGGCTCATCGAGCAGCAAGACTTTGGGGTTGGTGACCAGCGCGCGGGCGATGGCGAGTTGCTGTTGTTGACCGCCCGAGAGGTTGCCGCCTTTTCGACGACGCATGTCCCACAGCACGGGAAACAAGGCGTAGATCTCCTCAGGAATCGTCCCTTGTGCTTGGCGTTTTCCAGACCGGTCTGGATGTTCTCTTCCACAGTCAGGGTCGGAAATATCATGCGGCCCTGCGGTACATAGGCGATGCCCTTTGCCACGCGGCGAAAGCTCTCGTCCCGTGTCACTTCCTGGTCTGCCACACTGACCGATCCAGACTTGATGGGCAGGATGCCCATCAAGCTCTTGAACAGCGTGGTCTTGCCCATGCCGTTGCGACCCATGATGGCGATCGTTTCGTTGGATTGCCCTTCGAATGTGATGCCGTGCAGGGCTTCACTTTGACCGTAGGCCACAAAAAGATCCTTGACTTGCAGCATGTATTGCTCCTGTTGATTGACGAGGTCAGTGACCCAGGTAGACGTCGATCACTTTCGGATCGGCCTGAACTTTGTCCATCGGGCCTTCGGCGAGGATCTTTCCCTGGTGCATGACCGTGACCTTGTGGGCGATCTGCTTGACGAACTCCATGTCGTGTTCGATCACGATCACCGCGCGGTTCTGGCAGATGCGGTGCAGCAGCTCGGCGGTGAGCTCGCGCTCGCGTGCGCTCATGCCGGCGATGGGTTCGTCGAGCATCAGCAGCTCGGGCTCCTGCATCAGCAACATGCCGATCTCCAGCCACTGCTTCTGGCCGTGCGAGAGCAGCCCGGCTTCGGTGTCGAGCTTGTCGTGCAGGCCGATGTCTTCGGCCACCACGCTGCACGCGCGCCTTACGACTGTCGTCGTGCACTTGAATGCCAGCGCGCCCAACACCGACCGCCCAGCGGGAAACGACACCTCGAGGTTCTGGAAAACCGACAGGTTCTCGTAGATCGACGGCGTCTGGAACTTGCGGCCAATGCCGAGACGCACCCGCTTGTGCTCGGCGCATGCTGGTGATCTCCTGGTTCTTGAACTTGATGCTGCCGTTGCTGGCCTTGGTCTTGCCGCAGATCAGGTCCAGCAGCGTGGTCTTGCCGGCGCCGTTGGGGCCGATGATCACGCGCAGCTCGTTCTTGTCGATGTAGAGGGTCAGGGCGTCGATCGCCTTGAAGCCGTCGAACGAGACGGTCAGGTCTTCAACGGCCAGGGCAAAATCGGTGCTGCTCATGGCGCTCTTCTCCGGTGGGGTTAGATGCTCTGACCGCTGGTGCCTTCAGGCAAGTCGGTGGTCGCGGTTGGGGAGCGGGTCACAGGCTTCTGAATCGCCATAGGCAGGCTGCGGCGGCGACTGCTTCGGCGTAGTCGCGCAGAGCCGCTCGGCGGCGATTTCCACCAGGGCACGATCTTGTCTTCCCAGACGCCGGCCAGCCCCATCGGGAAAGGCCATGGTCACGCCGATGAACAGGGCCGCCATCAGGAACAGCCACAGATCCGGGAAGCTTTCGGAGAAGTAGGTCTTGCCCAGCGTTGACCAGCAGCGTGCCGTACACCGCGCCCACCAGGCTCATGCGCCCGCCCACCGCGGCGAAGATCACCATTTCGATCGACGGCACGATGCCCACGAAGCTCGGCGACATGAAGCCCACCTGCAGCGTGAACATGGCGCCGCCAATGCCCGACAGCGCGGCCGCCAGGCAGAAGACGAAGATGCTTGAAGTTGGCCACGTCGTAGCCGGAGAAGCGCACGCGGTCTTCCTTGTCGCGCATGGCCAGCAGCAGTGTGCCGAGCTTGCTGGTCTGGATCCAGCGGCACAGCACGATGGACAGAACCAGCAGCGCCACGCAGACGTAGTACAGGATGTACTTGGCGCTGTCGGTGCGGGTGTCCCAGCCCAGCAGGGTCTTCAGGTCGGTCATGCCGTTGACGCCGCCGGTGTAGCCCTGCTGGCCGATGATCAGCACCGTCAGGATCAGCGCGACGGCCTGCGTGATGATGGCGAAGTACACACCGCCCACCCGCCGCTTGAACATGGCGAAGCTGATGATGCAGGCCAGCAGCGTGGGCACCACGATCACAGCAGCAGCGTGAACGGGAAGCTCTTGAACGGCACCCAGAACGACGGCAGTTCGGTGATCTGGTTCCAGTCCATGAAGTCCGGAATGCCGGGGGTCGACTGGATCTTGGTGGTGCTCGGGATCCGAGGCTTCGAGCTTGAGGAACATCGCCATGCCGTAGCCGCCCAGGCCGAAGAAGACGCCCTGGCCCAGGCTCAGCACGCCGCCGTAGCCCCAGAGCATCACCAGGCCGACCGCGACGAACGCGTAGGTGAGGTACTTGCCGACCAGGTTCAGGCGGAAAATGTCGAGCGAGAGCGGGCAGCACGACCGCGAGCAACAGGGTCAGCAGCAGCAGACTTGCCAAGCTGGTAGCGAAGAATCCAGGCTTTCAGTGCTTTCATGGGAATGGCTCCGGGATATGTCAGTCAATCGGGAAAGCGGGATCAGCGGCGAACCTTGGAGGCGAACAGGCCCTGCGGCCGCATCATCAGGATCAGGACGATCAGCGACAGCGTCAGCACCTTGGCCATGGAGCCACTCATGAAGAACTCGGTGATCGACTGCGTCTGCGCGATGCCGAAGGCCGAGACCACGGTGCCGAGCAGGCTCGCCGCGCCGCCGAAGGTGACGACCAGGAAGGCGTCGACGATGTAGAGCGAACCCGAGGTCGGCCCGGTGGAGCCGATGGTGGTGAAGGCGGCGCCGGCGACGCCGGCGATGCCGCAGCCGATGGCGAAGGTGAGCCGGTCGGTCTTCTTGGTGTTGATGCCGATGGCATTGGCCATCACGCGGTTGCTCACCGTGGCGCGCACGCGCAGGCCCCAGCGGCTCTGGTGCATCGCGAGCAGTACGCCGCCGGTGACCACGGCGGTCAGCGCCATCACGAACAGGCCGTTGATGGGGATATCGAGGCCTTCGCCGGGGCCCACGAGCCCATCAGCCAGTCGGGCAGCGTCGGGCTCACTTCCTTCGGGCCGATGAAGGTGCGAAAGCATCTGCTGCATGGCCAGGCTGAGGCCCCAGGTGGCCAGCAGCGTGTCCAGCGGGCGCTTGTACAGGTGGCGAATCAGCGCCCATTCCACCAGCCAGCCCGACGATGAAGGCGAAGACGAAAGGCCAGCGACGATGGCGAACGGGAAGTAAGCGGCAGCAGACGGGGGCGTGATCGCTTCCGCCAGCGTCGAGCCCAGGTAGATCGTGTACGCGCCGATGGTCATGAACTCGCCATGCGCCATGTTGATCACGCCCATCTGGCCGAAGATGATCGCCAGGCCCAGGCCCATCAGCAGCAGCACGGCAAACAGGCTCAGCCCGGCAAAACCTTGCATCAGACCGATGTTCATCATGTCGGAAACTCAGATCCATGGCGAATCTCCGGCGAAATTGGATGCACGACGAGAGCACGCTTCTCAGAGACCGACCTCACGGCACGGGCTTCAGCGGCCCGTGGGCGAGGTCACCCTCTGGGGCGCCACGGCGCCATGCTCCGTGCGGGGTGGGTTACTGGTAGCCCTTGGGGAACGGATCCGGCTCGATCAGCTCGGGCGACTCGGACACGACCTTGAACTGGCGTCGGCTGCCCCTGGCGATGCGCGACTTGCTCCACAGGTGGTGGTTCTCGTGGAGCTTCACGTAGCCTTCGGGCGCGGTCTTCAGTTCGATGCCCGGCGAGGCGGCGACCACCTTGTCGACGTCGAAGCTGCCGGCCTTCTCGACCGCCGCCTTCCACAGCCACGGGCCGAGGTAGCCGGCCTGGGTCACGTCGCCGATCACCGCGTCCTTGCCGTACTTGGCCTTGAAGGCGTCGACGAACTTCTTGTTGTTCTCGTTGTCCAGCGTCTGGAAGTACTTCATCGACGAGTAGAAGCCGGCGATGTTTTCGCCGCCGACGCCAGTCATTTCGTCCTCGGTCACCGACAGCGTCAGCAGCAGCTGCTTGTCGCCGGTGATGCCGGCGGCCTTGAGCTGCTTGTAGAAGGCCACGTTGGAGCCGCCCACCACGGCGGCGAAGATGCAGTCGGGCTTTTGCAGCTTGATCTTGTTGATCAGCGAGCCGAAGTTGGTGTTGCCCAGCGGGTAGTACTCCTCGCCGACGACCTTGCCCTTCAGGACGTTCTCGATGTGCTTGCGCGCGATCTTCATCGAGGTGCGCGGCCAGATGTAGTCGGAGCCGATCAGGAAGAAGGTCTTGGCCTTCTTCTCCTTCTGCGGCCCAGTCGAGGCCGTAGAGGATCTGCTGCGTGGCTTCCTGGCCGGTGTAGATCACGTTCTTGCGACTGCTCCAGGCCTTCGTAGAAGGTCGGGTAGTACAGCAGGCCGTTTTCCTTCTCGAACACCGGCAGCACGGCCTTGCGCGAGGCCGAGGTCCAGCAGCCGAAGACGGCGGCGCAGCGGTCGTTGACCAGCAGCTTCTTGGCTTTCTCGGCGAAGGTCGGCCAGTCGGAGGCGCCGTCTTCCTTGATGACCTTGATCTTGCGGCCCAGGATGCCGCCCATGGCGTTGATCTGGTCGATCGCGAGCTGCTCGGCCTGGATCGAGCCGGTCTCGGAGATCGCCATGGTGCCGGTGGCCGAGTGCAGCTGGCCGACCGTGACTTCGGTGTCGGTGACCGCGAGCTTGGTGGTGTTGACTTGCGGCGGTCGGGCTGGCCGAAGGACCAGGCCGGGCAGGCCGGCAACCGAGGCAGCGCCGCAGCGCTTGCAGCAGCCGACGGCGGTCGCGGTCGGGGTTCGGAGCTGGAAACGTGAGTCGGATAGACTCTTGCTCATGGACGGGCTCCTGGAGGTCGGGGCATCGGAAGAGACCGGCGCTGGTGTGCCTCGCTGGTTCGCAGATTAGGGAAATCGCGACGCGTATCGCCCAATACGTCAATCAACGTAGCGCGAGCGACGGCCACACTGGCATCGCGCGCATCGTCGTAGAGTTGCGCCATAGCAAGTACGCTTCTTGCATGTGCCGTTGCATGCCAGCCTCGCTACCCCAGCTGCATACCGCGCCCGCCACCGCAGAACGATCTTCCGCGATCCGGCGCGACTACAACGCGTGGGTCGCCGACGAGACGCATGGAGGACTACGCGCTGCGCTACACGCCGCGCAGCTTCCGCAAGTGGAGCGAATTCCGGGTGGCCAACACGGCCTTCGGCTCCTTGTCGTTCCTCGCGCTGGAGGCCATCGGCGGCGCCATCGCGCTGAGCTACGGCTTCACCAACGCGCTGTGGGCCATCCTGGTCGGTGGGCGTGATCATCTTTCTCACCGGCCTGCCGATCTGCTACTACGCGGCGCGCTACGGCGTCGACATGGACCTGCTGACGCGCGGCGCGGGCTTCGGCTACCTGGGCTCGACGCATCACCTCGCTGATCTACGCCATCTTCACCTTCATCTTCTTCGCGCTGGAGGCGGCCATCATGGCGCTGGCGCTGCAGATGGTCTTGGACTGGCCGCTGTCGGTGTGCTACCTGGTGTCGTCGCTCGTCATCATGCCGCTGGTGATGCACGGCATCACGCTGATCTCGCGCTGCAGGTGTGGACGCAGCCGATCTGGCTCGTTCCTTCTGTGCTGCCGTTCGTCTGGATCGCGCTGTCACAGCCCGCAGCTCTCCGGACTTCACGCAGCTTGTCGGGCGTGCGCTCCGGGCAGCAAGCGGTTCGATCCGCTGATGTTCGGTGCGGCCGCCACGGTGACTTTCTCGCTCGTGGTGCAGATCGGCGAGCAGGTCGACTACCTGCGCTTCCTGCCGGAGAGGACGCGGAGCCAATCGCGGTGCGCTGGTGGGCGCGCGGTGCTGATCGCCGGGCCGGGCTGGATCGTGCCCGGCATGCTCAAGATGGTGGGCGGCGCGTTTCTGGCGTTCCTGGCGCTGCAGCACGAGATCCCCGACGGAACGCGCGATCGAGCCCACGCAGATGTACCTGGCGGGCTTCGGCCCTGTGTCGACAACCGGCCTGGGCGCTGGCGGTCACGGTGCTGTTCGTGGTCGTTTCGCAGATCAAGATCAACGTGACCAACGCCTACGCGGGTTCGCTCGCCTGGTCGAACTTCTTTCGCGCGGCTCACGCACAGCCATCCGGGGCGCGTGGTGTGGCTGGTGTTCAACGTGCTGATCGCCATGCTGCTGATGACGCTGGGCGTTTTCGAGGCGCTGGAGCAGGTGCTCGGCCTCTACAGCAACGTGGCCATCGCCTGGGTCGGCGCGCTGGTGGCCGACCTCGTCATCAACAAGCCGCTGGGCCTGAGCCCGAAGGCATCGAGTTCAGGCGCGCGTACCTGTACGACATCAACCCGGTCGGCCTGGGCGCCATGCTGATGGCCGCGGCGGTGGCCAGCGCGGCGCTTACCGGGCCTTTTGGGTGAAATGGCGGCGGCGTTTTCGCCCTTCATCGCGTTGGTGACTGGCCATGGTCGCTGTCGCCGCTGCTGGCCTGGTGGACGCAAGGGGCGCTACTACCTGGCGCGCCAGCGCAGCGCGCGGTGGCAACCCGGCAGAAGCGGTGCACTGCTCGGTCTGCGACAACCAGTTCGAGTCCGAAGACATGGCGCAGTTGCCCGGCCTACGAGGCGCCGATCTGCTCGCTGTGCTGCACGCTGGAGTCCCGTTGCCACGACCGCTGCAAGACCAGGCTCGCGCGCTCCGAGCAGATCCGGGGCTGGCTCACTTGGCGCGGTCCTGCTCAGCAGCGCTTGGCCGATCCAGGGTGAACTTCCGCATCGGGCAGTATTTGTCTGGTGTGGCTGTCGCTGTGCGCACTGATGGCCATCATCATCGGCGTGGTCTACGTGCAGGAAAGCCTGCAGCGCAGGGCGAAGTCTTGCACGTCGCCGCTTCCTCAAGGTGTTCGCGTTGCTGACGCTGGCTGGCGGCGGTGGGATCGCGTGGTGGGTGGTGCTGACCACCGACAGCCGCCGCATGGCGCAGGACGAGTCGGAACGGCAGACACAGCTGCTCATGCAGGAGATCGAGGCCCACCGCCGCACCGACGCCGAGCTGCAGGCGGCCCAGGACAGGGCCGAGTCGGCCAGCCAGGCCAAGACGCGCTACGTCGCAGGCATGACCCACGAGTTGCGCACACCGCTCAACAGCATCCTCGGCTACGCCCAGATCCTGCTGAAGACGAGAAGCGACTTGCCCCGGGGTGCGCGAGACGGTGGTCACCATGCAGAGCAGCGGGAGCACATGCGGGCCCTGATCGATGGCTCTCTCGATCTGGCGCGCATCGAAGCCGGACGCCTCAAGCTGGACATGGCCTCGGTTCCGTTCACGAGGCTGCTCGACGATGTCGAGCGCATGGTCGGCCGCAGGCGGAGGCGAAGGGGCTGACAATTCTCTCGTGGAAGAGAAGGCGACGGTGCCGGACTGGATACGGACCGATGCCAAGCGCTTGCGCCAGATTCTGATCAACCTGCTGAGCAATGCGGTGCGCTTCACCGACGAGGGCAGCGTGCTGTTGCGGCTCGACTTCCGCCAGCATGTCGCGCGCATCGACGTCATCGATACCGGCATCGGTATCGCCGAGCAGGATCAGAAGCGCATCTTTCTGCCCTTCGAACGCGGTAGCGCCGGACGCCGGGTGCGCGATGCGGGCACCGGTCTCGGCCTGACCATCACCCACCTGCTGACCGACATGATGGGCGGCGAGCTGACGCTGCGCAGCAAGCAGGGCGTAGGCAGCACCTTCAGCTTGCGCCTCTACCTACCGGGCATCACGCCCGAGCCACAAGAGCTGCTGCCCGCCACCCATGCCTTGCGCGCCATCGTGGGGTATGAAGGCCGCCGGCGGACGCTGCTGGTGGTCGACGACCAGCCCTTGCACCGCCAGCTGCTGGCAGGCATGCTGATGCCGCTCGGTTTTGCAGTGCGCGAAGCGGCCAGCGGACAGGAATGCCTGGAGATCGTGCAAAGCAAGGTCCCCGATCTGCTCCTGCTGGACATCACCATGGATGACTTGGACGGCTGGCAGACGGCCGCCAGATTCGCGCGCTGATGCCCCCGGCCAAACTGCCCATCGTCTTCGTGTCGGCCAATTTGTTCGACAACCAGCCCGAGCGGCTGGTTGCCCTGGAATGCCAGGGGTTCGTGGGCAAACCGGTTCTTGAATCCGAATTGCTCGACACGTTGCACCGCACTCTCAATATCGACTGGGTGCGCGATGATCAGGACCTTCATGGCGAAGACAGCTATTCAGAACGCGGACCTGGGCATGCACAACGCACCTTTGCCAGCCGAGCTGATGCGAAGACCTCGATGCGCCTGGCCCGGCAGGGGCAAGCCGTTGCACTTCGGCAGCGGCTGCGGCGAGCGCGAGATGAACTGCCGGAGCATTTAGCCGCTTTGAAGCTGTTGATCACCCATGCGTCGACCGCTTCGATTTCCATTCCCTTATGACGCATTTGAGAAACGCCCAGGACGCTGCCGATGACATTTCAAACGATTGACGCCGACCCGAACCACCAATGAACACCTCGGCACAGCCAGTCATCCTCGTCGTTGACGACGCCCCTGAAACACTGCACATGCTTTGCGATGCCTTGGTTCTGGAAGGCTACGATGTTCTCGCGGCACGCGACACTTCGGAAGCCCTGGAGCGCTTCGAAGTCACGGTTCCAGACGGCGTGTTGCTCGATGCAGTAATGCCGGGCCGTGACGGGTTCGAAGCTCTGCAGCCAGATCAAGGCCACCCCCGAATGGTCACACGTTCCGGTGCTGTTCATGACCGGTCTGTCCGACACCGATGAAATTCTTCGCGGATTCGCCTGCGGTGGTGTGGACTACGTCATCAAACCTTTGCGACTTCCCGAGGTCATGGCCCGATTGGCGACGCACGTCAGAAACGCCCGCGTGACCCGACTGGCGCGCGATGCCGTCGATGTGGCGGGCATGGGTACAGTCTTGCTGGACTCTCAGGGGCGAATCGCCTGGCGCTCACCCCAGGCGGCTGAATGGTTGCACAAGCCTTCGCCGCGAAAGAGCAATCGAGCGGAGATGCCGCTGCCAATGGCTAAGCCGAGCACGCAACGACGGCGAGGCGCACACAGATTGGCCTACCGGCGCCCGATTGGTAGCGAGGCACATGGGCCAGAGCGGTCCGGGAGAATCCATCTTGCTCGTTACCCAAACCAAGGTCGACGACGGGTCCCTTGAACGGCTGCGCAAGGTGGCTCTGACCCCTCGAGAAACGGAAGTCCTCTCTTGGCTAGCCAAGGGGAAGACCAACCGGGACATTGCGGACATTCTCGGCATGAGCCATCGAACAGTGAACAAGCATCTTGAACACATCTATGAAAAGCTGGGTGTTGAAACACGCTCAGCTGCAACAGCTTTGGCCAATAAACTGCTCGCATAAGAAATGTCAAAAACATCAGCCTGTTGACGACGATCAAGGATAGAGCACAGCGGTCGCAAAGGGATCGCAGCTCGAGGGGCATCAGGCCTCTGAGGAAGATTGATCGGGAGTGGATCCCGGACGTTTGAAGCGCCTGACTCACTTCCGATTTCAGTCTGAAAAGGCCAGACTGGCTTTGTTAGGCACATGAGCCCCAATAAAATCAAGGACTTTGGATGTTCTGGCCAGACTGACTTCATTGTCTGCAGTCACATGTGTGAACAAGAGCGACAAGCCGGCCACCTCTCTTGCGAAATGAAATATCGAACGCACAGGGCACAGCGCACAGGGCCGACCACTTTGCGACATGCAGAGCTCGCATGGAGAGTGCATCAAGGGTTGGAGCATTCTGAAAGTGCCCCAGCCGCCGCACGTTCTGGTCCACCACATCGGGAGCACACATGAAAAACATCAAAATCGCGCTATGGACAACCCTCATCGGGCTCACCGCGCTCTGGGCTTTGGCCAATACCGCCCTGCCCGACACCCTGAGCTTCATCGCGGTCCGCAACTTGCTCGTTCAGTACTCTGGCGTGCTGGGCATGGGGGCCATGAGCGTGGCGATGATCCTGGCCACCCGTGCGACATGGCTGGAGCCCTGGCTGGGCGGGCTCGACAAGTCCTACCGCCTGCACAAATGGCTGGGTATCGCTGCCCTGGTGGTATCGGTGGTGCATTGGCTGGCGTCCAACGGGCCGAAATGGTTGGCGGGTCTGGGGCTGATCGAGGGGCGCAAACGGGGTCCGCCACCAGCGGGTGACACGGAGCTGGGCGCCATCCAGGCCTTTTTTCAAAGCCAGCGCGGCACGGCGGAGCTGGTCGGCGAGTGGGCGTTTTATGCCACCGTGCTCCTGATTGCGCTGGCACTGATCAAGCGCTTCCCCTACAAGCTCTTCGCCTCCACCCACACCCTGATCGCCGCCGCTTACCTGGCCCTGGTGTTTCACAGCCTGGTGCTGATGAACTTTGGGGCTTGGACGCAACCGGTGGGCATGGTCACAGGGCTCTTGATGATTGGCGGCGTGGTGTCGGCGCTGCTGGCCCTGACACGCCAGATCGGTCGCCGGCACAGGGCCGGCGGCACGGTCGAGTCCCTGCAGACCTTTGCCCCCATCGGCGTGACCGAGATCAAGCTCCGACTGGACGCGGCCTGGAAAGGGCACGAAGGGGGCCAGTTCGCCTTTGTCACGTTTGAGAAAAATGAAGGCAAGCACCCTTTCACGATCGCCTCAGCCTGGGACCCCACCACGCGCCAGATCATGTTCATCACCAAAGGACTGGGCGACTACACAGACGTCTTGCCCGAGCGCATCAAGGCAGGCGACGCGGTCACCGTGGAGGGGCCTTACGGGCGCTTCACCTTTGACGATCAGAAGCCCAAGCAGATTTGGGTCTCGGGCGGCATCGGCATCACACCGTTCATTGCCCGCATGAAGCAACGCGCCATCACGCCCGGGCGGCCATCGATCGACCTCATCCAATGCATCCCGGTTGCCGAACCGAGGGTCCTGGCGCTTTTGAAGGCCGATGCCGAAGCAGCCAACGTCCGGCTGCATGTGCTGGTCGAAGGCGAGCACGGCCGCCTGAGCGGCGAGCGCCTGCGCGAGATGTTGCCCGACTGGAAGTCGGCCAGCGTCTGGTTCTGCGGCCCCGCCGCCTTTGGTCAGTCGCTGCGCACCGATCTCATTGCGCAGGGGCTGGACCCGGCGGACTTCCACCAGGAATTGTTCGAGATGCGCTGAAGGCCGCTGTCGCCGTCCGGCACGCTGCCGGCATCGCGCCCAGCCACATGGCGCCAAGAGCGCCACCGGTAGGCGATCCAGCGGGCGGCGGCACCGAAACGACCCCGCCCGTGCGGACGGGTTCTCAATGCCGCTCAGGCACCTGGTCGGCCTCGTCGCCCCACACGCGGTTGATCTTGCGGCCTCGGGCCACGGCGGGGCGGGCCTTGATCGTCGCGGCCCAGCGCTGCACATGGGTGTATTCCTGCACCGAGAGGAACTCGGCGGCGTTGTACAGCAGGCCCTCGACCAGCGCGCCGTACCAGGCGTAGATGGCGATGTCGGCGATGGTGTAGTCGTTGCCGGCGATGTAGGGGCGCTCGGCCAGGGCGCGGTCGAGCACGTCGAGCTGGCGCTTGACTTCCATGGCAAAACGGTTGATCGGGTATTCGAACTTCTCGGGCGCGTAGGCATAGAAGTGACCGAAGCCGCCGCCCAGGTAAGGCGCCGAGCCCATTTGCCAGAACAGCCAGTTCATCACCTCGGCGCGCGCGGCAGGCTTCCTTGGGCAGGAAGGCATCGAACTTGTCGGCCAGGTAGAGCAGGATGGAGCCCGACTCGAACACGCGGGTGGGCGTGGCGGTGCTGCGGTCGAGCAGCGCGGGAATCTTGGAGTTGGGGTTGATCTCCACAAAGCCGCTGGTGAACTGGTCGCCTTCGCCGATCTTGATCAGCCAGGCGTCGTACTCGGCACCGGTGTGACCCAGGGCCAGCAGCTCTTCGAGCATGACCGTGACCTTCACGCCGTTGGGCGTGGCCATGGAATACAGCTGCAAGGGGTGTTTGCCCACGGGCAGCTCTTTGTCGCTGGTGGCGCCGGCGATGGGGCGGTTGATGTTGGCGAACTGGCCGCCGCTGGCCTGGTCCCAGGTCCAGACTTTGGGCGGGGTGTAGGGGTGGTTTTGTCGGTCATGGTGAACGGGTCTCCTGCAAGGGACAGAAGGCGCCCTGCGGCGCGCGGACATCCTATGGCTGCGCCCGGCGCGCTGCGACGGGCTGGCATTGACCGCACTGCGCGCAACAACCCCATCTTGCCACGGCACCCGCCGATGGTGTACGCCGACCCATGCAAGCCGGGCATGAGAACATCGAGCCACCCGCCTCACCCCACGGCGCCGCAGACGCTCTTCCACCATGACCCCATCCAACGACTTCAGTCCGCCGCCCCAGCCCTTGGCGCTCAGCGCATCGAATGTGCCCTGGCCGACTTCACCTCGCTGGCGCGCGGCAAGCTGCTGGCCACCGACGAATGGGTGGCCCAGGCGGGCTGCCGTCTGCCCAATGTGCTGTTCGGCATGACGGTCACCGGTGGCTGGCCCGAGCACCTGTTCGGCACGCTGATGCCCAAGGGCTATGGCGACATGCAGCTGGTGCCCGATCTGGCCACCCTGCGAGCCCGCCCGGGCCGCCCGGATGAGGCCACGGTGTTGTGCGAACCGTCGGGGCCGCTGGTAGGCCCCATCGCCTGGGCCGCGAGGCTGGACGCCAGCGAGCTGTCGCCGCGCACGCTGCTGAAGAAGGTGCTGGCGCAATACGCCGAGCTGGGCCTGCAAGCCACCGTGGCGCCCGAGCTGGAGATGTTCTTGCTGCGCCGCGAGGGCGCCGCCGTTGCACTGCGCCAGGCCGCAGCCCGATGCACCCAGTGCAGGAGCGAGCCTGCGACCAGTATTCGCTGGAGCGCACTGGCCCAGTTCGAGCCGTTTTTCGATGCGCTGTACGCCGGCTGCGAAACCCTGGGCATTCCGCTGTCGGGCCATTTGCACGAGGCCGCCCGTGTCGCAGTACGAGGTGAATTTCCGCCCGGGCCCGGCCCTGGAACAGGCCGACGCGGTGTTCCGCTTCAAACGGCTGGCGCGCGAGATCGCCGCACGCCAGGGCTTTCTGGCCAGCTTCGCCGCCAAGCCCTTTGCTCGACCAGCCCGGCACCGGCATGCACTGGCATTTCAGCCTGCAACGCACCGCGGGCCGACTGGCCCCACGTTTTCGCCACACCCGATGGCCAGCCCTCGCCCGAACTGATGCGTTTCATCGCCGGCCTGCAGGCCCACACACCCGCGGCCATGGCCTTGTTCGCCCCTTACGACATGTCGTTCGACCGCATCGCCCTGAGCGACTCGTCGCCCACCCACGCCGACTGGGGTCACGACGACCGCCTGGCAGCCTTCCGCATCCCGGCCACCACCTCACCCGCCGCGGTGCGGGTGGAAAACCGCTTGCCCGGTGGCGACGCCAGCCCCTACCTCGCGGTGGCCGCCACATTGGCTATTGGACTGGATGGCATGCAACGCAGCCTTGGCCTTCGGTCGGCAGGCACGCCGCCCTCGCTTTGCCGCGTTCGCTGCCCGATGCCATCGACGCTCTGGAGAGCAGCCAGCCCACGCGCGCCATCCTCGGTGAAGCGATGGTCGCATTGTTCGTGGCACTCAAGCGCAATGAACATGAGGAGCGCCAAGCCCTGACCGACCCTCGCCAGGACTGGGATTTGACCCACCTGATCGACTTTTCCTGATGGACAGTCCGAAGCGCCGCGAGCGCACCCTTGGCGCTGAGCGCGGCATTCAGGTGCCGCAGAAGGTTCGGTAGCCAGCCTGCTGCTCGGCCGAGGCAGGCGAGGCGTAGCGGCCCAAACCGGGCTGCTCTTCAAAGGGGTTTTGCACCACCGCCAGCAAGCGCTCGAAAGGCGCCAGGTCGCCGCGCTCGGAGGCCGCTTCCAGCGCTTCTTCGACCAGGTGGTTGCGGGGAATGTAGAGCGGATTGGCGCGCACGCAGCGCCGTCGGCTTCGCCGGCGGGTGACGCTGCTGCTTGCCAAGCCTGCGGCAGCCAGCGTTGCAGCCAGGCCAGCATGCGCCTCTCGCCCGTCGGGTGCGCAGCAAAGCCATCAAGGCGGGTGCCTGACCTTCGTCTGCTTCGACCGCATTGGCCAAGCTGCGAAAAGCCAGGGTGAAGTCCACGCCATGGGTGTGCAGCAGGCTCAGAAAGTCTTCGACCAGCTGGTCGGTCCTGGGTCGTCGTTGCCGTCGCCAGCCAAACCGAGCTTGCGGCGCATCACCGCCAGCCATTGCGCCTGGTACATCGCCGGAAAGGCGTCGATCACTTCGGACACCTGTGCGATGGCCTGGTCGCGTCGTCGTCGATCAGCGGCAACAGCGCTTCGGCCAGCCGCGCCAGGTTCCAGCGCGCGATCAGGGGCTGGTTGGCGTAGGCGTAGCGGCCGTTGTGGTCGATGGAGCTGAAGACGGTGTCGGGGTCGTAGGCGTCCATGAAAGCGCAGGGACCGTAGTCGATGGTTTCGCCCGAGATGGTCATGTTGTCGGTGTTCATGACACCGTGGATGAAGCCCACGCCCATCCATTGCGCGATCAGCGCCGCTTGCCGCTGCGGCTACCGAGCGGAAAAATGCACAGGTATCGGTCGGCTTGCCCCACCAGATCGGGGTCGTGGCGGGCAATGGCGTAGTCGGCCAGGCGGGTCAGCTTTTCCGTATCGCGGCGCGAAGCAAAAAACTGAAAGGTCCCCACGCGCAGGTGACTGGCTCGCCACGCGCACCAGCAGGGCGCCCGGCAAGCGGCCGCTCGCGGTACACCTGTTCGCCTGTCGCGACGGCGGCAAGGGCCCGCGTGGTGGGAATGCCCAGCGCCTGCATGGCCTCGCCCATCAGGTATTCGCGCAACACCAGGCCCGACGGCGGCCTTGCCGTCACCACCGCGCGAAAACGGCGTGCGGCCCGAGCCTTTGAAAGCGATGTCGCGACGCTGTCCATGGACATCGACCACCTCGCCCAGCAGCAGCGCGCGGCCGTCGCCCAGCTGCGGCGAGAAACTGGCCAAACTGATGGCCGGCATAGGCTTGCGCGATGGGCTGGGCGCCAGCTGGCAAGGCTTGGCCCGACAACACGGCCAGGCCATCCGCGCCCGGCCAGAGCCTGCGCATCCCAACCCAGTTCAGCGGCCAGTGCGGCGTTGAGCGCCAGCAGGCGCGGCTCGGTGGCGGGGGTCGGGTTCCACGGTGCGTGCAGTCCCACGAGTTCGCTGGCGTAGCTGCTCTGCAGCGCCATGCCCAGCGAAGCAGCCGTCCACGGTCGGCAGGCTGGCGGGTCGCGGGTCGGCGGGGTTGGACATGGCTGGATCGCTTTCTGAAGTCAAAAGGAAGGCCACACATGATCGCGCAAATTCAGCCGCCCCACAGGCGTGGGGTTGTGTGCACAGGCCATGTGGCTCAAGCCGTGTGTGCCAATATGACGGCATGTCCATCGCCTCAGAAGACCCGCAACAAGCACCGCTGCTGGCCGCGCCCATGGGGCTGCGTGCGCTGACCGCCGAGTTCCCCCGACCCGGCAATCTCGACGCGATCTGGGTACGCAGCGAACGGCGTGGCGCCATGCACGCGTTGAACGAGGCACAGGCCGAGAGTCGGCCGTGGTGTGCTGGGCGACCACCGCTCGGCCAGCCTGCGGCTGCAGCCAGCGCAGCGCACGCGAGAGATCACCCTGATTCAGGCCGAACACATTCCGCTGATGGCGCAATGGGTGGGCAAGGCGCAGCTGGACGCAGGCTTGTTGCGGCGCAATCTGGTGATCAGCGGTCTGAACCTGCTGAGCATGCGCTCGCCCTTCGCCGACGCGCGCCTGGTCTGGCAACTGGGCGACGAGGTGCTGCTGCAGATCACCGGGCCCTGCGACCCCTGCTCGCGCATGGAAACCCTGCTCGGCCCGGGCGGCTACAACGCCATGCGTGGTCACGGCGGCTTGACGGCCATGCTCTTGCGCGGCGGCAGGTTGAAAGTGGGCGATGTGCTCAAGCCTGCTGGCGTGGCAACAAATGTGCAGAATGGTGCGAATGAATGAACTGAACGCTTCTCGCCGAAACTGGTTGATTCGCTGTGGGCTGGGCGCAGCGGCGTCGCTCGCCGCGCTGCCCGCCGCCCAGGCCAACGAAAACGACCACGCCGACCCGCGCGACGAAGGCGCTGGCCGCTCGGTCACCACCGAAGAGCTGGGCGAGATGCTGCTGCCCCACTTTCCGATCAGGTACCCCGTGGCCGGGTTTCTCGATTTGATCGTGCGCAAGCCAAGCCTGACCATGCGCCCAGCGACCAACCGCATCGATGCCGACATGGCCATCACCGCCCAAGGTCCTGCGCTGAACCGCGCGCAGGCGGGGCAACTCGGCGTGGGCTTTGCGCTGCGCTATGAAGCGAGTGACAAAACGGTACGCGCCCATCAGCTGAGTTTCAACAGCCTGAGCTTTCCCGGCCTTCGGCCCGAGGCGGTGGACCTGATCAAGGTGTACGGTCCCGCATTGGCGCAGGCGGCGTTGCAGGAAGTGGTGCTGCACCAGTTCAAAGACAAAGACCTGGCCGTGCTCGATGTGTTGGGCATGCGACCCGGCCAGATCACAGTGACCGACAGCGGTCTGCGCATCGGCTTCGAACCCAAGCCACTCTGATCGCCCACCCGGGCACCCCAGCCCGGAAAAGGCGGGTAGAACGGGCCCCTCAAATGGGCCACACCCCGCCTGTCCGCCCTGGCTCCCAGGCGGGGTATTTGTCCATCACGCGCAAAAACGCAGTGCTGCCCAGCCAGTGCTGTAGCCAGCGACGAACCGCCGCCCAGCGCGCGTGTTCGAACCAGGCGGCGTCCACCGCAGCCCATTGGCGGATGAAGGGGAATATGGCCGCGTCCGCAAGGCCGGGCGATGCACCGGCCAGAAAAGCTTGATCGGCCAAGCGGGCTTCCAGCAGTGACACCAAGGCCGCTTCACCCTGCGCTCGGTGTTCTTCGACAGTGGCCGATCTGTCTCGCTCCGGGTACTTGTAGGCATCCAGCGCCCGCTTGAACGGCCCATCGTTCAACGCCACCAGCTGCTGCAGATCAGGCTCATCGACATGGACCAGCCAGCCTTGGGGATCGTTCTGCCCCAGCGCCCAGCGCATGATGGCCAGGCTTTCGTCGATCACCTCTCCACCGGGCAGCACCAGAACGGGCACCGTGCCTTTGGGTGAGGCGTCGAGCAGGGCCTGAGGTTTGTGGCGCAGCACCACTTCACGCAGCTCGACGGCCACGCCCGCCTGCGCCAGGGCCATGCGCGCGCGGATGGCGTAAGGGCACCGGCGGAAGGAGTACAGCGCGGGCAACACCTCGAGGCCCTGCGTGGCGCCTGGCAAGTAGCTCAATGGTCGGCCACCGCATCGGGCCGCACATAGACCTTGAGATCGCTCATGCCCCCGGGCCCCAAAAAGCGTTGAATGCGCAAGATGGTCTGGGTCTCGAGCGAATTGTGAGCCGCCAGCAGCAGCATGCCGTCGGCTGTGATCAGGTCGCGCGTCAAGGTCATGCCCGGCCGCAGCCGCGCGCAGGTGGTAGCCACTTCAGGCTCTGCAGCGGTGCCGGCCCGGCCCAGCAGCGCGATCAGCGCGTCTGCAATCTGCGGGTCGTAGCGCACGCCTTTGTTGTCCTGAATCACTTTCAGCGATTCGTCCATGGACAGCCGGCGCAAAGAGATGGTGCCGTGCTGCAAACCATCGAGGTCGTTGACCACGGCCACGATGCGCGCCTCCAGCGGAATGCGCTCGCCAGCCAGCCCGTCGGGAAAACCTTGGCCGTCCCAGCGCTCGTGGTGGTGCCGCACCACCTGGGCCGCGCCATGCAGGTCTTCCATGGCGATCAGCGCCGCCTTCGCCGTTGACGGGGTGGGCCCGGTACAAAGACAGCTCCTGAGCGTTCATGCGTGCCACCGGTTTGCCCAGCAACTCATCGGGCAGACCGATCTTGCCGATGTCGTGCAGCAAGGCACCCAGAAACACCTGCTGCACCGCCTCGCGCTCCAGCTTCAGGTGCATCGCCAGCTTGCGCGCCAGATCGGCGACGCGGCGCGAATGCCCGGCCAGCATGCCGCCGCGCAGCTCGATCAGGCTGGTGAAGGTGCGCACTCCGGTCAGGAAGTTGGCCTTGAGCCGCTGGTTGCTCTCGGCCAGCTCGGCCGTGCGCGCCTGCACCTGGCGCTCCAGGTCTTGCGTCATGCCGCTGAGCGCTGCGTGCAGGTTGTGCGCGGCTTCCAGCAACACCTGTTCGCCCGCGCCCAGTGGCACCGGCGCTTGCAACGCCGAGCCCGACTGCTGGCTCAGACGCAGGACCATGTTGCGGTCGTCGCCCAGGATGTGGGTGATCAGCCAGGCGGTGAGAAAACGGTGCAGGGCCTAGCGCCTGCGCGCATCGCCGTTCCCAGCCCTCGGCGAAATGCAGCCAGCTGATGCACAAAGCCGCCGTGGGTCGCGTGGTGTGCGACCAGGGCCTGAGGCGGCTGACCAGCCTGATCGACCAGGCCTCTTCGGCCTTGAAGTGGTAGTCGGCGTAGGCCTTGAGCTGCTCCAGCACCGTGCAGACCCTGCGCCGGATCATCGTGCACCACGGCATCACCCAAGCGTTGGTCAGGTCCACCAGCACCTTGTGCTGGCTGTCGATCAGCTCCACACCGGTTTCAAACAGCGAACTCCACTCAAACACCTGCAAAACCATCAGCGTTCTCCTTGCCTCCTTCGCGGAACGTTGTGCAGGGTATCGCGCCTTGCGGAGCCGGTCACTACTTGACGCCCCGGCGCTGCCATCATGTCCTGACTCATGTCCGCCAGTGCGCCCGGCGAGAGCAGCGCCTGGGCGGCAGGGTAGGCCACCTGGTCTTCGTCGTCCAGGTGCTGGCGGTAGAGGCGGGCAAAGTCGTTGAGTGCCACCTTTTGCCACACGGTCAGTTCGTCAAACGGCTGGGCCGCCGTCGTGCTCGGCCAAGGCGCTGAGCACCGCCCGGGCGCCTTGCCAGGCCACTTCCATCTGGCGGTGGTCCTGGATCAGGCGCAAGCACCAGCGCCTTGACCGCCGCATCGGCCCCGCACATCAGCGGCGGAAACACATGGCGCTCTTCGTCTTCGTGGTGCAAAGGTGCGGCGAGATCAAAGTACCGCATCACATCGCGCGCGGCCTGGCGCACCTGGTCGTCCAGCCCTTGTTCCTGCAGATGCGTCTGCAGGCGCGACGATCAGCAGCAGCATGCGCTCCACCCGTTCATGGCAGGCGCTGAGCATCTCAAACGGCGCCTCGAATCCCACGGCCGGCGCGGACTGGCCGGGCTGCGAAATCTGCATGAGCGGGACAGAGGTGGCCATGTTCAACCCAGGTTGAACCGCCTGACCCTGGAGGTCAAACGGAATGAAGCCACCGATCTGCCCTTGCTTGATCGATTCGACCATGCGCTCCAGAGGCTGGTCGGCGTCGGTGCTGGTGAGCGCCTTGCCGGGTGTGCCCGACATCGCCGCAGCAAACACCATACCCCAAGGCTTGCCAAACAGGGCCGCTTCTGCGACCAGATCGGCAAAAGAAGCCAGTTCGTCGGGCGCCTTGTCGACGCACATCTGCGGCACCAGCGCCCCACCCTGGCCACGCTCAAAGCTGGCGCGCTGGTCGGCGGTGGCGTCGTCGGGCAACTCGACCGCCGCAAAGACAAACAGCAGGCGCTGCGGCTGCTGCTGCGCGCGCGCGGCGCGCCAGCAGGTCGTCAAAAGTCTCGATGTTCATGGGTTTCCTGTTCAAGACGAATGTTCAATCGGGATCGCCGCCGTGGGCGCACCGAGGCAAACACACTCAGGTAGTCGGCCACAGCGGGACGGGGACGCGGCGCGCGCAGCGAGGCCGCGCGGCCCATGCTGATGAAGCACACCGCATGCTCTTGGGCGCCCAGGCCCAGGTGCGAGCGCAGGGCCTGCGACTTGAGGGCCTTGC
Source organism: uncultured beta proteobacterium (assembly GCA_963698635.1). Taxonomy (GTDB): domain Bacteria; phylum Pseudomonadota; class Gammaproteobacteria; order Burkholderiales; family Burkholderiaceae_C; genus Hydrogenophaga. Next base: position 667,411 of record CAVORS010000006.1, read on the forward strand.
CGCTGGTGAGCGACGAGCCAAAGCCCAGGGCCGTGGCCATGAGCAAGACATTCTGCACCGCACAGCCCGCGGAAATGAAGCGCTCGGCGGCGTCGATCTCGGGATCGCCACAGGCCACATCCACGATCAGCAGCAACAGCAGAGGGCGCACGAAAAGCCTTCTCCCGCGCCTGCGCCTGCTGCTCGTCGGAGGCGGCCGGGATCACGCTCCAGCAAGGCCTGGGCAAACAGATCGGCCAGTGTGGCGCGCTGCTCCGCGGGCACCAGCACAAACCGCCACGGCATCAACTGCCCATGATCGGGCGCGGCCGCAGCGGCACCCATGAATGGCCTCGAACTCGTCGGCATCGGGCCCGGGCGCAGCCAGGCGCTTGGGCAGGACGGTGCGGCGCGCATGGATCAGCGCTGCCGGCCAGCGTGGCATCGTCGGACAGCGGTGGACAAGGGGTCGCCGGTCACTGGGGGCATCAACACGGGCTCATCCTGGCCGGCCATCGGCGCGCAACCGGCCGAACCAGCCCATGAGGCGCAGGCCCCACACCACCACCACACCGGCCCACAATCCAGGCCGCCGCCACCAGCACGCCCGCGGGCGCCTGGGGCAAGGCGCCCGCGATGCGCAACAGCACGGCCAGCTGCAAAGCCCAGAACAGCACCCACATCAGGTTGTCGGCCACCAGCGGGCGCCCGCTGTGTCCACAGGCCACGCGCGTGACCATGGCCAGCAGCAGGGAGCCCAGGCAGCCCATGGTGAGCGCGTGCAGGGCGCCCAGCCCCAGGGCCGGCACACCCGCCTGCAAACCCAGCAACTGGGAAGCGCCGGCCAGCACAAAGCTCAGGCCCAGCCAGACAAAACCCAGGTGCAACATGGCCAGCAGGCGCACCTTGAGGCTTTGCACCAGCCCCCAGGCCACGCCCAGCCAGATCAGCACGCCGCCAGCGGCGAGTTCGGCCAGGCCCTGGAACAGCATCCAGCCGCGCGGCATGGGCCCGATCAGCGCAGCGCAGCCAGACCGACACCCACTCCAGCGCCGCCGCGCCCAGCATCGCCCACAGCACCCAGAACGGGCGCCAGGCATGCGACCATGGGCACGGCGCTGGAGGTGAAAAACGGAATCATGCGGTGGGCCACCGCCAGGTAGGTCGGCACCACAAAGCCCCACAAACCACTGAGCACGCAGGCCAGCGCCAGGTCGACCGCATCCAGCGCGGTGGCCACCGCGATGCCCGCCACGCTGAGCACGCCCACGCCGGCGGCCACGGCCACCACCTTGGCGTGCAGCCGGTCGCTCTGCTGTGCTCTGCGCGCACCAGGCCCACAAAGCGCCAGGTCTGCAGCCCCAGACCCACCGCGGCCAGCGACACGCCCACCACGGCCACGCGCCTCATGCGTGTGGCGCGCCGGCCAGCCACAGCAGCCAGCCCACGGCCTGCAGCACCGAGCTGGGCACCAGATCGCGCGCCTCGGGCCCCTGACACACCCAGCCACTTGGGCCCGGCCGTGAACAGGAAACCCGCAAAAAACAGGGGAATGAAGCCCAGGCTCATCAAGGCCGCATGGGTGAGCGTGGGCGAGACGGCGTAGCCCAGGCCCAGCCAGCCAGTGGCGCGGTCCAGCTGCACCAGGGCCCACCACACGCCCGAAGCGAGCAGCAGGCACATGGCCAGAAAAAAACCCAGCCGGTGGGGGGCGAGCAACAGGTGGCTCAGGCGCCAGGGCGTCGGCGCGACCTGTGCTCAGGCGGGCGCCCGGACCGCTGGCCGTTGCGCGCAGGCGCGCAGCGGGGGCAGCGGTCGTGGCACCCGGCGAGGTCATCCACAGCTGCCCAGGTGGCCGCACTGGGTGCAGTAGTCACAACCGTCCTTGCGGATCATGGCGTGTGCACCGCACTCAGGGCACTTTTTGCCGGCCATCACCGGTCGATGGGATGCCAGGCAGCTCGGGCGCGGCACTGCCGTGGCGCACCTGGCCACGGGTGCGCGCTCGCCTTGCTCGGTGCGGCGCGCGATGATGTTTTGCAGGGCAAACGCAATCGCCGCCACTTCGGAGTCGTGCCACATGGGGACGTGGGTGCCGTCGGCCTTTTCGTAGGTGCCCAGGCGCACCGGGCCACGGTCCCAGGCCACCTTGCGCATGTCGCTCAGCGCACGCTCCAGGAAGCCGCCGCGCGCGGCCAGCGACAAGATGCGCATGGTGGAGGTGATCCACTGCTGCGACTCGCCGTTCTGGCCCACCGGCATGAAGAACTCGATGGCGCGGTCCACGGTGGCGTCGCCTTCGCCGGTGGGCACGGGCAGGAACGACACCACGATGTACAGCGTGTTGTGGCCTTCTTGGGTCCAGTACTCGATCTTGTCGGCCACGGCCGACAACGCGCCTTTGGGGCGGCTCTCGATCACGGTGCGCATCGGGTCCACAGGCGCCGCAGGCGCTGGCGGCGCACTGGCTGCCGCCGCGGCGGCGCGCATCGGTGGCGGCGCTGCCGGTGTCGAGCACCGAGCCCAGGATGCTGTTGGGGCGGTAGGTGGCCATGCCCTTGAGGTGGGCGCGCCAGGCCTGCTGGTACAGGTTCTTGAAATCGTCGAACGGGTAGTCGGCGGCCACGTTGACCGTTTTGGAAATCGCGGTGTCCACGAAGGGCTGCACGGCCTCCATCATGGCGATGTGCTCGTCGGCCGACATCTCCAGCGCGTTGACGAAGTACTCGGGCAGGTTGTTCACATCACCGCCGAGCTCGCGGTACAGGCGCCAGGCGTGGTCTTCCACCGCGTACTCGCTGGTGGTGCCATCGGACTCGCGCTTTTTGCGGCGGTACATCCAGGAGAACGGCGGCTCGATGCCGTTGGAGGCGTTGTCGGCAAAGGCCAGGCTCACCGTGCCGGTGGGGGCGATGGACAGCAGGTGGCTGTTGCGGATGCCGTGCTTGCGGATCTGGGCCTTGATGGCGTCGGGCAGGCGGCTGGCAAAGGTGCCTTCGGCCAGGTAGCCCTTGGCGTCGAACTTGGGGAACTTGCCCTTTTCCTGGGCCAGCGCCACCGAAGCGGTGTAGGCGGCGTCGCGCATGTGCTCGGCGATCTTGGCGGCGGTGACACGGCCTTCTTCGCGGTCGTAGCGCTGGCACAGCATGGCCAGGGCATTGCCCATGCCGGTGAAGCCCACGCCGATGCGGCGCTTGGCGGCGGATTCGGCGCGTTGCTGCTCCAGCGGCCAGAAGGTCACGTCGAGCACGTTGTCGAGCGCGCGCACCTGCGTGGCCACGACTTTCTCGAACGCTTCGAAGTCGAACGACGGCACGCCACCGAAACCAAACGGGTTGCGCACAAAGCGCGTCAGGATGATGGGGCCCAGATCGCAGCAGCCATAAGGCGGCAGCGGCTGCTCGCCGCAGGGGTTGGTGGCCGAAATCGTTTCGCAGTAGTTGAGGTTGTTGTCGGTGCCGATCTGGTCGAGGAACAGGATGCCCGGCTCGGCGAAGTCGTAGGCCGACTTCATGATGGTGTCCCACAGCTCGCGCACGGCCACGCGTCTGGTAGACCCACAGGCCGTCGGCGCGCTGGTAGGCGCCCTTTTCGATCAGCTTGGCGCTGGGCTTGGCTTTGTGCACCAGCTCCCAGGGCTGGTCTTGGCCCACGGCCTCCATGAAGGCGTCGCTCACGCCCACCGACACGTTGAAATTGTTCCAGCGGCCGGGCGTGCGCTTGGCGGTGATGAACTCCATCACATCGGGGTGGTCGATGCGCAGCACGCCCATCTGGGCGCCACGGCGCGCGCCGGCGCTCTCCACCGTGGAGCAGGACTGGTCGAACACGTTGATGTAGCTGCAGGGGCCCGACGCCATGGAGTGCGTGCCCTTGACCTCGGCGCCCTTGGGGCGGATGCGGGAGAAGTCGTAACCCACACCGCCGCCACGGCGCATGGTTTCGGCCGCTTCGCGCAGGGCTTCGTAAATGCCGGGGAAACCTTCGTCGTCCACGCCCTGGATGCAGTCGCCCACGGGCTGCACAAAACAGTTGATCAGGGTGGCCTGGATGTCGGTGCCGGCTGCGCTCATGATGCGGCCCGCGCCGATGGCGCCGGCGTGCAGGTTGTCGAGGAACACCTGCTCCCACTTGGCGCGCTCCGCCTCGTTTTCCACGGAAGCGAGCGCTCGCGCCACACGGCGGTAGAGGTCTTCCACACCGGTTTCGCCGGGCTTCAGGTACTTCTCGGCCAAGACGTCCTGGCTGATGGGTTGGGTCTGGGTCAAATCCTGCGGACGCAGGCTGGAATCGCGTTTCATCGGGTGGGTTTCCTGGGGAGCCATAGAGGGGTGTGCGCGGGTCAGAAATCGGCATCGAAGTGGACCGGCGGAGACCTGTAAGCCTACCTCATGAACGGGCTCCGAACGGCGCCAACAGGCGGCTTCAATCGAGTGACAAGAAGGGTCATTTCCACTCTTATTTACCCGGGTAAATACCAGCAATCGCTCAAACCCCTTCAATCACTTGACCATCGTGCTCTACATAAGGTTGGTAGGGCCCCGTTCCGCTGTGCGAGGCTACCGACGACGGCACGAAGGCACCTTGTTCTGCATCAAAAACATGCACTTCGCCGTCTTCGATCACGTAGTGCCAGCCGTGCAGGCTCGAGCTGCCCGGCCTCGACCGAGCGCCGCACAAAGGGGTAGTCCATCAGCCGCTCCAGCTGCAACACCACCGCACGCTGTTCGGTGCGGCGCATCGCCTCGCGGCCCGGGCTGCACCGGCAGCAAGGCCTCTTCCACCAGTTTGAGCCAGGCCGTGAGCGCCACCGCTTCGTCAGGCACCCCTTCGTAGGCGGCCTTGATCGCGCCGCAATGGCTGTGGCCACAGATGATGATGCGCTCGACCTTGAGGCTCAACACCGCGAACTCGATCGCCGCCGTGGTGCCGTGCAGGCCATGCGAGCCGTCGTACGGCGGCACAAACGCGCCCACATTGCGCACCAGAAACAACTCCCCCGGCGCCGCCCCCGTCAACAGATACGGCACCAGCCGCGAATCGGAGCAGCCGATGAACAGCGTCTTGGGATGCTGCCCATGGGCCACCAGATCCTGAAAACGCTGCTGGTTGCGCGGGAAATAGTCCGAATGGAAATCCCGCAAGCCGCAGCAAGAGATCGTCTTGTTCAGGAAGTGTCTTCATCTCGAAATGCTCCGGTCGGTCCAAGGTGAGTCAGGACAGCGACGCACCCAACCCAGGACGCCGCGGAACCGGCTTCGCCGGGCCGCCAGCACCGCCCCCTTGAGGGGGTGACGCGCTGAAAGCGCGGCGCGGGGTGGGTCACCTACTGCACCAGCGGCGAATCCGCCCCCTCCAGCTCAATGCCCTCGACGTTCGCCTCGCCCACCAGCAGCAGCATGTACTGCCGCAGCGCCGTGGTGCGCGATTGCAGCTTCAAGCGCGCGGCAATCTGCTCGCGCACTTCGGCGAACTCGGGCAAACGGCCTTTCTTGCGCCCCAGCACTTCGATGATGTGCAGACCAAAGCGCGTGTGCACCAGGCGCGGATGCACGCCCATGCCCCAGCGCGAATCGCTCTGGAAAAACAGCTCGTTGGCCAGCTCGGGCGCGCAGTCTTCGGGCGTGAGCCAGCCCAGATCGCCGCCCTGGGCGCTGGACGGGCAGTTCGACAGCTCGCCCGCCAGTTTCTCGAAATGGCCAGGCGACACGTTCTTTGCGGGTGAGTTCCAGCAAGGCCGCTTCGGCGCGCTGCGACAGCGCATGCACGTTCACGCCTGGCGTCACGGCAAACAGGATGTGGCGCACATGCAAGGCCTGGCCGACGATGAAGCGGTTCTTCTGCGCCTCGTAGTGGCGCTGGCACTCCGATTCGCTGGGCTCGGGCACCTCCACCGCCGCGTCCACCATGGCTTCCATGATCTGGCGCTGGGCTTCGTCGGGCTCGCGGTAGCTCAGGCCGCCATAGCGCGGCAGCAAACCGGCCTTCACCGCCTGCTGACGCAGCAGCTCGGTGTAGGCGCGTTCGCGCAAGGCTTGCAGGCTGAGGGTTTCGTCGGGCTCGTGCAGGGCGATGCCGTTGACACTGGCCACCTGCGGCTGCGCCAGTCCTGCGCAGGCGCAGGTGTCGCTGCCGCAGCCGGTTGAAGACGAGCATTCATGGCAATTTTCCTTTCAGTGCTGGCGCAGACTTCAAGCAGCCGTGTCGCGCTGGCTCAGCGGCGCTTTGGGCGTCATGCCCAGGCGGCGGCTGCGCACCACCTGGTAGGGGCGGAACACATAGGCCACGGTGCCAAAGCCACTCCACACATGCACCAGGCGGGTGAAGGGGAAGATGAAGAAGATGCTCATGCCCAGGAACATGTGGGCCTTGAAGATGGGGTGCATGTCCAGCATCAGCTCGGCCGCACCACCCCGGAAGGTCACGATGCGCTGCGCCCATTCGGCCAGCACCAGCATCACGGAGCCGTCCAGGTGTTGACCCGACAGCGGCACGGTGGCCAGGCCCAGCGCGAACTGCAACCACAGCAACCACAGCAGGACGATGTCGCTCATCTTGGAGTTGGCGCGGATGCGGTCATCGCTCAGGCGGCGGTGCAACAGCAGCGTCACGCCGATAAAGCCGAACAGCCCAAAGATGCCGCCCGACACCATGGCCAGCAACTGCTTGTTGCCAGCGCTCAGAAAGGCTTCGTACACAAAGTGCGGCGTGAGCATGCCGAAGGTGTGGCCGAAGAACAGGAACAGGATGCCGACGTGGAACAGGTTGCTGCCCCAGCGCAATTGGCCGTGGCGCAGCAGCTGCGACGAGTCGCTCTTCCAGGTGTACTGGTCGCGATCAAAGCGCAGCAGGCTGCCCAGCAGGAACACGGCCAGGGCGATGTAGGGATACACGCCAAAAACGAGGTTGTTGAGGTAGGTCATGGTGTTGACTCCGTGTCCATTCAGGCGGCTGCGCGTTGCGACGCGGCGGCTGGATTTTTGCGAACGATGTGGATCGGCTGGGCCTCACCGGGACGGGCCTGGCCCTTGGTGCTGCAGCCGTCAAAGGCTTCGGGCTCGGCCCAGGCTTCGTCCATGGCTTCATCGGCCTGGATGGCCACGGCCTGGACCTTCTGGCCCGCCAGCTCCAGCACCGCAGCGATCACCGCTGCGTAGGGGCTTTCACGCTTGAGCAAGGCGCTGAAGACGGCGTTGAGGATGTGGGCCATTTCGCCCAGAAAGGCCTTGGCCAGTGCGGGCGGTTGCGTGGAGGCAAACTCCAGCACCACACACAGGTGATCGGGCAATTCGTCGGGGCCGAGGAACAGGCCGGCCTTCTCGTAGGTCTGCACCAGGTCGACCATGGCCGGGCCACGGTCGCGCGAGTCGCCGTGCACATGCTCAAACAGGTGCAGCGAAGTGGAGCGACCACGGTCGAAGGTCTCGACGTAACGGGCTTCCACTTCCAGCGGATCGAGCCGCACCAGCTCGGCGGCCAGGGCGCGCAACTCGGCGCGACGGGCCGCGGGCACAACGGCCTCCTCGTCGATGGCGGCGATCAGCGGCGCCAGATCGGCGCGCAGATCGGCATCGGGATAGGCCAGCAAACGGGCCAGGGCGCGCAGGGAATAACGGGTGTCTTTCATGGCTGCGTGCTCCTGGTTCAGACCACGCGACTGGATCGGGATGGTGCGGCGCTTGTCGCCACCGAACAGGCTGGTTTCGCTGGCGCCGTCGGAACAGCCATTGCCAAACGAGAAGCCGCAGCCGCCGCGCAGGTCAAACGTGTTTTCGGCGTACTCGCGGTGCGAGGTGGGAATCACGAAACGGTCTTCGTAGTTGGCGATGGCCATGATCTGGTACATCTCTTCCACCTGCGCCACGGTCAGGCCGGTCTGCTCCAGCACGGCGAGGTTTTGCACCCCGTCCACGTGCTTGCCGCGCTGGAAGGCGCGCATGGCCAGCATGCGCTCCAGCGCGCGCACCACAGGGCCGGTGTCGCCTGCGGTCAGCAGGTTGGCCAGGTACTGCACCGGGATGCGCATCTGCGACACATCGGGCAATTCGCCGTTGGCCGTCATATGGCCGGCGTTGACCGCCGAGGTGATGGGCGACAGCGGCGGCACGTACCAGACCATGGGCAGGGTGCGGTACTCGGGGTGCAGCGGCAAGGCCACTTTCCACTCCATCGCCATCTTGTAGACCGGGCTGTTTTGCGCGCCGTCGATCCAGGCATCGGGGATGCCGTCGATGCGGGCCTGCTCGATGACCTTGGGGTCGTTGGGGTTGAGGAAGATGTCGAGCTGGGCCTGGTACAGGTCTTTCTCGTCGGGCACGCTGGCGGCTTCCAGAATGCGGTCGGCGTCGTACAGCACCACACCGAGGTAGCGGATGCGGCCCACGCAGGTCTCGGAGCACACGGTCGGCTGGCCGGCTTCGATGCGCGGGTAGCAGAAGATGCACTTCTCGGCCTTGCCGGTCTGCCAGTTGTAGTAGATCTTCTTGTAAGGGCAGCCGCTCACGCACATGCGCCAGCCGCGGCACTTGTCCTGGTCGATCAGCACGATGCCGTCGTCTTCGCGCTTGTAGATCGAGCCCGATGGGCACGACGCCACACAGGCGGGGTTCAGGCAGTGCTCGCACAGGCGCGGCAGGTACATCATGAAGGTGTTTTCGAACTGGCCCACCATGTCGCGCTGGGCCTGCTCGAAGTTCGCCAGGTTGGCGTCCTTGCTGCGCTTGCTGAATTCACCACCGAGAATCTCTTCCCAGTTCGGACCCCATTCGATCTTCTCCATGCGCTTGCCGGTGATCAGGGAACGCGGGCGCGCGGTGGGCGCGGCCTTGGTTTCCTTGGCCGACTGCAGGTGGTCGTAGTCGAAGGTGAAGGGCTCGTAGTAGTCGTCGATCTGCGGCATGTTGGGGTTGCTGAAGATCTTCATCAGCAACGACCACTTGCCGCCCTGCTTGGGCTGGATCGAACCGTCGGCCTTGCGAACCCAGCCGCCGTTCCAGCGGTCCTGGTTTTCCCAGTCTTTGGGGTAGCCGATGCCGGGCTTGGTCTCAACGTTGTTGAACCAGGCGTATTCCATGCCGGGGCGGCTGGTCCAGACGTTTTTGCAGGTCACCGAACAGGTGTGGCAACCGATGCACTTGTCCAGGTTCAGCACCATGGCGATTTGAGCGCGGATTTTCATGTTGTTTCTCCTGTCGTTACTCAGGCTTGGACGGTGTCGGTGCCTTCGCCGTCGAGCCAGTCGATCTTGCGCATCTTGCGCACGATGACAAACTCGTCGCGGTTGGTGCCGATGGTTCCGTAGTAGTTGAAGCCGTAGCTGAACTGTGCGTAGCCGCCGATCATGTGCGTGGGCTTGGTCACGATGCGGGTCACCGAGTTGTGGATGCCGCCGCGCGTTCCCGTGATCTCGGCACCGGGGGTGTTGATGATCTTTTCCTGTGCGTGGTACATCATGACCATGCCGTTCTTGACCCGCTGGCTCACCACCGCACGGGCCGCAATGGCACCGTTGGTGTTGAACAGCTCGACCCAGTCGTTGTCCACGATGCCGGCGCTCTTGGCGTCGTCTTCGCTCAGCCAGATCACCGGGCCACCCCGGTTCAGCGTGAGCATCATCAGGTTGTCGGTGTAGGTCGAGTGAATGCCCCACTTCTGGTGCGGCGTGATGAAGTTGAGCGAGATTTCCTTGTTGCCGTTGGGCTTGCGGTCGATCATCTCGTCCACCGTCTTCAGGTCGACCGGTGGGCGGTAGCTCGTCAGGCCTTCACCGAACGCGATCATCCAGGGGTGATCGAGGTAGAAGTGCTGACGACCGGTGAGGGTGCGCCATGGGATCAGTTCATGCACGTTGGTGTAGCCGGCGTTGTAGCTGACCTTTTCGACTCTCCAGACCGCTCCAGGTGGGCGAGGAGATGATCTTGCGCGGCTGGGCCTGGATGTCGCGGAAGCGGATCTTTTCGTCTTCGCGGTGCAGGGCCAGGTGGGTGTGGTCGCGGCCCGGTGATCTTGCTGCAGCGCTTCCCAGGCCTTCACAGCCACATGGCCGTTGGTCTCGGGGGCCAGCTGCAACACCACTTCGCAGGCGTCGATGTCGGACTCGATCTTGGCCATGCCTTTGCTCACGCCCTCGGTCGAGCACCTTGCCGTTGAGCTCGACCAGTTGCTGCACTTCGTCTTGGTGTTCCAGGCGATGCCCTTGCCGCCGTTGCCCACCTTCTCCATCAGTGGGCCCAGCGCCGTGAAGCGGGCGAAGGTGTTGGGGTAGTCGCGCTCGACCACCGTGATCTGGGGCGCGGTCTTGCCGGGGATCAGTTCGCACTCGCCCTTCTTCCACTCTTTCACGTCAAAGGGCTGCGCCAGCTCGGACGGGGTGTCGTGCATCAGCGGGGTCAGCACCACTTCTTTTTCCACACCCAGGTGGCCCACGCAGACTTCGCTGTAGGCCTTGGCGAAACCCTTGTAGATTTCCCAGTCGCTGCGTGCTCTGCCAGGCCGGATCCACCGCGGTGGACAGCGGGTGGATGAAGGGGTGCATGTCGCTGGTGTTGAGGTCGTTCTTCTCGTACCAGGTGGCGGTGGGCAACACGATGTCGGAATACAGACAGGTGGTGCTCATGCGGAAGTCCAGCGTGACCAGCAGGTCCAGCTTGCCTTCGGGCGCCTTGTCGTGCCACTGCACTTCGTTCGGCTTGGCTTCGTCAGCGCCCAGGTCTTTGCCCTGCACACCGTGGGTGGTGCCCAGCAGGTGCTTGAGGAAGTACTCGTGGCCCTTGCCGCTGGAGCCCAGCAGGTTGGAGCGCCACACAAACAGGTTGCGCGGCCAGTTGTTGGGGTGGTCCGGGTCTTCGCAGCTCATCTTCAGGCTGCCGTCTTTGAGCGCCTTGACCGCGTAGTCCTTGGGGTCCATGCCGGCGGCCTGCGCGTCTTTCACCACCTGCATGGGGTTGGTCTGCAGCTGCGGTGCGCTGGGCAACCAGCCCATGCGCTCGGCGCGCACGTTGTAGTCGATCAGGCTGCCGCCGAACTTCTCCTTGTCGGCCAGCGGCGAGAGGATTTCTTCCACGCCCAGTTTTTCGTAGCGCCACTGGTCGGTGTGGGCGTAGAAGAAGCTGGTGCTGTTCATCTGGCGCGGTGGGCGCACCCAGTCCAGCGCGAAGGCCAGCGCGGTCCAGCCGGTTTGCGGGCGCAGCTTTTCCTGACCCACATAGTGGGCCCAGCCGCCACCGCTCTGGCCGATACAGCCGCACATCATCAGCATGTTGATGATGCCGCGGTAGTTCATGTCGCTGTGGTACCAGTGGTTCATGGCCGCGCCGATGATGACCATGGACTTGCCCTGGGTCTTGTCGGCGTTGTCGGCGAACTGGCGCGCCACGGCGATCACCTGGTCGCGCTTGACGCCGGTGATCTTTTCTTGCCAGGCGGGCGTGTACGGGGTGTCGTCGTCGTAGCTGGTGGCGGCGTTTTCGCCGGGCAGGCCGCGGGCCACACCGTAGTTGGCCACCGTCAGGTCGAACACGGTGGCGACCAGCGCATAGCGCTCTTCGCCTTCCTTGCCCAGCTTGATGCGGCGCACCGGCACCTTGCGCACGATCACGTCGTCGGTGGCGCTGGCCTGCTTGTTGGCGTTGAAGTTGGGGGTGTCGATGCCGCCGAAGTAGGGGAAGCCCACCTCGCCCACTTCAAACTCGCTGCCCTCGCCTTCCATCAGGCTCAGCTTGAGCTTGACTTCGTTGTCGTTGCGCGCTTCCTTGTTTTCCAGGTTCCACTTGCCCTTGTCGGCGCGGCCTTCGGCGCCCCAGCGGAAACCGATGGAGCCGTTGGGCAACACGACCTTGTCGTGCTCGTCGAGCGCAACGGTTTTCCAGTCGGGGTTGTTGTCCTGACCGAGCTTGCCGTTGAAGTCGCTGGCGCGCACATAGCGGCCCGGCACCACCACCTTGCGGCCGTCGGGCAGGGTGCGCTCTTCGAGCTGCACCAGGTTGGGCATGTCGGTGTAGCGGCGCACGTAGTCGTCGAAGTACGAGCTGCGCTTGTTGAAGTAGAACTCTTTCAGGATCACGTGGCCCATGGCCATGGCGATGGCGGCGTCGGTGCCCTGCTTGGGGTGCATCCACAGGTCGGCCAGCTTGCTGATCTCGGCGTAGTCGGGCGTGATGGCCACGGTCTTGGCACCCTTGTAGCGCACCTCGGTGAAGAAGTGGGCATCGGGCGTGCGGGTCTGGGGCACGTTGGAGCCCCAGGCAATGATGTAGGTGGAGTTGTACCAGTCGGCCGACTCGGGCACGTCGGTCTGCTCACCCCAGACCTGCGGGCTGGCCGGCGGCAGGTCGCAGTACCAGTCGTAAAAGCTCATGCACACGCCACCGATCAGCGACAGGTAGCGCGCAGCCGGCGGCGTAGCTGACCATGGACATGGCGGGAATCGGCGAGAAGCCGATCACGCGGTCGGGGCCGTATTTCTTGGCGGTGTAGACGTTGGCGCTGGCGATGAGCTGGTTCACCTCGTCCCAGGTGCTGCGCACCATGCCACCCAGGCCGCGCTGCTGCTGCCATTCGCTTGCGGGCGGCTTCGTTTTCCACGATGCTGGCCCAGGCGTCGACCGGGCTCTTGGCCACGGCCAGGGCAGCGCGCCAGTGCTTGAGCAGGCGGCGCGCGGATCATGGGGTACTTCACGCGGTTGGCGCTGTACAGGTACCAGGAGTAGGAGGCACCACGGGCGCAGCCGCGCGGCTCGTGGTTGGGCAGGTCGGCGCGGGTGCGCGGGTAGTCGGTCTGCTGGGTTTCCCAGGTGACGATGCCGCCCTTGACATAGATCTTCCACGAGCAGGAGCCCGTGCAGTTCACGCCGTGGGTGGAGCGCACGATCTTGTCGTGGGCCCAGCGGTTGCGGTAGGCGTCTTCCCAGGTGCGGTCTTCGGCGGTGACGGTGCCGTGGCCGTTGGAGAAGCTCTCGGCGGGTGCCGAGAAATGGTTGAGTCGGTCGAGGAAGTGGCTCATGTGAGGTCTCCAGAAATAGGACGTCGTATGAGTGAGCAAAGGGGCAGTTCAGGCACCACCGCGGAACCGGCTTTGCCGGGCCGCAGGTGTGGTCCCCCTTCAGGGGGAAGACGCGAAGCGGCGCAGGGGGTGGCATGTCATGGGTTTTTGATCTCTGCGCCTGCGCGCAGGTAGAACCACCAGTTCAAGATCAGGCACAGGGCGTAGAACACCGCGAAGCCGTACATGGCCATCTCGGGCGTGCCGAGCTTGATTTGCTGACCAATCACCACCGGGGCGATGAAGGCGCCGTAGGCGGCGACGGCCGAGGTCCAGCCCAGCACGGGGCCGGCCTGCTGGCGGTCAAAGATCACGCCGATGCTGCGAAAGGTGGAGCCGTTGCCGATGCCGCTGGCGGCAAACAGCACCATGAACAGCGCGAGGAAGATGAAGAAGTACTCTTCCGGCGTGGCCGACTGGTAAGCCAGCTGCATCACATAACCCACAGCAACCCCGGCGACCGCCATCACGGCGCACACCCATTGGGTCACGATGGAGCCACCGACCTTGTCGGAAATCCAGCCGCCCACGGGGCGAATCGGCGGCGCCCACGAACGGGCCGATCCAGGCGTAGGTCAGCACCGACGGTCCATTGGGGTTCGACCAGCGTGTGCTGCATGACGCCGTTGGCGTCGGGCACGTGGCTGATACCAAAGATCACCTTCATCGACAGCGGCAGCGCCATCGAAAAGCCGATGAAGGAGCCGAAGGTGACGATGTACAGAATGGTCAGCGACCAGGTGTGCTTGTTGCTGAAGATCGCGAACTGCTTGGCCACGTTCTCCTTCATCGCGCCAAAGGCGGTGAGCTTCATCACCATCAGCGTGCTCACGATGATCAGCGGCATGGCCACCCACATGTTCAGCACACCCAGGCCGCTGGGTGCGGGCAGGTACAGGTACAGGCCCACACCCGCGGGAATGAACGACAGGGTGTAGAGCCAGGTGATCTTGGCAAAGGCCACGATCGGGCTGCCGGTGTCGGGCGAGACCGTCTTCAGGTTGTTCATGCCGAACCAGCACAGGATGGACAGCGGCACCAGCGACAGCACCCAGGCGAAGCCGGCGTTCTGGATCCAGGTGTGCGGTGCCGGCCGGAATCTTGCCGAAGATCCAGCCACTGTCCTTTTGCCAGCGTCATCGACTCACCGCCGAGCGCACCCAGCAGGGGCACGGTCATCACCAGCGGGATCACGATCTGCATGGTGGTCACGCCGAAGTTGCCCAGGCCGGCATTCAGACCCAGGCCGGTGCCTTGCAGGCGCTTGGGGAAGAAGGTGGAGATGTTGGACATCGACGAGGCAAAGTTGCCGCCACCCACGCCACACCACAAGGCCATCAGCTGGAACGACCACAGCGGCCACTCGGGGTGCTGCAACACGATGCCGGTGCCAATGGCCGGCGCCAGCAGCATGGCGGTGGTGAGGAAGATGGTGTTGCGCCCACCGGCGAGGCGGATCAGGAACGAGGCCGGGATGCGCATGGTGGCGCCGGCCAGGCCGGCGATGGCGGTCAGGGTGAACAGCTCGGCCTGGCTGAACGGGTAGCCCAGGTTCATCATCTGCACGGTGATGATGCCCCACATGCCCCAGACGGCGAAGCCGCAGAGCAGGGCAGGAATGGAGATCCAGAGGTTGCGGTAGGCGATCTTTTTGCCGGTGGATTCCCAGAACTGTTCGTCCTCGGGACGCCAGTCGGCGATGTCGGCACCGCTGTTGGTTTTGGTGTTCATGGTGTTTTCTGGCCTGTGAGGCTCAGTTTTGAAGGGAAAGGGTTTTGGACGCATCGCCCATGGGGCTGGCTTTGCGCACTTCGGTCCAGTACATCCAGATCAGCGAGACCCAGACCACGCCGTACATCAGCATGAAGGCGCTGGAACGGATGCCGGTGATGTCCATCAGGGCGCCGAACATGATGGGCAGGATGAAGCCGCCCAGGCCACCGGCCAGGCCGACGATGCCGCTGATGGTGCCGATGTTGTTGCGGGTAGTCGTCGGCGATGTACTTGAAGACGCTGGCCTTGCCGAACGCGAAGGCGATGCCCAGGATGAACATCAGGATGGTGAACGTGTAGACGTTCAGGCCGATGTGGAAGGTGGTGGGGCCATTGACCGTCATGACGGTGAAATCGGTCTGTGGGTAAGACAGCAGGAACAGGCAGATCCAGCTCACCCACATCACCCACCAGGTCACGCTGTGGGCACCCCATTTGTCCGACATGGCGCCACCCACGGCGCGCAAGCACACCGCCTGGCAAGGAGAAGCAGGCGGCCAGCAAAGCGGCCACGCGGATGTCGAGCCCGTACTCACCCACGTAGTACTGCACCATCCACAGGCTCAGGGCCACGTAGCCACCGAACACGATGCTGTAGTACTGGCAGTACTTGAGCACGCGGGGGTCTTTCAGCGCCTTGAGCTGGTCGGTGAACTTGGTGTTGGACGGCACCAGGTGGGCAGGGTCCTGGTGGCTGAACATCCAGAACACGATCACGGTGCCCAGCATGATGGCGGCGTAGACCTTGGGCACCATGGTCCAGCCGAAGGCCACCAGAATGGCCGGCGCCACAAACTTGTTGACCGCAGCGCCGGCGTTGCCCGCGCCAAAAATGCCCATGGCCAGGCCCTGGCGGTTCTTGGGGAACCAGCGGGCCACATAGGGCGTGCCCACCGAGAACGAGCCACCCGCCAGGCCCAGCACCAGACCGATGGTCAGGAAGTGCCAGAACTCGGTGGCGTAGGCCATGAACCAGATGGCGGGCACGGTGGCGGCCAGCAGGGCGGTCATCACGATGCGGCCACCGTATTTGTCGGTCCAGATGCCCAGCGGCACGCGCACCAGCGAGCCCGAGAGCACCGGCATGGCCATCAGCAGGCCGAATTCGGTGGCGTTCAGGCCCAGGGTTTTCTTCAGCGGGATGCCGACAACGGCAAACATCATCCACACCATGAAGCACACGGTGAAGGCCAGGGTGCTGACGATCAGCACCGACCAGGCTTTCTTTTGGTTTCTCAGTTCAGAGGCCATGTTCTTTCTCCAGAAGACATGGCATGACTGTCCGCTGTTCAGGCACTGCTGAACATCCACCAATGGGCCGCTAGCGGCCAATCAAAAGAACGATGGCCGGCACTGCCAGCCATCGTTCTGAAGAACTATCCGGGGCTCAATCGGCGACCGACTTGATCTGGATCAAGTCAGTCCCTGTGCAAGTGGCGTACACCGCCGCCTGCACCCGCGAGCTCAGGCCCAGCTTGCGCAGGATGTGCTGCACATGGATCTTCACCGTGGTCTCGGCGATGTCCAGCTCGCGGGCGATCACCTTGTTGCTGTCGCCCCGGGCGATCAGCAGCAGAATCTCACGCTCGCGGGGCGACAGCGTCGCCATGCGTCATCGGACCGGATCTCGCTGTCCAGCGGCGGGCTCGGCGCCTGGCGCCTGCCGCAGGGGGACTGGCCGGCTTGGCGCGAAACACCGAGACCAGCTTGGTCATCATCTCCGGGCTGACGACGGACTCGCCGTCCAGCACCTTGACGATGGCATCGCACAGCTGGTCGGACTCCACCGTCTTGAGCAGGTAGCCGTCGGCGCCCGCCTGCAGGGCCGCGGCCAGGTCTTGCTGCGTTTTCGCTCACGGTCAGCATCAGCACCCGCGCCTCGGGCGCCGCCTCCTTGAGCGCCGGGATGGCGTCGACGCCGTGCACACCGGGCAGGTGGTTGTCCAGCAGGATCAGGTCGGGCTGGCCCTCGCGCCAAGCCGGCGCAAGCGCTTCGCCCACATCGCCCGCTTCGCGCACAGACTTCAAAACGGTCGTCCTGCTCCAGCAAGGCGCGCAGGCCCCGGCGAAACAGGTTGTGGTCATCCACCAGCAGCAGCTGGATGCGGGGCGTGGCGGCTTCATTCATGGGCGGCAAGGGTCGAGGTGGGTGCGGCAGACGAGGACGGCGGCAGCGACGGCAGCAGCGTGCCGGCCACAGGATGGGGCGGCAGGGTCAGCGTCCAGGCGTGTGCCCTGGCCCGGCGCGGTCTTCAGCCTGCACGGTGGCGCCGATGCGCTCGGCGCGCTCCGCATGATCTTGCGTGCCCACATGGGTTTCGTCCAGTGTGACCTCGCTGTCAAAACCCGCGCCATCGTCGCGCACCGTGAAGCGCCAGGCCTCGCCTTTGTTCACCGTCAGGACCACCTGCGTGGCCTGGGCGTGTTTGCGCACATTGGACAAGGCTTCCTGCACCACATGCAGCACCTGCACCTGCACATCGGGCGGCAAGGGCAGACCCTTCGCCACGGATGCTCCAGCCGTGTGGCCAGGCCGGTCTGGTGCTTGAACTTTTGCAGCGTTTCGTTGAGCGCTTCTTCGATGTTGTCGGCATTGGTGCGGGTGCGGAAGTGCACCAGCAGTTCGCGCACATCGCCGATGCTTTCGCGCAGGCCTTCGTCGAGCTCGTTCAGCGTGGCCTGCACCTTGTCCGGCTGCTCGCGGTTCACCGCGGTGCGCAGCAACTGGGCCTGGATTTTCAGAAAGGCCAGCGACTGGGCGATGGAATCGTGCAGCTCGCGCGCCAGCAGCGAGCGCTCTTCGCCCACCGCCGCCTCGCGCTCCAGCGCCGCCGCGCGCAAGCCTTCCAGCGCGCTGGCCAGGTGGCTGGCCAGGGCATCGAGCAGCTCGACTTCATCGGCGTTGAGCTGCACCTCTTCGCGAAAGAACAGGTCCACCTCGCCGATCAGGCGCGTCTGCAGGCGCACCGGCACGCTCACCAGGCTGGTGTAGCCCGCCTTGGCGCAATGCCGCATGGGCGCGGCCTCATGGCTCAGGATGGGGATCACGCGGGTTCGCGCGTCGAACTTGAGGTTGCCGCAGGCGCAGGCACCAGCGATCAGGCAGCGCTCTTCTTCCTGCATGTCGGCCGGAAAACTGTCGGTGGCCAGCATCAGGTAGCGCTGGTTGGCTTCGTCCGACCAGCGCACCGCCACCGCGTCGGCCTTCATCACCGCGCGCACGCGGCTGGAAAAGCCTCGCGACAGCTCTTCGATGGAGTTGGCCCTGGCCAGAAAGGCGCTGACCTCGTACAGCGCTTCGAGCCGTGGCGCGCTGGGCCTCGATGCGCTGGGTCTTGCTCTGCACCTTGGACTTCCAGCCCGGTGTAGAGCGACTGCAGGGTGGCCGCCATGCGGTTGAAGCCGCCGGCCACCTGCCCGAATTCGTCGTTGGTGTCCACCTCGACCCGCGTGCCGAAGTCACCCGTTTCCATGCGCGCCAGACCCCGCTGAAGCTGCCCCAGCGGGTTGATCACATACATGTAGCCGGTGTAGAGCATGACCACCGCACCCAAGATGGCCAGCGCCATCATCACCATCTGGAACAGGTTCAGGATGGCGGTGTAGCCCGACAGCTGCTGCTCGATCGTCGAGACAAAGCGGTTGGTGGCCACCACGAACTCGCCCGCCAGGCGCTGCGACTCCACCGGATCCAGCCGCCCGCGCTGCAGCCATTCTTCGCGCTCGACGCGCCCACAGAGCCTCGACCGCCGCGAATTCCCGCCGCGACGTCGTCGTCCCAGGGCACAAACAAGCGGCCGGGCCGGATCGCCGCTGCGCAGCAGCGCTCAGGCTCTGGTCAAACTCGGCCACCAGGGCCTCGATCTGATCCGGCGGCGCCAGGGCCTGCACCGCACTGGCCAGGCGCCAGGTCTGCATGCGCATGCGCCCGGCCTCGTTGACCGCAGCCGCGCCCCCTTCCAGCTGCCAGGTCACCCACAGCGTGAGGCCGATGGAGGTGAGCGCCAGCAGCAGCAGCGCCTGCGCCGATGCGCATGAGTTTGTTGGAAAGGGAGACGGTGGCCGACATGGCGCTAGGGTAGTGGTTTTTTCGCCCATCCGGACAGCGCGCCGGGCGGACGGACGAAGCAAAGGTCTTGAATTTCCAAAGGCTATTAGATTCATTTAAAATGAATCTTTAAAATCGCATCCGCTTAGCCTCATGACCCACGTCGTCACCGAGTCCTGCATCCGCTGCAAGTACACGGATTGTGTGGACGTCTGCCCCACCGATGCGTTCCGCGCCGGACGCAACATGCTGGTGATCTCGCCCGACGAGTGCATTGATTGTGCTGTCTGCATTCCTGAATGCCCTGTCGATGCCATTTTTCACGAAGACGATTTGCCCAGCAATCAGCGCAAGTTCATTCCCATCAACGCCGAACACAGTGCACACTGGCCTTTGATCAGCCGCCGCCAACCCGCGCCAGACGATGCTGACGCCTGGAGCCAAGTGACGGACAAGGCCCGCCTGCTCGACCCACGCCCTGCACTGCGCAAGCGGGAGCCCCCCGATGCCGCCGCCCTTGAACCACCCGCGCCCGACACGGCGGCACACCGATAAGCTTCCATGTCCAACGCCACCGACCCGGTCGAACAACCGGTCTTCCTCACGCTCTACCAAAAGCAGGAGAAGATCTACCCGCGCGCGGTCACCGGCCGGTTTGCGCGCTGGCGCTGGGCCATGGTCTGGCTCACCCAGACTGGTGTTCTACGGCCTGCCCTGGCTGACCTGGAACGGCCGGCAGGCGCTGCTGTTCAATCTGGACACGCGGCAGTTCTACGTGTTCGGTCTGGTGCTGCAGCCGCAGGATTTCATCTACCTCGCGGCCCTGCTGGTGCTGTCGGCGCTGGCCCTGTTCTTTTTCACCGCCCTGGCCGGGCGGCTCTGGTGCGGCTACACCTGCCCGCAAACGGTCTACACCGAGATCTTCCTGTGGGTCGAGCGCCGCCTGGAAGGCGACCGCAGCGCGCGCATGCGCCTCGACGCGCAGCCCTGGGGCTCGAACAAGTTCGCGCGCAAGGGCGGCAAGCAAGCTGGCCTGGCTGTTCATCGGCCTGTTCACCGGCTTCACCTTTGTCGGCTATTTCATGCCCATTCACGCCCTGGCCACCCAGGTGCTGGCGCTCAACGTCGAACCCTGGGCCACCTTCTGGATCGCCTTCTACGGCTTCGCCACCTACGGCAACGCGGGCTTACCTGCGCGAGCAGGTGTGCAAATACATGTGCCCCTACGCGCGCTTCCAGAGCGCGCTGATCGACATGGACTCGCTGGTCATCGCCTACGACGCCAGGCGCGGCGAAGCGCGCGGCGCGCGCTCGCGCAAGGCCGACCCCAAGGCGCTCGACCTGGGCGACTGCATCGACTGCACCCTGTGTGTGCAGGTCTGCCCCACCGGCATCGACATCCGCGACGGCCTGCAAAACGAATGCATCGCCTGCGCCGCCTGCATCGATGTGTGTGACGACGTGATGGACAAGATGGGCTACGCACCCGGGCTGATCCGCTATTCGTCGGGCAACGCCATGGAGAAGGGCTGGTCTGCGGCGCAGATGCTGAAGCGGGTGTGGCGCCCGCGTGTGCTGATCTATGGCGCGCTTGCTGCTGGTGCTTGGGCAGCGGCTTCCTGTGGAGCCTGTCCCACCGCGCCGATTTCCGGGTCGATCTCAGCCGCGACCGGGGGTCGCTGGCGCGCATGACCGGTCCGGGCAACATTGAGAACACCTACACCCTGCACATCACCAACAGCGATGAGCAAGCCCCACCGCTACACCATCTCCGTCGGCGGGCCTCGAAGGCATCCGGCTCGACACACCCGGACGAACTGACGGTGGCCGCGACCAGCGACGGCAAGATACCGGTGCGCCTGGTGTTGCCTGCGGCGCAGGCTCATGCCGCTGGCGGGACAGACCCTGCCGGTGCACATCGAGGTCCGGCCACGCGGAGGGCAGCCAAGCGCCACAGCCCAAGACGCTGAAGTCCACCTTCCTGGTGCCCGCGCTGAGGGCGCCTCGCGCTCAGCGCGCTGCGGCTGGGCAGGCCGGGCAACCAGCGCACGCGGCTGCGCGCCCCGCCGCCCGGCGGGTGGGCATGGGCTGCACCAGATCGGCCAGGGTGACGCCGTCCAGCACCTTCAGGTAGGCGTCCATGGCCTCGCTTGAAGACGCCCTTCAGACGGCAATGGCCGTCGAGCAGACAGGTGTTGTGCTCGTCGTCGAAACACTCG
Source organism: uncultured beta proteobacterium (assembly GCA_963698635.1). Taxonomy (GTDB): domain Bacteria; phylum Pseudomonadota; class Gammaproteobacteria; order Burkholderiales; family Burkholderiaceae_C; genus Hydrogenophaga. The sequence goes on from CAVORS010000006.1 coordinate 688,469, forward strand.
ACCAGGGTGAAGTCGGTCTCGGTCTGGCGGATCACGTCGCCCAGCACGATCTCGCTGGCGGGCTTGAGCAGGCGCAAGCCACCGCCCCGCCCGCGCGTGGTCTCCAGCCAGCCCATGGCTGAGAGCGTCATCACGATCTTGGTGAGGTGGCTGCGCGAGATGCCATGGGCCTCGGCGATTTCGCTCACGGTGGCCGGTTGCTCACGCTCGGCGCATGCCGCGCAAAACATCAGCACACGCAGGCTGTAGTCGCTCCAGTTGGTCAGGCGCATGCCGGTCTTTCAGGTTGGGCGGGCCATCGTTCTTCTGAATGGCCCGACTAGTTCCAAGGAAATATGCATTTGATCTGAATTTTATCTTCTAATACATTCATTTCAAATGCATCTTTAAAGGAAGCGCCATGAACCACGCCACCACACTGCTCCAACCCAGGCAATCACCGATCGCGCCCAGCAGGCCATTGGCCAGATCGCCGTCGAACTGCCCGGCGCCACCGCCATCTTCCGCCGACTGAAGCTCGATTTCTGCTGTGGTGGCCAGATTCCGCTGGCCAGGCCTGCGAGCAAAAGCAGCTGGACACCGCCGCCGTGCTGGAAGAGCTGGCCCGGCTGGACCGCCCCGCCGTCGAGGACGCTGCCGCAGGCGCCCAGCGCCATGATCGACCACATCCTGGAGCGCTTCCACGCCGTGCACCGCGAACAACTGCCCGAGCTCATCCGCATGGCCCGCCGTGTGGAAGCCGTGCACCGCGACAGCCCCCATGTGCCCAAGGGCCTGGCCGACCACCTCGAAGCCATGGAAGCCGAACTGCTGGACCACATGGCCAAAGAAGAGACGGTGCTGTTCCCCGCGTTGCGGCAAGGCGCACACAGCGGCGTCGAGCGTGCCCATCCAGGTGATGCGCGAGCGAGCACACCGACCATGGCGAACAACTCGAACGCCTGATGGCCCTGAGCAACGACGCCAACCCGCCACCCGGCGCCTGCAACACCTGGCGCGCGCTGTACGCCGGCATTGGCCAGTTCTCCGACGATCTGATCAGCCACATCCACATGGAAAACAACCTGTTGTTCCCCCAGTTTGAAGTGCAAAAAGGCTGCGGATCGGGCTGCGGTTGCGCCTGACCGATGCGCTGCGGCCTGGTGTCTTGACCCAGATCAACGCCAGGGCCCAAAGCCTGCCTGCTGTCGCCCGCGTGCCCGCGCAGGCCCAGGCAGGCTGACCAAAATGTTGCATGGACTTCGAACACAGCCCCCAGGCGCCGGCATTGCAGCAGCGGCTTGATGCCTTCATGCAGCGCTACGTGTTGCCGTACAACGCGGCCTGGCACCAGTCGGTGCAGCAAGGGCATTTACCCGCCGCCGTTTCTGGAAGACCTCAAGTCGCTGGCGCGGGAAGAAGGGCCTGTGGAACCTGTTCCTGCCCGGCCTGCGCGACGACGAGCCCGGCACGCGGCTGAGCAACCTCGACTACGCGCCGCTGGCCGAAACCATGGGCCGCCTGCCCTGGGCGGCCGAGGTGTTCAACTGCAGCGCGCCCGACACCGGCAACATGGAGTTGCTGCACCGCTTCGCCACACCCGCGCAGCGCAGCCAGTGGCTCACGCCGCTGCTGAACGGCGAGATCCGCTCGGCCTTCGCCATGTCGGAGCCCGACGTGGCGTCGTCCGACCCGACCAATCTGCAAACCACGGTGCGACGCGACGGCGACGAGCTGGTGCTCAACGGCCGCAAGTGGTTCATCACCGGCGTGGCCCACCCCCACTGCAAGCTGCTGATCGTGATGGCCCGCAATGCGGACGATGGCACCGACAACGACGCAGCACCTGACAAACACCACGGCCACAGCATGCTGCTGCTGCCCATGGACACCCCCGGCGTGGAGGTGGTGCGCAACATCCCGGTGGTGCACCACCACGCGCCCGAGGGCCACTGCGAAATCGTGTTCCGCAACGTGCAGCGTGCCCGCCGACCACCTGCTCGGCGGCTGGGGCGAAGGTTTTGCCATGGCGCAAGCGCGCCTGGGGCCGGGCCGCGTGCACCACTGCATGCGCACCATCGGCCAGTGCGAGCTGGCGCTGGAACTGGCCAGCGAACGCGCGCTGGAGCGCGAGAGCTTCGGCCGCCATCTGTCCGACTACGCCAACGTGCAGGAGTGGATCGCGCAGTCGCGCATCGAGATCGATCAGGCGCGCTTGCTGGTGTTGCGCTGCGCCTGGTTGCTCGACCACCCCGAGCGCACCACCCCGGCCGCCGTGCGGGCGCAGGTGGCCGCCATCAAGGTGGTGGCCGCCGGCCTGCAAACGCGGGTGATGGACCGCGCCATGCAGATCTTCGGCGCCATGGGCCTGTCGCCCGACACGCCGCTGGCCTATTTCTGGACCTGGGGCCGCGCCCTGCACCTGATGGACGGGCCCGACGAGGTGCACCTGCGCAGCGTGGCGCGGCACGAGCTGGCCCAGGCCAAAGCGCGCATGGGCGCATCGGCCGCCTACTTCACCACGCCCGAGCAAATGCGCACGCCACCGCACCTGTCGGCGTGAGCGGCCTGCCTCAACCATTCACTTCAACAGCGTTTTCAATTCACCGCGCTCGATCAACGCGCCCAGCTCCTGCGCGCCACCGACCAAGGTGCCTTTCACAAACACCATGGGAAACGTGGGCCAGCCGGTCCACATCTTCAGCGCGTTGCGGCGGCGCCAGGTGTTGAAGTAGTTGCCGTACTCCAGGTACTGCGTGGGCCTGCCCGGCGGTGTCGAGCAGCTGGCGCGCCTTCTTGCACACGGGGTTCATGCCCATGCCCACGACGACCACATCGTTGCGCTGCCACGGCTTTCATCACCTCGGCCACGATGTCGTGGTGCATGCTGGCCACCTTCTCGCGGATGGCGGGGTGGATGTGGGCTTCGTCAAGAATGGGGCGGGGCATGGTGTGTGCGCTTCGAGATGTGAGAACGGCAAAAACGAGGATCAGGCGGCGCGTGCAGGCCCATGGCCGCGGCCGCGATGTCCAGCGAACGCAGGCGCAGCGCCGGGTCGAACACATCGCTCACGATCATGAACTCGTCGGCCTGGGTGGCGTCGGCCAGTTGCTGGAAACCGCTCTGCACCGTCTCTGGCCCGCCGATCACGGCGCAGGCCAGGAAATCGGCGATGGCGGCCTTGGCCTGGCCATCGATGCGCTCCATGAAGTCCTCCACCGGGGCCGGCAACTGCCCGCGCCGCCCGGTCAGGATGCCGAGCACGCGCTGGTAGGTGCTGCTGGCCAGGTACTGCGCTTCGTCGTCGGTGGGCGCGCCGATGAAGGGCACGCCCACGATCACGTAGGGCTTGTCCAGCTGGGCCGAGGGCTTGAAATTGTGGCGGTACATCTCGATCGCCTGCAGCAGGAAGCGCGGCGCGAAGTGCGAAGCAAAGGCATAGGGCAGGCCCCGCTCGGCCGCCAGCTGCGCCGAAAACAGGCTGGAGCCCAGCAACCAGATCGGCACATGGGTGCCCGCGCCGGGCATGGCGATCAGCTTCTGGCCCGGCTGCGCATCGCCCAGCAGGCGCTGCAGCTCGGCCACATCGCGCGGGAAGTCGTCTTCCGATTCGTGGCGGTCGCGGCGCAGGGCGCGCATGGTCATGGGGTCGGTGCCCGGCGCACGGCCCAGGCCCAGATCGATGCGCCCGGGGTACAGCTCGGCCAGCGTGCCAAAGGCCTCGGCCACCACCAGCGGCGCATGGTTGGGCAGCATCACGCCGCCCGAGCCCACCCGCATGGTGCTGCGTGCCGCCCGCGATGTGGCCCACCAGCACCGCCGTGGCCGAGCTGGCGATGCCGCTCATGTTGTGGTGCTCGGCCAGCCAGTAGCGCTCGAAACCCAGCCGTTCGGCGTGTTGGGCGGTGCGCAGGGCGATGGCCAGCGCGTCGGCCACGGTGCCGCCTTCGCGCACGGCCACCAGATCGAGCATGGAGAGGCGAATGTCTTTCAGGGATTTCATTTGACCATTGTCAGACTTTCTGCGGCGCTTTGCTGTCAGCATGGCGATGAGCCCCACAGCCGAGCAGGCCCTGTCATCCAGGCGCTGGCAGCCACGACGCCAACCGGCGTAGGCTTCCCGCATTCCATTCCAACACACACCCCCACACGACACCACCCATGACCACCTTGTTTGATCCCATCCAGGTCGGCGCCATCGCGCTGGCCAACCGCATCGTCATGGCACCGCTCACGCGCAACCGCGCGCCCGACGCCATCCCCACGCCCCTGATGGCCACCTACTACACCCAGCGCGCCAGCGCCGGCCTGCTGATCACCGAAGCCACCGCCATCAGCCAGCAGGGCCAGGGCTATTCCGACGTGCCCGGGCTCTACGCCCAGGAACAGGTCGAAGGCTGGAAAGCCATCACCAAGGCCGGTGCACGCCGCGGGCGGCAAGATCGTCACCCAGCTCTGGCACGTGGGCCGCATTTCCCACAGCGAACTGCAACCCCACTTCGGCAAGCCCGTGGCACCGTCGGCCGCCACCGCCAACGCCAAGACCGTGCTCATCAAAGACGGCGTGCCCACGTTTGTCGACACCTCCGAGCCCCGCGCCCTGGACGCCGAAGAAATCCCCGGCATCGTGCAGGACTACCGCCACGCCGCCCTGAGCGCCATCGCCGCCGGCTTTGACGGCGTCGAGATCCACGCCGCCAACGGCTACCTGATCGACCAGTTCCTGAAAACCGACAGCAACCGCCGCACCGACGACTACGGCGGCAGCATCGAAAACCGCGCCCGCTTCCTGCTGGAAGTGGTGGCCGCCGTGACCGACGCCATCGGCGGCGACCGCATCGGCATCCGCCTCTCGCCCGTGACCCCCGCCAACGATGCACACGACGCCAACCCGCAGCCGCTGTTCGAACACGTGGTGCGCGAACTCGCCCCGATGAAGCTGGCCTACCTGCACCTCATCGAAGGCTCCACCGGTGGCCCGCGCGAGCTGCCCGACCGCCCGTTCGACTACGCCGCCCTGAAAGCCGCCTACCGCGACGCCGGCGGCCAGGGCGCCTGGATGGTCAACAACGGCTACGACCTGACCCTGTCCGAGCAAGCGCTCAAGGACGGCGCCGATCTGGTGGCCTACGGCCGCTCCTTCATCTCCAACCCCGATCTGGTCGCGCGCCTGAAAGCCGGTGGCCCGTTCAACAAAGCCGACCGCGCCACCTTCTACGGCGGCGGTGCCGAGGGCTACACCGACTACCCCACGCTGGCGGGCTGAGCCGGCCTGCCCGAGCACACCCGCTGCCCGAAGCTGCGGGTCGTCGCAGCGGGCTGACCGCACAACCTGGCCGCTTATGCCATATCGGCCATGCAACCCGAAACCATCGCCTGGGCCTACCCGCTCGCCTTCTGGACCCACATCGCCCTGGTGATCGCCAGCGTGAGCCTGTTCGCCGCGCGCGGCCTGGGCGTGCTGGCCGGCCAGGCCTGGCCGATGCGCCAGGTCTGGCGCGGCTTGAGCGTGTGGATCGACACCGCCTTGCTCAGCGCCGGCGGCACGCTCTGGTTCATGCTGCAATTCAACCCCTGGCACGACCACTGGCTGGGCGCCAAGCTGATCCTGCTGGTGGTCTACATCGTGCTCGGCACCTATCGCGCTCAAGCGCGCGCCCACCCGCGCCAGCCAAAGCCCTGTTTTTCGTCGCCGCCTTGTTGTGCATGGCCTTCATGGCCTCCATCGCCCTGAACCACAGCCCGCTGGGCTGGTGGGCCATGACCATGCCCGACCGCCCGAGCCGCACCTCGGCGCCGACGCTGCACCGCTCGCGCCTGGTGCGCGCGCTGCTCTGGGTCGCCGGCAGCGTGTCGCTGGCGCTGGGCCTCATCGGCATCGTCGTTGCCCGGCCTGCCCACCACGCCCTTCATCCTGCTCGCCGCCGCCTGCTACGCCAAAGCCTCGCCGCGCCTGCACGCACTGGCTGCTCAACCACCGCTGGTTCGGCCCCATGCTGCGCGACTGGGAAAGCGACCACAGCCTCACGCGGCGCACCAAAACCGTGGCCGTGGTGTCCATGCTGGTGATGGTGGGTTTTTCGATCTGGACCTTTCACGGGCGACTGGCCGTGCAGCTGGTGTTGCTGGTCACCGGCGCCATCGGCGCGTTCGTCGTGTTGCGCATCCCAACGAGAAAGCCATGAACGCCAGCGCCCGATCCCTTTCGCAGCCTCTGGCGCCCGCTGTTGCTGGCGGCCTTTCGTCGCGGCCATGGTCTTCCTGTTTCTGAAGCTGGGCTCGGAAGTGGTGGAAGGCGAAACACAAAGCTTCGATCAGCGCATCCTGCAGTTCGCGCAAGCCCTGCGCGCCCGCTACCCCGCCCTGGCGGAAATCATGCGCGACCTCACCGCCCTGGGCAGCACAGCGGTGCTGACCCTGTTCACCGTGGTGACCGTGGTTTACCTGGCGCTGTTCGGCACCAAACGCATGGCCGCGCTCGTGGCGGTGTCGATGATTTCGGGCGTCACGCTGGTCAGCGTTTTCAAAGGCCTGTTCGACCGCGCCCGCCCCGACTCGCCTTCGCCGAACTCTCGCCTCCGGCCTGAGCTTCCCCAGCGGCCACACCAGCATGTCCGCCATCGCCTTCCTCACCATGGGCGCCCTCATCGCTGCCACCCACCGGCGTGCCCGTGAGCGCATTTACATCCTGCTGGTCGCGGGCCTGCTCACCCTGCTCGTGGGCCTGAGCCGCATCGCCCTGGGCGTGCACTGGACCACCGACGTGATCGGCGGCTGGGCGTTTGGCTCGGCCTGGGCGGTGGTGTGGTTGCTGGTGGCGAGGGCGTTGGTGAAGCGCTGAACGCCAGGGGGCGAACCGCCAGCCCGATGAGAGCGATGTGTCAGCCAGCGCGGACTGGGTTCGCACCGCCGCGCTCCTTCGCTTAAAACTCGATGGCTTCCGAAATCGCCGCAATGCCAGCTTTGGCACAGGCTTCATCCGCATCGCCACCGGGCGCGCCCGACACACCGATGGCGCCGTAAAAGTTGCCGCCGCCTTCGATGGGCAGACCGCCCGCCACCGCCATCATGCGCGGCGCATCGCGCAACCCGCTCATGGGCTTGCCCGGCTGCGTCTCCACCGCCAGCGCCCCCGTGGCCATGCGAAAGCTCGCCGCCGTCCAGGCCTTGCCGGTGGCCACATCGATCGAATGGGCGCCCGCAAACCGATCGCGCAGAAACGCTTGCGTCAGACCCGCTCGGTCGACCACCGCCACCGCCACCTGAAAGCCCTGCTTGCGGCAAGACGCCAGCGCCGCCTTCGCCGCGACCAGCGCCGTTTCCGTGGTCAGTGACTTGATCTCGAAGGTGGGCGATTGCGCGGAAACAGGCACCGTTGCGGCAGCGGCGAGGGTGATGAGGGCGAAAGCAATGGCTTGGGGTGTGCGCATGAGAGTCTCCTTTGTAGAAGGGGTTGTGTCCACTGAATTTGGCCGACCAGGAAATGACATGGGCCACGAATCTCTGAACCCCAGTCAGCCCGCCGCCCGCCGCGCCAACACCTCAAACGCCGGCAAGGTCTTGCCTTCCAGCACTTCCAGGAAAGCGCCGCCACCGGTGGAGATGTAGCCCACGTCCTTTTCGATGCCGTACTTGGCAATGGCCGCCAGGGTGTCGCCACCGCCGGCGATCGTGAACGCGCTGGATTCGGCAATCGCCTTGGCGATTTCCTTGGTGCCGTTCTCGAACGCTTCGAACTCGAACACGCCCACCGGGCCGTTCCAGACGATGGTGCCGGCTTGTTTCAGTTGCGCGGCCAGCAAGGCGGCGGTCTCGGGGCCGATGTCCAGGATCAGGTCGTCGTCTTCCACTTCGGTGGCTTTCTTGACGGTGGCTTTGGCCGTGGGGCTGAATTCTTTGGCGCACACCACATCGGTCGGGATCGGCACGGCCGCGCCGCGCGCCTGCATGGCGTCGATCACGGCTTTGGCTTCGCCCAGCAGATCGGGCTCGGCCAGGCTTTTGCCGATCTTCAAACCGGCGGCGAGCATGAAGGTGTTGGCGATGCCGCCGCCGACGATCAGGCCGTCGACGTTTTTGGCCAGGGCTTGCAGGATGGTGAGCTTGGTGCTGACTTTGCTGCCGGCCACGATGGCGATCAGCGGGCGCTTGGGGTTGGCCAGGGCTTTGCCGATGGCGTCCATTTCAGCGGCCAGCAGCGGGCCGGCGCAGGCGATGGGTGCGGTTTCGGCGATGCCGTAGGTCGTGCCTTCGGCGCGGTGGGAGGTGCCAAAGGCATCGTGCACAAAGATGTCGCACAGGGCGCCGAGCTTCTTGGCCAGTTCGGGGGCGTTCTTCTTCTCGCCCTTGTTCAGGCGGCAGTTTTCCAGCATCACCACTTCACCGGGCGCCACGGAAAAATCGCCATCGACCCAGTTGGCCACCACGCGCACCGAGCGGTCCATCAGCTCGCCCAGGCGGGCGGCCACGGGGGCCAGGGAATCGGCGGGTTTGAATTCGCCCTCGGTGGGGCGGCCCAGGTGGCGAGGTCACCATCACGGCAGCGCCGGCGTCCAGCGCCATCTGGATGGCGGGGATGCTGGCGCGGATGCGGGTGTCTTCGGTGATCTTGCCGGCGTCGTCTTGCGGCACGTTGAGATCGGCGCGGATGAAAACGCGTTTGCCAGCGGCCTGGCCGTTGGCGCAAAGATCGGAGAAGCGGATGAATTGCATGGACATGGACGTGGACTCGGCGGTTGGGTTGATGGAGATGCAAACCCGCCCATTGTAGGAAATGCAACGGCCCTGCCGGCGGGTTCGCGACCACGCCAGTTCAGGGCGGCATTGAACACGTTCTCGCACATGTGGAGATCTGGCGTTTGAGGGCGCTGCGCGAGGGCTGCTCAGCGGTGCCTTAATGTGGCATTCAGGTTCGCTTCCTACCATGGCAAGCATTTTGCCATCATCCTGATCGAGACACACCATGCCGCCATCACGCCGCTTCATCCCCGCCCGCGTCTGGACCCTGTGTGCCATCTCAGCGGTGCTGCTCGGCCTCGACGCTGGCCCGGCATGGCCAGCGAACCCAAAGACCGGGTGATCTGCACCGAAGCGCCACAGTCCACCTGGATGTCGGAAGCCGAGGCGCGCGAGCGCTTCCAGGCGACAAGTACCTGCTGGTGCGGTTCAAGATTTCGGGCGAAAAGTGCCACGAGTTCTACGCGGTCGAACACGACGGCACAGCGATCGAAGCCTACGTGCATCCGGTGACAGGCGAAGTGGTGCGAATGACCCGCATTCCGCCACCGGGCAAAGGAAAGCTCACAGAAATACGGCCCGAGCCACCTGCAGGCCCCGCAACAAAGGCACCTTGAACCGTCGCTGCGGGTCAGTGGCAGACTAGCTCAGCGCTCAACGCAACGCGCGAGCCACCAGCCATTTGTTGGCCTGAAAGGGCAGCAGCAGGCCGCCGCCCACCGCCAGGGCCAGCAAGCCACTGCGCCGGGCGCCAGCGGCTCGAATCCAAACGGCGTGGCCAGCAGCGGCACGCTGGTGATCGCGAGCAAGCGCCAGCAGGGTGCCGCCCAGCACCCAGCCGCTGACGGCCGTCAAGCCACGCCACAGGTTGCCGCCATCCCGGCCGGCTGGAGCGGCTGGGCAGGATCAGGGCCGCATTGCCCAGCACCAGCACCACAAAGGCCACCGTGCTCGCCAGGCTGGCGGCCGCGCCCTGGGCCAGCAGCCACGCGTACAGGCCCGACCACCGCCAGCGGTGACCAGCCCGCCCTGCAACAGGCTGAGCGCCACATGGGCCGCCGACAGCAAGGGCTCGGTGGTCCGGCGCGGCGGGCGCTCCATCAGATCGGCATCGCCCTTCCTCGGCCTCGAACACCAGCGAGCACGCGGGGTCGATCACCAGCTCCAGAAAAGCGATGTGCAACGGCGCGAGCACCAGCGGCCAGCCAAACAGCACCGGCAGCAGCGCCAGCCCGATGATGGGCACATGCACCGCCAGCGTGTAGACCATGGCCTGGCGCAGGTTGGCGAAGGTGCGCCGACCCCGGTGAATGGCCTGCACGATGGACGAAAAATCGTCTTGCAGCAGCACCAGCGACGCGGCTTCGCGCGCCACATCGGTGCCGCGCTGACCCATGGCGATGCCGATGTGCGCGGCCTTGAGCGCGGGCGCATCGTTCACGCCGTCGCCGGTCATGGCGACCACATCGCCGCGCGCCTTGAGCGCCTCCACCAGGGCCAGCTTCTGTTGCGGCTTGACCCGCGCAAACACGTTCACCTCGACCACGCGCCGCGCCAGCTCGGCCGGCGCCATGGCGGCGAGGTCGTCACCGGTCACCACACCGTCGCTGTGGATGCCCGGCCTGCTGCGCGATGGCGGCAGCGGTGCGCGGGTGGTCGCCGGTGATCATCACCACGCGGATGCCGGCACGCCGGCATTGCGCCACGACCTCGGGCACCTCGGGCCGCAGCGGATCGGCCAGGCCCACCAGGCCCACCCACTCGAAATCGAAATCGTGCTGGATCTCGGGCCAGTCGCGCTCCGCTCGGTGGCGCGCCTTGGCCACGCCCAGCACGCGCAGGCCGCGGTCGGCCATGGCAGCGGCCTGCGCGGCCAGCTGCTGCGCGCTGCGCTTCGGCAGGTGACACAGATCGGCCACGGCCTCAGGCGCGCCCTTGGCGGCGACCACGTCATGGGCCTTGCCGCTGTCTCGCCAGAGATGGCTCATGGCCAGCAGCTCGGGTGAAAGCTCGTACTCGCGCGCCAGCGTCCATTGCGGGTGCAGGTGCTCGGTGATTTCCAGTTGCGCGCCCGCCAGACCGGTGAAACGCCTGCTCCATCGGGTCGTGCGGTTCGATCTCACTGGCCAGCACGGCGTATTCGATCAGCTCGTGAAAGGCCTCGGGCAAGCTGTCGCCCGACAACGGCTGGACGTCCAGCGTTTCGCCCGCCACGGACAGGGCCGCCACCGCCATGCGGTTCTGGGTCAGGGTGCCGGTTTTGTCGACACACAGCACCGTCGTCTGCCCCAGGGTCTCGATGGCGTTGAGGCGCCGGGTCAGCACCTGGTGCGCCGCCAGGCGGCGCGCGGCCAGGGCCAGGAACACGATCATGATGACCGGCAGCTCCTGCGGCAGGATGCCCATGGCCAGGGTGATGCCGGCCAGCACCGCTTCCAGCCAGCCGCCGCGCAGCAGCCAGAACAAGCCGGCCAGCAGCACGCACAGCGCCACGCCGATGACCACCAGCCGGCGCGTGAGCCGCGCCATTTCTTCGCGCAGGGGCGAGGCTTGCAAGCCAATGGTCTGCAGCGATTGGCCGATGCGCCCCAGCTCGGTGTGGCGGCCGATGGCCGTCACCCGCACCATGCCTTGGCCGCTCACCACCATGGTGCCGGCGAACACCGCGCCCGTCGGGCAGTTGCTTGGGCACCGCCTCGGACTCGCCGGTGAGCATGGATTCATCGGTGGCGAGTTCGTGCGCCTGCAGCAACAGGCCATCGGCCGGTACGCGGTCGCCCTCGGCCAGCAGCAGCACATCCTCGCGCACCACCTCGCGCCCCGGGATGCGCAGCGTTTCGCCACCGCGCATGACCAGCGCGCGCGGGCTGGAGAGATCGCGCAAGGCTTCCAGGGCGTTGTCGGTGCGCCGCTCCTGCAAGACGGTGATGGCCATGATGATGACCACAAAGCCCAGCAGGATCATGGCTTCATGGGCATCGCCCATGGCGAGGTAGATCGACCCGGCGCCCATCAGCAGCAGGAACATGGGTTCGCGCACCACATCCCAGGCCATGTTCGAGCACCGTGCGGCGCTGGCTCACGCCCAGCTCGTTCGGACCCTCGTCGCGCAGGCGCTGCGCGGCGGTGGCGGGGTCCAGTCCAGCGGGGGCGTCTGGGTTCATGGGCTGGCGGTGAAGTGAAAGGTTCATCTGGGCTTATACCGCCACCTCGACGTGCGCATACCGGTACCGTCAAGTTCTGCGTCAAAGCTTTCGACGCGATGGCGCTTCAAGCCGCTGCACCCGTCTTCAACACGCGAGGTGCACCAGACTCAGACCGCGCTCATCACGAAATCCGCCTTGCCCACACCACATTCCGGGCAACGCCAGTCGGCGGGCACATCGGCCCAGCGCGTACCGGGCGCAATGCCTTCTTCGGGCCAGCCGGCGGCTTCGTCGTACACAACACCGCACACCACACACATGTAGACGTTCATGTCTTGCTCCTTGGCAAGCAGAGATTTCAAACAACGCGGCGCGTTCAATCGTCATCATCGTCGTGATGGTCACGGGATGCGCCGCTGAAAGCGCTGGTGGGAATCAGTCCATTGGGCGACTGCTGCCACTCCCAGGCGCCATAGGCCAACACCGCGATCAACAACAAGGCCGCGAGCCAGACCCGGTTCTTCTTCACCAGATCGGGGCCAGGGCCTGCCACGCGCCCGGTCAACATGGGCAAAGCCTGGTTCTTGCGGCGCAACAGACTCAGACCCGCGACCAGCGCCACGTGGGCCAGCACCACAAACAGAATGGCTTCGCCAAAAAATTCGTGCAACTCGCCCAGCCAGTCGCCGCCCAGAAAGTCGCCCCAGTCGTTGAAGGTGGCGTAGCCGGTGCAGCGTGAGCGGCACCACCATGGCCAGCAGAGCGATCACCGCCAGCGCCATCAACAGGTTTTGCCCCTGGCGCCAGTTGATGCGCCGAGAGCGCCCGGCGCACTCCTTGAACGATGCCAGCCAGGCGGGCGCGCCCGCCAGCTTGCGCCACAACAGGCCCAGGCCAGACTGGCGCGGCCCCAGCAGGCCGTAGAGCACGCGAAACACCAGCAGGCCGGCCATGGTGTAGCCCAGCGTCACATGCAGCATGCGCCAGCGCTCGCCGTCGGCGGTGAGGTAGGCGCCCAGAAAGCTCAGGGCGAACAGCCAGTGGAACATGCGCGTGGGCGCATCGGTGACCAGGCGGCGGGCGCACGGTGGCCGTGCGCTAGTGGCGGCGTGGTGGTCGTGTCGAAGGTGGGGTGGGCTTGCATCGCGGATGCTCCTGGGTTCAGTCGCGCCAGGCGCGGCGCATGCGCGGCATCCAGCCCGGCGGGGAAGATCGAGGTTGTCGTCGTCAAAGTCGCCCTGGTCGGCGCCGGCGTGGCAGGCGGCGCAGTTGGCCGCGCTCTTCACGCTGGGCAGCTTCCAGACCGACGGGCGCCACTGTCGCGGTGTTTGCGCTCAAACCAGGCCGAGCGGGTGATGCGGTCTTCGGGCGGCGCTTCGCGCACGCGCTTGTAGGTGCCCGCATGGGTCTGCAGCCAGGCGGAAAGCTGTTTCACCGTGGCCGGATCGAGCGAAGCGTCGGTGCCGTAGTGGTCTTGTCCAGCCCGCCCATGATGCGTTGCCAGGACGGCGCGGGCAGCATGCCCGGCGGGTAGGCGGTGTGGCAGGCCGCGCACTCCTGGGTGTAGGCCGGCGGCACGCTGGCGCGGCATCATGCGGTCGCTGTCGGCATGGGCCGCGCCCAGGGCGGCCAGGCCCAGGGCAGCGGCAACCAGGCGGCGAACGTCGGGTCAAATGGGTGGTGGTGTTCATGTGGGTTCCTATGAAGTGAGTGTGAGTGGTGACAGATGAGGCGCGCGGCTTCACTTGAGACTGTTCAGATAGGCCAGCACATCGGCCTTCTCCGCCGCGCTGCATTCGCGGCTCACCACGTCCTTGCAGTTGCGGCGAAACCATTTGTCGACCTTGGCGGTGTCGGTGAAGGCCTTGGGGTTGAAGGCCGGGGCCAGCGGCGCGATGGTTTTGCCGGTGTTGGCGTGTTTGCCCTGGGCGGTGGGCGGCGTGCCGTGGCAGGAGGCGCAAGACCATTCGGCGCCGTGCTTGGCTGTTGAAGAAGGCCTGGCCGCGCTGGGCATTGCCCGGCGCTGCCCGCTTGTGCGCTCCAGCGCTGGAGTTGGGCGGCGGGCGTGGTGTCGCCAGCGAGCGCGGCGGTGGGCCATTGCAAGGCGGCCAGCAAGGCCAGCGCAAGGCCGGCAACAAGGGGTTGTTTCGAATGGAGGTTCATGGCGAAGGGCTTTCTGAACATGGGGACTTGGGGTTGAATCAGGGTGGGTTGCGCGAGGGCGGCAGGTGAATGGCAGACCTTCATGGACCTTCAGGCCAGGGCGGGCAGCGGACTTCTCGCCGCCCGTTCGCGCTGGCGTGGCTGCAAACGCACCAGCACCCTGCACACGGTCTCGGGCACGGCATCCACCAGCGTGGCCATGTCGCGCAGGATCGGCATCGCGACGGCGGCGCCCTGGCGTGCGCCGCCCATGGCCAGGCGGGTCAGGTTCAGCAGGTGGCGGATGCGCCGCTCCACCGACCCCGAGCGCAGGGCCATCAGGTGCATGCTCCAGCGCTGCTGCTGCGCGACCAGCCGGCCGAGCAGGCTCTCGCGGCTCAGGCGGTCGGCCTGGGGCACGGTGCGCAAACGGCTGGGCAAGAGGGCCGTGGCCTGGGTGCCTTCGTCGAGCCCGCAGGCGCGGGGCAGGTTCAGCCAGTCGCCAGGCAGGGCGAGGTGCCATGTGGCTTCACCCGACGCTTGCGCAACCTCGACCAGCAACATGCCTTGCTCGACTTGCCACAGGGGCGCCTCGGTGTCGATCGGCTTTGACAGGGCCTGGCCGCGCGCCAGCGTGAGACGGTCGGCGGTGGGTGTTGGGTTCATCGTGTGGTGCTCCAGAAACCGGGTTGCAGTGATCTGGGACCGATGCTGCGCCAGGGCAGCTGTACCGTTTCTGAAGCGCGCGTTCATCTGCGATTCAGAAAGCCTGAGGGACAATGACCGCATGCCCTTCTTTCACACCCGCCTTGAGCGCTCGCCTACCGATGACCACCGCTGTGCTGCTGGCGCTGCTGGTCAGCCTCGGCACGGCCCAGCGCGAGCGACGACGATGACCACGAGCGCGCCCACCGCGCGGTGCAGGCCGGTGAGGTGATGCCGCTGGAGCAGGTGCTCGCCACGCATCGCCAAAGACCATCCTGGGCAGGTGCTGAAGATCGAGCTGGAGCGCGAAGACGGCTTGTGGACCTACGAAGTCAAGCTGCTGCGGGCCGATGGCCAACTGGTCAAACTGTTGCTCGATGCGCGCACGGCCGAGGTGTTGCGCACGCGCCGCCACCACTGAACGCCTGACGCCATGCGCATCCTGCTGGTCGAAGACGAACCCACGCTGCGCGCGCAGCTGCGCCAGGGCCTGCAAGACGCGGGCTACGCCGTGGACGAAGCCGACAACGGCCGCGACGCGCATTTCCTGGGCGACACCGAAACCTTTGACGCGGTGGTGCTCGATCTGGGCCTGCCGGTGCTGGACGGCTTGTCGGTGCTCAAGCGCTGGCGCGATGCGGGGCGCACCATGCCCGTGCTGATCCTGACGGCGCGCGACAACTGGAGCGAAAAGGTGGCGGGCATCGACGCCGGTGCCGACGACTACCTCACCAAACCCTTTCACATGGAAGAGCTGCTGGCACGCCTGCGCGCGCTGATCCGGCGCGCCAACGGCCAGGCTTCGCCGGTGCTGCAATGCGGCGCGCGTGGCGCTGGACACGCGCAGCGGCCGCGTCACCGTGGCCGGCCAGCCCGTCACCCTGACCAGCCACGAATACAAGGTGCTCGCTTACCTGATGCACCGCCCAGGCACGCGTGGTCTCGCGCAGCGAACTCACCGAGCACATTTACGCGCAGGACTTCGACCGCGACTCCAACACCATCGAAGTGTTCGTCGGCCGCCTGCGCAAGAAGCTGCCGCCCGAGCTGATCGAGACCGTGCGCGGCATGGGCTACCGGTTGACCGCGCCCGCATGACGCGACCCGAATGCAACGCCCGCCGAGCTGCCCGACCGCACGCGCCATTGGGCGCACTCGCTGCGCTTTCGCCTGCTCGCGGCCACGCTGGTGGCCCTGGCTCTGGCGCTGATGCTCTCGGGCTGGTTTCTCAGCGGCCTGTTCAAAGACCATGTGATGCGCCAGTTCGAGGTGACGCTGACCCAGCAGCTCGACCAGCTCACGGCGCAGCTGGAGTTTGATGCCCAGGGCCAGCCGCTGATCGACCCGCAGGCGCTGTCGGACCCGCGCTGGCAAACGCCCTTTTCCGGCCTCTACTGGCAAATCGACCAGATCAGCCCGAACCAGCAGACACGCGCTGGCGTGCTGCGCTCGCGCTCGCTGTGGGACACGCAACTGACGCTGGCCGCCGATGCGCTGGACAGATGGCGCCGTGCATGTGCACCACGGCAACGGCCCGCAGGGCGCCAGCGTGATGATGATCGAGCGCACCGTGCGCAGCGCCGACAGCCCCGATGCGCGCTGGCGGCTGGTGGTGGCCGTCGGACTCGCAGCAAACGCTGGCCGCCATCGCAGAGCTTCAACCGCACGCTGGCGCTGGCCCTCGCTGCCCTGGCGCTGCCTGCTGGCGCTGGCCGCCTGGGCCCAGGTGGCCATTGGCCTGGCGCCCTTGCGCAACATGCAGACCGCTCTGCAAGCGGTGCGCGAAGGCAAGCAGCCCGCGGCTGCAAGGCGCGTTTCCGCTCGAAATGCAGCCGCTGATCGACGACTTCAACGGCGTGCTGGACCGCAACGCCGAGGTGGTCGCCCGCGCGCGAACGCAGGCGGGCAATCTGGCGCATGCGCTCAAGACACCGCTGGCCGTGCTGGGCCAGGCGGCCGAACAATCGGTGGCCAGCCACAGCCGGCGCCCGAATTGCCCGCGCTGGTGCAGCGAACAGGTGAGACATCGCCCGGCGCCACATCGACTGGCATCTGGCCCGCGCGCGCGTGGCCGCTTCCACCCGCCTGCCCGGCCTGCGCACACCGGTGGCGCCCGGTGATCGGCGGGCTGCTGCGCGTGATGCAGCGCGTGAACGCAGCGCGGGCATTGACGCTTCACCACCAGCGACACGCCCGCCGACTGGGCCTTTGCCGGCGAAGAACAAGACCTGCAGGAGATGCTGGGCAACCTGCTGGAGAACGCCGCGCAATGGGCGCAGCACACGGTGCATGTGAGCGCGCGCGCAGCGCGGCGACCGCTGGACATCCGCGATCGAAGACGATGGCCCAGGCATTGCGCTGGCCCATCGCGAGACCGCCTTGTCGCGCGGCGGGCGGCTCGATGAACGCGTGCCCGGCAGCGGCCTGGGCCTGGCCATCGTGGCCGATCTGGTGGAGCTCTACGGCGGCGAGCATCGCGCTGGAAACCAGCCCCCTGGGCGGCTTGCTCGTGCGCCTCAGCCTGCCCGCAGCACCGCCGTGACGACGTCACTTCGCACCACAGGGCGCGAAAGCATCCAGCGCAGGGTCGTAGACCTGCGTCTTCACATCCATCAAGCCCAGCACGGTGTGGAACAGGTTGTCGTGCGACACCGGCTCGGCCGAGCGGCCTTTCAGACAGGCAGTCGCTGACGCCCGAGCGCGTCTGCAGGCCTGGCGACAGCCAGCTCACCATGGGCACGTGGGTTTGCTGCTCGGGCGCGAGGGCGTAGGGCACACCGTGCAGGTACAGGCCGTTTTCGCCCAGCGACTCGCCGTGGTCCGACATGTAGATCAGCCCCGTGTCGTTGGTGCCCTGGTCGGCCCGCGCCTGTCAGCCATTGCAGCACGCTGGTCCAGAAAAGCATCGGTCTGGGCAATGGTGTTGTCGTAGGCGTTGACCAGCTGCTCGGGCGGGCAGTCCGACAAGGTGGCGCTGGCGCACTCGGGCTGGAAACGGCCTGCATATCGGGCGGGCGGCGCTTGAAATAGGCCGGGCCGTGGCTGCCCATCTGGTGCATCACCAGCACCACGCCTTTGGCGCGGCGCACCGGGTCCAGCGCTTCGATGCGGGCATCCAGCCCGTCGAGCATGACCGTGTCGGCGCATTCGCCATCGCCACACAGACCGGGCAACTGCAGGGTGCGGGTGTCCACATTGGGCACGCGGTCGCAAACACCTTTGCAACCCGACTGGTTGTCGATCCACAGCACCGCCAGGCCGGCGCGCTGCAACACATCGAGCAGGTTCTCTTGCGTCGGGCAGGCTGGTCGCCGCCCTGATCGCGGGTCAGCGGCGAAAACATGCAGGGCACCGACACCTGGGTGTTGGTGCCGCAGGAGCTCACGTCGCTGAAGTTCACCAGATCGCCCTGGGTCTGCCATTGGGCCAGCCTGGGCGTGGTGGGCCGTGGGTAGCCATTGAGCTGCCAGTTCTGCGCACGCGCCGTTTCACCCACGACCAGCATCAGCAAGGCGCCACGCGCTTGCGCCGCATAGCTGGCACCCAGCTGCGCGTCTTCGCCCACAGGCTTCAGCGCCCGCACCTCGCGCGGCAATCTGCTCGCGCCACCAGCACGCCCGAGCGCGTACACGCTGTTGAGCGGGTTGATCATGTAGCGCACCTCCTTCTGGTTGCGCATCAGCGACGACAGCCCCTGGTAGCCCGCCAGACCGACCGCCACCACCAGGGCCAGCCCCACCAGCGCGCCCGACGCACATTGCGCCCCAGATGCGCTCCACAACGAGCGCGCGACCATGGGCTTGCGCCAGATCCACCACAAGGCCGGGCCCGGCGATCAGCAACACGCTCGCCACCAGGCGCCACGACATCAGATCGCGCACCTCGTTGGCATCGGTGTGCATCACGTTGGCCAGCATGGTGGAGTCGATCACCGCCTGGTACTGCCACATGAAGTAGCTGTTGAAGGCGGTCACCAGCACCAGCACCGAGGCCAGCGGACGGTAGATGCGCGGCCAGTGCACGCAGCGACAGCAGCGCCGCCGTGCCGCCCAGCACCATCAGGCCCATGGCAGCGCCAGCAACACGCCGCGCTGGGCAAGGCTTGGTCCAGCATCAGCAGCTTTTGCCACAGCGGCAGGTTGCCCACCGTGGCCATCCACAGGGCCAGGCCCCACACCGCGCACCAGGCAGCCTGGGCAGTGTCTGCAGGCTTGGCCGCTGAGACGGCGGAGCGGGGGAAGCAGACGAGAACATGGAAATACGGAGACACCAGCACACACTGGCCGACGCAGCTCAGACAGCCGACGTTATCTCATCCTTAAGGCATGGGGATCCGGCAGTGCGTCAGGATCTGCGACGATCAACGCCTGCTTAAGCGCGGCTTGCGCCAGCCCGTCAAACGATCCAGCGCAGCGTGAAGCGGGTGCTCATGGGTGGCACGCCTTGATCGCGCACCAGGGTCGCGCCCATTTCTTCGGCGATGCGCTCCACCAGCCGCAGGCCCAGACCCAGCCCGCCCCGATCGGCCGGCAGCGTCGGCGGCGCGTGGCGCTGCTGGCCATCGTCCGACACCGACACGCGGATTCTCACGTTGCCGTCTTGCTCAACGCTCCACACTCACCTGGGTGTCGGGCGGCGTGTGCTGCAAGGCGTTGTCGATCAGGTTGCGCAAGGCCAGCTCCAGCAGCAGGGGCGGCACCGCCAGCGTCACCGGCGCATCGGGCCGCGAGAGCGACAGCTCGTGGTCGGTTTCGTGGGCTTTCTGGGCATGGTCGGCCACCAGTTGCAGCGCCACCTCACCCACGTCCACCACCGCCGGCGCCATCGTCGCGCTCCCGCCCGCTGGGCGCGCGCCAGGTCCAGCAGCTGCGCCAGAATGCGCCCGGCCCGCAAAGACTCCTGCTCCAGCTGCGCCAGCCGCTCGGGCGAGGGGTCGGCCTGCGCGGCGCTGGCCAGCAAGGTCATGGCGGCCAGCGGCGTGCGCAGCTCGTGCGCCACGTCCGAGGCAAAGTCACGCTCCCGCTCGGCCTGGTTCTGCAGGCTGTCCACCAGCGTGTTGATGGCCGAGCACCGTGCTGTTGAATTCCCGAAACCGGTGCTCGGCGTCCAGCGCTGGCCGGCAAAACCCATCGAGCGCCGCCACCTCGCTGGAGAGCTGGTCCAGCGGGCGCAAACCCCGGCGAATCGCCCACCACAGCAACAGGGCCACCAGCGGAAAAATCAGCAAGGCCGGCTGCGGCCACGTGCTCGGCGATGTCCTTGCCCAGCTCGCCGCGCTTTTGCATGTCCATCAAGACCACCACGCGGCGCTGATGACCGTTTTGCACCGATGGCCACGGTGTACAGCCGCCGCTCGCTGTCGCTCGCTGGCGACCGGTGCACCACGCGTGGCAAACCCGTGCTCCGGAATATCGGCCGAGCTTCAGGCCATCGGCCATGTGGTGGCTGTCGATCACCAGCCGCCCGTCCAGCCAGTCCATCACCGCCACGTCCTGCAGGTACTCGTGGCGCATGCCGTTCAGCACGGCCGGGTCCAGCGCCACCTGCGAAGCGGGCACCGTCTGCAGCCACAGGCGCGCCACCGACACCAGCTGGCCGTCGGAAAACTTGCGCGACTCCCGCAGGCCGGTGCTCCAGGCCACGGCCAGCAGCGTCAGCCAGACCAGCAACACGGCGCCCAGGGCCCAGCGCAGCAGGTAGCGCTGCAAGGTGGGTTGCTGGCGAGTCGGTCGATGCGGCGGCTTCATGGGGCTTTGCCCCGCGCCGGCGCTGGTGGCTGCGCCGTATCGGCTTCGCGGGGAATGAAATAGCCCACGCCGCGCACCGTCTTGATCAGCGATTCGCCCAGCTTGCGCCGCAGGTGGTGCACGTGCACCTCGATGGCGTTGCTCTCCAGCGATTCGCCAAACCCGTACAGCGCCGACTCCAGGCGCGACTTCGACAACACCTGGGGCGTCGCCTGCAACAAGGCCAGCAGCAGGGCAAACTCTTTGCCGCCCAGCACCACGCTCTCGCCCGCGCGCTCCACCGTGTGGGCCGCCGGGTCGATCACCAGATCGCCGTGTTCGATCACCGGGTTGCTGCGCCCGCCGGCGCGGCGCAACATGGCGCGCAGGCGGGCCAGCAGTTCGTTGGGGTCAAAGGGCTTGACGATGTAGTCGTCGGCGCCGCTGTCGAGCCCGCCGATGCGGTCGCTCACGCCATCGCGCGCGGTCATGATCAGCACCGGCATGTCGTGGTGCGGCAGCGTGCCGCTGCGGACTGGCGGTGCGGCGCACGCGCGCCAGCAAGTCCAGACCATCGCCATCGGGCAAGACCCAGGTCCAGCAGCATCACGTCAAACGGCTCCACCACCAGCGCGCCCCAGGCCTGGTCCAGCGTGGCGCACACGTCCACGGCGTAGCCCGCGCGCCGCAACGAGTCGCTCAAGCCCCCGGCGATGCCCGGATCGTCTTCCACCACAAGTGCACGCATGGCGACAACGGGCCCGACAGGCCCCACAAGTCAAAACGACCATTATCCCGACGCCGGTTAAGGTTGCCTTAAAGTGCCCCGCCTAAGCTGCCGGCATGCAAATTCTCGCTCCCCCGTCCCTGCGGCGCACGCTGCCCGCAGCGCCACAGCTCGCTAGACCCCTGGTCGCTGCGCCTGGCTGGTGCTGCTCGCGTGCTCACCCTGGGCTGGGACTTCACCGGGCTGGACATGGTGGTGATGCAAGCACATCGGCACGCCCGAAGGCTTCCCCCTGAAAGACAACTGGTGCTCTCCACCGTGCTGCACGACCAGCTCGGCTGGTGGCCCAGTTGCTGTTCGTGGTGATGCTGGCCTGGGCCAGCTGGCCCGTGCGCAGCCGGCGGGCTGCCCCGGCGCGAGCGCTGGCTGCTGGTGGGCCTGGTGCTGGCCTCGCTGCTGGTGGTGAACCTGGTCAAGATCAACAGCCGCACCAGCTGCCCCTGGGACCTGCAGGCCTTTGGCGGCGAGCGCCCGCTATGTCTCGCACTGGTTGCTGGGCGTGGGCGATGGCGGCGGTGGCCGCTGCTTTCCCGGCGGCCACGCCTCCAGCGCCTTGGCCTTCTTCGCGCTGTGCCTGCCCTGGCTGTGCCCCCCGGCCGGACACAGCGCTCAGCCGCTCCCGGCTGGCGCTGGCTGGCGCTGGTGCTGATCGTCGGCCTGATCGCCGGCGTCACGCAAACCCTGCGCGGTGCCCACCACCCGAGCCACACCCTGTGGACGCTGGTGATCTGCTCGGGCATCTCGATCGCAGGCTGGCGCTCGGCCAGCCCTGGCTGCAGCGCGGGCCGCAAAGCTCAGGCTTTGGCCGGGCAAGCCGTAGTAGTCGCGGTACCAGTCCACAAACCGCTGCACGCCCACGCGCAAATCGGTGTGCGGCCGCAAGCCGTAGCCCGCCTCCAGCGCGGTGGTGTCGGCCCAGGTCTTGGGCACATCGCCCGGCTGCATGGGCAGCAGGTTTTTCACCGCTGGCAAACCGGTGGCCGCTTCGATGCAGGCGATGAATTCCAGCAGCGGCACCGGGCCGTTGTTGCCCACGTTGATCACCTTGTGGGGCGCGCTGTCTGCTGACTGTCACGGGCGGTTGCTTCAACACCCCACCACCGCGGCGACCACGTCGTCCACATAGGTGAAGTCGCGCAGCATGTCGCCGTGGTTGTAGACATCGATGGCCTGGCCATCGATCACCGCGCGCACGAACTTGAAGATCGCCATGTCGGGCCGGCCCCAGGGGCCGTACACCGTGAAGAAGCGCAGGCCCGTCGCTGGAATGCCGTAGAGGTGGCTGTAGCTGTGGGCCATCAGCTCGTTGGCTTTTTTGCTGGCCGCGTACAGCGAGATCGGGTGGTCGGTGTTGAGCGTTTCGGTCAGCGGCATCTGCGTGGCCGCGCCGTACACCGAGCTCGATGAGGCGTAGACCAGGTGCTTCACGCCGTTGTGGCGGCAGCCCTCCAGCACGGTCAACATGCCCGCCAGATTGCTGTCGAGGTAGGCCATCGGGTTTTCCACCGAGTAGCGCACACCGGCCTGCGCGGCCAGGTGCACCACGCCGTCGTACTGCCCGGCGGCGAACAGCGCCGCCATGGCCTCGCGGTCGGCCAGATCGACCTGATGGAACACAAAGCCCGTCGCGCTCGCGCAACAGGGCCAGGCGCGCCCGCTTGAGCTCGGGCTCGTAGTACAGGTTCATGTTGTCCAGCCCCTCCACCGCGAAGCCGAGGTCGAGCAGGCGGTTGCACAGGTGGAAGCCGATGAAGCCGGCCGCACCGGTCACCAGCAGTTTGCGCAGCGCGGGGGTCGTGGTCATGAGCTCGCTCATGGCAAGACGCCTTGGGTGTCGGGTTGGTAGACGTAGCGCTTGTCGCGCAACGGCGCAGCGCATTCGGCGTTGAGCGATTCGCTGCCCAGCAACACCCACTCACGCCGGTGCGCCTCGCCCAGCGACACCGCGTGGCTGAAGTCAAAACAGTTCAGCTCGGCATCGGTGGGCGTGAGCACGAAACGGTTGGGTGCTTCATGCACCCACAACCAGGCCCGCCGCTCCTGCTCTTCGAGCTTGCGAGAGGTAGCTGAAGTGGGTCAGCTGGCGCTGGCTGAACAGCAGAAACTGCTCCTTGAACTGCAACAGGCCCAGCTCGGCGCCCGGCGGCAAATGGTCCTCCACATCGGCCATGATCTGCTGCGGCGTGCGGTGCGGATCCACGCGCGGCCAGGCCACCAGCGACACGAACACCCAGATCGCCAGACTGTTGACCGCCATGCGCACAAACAGATCGCGCTTGCGCAGCGCGATCAGCAACACCAGCAAGACAACGCCCAGCCCCACCAGCGGCAGGCCCAGCGTGTCCAGCAGTTCACTGTATTCCTGCAAGCGCGCCGAAAGCTTGTGGGGCGCCCATTGGATCACCGCGCCCAGGCCCGAAATCGCCACCGCGGTCAGCGCCAGCACCCAGGGCAACACGGCAGCCAGCACCCGCGCCGGCTTGCTCTCGCGCGCCGCATGTCCACAACACCGCCATCACCAGCGCCAGCATGGGCAGGGCCGGGAAGATATACACCTCGCGCTTGCCCTTGCTGATGGAGAAGAACACCACCACCAATGCGACCCAGACCAGCAGCACCCGCAGCTTGGCATCACGGCGCAGCAACGACGCCAGCGGTTTGATCATCGCCAGGGCGATGAAGGGCAATGGGAACCACACCAGGGGCATGGCCTGGGTCAGAAAGTAGTGCCAGGGCTTGATATGGCCCCAGGCATTGGCGTACCGCTCGGCGGTCTGGCGGAACAGGATGTTGTTGCGGTAGGCGAGCAATTCATCGGTGCCTTGCACATGCACCTGCCACAGCATCGGCCCCAGCCAGCAGGCCACGGTGAGCAGCAACACCAGCAGCCCTGCCAGCGCCCGCCAGCGCCAGACCTTGTCTTCATCGTTGACCGCTGGCGGGTTCTTCACCCACAGCGCCAGGGGCAACAGCATCAGCAGCGGCAGGAAGCCCACGCCCTTGGTCATGATGCCCAGACCCATCGCGACCCAGCTCACGAAATACCAGCGCCAGTGGGGCCCGGTGATGAAATGGCGCACCAGGCCGTAACAACCCAGCGTGATCCAGAAAGTGACCAGGGCGTCGATTTGCGCGGCCTTGCCTTGCAACAGGAATTGCGGTGTGAAGGCCAGCACCAACACCGCCCAGAACGCCACCTGCGGATTCCACAGGCGCTTGCCCAGATCGTGCACCAGCAACAGCGTGCCGATGGCGGCGAAGGTGCTGGGCAGCAGAAAGGCCACCTTGAGGTTGCCGATCAGGGCAAAAAACGCCGCGCTGATCCACATGAACACCGGCGGTTTGTCGGGGTAGAACTCGCCCCCGCGGGTCGGAAACAGCCACTGGCCGCTCTCCACCATTTCGCGTGCGATCTGCGCAAAACGCGGCTCATCGGCCGGCCACGGGTATCGCAAACCCACACCCAGGAACAACACCACGATCAGGGCCAGCACCCACCACAGGGTGTGACGGCGGGCATCCAAATCAGATTGCGGGTTGTTGTGCATCGTCATGCGCGTGTTCGAGCTTGTAGCGGCGCAGCCGCTGTTTGAAACCGTGGTGGTAAAGGTACAGGCCCAGCGCGGTGGACAGCACCAGCATGCCCAGACTGATCCAGAGCTTGGAGCCATCGTGCAGCGCGAAGCCAGCACCCGCGAAGCTGAAAATCATCATTTGCGGCAAGTAGCCCGGCAGGCTGCCAAGGAATACCGAACTCAAGCGCAGATCGGCCAATGCCGCGGCGATATTGGTCACCAGGTTGCTGCCCACAGGCATCAGGCGGATCACACACACCCAGATCCAGGTGTCTTCGGCCAACACGGCCTTGATCAGCGCGATCTTGCGCTCGTAGCGTTTGCGCACCCATACCAGGCTCAGGCGCCGCACCGCCAGCATGGTGACCAAAGCGCCCAGGCCCGTGAGCAAGGTACCGATCAGCGCGCCATTGAGCCCCCCGAACAACACCCCGCAACTCAGTGCCAGCACCTGTCGCGGGCCACCCAGCGCGGTGTAGATCACCGAGCCCAGAACGAACACCGGCCAGGCCACGGCCCAGTGTTGTGCAAACAGGCGCTGCAGCAACACATCTTCTGTCACCGGGCCCCACCAGCCCAGGTGGATGGAGAAAAACGCCAGGCCCAGGGCGAACGCCAGCAGCAGAGGCTTAAGCAGACTTTTCATGGTGGTCAGCAAAGGCCACTCGCTGGTGCCCAACAATCACAGGCCGCTTGGCGCGGCGTGCCAGCCAGGCCACACCGGCCATGTCCACCAGCCCCACCCACAGACGGTTCCAGGCCGTGTACTTGGACACGCCCACGCCGCGGGCGCGGTGGTTCACCGGCACCACGCGGATCGTGCCGCCGATGCGGCACACCAGCGCGGGAATGAAGCGGTGCATGTGGTCGAAATAGGGCAGCACTTCCCATGTCTGCTTGGGAATGAGCTTCAAGCCACAGCCCGTGTCAGGCACCTGATCGTTCAGGATGCGCTGGCGCACGCCGTTGGCAATGCGCGACTGGAACTTCTTCCACTCGGTGTCCTGCCGGTTCTTGCGGTAGCCAGCGATGCAGAAGTGTTCGGCAGACGGTGCAATCTCTTGCGCGGCACGCAGCAAGTTCAGGGATGTCGGCCGGATCGTTCTGGCCATCGCCATCGATGGTGACCAGGTACTTGCCCCGCGCATGGCGCGCGGCCGTGGCCACCGCCGTGCTCTGACCCACGCTGGCCTGGTGCTGCACCAACTGGCCCTGCGCGCCCAGGTCTTTGCAGGCCTGAACAAATTCGGCGGCGGTGCCATCGGTGCTGCCGTCGTCCACCAGCACCACCTCAAAGCGGCACACCGGCGACAAAGCCGCCGCCACCTCGCCCACCAGTGTGCCGATGTTGCCTGCCTCGTTCTTGGCGGGAATCAACACCGAAATCAAGGGGGCAACGGGTTCGGGGTAAGCGGCTGTGGTGGTCATGTTGGCATCAAAAAGAGTCGCCCTCGGTGGGGCGCCGTCGGGGCGCAAAGACCCGGAGTCTGGTGCCCCGAGCTTAAGGCCACATGATCGTGACAACCGTCGGAGCGGGCCGCGTATTGTCCCACTCCTCGCCATCCGCCCTTCACCAGCCCAGGCCCAGGTGCAACGGCAGGTACACCGTCATGCCCGCCACGATGGTGCCCAACACACCGCGCCGCCTGTAAAACCAGGCCAGACCCGCCGCAGCTGCGAACAAGCGTGCATCCATCCAGGTCTGGATCAACAGGCCCTCGCTCATGACGATTTCAGGCAAAACCACGGCCGACAGCGCCGCAATCGGGGCGTATTGCAGGCCGCGCTGCGCCCAGTGGGGCAGGGTCCAGTCCTTGTCCGACATAAAGAAGAAACCCCGAGTGATCACTGTGATCACGCCCATGGCCAGGATGGTGAGCAGGGTCCAGCCGTCCACGTCAAACATGGCGGCCTCCCGGGACCGTCGGATCTCGCCGCTCCATCACCAGACAAATGGCCACCGCGCTCGCAATGGCCACCAGAATATTGAGTTTGAGCGGCAAGGCGTAGGCCGCCACCGCGGCTGCCCCGGCCACCCCGGCCGAGACGATGCGCAGCGGCGAGCTCGCCAGCGAGCTCAGCACCCCGAGCAAGGCGAGGATGCCGGCAAAGCCCAGCCCCCAATGGGTGGGAATGGCATTGGCCAGCAAGATGCCCACCAAGCTGGCGGTCATCCAGGCAAGGTAATTGACGGCGCAATTGCCCATCAGATACGACTGCTGCCCCAGCAGCTCGTCAGGCGTTTCCCCCGGCTTGGCATAGCGTTTGGCAAAAAACACGTAACTCAGATCGCCCGTCACATAGCCCGACACCAAGCGCCGCCATCGCGGCAAGTGCATCAAATAAGGCCTCAAATGCGCTGAAAACACCACAAACCGCAGATTCACGCAAAAGGCAGCGGCCAAGATGACCCACATGGGTGCGCCCGACGCGATCATGGGCACGGCCGCCAGCTGCGCACTGCCGGCATAAACAATCAAGGTCATCAACACGGCTTCGACCACGGACAGCCCCGACTTCACCATGGCCACGCCAGTCATCAAGCCCCATGCGCTGATGCCCAGCGCCACCGTCGTCTGATCGCGAAACCCATCCCAGTATTCCGCGCGCTCGCGGTGTTCGCGCAACCAGAACATGCTCAGCCGCCCGTTTTGGGCCTGGAGGAAGCGTCGAAAACCTGCCCAGGCGACACGGGGAAGCCACGCAGGAAATCAGCGACTGGCAAGCGCTTGCCGCCCGCCCGCTGCAACTCGGTCAGACACAGCAAACCCGCACCCGTGCGCACATGGATGCCCTGCGTATCGACCGCCACCACCTCTCCCGCTGGTCCACTGCTGGCCTGCGTCGGTTCGGGCAAGGCGCCCCACACCTTCACCGCCTCACCATCGAGCCGCACCACGGCGCCCGGCGCAGGATTGAATGCACGCACGCGCAGCGCGATGGCCTGGGCGCTTTGCTGCCAATCGATGGCCGCTTCGGCTTTGTCGATCTTGTGGGCGTAGGTCACGCCCACTGCGGGCTGCGGTTCGGGCTTCAGGCCCCCGCAAGCGGCCAGTTCCAGGGCTTCCACGATCAAGCGCCCACCCAGGTCTGCCAATCGGTCGTGAAGGCTGCCGGTGGTGTCATCAGGCTGGATCGCCAGGGTTTCATGCACCAGCATGTCGCCGGTGTCGAGCCCTGCATCCATCTGCATGATGGTGACCCCCGTTTGCGCATCGCCCGCTTCGATGGCCCGGTGGATCGGCGCCGCACCGCGCCAGCGGGGCAGCAACGAGGCATGGATATTCAGACAACCTTTCGCGGGCGCATCCAGCACCCACTGCGGCAAGATCAAGCCATAAGCCGCAACCACCATCACATCCGCCTCGGCCGCTTCGATCGCGGCCCGGGCGGCCGCCGCCTCCTCGGGAAACTTGCCATCCAGGCGCAGACTGCGCGGCTGTGCCACGGGCATGCCCTGTTCCAGCGCGTATTGCTTGACCGGGGAAGCCAGCAGCTTCATGCCTCGCCCAGCGGGGCGATCGGGCTGGCTCAACACCAGCACGGTATCAAAGCCGGCGCCGTGCAGGCGCTCCAGCGCCACACGGGCAAATTCAGGCGTACCGGCGAAGATGACTCTCATGGGGCAGGTGGAAACCAAGTATGTCGGGTAGGGTGAAGGGATGGTGAGCGGGCGTTTCAGCGCCCAAAGCCAAACGCGTCATCCGGCAAGGGCTCATCGGTGAACATCAGGCGCCGCACCACGCCAGCGGCGTCCAGATGCAGGTGCACCTGGCGCGGGCCGGTGATCGACTGAAAACGGTAGGTCCAGATGTCGCCGTCCCAGCTCGCGACACGCTCGACGAGCGCCGGTCGGCCCAGATACAGCTTGGCGGTTTCGCGCGTCCAGCGATCGACCTCAATGCGTTGCAGCCAGGCCGCGTCCATCACCTGCTCGATCTGGCGCAAGTGTCCGCCTCCATCGAGGTCGAGGTTGTACACCTCCTGACCCGCAGGCTGGCGCGAGTACTGCAACCGGGTGCCGTCGGCCAGCGCATGAACCATTGTCGGACGACCCAGGCGGCGCTCGATCTCGGCACGCGTTGCCCCCAGCGGCACGCGCTCTGGCATCAGCGCGCAGCCCGCCAGCCAGACAGCCGCCAGGGCGACCATCCAAGTCCGCCAGCGTTTGCGCCCTGGATGATGTTGCATTCCTGAAATGGCCGACAACTCTGGTGGATGCATGTTCACGGCGCGGCGCCGGGCACCGCGCCGGTCGGGTGAGCGCCAGCGCCTGCAAAGGCGCCGTGGGCCCGCAGGCGTGGTGCCGTGTGCCCGAAAGTGCACCGAACCACATCAATCCTTTTTCGCATCACGCTGGGCCTTCACCAGCTTGCTCTTGATGCGGTTGCGCTTGAGCGGCGACAGGTACTCCACAAACACCTTGCCCAGCAGGTGGTCCATTTCATGCTGGATGCACACAGCCAGCATGTCTTCGGCCTCGATGGTGCGCGTCGCTCCGGTTTCGTCCTGCGCTCGAACCCGCACCGCAATCGATCGCTCCACGCCGTCGTAAATGCCCGGCACCGACAGGCAGCCCTCTTCGCCCTTGCGGGTTTCCGGGCTGGCCCATTCGATTTCCGGGTTGATCAACACCAGGCGCTGGTCACGCGTTTCGCTCACGTCAATCACCACCAGCCGCTCGTGCACATCCACCTGCGTGGCGGCCAGGCCAATGCCATTGGCTTCGTACATGGTGGCGAACATGCGCTCGATCAGCTCCTGGATACGGGCGTCCACAGCCGCCACGGGTCGCGCCACCGTGTTCAAACGGGGATCTGGAAAACAGAGAATGGGAAGCGGCTCGGGCGAATTCATGGCGACGAAAGAATGGTAAAAACGATGCGACCAACCCGTGGCCAATGCGCAATTGTGCGCAGCAGGCGAACGACAAGCACACGGGTTTGTCGCTATTTTCGCCACTTTTGCGCCCGCCTGCCTGCCTGATTCGCCATAAACATTGCCTAATCAAGGGCTTGGGCGCAAAATCAAATGCGAATTATCAAGTCAAAAAGCACCCTGCCACCCGCACGGCCCGCGCGGCTGCGTGAGTGATGGTGTGCCCCAGGGGCCCGTACATGCCATTGAAACTTCTCTCGTCCTCCCGTTCCTCGACCCCACTGCGTTCTTTGACGGGCGGCGCTTTGCTGCTCGGCCTGCTGGCCAGCAGCAGTGTATGGGCTCAAACCTACCCCATCACCGCAAGGCCAGCGCGCTCGCGCCAACGACGTCGCGCAAGCCGGGGTTCCCCTGTCTGAGCTGGCGCCCAATGCGCCATCGAGCTACAAGGTCAAGCGCGGCGACACCCTCTGGCGCATTTCTGGCCTCTTCCTCAAAAGCCCCTGGCGCTGGCCAGAGCTCTGGGGCATGAACCTTGAAGAAATCAAGAACCCTCACCGCATCTACCCCGGCCAGGAACTGTTCCTCGACACGAGCAATGGCCGTGCGCGCCTGACCACCAACCGCCCGGGTGGTATCGAAACCATCCGCGTGTCTCCGCGCGTGCGATCGGAAAGCTTGTCGGAATCGGCTATTCCGCCGGTCGACATGCAACAAATCGAAGCCTTCCTGACAGAGCCGCTGATCGTTGACGAAAGCACCTACCTGCGCGCGCCCCGCATCGTGGCCACGCCTGAAAACCGTGTGCTGCTCAGCTTGGGCGACCGCGCCTACGCCCGCTCCACCTATGGCTCGTCCGTTGATGGCGAAAGCGAGCCGCTGAGCACGGCGGCCGGTAAACCTCGCAATTACCGCATCTTCCGCAACGCCACACCGTTGAAAGATCCGGGCACGGGCGAAATTCTGGCGTACGAAGCCCAGTACATCGGCAAGGCCAACATCGTGCGCAGCGAAGAAATGCGCCAGATCGAGAAAGCGCCCGAGCCCGCCATGAAAGAGACGGCCGCGCCCCGTGAAGACGAATACAAACCCCAGTTCGACAACACATCGAGCAACTTGGCACGCGAGCAAATCAAGGCGCCGGTCAAGTCCGACGCAGAAAAGGAACCCGGTCAAGAGCTGATTCCTGCCTCGATCGACATCGTGGCGGCGAAAGAGGAGATTCGGGTGGGCGACCGCCTGCTGCCTGAGCCACCCAGAGACTTTTCCAATTACGTTCCGGTCGGCGCACCTGCCGACATGAGCGGACAAATCGTTTCGGTGTACGGCAACGCTGTGCGCTACGCCGCGCAAAACCAGGTGGTTTCCATCAACCGTGGTACCGCCCAGGGCATCGCCAATGGCCAGGTCTTTGCATTGCTGCGAGACGCCGACACCTTTGTCGACAAAACCGATGACAGCCGCCCGACCCTGCGCCTGCCTGGTGAGCGCAACGGCCTCATGATGGTGTTCCGCACCTTTGACCGGGTGTCGTACGCGGTGGTCTTGCAAATCACCGACGGCGTCAAGGTCGGCGACCGCTTCGTCAGCCCCTGACGAGGCATGGCCAGAGAGGAACTGGCCGCTTGGCTGCGGCTGTTGCTCACGCCTGGCGTAGGCCACGAAGCTGCCCGCAAGCTGCTGGCAGCCTTTGGCTTGCCGACGGCAGTGTTTGCCCAGTCGACCTCGGCATTGCAAGCCGTGGTGGGCCAGCGCCTCGCCACTGCATTACAAATCACGCCGCTCGACCTCGACACCGAAATTGACAAAGTAGCGCAATGGCTTGCGCCTGCCGACCACCATGTGCTGACGCTGGGCGATGCGGACTTCCCGCCAGCGCTGCTGCAAATGGCCGACCCGCCGCTGATGCTGTATGTGGTGGGCCAGTTGGCGGCATTGGCAAAGCCCAACAAAATCGCCATTGTGGGCAGCCGAAACCCCACACCGCAGGGGCAGATCAACGCCCGCCAATTCGCATCCGCACTGGGAGAGTCTGGCCTTTGCGTTGTCTCGGGTTTGGCGCTCGGTGTGGACGGCGCTGCGCACGAAGGCGCGTTGGACGTTGGTGCGCCCACCATCGCGGTGGTGGGAACCGGCCTCGACCGTGTCTATCCCAAACGTCACCACGATCTCGCCCACCGCATCGCCGGCCAAGGCGGCGCCATCGTGAGCGAATACCCGCTCGGCACACCACCGCTGCCTGCCAATTTCCCGCAACGCAACCGCATCATTGCAGGCCTGTGCCAAGGCACCCTGGTGGTCGAAGCCGCCGTGGCCTCTGGGCTCCCTGATCACCGCACGTCTCGCCACCGAGATGGGTCGCGAGGTCTTTGCGATCCCAGGCTCCATACATGCCCCCCAGGCCCGCGGCTGTCACGCCCTCATTCGGCAGGGCGCCAAACTGGTGGAGTCGGCCCAGGACGTGCTCGAGGACTTGCCAATCAGCCCAGCCATTGAAGCGTCGCTCGACAAGGATGTCAGCGAGCCCACCGATCCTGACGGCTTGTTGAAAGCCATGGGCCTCGACCCCGTGAGCCTCGACGCATTGCAGGCCCGGACAGGCCTGGACACCGCCACGCTACAGGCCAAGCTGTTTGAACTGGAAATGCACGGCGACGTGGGCCGACTGCCCGGCGGCCTGTTGCAGCGCATCGCTCAAGGTTGATTCGAACCTCGGATCGAGGCGAGATGTCACGATCCCAGAACGCCGCAGGTCCGGACCGCCAGCGTTGCCCCTTGAGAGGGTGACGGGTCGCGAAGCGGGTCCGGCGCAGGGGTGGGTCAGTTCAACAAGCGCTCAGGGTTGGCGTCCAGCTTGGCCAGCGCGTCGCGGGTGGCGCGCACGGTCAGCGCTTCGTCTTCGCTCGGAACCAGCAATCCGGCCTGCAAATAGGCAGCCACACGGGTGGCCTGGATCAGGAAGCAGCGCCCACCATTGGTCACAAACAGGTACAGCTGCCCGCGTTCACTGCGCCAGGCCAACTGAACGCTGTTGAACTTGCCGTTGTGGTCCAGGCCGAACCACGAGCCGATCTGGAGCTCGGTCGCCCACGCGCGCATCGCCTCGTTGGGTTTGCTGCCGCCCTGTTTGATCACTTCGATGTTGCTGGCGTCCACGCCCGTGATCATCTCGATGCTGTCGTTGTCCAGATCCAGGTCGCCCACGCCACCTTCGGGCAGGTAGTCTTCCAGATGCGCCAGGCGCTCGGACAACTTGTCGAGGCTTTCCTGGGGAATGGCCTCGGTGCGCGACATGAAAGCATCGGCCAAGGTATCGCTGACCGACTTGATGTGCTGGTCTTGCAAGCCCGCGGTGTAACCCAGCAGACCCATGCCCTGGCGCAGGCGCTGCAGCAGGCTGGGCAGTTGCTGAATCACACGGGCGCGGTCGTTGCGGTGTGGCTTGGCGCTGGCGGCCCAAAGCAATTCCGACGCCACTTTTTTCAGGGAGGCAGTCTCTTCGTGCTTGATGCCGTATTTGACGCTGGCGACCGCCAGCACCTCGACCCAGACCTTGAACAGGAATTCACGAATCTCGTCGCGCACCGGCACGTCGTCGAGCAACTTGCGCAGCTCGATTGTGTACTGCACCGACCAGGTTTCTTTCTGCTCAACCTGCTGTGCGACCGATACAAAGCGCTTGGTGTTGCTCTGTTCGCTGAGGTAGGTGGAGAGGAATTTCTGGAACTCGTCGTACACCAGCTGGAACACGCGCCGCCCCGTCTCGGGGTACTGCTCGATGACCTGCACCACCCGCTTGATTTCGGTCTCCAGCGCAGCCGCGCCCACGCCCGACTCGAAGCCCATCACGCAAGAGCCCATGCGGTCGATCAGTTTGCGGGCCGGGTGCTGCAGCGCGCTGAAAAACTCCGGCTCGGCGAGCGCCACCCGCAACACCGGAATCTGCAGGCGTGCGAACCAGACCCGCACCGAAGCCGGAATGCGCTCTTCGGCCAGAATGCTCTGAAACATCAAGGCCACCACTTCAATGGTGGCCTTCTCGGTCGAAGTGCTGGCCGCCTGCTTGAGCTCCGTGCTGCGCTGGCGGATGGCCGTGGCCGTGCGCTCCACATGGGAGGCATCCATGGCCACGGCGCCGCTCGAGCCAGTGGCACCACCTTGCAAGGCTGCCGCTTCAGAGCGCGCCACGGGCACCATGCGCTGAATGGCCTGCTGCAGCTTGGGGAGAAGGCTCCATCAACTGGGTCGCTTCAAAATCGCCACCGATGCGCTCTGATCAGCAAACGCTTGAGCCGGCCCACCACACCCTGCGCGCGCATGCGCGCCCGGGCCAGCGGCGAGGAACCGGTGAGCAAACGGGTCTCGTCGTTCACGCCCATCGACGGAAGACGCGGCGCCACCGGGTGGCGTGCCCAAGCCGGTGCTGCACGCCACCGCTGCCCGAGCCCTGTTGCGCACCACCGGAGCTTTGTGAACGGCCAGCCGGCCCCACCTGCCAAACCACCGACCATAGCCACCGCCTTGGCCGCCGCTGGCCACCGCCGCCGGAACCGGCTTCGAAACCACCTGAGCCCGTTCCACCATCGAAACCACCAGAGCCTGTTCCACCGCCGCCGTCGGCATTGCCGTCTTTGGCACCATCTTTCTTGCCGGAACCGGGTGGTCCACCCGATGACCGGCTGCCGGGGGCTCTCTTGACCAGTGACTGAAGGTCGATCTCCTTCATCACGCCGCTGGACACGAGGAATTCGTTGGCGGCCTTGTAAGCCCCCAGCATTTTTTCGGCCAGCACGGGGCGCCAGGGCGTCTTGCACCAGTTGCCAGCCTTCGCGCCCCATCTGCACATCGAGCCACTGGTCGATCAGGATGCGCGAGACCACATCGGGCAGCAGCACGTCGCCACGGGGCAGTTCCTGGCGCTTTTCGAGATGCTGAATGCGCAAGCGCAACTCGTTGAGTTCGGAGGACGATTTTTCAAGCACCCGCATGGCCAGGCGCGAAGCCAGATATCTGATCGTCGATCACACCCTCGGCGATCAACTCCAGCCGACCGGGCAAGGTCAGGGCATTGCCGCCAGAATTGTTGAAACGCGGCAACAGGGTGCGCTGCAGGGCTTTGCGCGACTGGTTGAGCCAGGTCGTCTGGCTCTTCTGAAAAGCCATCCAGGCGTCGCGCCGGTCCTGCATTTCGCGCGGCGGGACCGGCCTGATCCAGGACCGACACCAGGTGGTTTTCACAGACCTTGACCAGATCAGGAAGCGCACGCCCCACGTGAACCACAAAGAGTTCACGCGCCTGTTTGGCCAGAGAGGAAACGTGCTGATCGGGTGAAGTCACAATAAAGTCAGTATGACACGAATGGTCTCGTTTTTCGGGCTGCGACAGCGACGGACCAACGGTGAGAATCGCCGTTGTTCGGACAGGCCGACCGCATTGTCAACAACACAGAAACCGATTCGTCTTCAGCTTCCTGCAAGGTTTTCCAGATTCAACCGAAGGGATGCTGTGAATTTATGCAACCCGTTCATGGCACAAATTCACGATGCCCGGAGTTCAGACCACCGCGCCGCTGTTGGGGTCGTTCGGGGTCTTCCACGACCAGTTTTGGGTCCTGACTTGATCAGGTCTTCGCGCTTGATGCCCAGCCACATGGCAATGGCCGCGGCCACGAAAACCGACGAGTAGATGCCAAACAGAATGCCGATGGTCAGCGCCAGCGCAAAATAGTGCAGGGTCGGGCCGCCAAACAGCAACATCGACAGCACCATGATCTGGGTCGAACCGTGGGTGATGATGGTACGGCTGATGGTGGAGGTGATGGCGTTGTCAATGATCTGCGGCGTGGTCTTCTTGCGGTGGCGGCGAAAACTCTCGCGGATCCGGTCAAAAATCACCACCGATTCGTTGACCGAGTAGCCCAGCACCGCCAGCACCGCGGCCAGCACCGCCAGCGAAAACTCCCACTGGAAGAAGGCGAAGAAGCCCAGAATGATGATCACATCGTGCAGGTTGGCGATGATGGCCGAGACCGCGTACTTCCACTCGAAGCGGATCGCCAGATAGATCATGATGCCGACGATCACCAGGGCCAGCGCCTTCAGGCCGTCTTCCACCAGCTCCTGCCCCACCTGCGGGCCCACAAACTCGGAGCGGCGCAACTCGACCGCCGGGTTCTGGGCCTTGAGCGCGGCCAGCACCGTCTCGCTCTGCTGCCCCGAACTCTTGCCCTCCTGCACCGGCAAGCGCAGCAGCACGTCGCGCGAAGTACCGAAGTTTTGCACCGGCACGTCGGCATAGCCCAGCGACTCCACCACCTGGCGCACCGCGCCCAGGTCGGCGGGCTGCTCGTAGGCCACCTCCATGACGGTGCCGCCGGTGAACTCCACCGACAGGTTGAGGCCACGCAACACCAGAAAGACCACGGCGGCGACGAAAGTGATGGCAGAGATCGCGTTCAGCACCAGGGCGTGCTTCATGAACGGGATGTCGCGTTGAATGCGGAAAGAATTCCATTGTGTGTGCTCCTGCGGGTTCAACAGCTGCGTTATTCGCCTTTGACAGCCGGCACGTTGGCGCTGCCGCCCGCACGCCAGACCGTGCCGATGGACACGGTCTTGAGCTTCTTCTTGCGGCCGTACCAGAAGTTCACCAGACCGCGCGAGAAGAACACGCTGGAGAACATGCTGGTCAGGATGCCGATGCAATGCACCACGGCGAAGCCGCGCACCGGGCCGGAACCAAAGATCAGCAGGGCCACGCCCGCGATCAGGGTGGTGATGTTGGAGTCGAGAATCGTGCCCCAGGCGTGGTCGTAGCCGGCGTTGATGGCCGACTGCGGCGACGCGCCGTTGCGCAATTCTTCGCGCACCCGCTCGTTGATCAGCACGTTGGAGTCGATCGCCATGCCCAGCGCCAGCGCCATGGCGGCGATACCGGGCAGGGTCAGCGTGGCCTGCAGCATCGACAGCACCGCCACCAGCAGCAACAGGTTCAGGCCCAGCGACAGGCTGGAGAACACGCCAAACAGCATGTAGTAAGCGCACATGAAGGCCACGATCACCGCAAAGCCCCACATCACGCTGTTGAAGCCCTTGGCGATGTTCTCGGCGCCCAGGCTGGGGCCGATGGTGCGCTCTTCGATGATTTCCATGGGCGCGGCCAGCGAACCGGCGCGCAGCAGCAGCGCCAGATCGTTGGCTTCGTTGATGCCCATGTTGCCCGAGATCTGGAAGCGGTTGCCCAGCTCGCCACGGATCGTGGCCACCGAAATCGCTTCGCCCTTGCCCTTTTCGAACAGGATGATGGCCATGCCCTTGTTGATGTTCTCGCGGCTCACGTCGCGCATGATGCGCCCGCCCGCGGCGTCCATCACCAGGGTCACGCTGGGCTGCTGGTCGCGGGAGTCGAAGCCGGCCTGTGCGTCGGTGAGGTTTTCACCGGTGGTGAGCACTTGCTTTTTCACAATGGCCAGGCTGGCCGATCGCGCTGGGGGAAACTGTCGGAACCAAACGGCACCGGGCCCGAGCCATCGCGCGGCGGCACGGCCTTCGGTGCTTTCGTCCACCAGGCGCATTTCCAGCGTGGCGGTGCGGCCCAGGATGTCTTTGGCCTTGGCCGTGTCTTGCACGCCGGGCAGCTGCACCACGATGCGGTCCAGCGCCCTGCTGCTGGATCACCGGCTCGGACACGCCCAGCTCGTTGATCCGGTTGTGCAGGGTGGTCATGTTCTGCTTCAGCGCCTGGCTCTTGAACGGCCAGGGCCGCTGCCGGCTTCAGGTGAGCACCAGGCGCAGGTCACCGTCGGTCGGGGCATCCGACCACGGCCAGATCGGGGAACTGGTCCAGCACCACGTCGCGCGCGGCTTCCAGCGTTTCGCGCGTCGCGGCGCGCGCACCTCGATGGCGATGCCGTTGCGGGTGATGCCGCCGTGGCGCACGTTTTTTTCGCGCAGGGCCGAGCGCAGGTCGGCGCCCAGCACGTCCATGCGGCGCTGCAGGGCTGCGGGCATGTCCACCTGCAGCATGAAGTGCACACCACCGCGCAAGTCCAGGCCCAGGTACATGGGCGAAGCGCCCAGGGACTGCAGCCAGGCGGGGGTGCGCGACAACAGGCTCAGCGCCACGATGTGGGTCGGGCTGGCCGGATCGGGGTTGAGCGCGCGCTCGATCGCGTCGCGCGCCTTGATCTGGTCGTCGGTGGTCTCGAACCGGGCCCGAACCGAGGTGCCCTCGAACTGGATCAGCGAGGCCTTCACGTTGGCCGCAGCCAGCGCCTGCTCGACCTGGGTCACCGTGCCGCTGTCCACCTGCACCGTGGTGCGGCCCGCCGACACCTGCACCGCCGGCGATCTCGCCAAACAGGTTGGGCAAGGCGTAAACCGCCCCGATCAACAAGGCGACCACGATGATCACGTATTTCCACAGGGGGTATCGGTTCATAAATCAGACGCTTTCAGCGCAAGAGCCACAGACAAGACTCAGAGCGCGGCGAACCAGTTCGGTTCAATCGAGACGGTCAGCGCAGACGAACGAGCAAGGCATTCAACCCAGGGCGCCGCGGAACCGGCTCCGCCGGGCCGCCAGCGCCGCCCCCTTGAGGGGGTGACGCGCCGCAGGCGCGGCGCGGGGGTGGTCTTACTTGATCGTGCCTTTGGGCAACACCTGCGTCACGGCCGAGCGCTGCATCTGCACTTCCACGCCGGAAGCCAGCTCCACGCCCACATAGGCTTCGCCAATTTTGGAGATCTTGCCGAGGAAACCACCGGCGGTCACCACTTCGTCGCCTTTGGCCAGGGCTTCCACCATGGCTTTGTGCTCTTTCTGGCGCTTCATCTGGGGGCGGATCATCACGAAATACAGCACCACAAACATCAACACCAGCGGCAGCAGGCCCATGATGGTGGACTGGGTATCGCCACCGGCGGCGGCCTGGGCGTAAGCAGAGGAAATGAACACGGAAATTCTCCAACGGGATCGGTTGATTCAGGAAGGTCCCGCGATCAGCGGCCTGCAGACAGGCCGTCCGGCGCGCGCGGGACACAACCGGTCATTGTATGCCGCCCCCTCGGTGCGCGCCGAAGCCGGCAAGCACTCGAATGCGCACCTCCAAGCCCGCCATGCACAGGCCATCGAAGCCGTCAGACACGCCGCAGGCCCGAAGCGGTCAAGGCCGATCAGGTACAGGGAGAAGCCTCGGGGGCGCCTGAGTGCCCTGCCACCGGCGAACTCGTTCAACGCTCGAAACGTGATCGACTATCTTTCAAGCAACCCCTTGCTCGAGTGCCGTTTCTGGCCGCCTGGTCGGCGTGGTGGTGGGCGCGGCCTTGGCCGTCACGTTCAACATCCGGAAGTACCGGGGCTCCTCACAATCGTTCGAACTGACCCGGCGCCTGCAGGACGCCGAGACCCGGTACGAACAGGAGCTGGCCTCCAAAGAAGCCAACCACGCCTTTTTCGCCAACATGAGCCACGAGCTGCGCACCCCGTTTCAGGGTTTGCTCGGGCATGCTGGATCTGGTGGGTGAGTCACCGCTCGAACGACGGCACAGCGCGAATACCTCGCCACCGCACAGCGCTCGGCACAACACCTGCTGGGCGTGCTCAACGACATCCTGGACGTCAGCGCCATGGACTCCGGCATGTTCAGCCTCTCACTGTCGCCCATGTCGCTGCGCCAGGTGCTGGACGATGCCGAAGCCCTCATGGGGACGCGAGGCCGCAGACAAGGGCGTGGAGCTCAGCGTGAGCTGCGACCGCCGACGTGCCCAACTGGGTGGCGGGCGACGAGACCGCGGGTGCGCCAGATCCTGTTCAACCTGTTGAGCAATGCGCTGAAGTTCACCCGCGAAGGGCGCATCACGATCCGCATCCGCCGCTCCACGTCGCGGGAAAACGGCATCGTGATGTCGGTCCAGGACACCGGCCCGGGCATGGACGAACGCACGCTCCAGCAGCTGTTCACCCGCTTCTTTCAGGCCGACAGCTCTCGGCAGCGGCGGGTGGGCGGCACCGGCCTGGGACTGGAGATATCGCGCAATCTGGCACGCATGATGGACGGCGACATCCACGCCGCCAGCCAGCCAGGCGTGGGCACCACCTTCACCGTGCTGATGCTGCTGCCCGCTTGCGAACCGAGGCCACAGACCGCTGTTCAGCGAGCTCATGCCGCTGGAAGACAGCTGAGACCCGAAGCCAGCCCAGGCGCCCAACTGCACTTTCTGGTGGCGGAAGACCACCCCATCAACGTGCAGTACCTGACCCACCTGCTGCACAGCATGGGGCATCTCGCCACCGTGTGTGACAACGGCAAAGAAGCGCTGGCATTGGCGCAGCAACACGATTTCGATGCCGCGCTGCTGGACTACCACATGCCCGACATGGACGGCCTGGCCGTCACCCGGGCCATCCGCTCCGGCCCGACGGCGTTCTCGCCCAGCTCAAGATCCTGCTGATCACGGCCGATGTGGTCACCGACACCCGACAGCTGGCCAGCGAAGCGGGCGTCGATGCGTTTCGTGAGCAAACCCCTGAAGAAGCGCGACCTGCAACGGGCCCTGGTGGCCTGCGGCCTCTACACACCCCAGCAGCCACAGGCCGGCGCGGCGAAGCCCAGCCCCAGTTCAGGATGAGCGACTACGAGCTGCCCATGTACGTGGACGTGCCCGCCTCGGACACCTCCGCGACCGATGCCGCCCTGGTCGACTGGTCCACCCTGCAGGAGCTCATCGAGGTGATGACCCACGAAGGGCTGGAGCGCCAGCTGCAGGCCGTCTACCGCCCCAGACCGGTGCGCTGGCCGAATGCACCACACGCAGTGACGAGCAGGGAGCTCGCCAGCTCAGATCAAGGCCGTGCACAAGCTCAAAGGCACCCTGCTCCTGCTGGGTCTGGAGGCGCTGGCCAGCTACTGCGCCGCGGCGTGAGGTGCGCCTCAAGGCCAAGCCGCCCCATGCGCTGGACGCGCGCTGGATCGAGGGCCTTGACAGCCATCGCCGACAAGACGCGGGAAGCGACTCGTCGCCCATTTCCGGATCGTGATCTGAGACCCGCACACCACCTGCACCGACGCCATCGACAGCCTCTACCCCCTCCATCTACCGAGCCACACCATGCACATTCTTCTGGTAGACGACAACGACCAGCAACGCGAGATGATCGGCCTGTGGCTGACCAGCGGCGGCCACACCTTCGACGCCAGCGCCACGCAAACGGCTTTTCTGGAGCGCC
Organism: uncultured beta proteobacterium; assembly: GCA_963698635.1. GTDB lineage: Bacteria > Pseudomonadota > Gammaproteobacteria > Burkholderiales > Burkholderiaceae_C > Hydrogenophaga. The sequence goes on from CAVORS010000006.1 coordinate 729,371, forward strand.
TCACCCAGACCCGCGGCGACCTGCTGCTGATCGACTGGTCCTTGCCCGATGGCAGCGGTGCCGAGATCCTGCAATGGGTGCGCAGCAACATGGGCTGGGACACGCCCGCCATGGTGCTGACCGCCAACGAAGAAGAAGAGACCGTGGTGGAGGCGCTGCGCGCGGGCGCCGACGATTACGTGTCCAAGAAGGTCAAACCCAAGGAGCTGCTGGCCCGCATCGCGGCGGTGACGCGGCGGGTCACGCCGGTGGCGCTCACCGTGACCCGGCTCGACGTGTACGAGGCCGACACCGTGCAGCAACGCCTGAGCGTGAACCAGGAAGCGGTGCCGCTGACGCAGAAAGAATTCGACCTCGCCATCTACCTGCTGCAAAACCCCGACAAGCTGCTCTCGCGCGACCACCTGCTCAACAGCGTCTGGGGCCTCAACACCGAGGTCGACACCCGCACCGTGGACACCCATGTGAGCCGGCTGCGCAAGAAGCTCATGCTGGACGGGACACACGGCTGGCGCCTGGCGCCCATTTACGGCTACGGCTACCGCCTGCAGCGGGCCGACGCCTGAAGCGCGTCCAGCGCGGGCGAGCGCAGCCACAGCCAGCCGCCGTAAAGCAGCGACCGCCGGCACCCAGACCAGCCAGCCGAAAGCCTCGGGCGCACCGGCCCACGGGCCGCCAGGCAGCGCCCAAGGCTTGCCACAGCGCCGCCGCCAGGCCCAGCGGCCACCACCGGCCACCACCACCGGACGGCGCCGCCAGCCCGCCAAACGTCACGGCCACCGAGCCCCAGCTCGCGGCAGGCCAGCACCGCCCCCCAGGGCCCGATCAGGGCCACGCGCAACAGATAGGCCCAGGCCACCGCCAGCACACCCCAGCGCACCGCCACCATCACCAGGCAGCCGTTGAGCGCCAGGCTGGCCAGCCCCAGTTGCCAGGAGCGCTGGGGCTGGCCCACGGCGCGAAACACCGCGTGGTTGAAGTGCAGAAAGGCCTGCAGCAGGCCCGCCAGCAACAAGACCTGCAGCGGCGCCATCGCAGCGCTCCACTGCGGCCGATCAGCGCGGGCAACACCACCGGCGACAGCCAGGCCGCCGACAGAAACACCGGCAAAGCCAGGGTGATGGCGGTGCGGGTGGCGCCGAGATAGGCCTGGCCCAGCGCCTCGCGCTGGCTCGCCAGCCGCGAAAAGGCCGACAGGGCCACCGCGTCGATGCCCTGGCAAAACAGCTGCTCCAGCGCCAGCCGCAAGCGACCGGCCACCGCGTAAACGCCCAGGGCCACCGGCCCCAGCGCCAGGCCCACCACCGCATCGTCCACCTTGCTCGCCACCACGTTGAGGCAGCGCGTCATCAGCACATGGCGGCCGAAACCCGCCAGCCGCCGGGCGGCGGCGGGCGAGAAGCGCCAGCGCGGCCGCCAGTCGGTCTGGCGCCAGAGCAAGGCCAGGCCCACGCACCGCGGCCACCAGTTGTTGCGCCGGCCAGGCTCCAGACATCGGCACCCGACAGCGCCAGCGTCAGACCGGTGACGCCGCCCGCCAGCGTGCCCGCCATGCCGCGCAAGGCCAGCGGGCGAAACCGCAGGGCGCGCTGCATCAGCGCCTGCGGCACCGCGTTGAGCGAGACCACGATCACCAGCGGACACAAGGCCCACACCAGCGGCGCCAGATCGGGCTGCTGCGTACAGCTGCGCCAGCGGCAGCGCCATGGCCGCCAGGCCCAGCGGCGAGCACCGCGCCCACGCCCAGCAACAGCCAGAACGCCGTGTCCACCGCCACACCCGCCAGGCGCTTGCGCTGCACCAGCGCTTCGGCCAGTCCCAGCTCGGCCAGCATCACGACCACCACCAGCACCGTGCTCACCAGCGCCATCAGGCCAAAGGCCTGCGGGCTCAGCCAGCGCGCCAGCATCAGGAACACCAGCAGGTCCATGCCGTGCTTGGCGCCGCCGTGCAACACGGCCCAGAGCGCACCGCTGCGCGCCTGCGTGGCGAGGTCGGTCGGGTTTCATGCGCCCCAGCCCGCGAAATGCATGCGGCGGTCGCTGCGCGCATCGCCGCGCCAGCCGGTCGCGGCCTCCTGGTCCACCGGCCGTCGCGGCTCACGCAGTAGCTGCCCGAGACGATGCGCTCGCGCGCCATGGCATTGGCGCCGATGTGGGCGTAGTCAAACAGGATGCTGCGCGCCAGCGTGGCGCCTTCGTCCACCCGGCAACCGTTGCCGATCCAGGTCGGGCCCTGCAGTTTCACGCCCGGCGCCACGCGGCGCACCCGAGCCGATGTAGACCGGCCCGCTCACGTCCAGGCTGTCCCAGTGCACATCCACATTGAGGCCCACAAACACGCCGGGCTGGATCTCCCGACCCGGCATGCGCACATGGGGCACCTGCCCTTGCATCAGCGATTGCATGATGCGCCAGTAGTCGCCCACGCGGCCGATGTCCAGCCACTGGAAATCCTGCGTGTGGCGGAAGAAGGGCAGGCCGCGCTGCACCAGGGCGGGAAACAATTCGCTGCCGATGTCCATCACCGTGTCGCGCGGAATCAGGTCCAGCACGCCGGGCTCGACCAGGTAGATGCCGGTGCTCGCGTCGCGCGACAGCGCCTCGGCGGGCCGGGGCTTTTCCTGGAACGACACCACCGAACCATCGGGCCGCGCCACCACCACGCCGTAGTTGCTCACCTCGGTTTCGGCCACCTGTTTGGTGACCACCGTGGCCAGCGGCGCCCTGCGCGCTGGTGCTGGTGCCAGGCCTGCTGCAGATCGACGTCAACGATGGCGTCGCCACACACCACCACCGTGGTCTCGTCGATGAAGCCGCCGTGGTCCTGGATCTTGCGCAGCGCACCCGCCGAACCCAGCGGCTCGGGCACCAGAACCCCGTCCACCAGACGGCCTTCGTAGGAGTAGCCGATCTGCACACCCAGGTGGCGGCCATCGCCAAAGTAGCGCTCGATCTGGTCGGCCATGTGGCTCACGTTGACCATGATCTCCTGCACGCCCTGGGCCACCAGGTGTTCGATGATGTAGGCCATGACCGGCCGGCCCAGCAAGGGGATCATGGGCTTGGGCATGTCGGTGGTGAGGGGCTTGAGGCGGGTGCCGCGACCGGCGGCAAGAATGATGGCTTTGCGGATCATGGGGATCTCCTGTGTTCGAAAAAATGGGGAGGGCTCACTCAGTGAGCGTGAAAATTCGGGCGTCTCAAGCCGGGCGCGGGCGGCGCTGCAGCCAGCCCACCGGCGCGGCTGGCCTGTGCCGACAGGCCGTCGGTAGGCCGCGCGGGGCAGGCAGCGCAGGGCCAGGGCGGCGGCCAGCGTGATGCCGGTGCGCGCCGGCTCTTCGCGCCACATGCCGGGGTGCATGGCCAACGCCTGGCGCAGCAGGCGCCAGCCGCGCTGTCGCTTCGCCCATGCTCAGGGCGCGGCGCGCCAGGTAGCGCAACTGGTAGGCCCGCGCGGCGTGTTCGTGCGCGGCCACAAAACCGGGGTTGATCGCGCGGGCTTTTTCCACCGCGGCTTCCCAGGTGGCGTGCTGTTTGTCGAGCGCAGCCGACAGGCCCCCGGCGTTGACGCGGTACCGGGTCAGGGGCTCGCCCAGGCCTTCAAAAACCCATGGCGTGGACAGCGCGATGCGCAACCAGCATTCGATGTCTTCCGACTGGCGAAAGCGTTCGTCGAAATACCAGCGCTCGCCCTCGGCACCGGTGGGCGCGGCGAACGCGATGTCGTCCAGCGTCTGGCGGCGGATCACCGGCGCCGAGCCGTTGCCCACCGGGTTGCGCAAAAACACATCGCGCGGCGTCACGTCCCTGCAGCTTGGGCGTCTGCATCAGGTGCATGTCGCGACCTGCGTCGTCCATGAAGGCCGACGCGCTGTAGCTCACGCCGACGCCGGGCCGCGACTGCAGGTGGGCCACATGGCGGGCCAGCTTCTCCGGGTGCCAGAGGTCGTCGGCGTCGAGCAGCGCGATGAAGCTGCCGCGCGCGGCGCGGATGCCGCCGTTGCGCGCGCCGGCCAGACCCCGGTTGGCCTGCGACACCAGGCGGATGCGCGGGTCGGTGAAGGCCTCGACGCAGGCCACGGTGTCGTCGGTCGAGCCATCGTTGACCACGATGAGTTCAAAGTCGGTCCAGGTCTGCGCCAAGACCGAAGGAATGGATTCGGGCAGGAAACGGGCGGCGTTGTAGGCCGGCACGATCACCGACACCAGCGGTGTTGTGCGCTTGTTCATCACAGGCTCCCCACCACCGGCTGGAACAGCGCGCACACGCTGGCCCACCGCGCTGGCCAACAGGCCGCCGCAGCGTGCCCAGCGAACGGCGTGGCTGGCGCATCAGGGCCGACGGGCTGCTGCGCCAGGCCAGGCGCCACCAGTGCAGGCCTTCTTGCGCGGGCAGGCCCAGGCGCAAGGCGCGGCGCGCCAGGTAGCGCTGGTGCACGGCACGGGCATGGCGGCCGTGGGTGCGCAGCAACTCGGGGGCGTACTGCTGCACTTCGCCCATCACGCGCTCCCAGCCGTCCTGCATGCGCTGCAGCCCCGCCGATGCGCCCTGGGCGCTGGCGCGGTAGTGCGTCAGCACCTGCGCTCAGGCCCTCCACGCGCCAGGCCGTGGTGGCGCGCAAGCGGATCATCAGCTCCAGGTCTTCGGCGTGGTGAAGGGTCTCGTCAAAGCCCCCCACCTGGTCAAACGCGGCGCGGCGGATCACCAGGGTCGAGGCCGTGCAGGCCGGGTTTTCGTAAAGCAGATCGGCACTGCGCAAACCGTGCACATTCGGCGTCGACAACACCGAGGTGGGGCGGGCCTGCGCATCCACAAACCGGATGCGGTCAAAGCCCATGCCCACATCGGCTTGCTGGTTCAGGTACTGCACATGGGCCGCCAGCTTGCCGGGCAACCAGAGGTCGTCGGCATCCAGAAAGGCCACGATGGACGCCTTCGCTCGACGCCACGCCCAGGTTGCGTGCGGCCGACACGCCGCAGGCCCGGCCCTTCACGCAGCGGATGCGCGCATCTTCAAGGTGGTGGCGCGTGGCAATGGCGGCGGTGCCGTCGGTGGAGCCATCGTCCACCACCACCGCTTCCCACTGCGCATGGGTCTGGTGGCGCACCGACCAGAGCGTGGCGTCCAGTGTGGCCGCGGCGTTGCGGGCGGGAATGACCACGCTCACCAGCAAGGGGCGCTGGCATGGGCGTGGCGAGAAAGGTGGTTGAAGACATGGGCTGTTCCTGACAAATGCGTTGAAGTTGAAGCTGATTTCAACGCAGATGCCCCGAACAGTTGTGACAGAACTGCAAACTCTTGGCGCCGCTCAGCGCCTGCTGCGCGCGGGCCAGCGCCGCTGGCAAACTGCTCGCGCACCGTGGTCGCCACCGGCGCCAGGTCCCAGGTCTGATCCATGCTGGCCTCCGACCGCCGACACCGCTGCGGCGGGGTTCAAAGTGCTCCAGCGCCATGCCGGGCGTGCCCAGGCGCTCGATCAGGTCGCGCCCCTTGCTGGAGTAGTACAGGTTGAACGGCGCGCGGCCATGGATCATGCGCAGCACGGCCGTGTGGTACCGCACCGCCACCACCCCCGCCGCCAGCCCCAGCGCGCCCACCAGCGCATCGAGCGGGTGGTGCCCCAGGGCCGCCACGGCAAAGGGGTCCAGCACCCGCAATTGAGGGCAACGCGCCTGCAAGCGGCGCACCACCGCCTGGTCGGCATCGGCCCCGCCGGCCTGCGCCTGGATGATCACGGCCGGCTGGTGCCCGCGCGCGGCGAGCTGCGTGATCAGCGTGGCCATGCGGGCCTCGAACAGCGCGCCGTCTTGCGGGTACATGGCGTCGAACTCGCGCACCGACAACAACACGGCCCGCTCTGCGCGCACGCCGCCACTGTCCATCAGCGCGCGGCCCGCCGCATCCACACCCGGGCCCATGCGGTAGGCAAAAGCGGTGTCAAAACCCAGCTGCGCATCCACGCCCGCGGCCCTGCAGGCGCGCATGGCTTAGCGTGTCGCGCACGGTCACACTGCTCAGCCGCCCCATGGCATGGGCCAGCCAGGCCAGCGACAGCCCTTTGCACGATGACGGCAAGCCCTGACCGAACACAAAGCTGCTGCGCGGATCGTGCGAGCGCAGCTCCTGCACCAGTTCCAGAAACCGCCGCGTGACCAGCTTGGGGCGCGCGTTGTTGAAGATGTCGCCGCCCACGCTCACCTGCGCGGTCGCCCGGGCGCTCGGCGCCCTGCAGACCGCGCACATGGCGCGCCTTGTCGGCGCTCAGGCGCGCTGCTGGCACCCAGGGGGCCGGCCAGCTGGACCAGGGTTTCGTAAATGGCGGCGTCACCCAGGTTGTCCGAGGTGTAGGCGTTGATGAGTCTGAGGGTCATGATGCGATCGAAGGCGAAACGGAGACAAAGAAGAAGGCGAAGCAGAAGATGAAGTGCAAGCCGCCGGCGCAGGCAGCGCTGGCGTGGTCACAGCCGAGGCCTGCTAGCGCGTGTTGCGGCGCTGCCGGCGGTGTTGCGCCACATCGCGCAGCCCCATGCCCAGCACCACCAGAGCAGGCCAGTACAGGTAGGCCAGCATCTCGAGGTTTTCGGACAGCGAATACAGGCCCAGAATCATCAGAATGCCGAAGGCGCTCACGCCGGCCTTGCTGGCGCGGCCACCCGTCAGCAGCATCCAGGCCGTCCAGGCCATGGGCACGGCCAGCGCCACCGCGCCCACCATGCCTTTGACAAACAGCAGGCCGTACCAGGTGTGGTGCGAACCGATGGGCATGTACTCCACCAGGTGCGGGCCGCGCTCCACGTTGCCGTGGCCCCACCAGTAGGCTTCGCGTTTCCCAGCGCTGCACGGCGATGCGGCCCAGCGCGGCGCGCACGCGCGACGAGTCGGCGCGGGCGCCGTGAAAGCGCTGGGTGAAATCTTCCATCAGGGTCTGGATGGTAGGGGGCCAGCACACCGGCCACCAGCAGCCGCCGGGCGCCATCGCCAGGTACAGCACGGGGCGGTCCATGTGGCGCCACACCGTGAGCACCACTGCCACCACCGGCAGGGCCATCAGGCCCAGGCGCGAACCCGATCCGTAGATGGCCATGAGCATGCCCAGAATGCCCGCGGCGCGCAGCACTGTGTGGCGCTCGTGCATGGCGATCAGCACAAAACACGACATCACCAGGCCCATGGCCGGCGCCCAGGGCGCAAAGAGGCGCCAGCGCGGCAGGCCGGTCTGGGCGTTCAGGCCGTACAGCTCCACCGCAAAGTACTCCGGGCCCGGGCCACCCACGATGCTCAGCGGCGACACATACAAATGCCCCGGCAAACCCACCACCCAGGCCAGGGCCAGAATGGGCAGCAGACACAGGATCTGCACGCCCAGGATGCACATGGCGCGCGACACCACCTCGATGCGGATCTGGCTGCTGCCGATCAGGATGAACACCGCCATCAGCGCCCAGCCCTTGGCCCAGCCGATCGACGACTTGATGGTGGGCCCCAGGCCCATGCCGTAGTCGGCGTGCGCCACCACCACGGCCACCAGCATCACCAGCATGCCCACCACCCAGGCCCACATCACCGCCGGCACCTGCGCGCAGGCCATCGCGGCGCGCCAGGCATCAGCAGCAGCAACCAGCCCAGCACGGGCCCGAGCACATACAGGCCGCCCACCAGGTAATAGGCAAACGACCAGGTGATGCAGTGCACGACCACCTTTTCTTCCAGGCTCTGCGGCGCACGCCCAGCGCGCCAGCGGTGTCAACCGTCTCCGCCGCGCTCATCGCTTGGCCCTCAGCCAGGCCAGCGACAGCGCCACCAGCAACATCAGCGAAGCGCCCAGCGCGCCCAGCGCCACAAACACCGGCTTGGGCGACGCGGGCGAGCGCGGCAGGCTGGGGCTCACCAGCGTCTGCACCAGCGGGTACGACGAATAGATGTTGGTGTTGCCGATGTCGGTCTTGCCGGCCACGCCGGTGAACACCGCTTCGGTGAAGCTCACGTTGCGCTCCAGCTCGCCCAGCTGCGGCGGCTTCTACCGCCAGATCGGGCATGCGCGTTTGCGCCGCGGCCTGCTGGCTTTCAATCATCTTGAGTTCGGCACGCGTGGCGGCCGTTTCGGCGGCCACGCGCACCAGGTCGTTCAGCAAGGCATCGCGGCTGCGGTCTTGCAGGATCATGGCCAGGCCTTCAGATGCTGCGGCGCTCACGCGCGTCGACAGCACGGCGCGGGCGCGGCGCAACATGGCCTCGCTGGCCGAAGCGCTCACGCCCTGGGCTTCGCGCACCTTGGGGTGGGCATCGCCCCATTTGTGCGAGCCGCCTCGGTCAGCTGCACCTGGGCTTCGCCGTACTGGCGAAACGCGTCCATGAACACCGCATCGGCCTGCAGGGTCAGCGTGCGGCCGGCTTCGGCTGCGGGCTCAGGCCCAGCTGGCGGCTGAGCGATGCCTGGCGTGCGGTTTCACCGGCCAGGCGCTGCTGCACCGACACCGATTTTTGCTCCAGCTGGCTCACCATCAGCGCCACCTCTTCCAGCTGCTTGTCGGAAATGATGCGCGACTGCACCTTGAACTTCAGCAAGTCTTGCTGCGCCCGCGTGAGGCGGTAGCGCGTGTTGAGAATGGTCTGCTCGATGGCCTGGTCGCGCTGGCGGGTTTCGTCGGCGCGCAAGGCGACCAGGCGCGCGGTGAATGCATCGTGCACCGCCGCGCCTTGCGCAAAGCGCCCTTGGCCGAACCACCGCGCACTTCCACCTCCATCACCGAGCTCTGGTCGATCAGCTTGATGCGCGGCGTGCCAAACCGGGCCAGCGGCACCTCGGCCAGCTTGGCCGCGGCGTCCAGCACATCGTCGCTCATCATGATCTGGCGGTAGTTCACCCGGGGGTCCAGGCTCTTGCCGTCGTAGGTCGAGCGCGAGGTGGCGTAGGCCTGCCCCACTTCGTTGAGCGACACACGGCCATCGGGATCGCTGCTGGGCAGGATCAGCGTGTAGTCCACCGCCCACACGCGCGGCACCAGCCAGACCACGGCCAACGCCAGTGCCCAGATGAAGGCGCTGCCCAGGGCCGCCACCAGAAAGTAGCGGCGGCGGCGCGGGCTTGCCATCGGGGCCCTTGAGCCAGCCCAGCATGTCCCAGGTCAGCACCGCCGATGCGGTTTGCGTCAATGCGAGCGGGGGAATTAGGGCGCTCATGGCAGGTTCCGGAAGATCGAGATGGGGCTCAGGATGTCGGTCAACACCTTGAAGACTTCGCGCCAGCCGGTGACACGGGAGTCGTAGCAGGCCACGGCATCGCCTTCCTGCAGCAAGCGGGTTGATCTCGTCGTTGCCGTCGTCCAGCAGCTGCTCCACCGGCACATTCCAGCGCAGGGTCTTGCCGGTGGTGCGCTCGGTGCGCACCAGGCTGGCCATGCGCGAGGCGTTGGACCAGTCGATGCCACCGGCGCAGTTCACCGCCACCACCGCCTGCGACAGGCGCGAGCCGTAGGCCATGGGCAAGGCACCCAGGGCGTTGGCAGGCGGGCGCGTTGTTCTGGCTTTGCACCATGTTGCCGGCGAACACCTTGATGCCCGGTGGCGTGATGCCCGAAGGGCGGGCCTGGCTGGCATCGGCTTGCGCCAGGCGCGCCACCACGATCTCGTCGCCCTCTTGCAGCGCCGGGTCGAGGCCGGGCGCGCCGCTCAGCAAATGGCGCACATCGTGCTGGCTCACCTCGCCAGCGCGGCGCAGCGCCACCCGGGACAGGTCGGCCCAGGTCGTGATGCCACCGGCGGCCTTGAGCGCATCGCTCAGGTTGCGGTTGGGCACATAGCCGCCCGGGATTTCTTCGGCGCGCTCGATGGTGCGGTCGCGCGAGGCGGGCATGTTGACCGCCAGCGCGCCCGGGGTTGAACACCTCGCCCGACACGCGCACATTCAAAGGCGCCCACCACAACACCTGCACGGTGGTGCGCGCCGCACCCGCGCGAAACAGGCCCCGCGTTTCCAGCGCGCTGCGTGATCGCCTGCGCCGCAGCGTCCGCGTCCATGCCCGACACGTTCACCGCACCGGCATAACGGCAGGGCGATCTGGCCTTGCAGATCGACCTGGTACTTGCCCGAAAAACCTTCGCCGTTTTCCAGCACCACCTGCACCCGGTCACCCGAGGTGAGCGGTGTGGCATGGGCCTCATCGGCGGTCAGCACCATCACCACGATGGCCGCCGCACCAATGCCCAGCATGATGCCCATCATCAGCAACAGCGTCAGCAAATCCGCCGCGCCCGGGCTTGCGAAACAGGCGCAGCACCCAGGCCAGCATGCGACGGCGAGGAAGTGGAGGGGAATCGGTTTTCATGGCGGGCTCCTGGGGGTGAAGACGGGCAGCGGGGCCGGTGCGGTCAGGTGGCCGGGGTGGCGGGTGCTTCTCAGTGCACCCAGCGGCTGGGGCCGGCGATGCCCGCTGGCGTGGCCAGCAGGTCTTGCAGGCCGCAGGCCGCCAGCTCTGCGGCCATGTGCGGCGCACACCTGGGTCAGCACCAGCGTGCAACCCTCGCGCTGCATGGCGTGGCGGCAGGTCAGCAGCGCACCCACACCGGCGCCATCGATGTGCGCGCACGGCTGGAGAGGTCGATTTCCAGGTGCAGCCCAGGCGCGCAGCAGCGGCAGCACCGCCATCGGCAAACGTGGCCGCATTGCGCGCCACCAAGGCCCCGCAGTCGGGCTGCACGGTGAGCGTGTCGGGGCTGAAGCTGAGGGTTTTGATGTTCATGGCGGTTCTCCGTTGATCGGGTTGAATGAACGCTATTGAAACCGCCAGGACCTCCAAAAGTATGGCCAAACTGTGGCAATCCGCGTCACAGAACCGATCGTGTCCAGAGTTCACATTTCTGTGACAACTTCCGGGCCGCACCCTCGATGTAATGCAGTCATTCGATTCACTCGACCGGAGTTTCACAATGTCTTTCGCACTCACGCCGCCCCCGCACAGCCCCGTCCGCCCAACCCCTCACCACCCGCCTCGGCCGCGGTGGTGGAAGACCCAAAGCGTGGTCGCCATCAAGCGCGCCTTCGACGTGCTGGCCGTGGCCCCGGCCCTGCTGTTGCTCGCGCCCTTTCTTCCTGCTCGTGGCGCTGGCCATCAAGCTCGAAGACGGTGGCCCGGTGCTGTACTGGCAAAAGCGCGTGGGCCTCAACGGCCGCGTGTTCGCCTTCCCCAAATTCCGCTCCATGCGCACCGACTCCGACGCCGTGCGCCAGCAGATCGAGCACCTGAACCAGCACGGCGACTCGCTCACCTTCAAGATGAAAAACGACCCCCGCATCACCCGCGTGGGCAAGCTGCTGCGCCGCACCAGCATGGACGAGCTGCCGCAGCTGCTGTGCGTGCTCAACGGCGACATGACCCTGGTCGGCCCGCGCCCACCCATGGTGGCCGAAGTGGCGCAGTACACGCTGGCCGATCGCCGCCGCCTGAGCGTCACGCCCGGCCTCACCTGCATCTGGCAAGTCAGCGGCCGCTCCAACATCCCGTTCCCCAAACAGGCCGCCATGGATGTGGACTACATCCGCGAGCGCTCCATCGCCCTCGACCTGCGCCTGCTGTTCGCCACCGTGCCCGCCGTGCTGTTCGGCCGCGGCGCTTACTGACCACCACACAGCCACCAAGCACCGCCCGAACCCGGCCCTGACCGCCCCACAGGACACACACACCATGAACCGACTGGATGAACCCCGACGCCACGATCGGCGGCCGCCGCCGCAAGCCACCGCCGCCATCGACACCACGCCGACGCCGCCCACCCGCGCAGCCTGCGCGCACTCGACCTGGCCCTGGCCGGCGCCGCCTGCGCCGCCCTGCTGGCCCTGTTCCCCCTGCCCCTGTGGGCCGCGTTGAGCGGCGAGCTGCAACAGCAGCCGCCGCCTGGGCGCCCAACACCGCGGCTTCAGCCAGCTGAGCTGGCGCTTCCCCGACACCTTCAGCGGCCGCCTGCTGACCCGCCTGGGCGCACGCGGCTGGCCCCGCCTGCTCAACGTCCTGCGCGGCGACATGGCCTGGGTCGGCCCGCGCGCGCGCCGCCTCGACGAGCCCGCCGGCCCCGCCGCCCGCCTGCGCCCCGGCGTCACCGGCCTGCACCAGTTGCGCCAGGCCACCGCGGTCGACTTCATGAGCGAAGACCACCAGCGAAGCCGACCTACCTGCAAGCACCGCGGGCTTGGCACACGACGCTCGCCTGCTGCTGCTCGCCGCCTGGGCCGCGCCGGCCGCAGCGCGCCCAAGAGCCGCCACCGAGCCGCCCGACCAGGTGCAGATCCTGGACACCACGGTGAACAACCTCTCGATGGACAGCGCGTGCAATCGCGTGAACGATCTCATCGCCGCCGGCCGCCCACGCCCAGGTCGGCTTCGTCAACCCCGCCTGCGCCAACATCGCCGCCCGGCAGCCGGCTACCGCCGCGACCTCGCCGCCTGCGACCTGGTCCTGCCCGACGGCATCGGCATGAAGATCGCCGCCCAATGGCTGGGCACCCCGATTCGCCAGAACGTCAACGGCACCGACTTCTTCCCCCGCCTGTGCAACGCCATGAACGACACAGGGCCAGCGCCTGTACCTCGTGGGCGCCCGCCCCGAGGTGGTGGCCCGCGTGGCCGAGGTGGTGCGCGAGCGCTGGCCCGGCATCGAGCGTGGTCGGCGCGCAGCACGGCTACTTTGGCCGCGCCGAAGAAGCCAGCATCGCGCAGGACATCCAGGAAAGCGGCGCCCATGTGGTGCTGGTGGCCATGGGTGTGCCCATGCAGGAAAGCTTCATCGCCCGCAACGTGCGACCGCATGGGCCCTTGCGTGGCCATCGGCGTGGGCGGTCTGTTCGACTTCGTGGCCGGCCGCATCTCGCGCGCCCCGCAATGGATGCGCGACGCCGGGCTGGAATGGACCTGGCGCCTGATCCAGGAACCCGGCCGCATGTGGCAGCGCTACCTGGTCGGCAACTTCACCTTCCTCGCCCGCGTGGCCCTGCAGCGCCAGGGCTGGCGCGCGCGCCAGGCGCCCGCGCCACCGCCACGCCAGACACCACGCGCCACCGGCGCCAGCGCCATCCTGCTCGCCACCCACGCCATCAGCCCCGACGCCGGCGCCGCGCCGCAGCTCGCCGCCAGCCTGCCGTTTGGCCCGGCCAGCTTCGCTGAAATGGCCGTGGCCCAACTCGCCAGCCAGTCGGTGTACCGACATCCATGTGCTGACCGCGCGCCGAAGGCCCCTCCACCCAGGCGCTGCAACACCAGCTGGGCGACGGCAGCCGCTGGGGTGTGCGCATCCACTGGCACCAGTCGCGCCGCAGGCCGACGCGCCCTACCAGCCCCTGCGCGCCATCGCCGAAACCCTGCCCGCAGACCGAGTCGCCTGCTGCTGATCCAGGCCCACACCTGGCTGCAGCGCCGACGGCATGGAGCGCATCGCCCGCGAGCCCCAGATCGCCGTTCGCGTCGGCGACCAGGGCCAGTGCACTGGCAAGGCTGGGCCTGCGTGAGCCCCGACGATCTGCGCGCCATCAGCCGCGAGCGCCGATCCGCCGAGGCCGTCGAAGACGCGGCTGGCGACGCGCCTGCCCACGCGCTACATCGCCATGGCCGACGAAAGCGCCAGCGCCCACACCCGCGCCAGCCTGGCTCCAGGCTCAAACCTCGGTGCCCGCCGCGGCCCTGGTGGCCCTGCAAACCGATGTCTGGACCGCCCACCCCTGGGGCTACGCCAGCGCCCACGCCCACGTCTCGCCCGACGCCCACATCGAAGGCCCGGTCTGGATCGGCCCCGGCTGCACCGTCAGCGCCGATGCCCACGTGGGCCCCCACGCCACCCTGACCCGCGACGTCGTGGTCGAGCCCCACGCCATGGCTGGCCCACGCCGTGGCCATGCCCGATGCCTACGTGACGCGCCTCACCGCCCGACCGCAGGCGGTCACCCGGCCCAGCGCCGATGCCGATCGGCCGAAGACCGCGTTCCGTCGACGACAGCAACGCCACCGCCGCGGCCATCCGTGCCACGCGGCTCACGCCCGCTGGCTGGCCACGCTTGCTGGCGACCGCGCTGGCGCCGCTGGTCCTGCCGCTGGTTGCTGGCTTCGCAAAGCTTTGCGCCGTGGCCGCGCCTGGGCCACCGAGCGGGTGGTGCTGGGCCGCCCCCAGGCCGGCGCCCGCCTGCTCACCACCACCCTGCGCCAGCCGGTCGGCCAGCAGCGCCGCACGCCGCGCGCCTGGCTCGCCTGGTACGGCGCCTTGCTCGATGTGGCCCAGGGTCGACGCCACTGGGTGGGTGTGCGCGCGCGCCGCGTCGAGCAATGGTTCGCGCTGGACAGCCGACACCCGCGCCGCCCTGTCGCTGGCGCCCATCGGCCTGTGGCACCCGTGGCCTGGACCAACCGCTTCGACTGCGTGCTCGCAGGCCGAAGCCGTGGCCGACCGCCTGTGGCTGGCCCGCCGCGACCGCGCACGGCACCACCGGCGCCTGGCGCGCCGTGGCCGGGGTGCTGCGTCAGCGGCTCAGCACCGGCCCCACGGCTTACCGCGCGTTGGCCGCGATCTGAGCCACCGGGCGGCCATGTCGCCCGCGGCCCAGCGGGCCTTCAGCTCGGCCCAGCGGCTGCGCGCCGCGGCCAGGTTGCGCTCTTTCACATGGCCAAAGCCCTTGATCTGCTCGGGCACCCGGGCGATCTCCAGCGCCAGGGCATGGTTGTCGGCGTCCAGGTCGCCCAGCAAGGCTTCGATGGCTGTGCGGTACTCGCCGATCAGGGCGCGCTCGGTGCGGCGCTCTTCGGTGTGGCCAAACACGTCGAGCGCCGTGCCGCGCAGGCCCTTGAACTTCGCCAGCCAGCCAAACGCGGTGAACATGAACGGGCCGTACTTCTGCTTGATCAGCTCGCCCTTGGCGTTTTTCTTGGCCAGCAGCGGCGGCGCCAGGTGCACGCGCAGCTTGAAGTCGCCTTCAAACTGGCTCGCGATGCGCTCGTGAAACGCCTTGTCGGTGTGCAGGCGCGCCACTTCGTACTCGTCCTTGTAGGCCATGAGCTTGAACAGGTAGCGCGCCACCGCCATGGTCAGGTCCGACTTGCCCAGCGGCGCCTCGGCCTTGCGCACGCGCTCCACAAAGCGCTGGTACTCGGCCGCGTAGGCCGCGTTCTGGTAGTCGGTGAGGAACGCCACCCGGCGCTCGATCACCGTGGCCACCGTTTCGCGCGGCTTGAACTGGATCACCTGCGCGCCGCCGCCGTTCAGCAAGGCGGCAAAGGCCTGTGGGGTCGTGCGCGGCGCGGCGGCCCCACTCGAAGGCCGTCTTGTTGTTCGCCACCTGCACGCCGTTGAGCTCGATCGCCCGCATCAGCGACACAAAGCGCCAGCGGCACCCAGCCGCGCTGCCAGGCGTAGCCCAGCATCATGGGGTTGGTGTAGATGCTGTCGCCCATCAGCTTGGATGGCCGCGGTCTCGGCGTCGACCACGCCCACGCGCCTCGCCACCCAGGTTGCCCACCAGCGTGTCCACGCAGGCCTGGGCCGGGTTTTGCCAGTCGGCGTTGGTCACAAAGGCGGCCGTGGGCGTGGCGTTGGCGTTGAGCGCCACATGGCTGCGCCCGGCGCGCAGGCGCTGCCAGGTTTCCTTGTCGGCCGCCACGATCGGGTCGCAGCCGATCACCAGATCGGCCGAAGCCGAGCCCACGCGGGTGGTGCGGATGTCGTCCTGCGTGGCGCCGATCAGCACATGGCTCCAGGTGGCGCCGCCCTTTTGCGCCAGGCCCGCCGCGTCTTGCGTGACGATGCCCTTGCCTTCCATGTGCGCGGCCATGCCCAGCAGCTGGCCGATGGTGATGACGCCGGTGCCGCCCACGCCGGCCACGATCACGCCCCAGGCCTCGGCGCTCCAGCGCGCGGCAGCGCGGGCTCGGGCAGATCGCCGCCGGTCCAGACCGGCTGGTCGGTCGCCCTGGCCCTTCTTGCGCAGCTTGCCGCCGTCGACGGTGACGAAGCTCGGGCAGAAGCCCTTGACGCAGGAGAAGTCTTTGTTGCAGCTGCTCTGGTTGATGGTGCGCTTGCGGCCGAATTCGGTCTCCAGCGGCTCCACGCTCAGGCAGTTGGACTGCACGCCGCAGTCGCCACAGCCCTCGCACACCAGCTCGTTGATGATCACGCGCTCGGTCGGCTCGACCATGGTGCCGCGCTTGCGGCGGCGGCGCTTTTCGGTGGCGCAGGTCTGGTCGTAAATGATGACCGTGGTGCCCTTGATCTCGCGGAACTCGCGCTGCACCGCGTCCAGCGTGTCGCGGTGCTGGATGGCGATGCCGCTGGGCAGGCCGGTGACGCCGTCGTACTTCTCGGGCTCGTCGGTCACGATGATGATCTTCACCGCGCCCTCGGCGCGCATGCTCTGCGCGATCTGCACCACGCTGTGGCCCTCGGGCCGCTCGCCCACCTGCTGGCCACCGGTCATGGCCACGGCGTCGTTGTAGAGGATCTTGTAGGTGATGTTCACACCCGCGGCAATGCTCTGGCGGATCGCCAGAATGCCGCTGTGGAAGTAGGTGCCGTCGCCCAGGTTGGCGAACATGTGCTGTTCGTTGCTGAACGGCTGCTGGCCCATCCACGGCACGCCCTCGCCGCCCATCTGCGTGAAGCCCACGGTGGCGCGGTCCATCCAGATCGTCATGAAATGGCAGCCGATGCCGGCCATGGCGCGCGAGCCTTCGGGCACCTTGGTGCGAGGTGTTGTGCGGGCAGCCCGAGCAAAACCAGGGCTGGCGCTCGGCGCCGTGCACGCCCTTGGTCAGCAGCGTCTGCATGGACTGCTCTTGCGCCGTCAGGATGGCCAGCTGCGCGTCGATGCGCGCCTGCACGTCTTCGGGCACACCCAGCTTGCGCAGGCGCTTGGCGATGGCGCGGGCGATGATGGCCGGGTTCAGATCGGCGTTGGCGCGCAGCAGGTGGTGGGCGCTGGGGTTGGGCATGCTCCATTCGCCGCCGGTGAAGTCGCCTTCGACTTCGTCGAACTTGCCCAGCACGTTGGGGCGCACATCGCCGCGCCAGTTGTACAGCTCTTCCTTGAGCTGGTATTCGATGACCTGGCGCTTTTCTTCCACCACCAGAATCTCGCGCAGCCCGGTGGCGAATTCGCGCGTGGTCTGCGCCTCCAGCGGCCACACCACGTCGACCTTGTGCAGGCGCAGGCCGATGCGCTGGCAGGTGGCGTCGTCCAGGCCCAGGTCGAGCAGCGCCTGGCGCGTGTCGTTGTAGGCCTTGCCGCTGGCGATCACGCCAAAGCGGTCGTTCGGCCCGGCGATCACGTTGTGGTTGAGCTTGTTGGCGCGGATGTAGGCCAGCGCGGCGTACCACTTGTAGTCAAACAGGCGCGCTTCCTGCTCCAGCGCGTGGTCGGGCCAGCGGATGTGCACGCCGCCGGGCGGCATGTCGAAGTCGGGGATCACGATCTGCACCCGCTCCGGGTCGATCATCGGCCGTGGCGCTCGATTCCACGATCTCCTGGATCGTCTTCATGCCCGCCCAGACGCCGCTGAAACGGCTCATGGCGATGGCGTGAATGCCCAGGTCCAGAATGTCCTGCACCGTGGACGGGAAAAACACCGGCAGGCCGCAGGCCTTGAAGATGTGGTCGCTCTGGTGGGCCGCGGTGGAGCTCTTGGAAATGTGGTCGTCGCCGGCCACCGCGATCACGCCGCCCCAGGGCGTGGTGCCGGCCATGTTGGCGTGTTTGAACACGTCGGAGCAGCGGTCCACGCCCGGGCCCTTGCCGTACCAGATGCCGAACACGCCATCAAACTTGTTGCTGCCCTCGGGCGCAAAACCCAGCTGCTGCGTGCCCCACAGCGCCGTGGCCGCCAGCTCTTCGTTCACGCCGGGCTGGAACACGATGTTCTGCGCCTTCAGGTACGGCTCGGCCTTTTGCAGCGCCTGGTCGTAGCCGCCCAGCGGCGAGCCCCGGTAGCCGCTGATGAAGCCCGCCGTGTTCTTGCCCTGCAAGGCGTCGCGCTGGCGCTGCAGCATCGGCAGCTTCACCAGCGCCTGCACCCCGCTCATGAAAGCCCGACCGTGGTCAAGCGCGTATTTGTCGTCCAGCGTCACCGTTTCCAGGGCGCGGCGGATGTGTTCGGGCAGGGGGGCGTTCATGGTGATGTCTCCAAGGTCGTGGGCCGCCTTGTGGGCGGCTGCTCTTTTGACGCGACCACGGACAGTGTCTGCCATTCAGTGTGCCGCACAGTGTATGACCCGGCCGCTGACAGGTGTTTGCTTTTCATGCCCATTTAAGCGCCCATCAACGCAAGATTCTTTCTAGAATCAGGCACACCATGGAAACACTCGACAAGTTTGACCTCGCCATCCTGAACGAACTGCAGCAAAACGGCCGCCTGACCAACGCCGAACTTGCGCAGCGCGTGGGCCTGTCGGCCGCGCCTTGCTGGCGCCGCGTGCGGGCGCTGGAAGAAGCGGGCTTCATCCGCGGCTACCGCGCCGAGATCGACCGCCACAAGATCGGCCTCGATGTGCTGGCCTTCGTGCGGCTCGATGCGGCGCAAAACTCGGGCGAGCTGCTGGGCAAGCTGGAAGAGGCCATCCGCCGCCTGCCCGAAGTCACCAGTTGCCACTACATCAGCGGCACCGGCACCTTCGAGCTGCAGGTGGTCAGCCGCGACCTCAACACCTTCAGCCAGTTCGCCCGCGATGTGCTGATCAACCTGCCCAACGTGAAAGACCTGCACACCAGCTTTTCGCTGGGCGAGGTGAAAGCGGCGGGGGCTTTGCCGTTGCCCAAAGCACTACCGACGGCAGGTGCGCGCAAAACTTGAGCGCTTTCGCAACCGCCTGTCTCTAAAGTTCTACCGTTGGCTCAAATACTCGCATCAAGATATTGATTCGATGAGGTTTTTAACAGGCGACTTGGCTGATCTCGATAGACTAGCGTGAGAAATGCAGGGTTTTTGGCCTTGATTTTTTCGACCTAAGTTTTCTTTTCATGCGCTACACCGCTTCCCCTGCCACCCTCCACAGGTGCAACCCCTGATGGACGGCGCGCGGGTGTTGGCGTTGATGCTGTGCTGGCCAGCTTTCGCCTGGGCGCAGTCGCTGCCCATCGACAAGCAAGCTCCTCAGCCAATGGCGCCAAACCGCCCCGGCATGGTGAGTGCGCAAACCACCGTTGCACAGGTGCAATCCCTTGACCGCTTCGAAGCCGAGCAGGAAAGGCTTCGCGAGCGCCTGAAAGACCAACCGGCTGGCTACGAAGACAAATTTTTCAGCAACGAAGCCCTTCAGGTCATTGACGCCGAAGCCGTGGCAGTCGAAGCGCAGCCCCCTGGCGCGCGCTCCGTGGTGGTCGAAAGCCGGCTGGAATCCAACCGGCAGAGCGTTGCCTCGCAGCCGGGCCTGAGCGAGACCGGTTTGGGCCTGCGCGTGGAATACCGCCACGAAACCATGAACCACGGCGAGTGGATTTTGCAAGCCGATGCCCGCCAGCGAACGTCTCAGGGCAACGACTTCGGCACCTTGAGCGCCTACGGACTCTCCACCGATGCCAAAAACGGCCAGCGCGTCACCCTGCGCAACCTGAGCTTTCCCGTCACGCCTTTTGTTCTGGCAGACAGCAACCTGGGTGATATCTCCTCCGAAGTCACCGATGGCCTGACCCGGGGGCAGCAGTTTTCCCTGGGCAACAGCATCGTGCGCGGAGCCAGCGCACACGCGTTTTCGCGCGAGTTCGACCTGCGGGCGGGCGTGGGGTCGCGCGGCCAGATGGCGGGCGGCCCTTATCCGGGCTACGAAGAAACCCAGGGTGAGACGGCCTGGCTGGGCTACACGCGGCGGTTCGACGAAAAGCGCTACGCCGCCGTGCAAGTCAACCACGCCAATGGCGCACCCGCGTTGTTCACGTCCTCCGGCAACACCGAAGTCGATGCCGAAAACACCACCAGCGTGGCGGCCGCGCTGGGCTATGGATACACGCTCGACAACGACGGCGACAAACGCATTCGCTTGACGCTGATGCACAGCCAGACCCAGCCCAACGGCAACAGCCCTTCGCGCAGCGCCAATGGCACCTACCTCGATGGCGGGCTGCGCATCGCCCGCTACCGCCACGAAGCCGGCCTGTATGCCGCATCGCCTGCCTTGCAGTTCGGCGACCAATGGGTGGCCGATGGCAACCGTGGTCTTTATTGGCGCGTCTACCGCGATGGTCTCCGGGTGAACTGGGGCATGGGCGCCAGCCACGATCGCCAGAAATCGCTGAATGCCGCCTTGTCTGGCGTGTGGACCAACACCGGCCTGAACGGCTACTGGGTCCACCGCCTGACCCGCCGAAGCTCCTGGGGCGGCAACCTTCAATACACGCTTCAGCAGCGGCAAGATGACGACGCCGGCCAGCGCAGCACGTTTGGCAGCCTCTATTACCAGGACCGCTGGGGCAGATAGCCTGGGCGACAGCCGTTTCCGCTGGACCACCCGCCGCAACCAGGCGCTGGTCAGCAATGGTCCGAATGCGACTGGCGACGAGCTCGAATGGGAGCAGGACTGGTGGCAATCGCAAGAAGCGGGCTCCCAGAACCCCACCCTGAAGACCACCCTTGGCTGGGCACAAGACCGCAGCGAGGGCGACGTTCAAACCTACCCCACCGCAGGCGTCACCTGGCAAACCTGGCTGGCCAACAACTGGGGCCTCAACGCGGCCCTGCGCTACACCTCGCGCACCGGCAACCTGTCAACCAGCCGCGGCCTGTCCGGCTCCCTGCAAACCGAAACGAGCTTTGCCCGCAACTGGACACTCGGCGCCTCCCTGCTCATGAACCAGGCCGTGCTCAACACCAACAGCGCCGTTGCTGGCACGAATGGCCTGCCCCTGAGCGTGGCCCGCAGCGACGACAAATCGCTGTGGCTCTTCGTGCGCTTTGAAGAGCAATCGGGTCAGCCCTATGGCTTCAACCTGCGTGGCGAACAAGGTGCAGGCAGCGGCCGCATCGCTGGCACCGTCTTCCTGGATGCCAACCGCGACGGCGCGCAACAAGCCGATGAGCCGGGCGTGGCCGGCGTCGAGGTGTTCCTCAACCAGCGCCAGCGCACCACCACCGACGGCCAGGGCCGCTACGAGTTCAACACCGTGCCCACCGGGATGCAATTCATTTCGCTGCGCCCCGAATCCGTGCCGCTGCCTTGGGGCGAAGGCCCCCGCAGCCGCACCACCGTCGAGGTACCCCTGCGCAGCACCGCACGCGCCGAGCTGGCGGTGGTCAAGGTCAGCGAGTGAACCCCATGAACCAAACCCTTCGCACCCGAGTCAACCAGGGCACCGCCTATGTATTCGCAGGGCTGAGCCCCACCCAACCCAAACCGTTGGATCTGTGCGCCTCAGCACCGCCAGAACACCAACCCCCCATTTGTGCTGCCCGAGATCGATGCTTCTTTCTCAACTTCAGAAATACCTGATTCAAACCGATACCCAAAGGACTTCCACCATGAAACGCTCGTCTCATCAAATCCCCCGCCAAGTACCTCGTTCCCGCTTGCGCCGCGCTGGCCATGCTGAGCCCAGGCGCCCAGGCAGAAAGCACCTATGGCTATAACGCTTCGGGCGCAGCTGGCGCCACGGCCAGGGCCAGGGTCAACCTCGAAATTCGGGTTCCAATGCTGATTTTGCTGCGCGTTGGCACTTCGGGCGCCGCTATTGACAGCGTCACCATCACGGCAGCGCCCAACGGTATTCCGGGTGGCATCGCAGCTGCTGCGCTGGCCAATGGCAGCAACCTGGCAACCGGCTGGAACGGCACGGCACCTGTCATGACGAGCACATCCTCGCCCGCCAACGTCACGGCCTATGCTTGGACCAACTCACGAAATGGTGGCAGTGTCACCGGTGCAATTACCACCGCCTTCACCACCGGTGGCCTCACTGGCGCCAGCATCGCTGTCGCGAGTGCCTCACCTGTCAACGGCGGCTTGGCCCACCCTGGCACCAACCTTGGCACGTTCACCCCACAAGCCTTCCCGGCCAACTCACTGCGTTCGTCCACATGGGCTTATAGCTTGACCACCGCAGCATTGGCCTCCGTTACGGCCGGCACCCACTCCGCTACTGTCACATACACGGCCACTTCGCTGTAATCTGTCGTTGATGAGTGCGCCCTTTGGTTTACCTCGAGCGCACTCATATACCTCAAAAAACCTTTCGACCAACGCGCATGTTCAAACCCGCCCAGCCCTTCAAAACCCAGCTCCAAACCCGATGGGGTCGCGGGGCGGGAGGGTGGCTGGTCGGTGCTGCGGCATGTACCGTGTTTGCCACGGCGGCTATGGCTGCTCCATTTGAGGTGGCCGTCTCGCCTACCCGGCTGACGGTCACGGGCGACGCCGGCCAACGCATTGGCCAATCGCTGAAAATCTACAACCTCGGGCAACGTGCCCACGGCCCTGTCTTTCCGCACCCTCGACTGGTCACTGTCTGAGACCGGCGAGCTCAAATTCCACGACGAACTGCTGCCCGGCAGCTGCCGCCCCTGGGTTTCACTCGAGCGGCGCACCAGCCAGCTGGTCGCCCGTAGCGATGCGTCGTTCCGCTTTCAAGTTGATGTGCCGGCCGGAACGCCGCGCGGCGAATGCCGCTTCATGATCGCCGTTGAAGGCGTTGACCCCGCGCAGCAAGCCCTGATCAACAGCGGCGGCGCCAGCCTCAACCTGCCCGTGAGCGGGCGTATCGCGGTGGCGGTGTACGTCGCCATTGGCGGCGCCAAGCCCCAGCTCGAGATCCAGCAGATCGGCACCGACTCGCTGAAAAAAGAGCGCAAACCAGTGGTCCGCATCACCAACACCGGCGACGCCCATGGCCGGCTGGATGGCGTGCTGGAAGCCACCAACGCGATGGAAAAACGTTTGAACTCGTGCCCGAGGGTGGCCCTGTTTTACCTGGCCAGACCCGCATGCTCACGCTCAACGCCCGATCTTTCGGCAAGGAAGCGCCCCCCCAATTGTTGTACCCCATGAAGGTCGAAGGCACGCTCGACTGGGATCAAGGCGCCTTCAAGGTGAAGGCCACGCTGCCATGAACCGCTTGTCCGCGTCCCGTTTTCGGGCCACGCGCCGCCTTCAAGCCAGGGCCGGCCTGGCCGCTCGGCTTCGTGGGTGGAACCCTTGCCCTGACCGCCGTTCTCTTGCTGGGCACACCCCAGCCTGCCCAGGCCTCCATCACGCTCGACGCCCACGACGCCCTCACCAGCGGCCTGTTCAATTACACCCGCCGCCTCACGATGCGCGTGGGCATTGCCCGCTTCGGCACCATCAGCAACGTCACGTTTGACGTCACCGGCGCCAATGTATCCCCGTCGCCCACAGCCGTTATCGGCGAACCCAGCGAAGGTGCGGCGCCGGGCAGTGCGCCCGCCAACAGCGTTCGCATCAGCGTTTCCAACCGCTGGACCTACTTCGCCGGACAGCGCGTGATCGTCACGGCCGACTCGTCAGCGGGCCTGGCCTGCAGCTCTGGCCCCTGTGGTTCCACCGTCATTCCTTTCAGCAAGATCAGCTGGACCTCATCCAGCCTGGCCACCGGCACCTACGCCGGGCAAGATTTCGGCAGCGGCAGCTTCAGCGGCGGCACCAACCAGTCGCTGATCGACTTCACCGCCCCCGCCCGAGCGCAGTTTCAACATCGTCAACGACTGGGTGTTCAGCTACAGCAACGACACGCTTTACCCCGCCGGGGTCTACAGAGGGCGGGTGACGTTCACCGCCACCATGCCATGACATCGCGTTCGACTCCCCTGGTCTCAACGCCTGCAGCCCATGGCCATGGCGCTGTTGCAGCCCTGTTGCTGACGCCTCTGCCGCTTTCGTTGCCCAGCGCCCAGACCTTCAAGCTTGACGACTCCACCTCGCCGCGCTCAAGGGTCGTGCCGCGATTCATCGTCGATGAGGCAGGGCAACACCTGGGGCCGCGCCATCGAGGCCGACCACGCGGTGTTGCGTTTCGGGCAAGTGGTCTACCGGCTCGACATGCGCCCCCACCTGGGGCAGCGCGCCCGCGTCTACTTTGTGCGGGAGCTGCAGATCGGCGCCGCCCCACGGCACTCGCCTGAACTGGAAAACCGCCGATGGCCACTCAAGCGGCTCGCTGCTGAGCGGCGAACGCGCGCTGCGTCTGGTCGGGCAAAGTGAGTCAGCCATGGATGAATCTGGGGCTTCTGCTGGAACTTGACTTCGATCTCCACCGATGGGCCCCCGAGGCCAGCGCAGCGGATGCGACGCAGTCCACCTATTTCGAACTGGAGCTGGAACGATGAGCCTTCCCTTCCAACGGCGCACTGTCGGCTCATCATCGGCACTCCAGTCGCGTGCCTCTGGCCCTGCCTGCTCGCGCCTCTCGGCAGGCCCGCCCTGGCCGAGCTCACGACAGTCGATGAAACCTTCACGTCGTTCTTTGGCTTTCCGGCACCATCCCCTCGATCACCGCTCGCTGCCCGCCTCGACTTCACGCTCAACATCGAAAAGATGATCTTCCTGCGCGTGGGCACTGGCGGGAGCCACAGCGGCGGTATTTCCGGCGCGGGCCCTGCGGCCAACGCCGCGGTCACCACGGTCGCCCTTGATCTGACGCCCAGCATCCCCGCTGGCGCCACCACGCCTCTGGCGGGGAACAACCAGGGCGTGAGCTGGAACGCCGGTTTGCCCACTTTCCTGACCGCGACGCCAGTGGTGGTTCCGGTCGAAGTGCGCAGCAACGCCGGGCAGGTCAACATCACCGGGGAAGTCACAGCGCCGCTGACCAGCGGCGGCAACACCATCCCCATGTCGAGCGTCGTCATCAGCTCCAGCGACGCTGGCAACCTGCCCGCCCCTGTGTTGCCCGACGCTGGCACCGGCGCCCCGGTCAACGTGGCCACCGGCGGCTCGGGCACGGCCGCCGCCCCCACCCTGCTGACCTACCGCACCGCCGAGTGGTCGTTCGGCTTCACACCCACCGCCTCGCTGTCACCCGGCAGCTACAGCGGCAGCGTCACCTTCACCGCCACCTCCCTCTACAAACAAGTGCGGCACCGCCCGCCCGCGCAGCCGATCGACCCGCATCATGCGGCTCAGTGGCAAGCATCGGCCAAGCCGCCCCTTGCCAGGCGCCTGGCAAGCCAAGGCGCCGCCCATGGCGCTCGCGAAGGGCGGCCCCCGTTGAGGCCAGCAGCAACCACGCCAACGGCAGCGGGCCCTTAAAAGCCTCTCAAGCAAGCGCAGAACTGGCCGATACAGGCTGGTATGAACACCCTGCTCACCCGCCAAACCTGTGCGACGCTGGCGACCGCACTTTCTTTGCTCACCCCCGGCATTGGCAGCGCGAGCAGCAGCATGGGGTTCAACGGGCAAAGCACCAGTGCCTCAGTGACCATCAACATCACGGTGCTCCCCACGGTACGCGTTCTGGGCGACTCACACCCACAACAGCTGACCGCCACACAAGGCCGCCCCATCGAAGCGCTGCAACAGCTGACCATCAGCACCAACGTTGCGCGCGGTTTCTGCCTTCAATTGCATGCCGCCCAGGTTTCTGAAGAAGGCTGGCGGCTTCAGCAGCTCGACGGCGACAGCGTTTCCATTGCCCCATCGCAAGGCGGCTACCGCGTGTGCGGTGGCCACAACGGAACCTACAAGCTTGTCTTGAAACACGAGTTTTCTTCCCAGGGCAGCAACCTCAGCATGGCCTGGCCCGTGCGCACGGAGCTTCACACCATCTGAGCCAAGCGTCCGAAGGCTCCGGTGCGGCCAAGTGGACAACCGTCGACACCGTTTCACCCGTCGGTTTGGTCAGACTTATCGCGTCCTTGAAAACCTGTGCGCCGCCCACGGGTCCACTAATGGTGATTTCTAACCCCAACCAACCTGGCCACTGGTCAACTTCGGCGTGTATTGGTAGATGAAAGGTGTCTTGTTGGCCCTCTCCAACTGGTGTAAGCTGGACCAGAGAGTTTCGGAGAAAAGTGTCACTTATTGCCTGATGACAGAGTCCGGCAGTTTCCGATGTTTGCGAGCCAAGTGGGCGCAGGGATACAAGCTACCAACGGCGACTGGGCGCGTGATTTGACTGGGCGATCTGGTTGCGACCGTCGCGTGGTCCTCAAGCAAGAGGGACGCGGTTTAACCTATCTGCGCCGCCACTCCACCTCAACCGATTCAAGGCCAGCTTCGCAACCCACATGAGCTCTACCTCATCCTCAACCGAGGCTTTGACCAGCCGAAGGATCGCGATTACCCGCGCCTCCGATCACCCCGGTCATCCTCTGCGGCGGCTCGGGCACCCGCCTGTGGCCGCTCAGCCGCAAGAGCTTTCCCAAACAGTTTGTGCCCCTGATCGGCGGCAAAAGCCTGCTGCAGCTCACGCTCGACGCGGGTCAGCGGGCTGGGCCAGCGCGTGATGGTGGTCGCGTCTGAAGGCCACCGCTTCATGGTGGCCGACAACATGCAGGGGCTCAGCTGCCCGGCCCAGACCATTCTGGAACCCACCGGCCGCAACACCGCCGCCGCCATGGCGCTGGCCGCGCTGCTGGCCGAACAACAGGGCCAGGCCGACGGGCTGATGCTGTTTTGCCCCGCCGACCACCACATTCCCGATGCCGCCGCCTTTGGCGACACCGTGAAGCAAGGCGTGGCCGCCGCCGAAGGCGGCGCCATCGTCACCTTTGGCATCTCGCCCAGCTTCCCCAGCACCGCCTATGGCTACATCCAGCAAGGCCCCAAGCGGCCCGATGGCGCCCTGGCCGTTCAAAGCTTCATCGAAAAGCCCAAGGCCGACCGCGCCCAGGCCCTGTTGCTGCAAGGCGATGTGTTGTGGAACGCGGGCATCTTTCTTTGCCGCGCCAGCGTGTTGCTGCAAGCGCTCGAAGCCCACGCGCCCGACATTCTGAGCGCCTGCCGCGCCGCGCTGCCCGCCAGCGCCATCGCCGCCGCCGAACACGCCCCGCAAACCACCCAAGACCAGCTCTGGCTGCGCCCGCTGGCCGAGCCCTTCGAAGCCTGCCGCTCGGAAAGCATCGACTACGCCGTTCTGGAACACCACGCCAACATCGCCGTCGTGCCCTATTTCGGCGCCTGGAGCGATGTCGGCAGCTGGAACGCCGTGGCCGAACTCAGCCCGGCCGATGGCGACGGCAACCGCCTCGAAGGCCAGGCCATTGCCCTCGGCGCCAGCAACACCTTTGTTCACGCGCCCCACCGCCCCGTGGTCGCCCTGGGCACCCAAAGACCTGCTCATCATCGACACGCCCGACGCCGTGCTGGTGGCCCACCGCGACAGCGCCGAGATGGTCAAAGAAGTGGTCGCCAAGCTGGAAAAGCAAGACATCGCCCAGGCCATCATCCACCGCAAAGTGGCCCGCCCCTGGGGCTGGTACGACAGCATCGACCTGGGCGAGCGCTTCCAGGTGAAACGCATCGGCGTGAAACCCGGCGCCAGCCTCAGCCTGCAAAAACACCACCACCGCGCCGAACACTGGATC
Source organism: uncultured beta proteobacterium (assembly GCA_963698635.1). Lineage (GTDB taxonomy): Bacteria > Pseudomonadota > Gammaproteobacteria > Burkholderiales > Burkholderiaceae_C > Hydrogenophaga. The sequence goes on from CAVORS010000006.1 coordinate 756,860, forward strand.
GTGGTCAAAGGCACGGCCGAAGTCACCCGGGGCGCCGAAGTCTTCCTGCTGTCTGAAAACCAGAGCACCTACATCCCCATTGGCGAAGTCCACCGCCTGCACAACCCCGGCAAGATGGAACTCGAAATGATCGAGGTGCAATCGGGCAGCTACCTGGGTGAAGACGACATCGTTCGCCTAGATGATCTGTACTCTCGTTTGAGTTAATCGTCGCTGGCTTGGCAGAACTCGAAAAAATGGCAAAAACTCCTCTTGCGAGGTATCGGTGCTTTGAGGAAATGCCTGTCCGCTCAAAAGTCCTGGCCACGTTACTCAACCATTTTGGATCTCGCTTGCGGAACCAGTTTCATAAGCTATGACATCAACCCACAAGAAAATCTTGCTCACGGGCGGCGCAGGCTACATCGGCAGCCACACGGCGCTGGCCGTGGCCGAGGCGGGCTTTGAGCCCATTCTTCTCGACAACTTCGCCAACAGCCACCCGGCCGTGATTGAGCGGCTGAAGGCCATTCGACCAGACACGGCGTTTACCGTGGAGCGTGGTGACGTGCTGGACGGCGAATGGCTTGAAGCGGTGATGCGGCGGCATGCGCCTGCGGGTGTTGTGCATTTCGCGGGCGACAAGGCCGTGGGCGAAAGCGCGGCCAACCCGCTGAAATACTTCCACAACAACATTGGTGGTGCGGTGAGTTTGCTGCGGGTGATGGAGCGGCTGCAGGCCGAAGCGGCGGCAACCCAGGCGAAGCCGGCGCCCATGCCCGCGCTGGTGTTTTCCAGCAGCGCCACCGTGTATGGCGACCCGGCGAGTTCGCCGGTGGCCGAGAGCTTCCCGCTGAGCCATGCCAGCCCTTACGCCCACACCAAGCTGGTGATCGAAGAGATGTTGGCCGCGCTGTGCCAGGCCAACAGCGCCTGGCGCGTGGGCGTGTTGCGGTATTTCAACCCGGTGGGGGCCCACCCCAGCGGCCTGATCGGCGAAGACCCGAGCGGCATTCCCAACAACCTGATGCCCTTCGTCGACCCAGGTGGCGGTGGGCAAGCGCGAGCGGCTGAGCATTTTTGGCAACGATTACCCAACCCCCGATGGCACCGGCGTGCGCGACTACATCCATGTGCAAGACCTGGCGCGTGGCCATGTGGCGGCTCTGAGCGCGTTGCTGAGTGGCCAGCCCGAAACCCGCAACTTCACGGTGAATCTGGGTACCGGGGTGGGTTGCAGCGTTTTGGATGTGGTGAAAGCGTTTGAGACGGCCAGCGGCCGACCCATTCCTTACCGCTTTGAAGCTACGGCGGGCAGGCGATGTGGCCGAGTGCTACGCCAACCCGGCGCTGGCCAAGCGGCTGCTGGGCTGGGAGGCTCAACACACGCTGCAAGACATGTGCGCCGACGCCTGGCGCTGGCAAAAGGGCAACCCCAACGGTTACAGCGCCGATTGAATCGCCCAAAAAATGCCTTCTCGGTGGCGCTTCCACTCGCCAGTCGCAGAGACAATGTCCTTGGATTTGATCCTTGCGCAAGCAAGCCAATGCAGTCAAGGATTGCTGCAAGAGCGTTTGCCTGCATGTTACCTGCGCGCTCCCAGCGGATCACAAGCGGTCAAGTTTGGTTTCCAAAATGATTGACCTTCACAGCCACATCTTGCCCGGCATTGACGACGGCGCGCAAACACTGGACGTCGCGCTGGCCATGGCGCGTATCGCTGTGGCCGACGGCATTCACACCATGGCCTGCACGCCGCACATCAATCCCGGCATGTACATGAACGATGGTCCGGGCATTCGCAAGGCGATGGCGGTGCTGCAAGCCGAGCTTGATCGCCAAGGCATTGCGCTAAGGCTGGTGGCAGGCGCGGATGCACACCTTGTGCCGGAGTTGCTCGAAGGACTGCGCGATGGGCGGGTGCCCACACTGCATGGCTCGCACTATTTCCTGCTGGAGCCATCCCACACCACGCCGCCACCAAATTTCGAAGGATCGGTGTTCAACCTGATCGCTTCGGGTTACACGCCCATCATCACCCACCCAGAGCGCTTGACGTGGATTGATGGCCACTATCCGGCGTTCCTGAGGTTGATTGACCAGGGTGCATGGATACAAATTACCGCTGGCGCCCTGACCGGGATGTTTGGCCGGCGCGCTCAGTATTGGGGCGAGCGTTTCCTGGCCGAAGGGCGCACGCACATCATCGCCAGCGACGCCCACTCAGCGAATCGCCGTTCGCCCAGAATCAGCGAAGCAAGAGACATTGCGCAGCGCTTGCTTGGTGAAGTGGAGGCACAACAGTTGGTGATGGTTCGCCCTCAGGCAGTGCTAGACAACCAGCCACCGCACCTGTTTCCGCTTCCTGATCTGCAACCCAAGAAAGGCTCATTCCTGAGCAAGTGGGCTTCAAAGCTGCCATTTATTGTCCAAAAGGCCTAAACCCATCCGCAAAATTCACCCTGGGCTGGCTTTCAAAACGCCCTCAATGAGCATCCGGATCCAAAGATGTCATATTCAAGCGCATGCACACATGCGCCGTGGGGTCGGCGCCAGAAATCGCCCCGCTTCAGACCCAGCCCTTGCGAACCGTGGGTTGTAACACCGCCACCGAGACGAAGCTGGGAATGTTTTGGGCCGCACTCAAAGCGCCGGTCTAACGGTGTTCACCCTCCCGAACGCGGCCACAGCACCCACAGTTGCAATGGCTGCTTGAGGGTTGAGGCTTCCAGGTAGGCCGGATCGGTCCAGCTGCCCCAGCCGGTGAACAGATCGGCGCGCACCGCGCCCACGATGGCGCCACCGGTGTCTTGCGCCATCACCAGGCGCTGTGCGTTGAGCGCGCTGCCCTGTGTGGCCAGCCAAACCGGCGTGCCGTAGGGAATGCTCTTGGGGTCGACCGCGATCGAGCGCCCCGGCGTGAGCGGCACGCCCTGCGCGCCGCGCGGGCCGAACTGGACGCTGAAATCGTTCAGTTGCTCTTCCTTGAAAAACACCGTGCGCGGATTGCTCCAGAGCATCTCGTTGAGCCGCGAGGGGTTGCGCGCGGCCCAGTCGCGAATGCCTTCCCACGACGCATCGCGGATGGCGCGCTGATCGAGCAACCAGCGGCCCACGCTCTGGTAGGTGTGGCCGTTGTGGCCGGCAAAGGCCAGGCGCACCTGGCGCTGGCGGCCATCGGGTTCGGTGATGTTGAGCCGCCCGGAACCCTGGATTTGCAACACGAGCGCGTCGATCGGATCGGCCAGCCACGCGATTTCGCGGCCACGCAGCTGGGCCTGCACATCGGCCCGGGTGTCGATGTCTTTGCGGGTGTACCAGGCCTGGCCGTTGCGCAGCCCCGCCGGCGGCGCATAAAGCGGCGTGCGGTGGGTGGCGGTGGGCAGGCGGCTGGCGTTCAGTATGGGCTCGTAGTAGCCCGTGAGCAGGCCGTTGGGCCGGCTGCCATCGGGTTCATCCACACGGTAGGGCTGGAAACGGCTTTGCACCCAGGCTTGCTGCTCGGCCGCGCTGGCGATGGCCAGTGGTCGCGCTTCGGCGCACAGGCGCTCCTGGCCCGCCGCCGGCCGCTCGCAGCCCAGCACCCAGGCGTTCCAGGCTTCATGCAGCGCGTCGGCGCCCCAACCGGGCAGCTCGGCCCAGCGCACCGGTGTCCAGCGGCTGCCGCTGCGCGCGATGGCCGGGGGCAGCGGGCCGGTGTCGCTCAGTGACCCGCCGTCGAATGGGGCATCGGGCTGGGGCTTCGACGCGCAAGCGACCAGGCTGCCTACAATGATTGCCACCAGGGCCCAGCGCCCTTTGCCCCATCCCGATCTCTTCATGCTGCTGTTGTTCCTTGAGGCGCTGGGCGCCCTGTGTCTGTTGCTGTTCATCGTGTGGTGGACCATGTTTTCGGGCCGCGACAAGGGTGAACTGCCGCCGTCGAAAGACCGCGAAGAGGACCCCCCCGCGCCGCCGCCGCCACCGCCGAAACCCTGAGCTTGGGCTCACAGCCGCCGGTGTTGCAGCGAGGGCAACTGCTGGCGCACGCTGTCCAGGCGCGCCATGTCGATCTCGGCCAGGGCCACGCCAGGGCCCACGGCGTGCATGGCCAGGACTTCGCCCCAGGGGTCGATCACCATGCTGTGGCCCCAGGTGCGCCGGCCGTTTTCATGGGTGCCGCCTTGCGCGCTGGCGATCACGAAGGCCTGGTTTTCAATGGCCCGCGCGCGCAGCAACACCTCCCAGTGGGCCTGGCCGGTGGTGTAGGTGAAGGCCGCGGGCACCAGCAGGATTTGCGCAGCCAGTGCCTTGTACAGCTCGGCAAAGCGCAGGTCGTAGCAAACACTCATGCCCACGCGCCAGCCCTGGCCTGAGCGGTCGTGCATCTCGAAGGCTTCGGTTTTCTCGCCGGCCTGCAGCACCACCGACTCGTCGTAGGCTTCGCGGCCGTTGTCGTAGCGAAAGAGGTGGATCTTGTCGTAGCGGGTGACGCACTGGCCTTTGGGGTTGTAGGCCAGCGAGGCGTTGGCCGCGTGGGTCGGATCGGGCACGGCCATGGGCAGCGTGCCACCCACCACCCACATCTTGAGGTCGCGCGCGGCGTCGGACAAGAAGTCTTGCACGGTGCCCAGACCCGGCTGCTCGGCCAGCAGCAGCTTGTCTTCGTCTTTGTGGCCCATGAAGCAGAAATACTCGGGCAACACGGCCAGTTCGGCGCCGGCCTGCGCGGCCTGGCGCAGCAAGCGCAGGGCTTCACTGAGGTTGGCATCGAGGCTGATGCCCGAGACCATCTGTATGGCGGCAACTTTCATATCGGGTCTCCGTAGGGATCTGCTTGCGCCTTCCAGCTTACTGCATGCCGCCCGAAACGGGTGGGGTGACGGGCGCTTTGCTGGCGGCTTTGCGCTCGACCTTCTCGACCTGCGGGTCGGCCCAGGCGCCGCTGATGTGGAACTCTTGCGTGGCCGCGCTTTGCAGCGGCTGGCCCAGCAGGAACTGGGCGATGAAGGTGCCCAGGCCCACGGCAGGGTTGATGGCGGTGGCGATCAGGGCCGCGGTGCCGGCGTTGATTTCAGGCACCACGACGACCTTGAGGTCTTGTTGCTCGCGATCGATGTCGGCACTGCCTTCCATGAGCACGGCGGCGTTCACGCCTTTCATCTGCAGGTTGTTGGTTTTGGCGACCCCTTGTTCGATGGTGGCGTCACCACGCACGAAGTCGAAAGCGAAGCCTGCGGAAAACACATCACGGAAATCCAGCGCCAGGCGGCGCGGCAGCGATTGCAGGCTGAGCACCCCCAGCAGCTTGGCCGCACCGGGTTGCACTTTCAGGAACTGGCCGTTGCGGACGTTGGCATTGAGCTGGCCCGAGAGGCTGCCGTAATCGAGCGACATGGGCGAGCCAACCCAGCCGATGTTGCCGCGAATGGTGCCCTCGCCGCCGCGCACGGTGGCCGCGTGGCCAAAGCGTTCGAGCAAGGCACCCGCATCGCGCACGTCGAGCTCGATTTGCAGCGAAGTGCGCCGCGCACTGCTGGCGCTGGCGCCCGGCGCGATGGCCCAGCTGCCGATGGCGTTGAAGCGCGCTTCGGGCACGCGCAGGTTGAGCTTGGTGAGCTGCCATTCGCGCGCCTGACCGGCCTTGTTCTGGTTCTCGGCCTGAATGGCCACGAAGCCCAGGTCTTTGCCCGCGAGCGTGAACGCTTCCACCTCGATATCGAGCGCGGGCATGCTTTTGGGCTGCTGCAGCAATTCCTCGAACTCGGCCTTGGCCGTGGGCGCCAGGTTCAGTTTGGCCAGTCGCGCGTACACACTGCCGGCCGAGCGGCCCGATGGCTGGCGGTACTCCAGGTAGCCGTTGAGCTGCTCGGCGTCGATGTTGGCGCGCCAATGATTGCCTTCGCGCGACCCCCCGACCACCACGTTGCTGAAAGTGCGCCCGCCCACGAGCAGCGATTGCGCCCGCACGGCCAGGCTGGTGGGCAGGTAGCGCAGGCTGAGGTCTTCCTCGCCCACGGCGCCGATCATCGCCTCGCGCGGATCGACGCCCGTGATCTGGTTGAAAACGGCGTCCCAGGCATCGGTGTCGATCTCGCGGAAGCGAATGTTGCCCTGCACGCCTTGCGCGGGCATGGTCACGGTCTCGCCCGAAGACAAACCGGCGGCCACACTGCCGCGCAAGACGCGGGGTTCCGGGCCGATCACGTCACGCTCGTAGTCGAGCGTGGCCAGCGGCTGGCTTGCCGGGCCCAGCTGCAGGAAGAAACGGTCGGTCCGCGCCACTTCGCCCTCGGCATCGGCCACCGCCGTCAACACCTTGTTCTCGTAGCGCAGCGGCAAGGCGGCGCCTGCGGCCTTGTTGAACGGCGCGGGCAGCTTCATGGCCATGCCCGCCAGATCGGTGTTCACGCTGATTTCGGGCAGGCCCGCGCGAAAGCCGAGCACAGCCTGGTAGGTGGTGCTGCCATCGGCCAACTCGCTCAGTCGCGAAACCAGGCCCAGGTTGCCATCGCGCAGCCCGGCGGCGGTGGCGGTGCCCTGGCCTGTGAAGCGGATGCGGGACTGGCCCTGCGGGCTGGGCGCCATGCCGCCAGCAAACTGCAATTCGCCACCGTAAATCTGGGCCTTGGCGCTGGGGATGTTGAAGCCCCGTTCGCTGAATGCGAGCTGGCCCACGGTGTTGTTCAGGCGCGGCGATTCGGGGTTGATGTGCACATCGTTGCCCGCGAGCTGCACCGTGCCTTGCACGGTGGTGCGGTCGATCTGCTGCAGCGGCAGCTGCAGCTGGAACTGCAGCTGCGCCGGGCCGCTGATGGTGGCGCGCTGCAACGTTTGGCCAGTGAAAAAATTCACCGGCGAGGCGCGCACGAAATCGAGCATGCCATTGGCAGGTCCCTGCGCCGTGGCCGATACCTTGAGCAACGGGTCGTTGATCAGGTCGGCGATGGAAGCTTCGCCCTGGCTCAGGCCCACCGCAGGCGAGCCGTTGGGCGTGGCTTTCAGCTGGCTGAGTTTGAGCGAGGCCCGGTCAAGCACCAACTGACCGCTGACGCCTTTCAGCGCCGGCCAGGGCGCATCGCTGCCGTTGCGCAGGTAGGTGGGCACGTAATCGAAGTCCACCGACTGCAGCTGCGCGGCGATGCGGAATTCGCCCTTGGCACCGGGCTGGTTGAAGGGCATGTCCCACAAATCGCCGCGGATCTTGAAGTCCACCGGGCCGACGCTGCCTCCCTGAACCGACGCCTTCACATAGCGCTGCGCCAACGGGCCCACGGCGATGGGCAGGTAGCGGTGCACCCGGCTGGCCACGCCACGGGTGAGCCGCCCGTCGAGTTCAAGCAGGCCAGGGAAACGCGATTTCGAAGTGCTGCTGGCCGGGTCGCTGGTGGACCAGTGCGCATTGACGGTGCCTTCGGTGTCGTCGTTGGCCAGCTTGAGCTGCTCCAGCCAGGCCTCGATCTTTTCACCCTGGATGCGCCAGCGCGCCTGGGTGTCCAGGCGGTTGAGCGGCACCAGCGGCTCTTCAAAGATGCCAGGCAGTTCCAGAGCGCCCTGCGCGACTTTGACCGAGGCACGCCCGCCAGCCTGGTTCAGGTCGAAATCCACATCGGCACCGCGGATCCCGGGGCGCCCGGGCAGCACATAGCCGCCCGGCTGCGCGATGCGCTTTTCACCGCCGACCAGAACCAGCCCGTTCACGCGGCCACTGGCTTTGTAGTTGAAGGGTTGCCAGTTCTGGGCGGCATCGACTTCGGCCGCGTTTTCGCTCGACGGCGCGGGGCCTTGCCAGCTGGCCTTGAGGCCTTCCACGCGCCCTTGGGGCTGGAGCTTTTGCAGCAGCTCGCGGCTGCCATCGGGCAGGGGCAGCCGCGTGGCGATGGCAGCGAGCGCAGCGAGATCGAGGCGGTCGGCGTTGAGGGTGTTGCTGGCGGCGTTGCCGCCTTGGGCGCGTTGGTGTTGCAGGCGCAGTGCACCGCCTGGCCAGCTCAGGCCTTCGGCGGTGCGGAATTCGAGGTTGTCGCTGGCGATGTCAAAGCCATTGCCATCCCACCTGGCTTCCACGCGGCCGTTCAGCGCATCGATGGCCAGCTCGGGCAAGTTCGGGCCGAGGGTGGTGGCGAGCTTGTTCAGCGACACATCGACCGTGGCCGACACCAGCTGGCCTTTCTTCAGTTCGCTCCACGCGCGCAGGCCACCTTCACCGGAACGCAAAGCCACACCCCAGCCCGACAGGTCCAGATACGGATGCAGTTGCCCCACATTGACCCGGGCAAATTCGGCAAAGAGCTCGCCGTTCCAGTTGTGCCAGGGGGGTTCCCCGGCGTGCGCGCCCACGGCAGACCCGATGTCCAGCAGCGGCTCATTGAAACGCCCGCGCAGGCTGAAACGCCCGCCACGCTCGGCCGGTGGCGTGGCGTCGAGCTGGAACGCATGGTTGCGCCGGCTGTTGCGCACCACCAGCCCCACGTCGCTCAAAGCCACGGGAGGTTGTTGCTTCAGGTCGTCGGTCCAGCGCACGGTGCCTTCGCGGATCACGAACTCCGTCTGAGCAAAGAACCAGTCCGCCACGCGGCTGTCTTCTTCGGCGGGGCCGGAAAAATCGAGACCCGCCACTTCGAAACGGTTGTCGGCGGTGCGCCGGACATCCAGGGTGGGCGCGTTGATCGCCAGGCGCTCGAAGCCCAGGCGCCACAGTGAGCGCACCGAGATCGCGATATCGACCTGGGGCAGGTGCAAAGCCTCGCGGCCAGCGGGGTCATAGAGGCGCACATCGCGCAGCTCGAAGGAAGGCACCAAAGCTGGCAGAAAGCGGCCCACACCCTCGCTCGGGTGGGTTTCGGTCTGGGCCTTGATGGCACCGACCTTCACCGAAACCCCGAGCGCCTGCCCCGCCCAACGCTCCAAGGCAGGGCGCGCATCGTCGATTCGCGGCACAATCACCAGATGAATGGCGCCCAATGTGAGCGCAAACAAGCCCCACACGGCCAAGACCACCCACAACAACAGCCGTGCGGTCATTGAGAGGGTTCTGGGGAGTCGCGGTGCGGTCGCGAGAGGAGCCGGGTTTTGATTCATAGCCACTGCAAATTATGACCGTCCGACCACCCGAGGGTTCCGTACCCACCGCCGTTTCTCACCTGGCCCCGGCACGGGCTGATTACTCTCGCTTTGTGCAACGCATTCGGCGCCGCTATGCGGGCGAACTCGAATGCCTGCCGCCCGGTGCGCCGGTACACGCCACCATGCAAGTGGCGCTGGCGACCTTGCGCGAGCAACGCTCGCTCGATCTGCCCTCGGCCTTGCGGGTGTTGCGTCAACTGGTGCTCGAGCGCCTGGCGGTGCTCGATTGCGAACAACAAGCCCCGCTGGCGGTGATCACGCGCTCGGTCACCGAGTTGGCCGAACTGGCGCTCGACGCGGCCTGTACCCTGGCCTGGGCCGAACTCGATGCCATCCACGGCGCGCCCATCGCCGACCTGTCGCGGGACAGCGAATTGGACACGCTGGCCGAAGACCGGGCGTCTTCAGACAACCCGCTGCGCGCTCAGATGTGGGTGATCGGTATGGGCAAGCTCGGGGCGCGCGAGCTCAATGTATCGAGTGACATCGACCTGATCTACGTCTACGACCACGACGGCGAAACCGCCGGCAACGAACAGGGCCGCAACCGCATCAGCAACCACGAGTACTTTGGCAAAGCGGTCAAACACATCTACAACACCGTGGGCGAAACCAGCGAGCACGGCCAGGTGTTCCGCGTTGACCTGGCTTTGCGGCCCAACGGCAATTCGGGGCCGAGCGCGGTGTCGCTGAACGCGCTGGAAGAGTATTTCCTGGTGCAGGGCCGCGAATGGGAGCGCTTTGCCTGGCTCAAGAGCCGCGTGATCGCGCCCCGCGCCAACGTCGCCGACGGCAGCGCCAGCGCGCTGCGCGGCGCGGTGCTGCCCTTTGTGTTCCGCAAATACCTGGACTACAGCGTGTTCGAGGCGCTGCGCAACCTGCACCGCCAGATTCGCGAACACGCCAGCAAGCGCGCCGCCGGCAACCCCGGGCGGGCCAACGATGTGAAGCTCTCGCGCGGGGGCATTCGCGAGATTGAATTCACGGTGCAGCTGTTGCAGGTGGTGCGCGGCGGCCAGTTCCCCGAGCTGCGCACGCGGCCCACGCTGGACGCTTTGCAGCGCCTGTGCAAAGCCAACCTGATGCCCAAGACCACGGCCGATGCCCTGGCGAGCGCCTACGACTTTCTGCGCCGGGTCGAGCACCGCGTGCAGTACCTGGACGATCAGCAAACCCATGTGTTGCCCACCCGCGACGACGATCTGGCCTGGATCGCTGCGAGCATGGGCTGCGCCAACCCGTGCGAGTTCCTGCACGCGCTGGACGCCCACCGGGAGACCGTGGCCCAGGAGTTCGACACCCTGCTCGGCGGCCCTGGCCAAGGCCAGTGCAATGGCAAAGGCTGCCAGAAAGCGAGCTCGCGTTCACCGGCCGAAGAACTGGAACTGCTGTTGCCGCAGCTGCCCGAGGCGTTCGCAGAAAAGATCGGTGCATGGGGCGACAACCCGCGCGTTCAAGCGCTGCGCGACGACGCTTTCTTGCGGGTGGTGCGGCTGATCGAACGCACCGGCGCCTGGGTCGACGAAGGGCGCGTCAGCGAGACCGCCGCGCTGCGCCTGGCCGACTGGATCGAGCCCCTGCTGCGCCGCGAAAGCTACCTGGCCTTGCTGCAAGAGCGCCCCTCGGTTCACGAACGTCTGCTGCGGCTGTTGGGTGCGGCGAAATGGCCGGCCCGGTACCTGCTCAAGCACCCGGGTGTGATCGACGAGCTGGCCAGCCGGCAACTGCTCACCGACCGATTCGACGGCATTCAGTTCGAAGAGGATCTGGAGGCGCGCCACGCGGCACTGCGCTCAACCGGCGAGGACGATGAAGAGGCGCTGCTCGACTTGCTGCGCCGCGCCCACCATGCCGAGGTCTTTCGCACGCTGGCGCGCGACCTGGAAGGCGTGCTGACGGTGGAGTTTGTGGCCGATGATCTGACGGCCCTGGCCGACACGGTGCTCAACGTGGCGGCGCGCTGGTGCTGGAGCCGACTGAAAAACCGCCACCGCGACGAACCGAGCTTTGCCATCATCGGCTACGGCAAACTGGGCGGCAAAGAACTGGGCTACGGCAGCGACCTCGACATCGTTTTCGTGTTCGACGATGACGATGAAAACGCGGGAGAAATTTACGCAGCCTTTGTGCGCAAGCTGATCAACTGGCTCTCGGTGAAGACCGGCGAAGGCGATCTGTACGAAATCGATACCGCGCTGCGCCCCAACGGCAACTCGGGTCTGCTGGTGACCAGCTTCGAGGCCTTTGCGGCTTACCAGGAAAAGCGCGGCAGCAACACCGCCTGGACCTGGGAACACCAGGCCATGACCCGCTCGCGCTGCGTGATCGCACCCAAGCCCGCGAACGCCAGCACCGGGCCCAGCCTGGCCGAGCGGTTCGAAGCGGTGCGGCAAACGGTGATCACGGCCGAGCGCGACAACGCCATGCTGATCGACGAAATCGTGGCGATGCGCGAAAAGGTGCGGGCAGCGCACCGCTTGCCGGCCGACCGCTTCGATGTGAAGCACAGCGTGGGCGGCATGGTGGACGTCGAATTCGTCGTGCAGTACCTGGTGTTGGCGCATTCGCGGACCCATCTCACACTGCGCGACAACACCGGCAACATCAAGCTGCTGCAACGCGCCCAGGACTGCGGCCTGCTGCCGCCTGGCGTGGGCGAGGCCGCGGCCAAAGCCTACCGTGAACTGCGCCGCATCCAGCACCGGGCCCGTCTGGACGAAGCACCGACCCAGGTCGATCCCGGCTTCGGTGGAGGAAGAAGCGGCCGCGGTGAAGGCGCTGTGGCGCCACGTGCTCGGTCGCGACCCCCAGCCATGAACCGCTCGTCGGGCTGGTTGCTCCTTTGCGCCCTGCACGGGGTGGCCAGCATGCTGCTCTGGTGGGCCGGCGACAGCCTGGTTCAGACCATGATCTGGCGCGCCGACACCTGGGCATCGCAGCCCTGGACCCTGTGGACCAGCGCCTGGGTGCACCTGAACACACCACAACTCATCGTCAACCAGATCGCGTTGGGCACGCTGGCGGCATTTGCCTGGGTCGTGCGCCCTTCTTGGCCCTGCACCCTGGCCTGGTCGCTGGCCTGGCCGCTGACCCAGGGGACTTTGCTGTGGTGGCCGCACATCGGCTACGCGGTGGGCTTTCGGGGCCTTTGCACGCGGGCGCCATGATCCTCGCGGTGCAGCTGATGCTGCAGCGCATTGCAGTGCCCAAGGCAGGGCGCTGGGGCGGCATGCTGGCGCTGGGCGTCCTGGCCAAGCTGGCGCTGGAACAGGGTTGGCGCAACCCGGTGGTCTGGGACAGCGCCAACGAAATCTCGGTGGTGCGCGCTGCCCACCTCTCGGGCGCTGTCTGGGGCGTGGTGCTGGCCTTGTTGCTGGGCTTTATCGGCAACCGGCAGCGGCAACAAGCGGCAGGAGGCCACAGACGCTTTGGGGAATCTTCACCCCTCTGAGCCTGTCCCTGGTTACACACAGAAACAGGCACGCTCGCACCATTCGGGAACTTCGCCCCGGCCGCTTCGCTCTATGGAGGCATCAGGGCAACGGTGAAAGCCGGATGCAATGAAACGGTTCTTGCACTGCAAAGCCTTTCAGACGCAAGTCTGGATGCAATCCCGAGGCGGTCCTTCCTCCTCCTCCCTCCCTCCTTGTTCGTCACGGGGCGCTTTGCAGGCTTTTCTATTCGAGGCCATCGGGTCTCTGGGCCAGGCAGCATCGGCTCAGACGCCGACACCCAACCCGCCAAGACACGGCGCAAGCCGCCCGGGGTCTTATTCGGGCGAGGTATCGACGAAGCTCTGGCGCAAAGCCAGCTTGGCGTAAAGCTTGGCCAGATTGGGGTGGTCTGCGCGCCAGTCGAGCGAGGCAAAGCGGAAGTCGAGATAGCCCAGGGCACAACCCACCGCCACATCGGACAGGCTGAAATGGATGCCCGAACAAAAGGGCTTTTCGCCCAGGCCACGCGGCTCATGGCCTTCAGCGAGGCCGTGATCTTGCCCATCTGGCGATCGATCCAGGCCTGTGAACGCTCGCCTTCGCTGCGCCCGGGCCAGGTGGCTTCCAGCCGGGCCAGGATCGCCGCGTCAAGCAGACCGTCGGCCAGGGCCTCCCAGGTCTTCACCTCGGCGCGTTCGCGCCCTGGCGCCGGAATCAGCTTGCCCACGGGGGACAAGGTATCGAGGTATTCCACGATCACCCGCGAATCGAACATGGCATCGGCCCCGTCCATGACCAGACAGGGCACCTTGCCCAGTGGGTTGGAGGCGGCGATCTGGGTGTCGGCCGACCACACGTCTTCGGGCACAAACTGGTAGTCCAGCTTTTTCTCGGCCAGGACGATGCGCACCTTGCGTACGTAGGGGCTGGTGATGGCGCCGATGAGTTTCATGGGTATGGTTCGATGGGGCAGGGGGACCGCGGTCGGTCATTTTAGCCAGCGATGGAAGTCGCAGACCTGACATTGGCATTCTCTGGTGCTTTGGTGACGGCTGCCAGTCTCCAGGCATCTGGGCAGCAGGCTTCTACAATCTCGCCATGAGCCCAACTGCCCCCGCCCCTTCCCCCACGTCCAAACCCTCCCCCGTGAACACCCTGTCCCCCATTACCGCACTTTCGCCCCTGGACGGCCGCTACGCCGGCCGACTGGCGCCCCTGCGCCCGTTCATGAGCGAGCTGGGCTACATGCACCGCCGCGTACAGGTCGAAATCGCCTGGTTCATCGCCCTGTCCGACGCCGGGTTTGCCGAGTTTCCAGCCGCTCTCCCCCGGCGCGCGCACCTATTTGCTCGGTCTGGTGAAAAACTTCAGCGAGGCCGACGGCCTGGCGATCAAGGAAATCGAGAAGGTCACCAACCACGACGTGAAGGCGGTCGAATACTGGATCAAGTCCAAATTCGAGGCCCGGCCCGAGCTGCAGAAAGCCTCGGAATTCGTGCACTTCGCCTGCACCAGCGAAGACATCAACAACACCAGCCACGCCCTGCAACTCAAGGGCGGGCGCGACACGGTCTTGCTGCCGGGTCTGGACGGCGTGATCGACAAGCTGCGCGAGATGGCCCACGCTTTCGCCGACGTGCCCATGCTCAGCCGCACCCACGGCCAGACCGCCAGCCCCACCACCGTGGGCAAGGAAATCGCCAACGTGGTGGTGCGCCTGAGCCAGGCGCGCGACAAGATCGCCGGCGTCAAGCTCATGGGCAAGATGAACGGCGCGGTGGGCAACTACAACGCCCACCTGTCCGCCTGGCCCGATTTCGACTGGGAAGCGTTCAGCAAAAACGTGATCGAAACGCCCGAGCCGCTGGGCCTGGGCCTGACGTTCCAGCCCTACAGCATCCAGATCGAGCCGCACGACTACATGGCCGAGCTGTTCGATGCCGTGGCCCGCACCAACACCATCCTGATCGACCTCTCGCGCGACATCTGGGGCTATGTGAGCCTGGGCTACTTCAAGCAGCGCCTGAAGGCCGGCGAAATCGGTTCTTCGACCATGCCGCACAAGGTCAACCCCATCGACTTCGAGAACGCCGAAGGCAACCTGGGCCTGGCCAACGCCGTGCTCAAGCACCTGTCCGAGAAGCTGCCGATCAGCCGCTGGCAGCGCGACCTGACCGACTCCACCGTGTTGCGCAACATGGGCGTGGCCCTGGGCTACGCCGCGCTGGCTTACCACTCGCTGAGCGTGGGCCTGGGCAAGCTGGAGCTCAACGAAGAAGCCCTGGCGGAAGACCTGGACGCGGCCTGGGAAGTGCTGGCCGAGCCGATCCAGACCGTGATGCGGCGCTTTGGCGTGGTTGGCGCCTACGAGAAACTCAAGGAAGTGACCCGTGGCAAGACGGTCACCGCCCAGGCGCTGCACGGCCTGATCAACAGCCTGGAAATCCCCCAGGCAGAGAAAGACCGCTTGCTGGCCATGACACCGGGCAGCTACGTGGGCAAGGCCTCGGAACTCGCCAAACGGGTCTGAAGCGGCGCTCAGCAGCGCCCCCAAACCAGGCCGGAATCACCGGCCTTTTTTGCGCCCGCGGCAAAAAAGTGAGCGCCCACACACCCGGCAAATGTTTACTTTTCAACCAACTTGACCAGCGGCTTTCGCATCACGGCCCGGTGTGTTTGATCTATCGCAAACCAAGGGCGCCTCCTACGCCCTAGAGTCACGCCCTTGCACCACCCCGAAACAACGTGCCGCATGTTGCGATTGGTCCCCACACGCCTGCGCGCCCCGATTCTGAAAGCCGATCTCCCATGGCCATCGAACTGTTCAACCGCGACGGCCACGTGTGCCTGATGTTCACCCACCTGAGCGACGAGGGCGGCGAAGCGGTGCAGGCCAACCAGTTTCTGGTGATCCATGGCGACGCGGGCGCCATCATCGACCCCGGTGGCAACGTGGCCTATAACGAGTTGTTGCTGACCATCGGCCGGTTCTTCCCGCCCAGCAAGCTCGACAAGATCCTGGCCTCCCACGCCGACCCGGACATCATCGCCTCGCTGGACCGCTGGATGACCAGCACCCAGGCCACGCTCTACATCTCCCGCCTCTGGGAGCGCTTTGCACCGCATTTTTGCAAGCCCGGCAAAACGCAAGGGCGCATCAAAGGCATTCCCGACCCCGGCATGCGCATCGCGCTGGGCACCACCGAACTGGTGGCCGTGCCTGCCCACTTCATGCATTCCGAAGGCAACTTTCAGTTCTGGGACCCTGTCAGCGGCATCCTGTTTTCCGGCGACCTGGGCGTGTCCATGGGCAACTCGGAAGACGCCAAGCGCCCGGTGGAATCGCTGGCCGCGCACATCCCGAAGATGGAGGGCTTTCACCGGCGCTACATGGTGTCGAACAAGGTGCTCAAGCTGTGGGCCAACATGGCGCGCACGCTGCCGATCCGCATGATCGTGCCGCAACACGGCGCCCCGCTGGCGGGCGCGGCGGTGGGCGAGTTCATCCAGTGGATCGGCGATCTCAGCTGCGGCGTGGACCACCTCACCCAAGCCAACTATGTGATTCCTGGATAGGCTCCCCCCACGCCGCAGGCGGCGCGGGGGGGCTATTCCAGCGCCCTTTCCGCGTAGCGGTTGAAGCGCCAGGAGTCGCCTTCAAGGGTGATGCGGCGCCAGGTCACGCGCTTTTCCGACGGGGTCATTTCGGTCCAGCGCTGCACTTCGTCGAAGTAGCGCCCGCAGCCTTTGCACACCTCGTCGCCCTGGCTGGTGGAACAGATCGCGATGCAGGGCGTGTCGGGCAGGCTGTCGAACCAGGCGAGCCAGGCGGCGTGGGCAGCGGCGGGCATGGTGGCTTCGTCGGCTTCCGTCTGACGGTAGAACACCATCTGGCCGTACACCTCGGCAAGCGCGCCGAGCTCGGCGCGCAGGCCCAAGCGTTCGTCCACCGGGTCGCGCGCGCGCCAGTGGTTGATCGCGGCTTCGATGTCAGAGATGTGGATACCAGCCATAGAGCGCTGAATGATAGCCAGACCGATGCATCGCCGCTGCGAAAAGGGCATGCAAGGGGGCATGCAAGCGCGGCGCCGTCTATGTGGCGCACCGATACAATCGCACCACGCGAGGGGGAGCAGCTCGCCAAACCCGTGGTGCCGGCGCATTCAGCGGTTGCGCGGGGCGTTTGGTCCGTCACCCACCCGCTGCACAAGGCTTGCACCGGTGCGGGCCGGGTATCCCCCACCAGGTTGGGCAAGGCCCAAATGGACCCGCCGGCACTGTGCCCTGGCCTTGAAAGATGCCTGAGCCGTATTGCCCCTTTCCATCTTCCTTTTTGAGCATCCTATGGAATTCCTGACCGCACCCGAGTTCTGGGTGGCCCTGGGCCAGATCATCATCATCGACATCCTGCTCGGTGGCGACAACGCCGTGGTGATCGCGCTGGCCTGCCGCAAGCTGCCACCGGCGCAGCGCACCAAGGGCATCATCTGGGGCACGGCGGGCGCCATCATCCTGCGCGTGGTGCTCATCCTGTTTGCGATGACGCTGCTCAACCTGCCGTTCCTCAAATTCGTCGGCGCGCTGCTGCTGGTGTGGATCGGCGTGAAGCTCATCGCGCCCGATGAGGACGACCACGACGGCATCGAGGGCAGCGACAAGCTGTTCGCCGCCATCAAAACCATCATCGTGGCCGATCTGGTCATGAGCGTGGACAACGTGATCGCCATCGCCGGCGCGGCCCAGAACGCGGGCGACCATTCCACGCTGCTGGTCGTGCTCGGCCTGCTGATCTCCATTCCCATCATCGTGGCCGGCAGCCAGCTCGTGATCAAGCTGATGGCCCGCTTCCCCCTCATCATCGTGGCCGGCGGCATGCTCTTGGGCTGGATCGCCGGCGGCATGCTGGTGACCGACCCGGTGTTTGCCAACCCCGCCGAGTGGCAGTGGATGGCCAAGATTCCGCAGTCGGGCGCGGTGAAGTACGGCGCGGCGATCGCTGGCGCACTGCTGGTACTGGCCATCGGCAAGACCCTGGCCAGCCGTCAGGCCCCGGCCGATGCGGCTTGAAAAAGCGCCCGCCGGTGCTATGCTGAAACCATGAAACTTCTACTGACCTGGGCCCTCTCGGCCTGCGCACTGCTGCTCGTGGCCTACCTCTACCCAGGGGTTCAGGTGGTGAGCTTTGTCTCGGCGCTGATCGCTGCGGCGGTGATCGGCCTGTTCAACATGCTGCTGCGCCCGGTGCTCGTGGTGCTGACGCTGCCGGTCACGGTGGTCACGCTGGGGCTGTTCCTGTTCGTCATCAACGCCCTGCTGTTCTGGGCCGCTGCGGGCGTTCTCGACGGCTTCCATGTCGCAGGCTTCTGGGCCGCGTTGCTGGGCTCGCTGATCTATTCCGTCTTGATGCTGGTCGTCAACTCGGCGGTGAACTCACTTCTGCCGCGCTAGCTCGCGCAAGCGCTGCTCCACCTCGCGGCGGCGCGCGTCCACAATCGCCACCTCAATCGGATCGCTGCGGCGCACATCGGCCGGCAAGGCCTGCGCGGCCTTGAGCCGGTCCAGCGCGCCTGGGTCATCAAAAATGGCCACAGAAGCCTCGGCTTCGCTGCGCAAAGCGCGCACGCGGTAGCCCAACGCCGTTTGCGCCCTGGCCAAGGTTTGCCAGGCCAGGGCATCGCGCGGATGCAACACCACCCAGCTTTGCAAGCGCGCAGCGGCCAGCACGGGCTGGCCTGAAGCCAAAGCGGCCAAGGCCCCCTGCATCACACCGGCCCGGGTCTCGCTCGCCAGCGCCGCATCGCGCAAGGCCACAAACCGCGGGTCGCTGGCGCCACCCGGCGCGGCCAGCATCAGCTCCAGCATCAGCGCTTTCAGCGTGGGCAGGGTATCCGCAGGCGCCTGATCGAGCAGTTGCTGCGCCAGGGCCAGTGCCTGGTCGTGCTGCCCCAGCTGGTGCGCCGACAAGGCCGCGGCATAACGCTCTCCCACGCTCGCCTTGGGACTGCTGCCCGCTTGCAGCCAGGCGCGCCAGCGGTCGGGCCCGGTCTCGGCCAAGCACCCGCGCGCGCGAAGCCATCAGGGCATGCAGATTCACCGAAGGCAGCGGCAGCGATGCAGCGTGGGCCGCGCTGCCCATCACGGGCCCGACGGCGGTGGTTGCGGCATGCCCGCTGTGGTCTGTTGCGATGCGCAGGCGCATGTCGGCCATGCGCTCGGTGGTCAAAGGGTGGCTGCGCAGGTAAGGGAAATTGCCGTCGTCGTTGAGGCGCGAGGCCTGCTGCAGCTTGTCGAACATGCTCACAAAGCCTTGCCCGGGAAAGCCCGCTTCGGTCAACACGCCAAAGCCCACCCGATCGGCTTCGCGCTCCATGTCGCGCGAGAAATTGAGCTGGTTTTGCATCGCCAGCGCCTGGCTGCCCACGATGGCGGCATTGGCCACATCGACGTTGTTGCTGCGCGGCCAGGGCGCCCAGGATCAGCGCGCCCATCAGCCAAGGCGTCTCGCTGCCCTGGCGGGCGATCAGGCGGGCAATGTGGCGCTGCGATACGTGGCTGAGTTCGTGCGCCAACACGCTGGCCAGTTCCTGCGGGCTCTCGGTGACCGCCAGCAGCCCCAGGTTCACCCCCATGTAACCGCCCGGCAGGGCAAATGCGTTCACGGCCTTGGTGCGGTCGATCATCAGCTCCCAGGCCAGGCGCTCATACAGCTCAGGCGCCACATCGCCGCGCTCGCGCGCCGCGCTGAGCAATGGCCGCCAGACCGATTGCAGGTAGTCCACCAGCACCGGATCGTCCAGGTAATCGGGGTCGCGGTAGATCTGGCGCGCGATCTCGTCACCCAGCCGGCGCTCGTCGGCGATGGTGAGTTCGGCGCCATCGCCCAGACCGGGCAGGCTGCCACTGGTCAGGGCGCCCGATGGCAGCTTGCCATCATTGCCACCGGCCTGCACCTGGGCATGCGACAGCGCCACAGGCTGCAAGGCCAGCAACGCGGCCAAGGCCACGGCGCTCAGCGGGGTCCGCAGACGCCTGAAGAAGGAGAAACGGGTATCGGCAATGGCAGAGAAATGCATGCCCGTATGATGCCGCCAAAGCCCACAAGTTTCTGTAAAGCGCCAGCAAAGACGCCATGACACAGCCCACCCAGCACCCCCACAACCCCGACCGACAGCCAGCACCTCACCCACTTCGACGCCAACGGCCAGGCCCACATGGTCGACGTGGCCGCCAAGGCCCACACCCACCGGGTCGCGGTGGCCGAAGGCCGCATCACCATGGAGCCCGCCACCCTGGCGCTGATCCAGAGCGGCACCGCCAAAAAAGGCGACGTGCTCGGCATCGCCCGCATCGCCGGCATTCAGGGCGCCAAACGCACCAGCGACCTGATCCCGCTGTGCCACCCGATTGCGCTGACCCGGGTGGCGGTGGAGTTCGAGGTGGAACCGGCGACGAACAGCGTGCTGTGCCGCGCCACCGCCGAATGCACCGGCCAGACCGGCGTGGAAATGGAAGCCCTGTCAGCCGTGAGCGTGGCCCTGCTCACGATTTACGACATGTGCAAGGCGGTGGACCGGGGCATGGTGATGGGCGGGGTGCGGCTGATGGAAAAGCGGGGGGGCAAGAGTGGGCATTATTCAGCCAATTGACCACTGAAAAGCGATTGGATCAAAGGCTGTCAATCGGCACATAGCCAACTATTTCCAACGTCTGCGCGTCAAGCAAAGCAGTCCAAATTGCATTGGATCCCGTGATGGGAAGATACAGAAGCTCACTCGCCTTGCGCCCGTTGGTTTCAAGCCAGTTGTTCACTGCAATTTGGTCGGTAGGAGACAGCCCCAGGAGTATTCGCAAAGGCTTGGCTCGCTGGGACAGCTCCTCACGGTTGGCTTCACTCAGTTCTTGCCAGTAATCTGGACGCAGTGACCGATCCTTGCCCGCCAAGGCCAGTTCAAAAGAGCGCAGCCGCTCCTGTCCATCTCTCGAATCCCGCAAGCCAATCAAACGCGCTCCAGAGAACGGCAGTCGCCGGAACGCAGGCAATGCCCCAGGCAAATCCACGGGGTCTACATCGGCTGCACTGACAACAACAAAGCGGTCAACCTCATAGACCAAATAGACCGGGCGCGCCAAGTACACGGACCACAGCCCATAAGCCAGGGCTGAAAGCTGCAAAAGCCCAATGATCGCGAGGTCACGAACCAGCTCTTTGCGGTGTTTTCGGATGTCAAACACCACCCAGGTCAGCAAGGGCCCGAGCACCACATCAACAGCGACCACCAATTCGAAAAGAGATCGTCCGCCAGAGATTTCCCTGAAAGGAAAGGGAAACCAGACAAGAAATACCAGTATTCCCGCGCAAGATGCAATCAACGCGCTCAAACCCAAATGCACGCCGGCTGCTTTGGTACGAGATCGCCAATTGGTTTGCCATTTGCTGCCCATAGCTTCTTTTATGAGACGAAATGAAAATTCTATCGACACTCACCCGGTGCGAAGCGGGCTTCAAGTGTTCCCTGTGAGAGGTCGGTATCCATGCCTCGGGCGGTCGCAATTGCAAATGTCGAGGAGGCACAGGCCCAGTCCAAGCTCCCGGTCACCGGCGCGGCAGGATCCAGCGCAATGTCCACGGGCACGAACGTGGTCGCACCACCGCTCACCGACACCACATACGGTTTCATGATCAATGTGGCGCCGGCTGGGATCGCGCCAACGTTTGACGCGTTGAAGGTCACCTCGATCTCGCCGTCGGTGCCATCGATTTGTATGCCTGACACATACTTGCTGGAAGCCCCTGCCCCATCGGCCTGGTCGTTGAAGGTCGAAGTAGCAGCAGCGAGATCGGATTGGGTCAAAGCAGCGGTTGCCACAACCCACTTGGCATCGCCAGCGAGAGAGAGACCCTCCGTCACGCGTGTGCGAATCGTATAGTCCTGATACGCGGGAAGGGCGACTGCAGCCAAAATTCCGATGATGGCGACCACAATCATCAATTCGATCAGTGTGAAGCCTTCTTGTTTGATGATTTTCATAGTGGTAACTCGGTCATTTAACAGCGATATTGCGACGGGGCCTTGTTACTACGCACGGTTTGTGCCAGCATCACATCATTCTGATTCGTGAACTATTTAACAGTTTGAAGCGCATGGCGGGCAATATCTGTTGCGTGAATTGGCAATCAGTGACATTTTTTGTCTCTTGAGTTTCTGGGGCCACACTCAAGCATCGGCGACACCTGCTCCCGGTGCAAACAGACGAAAAAAGAGGCGCTTGCGCGCCTCCTTTGTTCATTCACGCCCGCCGCTGCTGGGCAGCAGCGAACATTCCAATCAGCGGCACTCGCCTGGCGCAAACTTGGCCAACAGGGTGCCTGCGGTCAGACCAGCGTCCATGCCACGGCCGGTGGCCACAGCGTTTGTAGCGGAAGCGCAAGCCCAGTCAACGCTGCCGGTCACAGGTGCAGCTGGGTCCAAGGCAACTTCCAGCGCGGTGTAAGTCGTAGCGCCGCCCACGGAGCTGGCGATGAACGGACGCATATTGAGCGTGTTCGTCGCTGCGGACAGACCACCGACGTTGTCTTCGTTGAAGGTCACGGTGATCTCACCGGTCGCACGGTCGATTTGAACGCTGTTCACGTACTTGCTGGCTGCGCCGGCGCCGTCGGCTTGAGCGTTCCAGGTGTCGGCGGTTGCGTTCAATTCAATCAGGGTGTTTGCATTGGTGCCGATCTGGGTCTTGGCATCGCCAGCCACCGACAAACCTTCAGCCACACGAGCGCGGGCGGTGTAGTCTTGGTAAGCAGGCAGAGCCACAGCAGCCAGAATACCGATGATGGCCACCACGATCATCAGTTCGATGAGGGTGAAACCTTTTTGCATGGAACGCTTCATTTGAAAACTCCTTGAGGGGTAGAAAAAAACAGACACAGGGGTCAGAGACGGTTTCTATTCAGCAGGGACCGTGCCAACCTGAAATGCCTTGTTTTTTGTGCGCTTTTTCGCGCTTTAAGACCTTCGGGTGACGATTTCTGGTCTTTGGCGGGTTTTGGGGGTGACGTTTTTTGTCACCCTACCCATTGCCGACACAAATTGTCACTGGCCAGCTCAGAGATCGAAGGTCTGGCCGGCGCTGAGCCAGCGGATGTCGTGGCGAACATCGCCCTCGCGGCTGGGCATCTGGTCGAAGCGTTGCACCTCGGTCATGATCAGGCCCGTTTCGGCGGGCTTGGTGTGGGTGATGTAGATCGGGTAACGCTGCCCGGCGCCAATGTGGTCGAGCTCGGTGGCGAGCACGCTGGGGGAAAGGTGCATGCTGCGCTGGGCCAGGTCTTTTTCCTGGTCGCTGAAGGCGGTCTCGATGATGAGCATGGCCACGGGCAGCTGGTTGACGCGCTGCCAGAAGGCCGGGTTGCGCTCGGTGTCGCCGCTGAACACCCAGTAGCCTGATTCGGCTGCGGCGGCGTAGCCCACGGCGGGCACGGTGTGCACCGCGGGCAAGACTTCCACGGTTTTGCCACCCACCTTCAATTCCTGCCCCACTTCGATGGGCTCGAACCGCACCAGCGGTGTGTCGGCACTGGGAATGGCCGAAAAATCGGGCCAGATGACGTTGTTGAAGATGTGGGTCTTGAGCGCGGCGATGGTGCCGGGCAGGGCATGCACCTGCAGCGCCGGCACGCCCGCGCTGAGGCGAATGGCGGCCACGGCGTCGAGCATGAGGGGCAGGCTGGCGACATGGTCGAGGTGGGAATGGGTGAGCAAGACATGTTGCACCCGGGCCATCTCCATCAGGCTGAGGTCGCCCACGCCGGTGCCCGCATCGATCAGGACGTCGTCGTCGAGCAAAAATGACGTGGTTCGGCAGCCTTGCGCAATCGCGCCCGAACAGCCCAAGACTCTTACCCGCATTGAAAACCGATTCCCTGTGTTGGCCCCGCTTGTATGGCGCGGGCCTTTGAACGTTATTTGGTGTCAAAAACCGCCGTGCCATCCCATTCGGGGCCTGGCGGCGACGTTTTCATGGAGCGTACCCGTTCCGCGTAAAGCCGGTAAAGGACTTTTTCCTCACTCATGCGCTGCAGATCAACCAGGTGTCGCTCGCAAGCCTCCCATGCCTGGGTGCGCCAGGCGTCCAGCGCCGCGTCCCAGAGCTCAAGCTCCCTGGCCTGCTCAGGGGTCAGTTCACCCAAAAGGCACAACGGCGCATAGATGTCGACCGCCTGGGCCTTGCCTTTCACCCGGACCCGGTCGAGGCGCTGCCAGGCAAAGCCGGGCGCCTGGGCCCGGGTGAATTCGCTGGCCACGATGTCCACGCCGTACAGGCGCGAAAGGCCTTCCAGCCGGGAGCCGAGGTTGACCGCGTCGCCGATCACGGTGTAGCTGCGCCGCATGTCCGATCCCATGTCACCGACGCACATCTCACCCGTGTTCAGGCCCAGGCCGAGGCCGATGGGCAGTTCGCCCTGGGCGCTGCGCTGGGCGTTGAAGGCGCGCAGGGTTTGGGCCATGTCCAGCGCGGTCTGCACGGCCAGGCTTGCGTGGTCGGTCATCTTCACCGGGGCACCCCAGAACGCCATGATGCAGTCGCCCATGTACTTGTCGATGGTGCCGCGCCTGCGCCGAATCACCTCGGTCAGCTGGCTGAACACCGTGTTGAGCAGCCCCTGGAGCTCGATCGGGTTCATGGTTTCCGAGATCTGCGTGAAGCCGCGCATGTCGCAAAACATCACCGTGAGCTCGCGCATCTGCGCCTGCATGGAGTAGCTGGCGGGGTCTTTGACCATTTCTTCCACCAGCGCCGGCGGCACATAGGTACCGAACAGCTGCGCCAGGTCGCGCTTGGCACGGGACTCGATCAGGTAGCCGTAGCTCATGTTCAGCGCAAAAGCGAAAGCCGCCATCACCAGCGTGCTGGCCAGAGGCAACACCAGCCCGTGCCCGACGAACAGCCAGGTGTTCAAGCCGATCACGGCCCCCACCACCGCCATGCTCAGCAGCACCGCCCGCGCCGCGCTCAGCAACGGCAAGGCCAGCGCCAACACCAGCCCCGCCGCCACCAGCATCACCAGCTCATAGCCCAGCGCATAGTCGGGTTTGGTCAGCAGTTCGCCATCGAGCAGCCCGGCGATCAGGTTGGCATGGGTTTCGACGCCCGGGTAGGTTTCGCCCACGGGCGTGGCCCGCAGGTCCAGCAGGCCTGGCGCCGTGGTGCCCACCAGCACGATCTTGTTGGCCAGACTGCCCGGTGCCACACGCCCGGCCAGCAAGTCGGACGCCGAAACATAGCGAAACGAGCCGCCCTTGGGGCCACCCTTTCCCCGAAACGGCACCAAAACCGCCACGCGTTCGTCCACCTCGATGGACAAGCGGGTGGTCCCTTGCTTCAGGCGAACGCTTTCCAGCGCCTGGTAATCCGTGGGGACAAAACGTTGCCGGGGAAAGCCGGGTTCAACCCCGGGCTCACCCAGCAAGAGGCGAAACACCGCCAGCGCCAGCGACTCGTAGTACTGTCCCTGGAATTCGGCCAGCAGGGGCAGGGCGCGCACGACACCGTCGGGGTCCGTCAGGGAATTGAAGAAGCCCGCGCGCGGCGCCGCCTTTGCGATGGCGGCCAGATTGGCACCGTGGCCGTCCCATTGCGTTGCGGGGATGCGCCGCCCGCCCAGAGCATCGCCCTGGATCACGGGAAGCGGCAACTCGCCGCTGGTGCGCCCCTCCCGATCGCTGGTGAAGTAGTACCCCAGCACCACGGCGCGTCCTTCGAGCGCCCTGGCGAGTTGGGCGTCGTGGTCCAACACAGGTGCCAGTGCTTCCACGCGCTGTGCAAAACCGGGCTGATCGGCCAGAGGGCCCTGGGCGCAGGCGCCGAAGCTGCGCCAAACCGGCGCTGTCATCGGGCTCGGCGAACACGGTATCGAACCCCAGGACCGCGATCTGCTGATCATCAAAGAGCGTGTCCACCAGCCGGGCCATGTGGTTGCGCCCCCAGGGCCAGCGCCCCACCTCGGCCAGACTTTTTTCATCGATGTCCACAATGACCACGCGCTCATCGAGGGTCGCAGGCATGGTGGCCCGCAAACGCGCGTCGTATGCCAGGTCGTCCAGGCGTTGCAAAACGCCCATGGGCATCACACCCACAGCATGCAGGATGGCAAAAATGAGCGGCAGCAGCGTGACCGCAATGCGCGGGCCGTGTTTGCTCAGGGCCTGCATGCTGCGATGGGCGAAACCGAAGGGAGACAGGAGGGGATTGGCGAAGCCGGGCAGCACGGCCCGGCGGCCAAAGCAGGCATCAGTGCTGGATGAACTGCATTTGCGTGCCGGCCAACTCGATCACGTCGCCGTGCTTGAGGCCGAGCGCCTCGGTACCCAGGGGGGTGCCGTTGACTGTGGGCTTGATCGCCCCTTCAACCAGGGCCACCACGTAGCCATGGGGGCGCCGCGTGATCGCAGCCACGGCCACACCAGGTTTGCCGATCGTTGTCACCACCTTGACCAAAGGCACTTCGCGACCTGTGGCCGCACCCGACATCACCTTGATGGCAGCGCTGCCGACCTGTCCTGCGGCGGCTTCGCTGCCCTCGACTGCACCCGAGTTGATGACCGTGGTCTTTTCGTAGTTCTCGGACGCGCCATCGTGGACAAACTTGATCTTGTACTTGCCAATTTCAACCGTGTCACCGTTTTGCAGTTGCTGCTTCTTGATGGCTTTGCCGTTGACGTAGGTGCCGTTGGTGCTGTTGAGGTCCTCCAAAAACACATCGGCACCCGACATCTGCATCACCGCGTGCTCACCGCTGACGGCAAGGTTATCGATGACGATATCGTTGTAAGGCCTGCGACCCAAGGTGGTGCGGTCTTTCGTTAGCTGCACTTCTTTGATGACCACGCCATCAATAGAAACGATCATTTTCGGCATGGCCGACTCCTCTGGAACCTGGTAAACCAATTCTTAAGCATTCATGTTACCCCAGCATGCGGGACAGCAGCCCCCTGCGCACGGGCTTGGCACGTGCATGCGCCAGTATCACCGAAATGTTGTCGCGCCCGCCACTGTTGTTGGCCGCATCGACCAACGCACAGGACTTCCCCTCCAGCGAGCCTTCTGATTGCAGTATCGCTGCTAGCCCTTGATCGGCCACCATATCGCTCAGGCCATCGGAGCAAAAAAGGTAAATGTCACCATCTTCCACACGGAATTCGTTGACTTCAAGCAACACCGTGTCTTCGACGCCCAGCGCGCGCGTCACGAGGTTCTTGTGGGTGGCAAATTGGGCCTGCTCTTCTGTAATGAGTCCAGCGTCGATTTGCTCTTGCAGCAATGAGTGGTCCCGACTGAGCTGCTGCAGGGTGGTTCCACGCAGCCGGTAACACCGGGAATCGCCCACGTGACCGACCATGACGCGGTTCCCAACGAAGACCCCCATGACCAGGGTGGTGCCCATGCCGGCGTAGGCATGGTTCGCATTGGCTGCGTTGAAAATGGAGCGATTGGCATTGTCGATGCAAATCTCCATCGCCCGCTTGAGTTCGCGAGAGCTGGCTTCATTGCCGCCCTCCTGCAGCCAGCGGCCCAGCTCGGTCTTGACGAACGAGGTGGCCATGGCACTGGCCACTTCACCCGCGTTGTATCCACCCAT
Organism: uncultured beta proteobacterium; assembly: GCA_963698635.1. GTDB lineage: Bacteria > Pseudomonadota > Gammaproteobacteria > Burkholderiales > Burkholderiaceae_C > Hydrogenophaga. The sequence continues at coordinate 784,011 of CAVORS010000006.1, forward strand.
GCCATCGGCGAGCACCACCAACTGGTTCTCGTCGTCAACCACCACCGAATCCTCGTTGTTGTCTCGGATCAGGCCCGGGTCGGTCTGGGCGAAGTACTCAAAATTCATGTCACTTGGTCAGGAGTAGCAGTGCCTGTCCGCTTGTCGCTTGTGCGGTCCACGCCTATCACTTTCTAAATGGCTAAAGGGCCGGTGTTGTTCGTGCTTTCAACTTCCAGGGATCGCTGGGGTTGCACCATGGTCGCCTCGAAAGGGCTTTCTGCCTCGCTGAGTTGGGCTGAGCCCACCAAGTCGACGCCTGAAGGCAACCCGCTCGCCACGCGCCTGAGCTCGATTGCCAATGCCTCGCCCGTGGGAAACGGGCCTCCGGCACCTTGTTCAGAGTTCTCTGGAGTATATCTGCCACGGCCTGCGGCAACTCTGGGCGGGCAGCGCGGGGGTCCAGAGGCGCGTTGTTGGCGATGTCGTACATCAAGGCACTCAAGGATTCACCCCTGAAGGGCAGCGTGCCGGTCAAGAGCTGGTAGAGCGTCACACCGAGCGAGTAGATGTCGGAACGCCCATCGAGACGGCGCCCCGCCAGCTGCTCTGGCGACATGAAGCTGGGTGTCCCCAGGACCGTGCCAGTTTTGGTGCGGCTGGCATCGGTGATACGGGCAATGCCGAAGTCGGTCACCTTCACAGAAGCGGTGGCGGCATCGAACATGATGTTGCCCGGCTTGATGTCGCGGTGGATCACCTGATGGCGGTGGGCATAGTCGAGCGCCTGCGCCACCTGCGCGCCAATCTCCAGCACGGTGGGGAGCGGCAGCAATTGACCAGCGCGGGCATGGCTGACCAGGTCTTGGCCCTTCAGGAACTCCATGGCGATGTAGGCGAGGTCGTGTTCTTCGCCCGCGTCATAGATCGTGACGATGTTGGGGTGTTGTAAACGCCCGGCCGTCTCAGCCTCCCGGAAGAAACGCTCGCGGGCATCTTGCAACTCATGGCCTTCGAACTCGGCACTGAGCGCCAAGGTCTTGATCGCCACGACCCTTCCAATTTTCGGATCAAGGCCTTGGTAGACCACGCCCATGGCCCCCTTGCCCAGTTCTTTTTCAACCTGGTATCGGCCAAGCATGGGTTTCTCGATGGCATCTCCGGTCAGCAGCAAAGTGCCGCCGGGATGGCTGGTCTTGCCGCCCAGCACCACGGCATGGGAAAGCGCCTTGGCGCGATCCAGATGGCGCTGGACTTCACGGTCTGCTCCGCCGGTCTGCAGCATGTGCGCGTACACGGCTTCGGCTTTGTTGAATTGCCGTTTCCGCTCAAAGTCGAGGGCAAGGCTCTTCAGGTTGTCCATCAAAGGGACGCTGTAGGGCACCCGACGCAGGCGGTCAAAAGCCATGTCCAGTTGACCCTGGCTCTGGAACGAAAGCGCCATCTGGCGGTTGGTTTCGGCCGATTCGGCGTCACTGGTGAGCTTGCGCGATTCGGTAACCGCAAACCGGCGCGTGACCAACGCCAGGTGCCCCACCACCAGCAATGCCGCGGGGAACACCAAAGGCAGCCAGATGGCTTGCTGCGACAACAAAAACACCTCGCCCCCGATCATGGCGACCAGCAGCCCCAGCGAAAACCATGCGCCTGTGGCTGCCGAGAGGCGCGGCAGCCACCCTGCCAGGTACACCACCAACAACGCCACAATGGCCAGCACCGCGCCCGAACGCCAGCCAGGCGAGGCGATGAAGTGGTTCTGCATCAGGCTGGAAATCGTGTGGGCCAGAATTTCCGCCGGCGACGAGTCCGGCGAAACCGGCGTTTTGAAAAGCGTGCCCACGCCGGCAGCTGTGGCACCGATGATGACCACCTTGTCTTTGTATTTGCTCGGCGAAATCTTGCCCGCCAGCACGTCATAAAACGCGTCGACCGCAAAGGCGGGCTTGCCATCGCGCTGAGGGTAGAACTGAGGCAACACAAGCCCTTGGGGATCGGTTTCAATGCGCGTTGACCCCAGCATCAGGCCTTCGCCAGGCAACAGCTTCACGTCTTCGCGCGCCAGGTTGAGGCTGATGGCGGCCACAGCCAGGGCCATCGACGGGATGGCTTCACCATCGAATCGCACCAGCAACGCCTCGGAGCGCACCGCGCCATCCACATCGAGCACCCGGCTCAAGTGGGCCACCGCTTGCGCGGCGTCCCCCAGGTTGGTCAGCGGTTGCTGACTCGCCGTCGCGGGCAGACCCAATTTCGCGTCGTCTGGCAGGCTGCTGCGCCGGGCAAAACCAGGCAAAGGCGTGTCAGGCCGACCCATGGCCTCGCCCAATGTGAACAGGGAAGGAATCACCACCCGCTGCGAGGCCTGCAGGCTGGCAGCGAGCTGGGCATCGGCATCCAGGCGTTGCTCGGCGGCGTCGATGTAGTCCAGCAGATGCTGGCGCGCGCCAGGGCCAAGGTCGCTCATCGCCGCTGGCCGGGGCACCTGGCCCACGACATCGCGCAAGCCGCGCAGGCTTTCCAGACCACGGTCTGTCTGGGGTTCAAAGAAGAAAGCGGTATGGGCGATGGTTTTGGCGCCGGCCGCTGTGAGCTTGTCGATCAGCTGGGCATGCACCTCCCTTGGCCAAGGCCAGCGGCCGATATTGGCGATGCTGGTGTCGTCGATGGCGATCACGGCAATGCGGTCACTGGGCATTCGCTGCGAGAGCGTGATCGCCGCGTCGTACAACTGGCGCTCAGGCCCAGAGAACAGCCCTGTGCTCACCTGCACCAGCATCATCACCAACGCCACGCCCACAGCCAGCAGCGCGTCTGCGTGGGCGCGCTTGGACTTTCGGACGGGTGGTGGTGGCAGTGGCGTGGGCACGGAGGACCAAATCAAGGTGGAGCGGGCGGAGAAATCCCTGGCAAGTGTCAACCAGTCAGACAGGCTACGCGCATTCGTGGCGCCTCAAAACGCAAAAAAGGCAACGCAAGCGTTGCCTTTTTTGATGGGGAGCCCGAAATCAGAGCATGGCCTTGAGCAGCTTGCCCATTTCCGAGGGATTGCGCGTGACCTTGAAGCCGCAGGCTTCCATGATCGCGAGCTTGGCATCGGCCGTGTCGGCACCGCCAGAGATCAGCGCACCGGCGTGGCCCATGCGCTTGCCGGGAGGCGCGGTCACGCCAGCGATGAAACCGACGATGGGCTTCTTCATGTTGTCGCGGCACCATTCGGCGGCTTCGGCTTCATCGGGTCCACCGATCTCGCCAATCATGATCACGGCATCGGTGTCTGGGTCGTCGTTGAACGCCTTCATCACGTCGATGTGCTTCAAGCCGTTGATGGGGTCGCCACCGATGCCCACAGCGCTGGACTGGCCCAGGCCGATTTCGGTCAGCTGTGCCACGGCTTCGTAGGTGAGCGTGCCGGAGCGCGAGACCACGCCAATGCGGCCCTTCTTGTGGATGTGACCGGGCATGATGCCGATCTTGATTTCGTCGGGCGTGATCAGGCCGGGGCAGTTGGGGCCCAGCAGCAAGGTTTTCTTGCCGCCTTTGGCTTCCTTGGCCTTCATGCGGTTGCGCACTTCCAGCATGTCCTTGACCGGGATGCCTTCGGTGATGCAGATCGCCAGATCGAGGTCGGCCTCAACGGCTTCCCAGATCGCAGCGGCAGCGCCGGCCGGTGGCACGTAGATCACCGACACGGTGGCGCCGGTTTCCGAGGCGGCTTCCTTGACCGACGCGTAGATCGGGATGTTGAAGATGGACTCGCCCGCCTTCTTGGGGTTCACGCCGGCGACGAAGCAGTTCTTGCCGTTCGCGTATTCCTGGCATTTTTCCGTGTGGAACTGGCCGGTCTTGCCGGTGATGCCCTGGGTGATGACTTTGGTGTCTTTGTTGATGTAGATCGACATGGTGTGTTCCTTCGGGCTTAGGCGGCGTTGACGGCGGCGACCACTTTTTCGGCGGCTTCGGCCATGGTGTCGGCACTGATGATGGGCAGGCCGGATTCGGCCAGCATCTTCTTGCCCAGCTGCTCGTTGGTGCCCTTCATGCGCACCACCAAGGGCACATTGAGGTTGGTGGCCTTGCAGGCCGTGATCACGCCCGTGGCGATGGTGTCGCACTTCATGATGCCGCCGAAGATGTTGACCATGATGGCCTTGACCTTGTCGTTCTTCAGCATGATCTTGAAGGCTTCGGTGACCTTCTCGGGGGTGGCACCGCCGCCCACGTCCAGGAAGTTGGCCGGCTCGGCGCCGTACAGCTTGATGGTGTCCATGGTGGCCATGGCCAAGCCAGCGCCGTTGACCAGGCAGCCGATGTTGCCGTCCAGGCTGATGTAGGCCAGGTCAAATTTCGAGGCTTCGATTTCGGCCGGATCTTCTTCGTCCAGATCGCGGAAAGCCACGATTTCAGGATGGCGGAACAGGGCGTTGGGATCGAAGTTGAACTTCGCGTCCAGAGCCATCAGGTCGCCCTTGGAGTCGCAGTTCAGGGGGTTGATTTCCACCAGCGACGCGTCGGTGTCCATGTAGCACTTGTAGAGCTTGGCGAAGATGTCAACGGCCTGGTCGACCGAAGCGCCGGTGAGGCCAATGGCGGTGGCGACTTTCTTCGATTGCTCGGCGGTGATGCCGGTCAGCGGGTCGATCATCTCGGTGACGATCTTCTCAGGGGTGGAATGGGCCACTTCCTCGATGTCCATGCCACCTTCGCTGGAGGCGATCAGGGCGACCTTTTGCGTGGCGCGGTCGGTGACCAGCGAGACGTACAGTTCGTTTTTGATGTCGGCACCGTCTTCGATATAAAGGCGGCGAACTTTTTGACCTTCCGGGCCGGTCTGGTGGGTCTTGAGTTGCATGCCCAGGATCTCGGAGGCCAGGCGTTTGACATCGTCGATCGATTTGGCCACCTTCACACCACCACCCTTGCCACGGCCACCAGCGTGGATCTGGGCCTTCACAACCCACACAGGGCCGCCCAGCTTTTGTGCGGCTTCGACAGCCTCTTGCACGGTGAAGGCAGCAATGCCACGGGGCGTGGGCACGCCGAACTGACGCAAGATTTCCTTGCCTTGGTACTCGTGAATCTTCATGAGGGTCTCTCTCAGGAATGAAGGGTTGTTCAGCCGGTTACCGGTTGGTTACCAGCGCGGGGGAGGCATGGGCCACAGCAACCCAGCACTGTATCATGTTGCATTGCACCAACAGTATGAGGGTGCGCTGCGCACGTAATACATAATTATATTCCTGCATCCCTGAACCACAACTGACAAGGCGGAGAGCACCATGGCCACTGTATTCATCGACGGCGAAGCCGGCACCACGGGTTTGCAGATTCGCGAGCGGCTGCAGAAGCTTCCCGCAGGTGCAGTTGTTGAGCATCGCTCCAGAGCGCCGCAAAGATCCACAAGCCAAACGCGAGCTGATGGCCCAGGCGGATCTGGTGATTCTTTGCCTGCACGATGACGCCGCCATCGAGTCGGTGGCCATGATCGACGCGCTGCCTGGCAAAAAGCCCCGCATCATCGACGCCTCCACCGCCCACCGTTGCAACGATGCCTGGGCCTATGGCTTTCCAGAGCTCAGTGCCGACCAGTCGGCCAAAGTGGCCAAGGCCGACCGTGTCGCCAACCCCGGCTGCTACGCCACCGGCGCCATCGCCATCTTGCGCCCCCTGATCGACGCGGGACTGCTGCCTGCCGACGCGCCTGTGTCGCTGCCGTCGGTGAGTGGCTACTCGGGTGGCGGCCGCGCCATGATCGAGGCTTATGAGAAGGGCGAGGCGCCATTGCACGAAGCGTATGCGCTGGGCCTGGCCCACAAGCACATCCCCGAAATCCAGCGCTACACGGGCCTGACGCGCCGCCCGATCTTCATCCCTGCGGTCGGCAACTTCCAGCAAGGCATGCTGGTGCAACTGCCGCTGTACCTCGACGACCTGCCCGGCCGTCCCAAGGCCAGCGACCTGCACGACGCGCTGACGGCCCACTACGCGGCCAGCGCCGCGGCAGGCGGTTTTGTCAGCGTCGAGCCGGCCACTGCCGACGGCAAACTGGACGCCACCGCCTTGAACGACACCAACCAGCTGGAAATTCGCGTGTTCGCCAACGAAGCACATCGCCATGCCGTGGTCATCGCGCGGCTGGACAACCTGGGCAAGGGTGCCAGCGGTGCGGCGGTGCAAAACCTGCGGTTGATGCTGGGTCTGGCCTAGAAGCCTGGCTGCATAGCGGTCGCAGGCGTTTGCGACCACTTGCAAATCAGCGCCGGGATGCCTTTGCGCCTTGCACCAGCTGGCGCAGCAATTCCAGGTCCTGGATGACCTCGCCGGAAAACTTGGCGAACTGACCGCTCAACATGGCGTGGGCGTCGGTTGCTCGACCCGACTTGGCCAGGGACACCACGTTGGAAGCCGCGTAGTGGAACATCTTGTGGTGCCCCATCAGGGCAGTGAAGCCTGGAAAGTTGCCCAGCCGCGCTTTGCCGTCGCCATGGATCCAGCGGCCCAGATCGCAGCGGTCATCAAAACAGATTTCCTCCGCCGAAAAGCGCTCGGTCGAGTGGCCTTCAAGGTAGGCCGACAGGCGCAGCTTCCAGTTTTCGTGGGCGCTCATGGCCATGTCGATGTCCAGCGTTTTCGCTGCGCTGGCCACGTTACCCGCCAACTCGCTGTCACGCACATCCGACGAGCCCAAAAAACCTTTCAAAAATCCCAGCACTTCGCATCCCTCAGATTGATTTTTCTCCAACCGGGATTGTGGTCTGGGCAGCAATGGATGCGGTACCCCGTAGAGCTTCAACGGCCCTGAGCGTGAGAACCGCCACAGGCGGTGTCCAGGTGATTTGGCTGGGCTGTTGTTGCGCCGCCATTGCAACGGACCGATGTCACATCAAATGCCGTCGTCGTCCCATGCACCTTTCACCACCTTGCGGATCGCCTCGGCACCGAAGCCTCGCCCGGCCAAAAAGCGCATGTGTTTGGCACGCGTTTGCGGGTCTTCGGCAGGGGCGCCGAATTTGCGGCGCCAGACATCTCTTGCCCGCTCCACCTCGGTGGCTTGCAGGTCTGCCACGGCTTGCGAAATGGCTTCGGGCGCGAGGCCTTTGGCTTGCAGCTCTTGTCGAACACGCATGGCACCCAGCCGTGGCGCGCGGCGAAAGACCACGGATTCCAGGACCCGTTGCTCGTTGATGAAGCCCTTGGCCTGCAAATCGTCCAGCGCGCGGGCCAGTTCGCCCGGCTCGGCTTCGTGTGGGCTCAGCTTGCGCTCCAGTTCGGCGCGCGAATGCTCACGTTGACCGAGCAGGCGCAGCGCGCGGCCTTTGAGCGAAGGGGCGTTGAATGCCAAGTCGGTCTCCCAAACATCACGCCGGCTGGCCCTTGGGGCGCAGCCGGCGTGATCCGTTCTTATTCGACGTCTGCGGCAGCGGCTTCGGTCTTTTCAGCTTTGTCGGCCTTGGCGGTTTTCTTGCCGCCTTTGCCTGGGGCCTCGTTGCTCGGCAGCAGCGGAACACCCAACTCGGCGCGCACCTTGTTCTCGATTTCGAAACGCAGGTCGGGGTTCTCGCGCAGGAATTCGCGCGAGTTGTCGCGGCCCTGACCGATTTTTTCACCGTTGTAGGCGTACCAGGCGCCCGACTTGTCGATCACGCGGTTGGCCACGCCCAGGTCCAGGATTTCGCCTTCGCGGCTGATGCCCTCGCCAAACAGGATGTCGAATTCGGCGGTCTTGAACGGAGGCGCCACCTTGTTCTTCACCACCTTGACCTTGGTCTCGTTGCCGATGGCGTCGTCGCCCTTCTTGATCGTGCCGGTGCGGCGAATGTCGAGGCGGACCGACGAATAGAACTTCAGCGCGTTACCGCCGGTGGTGGTCTCTGGCGAGCCGAACATCACGCCGATCTTCATGCGGATCTGGTTGATGAAGATGACCGTGCAGTTGGTCTTCTTGATGGTGGCGGTGAGCTTGCGCAGGGCCTGGCTCATCAGGCGGGCTTGCAGGCCAGGCAATGAATCGCCCATTTCGCCTTCGAGTTCGGCCTTGGGCGTGAGCGCGGCCACCGAGTCGACCACGATCAGGTCCACCGCGCCGGAGCGCACCAGGCTGTCCACGATTTCCAGGGCTTGCTCGCCAGTGTCGGGCTGGGAAATCAGCAGATCTTGCAGGTTCACGCCCAGCTTTTGCGCATATTGAATGTCCAGCGCGTGCTCGGCGTCCACAAACGCGGCCTGCCCACCGACCTTTTGCATCTCAGCGATGACCTGCAACGTGAGCGTGGTTTTGCCCGAGGACTCAGGGCCGTAGATTTCGACCACGCGGCCACGCGGCAAACCGCCGACACCCAGCGCAATGTCGAGGCCCAGAGAGCCGGTGGAAACCACCTGGATGTCCTCAATCACCTCGCCTTCGCCCAGGCGCATGATGGTGCCCTTGCCGAATTGCTTTTCGATCTGGGCCAATGCGGCCTGCAGAGCCTTGGCTTTTTCGCTGTTGAGGGGGTTGGGCTTGACGGCTGCGTCCATTTGAGACTCCTTGAATTTCGCTGACTTTGATGAGAGTGGGTGTTCGCTTCAAGCCCTTGGGTTTGCGTACAGGCTGGATGCTTGAACAGGAGTTTATCGCGAGATATATCTCTGGCAAGTCATATTTTCGTCAGTTTGCCTTACCATATGGTCGGCACCTTCGCTCCGCATCGGGTGCCATCGCATGATGCTCAAGAAATCACGGAATCCCGCGCCATGACCGAACCTCTTGCTTCTGATCTCGATGACGACCGCTGGCGGCAAACCCATTTGGGACGCTTGATGGGGCTGGCTTTGCGGCGGTTCGATGAACGGGTGTTGCACCTGATGGCGCACGATGCGAACGTGCCGCTGGCGTTGTCGAACCTGGCGGCACGCGACCAGGTCGGCGCGGCACATGTGCACATCACGCGGCACTTGCAGCGCGGGGGGTCGCGCCTGACCGAACTGGCGGATGCGGCGGGAATGAGCAAGCAGGCCATGGGCGACCTGGTGAACCAGTGCGAGGCTTGGGGCCTGGTGCGGCGCGAACCCGATCCACACGACGCGCGGGCAAGGCGCATCGTTTTCACCGCGTCGGGGCTGCTCTGGCTCGATGCCTTTCAACACGCGGTCACGCAGACCGAGGCCGAGTTCCGCTCGCTGGTGGGCGATGAGGTGGCCACCGTGGTGGCCCTGGGTCTGGAGGCCTACGGTGCCCAATGAGCAGGCGCTGCCCACCCGAGGGTTGCCCCGCCGTGCAGACGGGCAGGCTTTGGTCATAATCGCCCCAGGCGCTCGATACGACACGCCCTTCGCGCACCTCAGGCGCGCGAGCGCCCAGACACAACAACTGGAGACAAACCATGCGCATCCTCATTGCTGAAGACGATCAGGTTTTGGCCGACGGCCTGTTGCGCAGTTTGCGGGCCGCAGGCGCAGCGGTGGACCACGTGGCCAGCGGCAGCGAGGCCGATGCGGCCTTGATGACCAACAACGAGTTCGATTTGCTCATCCTCGACCTGGGTTTGCCCAAGATGCACGGGCTGGAAGTGCTCAAGCGCCTGCGCTCGCGCGGCTCCACGCTCCCGGTGTTGATCCTCACCGCGGCCGACAGCGTCGAAGAGCGCGTCAAAGGTCTGGACTATGGCGCCGACGACTACATGGCCAAGCCGTTTTCGCTGCAGGAGCTCGAGGCCCGCGTGCGTGCGCTCACGCGGCGCGGCATGGGCGGCGCCACTTCCACCATCAAACACGGCCCGCTGGAATACGACCAGGCCGGGCGCGTCGCGACCATCGAAGGCAAGATGGTCGAGCTCTCGGCGCGCGAACTGGGCTTGCTCGAAGTCTTGCTGCAGCGATCGGGCCGCCTGGTGAGCAAGGACCAGCTCGTGGAGCGGCTGTGCGAATGGGGTGAAGAAGTCAGCAACAACGCCATCGAGGTCTACATCCACCGCCTGCGCAAGAAGATCGAGAAGGGCCCCATCCGCATCGCCACCGTGCGGGGTCTGGGTTATTGCCTTGAAAAAATCCCTGGCTGAAGAGGCTGCCGTCGCCCAGGGTTCGGGCGAAGCGCCGGTGCCCGCCGACGAGCGATTTGGCTCGATGTCGTTCGGGCTGTTCCAGCGGGAACAGCGCAGCCTGTTCGGCGAAATTCTCGACTGGATGCTCACGCCGCTGTTGCTGCTGTGGCCACTGTCACTCGCGCTGACGTGGTTTGTGGCCCAGGGCATTGCCAGCAAGCCTTTTGACCGCGCGCTCGAATTCAACCTGTTGGCACTGACGCAGTTTGTCGTGGCCAAAGACAACATCGTGAGCTTCAACCTCACACCCCAGGCGCGCGACCTGCTGCGCGCCGATGACAGCGATCTGGTCTATTACCAGGTGCTCGACCCGCGCGGCGCTTTGATCAGCGGTGAGGTCGACTTTCCACTGCCGCACGACAACGAAACGCCCAAGCCCGGGCAAGTGATGCTGCGCGATGACACGGTCCGCAGCGACGAGGTGCGGGTGGCCTATGCCTGGCTGAGCCGCACAGACAACCCGGAACACCTCGTGCTCATGCAGGTGGCCGAAACCAAGGGCAAGCGCTCCACCCTGGCCACTGAAATCATCAAGGGCGTGATGGTGCCGCAGTTCATCATCTTGCCGCTGGCGGTGTTGCTGGTGTGGCTGGCGCTGGTGCGCGGCATTCGCCCGCTGAACGACCTGGAACAGCGCATCCGAGCGCGAAAGCCCGACGATCTGAGCCCCATCGAAGAGTCGTTCATTCCGCAGGAAGTGGCGCCGCTGGTGTCGTCGATCAACGACCTGCTCACGCGCCTGAAGGTTTCGCTCACCACCCAAAAGCGCTTTCTGGCCGACGCTGCGCACCAGCTCAAAACGCCGCTGGCCGGGCTGCGCATGCAGGCCGAACTGGCGCAGCGCGAAACCGATGCGCACGAGATTCACGGCTCGCTGCAACAGATCGCCCGCTCCAGCACCCGCGCCACCCACACGGTGAACCAACTGCTGGCGCTGGCCCGCGCCGAGACCACCGGCCGCACCTTGCCGACCCTGCCCATCGATCTGGCCGAACTGGTCACCGGCGTGGTGCAAGATTCGGTGCCCCGCGCCATGGAACACGGCATCGACCTGGGCTACGACGGCCCAGAAACCATGCCCGCCAACTGCATGATGGAAGGCAACCGCACCCTGCTCCAGGAGATGGTGCGCAACCTGGTGGACAACGCCATCCACTATTCGGGCAGGGGCGGCATCGTGACCGCGCGGGTCTTGTTCGACCGGTTCAGCGGCGTGCAGATTCTGCAGGTGGAAGACAACGGTCCGGGCATCCCAGAAAGCGAACGCGAGTTGGTCTTGCAACCGTTTTACCGCGCGCTGGGCACCAACGTGGACGGCTCAGGCCTGGGTCTGGCCATCGTGCACGAGATCGCCCAACAACACGGTGCCACCGTCCACATGGAGGACGCTCACACCGACCGCGCACCACGCGGTCTGCGGGTGTCGGTGCGCTTCAGCCCCAAGCTTCGGCAAACCGAAGAGTAGGCGGCGCGGTTCGAAAAAACCGCGATCAGGCCTGTTCTTGCAGCGTGTCGCCGAGCGCGCTCACCATGCGCTCGATCTCGGCAGGCGTGCTGATGAACGGCGGCGCGAGCTGGATGGTGTCACCACCGTTGCGCACGTAAAAACCCTTCTTGTACATGGCCATGGCAATTTCAAATGGGCGTCGCGCGGGCTCGCCCGGCATGGACTCGATGGTGATACCAGCGGCAAGACCGATGTTGCGGATGTCGGCCACATGCCTGGCCCCCTTCAATCCGTGCACCGCGTTTTCCAGCACCGGCGCGAGTTCACGCGAACGCTGCAGCGCGTTGTCGCTTGTGAGCAGATCGAGCGAGGCGATACCCACCGCACAGGCCACCGGATGGGCAGAGTAGGTGTAACCATGCGGAAATTCGATCGCGTACTCCGGGCCTCCGGCCGCCATGAAGGTGTCGCAAATTTCCTGTTTGGCCACCACACCACCCAGCGGTTGCGTGCCGTTGGTGACCTGCTTGGCGAAGTTGAGGATGTCGGGCGTGACGCCAAAGGCTTCGGCACCCGTCCAGGCGCCCGACCGGCCAAAACCCGAGATCACCTCGTCAAAAATCAACAGGATGTTGTTCGCGGTACAGATTTCGCGCAGGCGCTGCAGGTACCCCACGGGTGGCGGGATCACGCCCGCCGAACCGGCGAACGGCTCCACGATGACCGCAGCGATGTTGGAGGCATCGTGCAAGGCAATGATGTTGAGCAAATCGTCGGCCAAGTGGGCGCCGCTTTCGGCCATGCCACGGGCGAAGGTGCCATTCGCTGGCTGGGTATGGGGCAGGTGATCGGCCTCCACGCCCTGGCCAAACAGCTTGCGGTTGCCCACGATGCCGCCCACCGATATGCCGCCGAAATTCACACCGTGGTAGCCCTTGGTGCGACCGATCAGGCGCGTCTTGCTGGCCTGACCTTTGGCGCGCCAGTAGGCGCGGGCCATCTTCAGCGAAGTGTCTGCCGACTCAGAGCCTGAGCCGGTGAAGAACACGCGGTTGAGCCCGGCGGGCATGCGTTCCACGATCTTGTTGGCCAACTCAAACGAGAGCGGGTGCGCAAAATTGAAGGCGGGCGAATAGTCCAGCGTGGCCATCTGCTGGCTCACCGCTTGCACGATCTCCTTGCGGCCATGGCCCAGCCCCGTGCACCACAGGCCCGACAGACCGTCGAACACCTGGCGGCCGTCGTGGGTCGTGTAGTACGCGCCTTCGCCACGCACGATCAGGCGTGGGTCCTGCTGAAACTGGCGGTTGCCGGTGAACGGCATCCAATGCGCAGCGAGCCAGGCGGCATCGGTGCGGGTGGCAGAGGGTTGCTGCATGTTGTGGGTGTCGCTCAGGTCCATGAAGGGCTCTTCAAAAAAGGTGATCAAGGCCGCCATTGTCAGAAGTGGCTCACTCCCTGAAAATGACAACTCATACCACTTTACTTGACAGTTTATGCAACCAAGTGCCAACCCCCTGATTGGCCAACTCGGCGATGTGGACCTGCGCTTGCTGCGCGTGTTCAAGGCTGTGGCCGATTGCGGCGGCATGGCGGCGGCCGAGCTGGAACTCAACCTGGCCATGTCCACCATCAGCCGCCATGTGAAAGACCTGGAAACCCGGCTCGGCCTGGTGCTGTGCCGGCGCGGGCGCGGCGGCTTTGCGCTCACGCCCGAGGGCAGCCAGGTCTATGCCGCAGCGCTGCATCTGCTCGCCGCCACCGACGCCTTTCGCGGCCATTTGCACGACATCCACCGACGCATGGGCGGTGACCTGCATGTGGCGCTGTTCGAAAAAACCGCCACCAACCCCGAATCGCGCATTCCTGCGGCCATCGCGCAGTTCAGGGCACTGGCGCCTCAGGTGAACCTGCACCTGCATGTGGGGCCCATCGGCATGATCGAGCGCGGCGTCATCGACGGCCAATACCACCTGGGCATCATTCCCGAACACCGCCGCTCCGAGAGCCTGGATTACCTGGACCTGTTCGGCGAAACCATGCAGCTCTACGCCAGCGAAGGGCATCCCTGGTTCGATGCAGCGAACGATGAGGCCCGCGACTGGACCGCCCTGCAAAGCCAGAACCTCGCTGCGCTGGGCTACCACTCGCCCAACATGGCCCTCACCCATGCCCGCCGCCTGGAGCGGGCCGCCACCGCTTCCGACCAGGAAGCTGTGGCAACCCTCATCCTTTCAGGGGCCTACGTGGGTTTCTTGCCTGATCACTACGCGCAAGGCTTTGTAGGGAGCGGGTCCATGCGGGCCGTGGCCCCGAATGTCCTGCGCTACGACTGCCGTTTTGCCTGCATTTGGCGACACGCGCCAGGGCCGCTGAGAATGGCCCAGGCCTTTCTGCAAGCGCTCGGCGAAGCCCATGGCGCGCATCACTGAACGTCTGCCGCGCGAACAGGCAGCAAACCGCGCCAACTTCTAGAAGCCAGGGCGCTGAACACCGTCGTTCCGACCCGCCTGGCCAGCGCGAGCCATGGCGCCTGAGGGCTCTGAGGGCTCTGAGGGCTCTGAGGGCTCTGAGGGAAGGCTCTGCACCAGGGTATCGGGCAAGCCATTCCCGTTCGTACTTCATCAATGCAGGCACAAGGGTGTCTGCCTCGAAGCTCTCGCTCAAACCGTACAGGTCGGCATAGAGCGATGCCATCTCGAAAGGGTGGCCGGTGAGGTTGATGCCTTTACCGCGCGCTCGGACAATATCCTCTTCGCATGGGTAGCTGCGGTACGTACCTTTGGCACGGGCCTGCGGCAAAGGCCAGATGGGCATGCCAGCAACCAGGCGGCTCAGCGTCTGCACCAACAAATGCGCGCCCGGTACGCCCAGGTCGATCATGGAAGCCAAGATGCTCTGACGCGGAGAGAGGCGCAAGCGGGCGGTGACCACAAGCGCGCCCGTGTCGATACCTGAGTCGATTTCATGCAAGGAAACGCCATGCGCAGAGCGCCCTTCGAGCAGATTCCAAAAGGACGCAAGCAGCCCCCGGTTGTCTGGCAAGGGGCCATGGTGCAGGTTCCAGAGAAATCCTCCCCGACGTCGAACATGCTCGATGTGCCGACCGCGGAACAACAGCTGGTTGTGCGCCGAAACAGCGCCCAGAAACGCCGGGTGATCAATCGCTTGTGCGACCCGGGGATCGTCGAGCTGTTCGATTCGCTCAAACCCACCAAAGGTGTGCCCCAGCTCCTTGAAGGTGAACAGGCCATGGCCCGATCGTCTGAGGCTGGACCCCTGGTTCTCCAGCGCTGGAAAAATCAGCGCATGCAGGATGTCTCTCTCGTAAAAACCCAAGCGCTCCAGCGAGGGTGGCGGGGCCTTGTGAACGAGCAGCGGCGTGAGAAACACCAAGGGGTCCAGCCCCATTTCGACCATCGCCGGAAGTGCATGGTTCAAGATGATGTTGGGTAGAACATCGTCGCTGGAGAACAGCACCACCCGGTTCGCCCTCGGGGCAAACATTTGTCCAGCCATAAAGGCCTCCCTGACGAAAAGGCGAAAGCGGCACTGTTCCTTGCACATGCAAAGACGCACAACGGCTTCTGAGATCGGGCGTGACAGCACCCAAAGCCGCTTCTTTTTTTCACTTTCGCAACCGCTCATCCTACCCGCGCGCAGCCGGCACGGAGAACTCAGCAGGCACGCGTCCGCACGGACAGGCTCAGAAGACCTGTTCCATTTTTCGGCTTTTCAATGCGCGGCCTGGCAAAAAACCTAGGTCGCTGGCTGGTAAACGTTCAGCTGCAACCGCTCACGCTCGACCGCCACCGCCACGGCAGGCAGTTCGGCAAATCGCTGAGCCAGCGCCCAGGTCGCGGGCAGGGTGGTGGGGTCGATGCCGGCGTAGCCGCCCCAGCGCAGCAGCGTCAGCGCGTAGGCATCCAGCGCGCCAGGGTGCTCGCCAAACAACCAGGGCGAGGCTTTGGCGGCCAGCACTTCAATTTCTTGCAGGCATTCGCGGTAGCGATCAACGGCGAAGCGCTGCATGGCCTTCTGAGCCGCTTCGTCATCACTGAACTTCTGCGGCATGAAGAAGTGCGTGAACGTGGGGTGCACCGTGTTGTTCATCCAGGCCAGCAGCGAGAGGGCGCGGGTTCGCGCCAAACCCGAGGCCGGCAGGATGTGGGCATGGGGCACCTTCGCATCCAGGTGCAGCAAGATGGCCACGATCTGGGTGATCACTTCGCCCTCGTCCACCAGGACCGGCACCTGCCCGCGCGGGTTCAGCGCGAGGTAGTCGGCGGTGCGCTGCTCACCCTTGTGCAGCTTGACCATGTGAGGTTCAAAGTTCACGCCCGCCATTTCCAGCATGGCGTGGGGCACAAAAGAACAGGCGCCAGGGGCAAAAAACAGTTTCAGGCTCATGGTGTGTCTCCAAAGGATGGGCGGAACGCGATTCCGCACTCAAACGAGTGCTTCAGCGATCCATTCATGGACTCAGCTCAAATGCGGGCCGATCAGCTTGGCAATCTCGAACATCGTCACCTGCGGTTTTCCAAAAACGGCTTGCAGCTTGGCATCGGCGTTGATTTTTCGTTTATCTGCTGCGTCCTGCAGACCCTGGGCCTTGATGTAGTCCCACAGTTTTTTGGTCACCTCTGGGCGCGACACCATGCCCTCGCCAATCACGGCGATCAGGGCGGCGCTGGGCTGCTTGCCGGTGGCGGCGGTGGTCTTGCGTGGGGCCTTGGGCTTCTTCTCGGCAGGCGCCTTTTTGGCCGCGGCCGCCTTCTTGGCCGGCGCGGATTTTTTGGCGGCAACCGACTTGCCAGGCGCGCCCGCTGCGGTCTTGCGAGGCGGGAACTTGGAAGTGCGCGGCTCGAAGGCGAAATTCACCTTGCCCGCTTCGGCATCCCAGGCCAGAAAAGCCTTGAACGGGCGGCGCGTGCGCATGGAGACAAACTTGTCGAGCAGATCGGTTTTGCCGTCGGCCAACAGCTTTTGCATCTGTTCGCGCTCAACGGGTTGCTGCAAGATGATCTTGCCGCTCTTGAACTTGCAACTGGGCGTGGGCTGGGCTTCTGTGGGCACGGTTTTGGAACACACGTAGTTGCTGCCATGCTCGTACACAGGGCTGCCGCAGATCGGGCAGTTGCCCAGCGACTCGGCGCCGGAGAAATCCACGATTTCACCCGACTCTTCGTTTTTCTTGTCGTCGCCAAAGTCGAATTCCAGCTTCCAGTTCTTGTCTTCCTCGTTGAACTTGATGACGATCTCGGCCACGAAGGGCCAGCCGGCTTTGGAGCGGAAACCTTCGAGCGGACCAATCTTTTTGTCGCGCAGCAGCTGTTCGGCCTCTTCAGGCTCAAAGGTGCGGCCGGCGGGCGACTTGCCGAACGAAAAGCCACAGCCTTCGCTGGCGCCGTTGGCACCCGTGCAGGTGTAGCGGCGGTAATTTTCTTTCACCACACCGCCGCAATTCGGGCAGGGCGTCTCCAGCGTGGCGTAGTTGCCGGGAATGGTGTCGCGGTCGTATTCCTTGGCCTTCCTCACCATGTGCTCGGTCATGGCGGCGATGTCGCCCATGAACTCCGCGCGGCTGAGCTTGCCCTGCTCCATCTGCGAGAGTTTGTATTCCCACTCGCCCGTGAGTTCGGCTTTGGAGAGTTCCTGCACGCCCAGGCCGCGCAAGAGTGTCATGAGCTGGAACGCCTTGGCGGTGGGAATGATCTCCCGGCCTTCCCGCAGCATGTACTTCTCGGCCAGCAAGCCCTCGATCGTGGCCGCGCGCGTGGCTGGCGTGCCCAAGCCTTTTTCCTGCATGGCTTCGCGCAGTTCGTCGTCATCCACCAGTTTGCCAGCGCCTTCCATGGCGCCCAGCAACGTGGCTTCCGAGTAGCGCGCTGGCGGCTTGGTTTTCAGGGCTTTGGTCTCGACGCTCTCGGCCCGAACGGTTTCGCCTTCCCGCACCGGCACCAGGTTCTGCCCTTTGTCACCCTCTTTGGCGTCGGCCACGTCTTCGGCGGCTTCTTTGCCGTACACGGCCATCCAGCCCGGCTTGACCAGGACCTTGCCTTCGGTCTTGAAGTGATGGACCACGCGGCCGAGTCGCCGGGCCGCCCCAAGACTTCGGCAGCCCCCTCGGGGGGCAGCGAACCACGCGAAGCGGGGAGCGTGGGGGCACTGATGGACGTGATGCGGGTGGTCACCATGAACTCGGCACTGGGGAAGAACACCGCCAGGAAACGGCGAACCACCAGGTCGTACAGCTTTTGCTCGGCTTCACTCAGGCCGCTCGGCGCTTGCAGCGTGGGAATGATGGCGAAGTGATCGCTGACCTTGCTGTTGTCAAAGATGCGCTTGCTGGGCTTGATGTAGCCGTTGTTCAGCGCGGTCAGCGCGTGAGGCGCCAGGTGCTTCATGCCGCTGTCGGCCAGCATTTCGAAGGTCTGCTTGACGGTGGGCAAATAGTCTTCGGGCAGCGCACGGGAATCCGTACGCGGGTAGGTCAGGGCCTTGTGGCGCTCGTACAGGCTTTGGGCCAGTTGCAGCGTGGTCTTGGCCGAAAAGCCAAAGCGGCCGTTGGCCTCACGCTGCAGGCTGGTCAGGTCGTAGAGCAAGCCGCTGGCCTGGGTGGTGGGCTTGCTTTCTTCCTTGACGCTGGCGGCCTTGCCACGAACAGCGTTGGCAATCTCCATGGCCTCGCGCTCGCTCCAGATGCGGTCGGCGCGCAGCTCGGCGTCGGCCCCTTCTTCGATTTGCTGCGCCGTGGGCTTCTTGAAATCGGGGTTGAACCATTTGCCGGGGTATTCGCCGGCCTCGGCCAGGAAGCCACCGTGAATTTCCCAGTAGTCGCGGCTCTTGTGAGCGCGGATCTTTTCTTCACGCTCGACCACAATCGACAACGTGGGCGTTTGCACCCTGCCCACGGTGGTCAGGAAGAAGCCGCCATCGCGCGAGTTGAAGGCCGTCATGGCCCGCGTGCCGTTGATACCCACCATCCAGTCGGCTTCGGAACGGCTGCGGGCAGCATCGGCCAAGCCCTGCATCTGCTGGTCGGTCTTCAGGTGTTCAAAACCATCGCGAATGGCCGCTGGCGTCATGGATTGCAACCACAGGCGCTGCACCGGCTTGCCCAGCCCTTGGTAGGCGCCGTTCTTGAACCCGCCCGCGTATTGCTCGATCAACCGGAAGATCAGCTCACCTTCACGGCCCGCGTCACAGGCGTTGATCAATCGACCCACGTCCTTGCGTTTGGCCTGTTTGACCACGGCCGCCAGGCGCGACTTGGTCTTGTCGATCGGCTTGAGTTCGAAATAGGGCGGCAGCACGGGCAAGTTGGCAAAGCTCCACTTGCCCCGCTTGACATCAAACTGCTCGGGCGCAGCGATCTCCACCAGGTGGCCCACCGCGGAGGTGACCACGTAGGTGTCGCTCTCAAAGTGGTCATCGTGTTTCTCGAACTTGCCCGCCACGGGGGTGAGCGCTCGCACGATGTCTTGGGCCACGGATGGCTTCTCGGCAATGACCAGTGTTTTCATCTCTACAATCGGTTTTCTCGCGCACACGCACATGCGCGCACACACAAGGGTGCGCGCACACACGCGCGCACCTGCATGAAACAACCTTACCAAATATTTTGGCTGTGACGAAAACCCCTCGCAAGGCGCATCTGCCCGCCAACAAAGCCGCAGCGCCCGCAGGCCGCCGCATCCAGACTCGCCGCTCAGGCGTACACGGCAAAGGCGTCTACGCCGTGGCGGACCTGGCCGAGGGCGAGACGCTGATCGAGTACGTGGGCGAGATCATCGACTGGGCCGAGGCCCTGCGCCGCCACCCCCACGATCCGAGCGACCCGAATCACACGTTTTACTTCCACATCGACGAAGAGCACGTCATTGACGCCAACGTGGGCGGCAACTCCTCGCGCTGGATCAACCACAGCTGCAAGCCCAACTGCGAAGCCGAGGTCGACGACGGGCGCGTGTTCATTCGGGCCAAAAAGAACATCGAAGCCGGCCAAGAGCTCTTTTACGACTACGGCCTGGTGATCGACGAGCCCTACACGCCCGAGCTGCTCAAACAGTACCCCTGCTGGTGCGGCGCCAAGAAATGCCGCGGCACGCTGCTGGCGCCCAAGGAAAAGAACAAGGCCAGCAAAAGCAATAAAGGCGGCGAAGGCAAAAAAGTCAAAAAGTCCAAGTCGAAATCCAAGGCCAGGCACGCTTGACGCCGCAACCGCCCATGTCTGACCTGCTCGCCCACGCTGAAGATATCTGGCTCGCCATCGCGCCCGGTTTGCCGGGTTTCACTGTGGAGATCTTGCCAACGGTGGACTCGACCAACAGCGAACTGATGCGCCGCGCGCGCGGGGGGCTGATGGAACCGGTGCTGCTGGCAGCCGATGAGCAGACCGCAGGCAGAGGCCGCATGGGCAAGGGATGGCACAGCCGGGCAGGCCAATCGCTCACGTTTTCGCTGGCCATGCCGCTGGCGCCAAGCGATTGGTCAGGGCTCTCACTGGCTGTGGGCGTGAGCCTGGCCGAGGCTTTGCATCCCGAAGTGAAGCTCAAGTGGCCCAACGATTTGTGGTTCCAGGGGCGCAAGCTGGGCGGCATTCTTGTGGAAACGGCCCACATGGGACAGGGCGCGGGTGCCCAACGGCTGGTGGTCGCAGGCATCGGTATCAACATGGCGCGCCCTGCGGCAGCCAGCTTGCCCGTGGTCGAAAGCGCGCTGACGCCGGTGGCGCCCGCCGGGCTGGCGGAATTGGCCATGGGACAAACCGCTGGCGAAACGCTGGAATGCGTGGCACCCGCATTGGTCCGCGACATCCTGATGTTCGAGCGCATGGGGTTCACCGCTTTCGCACAGCGTTTTGCCCAGCGCGATGCGCTGGCAGGCATACCCGTGCAGCTGTCGGATGGCACCCAGGGGACAGCACAGGGCGTGGACGGCAACGGCGCGCTGCGGGTCAAGACGGACCGTGGCGTGGTCGCGGTCACCAGTTCGGAAGTGAGTGTGCGGCCATGCTGAGATGGGTCATCACATTGCTGGTTTTGGCCAATGCCGGCTTTTACGTCTGGACGCACGGCCATCTGGCGCCCCTGGGCTTTGCCCCAACGGATCAGCGCGAGCCCGAGCGACTGCAGGCACAGATTCAGCCTGAGGCCATGCGTTTGCTCAATGCACCTGAGCCTCCCCAAACCGCACCCCGTGCAGAAGCACCCCTTGAGACGCCAGCCGAGTCGGCCACCGTTGAACCCACGGCACCACCTGCACCAGCGCCTGCTTCGGAACCCCAATTGCCACCCACGTCGTGCTGGTTCGCCAAAGGGTTTACCTCTGCCCAGATCGAGCCCTTGAAAAAGCAGTTGCTCGATCTCGCTTTGCCCAAAGGCAGCTGGCGCGTTCAAGAGACGCGGTCCGGCGGTCGCTGGGTGGTCTACATGGGCCGCTACAACGACGAATTGATGGGCAAGAAAAAGGAAGAGCTCAGGGAGTTGAAGGTCGAGTTCCGCACCTTGTCCGAACCGCCGCTGGGCCCAGGTCTGGCGCTGGGCACGTTTTCCACTGAAGCAGCGGCCGAACAAGGGCTCGAAAACGTGGCTCGCAAAGGCGTTCGCTCGGCCCGTGTGGCAAAAGACCGGGAAGAAACCGTGAGTTACACCCTGCGGCTGTCTGAGATCACCGCCGAGGAGCGCGAGGCCGTCTTGGGCCTGGGCCCCGAAATCCTCGCGGGCAAGTCGCTGCAATCCTGCGATTGAGCTCCCCGCCCCGCCGCGCTTTTGGCAGGTCACCCCTCATGGGGCGATGCTGGCGGCCAGGCAAAGACGGTTCCGTGGCATCTGCGGCCGAGGTTCGCGCTCCGGAGAGCCGATCCAATAGAAACAAAAACGCCGGGTTGCACAGTGCAGTGCAACCCGGCGTGAGATGTCTCAACCCAGAACGCCGCCGGTCCGGCTTTGCCGGTCGGCCAGCGTTGCCCCCTTGAGGGGGTGGGCCTTATCCGGCCACGACGCGAACCATCTCCAGGCACTTGTTCGAGTAACCCCACTCGTTGTCGTACCAGGCCACCACCTTCACAAAGGTGCTGTCCAGCGCGATGCCGGCGTCGGCGTCGAACACGCTGGTGCAGGTCTCGCCGCGGAAGTCGGTGGCCACGACTTTGTCGGTCGTGAAGCCCAACACGCCTTTGAGCGCGCCTTCGCTTTGCGCCTTCATTTCGGCGCAGATCTCTTCGTAGCTGGCGGCTTTGTCGAGCTCGACCACGAGGTCCACCACCGACACGTCGGAGGTGGGCACGCGGAAGGACATGCCGGTGAGCTTCTTGTTCAGCTCGGGAATCACCACACCCACGGCCTTGGCCGCGCCGGTGCTCGACGGGATGATGTTTTCCAGGATGCCGCGGCCGCCGCGCCAGTCTTTGTTGCTCGGGCCGTCCACGGTCTTTTGCGTGGCGGTCGCTGCGTGCACCGTGGTCATCAGGCCGCGCTTGATGCCCCACTTGTCGTTCAACACCTTGGCCACGGGCGCCAGGCAGTTGGTGGTGCAGCTGGCGTTGGAGATGATGCTTTGGCCAGCGTAGGTCTTGTCGTTCACGCCGAAGACGAACATCGGGGTGTCGTCTTTGGAGGGCGCGCTCTGGATGACTTTCTTGGCACCGGCGTCGATGTGCTTCTGGCAGGTTTCTTTGGTCAGGAACAGGCCGGTGGATTCGATGACGATGTCGGCACCGACTTCGTTCCACTTCAGGTTGGCCGGGTCACGCTCTTGCGTCAGACGGATGGTCTTGCCGTTGACGACGATGTTGCCGCCTTCGACTTTCACATCGCCCTTGAAGCGGCCGTGCACCGAGTCGTACTGGAGCATGTAGGCCAGGTAGTCGGGCTCGAGCAGGTCGTTGATGGCGACGACTTCGATGTCAGAGAAGTTCTGAATCGCGCTGCGCAACACGTTGCGCCCGATGCGGCCGAAGCCGTTGATACCGATCTTGATGGTCATGTCCTGTACTCCTGAAAGTTAAAAAAGAAACCGACAAATTTGCTTGAAGTTTTACTTCGCCAGCACGGTGCGCACCGTGTCGGCCACGTTGTCAGGCGTGAAGCCGAAAGTGCTCGAACAGCACCGGCGCGGGCGCCGACTCGCCGTAGGTGTCGAGACCCACAACCGCGGCCACGCCGTACTTCCACCAGCCGTCGGTGGAACCCATTTCCACCGCCACGCGGGGCAGACCCTTGGGCAACACGCTGGCTTTGTAGTCGGCGTCCTGGCGGTCAAACGTCGTGGTGCTGGGCATGGAGACCACGCGCACGGCGATCTTGTGTTCCTTGGCCAGCAGCTCCTGCGTCTTCAGGGCCAGCTGCACTTCGGAACCGGTGGCGATGATGACGGCTTGCGCCTTTTTCTTCATGCCCACGTCGGCCGGCTCGGACAGCACATAGGCGCCGCGGCTGATGTCGCCCAGCTCGTCTTTGGGCGCGTACGGCAGGTTCTGGCGCGACAGGCACAGCGCCGTGGGGCGGCTGGTGTTCTGCAGGGCCACGGCCCAGGCCACGGCGGTCTCGGCCGTGTCGGCCGGGCGCCAGACGTCGAGGTTGGGGATCAGGCGCAGGCTGGCGACGTGCTCCACCGACTGGTGGGTGGGGCCGTCTTCGCCCAGACCGATGGAGTCGTGCGTGAACACGTGGACCACGCGCTGCTTCATCAACGCGGCCATGCGGATGGCGTTGCGGCTGTAGTCGCTGAACGTGAGGAAGGTGCCACCGTAAGGGATGAAACCGCCGTGCAGGGCCACGCCGTTCATGATGGCGGCCATGCCGAATTCGCGCACGCCGTAGTTGATGTGGCGGCCACCCTGGCCAGCCTCGTTCTTCACCACATTGCCCGCCAGATCAAAGCGCAGGTTGGGGGTGGACTTGGTGTTGGTCAGGTTGGAGCCGGTCAGGTCGGCCGAACCGCCCAGCATCTCGGGCAAAGCGGCGGTGAAGGCTTCCAGCGCCAACTGGCTGGCCTTGCGGCTGGCCACGGTCTCGGCCTTGGTGTGGGCCGCGACCACGGTGTCGAAGGCCAGCTGGTTGAAGCCCTTGGGCAGGTCGCCCTTCATGCGGCGCACGAATTCTTTGGCTTCGGCGGGGAAGGCGGCCTTGTAGGCGGCGAATTTCGCGTTCCACTCGGCTTCCATGGCTTTGCCGGCGGCTTTGGCGTCCCAGGCGGCGTACACGTCCTTGGGGATCTTGAACGGCTCGTGGTCCCAGCCCAGGGCTTCGCGGGTGAGCTTGATTTCTTCGGCGCCCAGAGGCTCGCCGTGGGCCTTGGCCGTGTTGGCGCGGTTGGGGCTGCCTTTGCCGATGCTGGTCTTGCAGCAGATGAGGGTGGGCTTGTCGGCGCTGTTTTTCGCGTCGGCGATGGCTTTGGCCACGGCGTCGGCGTTGTGACCGTCCACGGCGCGGATCACGTTCCAGCCGCAGGCTTCAAAACGCTTGGGGGTGTCGTCGATGAACCAGGGAGCGACCTGGCCATCGATCGAGATACCGTTGTCGTCGTACAGGGCAACCAGTTTGTTGAGCTTCCAGGCGCCGGCCAGGGCCACGGCCTCATGGCTGATGCCTTCCATCAGGCAGCCATCGCCCAGAAACACGTAGGTGTTGTGGTCGACGATGGCATGGCCTTCGCGGTTGAACTCGCTGGCCAGCAGCTTCTCGGCCAGCGCAAAGCCCACGGCATTGGTGATGCCCTGGCCCAGCGGGCCAGTGGTGGTTTCCACGCCAGGGGTGTGGCCAACTTCGGGGTGGCCGGCGGTCTTGCTGCCGAGCTGGCGGAAATTTTTCAACTCGTCAATCGACAGCTTGTAGCCGGTCAGGTGCAACACGGCGTATATCAACATCGAGGCATGGCCGTTGGACAGCACGAAGCGGTCGCGGTTGGCCCAGTCGGGATTGCTGGGGTTGTGGCGCATGTGACGGCCCCAGAGAGCGACCGCCATATCGGCCATGCCCATGGGCGCGCCAGGGTGGCCCGAGTTGGCGGCTTGAACGGCGTCCATGGCCAATGCGCGGATCGCGTTGGCCTGGGTCTGGACAGTGACGGGGGAGGTCTGGGGGGTGCTGGTTGCGTCGGACATGGGCTCGCCGGTAGGAAGTGAGAGGGTAGCGCTCAAGCGCCAAACGCCCGATTTTATCGGGCTGCCCCGACAAGGCATCACCCGCGGTGGTCAAGGCTCGGGAATAATGCGCTCGTGAAGCACCCGATACCCTCCTTGTCTCCCAGTATTCCCGCCATGATCCTGGCCGCTGGACGCGGCTCGCGCATGCGGCCGCTGACGGACACCTGCCCGAAGCCATTGCTGGAAGTGCACGGTCAGCCATTGATGCAATGGCCCATGCAGGCGCTGTACGACAACGGGTTCAAACGGTTGGTGATCAACACCGCCTGGCTGGGCGAGCAGATCGAAGCGAAGTTCAGCGACTGGGCAAGCACCCACCCCGCTGCGCAACTGCATTTTTCACACGAAGGTCGGGATTTCGGCGCTGCGCTGGAAACAGCAGGTGGGATTGTTCGGGCGCTGCCGCATCTGGGCGATGTGTTCTGGGTGCTGGCGGGCGACATCTACGCGCCAGATTTTGTGTTCGATCACACCGAGGTGGCCCGGTTCATCGCCAGCAATCAACTGGCCCACCTCTGGCTGGTGCCCAACCCGGCACACAACCCTCTGGGCGACTTCGGGCTGGATGCCACCGGCCTTCTCCTCAATCAGGCCGAATCGCGCCTCACCTACAGCACCATCGGCCTGTACCGGCGCGAACTTTTCGAGCGGCCGTGGTGCGAAGTGCCGAGCGGCAATGTTGACGGTACCGTGGCGGCTTTGGCGCCCGTGCTTCGCTCCGCCATCGCCGCCGGGAAAATCAGTGGATCGGTCTACGCCGGTGCATGGACCGATGTGGGCACCCCCGAGCGGTTGGCCATGCTGAACAGGCTTGCGCCCCATCATGCATCCTGACCAAAAAAGGGACCCAAAGGTCCCTTTTCGTCTTTGAAGCGGCTGTGGTCAGCCCAACTTCGATCAGTTCTCTTGAGGAACCTCAACCGGTGGCACGTCCACGGGTGGACACACCACCACGACCGGCTTGCACCCTTTGCCAGAGCCCTTGCCGGAGTTTTTGCCGCCGCACTTCCCGGAGCTCTTACCGGAGTTTTTGCCAGAGCCCTTGCCCCAGCTCTTGCTGCCACAACGGCTGCGCTTGCGCCCACAACCGCCACTGACTTCCATCATTTCTTCAACATTCAATACACGCATGGCTTCTCCAAAGTCTGTGCGCCGGAACAAGCCGGCACGGATGGATACGGACCCACCAGCGTCGCTTCGAAACAACTGGTTACGTCCACAGGGAAGCCGCAGTTTAGAGAAATCGGACGTTCTTCAGCCGCTCACCAAAGCACTTTGTGTACAGAAATTCACGGAAATGGCTACGAAAGCGCTCAGTTCCAGTCCCGCCTTCGCTCAAAGGGACCCTCATGAACGACACACAAAAGAAAAGGGCCCGCAGGCCCTTCTATGGATGAATCAACCCGGATGCCAATCGCATCGAGCCCCTGTCAGGGTACTTGTGGCGGATCAATGACCGGCGGGCAAACGGGTGGCGGCGAGCAGCGCTTGCCAGAGCCCTTGCCCGAATCTTTGCCCGAGCTTTTGCTCCCGCATTTGCCAGAATCCTTGCCGGAGTTCTTGCCTGAACCTTTGCCCCAGCACTTGCTGCGACGGTAGCTGCGGCGCCAGCCACAGCCACCGCTGACTTCTTCCAATTCGCTCAATTCCAGTACTCGCATGGCTATCTCCTGAGAAGGCCGCAACTCCCTGGGGATACGGCCATTTTTTACAAACGATGCATTTGCGTGCCAAATTCATCGGGAAACACACTTTTTTCAAAGTGAACCCATTGTAAATAGGTTAAACGTTTTCACAAATAGGGGGGTGTGCGACTTTTCCACTACCGCCACAATCTCGTGCAAACCTGCGGCCACCGCCGCCCGACCCTCGCCATCAACTGCCGCCATGCCTGAGAAAAAAACACCGCCCAGCCGTCCAGCCTTCGGCCCAAATGCCACCACCAAAGAGCGTTACTTGCTGGGGCCACGGCATCTGGAGGAATGGCTGGACGAGGTCACAGCGCTCGGGCACTCAGGGCACGTGCCCGGCCGGGCCGAGCTGACCGAACTTTGGCGCGCAGGGCAAGCCGAATACGCCCGCCTCGCCACGGCAGAGGCGGGTGCGGCCAATGCAGCCACGATCCGGCCACTGCCCAAAAGCATGACCCCACACATTGCCCGGCTGGTCGAACTCGAGGGTGTGCGGCGCACCTTCGACACCGTGCCCGTGGCGTTTGGACTGGTGCCGCTGGACGCACTCATCACGTCCCAATACAGCATGACCCAGGCCGTGGTCGACCGCCTCGCCACCGCCCACTCTGTGCCCATCAGCCCCAAGCGGCTGGTCGAGCTGTGTTTGCCGCTCAAAGCGCCCGCGGCCGATTTCCGGCTGGCCGGGCGCAGCGACAAGGCGTTCACTTTCGTGGCGGATGCGCACGACATGCGCTTTCTGGACGCGCAGGTGCTTGAACCGCTGAACGTTCAGCAGGCGCCGGTGATGGGCCACCCCCAGGCGGTTGTGGCGCTCAGCGTGGGTTTCAGCGCCAACCTGCTCAACGCGGTGCGCTACAACGGGCGCATTGCCCTCAACAACGGTCACCACCGCGCACTCGCGCTGCGCGCCATGGGTCTGACCCATGCACCCTGTCTGATCCAACCTTGCGCATCGATGGAAGACCTGCAACAAGCAGCATCCAGTGAAATCCTCAACAATGCTGATTTGTATTTCGATGCCCCCCGTCCGCCACTGCTTCGCGACTTTGACAACCCTCTGCTGACCCACAGCTTTGCTGCGCCGCGCATGCGCCGTGTCGTGACCATCAAACTTGACATACAACGGCAATTGCTGGCTTTGTAGGCCACCCAGCCGGACCAGCCAACGCACAATCCACACCATGGACACCACCACCCCACACGCCCTCTACGCCCAACGCCGCGCCCGCCTCGCCGCCCAACTCGGCCCCGGCGGCATGGCCATCTTGCCCACCGCACCTGAGCAGCAGCGCAACCGTGACAGCGACTTTCTGTTCCGACCCGACAGCTACTTTTACTACCTGACCGGTTTCACCGAACCCAACGCCTGGCTGGTGATCACCGCCGAGGGTGACAGCACGCTGTTTCTGCCAGCCCAAAGACCTGGAACGCGAAATCTGGGACGGCATTCGCCTCGGGCCAGAAGCTGCGCCGCAGGTGCTGGGCGTGCAAGCTGCGCACCCCACCACAGAGCTGGACCAGCACTTGCCCAAGCTGATGGAGAACCGGAGCGCGATCTGGTACCCGTTTGCCACACACAAGGGGTTGGACACACGCATCAATCAGTGGCTGGCACCGGTGCGCGCACGCGCCCGGTTTGGCGCACTGTGCCCGGAACAGCAGCGCGACCTGTGCGGTCCTCTGGACGAAATGCGCCTCATCAAAGACGCTCACGAGCAAGACACCATGCGCCGCGCCGCGCAGATCAGCGCGCGCGCCCACATCCGCGCCATGCAGCGCAGCGCCAGCATGCTGCGCGCTGGCCAAGACGTGCGCGAGTACCACCTTGACGCCGAGTTGCTGCACGAGTTTCGCCAGCACGGCTCACAGTACCCGGCCTACGGCAGCATCGTGGCCGCCGGCGCCAACGCCTGCGTCCTGCACTACCGCGCCGACAATGCGCCCATTCGCGATGGCGAACTGGTGCTGATCGACGCCGGTTGTGAGCTCGACGGTTACGCCAGCGACATCACCCGCACCTTCCCGGCCAATGGCAAGTTCAGCGGCCCGCAACGGGTGCTCTACGACCTGGTGCTGGCATCGCAAGACGCCGCCGTGGCCGCCACCAAGGCCGGCGCGCGCTTCACCGATCCGCACGAAGCCACGGTCAAGGTGCTCACGCAAGGCATGCTCGATCTCGGCTTGCTCGACAAAAACCAGGTGGGCACGCTGGAAGACGCCATCCATCACCGTCACTATTTCGCCCACTACATGCACCGCACCGGACACTGGCTGGGCATGGACGTGCACGACTGCGGCAGCTACGTTGAGCCCAGTGAGCTGGGCCAGGTGAGCGAGCGCAAAGATCCGCTGAGCGGCGAGACCATCAAGGACCGCCCCAGCCGCATCCTGCGCCCCGGCATGGCGCTCACCATCGAGCCCGGCCTGTATGTGCGACCCAGTGAAGGGGTGCCACGCGAATTCTGGAACATCGGCATCCGCATCGAAGACGACGCCATCGTCACCGAGACCGGCTGCGAACTGATCAGCCGTGGCGTGCCCGTGAACGCGGACGAGATCGAGGCGCTGATGCGCGGCTGAATGCACGGCACCCCATGCAAGTGTTGAGCGTGAACACGGGGGTGGCTCGCCCGTTGCGCGTGGCCGGGGGGCGCAAGGTGCTCTCGGCCATCGGCAAATCGCCCGTGGACGGACCGGTCCCCGTTCTCGCGCTGGGCCTGCTGGGCGACGAACAGGCCGATCTCAGCGTTCATGGCGGGCTGGACAAGGCGGTCTACGCGTACCCCGCGGAACACCTGGCGTTTTGGCAAAAAGAGCGGCGCGAGCGCGGCGTGAGCCTTTTTGACGAGGCCTTGCCGCCCGGTTTCCTGGGTGAAAACCTGACCATCGAAGGCCTGCTGGAAACCGAGGTATGGGTCGGCGACACACTGCATTTCCCCGCTTGCAGCTTGCGGGTCACCGCGCCCCGAGAGCCCTGTTTCAAGTTGACAGAGGTCATGGGCTTCCCGCAGGCCGGCAAGCGCATGCTGCAGCAAGCTTGCCCGGGTTTCTACCTGTCGGTGGTCGCACCCGGCACCATACAGGCCGGACAAAGCTTCACGCTGGAGGCGGGCCAGCGGGGTTTGAGCATCATTGACGCTTTTCACGCCAAACGCCTCAAACACCTGCGCTGATCGCACCCGCCGGCTTTGGCCCTTATGCTGTAGTCCCCACAGGAGTGAGAAAACACCCATGAGTACCGAACGCGTTCTGTTTGCTTTTGTCATTGTGCTGGCGCTGACGCTCAACGTCGGCTTCATCGCTGGCGACATCAACGACATCAACCACCACAACGTCTACGAGCTGTTCGCCGCTCTGGTGGTGAGCCTGATCGCCACGGTGATGAAGTTTGGCGACCGCTCGCCATTGGGCTCGACCATGCTGGCCACCAGCCTGGTGGCCGACCTGCAGCTGATCGCCGCGGCGGCATCCTGGGGCTTCTACGGCCAGTCTGGCGGCGCGGTGCTGACGGCCCACCAAGGCGCTACCGTGGTGTCGCTGGCCATCGGCGCTGCAGTGGCCAATGTGGTCTCGGTGGTGCTGCTGATCATCGAGATGGCCAATCTGCGTCGATGAACCCGGCCCGGTTTCTCGCGATGATCACCCCCGGCAATCGCACCCGCCACGGCATCTTCATCCTGCTGCGCCGCTTGCGGCAGCCGCTGATGGTGCTGATCAGCGTGTATGCGGTGGCGGTGTTGGGCTTCACGCTGATTCCCGGCGTGGACCCCGATGGCCAGCCCTGGACGCATGAGTTTTCTGCATGCGTTCTACTTCGTCAGTTTTCTGGGCACCACCATCGGACTGGGCGAGATTCCCTATCCCTTTCAGCGACCCCCAGCGCCTGTGGGCCACGGCCTCAATCTACGGCACGGTGGTGGCGTGGCTGTACGCCATTGGCGCGCCTGTTCAGCGTGCTGCAAGACCCGCTGTTTCGACGCATCCTGCACGAAAACGGTGTCGAGCGCGCCGTGCGCCGCATCCGCGAACCTTTCTACCTGGTCTGCGGCTACGACGACGCCGGCAGCCGCGTGGCGCGCGAACTGGCCGAGGACGGCGCGCGCCTGGTCGTGATCGACATCGATTCCCGAACGCGGTGGACTCGGTCGAGGTGGACGACCTCACCTGTCAGCGTGCCGGCCCTCACTGGCGACGCCAGCGACCCCAAGACGCTGGTGCTGGCCGGCCTGAACGAGCCCGCATTGCGCAGGCGTGCTGGCGCTGACCGGCGACGACGCGATCAACATCAAGATTGCCCTCACCGCGCGCCTGCTCAACCCCGATGTGCCGGTGCTCTGTGCGGCTCGCGATCACGCCTCCCATGCGCGCATGGCCGCGGCCGGCGCCAACCACATCATCAACCCCTACGACACCTTTGCCGAGCGGGTGGCCACTCTCCATCCGCACGCCCAGTCTGCATGTGATCTACGAGAGCCTGACCACCCAGCCCGGCACCGCCATGAACGAGCCGCCCCGAGTCTGCCGCCGGGCGCTGGATGTTGTGCGGCTCTGGCCTGTTCACGCGCACGCTGCGCCGCCAGCTGGAGCGCCTGGAGATCGAGACCGTCGATCATCGATCCGCAATTGACCGACGACGAGATCGACGAGCAACACCTGCAGGGGCGACCCCACCGATCCGGCCGTGCTGCGCGAAGCAGGCGTCGAGGAGGCCACGGCACTCGTGGCAGGCACGGCGGTCGACATCGACAACCTGGCCATCGCGCTGGCGGCGCGGCCCATCAACAAGGCGCTGTTCATCGTCGCGCGCCAGACGCCAGCGGCGCAACACGCAGGTCTTTCGGGCCGCGCCGGCCGACCTGGTGATGCTCAGCGGTTATGTGGTCGCGGCCGAGGTGCTGCGCGTGATCCGCGCGCCCCAGCTGGCCACCTTTTTGCGCCGGGCGCGCGATGAAGACGAAGCCTGGGCCGCAAGACCTGCTGCAGCGCATGCGCGACGTCATTCGGCGATGAGGTGGTGGAATCCTGGTCGCTGGACATCACGCCCGAGCAAGCCAACACCGTGTGCTCCGCTTTGAACCAGGGTGAGACGGTGAACTCCAGCAGTTGATGATCCGGCCCAACGGCAGCAGTACCTGGTGCACGCCGTGCCCTTGCTTTTGCAACGCGGCAAGGAGCGCATTTTGCGTGCCCGACCTGCGACACCCCCTTGCAAGAGGGCGATCACCTGCTGTGCTGCGGACAAGCAGCGCGCCCGCGCCACCATGCGCCACAACTTGCTGGGCGTGACCGTGCCCAAAGGCCCAGACGGCAAGCCACTGCGCGTCGCACCGGCGTTGCCTCAGAAAACCCTGGGTGAAAGAGAGCCGGAGGATTCTGAAATGGGCCCGCTCACGCAGTCCGGCTAGGCACCGAACAAACGCTCATGTTTGCTCGGATTGAGCTGCGTCGGGCGAGGTACTTGCCGCCGCGGCCATGCGCACGTCCAGCGTGCCCGAGCGGATGTGCAGGTCACGCTGCGGGAAACGGGATTTCAATACGGCGCTGGTGCAGTTCGTCGTCCAGTGCCCACATGAGGTCGGCGTGCGCCGAACCGGGGCGCGTGGTCAGGGCGCGATCGGCCCAGATCACCAGCTCGTAGTTCACCGAGTTGTCGCCATAGGCCACCAGCCAGACGGTACTCTTCTTCTGCTCGTTTTCCACCACGCCCGGAATGCGCTTGGCGGCGGCCATGCCCGCCTCACGCACCAGCTCCTTGGGTGTGCCATAGGCCACGCCAAAGGGGATGTGCATGCGCCGATAGGCGTCGCCCAACGTCCAGTTCACCACGCGCCCGTTGATGAACTCGGAATTGGGCACCACCACGTCCAGCGCGTCGTTGCTGGTGATGCGGGTGTAGCGCATGGCGATCTCGCTCACATGCCCGCGCACACCCGATTCCAGCTCCACAAAATCACCGACCTTCAGGCTGCGCTCCAGCAAAATGATCACGCCGGAGACAAAGTTGCTGCAATGATGCCTGCAGGCCAAACCCCAAACCCACCGCCAGGGCGCTGCCCAGCAAGGCGATGCTGGTGAGGTCAATGCCAAGGTAGTTCAGTGCCATCAAAGTGCCCGACCACCCAGACGACATAGCGGAACAGGCGACTGATCATCAACATGCCCGCGTATTTCCAGGGTTCGTTGACCGCCCGCTTCTTGATCGTGCGCTGAACCACGCGCTCCATCAAGCTGGCTGCCCACCAGATGGCGATCACAAACACCGCCGCCAGCACCAGGCTGCCGACGGTGACCGAGTTGGCGCCGATGGTGAAAAGACTGCGGCCCATGAACTCGGCGAAAAGATGGTTGTTGTCAGGATGCATGGTGGCCTTTCGGATGGTTGGGCCTGTTCACACTGACCTCGGACTGTGCGAGCAAAGTATAGAGACGGGCAGATAGGGCAATGGTCTGTTTCACAATGGAGGCACTTCACCTGACACCGACACCCATGCCCAATGCAAACGCTGCCGACCGCGCAGGGCGCCTGCCCCGCGTGCTTTGCCTGACGATGAATCCCTCGATGGATCTCGCCACCGATACCGCCCGCGTGGTACCCACCCACAAGTTGCGCTGCGGTGAGGGCTTGCACGATGCGGGCGGCGGCGGCATCAATGTGGCTCGCGTGATCACGCGCTTGGGCGGCGTGTGCGAAACACTGTGTCCTGCCGGGGGGCCCACAGGCCATTGGCTGGAGAGCCGCATGGCGCAAGAAGGCCTGAAAAACACAACCATTCCGATCGCGGAAGAAACGCGCGTGAGCTTCACGGTGCACGAGCGCGAGACCGGCGACGAATACCGGTTCGTCCTGCCCGGGCCGCAACTGGCGGAGAACGAATGGCAGGCCTGTCTGAACCATCTCGTGAACCTGCCCCGCTTTCCCGATTTCCTCATCGCCAGCGGCAGCCTGCCCCCCGGCGTGCCCAGTGATTTTTATGCGCGGCTGGCTCGCATGTGCCGCGAACGGGGCGCCCGGCTGGTGCTCGACGCCTCGGGGCCGTCGGTGGCAGCCGCCTTGGCCGAAGGCGTTTATCTCTGGAAGCCCAATCTGAAAGAGCTGGGCGAGCAAACCGGCCAGTCGCTCGCTTCGCCCGGCGAGGGTCTGGTCGCCGCACGGAGCGTCGTGAAACAAGGCCAGGTTGAGGTCGTCGCGCTGACCATGGGCCATCAGGGCGCAGCCCTTTTCACCCGAGAGGGTGAATGGAGCGCTCCGCCTTTGAGCATACCGGTGGCCAGCGCGGTGGGCGCTGGCGACAGCTTTGTGGGGGGTCTCGTCTGGGGGCTGCAGCAAGGGCTGCCCTTGCACGAGGCTTTTGCCTGGGGTGTGGCGGCAGGTTCCGCGGCCCTGATGTCGGTCACCACCGGTCTTTCCCGTCGGGAAGACGCACAGAGCCTGCACTCGCAAGTTCGGCTGGTGTTTTTGCCCGCCACCTCTGGCAACTGAGCCGCCTTCGCCCAGCCTCGATTGCGTCTGGGGTGTCCCGGTCAGGCCTTGGGTCATGCGCCCGGCGTCGCCATTTGCCCCTCAAAATGTCAAAACTGCTCCACCGCCTGTGGACAGTCGCAGGTGGGCGAATTCGAGCTCATCAGATTTAGAATGTGCAATACATTTTCACATTGCAAAAGTCACAGCGACGCCAACTGGAGACAACGACCATGAGCAACGATCACAGCCAAGACAACAAGCGCGCCGAACTCAAGCGCGCCGCCCTCGAATACCACGAGTTCCCCACCCCCGGCAAAGTGGCCATCGCGGCCACCAAGCAGCTGACCAACCAGCGCGATCTGGCGCTGGCTTACTCGCCCGGCGTGGCCGCTCCCTGCGAAGAAATCGTCAAGCCGATCCGAACAACGCCTACAAGTACACCAGCCGCGGCAACCTGGTGGCCGTCATCACCAACGGCACCGCCGTGCTGGGCCTGGGCGACATCGGCCCGCTGGCGGCCAAGCCGGTGATGGAAGGCAAGGGCGTGCTGTTCAAGAAGTTCGCCGGCGTCGATGTGTTCGACATCGAGATCAACGAGAAAGACCCGGCCAAGCTGGTCGACATCATCGCCTCGCTGGAGCCCACCTTCGGCGCCATCAACCTGGAAGACATCAAGGCGCCGGACTGCTTCTACGTCGAGCGCGAACTGCGCAAGCGCATGAAGATCCCGGTCTTCCACGACGACCAGCACGGCACCGCCATCACCGTGGCCGCGGCCATGGTCAACGGCCTGAAGGTGGCGGGCAAGGACATCGGGCAGGTCAAGCTGGTGGCCTCCGGGCGCCGGCGCGGCCGCGCTGGCCTGCCTGAACCTGCTGCTCAAGGTCGGCCTGAAGCGCGAAAACGTGTTCGTCACCGATCTGGCCGGCGTGGTCTACGAGGGCCGCACCGAGCTGATGGACGAAGACAAGATCTAGTACGCGCAGAAGACCGATGCCCGCACGCTCAAAGAAGTGATCGCCGGCGCCGACGTGTTCCTGGGCCTGTCCGCCGGCGGCGTGCTCAAGCCCGACATGGTGGCCAGCATGGCACCGCGCCCGGTGATCTTTGCGCTGGCCAATCCCAACCCCGAGATCGCGCCCGAAGACGCCCACGCCGTGCGCAACGACATCATCATGGCCACCGGGCGCAGCGACTACCCGAACCAGGTCAACAACGTCCTGTGCTTCCCCTACATCTTCCGCGGCGCGCTGGACGCCGGCGCCTCCACCATCACCGATGAGATGGAGATCGCTGCGGTGCACGCCATTGCCGAGCTGGCACAGGCCGAACAAAGCGAAGTGGTGGCCGCCGCCTATGCCGGCGAGAAGCTGGCCTTCGGCCCCGAGTACCTGATCCCCAAGCCGTTCGACCCGCGCCTGATGATGAAGATCGCGCCGGCGGTGGCCCAAGCCGCTGCCGACAGCGGCGTGGCCTTGCGCCCGATCACCGACATGGAGGCCTACAAGCAGAAGCTGCAGAGCTTCGTGTTCGCCTCCGGCACCATCATGAAGCCCATCTACGCCGCCGCCAAAGTGGCCAGCCGCAAGACGGGTGGCCTATGCCGAGGGCGAAGAAGAACGGGTGCTGCGCGCCTGCCAGATCGTGGTGGACGAAGGCCTGGCCCGCCCCACCCTGATCGGTCGCCCCGCCATCATCGCCCAGCGCATCGAAAAATTCGGCCTGCGCCTGCAAGGAAGAGCTGGACTACGAC
Organism: uncultured beta proteobacterium; assembly: GCA_963698635.1. GTDB lineage: Bacteria > Pseudomonadota > Gammaproteobacteria > Burkholderiales > Burkholderiaceae_C > Hydrogenophaga. The sequence goes on from CAVORS010000006.1 coordinate 819,572, forward strand.
GTGGTCAACGTCGAACAGGACCACCGCTACCGCGACTTCTGGCAGACCTACCACCGCATGACCGAGCGCAAGGGCGTGACCGTGCAGCTGGCCAAGATCGAAATGCGCCGCCGCCTCACCCTGATCGGCGCCATGCTGCTGCACAAGGACGAGGTCGACGGCATGATCTGCGGCACCTGGGGCGGCACCCACAACCACCTGGAATACATCGATCAGGTGATCGGCAAGCGCGTGGGCGGCTGCGCCCGCACCGCACAGGATGTGCGGGTCTACGCCTGCATGAACGGCCTCATGCTGCCCGGGCGCCAGGTGTTCCTGGTCGACACCCACGTCAACTACGACCCCACCGCCGAAGAACTGTGCGAAATCACGGTGATGGCCGCAGAAGAAATGGTGCGTTTCGGCCTGCAGCCCAAGGTGGCCCTGCTGTCGCATTCCAACTTTGGCTCCTCCAACCAGCCCAGCGCCCTCAAGATGCGCCGCACGCTGGAGCTGCTCCGCAGCAGGCGCCCTGGCTGGAGGTGGACGGCGAAATGCACGGCGACGTGGCGCTCGACGCCGATGCGCGCAAGACGCTCATGCCCGACTCGCCACTGGAAGGCGACGCCAATCTGCTGGTGCTGCCCAACATCGACGCGGCCAACATCGCCTACAACCTGCTCAAGACCGCCGCCGGCGGCAACATCGCCATCGGCCCCGTGTTGCTGGGCGCCGCCAAACCCGTGCACATCCTCACGGCCAGCGCCACCGTGCGCCGCATTGTCAACATGACAGCCCTGACCGTGGCAGAAGCCAACGTGCAGGGTGAAGCTTCGTAGAAAAAGCAAGCACTAACTTATTACGACCCTTTGCCGCACTGCACCATTGCCTATAAATTCAGCAATCGCTTGCTTTTTTCACACGCGAGTCGGGCACACTAGCGGCCTTGATTCACAGGGTTAACCCGCCCCTCAAGGCGCCATCATGCAAGCGATTGCATGGCCTCATGAAGGCGGGTTGATCGCATCAGGACAAGGACTTTCATGGATCTGAAACGGATCCGGATCAAGCACTGGATGGGCAAGAAGCGCAGCGTTGGATCGCTGGCAGCGATCTTGGTTGATCGCGGCAGGCACCTATTGGGTGCAGGCCAGAGCACCCCAGACAGCGACCTTGCCGGGTTCCGCGGTGGCGTCGGTGGCAGACACCGGATTGCCCGCGCAAGGCCATGAGGTGTTGGCGCAGATTCGGCAAGGTGGCCCTTTCCGGTACGAGAAAGATGGCACTGTTTTTGGCAACCGGGAGCGTTTGCTCCCCAGCCAGAAACGGGGCTATTACCGTGAATACACGGTGCCCACACCGGGACTGAACCACCGAGGAGCACGCCGCATCGTGTGCGGCGGCCAGCAGCCCCAGCGTCCTGATGCGTGTTATTACACCGAAGATCACTACAGCAGCTTCAGGCTGATCGTGCAGTGAGCGGCGGGTGTTTGAGTTGATCTGATTTTTAACTTTGACTGTAGAAAGAGACGCGGAGATGGACACGCCACTTCGTAACGTAAAACCCAATATCGTTCAGTCGATTCGCGCCTATGGCGTGAAAGACCTGCAGGCTGCGGCCGAGCAGTTGGGTCATCATTTCCTGTATGCCAACCTGGCCAAAGCCCAGAGCAAACAGGACGTGCTGGAATTGATCGCGGCGCAATACACGTTGCCCACGCACTTCGGCAAGAACTTCGACGCGCTCTACGACTGCATGACCGACCTCGTGCACAAGTCCGGCCCGCAGACCGGCTTCATCGTCGTGCTGGAGCACATCCCTGCCCACGCCAAGTTCGACAAAGAAGCCCGCGAGCAGCTGCTCGACATCTTCCGCGACACGGCCGACTACTGGCACGACCGCAAGATCCCGTTCCGCTGCTTCTACTCGTTCTCGGTCGCCCGCGCGTCCAAGGGCGAAACGCAGATCGAAGTCGAAAACGAAGAGCCCATGCCCACGGACAAGCTCCTGGACGTGAGCCCGATGGCGCTGCGCATGAGCAGCCCGTTCAACGCAGGTTACTGGCTGAACGCCGCCTAGATCTTGGCCCCCCCGCGCCGCGCCTGCGGCGCGTCACCCCCTCAAGGGGCAACACTGCGCCCGGCAAGCCGGTTCCGCGGTTCCTGATTCGCAAAAAGCCGCTGCATGCAGCGGCTTTTTTGCGCCGCCGTGTCTGCCCAGGGCACCGCGGAACCGGCTTTGCCGGGCCGCCAGGCCGCCAGGGGTGCGCGACGGCGCGGGAGATCATCGGCAGCGGCTTTTTTACGCCTGCACGGCTTGCGCCAAGGCCACGTATTCGTGCACGGGCACTTCTTCGGCACGGCGCTGCAGGTCAAACTCGCCGGCAAAGCCCTGTGCTTCCAGCCAGCGGCCCAGGGTGTTGCGCAGGATCTTGCGGCGCTGGCTGAACGCCACCTGCACCATCTCGCCGTAGCAGCGGCAAGTCGATCGCCGGTGGCTCTGGCAGCGGCACCATGCGCACGATGGCGCTGTCCACGCGCGGGCGGCGGATCAAAGCTCGTCGGGCGGCACAAACAGCACGTTGTCCATGGCATAGCGCCACTGCAGCATCACGCTCAGGCGGCTGTAGTCGCCCGTCGCAGGTTGGGCCACCATGCGGTCGATCACTTCCTTTTGCAGCATGAAGTGCTGGTCCTTCACCACCGCAACATGGTCCAGCAGGTGAAACAGGATGGGCGTCGAGATGTTGTAGGGCAGGTTGCCCACCACCCGGATCTTTCCACTGGCTGCCAAGCCGCGTCTGGCCAGGGCGGAAAAATCGACCTTCAGCACATCGGACTCCACCACATCGAGCTGCGCATGCTCGCGCAAACGAACCGCCAGATCCCGGTCGAGCTCGATCACGGTCAAGCTGCCCCAGGCGTTCCACCAGGGGCTGGGTCAGGGCCGCCAGACCCGGTCCGATTTCGACCATGGCGTCGCCCGCCCGGGGTCGATGGCCTCACGATGGCGTCGATGATCAGCGCATCGGTGAGAAAGTGCTGACCGAAGCGCTTGCGCGCAATGTGTTTCATGTGAAGGCTGGTGGCGAAGGTCAAGCCGGTCCATCACGGACGAGGCGGCTCGCGGAACTCGACGTAAGGCGCGGGCGCGCACGTCTTGCGCCCAGGTCTGCAAGGCTTGGGCAGCCTTGGCTTCGCGCACCATGCTTGCGCACCGCATCGCGCTGCTCGCGGTCGTCAGGCCACTGGTTGCGACGCTCTTCCAGGCGGATCAGATGCACACCAAAACGCGACACCATCGGCTGCGACATTTCGCCGGGCTTCAAGGCGTCCATGACCTCTTCAAACTCGGGCACAAACTGCCCGGCGTTGACCCAGCCCAAGGTCACCGCCGGCCTGGCCGAACCGTCCTGGCTGTACTCGCGGGCCAGCGACTTCAAACGTGGCCTGGCCATTGAGCACCTGTTCGCGCCATCGCGGCCAGTTGCGCAATCGCCGCCGCCTGGCGTCAGCTGCGGACCCAGACGCAAGAGGATGTGGCGGGCGCGGGACTGTGTCACGACAAATCGCGGCGGCGACACCCTGGCGCCGGTCCATCCACTTTGAGCACATGCAAACCCGCAGCGACTGCGCAAACGGGCCGGACACGCCGCCCACAGGCAAGGCCTTGGGTGGACGTCGACAAACAGGGGTGGCAGGCGGTTGGCCGAGCGCCAGCCAAACGAGCCGCCACTGGCGCCTTCCGGTGCATCGGAGATCTCGCGGGCCAAGCGCTGCAAAATCGTCGCCCGACCTTGCGCCCGATCGGCCACCGATTGCGCCTTGGCTTGCAGCGCCTGCACCGCTGCGCGCTGGCGGACTCCGGCACCTTGACCAGCACATGGCGCAGCAAGCGTCTCGGCGCCAGCAGGATTGCGGGCGTTCAGCTCGTCGATGTGAACTCGATCGATGTCGGCGTTGCTCACCCGCACGCGCTCGGTCTCGCGCTCGCGCAGCCTTGCTGCAGCAGCAACTGGCTGCGCAGCTCGTTGCGCAAGCGGCTGCAGGTCCATGCCTTCGCGCAACCACGCGCGCCGAAAGTCCTCGAGGCCCAACTGGTTTTGGGCCGCAAGCCCTGCTCGGCCTGCAACAGCGACGCATCGTCCACGCTGCAGGCCCAGCTCGGCGGCGTCCTGCAGCTGCGCCCGTTCGGACACCAGCAGCTCCATCACCTGCCGGGCCAAGCTCTTCGCGGGGTGGCAAAGCCACGCCTTGCTGCGTCAATTGCTGCTCGACGCGCAACAGGCGCTGGCGCACTTCGTTGTTGGTCACGGGCTCGGAATTGACCAGCGCCACGATGTAGTCGACCGTGCGCGCCGTCCACCGAGAGGCAGAAGCCGCCTGGCGCTGCATCTAGCGAGTTGCTCAAGCGTAAGCGACTGCGCCACAGCGGCAAGCCAGCGACGACACCAGGCCCCCAACGACCAGCGCGACGGAAAAGTTTGCGAACAGCAAGTGTCATGGAATCGAGGTCGTCAGTCGTATGTGGGGAAGCGGCTGGGCGGGACGACTTCCTCGCGCAGATAGCGGTAGCCTGGCACATTGGTCTGCAAGGCTCTGCAGCGAGCTGGCGCCCACCCGCGAAAAGCCGGAGAACTCCAGCTGGAACAGGATGCTTTCGCTGGATTCGGTGGTGCTGGTCTGCAAGCGCTGCAACACCACACGGCCCAGCCAGCAGCCGGCATCGTATTCGAAGCCGGCCACCAGATCGACCACCTTGCGGTCGGGCATGCTGTAGTTGATGCGGCCCACGCTGTACCACTGGTTCGGACCCAAGGCACGGCCAGGCATGCGGCATCGGGCGCGCTGCCCCAGAGCGACGGCAAGCGGCCATTGCCAGCCCAGATCCAGGTACTCGCTGCTGTCGCGCTGGTAGCGGTAAGCCGCGCTCAGCACTTTGTAGGGACCAGGCGTGTAGCGGCCGCCCACGGTGGTGCGCGCACTTTCGTTGGTTTCCAGGTTGTATTGCACCGTGGAGTCCAGTGACCACAATGGGATCCCACTGCACGCGGCCAGACAGCAAAACGTCGCTGAAGCCCTTGCTCACGGCCGTGCCACCGGGCAGCGTCACGTTCTGATCGGTGAGGTAGTAGCGCTGTGCAACAGACACGCGGGCCACTTCAGCACCCGAATCGGGCGAGATCAGGCGGGAACTCACGCCCATGGTGGCGGCACGGGTGTCGGCGATCCGGTCATTGCCGTTGAAGGCGTTCTCTGCGTACATGGTGGCGAGGTTGAAATCGCGCGAACCCGAGTCGTAGTTGGGCAGATCGCTCTGATCCCGGTAGGGCGTCCAGGTCAGGAAAGCCCTGGGCTCCAGGGTCTGGGTGTAGTCGCGTGCCAAAGAATTGCTGTCGGGCGCTCAAAGGTCAGCCCACTGTCCACGCTCAGGGTCGGCACCACCCGGGACGCGGCCACGTTGGCTGCCACCGGTGATGTCCGTGGTGTTGTACTGGGTCGCATGCAGTTGCGCGCTGGGCTGCACATACCATCCGGACGCCTGCACACGCTTCGACAGTCGGCCCACGGCCAGGGTGCGATCGCCGCCCGACGGTCACAGTCGAGCCCGACACCAGCGACGAGCGCTCAAAGCGGGTGAAATTGGACTGCAGCGACACAGTCCCAGTCGGGCGAGCCCAGAATCGTCTGGTTCGACTCCTGGTAGTTGACGCCCACGCACGGGCAGCCGGTCGTAAGGCGGGGTGAAGGTCGAACCTTCCACCTGCAGGGCCTGCCATTTGTAAACCCCGGCTCCCACAGACCAGGGCCCTCTGGCTCCAGCCCAGCGTCACATCGGAGGGCAACAGACGGGAAGTGAGCGAGGTGATGGAGCGCGGAAAATCGCTCCAGTAGTTGTCGTCGCTCACGCGGTTCAGGCTGCATGCGCAAGCCGATGCCGCTGCCACCTGCAAAGTTGGGCACCAGGTTTTGCTGGTGCTGCAAGCGAATAGGCCCAGCGGTCTTCGTCGCGCAGCTGGTCCGAGGGCATGAAGGCGCCCTTGAATGATGCCTGTGTAGCTGGGCTCCAGGTAGCGCAACTCACCGCCGAGATCCACGCCGCGCTTGGTCATCAGCCGTGGGCGTGAGGGTGGCATCCAAGTTCGGAGCGATGTTGAAATAGTAGGGCACGGCCAGCTCGACACCGCTGTCGCTGTCGATGCTCATGCTGGGCGGCAGGGCACCCGACTTGCGTTTGTCGCTGAGCGGAAAGGTGAGGTAGGGCGCCGCCAGGATGGGCACGCCCTTGAATTCCAGCACGCCCCCTTTGGCGGTGCCCACATCTTCTGCGGTGTCGAGTTCGATGCTGGAGGCGCGGATCAGCCAGTCGGGCATCCACTGGCTGCCGGGCATGCGCTCACAGGTGGAATACCGGCCATCTTCGACCACCGATCGTGTCGCGGTCGACGAAGTCGATGCGCGCTGGCATCGCCCACGCCACCGTTCTTGAGCAACTCGTATTCGGGCTGCTCGAAGTAGCCTTTGTAGGTCTCCACATTCATTTGCAACTCAGGCCCGGTGAACCGGTCGCCATTGCGGTTGATCAGCACGTTGCCAGTGGCCTTGGCCTCCTGGGTCTGCTGATCGAACTCCACCCGGTCGGCTCGGATCACCAGGTCGTGGCGCCGCAGCTCGACATCGCCTTCGAACACGCTCTGCGTCTGGGACTTGCTTTCCATGCTCTGGCTGCGCACAAAGGTGGGCAAGGCATCCCGGACCTCGACCGGCAGGGTTTCGAGCAGCTCACCACCGGACTTCAGACTCAGCGGCGCTTCGGTGTCCTGGACCACGTCCTGGGCCCAGGCGCTGGTCTGCGCCGCCACCGAGCCCAGCGCCAGCGCGGCCAGCGCACCATAGACGGCCATGGACACCAGGGTGGGTTGTGGCACGGCCGCCAGGCCCCTGCCGGCGCTGGAGCTGGGGCAGGGGAGCGGGCTTGGACAAGCGCCTCGAGCCTCCCGGACAAGCTGCGCCGGGAGACTTTGAGAGGGTGTTTGGCAGATTTCATCTAGGCGGTGTAAGGCAAAACGGCCGTCTGAGAACGCTGGGGAATCGGCCACCTGCAGCATATCAGCAGGGCCACGAAATGCGCACGACCGCCCAGGGCGCCGTCGCAGTGGATTTGTAAAATCTCCGAGCGATTATCCTACGCCCTTCAGCGCGCGGCTTGCGTGTTGACCCCAACACCCGCCCTATGACCTCCCTCAACACCGCCGTGACCTGGACCGATCCTCAACGCGAGGCCGCCTTCGACCAGTGGCTCTCGGACCTCAGCGAGCCCCATGGACTGGTGACCGGCAGCCTGCGCCCCGCCTCGGCCGACGCCAGCTTCCGGCGCTACCTGCGCATCGACACCACGGACGGCGGCACCCGCATCATCATGGACGCGCCGCCCGAGAAGGAAAACTGCAAGCCCTTTGTGCAGGTCGCCGAGCTGATGAAGGACGCAGGCCTGCTGGTGCCCGACATCCTGGCCTGGGACGAGCCGCAGGGCTTCATGCTGCTGCCCGATCTGGGCCAGCAGACCTGGATGGAGCAGATCCAGCCCGAAGCGCCCTGCGGCCAACTTCGAGCGCTACATGCAGGCCACCGACACGCTGCTGGCCTGGCAGCTGGCGTCCAGGCCCGGCGTGCTGCCGGCCTACGACGAGCCGCTGCTGCGCCGCGAACTGCAGCTGTTCCCCGACTGGTATCTGCAGCCAGCACAAAGGCGTCACGCTGGACGGCGAAGACGCCGACACCCTGCAAAAGACCTTCGACACCATCGTCCAGCGCAACCTGGCCGCGCCCAGCGTCTATGTGCACCGCGACTTCATGCCGCGCAACCTGATGATCCCGGCCCGGCCCGGCGCCACGCCGGCGCAGCAGCTCGGCGTGCTCGATTTCCAGGACGCGGTCTACGGCCCCATCACCTACGACATCGCCAGCCTGATGCGCGACGCCTTCCTGACCTGGGAAGAAGACTTCGTGCTGGAAGTCACCATCCGCTACTGGGAAAAGGCCCGCAAGGCCGGCTTGATGGACTTTGAAGACTGGCACGGCGACTTCGGCGCCTTCTACCGCGCCGTGGAATGGATGGGCCTGCAGCGCCACCTGAAGGTGGCCGGCATCTTCGCCCGCCTCACCCTGCGCGACGGCAAACCCAAGTACCTGGCCGACGCGCCGCGCTTCATCCACTACATTCGCCACGCCGCCGGTCGCTACCGGGAACTCGGCCCTTTCCTGCGGTACATCGACAAGGTCGAAGGCCTGGAGGCCGCTTCGGGCTACGCCTTCGGTCGCGTCTGACCCGCGAGCCGCCGCCATGCCCCGCTTCCACTGCCCCGTTCCGCTGCACCCTCGGCGCCGAGATCGATCTGCCCGCCACCGCCGCGCGCCATGTGCAGGTGCTGCGCCTGCAACCCGGCGGCGTGATCACGCTGTTCAACGGCGAAGGCGGTGAACACAGCGCCACCATCCTGCGCATGGGCCGCTCCGATGTCGCCGTGCGCATCGACACGCACCACGCCATCGAACGCGAACCGCAGCGCCCGGTGCACCTGGCCGTGGGCATGCCCGCCAACGACCGCATGGACTGGCTGGTGGAAAAAGCCACCGAACTCGGCGTGGCCAGCATCCAGCCGCTGCACACCGCGCACAGCGTGCTGCGGTTGAGTGGCGAGCGGGCCACCAAAAAACAGGCCCACTGGCAGCAAGTGGCGGTGGCGGCCTGCGAACAATGCGGCGGCAACCGGGTGCCGGTGATCCACCCGGTGCGCGATTTCTCATGCCTGGCTGGCCACCATCCGGACACGGTGGCCGACCTGCGCTGCGTGCTGTCGCTGGCCGAGGGCAGCCAAGGCCTGGCCGACCTGATCGCAAGGCGCCTGCCAGACCGAATCCATCGCCTTTCCTCAGCGGCCCCGAAGGCGGCCTGTCGCCGCAGGAAGACCAGGCCGCGCGCGCCGCCGGCTGGGCTGCCGGTGACGCTGGGCGGTCGCGTGCTGCGGGCCGAAACCGCCGCCTTGTCGGCCCTGGTTCGCGCGCTGGGCTGAGCCTGGTCCGGCGCACCGCACGTGCCCGGCGCACGCGGTGCCCAGACCGAGGCCGAGGCGCCGTAAGATCATCCGAATCCTCTTCGCGCACCGCCTTCCCCATGCCCACCACCGCCGACGTCCGCATCCGCAGCACCCGCCCGCTGATCTCCCCCGCCATTCTGGAAGACGAGTTGCCGCTGAGCGATGCCGCTGCGGCCCGCGTCAACGAAGCCCGCCGCGCCGTGGCCCGCGTGGTCACCGGCGCAAGACGACCGCTTGCTGGCCATCGTCGGCCCCTGCTCGGTGCACGACCCGGTGGCGGCACTGGAATACGCGCGCCGCCTGGCGCCGCTGGCGCAGCGCCTGGCGCCCGACCTGCTGGTGGTGATGCGCGTGTATTTCGAGAAGCCGCGCACCGTGGTCGGCTGGAAAGGCCTGATCAACGACCCCGCGCTGGACGGCAGCTTCCAGATCAACCGCGGCCTGCGCCTGGCGCGCCAGCTGCTGCTCGACGTCACCGAAGTCGGCCTGCCCATCGCCACCGAATTTCTGGACACCACGCTGGGCCAGTACTACGCCGACCTGATCAGCTGGGGCGCCATCGGCGCACGCACGGTGGAGAGCCAGATCCACCGCGAACTGGCCTCCGGCCTGTCCATGCCGGTGGGCTTCAAGAACCGCACCGATGGCGATCTGCAGGTCGCCGTGGACGCCATTCTGTCGGCGCAGCATCCCCACTCGCTTTCCCTCGCTCACCCACCAGGGCGCGCCCGCGGTGCTGACCACCTCGGGCAACGAACACGGCCATCTGGTGTTGCGCGGCGGCAGCCGCGTCGGCCCCAATTTCGAGGCGCCGCACATTGCCGAAGCCAAGGCGCTTGTTGAAGCAGGCGCGGTGCGCCCGAGGCCATCCTGGTCGACTGCAGCCACGCCAACAGCGGCAAGCGATTTGACCGGCAGCCGGCCGTGGCCGACAACGTGGCGCAGCAGATCGCGGGCGGCGAAAACGCCATCATCGGCGTGATGCTGGAAAGCCACCTGGTGGGCGGCACCCAGAAAGTGGAGCCCGGCAAGCCGCTGACCTACGGCCAGAGCATCACCGACGGCTGCCTGGCGTTTGACGATGTGGTGCCGGTGCTGGAAGGCCTGGCCGCGGCCGTGCGCGCCAGGCGCGGTTGAACGGCCTGATCAGGCCGCCTGCTCGTACATGGGCTTGCCTTCATTGAGGCGGATCCAGCCTTTGACCACGCGGTAGATGAACCACAGGAAGTTCGCGCCGAGCACGAAGAAGCCCACGAAGACGAACAACAACGCCACACCCACCACGCTCCACAGCATCGCAAACCAGAAGGTGCGGATCTGCCAACGGAAATGGCTCTCCAGAAAGGTGCCGGCGACTTCGTCTTTCTTGACGTAGTTCATCACGATGGCCACCAGGCAGGTCACGCCCACCAGGATGGAGGCGGCGTACAGCACATAGATGATGGTGGTGACCTGCTTGTCCGCTTCGGTGGCGGGGGTCAGCGGGGTGTTCGATTCGACGGGGAGGTTCATGGCGGTAGGGGCATTGGTTGGCAAGCGTGGGCGCTCGCTGTCGTTTGACTATACCCATGCACACCGTCGAAAACGCACAACCTCGCAACGGGTATGAATCAGGTCACCGGCGCCGGGTTGAACAGCACCAGGGCGTTGTGCAGCTTCCAGTGCTCGGCCCAGGTCCGCTTGCCGCTGGCCACGTCGAGCAGCAACTGGAACAGCTCCTGCCCGACCTCTTCGATGGTGGCTTCCCCGCTGGCGATGCGCCCGGCGTTGACGTCCATCAGGTCGTGCCAGCGCCGTGCCAGATCGTTGCGCGTGGCGACCTTGATCACCGGGCATTCGGCCAGGCCATAGGGCGTGCCGCGGCCGGTGGTGAACACATGCAGGTTCATGCCGGCGGCCAGCTGCAGCGTGCCGCAGATGAAATCGCTGGCCGGTGTGGCGGCAAAGATCAGGCCCTTTTGCTTCACCTTTTCGCCCGGCGCGATCACGCCGTGGATGGGCCCGGTGCCGCTCTTGACGATGGAGCCCATGGCCTTTTCCACGATGTTGGACAGGCCGCCCTTTTTGTTGCCCGGCGTGGTGTTGGCGCTGCGGTCGACCATGCCCTTGCTCAGGTAGGCGTCGTACCAGGCCATTTCGCGCACCATGGCGTCGGCCACTTCGGGCGATGGCGGCGCGGGTGGTGAGCAGGTCGATGCCGTCGCGCACCTCGGTCACTTCGCTGAACATCACGGTGGCGCCGGCGCGCACCAGCAGGTCGGTGGCGTGGCCCACGGCCGGATTGGCGGTGACGCCGGAGAACGCATCGCTGCCGCCGCACTGCACGCCGACCACCAGATCGGACGCCGGGCAGGTTTCGCGCTGGCGCGCATTGAGGCGTTCCAGATGCACCTTGGCCTGGGTCAGGATGCTGTCGATCATGGACATGAAGCCCACGTGTTTGTCGTCCTGCAACGACACCACATCCAGCGTTTCACCGCGCTGGTCGGCAATCGGGATCGAGCCCGGCGGCAACAAGCGCTCGGGTTGCAGCTTCTCGCAGCCCAGGCTCAGCACCATGACTTCGCCGCCGAAGTTGGGGTTGCTGGCGATGTTGCGCAGGGTGCGGATGGGAATGATGGCGTCGGGTGCGTCGATGGCCACGCCGCAGCCATAGGTGTGCTCCAGCCCCACCACGCCGTCGACGTTGGGGTAGTTCGGCAGCAGCTCGCTGCGGATGCGTTCACCGCGAAGTCGAGCACGCCGGCCACGCACTGCACCGTGGTGGTGATGGCCAGCAGGTTGCGCGTGCCCACGCTGCCGTCGGCGTTGCGGTAGCCCTGGAACGTGTGGCCTTCGCAGCGGCGGCAATTCGGCGGGCGGGTTGGCCGCGGGCAGGCCTTCCAGCGAGCGCGCTTCGGGCATCAGCAGGCGTTGCTCGTTGACCCAGCCGCCGGCGGGAATGTCCACCGCGGTGTGGCCGATGACCACGTTGTAGCGGCGCACCTCGCTGCCTTGCGGCAGGGCTTGCAGCGCCACCTTGTGGCCCTGGGGCATGCGCTCGACCAGGGTCACGCCATCGGCTGCACAGCGCGCCAGCGTCCAGACCGCCCGTCGTTGGCCACGATGGCCACGTTGTCGGCTGGGTGCATGCGGATCGTGAGGGCGGGCGCGGTCATGGCGGTGATTTCGATCCAGTTGGGGTTCTGGCCCATGGGCAGGCGCTGGCGCAGGGTCAGCGCCGCCGTGGCGGGATCGATGGCGTAGCGGCTCAGGTGGTGTGAGGCCTGTCCCACGGCGAGCAGGTGTTGGCCGTCGGGCGTGATGGCAAAGCCGCGCGGTTCGGCTTCGGTGTCGGTGTGGCCCAGCAGCGTCAGCGCGCCGTTGCTGCGCGTCGAGGGAAAAGGCGGCCAGGGTGCTGCTGCGGCGCTCGCTGGTGAAGAGAAAGCGGCCATCGGGCGTGAGGTGCATGTCGGCCGCCCAGGGCTCGCCGGCGAAGCCTGGTCGGCAGCGACGGCGATGGTCTGCTGGTGCGCAGGGTGCCCGGCCGCGGGATCGAAGGTGAACCGGTCGACGGTCGCGTCCAGCTCGTTGAGCAGGTAGACCCAGTGCCCGTTCGGATGGAACCGCAGGTGGCGCGGACCAGCGCCCGGTCGGGCTTGCCACGCGGCGGGCGTGTTGGGGGTCAAGGCCGCCGGTGTTGGCGTCGAAATGGAACTGCAGCACCTGACCGCCGCCCAGGCTGGTGGCGAGCACATGGCGGTTGGACGGGGTGGCGAAGATGCAATGGGCGTGGCGGCCGGTGGGCAGCTGCTGCTGAACCGCGCCCACCTGGCCGTCGGCGCCGATCGGGCTGACGCTCAGCAGATCGCTGGGGTAGGAGGCCGCGAACAGGAAGCGGCCCGGTGGCGTCGGTCGAGATGTAGGCCATGCTGCCCGGCAGGGGCGCTTCGCCGAGCTTGCGCAAGGCGCCGCTGTCGCGGTCGATGGCGAGGGTGATGACGGCCATGGGCTCGCTGCGCCGCGCCACATACAGCCAGCGCCCGCAAGGGCTCTGCGCCATGGGCATGAGCGTGCCACCCAGGGGCGCGACATGGCGCGGCGAAAGCGTGCCGTCGGGCGCCATGGCGAGGGTGTGCACATCGCCGCTGTCGGCGTGGGAGACGAAAACGAAACGAGGCACGGCGTTGACTTTCAAAGGCCCAGCGTGCGGGGCAGCCAGAGCGACAGCCACGGCAGGTAGGTGACCATCAGCAGCACCACGAACAGCGCCACGAAGAAGGGCATCAGCGCCTTGGACACCACACCGATCTTGAGCTTGGCCACCGCGCTGCCGACAAACAGCACCGTGCCCACAGGCGGCGTGATCAGACCGATGCCCAGGTTGACCATCATGATCATGCCGAAGTGCACCGGGTCCACGCCCAGCATCTTCACCACCGGCAGCAGGATGGGCGTGAGGATCAGGATCAGGGGCGACATGTCCATCAGCGTGCCCAGCACGATGAGCAGCACGTTGATCATGCGCCAGGATGACGTACTTGTTGTCCGACAGCTCGGTCAGGAAGGCGGTGACCCGCATCGGGATCATCATCAGCGTCATCAGGTAGCCGAAGGCGGCCGCGAAGCCGATCAGGATCATCACGATGGTCACGGTCTTGACGGTGCGGTGCACCAGCTTGGGCAGGTCGCTCCACTTGTAGTCGCGGTAGATGAACATGGTCACGAAGAAGGCCCAGACCACGGCGATGGAGGCCGACTCGTTGGCGGTGAACACACCCGAGAGAATGCCGCCCAGGATGATCACCATGGTCATCAGGCCCCACAGGCTTCGACGCAGATTTTCAACGCCTGGCGCAGCGGGATCACTTCGCCCTTGGGGTAGTTGTGCTTGCGCGCCTTGAAGAGGCACAGCACCGCCAGCGTCAGCCCCATCAGCAGGCCGGGCAAGACGCCGGCCATGAACAGGGCGGCGATGGACACCGTGCCGCCGGCGGCCAGGGAATACAGCACCGCGTTGTGGCTGGGCGGGATCAGGATGGCCTGGACCGAGCCGCTGACCGTGACCGCGGTGGCGAAGTCGCGCGGGTAGCCCTTCTTCTCCATCTCGGGGATCAGCACCGTGCCCACCGAAGCCGTGTCGGCGACCGAGGAGCCCGAGATGGCGCCAAAGAAGGTCGAGGCCAGGATGTTGACCAGCGAGAGGCCGCCGCGCACAAAGCCCACCATGACGCCGGCGAACGCCACCAGGCGCCGCGCCATGCCGCCCTCGGCCATGATGGCGCCGGCCAGCACGAAGAAGGGGATGGCCAGCAGCGAAAACTTGTTCACGCCCGCGGCGATCTGGATCATCACCGCGTCGAGCGGGATGTCGATGTACAGCGCGCCGGCCAGGGCGGCCAGACCCAGGGAGAAGGCGATGGGCACGCCCAGCACCATGAGCAGCACAAAGCTGCCGATCAGGACGAATGCGTCCATGTCAGTGGGCCTCCTGGGTGTTGCCGGAGCCGAAGGCGTCGTCGCCTTCCTCGTAGCGCATCAGGCGGCGCTGGTCCTGCGGCCCGACCCAGCGGCGTTCGATCACGAACAGCAAGCGTGGCCAGCGAACCCAGCGGCAGCGACGGTAGGTCACGCCCACCGGCAACCAGGGCAGTTCGCGATGGACTGGCCCATGGTCTCCAGGCACAGGCTGGTGCCGTACCAGACGACGAAGAGGCAGGCCACGCCCATCAGCGATGTCGACCAGCACGGCACCAGTGGCGCATGGATTCGGGCAGCAGGTCGGTGAGCATGGTCACGGCGATGTGGGTGTTGGCGCGGTAGCCCGCGGCCGCGCCGATGAAGGTGAACACCATCATCAGCAGGATGGCGATGGGCTCGGGCCACTGCGAACCGGTGCCCAGCACGTAGCGCGTGAACACCCCCCAGGGAATGATGAGCGACATGCAGACGATGGCGAAGCCCGCCGAGCCAGATGCACGCCAGGTACAGGCGGTCCATGGCGGCAACGTAGAGGGATTTCATGGGGGCTTTCGAACCCGCGCCAGCCCCGGACTGTCCGGGACGGAGGCTGGCGCGGCGACCGGTCGGGCAGGGCGATTACTTGACCGTCGGCGATGCGCTTCATCAGGTCGGCAAAGTCGGCGCCGTACTTGGCGCGCACCGGTGCGGTGGCATCAAAGAAGGGCTTGTTGTCGATCTTGATGAACTCCACGCCTTCGGCCTTGAGCTTGGTCGGTGTAGTCGGCCACGGCCGCGTCCCACAGCTTGCGCTGCTCCATCTGCGCTTCGCGGCCCAGCTTTTTGACCAGGGCCTGGTCGGCCGGGGTCATCTTGTCCCAGGCCACCTTGGACATCACCAGCAGCTCGGGAATGATCAGGTGGTTGGTCTGGGTGTAGTACTTGGCGCCGGCCTTGAAGTGGTTGGCGGTGTACAGGCTGGGCGGGTTGTTCTCGGCGCCGTCGACCACACCGGTCTGGATGGCGGTGAACACTTCGCCGTAGCCCATGGCAATGCCGTTGCCGCCCATGGCGTTCATGGTGTCGACGAACAGCGGGTTGCCCATCATGCGGATCTTCTGGCCCTTGAGGTCGGCCGGTGTGCGCACCGGCTTCTTGGTGTACAGGCTGCGGCTGCCGCCGTCCATCCAGGCCAGGGCGACCATCTTGGCCGGGCTGGCGGTGACCTTGTCGAGCAGTTCCTGGCCGATGGGGCCGTCGATCACGGCGCGCATGTGGGCGATGTCGCGGAACACGAACGGCATGTTGAACACATTGACCTCGGGCACCACCGGGCCGACCGGGCCGAGCGAGGTGCGCAACGATCTGGATGGCGCCGACCTGGGTCTGCTCGATCATTTCCTTCTCACCGCCGAGCACGCTGCCCGGGAACATCTGGAACTTGTAGCGGCCCTGGGTGGCGGCATCGAGCTTCTTGCCCATGTTTTCGACCGCCACCACGGTGGGGTAGCCCGCGGGGTGCACGTCGGCGGCCTTCAAGCACGGTCTGGGCGGCGGCCATGCCGACCACGCTGGCGCAAGCGGCGGCCAGGGCGGCCTGGATGAGGGTTCTGCGAGTTGCTCATGTGGGTGTCTCCTGGCGCGTCGGCGCTTAATGGGGTATCAGGGAAAACAAGGGTTCTACGACCTATCCAAAGCGCGAAATGCATCTGCTACATTGAACACATACATCTCATCATCGGTTGTCGTACAACTAATCTAACAGACGCCTCTGCCGAGTTAATATCGGGAATACCCTCATGAATCGAGATCTGACCCAGCCGCAACAAATCGCGCACCCTGTCGACCGAGCTGGCCCACGTACTGGTCGAACGCATCCGCAGCGGCAGCTATGCGCCGGGCGAAAAGCTGCCCAAGGAAGCGGCCTTCATGGAAGAGTTCGGCGTCAGCCGCACCGTGGTGCGCGAAGCCATCTCCTACCTGCAGGCGGTCAACATGGTGGAGACCCGCCACGGCATCGGCACCTTCGTGCTGCGGGCCGAAGAAGGCTGCGCCGTATCGCATCCAGCCCGAGCAGCTGGGCACCCTGCGCGACACCATCGCCCTGATGGAGTTGCGCATCGGCATCGAGACCGAGGCGGCGGCCATCGCCGCAGCGCGCCGCACCGAGGCCAACCTGCTAGCCATGCGCGCCGCGCTCGACGCGCTTTTACCGCCGCCATCGAGGCCGGGCAAGACGCCGCCAGCGCCGATTTCCAGTTCCACCGCGAGATCGCTGCTGGCGACCCAGAACAGCCACTTTGCGGAAGTCATGGATTCGCTCAGGCCCGGGCGTGATTCCGCGCGCCCGGCTGGCGCACGGCGATGAGCCCAACGAGCCCGAGCGCGTGGCGTACCTGAAGCTGGTGCACCAGGAGCACGAGAGCATTTACAACGCCATCCGCAACCAGGATGTGGACAGCGCGCGCGCCGCCATCCGCACCCACCTGTCCAACAGCCGCGACCGGCTGCGCAAGAGCGATACCCAGGCCGACTGACCGGTTCGAGCGTGGCCACTCAGGGTTAACCCTGTGAATCGGGTGCAAGTCTTAGTTGTACGATGACTGTTAACTAGACGCTGTTGCATTCGCCCACTCCCATGAGCGCCACCCCCACCATCACCCGCCTGCAAGTGATTCCCGTGGCCGGGCACGACGGCATGTTGCTCAACCTGAGCGGCGCGCACGGCCCGTTTTTCACCCGCAACCTGGTGATCCTGACCGACTCCGCCGGCCACACCGGGGTGGGCGAGGTGCCCGGTGGCGAAAAGATCCGCCAGACGCTGGAAGATGCGCGCGGCCTTGATCGAAGGCCAGTCCATCGGCGAATACAACCGCCTGCTCAACCCATGCGCCAGCGGCTTTGCCGACCGCGACAGCGGCGGCCGCGGCAACCAGACCTTCGACCTGCGCATCACCATCCACGCCGTGACCGCCGTGGAAAGCGCCTTGCTGGATTTGCTGGGCCAGCACCTGGGCGTGCCGGTGGCGGCCTTGCTGGGCGAAGGCCAGCAGCGCGAGCGCGTGCAGATGCTGGGCTACCTGTTCTACGTGGGCGACCGCAAGCAAGACCGATCTCGCCTACCGCAGCGAACCCGACCAGGCCGACGACTGGCTGCGCCTGCGCCACGAAGAAGCCATGACGCCCGAGGCGGTGGTGCGCCTGGCCGAAGCGGCGCAAGCGCGTTACGGCTTTCAGGACTTCAAGCTCAAGGGCGGCGTGCTGCGCGGCGAAGAAGAGGTGGAGGCCATCGTGGCCCTGCACGAGCGCTTTCCCGAGGCCCGCATCACGCTCGATCCCAATGGCGGCTGGCTGCTGAAAGACGCGGTGCGCCTGCTGCGCGACCACCACAACACCCTGGCCTACGCCGAAGATCCCTGCGGCGCCGAAGGCGTGTTCTCCGGCCGCGAGGTGATGGCCGAATTCAAGCGCGCCACCGGCCTGCCCACCGCCACCAACATGGTCGCCACCGACTGGCGCGAGATGGCGCACAGCCTCCAGCTGCAGTCGGTCGACATCCCGCTGGCCGATCCGCATTTCTGGACCCTGCAGGGCTCGGTGCGCGTGGCGCAGCTGTGCCAGATGTTCGACCTGACCTGGGGCTCGCACTCCAACAACCATTTCGACGTGTCGCTGGCCATGTTCACCCACTGCGCCGCCGCCGCGCCGGGCAAGGTCACCGCCATCGACACCCACTGGATCTGGCAGGACGGCCAGGGCCTCACGCAAGGAGCCGCTGCAGATCCGCGGCGGCTATGTGGACGTGCCGAAGCAAGCCGGGCCTGGGCATCGAGCTCGACATGGACGCCGTCGAACGCGCGCACCAGCTGTATCTGAAGCAGGGCCTGGGCGCACGCGACGACGCCATCGCCATGCAATACCTCATCCCCGGCTGGACATTCAACAACAAGATGCCCTGCCTGGTGCGCTGAAGCCCGGGCCGTCATCGCTTCTTCCATCGCTTTCAAGGAAACACAACAATGAAACTCGGATTCATCGGCCTCGGCATCATGGGCGCACCCATGGCGGGCCACCTGCTGGCCGCCGGCCACGAACTCTTTGCGCAGTCGCGCAGCGGCGTGCCCGCGGCTTTGCTGGCGCAGGGCGCCAAGGCCTGCGCAACGGCGGCCGATGTGGCCCATGCCGGCCGACATCGTCTTCCTGATGGTGCCCGACACACCGCACGTGGAAGCCGCCCTGTTCGGCGAGAACGGCGCTGCCAGCGGCCTGCTCCAAAGGCAAGACCGTGGTCGACATGAGCTCCATCTCGCCCATCGCCACCAAGCAGTTCGCCGAGCGCATCCAGGCGCTGGGCTGCGACTACATCGACGCGCCCGTGTCCGGCGGCGAAGTGGGCGCCAAAGCGGCGAGCCTGACCATCATGGTCGGCGCCACCGATGCCTCGTTTGAAAAGGTGAAACCCCTGTTCGAGCTCATGGGCAAGAACATCACGCTGGTGGGCGGCGTGGGCGACGGCCAGACCTGCAAGGTGGCCAACCAGATCATCGTGGCGCTCAACATCGAGGCCGTGGGCGAAGCCCTGCTGTTTGCCGCCAAGGCCGGCGCCGACCCGGCCAAGGTGCGCCAGGCGCTCATGGGCGGCTTTGCGGCCAGCCGCATTCTGGAAGTGCACGGCGAACGCATGATCCAGCGCACCTTCAACCCCGGCTTTCGCATCGAGCTGCACCAGAAGGACCTGAGCCTGGCGCTGGAAGGTGCCAAGGCGCTGGGCCTGAGCCTGCCGCACACCGCCAGCGCCGCCCAGATGATGAACAGCTGCGTCGCCCACGGCGGCGCGGCCTGGGACCATTCGGGCCTGGTGCGCGCGCTGGAAATGGCCGCCAACTTCCAGATCGCGGGCAACTGAGCCCGGCCGAGCGCCTATTCTCCGGTTCATGAAACACCACCCCCGCTCCCTGCTGCGCGCCATGTTCGACGCGGCCATCGCCTCGGCCCAACCCGCTGCCGTCCTGCCGCCCCATTTGCCCGAGCCGCCCAAAGGCCGCCTGATCGTGATCGGCGCAGGCAAGGCCTCGGGCGCCATGGCGCGGGCGGTGGAAGACCACTACCCGGGTGCGCTCGAAGGCCTGGTGGTCACGCGCTACGGCTACGCCGTGCCTTGCGAGCGCATCGAAATCGTCGAGGCCGCGCACCCGGTGCCCGACGCAGCCGGCCTGGCGCGCCGCGCAGCGCATCGCCGCGCTGGTCTCGGATCTGAGCGAGGACGATCTGGTGCTGTGCCTGATCTCGGGCGGTGGCTCGGCCTTGATGCCCGCGCCCGCCGAGGGCCTGACCCTGGCCGACAAACAAGCGATCAACTCGGCCCTGCTGAAAAGCGGCGCGTCCATCGGCGAGATGAACTGCGTGCGCCGCCATTTGTCCAGCCTCAAGGGCGGCCGCCTGGCCGCGCTGTGCCACCCGGCGCGCGTGTTGACGCTCTTGATCTCCGACGTGCCGGCCGACCATTGGCCCGACATCGCATCCGGCCCCACCGTGGCCGATGAAAGCACCTGCGCCGATGCGCTGGCCATCGTCGAACGCTACGGCATTGCCCTGCCCGCTGCGGCGCGCCAGTTGCTGGACAGCGGCAAAGGCGAAACCGTCAAACCCGGCGATCCGCGGCTGGCGCGCGCCGAGACCCGATTGATCAGCTCGCCACAAATCGGCCTGGAGGCCGCCGCGGCCGTGGCCCGCGCGGCCGGCTACGCCGTGTGCATTCTGGGCGACAGCATCGAGGGCGAAGCGCGCGAAGTGGGCCAGGTCATGGCCGGCATCGCGCGCCAGGTCGCCGTGCACGGTCAGCCCATCGCCGCGCCTTGCGTGTTGCTCTCGGGCGGTGAAACCACGGTCACGGTGCGCGGCAACGGCCGGGGCGGGCGCAACGTCGAGTTCCTGCTCGCCCTCGGCCTGGCGCTCAAGGGCCAGGCGGGTGTGCACGCGCTCGCCGGCGACACCGACGGCGTCGACGGCCTGGAAGAAATCGCCGGCGCCCTGCTCACCCCGGACACCCTGGCCCGCGCCCGCGCGCTGGGTCTGAACCCCGCGCACAGCCTGGACAACAACGACGGCCACGGCTTCTTCGGCGCGCTCGGCGACGCCGTGATCACCGGCCCCACGCTCACCAACATCAACGACTTTCGCGCGGTGCTGATCGACCCCGCCGAAGCGCCACCCAAGAACACTTAGGAGACCACCCATGGACTTGCCAGTCAACCGCTTCAAACACGCGATCCTTTCGGGCCAGCAAACAGATCGGCCTGTGGTCGCACCTGTGCAGCCACATCAGCACCGAGATCCTCGCCCATTGCGGCTTCGACTGGCTGGTGCTCGACATGGAGCACTCGCCCAACGAACTGCCCGACATCCTCTCGCAACTGCAGGCCATGAACGGCGGCAGCGCCACCCCGGTGGTGCGCGTGCCCTGGAACGATGCCGTCACCTTCAAGCGCCTGCTCGACATCGGTGTGCAATCGTTTCTGGTGCCCTATGTGCAGACCGCCGAAGAGGCCCGCCAGGCGGTGGCCGCCACGCGCTACCCGCCCCACGGCGTGCGCGGCTACGCTGGCGCACCGCGCGCCAGCGGCTACGGCCGCATCAAGGACTACGCCCACCGCTGCGCCGACGAAATGTGTCTGCTGCTGCAGATCGAAACGGTCGAGGGCCTGAACAACCTGGAAGCGATTGCGGCCGTGGACGGCGTGAGCGGCATCTTCATCGGCCCCGGCGATTTGTCGGCCGCGCTGGGCCACCTGGGCAACCCCAAACACCCCGATGTGTTGAAGACCATCGATGAGGCGATTGCCCGCATCCGCGCCTGCGGCAAAGCGCCCGGCATCCTCACCGGCGACGAAGTCGCTGGCCAAACACTACGTGGCGCAAGGCTGCCTGTTTGTGGCCGTGGGCGCCGATCAGAACCTGCTTGCGCGACAGCGCCCAGGCGCTGTCCGGCCGCTTCAAAAACTGATTGCCTAAGAACTCAGGAGCTCTCACCATGCTTGAAACAACCCGCCTCCCCCATCAAAGTCGGCCGACTGCTGCTCACCGGCGCCGCCGGCAACCTCGGCAAAGTGCTGCGCCCGCGCCTCAAGGCCTATTGCGACGTGCTGCGCCTGAGCCACCGCAGCCCCATCGGCGAGCCCGGTGCGGGCGAAGAAATCATGGTCGCCGCGCTGGAAGACAAAGACCAGGTGCAGGCGCTGCTCAAGGATGTCGATGCGGTGGTGCACATGGGCGGCGTGTCCACCGAGCAGCCCTGGGACCAGATCCTCGCCGGCAACATCATGGGCGCCGTCAACCTCTACGAAGCCGCGCGCCTCAACGGCACCAAGCGCATCGTCTTCGCCAGCTCCAACCACGTCACCGGGTTCTACCGGCAAGACGAGGTGGTCACGCCCCAATCCGCGCCCAAACCCGACGGCTTCTACGGCCTGTCCAAAGCCTTTGGCGAGGACGTGGCGCAGATGTACTGGGACCGCTGGGGCATCGAGACGGTGAGCCTGCGC
Source organism: uncultured beta proteobacterium (assembly GCA_963698635.1). Lineage (GTDB taxonomy): Bacteria > Pseudomonadota > Gammaproteobacteria > Burkholderiales > Burkholderiaceae_C > Hydrogenophaga. Next base: position 841,629 of record CAVORS010000006.1, read on the forward strand.
ATCGGCTCATCCTTTCCCGAACCGAAGGACCGCCGCATGCTCGCCACCTGGATGAGCTACGACGATCTGGAGCGCCTGGTGGTCGCCGCGCTGACCGCGCCCATCGTCGGCCACAGCATCATCTACGGCATGTCGGACAACCAGACCAGCTGGTGGGACAACACCCCGGCCAAACACATCGGCTACCGCCCGCAGGACTCCAGCCGACGTGTTCCGCGCCGCGGTCGAAGCGCGCCAGCCCACCATCGACCGCCACGATCCCGCGGCCCTTTACCAGGGCGGCGCGTTCGTGAAAGCCAACCCGCACGGCTGAAGCGCCGCGCAGTCGCCTGCGCTCAGGGCGAACAGAAGGAGGCGCTGTATAAACACCTCCTTATGAATAAAAACCTCTGGCTGCTGGCCGCCGCGCAAGGCCTGTTCCTCACCAACAACGTGGTCTTCATCGCGATCAACGGCTTGGTGGGGCTGTCGCTGGCGCCATTGGGCTGGATGGCGACGTTGCCGGTGATGGGCTATGTGGTCGGGGGCGCACTGTCCACACCGCTGGTGGCGCGCTCGCAAAGCCGGTTTGGCCGCAAAGGCTCGTTCATGCTGGGCCTGTTGGTGGCGCTGCTCTCGGCGTTGCTCTGTCTGTGGGCGGCCGAACGAGAAAAACTTCTGGCTGCTGGTGGCGGCCACCGTGATCGCTGGCTACTACAGCGCCAATGGCCAGCTCTACCGTTTCGCCGCCGCCGAACTGGCCGCGCCATCGTTCCGGGAAAAAGCCGTTTCACTGGTCCTGGCCGGTGGTTTGATCGGCGCTGTGGTGGGCCCCAACCTGGCCAACCACACACGCAATTTGCTGGAAGTGCCCTTTGCCGGCGCCTACCTGTCGCTGGCCTTCGTGGCACTGATCTCGATGGCCATCATGGCCTTCATGCATTTTCCGCCGCTGCCGCCCAAGAAGGCCAATGCTGACCCTGGCCGCCCGCTGTCAGAAATCATCCGCCAACCGATCTTCATCGTCTCCACCATCGGCGCGGCCCTGGGGTACGGCGTGATGAACCTGCTGATGGCCGCCACGCCGCTGGCCATGCAGGTCTGCGGTTTCGAGTTCAGCGACGCGGCGCTGGTGCTGGAATGGCACGTGATCGGCATGTTCGCGCCAGGCTTCTTTACGGGGCACCTCATCAAGCGATTTGGTGTGTTGCCGATCATGGGCGTGGGCGTGGTGCTCAATGCGGTGTGCATCGTCATTGCCCTTTCGGGCGTGGACCTGCACCAGTTCCTGATCGCGCTCTTCTTGCTGGGTGTGGGCTGGAATTTCCTGTTCACCGGCAGCACCACACTGTCGCTGCAAGCCTACAGACCTGAGGAAAAGGACCGCGCACAGGCTGCAATCAACTTTTTTGTTTTTGCCACCATGGCGGTCACTTCGTTCGCCTCCGGAGCCCTCGTCACCACTCAGGGATGGGTGCTGTTGAACATGGGCTCTCTGGTGCCCGTTGCCCTCACCGGCGCGGCCCTGGGGTGGCTTGCGTGGCGCCAACGCAGCGCCCACAATGTGCGTTGACCTCCAGGTGCATGCCCGGAGGGTCTTTGTGGGTGCGGGCTGATACGCAGTGCGCTCCTGTCAACCAACTCACGAAAAGGAATGAATATGGGACTGTTGGACTCTTTGATCGGCGCGGCAGCCGGCTCGCTCACGGGTGGCAACCAGGCGCAAGCCAGCGGCGGTGCCGGTGGTCTTGACCCGCAGGTGCTGATGGGCATTGTGGGCGCTCTGATGAACAACGGCGGTGGCCTCTCCGGCATTCTGGGCAAGCTGCAGCAAAGCGGCCTGGGCGATGCGGCTGCATCGTGGGTCGGCTCCGGGGAAAACCAGGGCGTCTCGGCAGACGCATTGGGTGGCGCTTTGGGCCCCGACCTGATGGGTGCCATTGCCAGCCAGCTCGGCGGCAGCCAGGAACAGGCCGCAGGCACCATGGCCGACTTGCTCCCCGGCCTGATCGACAAGCTCACGCCCCAGGGACAGGTGCCCGATGACAACGGCATGGGCGCTTTGGGCAGCTTGCTGGGCGGCGGCCAGGGCGGCGGCGCTGGCGACCTGATGGGCATGCTCGGCGGTCTGATGGGCAAGCGCTGAAAAACCGCGTCAATCGGTCACAGCAAAAACGGAAGCCTTTGGCTTCCGTTTTTTTTGCCTTTCCGCTCGGTTATAGCAAGCATGCACACCCGTCAAGACCGCTCAGACGCCGTGCGGAACCGTTCAGTAACCCGATCTCAGCAAGGACGCGACACAGTGGTCGAACACAATTAATTACACGCAATTTGCATGCGCTTCAAGGGGTCTGCTGCCTATACTCCGCCGCAAATAGGGTCGGTCCACCCATTTGATCGTCCTTCAACCCAGCCCCACCGCAAGGACGTCATGCCGCGCCAAATCCAACTCCCCTCCCGGCTTTTGATGTTGTTGGCGCTGACAGTGTCAACCTTGGTCGCTTGCGGTGGCGGTGGCGGCGGAGAAGAGAGTACGGCAACGTCCTTGGACAGTGCGTCCACCTTGTCTGCCACAGGCAATGCGGTTGCGTCAGCGCCACTGAACGTAGAGGAAAAACTTCGGGAAGCGGCACGCCTGAACAGCCTGGAGCTTGAAGCGGCGAACCGGGATGCTGTTCTCAGCCCCACCGAGTCCTACGCATTCTCCGAAAAAAGCACCTCGTTGGCCGCCATCCGGAAGGCGGCCAGCCGGGTCATCGTATGGCGCTTCTACAACCAGAACACGGGCGCCCACTTCTTCACCGCCAGCGAAAGCGAGCGAGATGCGATCAGAGCCAACAGCGCGCTGCGGCATCTGCAATACGAAGGCCCGGCGTTCGAAACCAACAACCAGCCAGAGGTTGGCCTGAGTCCGGTGTTCAGGTTCTACAACGTTCAGACAGGGGTGCACTTCTACACCATCAGTGAGCAGGAACGCGACTACATCAGCGGCAACCTCAGCCAGTTCAATTTTGAAGGCATTGCCTATTACGCCAGCAAGCTGCCGGGCGATGGATTGCAAGCCCTGTACAGATTCCTCTTCACAACGCGCGGCTTCCATTTTTATACCGCCAGTGCCAGTGAGGCCGAGAACGTGCGCAACAACCTCCCGGCGTACCGGTATGAAGGTGTTGCCTATTACATTCCGGCTGGCTCCACGCTCACCCCCTCAGCGAAGGAGGCATCGCGCCTCCTGGGTCAGGCCACGTTCGGCACAACCGACGCCGATATCCGGTCGGTGCAATCACTGGGCTATTCGGGCTGGATCAACGACCAGCTCAACATGCCCATTCGCAACCAATACTACGACCTCCTGCTTCAAGCCAACGCCAACAACGACCCACTGCCCAGTCAGACAACACTGGACAACACCATCTACGCCAGCTACATCACGGCCCCTGACCAGTTGCGCAAACGCGTCGGCTTTGCGTTGTCACAGATCATGGTGGCCAGCGTGGACAACCTCAATCCTTACCAGGTTCGCATGTTCGGAGGGGCCGCCTACCTGGACATGCTGGAGGTCTACGCCTTTGCGAACTACCGCGAGCTGCTTGAAGCGGTTTCACGCCATGCCGCCATGGGCCAGTTTCTGACCTATTCCAACAACTGCAAGGCCGACAGCAAAGGAAGACTCCCCGATGAAAACTACGCGCGGGAAATCATGCAGCTGTTTTCTATCGGACTGCTGCGGCTCAACAGCGACGGTACCGCAAGAATGCCGCTGCAAGAGACCTATACCCAAGACGATGTGTCCCAGCTCGCGCGGGTGTTCACGGGTTTCCGCTGGGACCGGCCCTCAGGCACCAGCAACAACGACCCCAGCTTCTGGCGAAGAGCCATGGTTGTGGATGCCAAGTGCGAAGAAACCGGGGCCAAAACTTTTCTCGGCACCACCATTCCTGCAGGCAAAGGGGCGAACGAAAGCCTAGAGCTCGCCATGAACCAATTGGCCAGCCACCCCAACGTGGGACCGTTCATTGGCAAACAGCTGATTCAGCGCCTGGTCACCAGCAACCCCAGTCCCGCCTACGTGCAGCGCGTGTCAGCTGTGTTCGACAACAACGGTGCCGGTGTGCGTGGCGACCTGAAAGCGGTGGTTCGAGCCATCCTGCTGGACCCAGAAGCCCGCAACGCCGACAAGATCACCGACCCCCAATGGGGCAAGCTGCGCGAACCCGTGGTGAAGTTGATGAACTGGGCACGCAGCACTCGGGCCACCTCGCAAGACGGCAAATGGGCATTTGGCGATCTGCGCAACCCATCCAACCGCCTGGGCCAGGCACCACTGCGCTCGCCTTCGGTGTTCAACTTCTACCGCCCTGGGTACGTGCCACCCACCACATCCATCGCAGATGCCGGCCTGGTGGCCCCCGAGTTCCAGATCACCAACGAGGCATCGACCATCGGGTACATCAACTACCTGCAAGAGGTGATCGATGGAAAACACGGTACCCGCAATACAGGGGTGATCAGTTCAGCCTACACCGCCGAGATCTCGCTGCCGGTCGATCAGCTGATCCACCGGCTGGACATCTTTTCACGCATGGCAACCTCAGTTTGAACACCCGGTCCAAACTGACTGCGGCCCTGGGTTCCATGAATGCCTCGACAGACGCCCTCAGACTCTTGCGGGTCAAAGCGGCGGTGCTGCTGATCATGGCATCACCCGAATACCAGGTTCAGAAATAAAGCGATCGAGAAAGCCACGCCATGACATCAATGAACGCTTCTCGCCGTGAATTCCTCAAGCGCTCTTCGGCCCTGTCGGTCCTGGGCGTGAGTGCCCCCTTTGCACTCAATCTGGCCGCCATGGGTTCGGCCGCAGCACAGACCAGTCCACAAGACTACAAAGCGCTGGTTTGTGTCTACTTTGCCGGCGGCAATGACAACTTCAACACGCTTGTTCCCGTCAGACGCCAACAGCTATTCAGCTTATGCCAGCCTGCGTGGCAGTCTCGCATTGCCCACCAACGGCATCCTGCCACTGACCCCCGCCGTCGCCTTGCCAGATGGGCGCCAGTTCGCACTGTCGCATTCACTCAGTCCCTTTGAGGGTTTGTTCAACGCCGGCAAGCTGGCCGTGATGCTCAACCTGGGCACCCTGATCGAGCCCATCACCAAAGCGCAGTACCTGGCGAAGTCCAGGCGCATCCCTCCCAAGATCGGCTCCCACAATGACCAGACCTCGATCTGGCAGGCCTCCAGCCAGAGGGCGCTCGCTCGGGCTGGGGCGGCATGATGGGCGACGTCTTTGCATCTGCCAACCAGTACCGCACGTTCACCAACGTCTCCGTCGCTGGCGCCTCGACCCTGTTGTCCGGACAGGTTGCGCCCCAGTACCAATTGGCGACCAGCGGCCCAGTGAAGCTGGCGGCGCGGGTGCGAGCGCCATTTGGCTCGTCCGCCGTGGCAGCCACACTGGAGGACCTCATCAAGGAGCAGCGAACCAACCTGTTCGAAAATGAACACGCCATCATCACCAAGCGAGCAATCGATGCCGAAGTGGCATTGAGCAACGCGCTGGCCACTGCGCCGGCATTCACCACCGTTTTTCCGAACAGCAGCCTCGGCAAACAGTTGCAAATGGTGGCGCGCATGATCCAGGCACGCGACACGCTCAGCAACAAACGCCAGGTGTTTTTTGTGCAGATTGGGGGCTTTGACCTGCACGACAACTTGCTGAGCAAACACGGTTTGCTGCAAGCGGACGTTTCCACCGCCATGGCGGCGTTCTACAACGCCACCGCTGAAATGGGGGTGGCCAACAATGTCACCAGCTTCACCGCATCGGAGTTTGGTCGCACCATCACCAGCAATGGCGATGGCAGCGATCACGGCTGGGGCAGCTTCCACTTTGTTTTGGGTGGCGCCGTGCAAGGACGGCGCTTCTTTGGAACTGCACCCGAGATCGCCAACAACGGAGCCAACGATACCGGAAGTGGCCGGCTGATCCCCAGCATTTCAGTGGATCAGTACGCCGCCACCTTGGGCAAATGGTTTGGCGTGAGCGACAGCCAGTTGCTCAGCACCGTGTTGCCCAACCTGGGCAACTACGACGTCAGCACACGCAATCTCGGCTTCGTCTGACAGCACCCTGAACCGGACCAGCGGTGGTGACCTCACCGCGCTGGCGTGCGCTGTTCCAGCCACTGCTTGAGCAAACCATAGGCCTGCGAAGGGTCGGCCTCATTGAAAATCTCGTGAAACTGGCCTTTCAGACAATGGCTGCTCACCACGTTGGAAGGCGCCACCGCAGCGAATGCGCGACTGCCCTCGGGGCGCACCAGCCGGTCGAGCTCGGCGTAGAGCAAGAGCGTCGGCACACGCCAGGTGGGTGCTGCGGCCACCACGGGTGGGCCATTGCTGTCGATGAAGCTGGCCAAACGCGCTGAAATGCGGCTGTGCACCATGGGGTCTTTCTGGTAGGCCGCCACCACCGCGGGGTCGTGCGACAAGCCTTGCACATCCAGACCGTTGGGCAGGGTCAGGTTGGGCGCCCAACGCTTGAGCACACCAATCAGCTTCTTTTGCACACCGCGAATGCCCGCATCCAGCGCGGGCGAAGACAGCACCAGCCGGTCCACCGATGCCAGCCCCCGCTGCACCAATGTCGCGGCGATCAATCCGCCCATGCTGTGGCCCAGCAGGATCAGCGGACAAGCCCATGGCGCATTCAGGTGCAGATGGGTGTCTTCGATGATTTCCACCAGGTCATCGAGCAAGGCATCGTCGCTGGGCAACACGCCACGCGCACCACCGGAGCCACCATGGCCGCGCTGATCGTAGCCGCGCACGTGATAATCCCCACTCGGTCAGGCGTTGGGCCATGGCGTCATAGCGCCAGGCGTGCTCGCCCAGCCCATGCACGATCAGCACCACGCCGCGCGGGCGCTGGCGCGCTGGCAATGGCCAGTCGAACAACGCGATGTTCAGACCATCGCGCATGGTGAAGGGGGCCTGGGTGGATTCGGTCATGGGGTGGCTGAAAAACGGAAGGTATGCGTTGGCTGGGCCGTTTCAGGGCATGCGCGCGATCACTTCGGCCACCGACGCCGTCAGACGCTGCGCGTAGTCCAGGTGCAAAAATTCGTTGGGACCATGGGCATTGCTCTTCGGCCCCAGCACACCACAAACCATCATCTGCGCATCAGGAAATCCCTTGCTGAGAAGGTTCATGAGCGGAATCGTGCCGCCCTGGCCAATGGTGCCGCAGCCCGCGCCGAAGTGTGCCTGGGAGGCCGATTGCAGCGCCTGTTCAAACCAGGGGGCAGTGGTCGGTGCGTTCCAGCCACTGGCCGATCCTTCACTTTCGAAGGTGACCTTGGCCTGGTAGGGTGCGTTGTCTTCCAGCAAAGCCTTGAGCTCCTGCACGGCGCCTGCCGCGTCGACCAGCGGCGGCAGACGCAGGCTGAGCTTGAAGGCGGTGTAGGGGCGCAGCACATTGCCTGCGTTGCGCAGCTCGGGAAAGCCATCGGCGCCAGTGACCGACAACGTGGGGCGCCAGGTGCGGTTGAGCAGGGCTTCGACAGGGTCGGTGGTCGTGGGCAGGGCGAAGGCGGTGGAGCCGCCGCAGTCGTAATGCGCCCAGGGAAAGCGCCGAGTGATCTCATTGCCCAGAATCGCCGCGGTGGCCTGGGCTTGGGCGATGCGCTCGGCCGGTACTTCGCAATGGAAGCTGGCCGGCAGCAAACGCCCGGTGGCGCTATCTTCCAGCCGGTCCAGCACCTGGCGCATGATGCGAAAACTCGACGGCACCACCCCCGACGCATCGCCCGAATGGATGCCCTCGGTCAGCACCTCGACCTTCAGCACACCGCTGGCCATGCCGCGCAAACTGGTGGTGAGCCACAGTTGGTCGTAGTTGCCCGCGCCGCTGTCCAGGCAGATCACCAGCCCCACATCGCCCAGCCGGTTGTGGCCCGGTGCGCGCAAGGCGTCTACGTAAGGCAACAAATCCCCAGAGCCGCTTTCTTCGCAGGTCTCGATCAGGCCCACGATGCGCGGATGGGCCGCACCTTGCGCCTTCAAGGCCTGGATGGCGGCGATGCTGGCGTAAACCGCATAACCGTCGTCGGCGCCGCCTCGGCCATACAGCTTGCCGTCTTCCATTTTCGGGGTCCATGGACCCAGGTCGCTGCGCCAGCCGGTGAATTCCGGCTGCTTGTCGAGGTGGCCATACATCAGCACCGTCTGGCCCGATGCAGGCGCGGGCGCGCCATCGCGTCCTTCGCTGGCAGGCAGTTCGAAAAACAGCACTGGCGTGCGGGGCTTGCCCGAGGCGTCGCTCAACCGCAAAATCTCCAGCGTCAGGCCCGGTACCTGCTGCGCCTGCACCCAATCGGCAGCGCTGTGCAACACGCGATCGAGCAGGCCATGGCTGGCCCAGTCGGCGTCAAACGCAGGCGACTTGGCGGGAACCTCGATGTAGCGCACCAGCTCGGGCAGGATGTTGTCTTGCCAGCGGGTGTTCACATGGGCAGCGAGCGCGGACGCATCGAGGGGCGGCAAAGAAGAGGGCAGGCGAGCGTTCATGAGCAAGGGTTCCCTGAGCGGCAGATGGTTGCATCCACCAGTTTGCTCAGTATAGGCAAGCCCCCTGTCCGAAGGGCGTGCCAAATCCCTCGCTTTCAGGGGCTTTTCCCTCGAGCCTGCAAGTTCGTGCGGTCTGGCCAGGCAAGGCCAGTGTCGCGGCTCAAACGGGCTGCGGCTGACCTTTGCTGGAACGGCGCAGCTCCACCGCATCCACTTCGGCCACCGAACGGTCGCTGGCTTTCAGGCGGAACAGATTCAAGGCGCCCGAGACGGTCGCGACCTGCCCGTTGAGTTCCTGAGCAGCAGCGGCCAGCTCCTCCACCATGGCGGCATTCTGCTGCGTGATGGTGTCCATCTGTGCCACGGCGCTGTTGACCTGCGACAAACCCAGTTGCTGTTCCTGGCCCGCCGTGCTGACTTCACCCAGCAGCGCACTGACCTGGCTCACCGACTGCAAAACCTGCTGCATGCGTTCCTGGGCCATCTTCGTTTGTGTGCTTCCCCCCGCCACCCGTTCGGCAGATTCCGTGATCAGCTGGTTGATCTGTCGGGCGGCCTCGGCGGTGCGCTGGGCCAGCGCCCTGACCTCGGACGCCACCACGGCAAATCCCCGCCCGGCTTCGCCCGCACGCGCAGCTTCCACAGCGGCATTGAGCGCGAGGATGTTGGTCTGGAACGCCACACCCTCGATCACGCTGTTGATCTCCCCAATGCGGCGCGACGATTCGGTGATGGACGACATGGCGTGCACCACACCGTTGACGGCCTCATTGCTGTGCTGCGCGATGCTGGCCGCTTCGCCCGCGACCCGAGCGCCCTCCATCACAGTGCCTGAACTCTGGCGCACGGTGCCTGTGATCTCTTCCATCGAGGCAGCGGTCTGCTCGAGGTTGCTCGCCTGCGCCTCGGTGCGGCTGGAGAGATCCTGGTTGCCCATGGCAATCTCGGCAACGGCCGTCGAGAGGTTCACCGTTTCCGTGCTGATGTCGCCAATCACCGTGCGCAGGTTCACCGAGAGCTGGTTGATCGCACGCTGCACCTCGCCGGGCTGGCCAGGCTGATCGGTGCGAACACGGTGCACCAGATCGCCCGCAGCCAGCTCCAGCACATCCTCCAGAATGACCTGCAAAGACTTGTGCGTTTTGCGACGCTGGATCTCGTGGCTGATCACCGTCATGACCAGGCCGCCAGGCACCCAGACCAGCGGATCAAAAAATGCGGCCAGGGCACCTGCGCCCATGACCGTGACCAGCGTGGCCAGGCCGCCGCGGCCAATGTAGTGCACAGCCTGCGCCATTGCGCCCAGCGTTCGACCCAGGAGATCCTGCCGCACCACCCGTCCGCTCTTGAGCCCGGTCACCAGGCGTCCGCTGCTGGCTTCGGCGCGCATGCGGGCGTACAACGCCTCTGCTGCGGCAATTTGCTCGGTCGAGGGTGCCGTGCGAACCGACAGATAGCCCACGATCTGGCCTTCTCGCCGAATGGGCGTGGCGTTCGCATCCACCCAATAGAAATCGCCATTCTTGCGCCGGTTTTTCACCATGCCCCGCCACGGCTGCCCCGAGCCAATCGTGGCCCACATGTCGCGAAAAGCCTCTTCAGGCATGTCAGGGTGGCGCACCAGGTTGTGGGGCTGGCCCATCAGTTCCGAGCGTTCATAGCCACTCACGGCGACAAACCATGGGTTGCAATAGGCGATGCGACCCTTCAGGTCCGTCACGGAAACAAGCGTCTGCTCCTCCGAAAACTGGTAGCCCTGTTGTGTGACGGGAAGGTTGGTTCTCATGGCTGGCTCTCTGTGGAGTGGGGGAGTGAGAAGAGAGACATGTGCCAACGCTCTCGCTTAAGAAGGAATGCCTGACGAAGCCGTTGGCGCGCCGGCCAAGCGGAAGATCTGTACCACCTGGGTCAGGCGCGCAGCCTGGTCGCGAAGGCTCTCCGCTGCCGCCGCGCTTTGCTCGACCAGGGCCGCGTTCTGTTGGGTCATCTGATCGAGCTGACCCACGGCCCGATTGACCTGACCGATGCCTTGAGACTGCTCGTGTGCGGCCGTGGTGATGTCACTGATGAAGGCCGAGACTTTTCGGGCATTGGCCACAATCTCGGCGATGGTTGCACCCGCTTCGCTCACCAGGCGCGAACCCGTCGCGACGGTGTCCACACTGCTGCCAATCAGTCCCTTGATCTCCTTGGCCGCTGTGGCGCTGCGCTGGGCCAGCCCACGAACCTCTGCGGCCACCACGGCGAAACCGCGCCCTTGCTCGCCCGCGCGTGCGGCCTCCACCGCTGCATTGAGCGCCAGAATGTTGGTTTGAAAAGCGATGCTGTCGATCACGCCGATGATGTCGCTGATCTTTTCGCTGCTGCGGTTGATTTCGTCCATGGTGGTGACCACCTGTCCCATCACCTCTCCGCCCCGCGCGGCCACCTCAGCGTTGGCCACCGCCATCTCACTGGCCTGACGGGCAGCGTCTGCGCTTTGGCTCACCATGCCATTGATCTGTTCCAGGCTGCCAGCCGCTTGCTGCAAGTTGCCTGCCGCGCTTTCGGTGCGTGTCGAAAGATCCTGGTTGCCTGAGGCGATCTCCGAGCTGGCGGCACCGATGCCGGCGGTGGTGCCACGCACCTCGCCCACAATGCGCACCAGCGAACCCTGCATGTCGGACAAGGCCCGGGTAAGGGCCGTCAGTTCGTCACGGCCCTGGTTGTGAATGGGCTGGGTGAGGTCGCCACTGGTGATGGCATTGGCCACCGCCTGCGCCTGGTCCAGCGGCTGGCAAATGCTTTGCATGTTGGCCAGGGTGGTGGGCACCACCACCAACACGGCCAGCGCAACCGCCACGCCAAAAGCCACCAGGGTCCAGCGGCCGTTGTTCGCGCTTTCCATCCGCAGGGCATCCGCCCGTCCCTCCAGCTGAGCCTGGTACTGCTGGGCATCTTTGAGCAAGCCGGCGTAGCGTTGGTCTGCCTTGTCCAGGACGCGGCTGGCCACTGTGGCCGAGGTATAGCTGCCTGCACGGATCTTGGCCACCACAGGCTCGACCTCGCCCACATAAGCCACCAGATTGGCCTGCATCGAAACCAGCAGGTCACGGCCCTCACCATCGCTGCGGCCCATCAACTTTTCCAGTTGAAGGTTCACATCGTCACGCGAGCGCTCCCAGTGCATGTTGGCCAGCGAGAGTTGCTCGGGCGATTCGTACTGGATCACCATGTCTTTCTCGTGCCGGCTCATGTCTGCCAGCGCCAGGCGCAGGCCCGACAGCGTCACGCTGTCTTCGAACGCCTGGGTCACAAAGCGCTCGGTGAGCTGCGCCTGCCGGTGCATGCCCCAGCCGCCCGCGCCACCCACAATCGCCAGCAACAGCAACACCACGGCAATCGCCCCCAACATGCGCTGGCGAATCGAGAAGCGCCGCATCAGGTTTTGCAAGGTCATGGGTTTCATGGGTATCTGCGCAGGGTGGCAAGCTGTCAGGCGAAACGCGTGTTCGCCGAAGGTTTGAAGGCCTTGATCGCGAGCGCCAGCTGCTGCGCGTGGTCCTTGAGGCTCTCGGCCGCGGCGCTGCTCTCTTCAACCAGTGCGGCGTTTTGCTGCGTCATCTGATCGAGCTGCGTCACCGCCACGTTGACCTGGCCGATGCCATCGCTTTGCTCACCCGAAGCGGCCGTGATTTCGCCAATGATGTCGGCCACGCGCTGCGCGTTGAGCACCACCTCATCGATGGTCGTAGCCGGCTTCGCCCACCAGGCGGGAACCCGCCTCCACGCGCTCCACACTGTTGCCAATCAGGATCTTGATTTCTTTGGCCGCTTCGGCGCTGCGCTGCGCCAGGCTGCGCACTTCGCTGGCCACCACGGCAAAGCCGCGGCCCTGCTCACCTGCGCGGGCCGCTTCCACCGCCGCGTTGAGCGCCAGGATGTTGGTCTGGAAGGCGATGCCATCAATGACGCCAATGATGTCGTTGATCTTCTGGCTGCTGCGGTTGATTTCTTCCATGGTGGTGACCACCTCGCCCACCACCTGTCCACCACGCGCGGCCACCGCCGCGTTGGCCACCGCCATCTGGCTGGCCTGGCGCGCCGAGTCGGCGCTCTGGCGCACGGTGCTGTTGAGCTGCTCCATGCTGGCCGCTGTTTGCTGCAAGTTGCTGGCGGCCTGCTCGGTGCGCACGCTGAGATCGTTGTTGCCTGTGGCGATCTCACGGCTGGACACCTCGATCTGGCCAGCAGACGCCTGCACCGAAGCCACCACCGCCTGCATGCGCCTCAACGCGGTTTGCAAAGCCTTGGCTCCGTCGCTGCTGGCTTCATGATCTCCCATGTCCAGGGAGATGCCATCCGGCTGGTCCACCGCCTTCACCAGGCGCAGCAGCTCGCGCCCTTCCTGCGCGGTGCGCGCCATGCCGACCGCCAGAACCACTTCCAATGCGGTCTGAATCACCACGTAGGCCGCATGCAACATGACACGCCAAAAGCTCGCTTCGGTGAGGCAGTAAAAGTCGAAGCCCGCTGCCTGCAACCGATCAAACAACACGTGGTGCACCGCGAAAAGCGCGGCGGCAAAAACGATGGGCCGCCAGTCCAGATACACCAGCAACAGCGCCAGGGTCACAAAGACACCGAAGTGGTATTCCAGCTCACCGTGGGCCAACTGGATGTGCAGCGCCACCAGGGCCGCCTGGGAAAAGGTGAGCACCATGCGCGAGGTCACCGTGCCGCGCGCCAGAACATATGCGGCCAGACCCATGCCACCAAAGACCAGCCCGCCGGCCACCCCCAGGGTGAGTTCAAAGTAGAAGTGCCCCAGCACGGCAGCGGCCACGGCGCTGAGCACCACGGCGGCCAGCATCACCTTGTCGCCAAGGAGTGCCTGGCGATTCTCGCCAGCGCTGGAGGAAGAGGGGAGGAGAGAGGAAGTCATGGTTGCGTCCTTTGCACGGTCGAAACCGGGGCGTGATGTCAGGTTGAAATCGGGGTGAATGGGGTGCGCCCGCTGTCAAGCCAGCCGGGGTTATTGCAAGGTCAGGCTGGCGTCCATCAGCCCCATGTCGGCGCTGGACATGAGCGCCTCGATGTCCATCAAGATCAGCATGCGCTCGGCGGTGCTGGCGATGCCGGTGATGTAGTTGGTGTCCACCGTGGTGTTCATCTCGGGTGCGGCGCTGATTTCCTCAGGGCCCAACGCCAGCACATCAGAGACCGAGTCGACCACCGCGCCCACCACCCGACCGTGCACATTGAGCACGATCACCACGGTGAAATCGTTGTATTGGGCGCTCGCGCAGTTGAGCTTCAAACGCAGGTCCACCACGGGAACGATCACCCCGCGCAGGTTCACCACCCCTTTGATGAAGCTGGGCGCATTGGCAATGCGGGTGGGCTCTTCGTAAGAGCGGATTTCCTGCACCCGCAGGATGTCGATGCCGTATTCCTCCGCGCCCAGGCGGAAGGTCAGGAACTCGGCAGCGGCCGCTTTCTGGCGCGCGGCGTGCGCGCCAGGGTTTCGATCGTTTGACTGGTTCGACGGCTTGAGCGTGTCCATGGGAAGGTCCTCGGGAAACGTGAAAAAGGTCTCCTAATATCGACCAACCAACGCCTCAACTAAAGTGCTCGAAAAACGCCATTTTCCGCGGCACCGATAGCGGCCCGCCGAAGACCGATGGTCGAAAAAAGGGCGCGCCGAGCACCCGGGGGTCGCGACGGTCATCAGCGTGCTGGCCTGCCGCACAGGGCCCGATCAACGCCGCGCGAAACACCTAGCCCAAACGGAACACCTGCACGCACCCGCGAGGCGGCCTGATCGCTCAGGCTGCTCGGCCGCCGCAGCGCTCTCTTCCACCAAAGCCGCGTTCTGCTGCGTCATCTGGTCGAGCTGGTTCACCGCGCGTGTTCACCTGGGCGATGCCATCGCTCTGTTCGCCCGAAGCGGCGGTGATCTCGCCGATGATGTCGGTGACCCGCTGCACCGAGCCCACGATCTCGCTCATGGTCTGCCCGGCTTCGGCCACCAGGCGCGAGCCGGCATCGACCTTGTCCACGCTGGTGCCGATCAGGCCCTTGATTTCCTTGGCCGCCTCGGCGCTGCGCTGCGCCAGGCTGCGCACTTCGCTGGCCACCACGGCAAAGCCGCGGCCCTGCTCGCCGGCCCGTGCCGCTTCCACCGCCGCGTTCAGCGCCAGGATGTTGGTCTGGAAAGCAATGCCGTCGATGACGCCAATGATGTCGTTGATCTTCTTGCTGCTGTGGTTGATCTCTTCCATGGTGGTGACCACCTGGCTGACCACCTGGCCGCCGCGAACGGCCACCTCAGAGGCGCTGGCCGCGAGCTGGTTGGCCTGGCGCGCGGCATCGGCGCTCTGGCTCACCGTGCTGGTGAGTTCTTCCATGCTGGCCGCGGTTTCTTCCAGGTTGCTCGCCGCTTGTTCGGTGCGCGCCGAGAGGTCCTGGTTGCCTGAAGCGATTTCGCTCGAGGCCACGTTGATGCTCTCGGTGGCACTGCGCACCTGGGACACGGTATCGCGCAAGGAGGCGATCATCTCGCCCAGGGTCGCCATCAAGCTGTTGGCAGGCGCATGCGCCAGCGAAACGTTGAGATTGCCTGCGGCGACTTCGCGCATCGCAGCCTGTGCCTCCGAGGGCTCGCCGCCGATCTGGCGGGTCACGCTGCGCAGGGTGTACCAGCCCAGCGCAACGATGGCACCGAGCGTCAGGAGGCCGATGAGAATGTCCGCCAACAGGGTCGTTTTCACCTGTGCGGCGAGATCGTCGGTGTACAGGCCCGACCCCACCATCCAGTTCCAGCCATCGACCTTGATCACGAACTGCAGCTTGGGCACACCCTCCGTGCCCCCGGGCCGCGGAAACAGCGTCGGTACAAAGGCCTGGCCGTCGGTGCTTTTCTTCAGCGCCGTGGTCAGGTCAACAATGATGTCGGCGCCATTGGCGTCCTTGATTTTGCCCACCATGTTCTGGCCAGACCACTCTGGCTTGAGGGGGTGCATCACACCGGTCCCCTCCATCGACCAGATGTAGAAATAGTCCTTGCCCTCCGCGCCATATCGCGAGATGCGCAATGCCTCCTTCGCGGCCGACTGGGCCTGCTCGTCGCTCAGCTTGCCAGCCTGGGCCTGGGCCCGAAAACCTTCCACGATGGAATGGGCCGACTGCACCGCGGTCACGAGCTCGCCTCGTCGACCGGTTTCAATGAGGTTTTTCGATTGCACCACCGCCAAAGCGGCAATGGCGGCGATACCGATCGCCGCAGCGGCAATTTGCAGAATGATTTTCTGCCGGAAAGAGAGTGAATTGATCATGGTGATGAAACAGGGAATGCGGACGAAAAATTGTTGTCGACGGGGTTACTGAACCGAGGGGTGCGTGTCCATCAGCCCCATGTCGGCGCTGGACATGAGCGCCTCGATGTCCATCAGGATCAGCATGCGCTCGGCGGTGCTGGCGATGCCGGGGACACATTAGCACGGGATTTCGGCTGCTTCAATTGCACATGGCGCTGAGAATTGTCGACGCACTCTTGGGATGCATCGACGATAGGCCTGTTGTTTTCTTCGAAAAGGATCTCAGTCATTTGACTTTTTTAGTCCAACGATGATTTATAAGACTTCATTCCATGATGGGACTGGCTTCAATCTTTGCGTAAATGGGTTCTCATTTATTTCACAAAAGGACGTGCAGTCCAGCAGTGTCGGCATCACGGCAATGTAACGTACGACACGCAACAAAACCTTTCATCCCTGCGAGTTCATTCCATCCTCAGGTCGACAGGAAAGATATGACTCCACAGTGCTTAGTGGACGGCCGACATTTCCTGTGGTTTCCTCGCTACTGCTTCATACGCCGACATACTCAAATACTGATGGCGCCAATCGAGTACATTCTCTATCGAATCAACACCGAATCAGCAGTCATGTGCTCATTTGCCATTGATTTAACCACACAAAGGCGTCTTTTGCTCGGAATCGAGGAACTCTTGTTGCAAAGCAGCAAAGGCGTGTGAAGAACGCCTCGACGTTTTACCATCATCATGCTGCATCATCATGGCAACACGGCGGCGGACGACTTTCCGAAAACGGCACATCACATATCCTCCCTCCAAGAACGTCTGGCCGGCGTCTCGTTTTCTACATGTTGTGAATCAAGCAGCCCAGGCACAGCAAAGAAATAAGGTAGCAACGCATATTAGGGATATTATCGATTGCTATTGTACCATAGTTAGCTGGGTGTGAAAGTGCCGTATCCAAAAGGCTCCGAGTATGTCATAAATGCACCCGACTGAATGACCTTTGAAAACGCAGTCTGATTCCCTTGTATCGTACCAATACAGTACACTATTAGTAGATCAGAATCGTGTTCCCTTTAAAGATATTCTTATATTGACAATTGTGATATTCTCTCTATATAAAATCATCATACTCGCACTAGGCATGGCCTACCAAAGTGCGTCTATGATGCATCACTATCCCCAAATGCATTGACAGTCATAATCTTCCGGATACAAGTTTCGAAAGTACACGCACGCATTTGCCAAGAGCAAGACCAACGGAACGAATAAATAGGACAT